>CAVWJN010000011.1:0-637033 GCA_963755255.1 uncultured Actinomycetes bacterium | reverse complement strand
CAGCTCGTCTGGCTCGGCCTGGATCACCCAACCCGAAGCCGTCGAGCCCGGCTCGACGATCTCGACGACACCGGCGGCGCGGTGGAAGGCGCGTTGCGCCTCGAGCCCGGGGCCCGGCAGGGTCATCACGACGCGGGCCTCAGCCACCCGTGCGAGTCTAGGGCCGATGGAGTCGCTGTTGCTGCGCCACATCGTGTGCGGGCGGGTCGTGATGGCGCTTCCATCGCTCGTGGTCGAGCAGAGCCCAGAGCGGCTCGTCACGTGGATCGATGCCGGTACACCGATTGCGTACCCGCTGGGTCGCGCCGACGGCCGCCTGCGCCCGTTCGACGAATGGACGGTCGACCTGCGATCGTGGGTCGGCCCGGGACGCCTCGAGCTCATCCCCATGGCGCGCCGGCACTCGATTCGCCTGATCCGCGGCGGCGACGGATCTTTCCTCGGCTGGTACGTCAACCTCCAGGCGCAGATCGCGGCATCCCGGTTCGGCTTCGACACGATGGACTGGCAACTCGATCTCTGGATCGAGCCGGGCGGCGACGTTCACTGGAAGGACGAGGACGATCTCGCCCAGGCGGTCGCGCTCGGGATCCTCACGGCCGATGACGCCGGGCAGGCGCACGACGAGGCGAACCGCGTGCTCGACGAGTGGCCGTTTCCGACCGGCTGGGAGGACTGGCAGCCGGATCCGGCCTGGCCGGTGCCAACGCTTCCCGAGGGTTGGAATGTGGTCTAGAGGCGACGTCATCTCCGTGCGCCAGACGTGGCTCGGCCGCGTGTGGCAAGCCCACGCGTGGTACGTCGTCGCAGACGGGGACGACGAGCTGGTGCTCTTCGCTCCGAGGGGAGCAGAAGCGCAGTTCTCGGGCATCCCCATTCCGTGCGACGAGTGGAGGCTGAAGCCGAGCCGGTTCAAGGAGCACCTGCTCCTGCTCGCGCGGCCGGGAGAGGGCTACTCCACGTCCCTCATCTGGGACGCGAGCTGGACTCTTCGCGAGTGGTACGTGAACTTCGAGCGTCCGTCGCGTCCGCGGACACCGGTCGGCTTCGAATACGTCGACTGCGCGCTGGACCTCGTCGTGTACCCGGACGGACGCCACGAGCTGCTCGACGAGGACGAGCTGGAGGAGGCGCTGGAGAGCGGGGTGCTGACGCAAGGCGACGCTGCCGCCGCGTATGCGGACGCGGCAAGGCTGGTCGAGGGATGGCCGTTCCCGACCGGCTGGGAGGACTGGCGTCCCGATCCCGGCTGGGAGCCGCCGAAACTCCCAGCCGGGTGGGACACGGTCGAGGCCTAAGCGTCCTCGAACACGGGCTCTGGACGCGGCGCCCGCTCCGCGCGTCGTGCGGGGATCGTGAGCGCCGCCACGGCCCCGACGGCGACGAGCGCCGCCCCGACCCAGACGGCAGGCACTAGCCCGTCCACGAACGCCTGCGCGGACTCGTAGCCCCCGAACCTCGCGAAGAGCGAGGCCAGCACCGCGACTCCGAAGACACCGCCCAGCTCACGGATCGCGTTGTTGGCGCCCGAGGCCTGCCCTTCCTCCTGAGGCCGCACGGTGCTCAGCACGACGTTGGCTACCGGCGCGAAGAAGAGCGCCATGCCGATCCCGGCGAGAATGAAGGGGCCGACGAGCTGTGCGTAGGGCACGGTGGGCGTCGAGACGGCCGCCATCCAGCCGAGCCCGATCGCCTGCAAGGAGAGCCCTACGCCCATGATCCGCTGGCCGCCGATGCGATCGGAGAGCGCGCCGGCGATCGGCGCCACGAAGATCGGCATCGCCGTCCACGGGAGGATGCGCAAACCGGCTTGGAGCGGCGAGTAGCCCTGCACGGTCTGGAAGAACTGTGCGAGCAGGAATATCGACCCGAACATCCCGAAGAACATGAAGAACGACGCGACGTTGGCGTGGCTGAACGTGCGGTTCTCGAAGAACCGCATCGGCAGCATCGGCTCCCGAGCCCGCAGCTCCCACAGCGCGAAGGCGGCAACGAGCAGCACTCCCACGACCAGAGAGGCGACGATCTCAGGATTCGTCCAGCCCTGGCCGTTGCCGCGGACGAGACCCCAGACCACTCCGAGCAGGCCGGCGCTGACGAGAGCGAGGCCGGGCAGGTCGAGGCTCGACGAAGGACCACGAGTCTCATCCAGGCGCCGCCACGCGAGCGGCATGAGCGCAAGTCCGATCGGCACGTTGATCCAGAAGATCCACTGCCACGAGAGTCCTTCGATCACGGCGCCGCCGACGAGCGGCCCGAGGGCGACGGCGAGACCGCCGATGCCTCCCCAGGCGCCGAGCGCGAGACCGCGGCGCTTCGCCGGGACAGCCGCACTGAGGATCGTCAGCGTCAGTGGAGCAATGATGGCGCCGCCCATGCCCTGGAGGGCGCGCGCAGCCACCAGCGCCTCAATAGAGGGCGCAAGCGCTGCCAGCGCGGAGGCCGCAGTGAAAATCCCGAGGCCGACGACGAACATGCGCCGCCGGCCGAAGCGATCGCCGAGCGCAGCGCCCGTCAGGAGGAAGACGGCGAATGTCAGCGTGTACGCGTTCACCGTCCACTCGAGTCCTTCGATGGACGCACCGAGGTCGGTGCGGATCACGGGCAGCGCCGTCGTCACGACCAGGTTGTCGAGCGTGACCATGACGAGCGCGATCGAGGTGATCACGAACGTCCAGAGGGTTCGGTGTCCGATGCGGTCTACCATCGTGCCTCCCTGTGACTAGTGACTACTAACTCACTTCCGTAGTGAAAAAAACGCATCAGCTGTCCAGGCACCCCTCGACAAGGCGCTTCGCCCAGGGCTCGTCGGCGCCGTACAGGTCGATCGAGGACATGACGTTGATCAGCATCCCGATCGCGAAGAAGTGCGCGACCCGCTCCTGGGACACGCCGGTCGACTCGACGAGCTCGACGAGCTGGCCGAAGCCGCGGCGCATGACGTCGCGGACGTCCGGGTCGTCGCTCGCCGCGTAGCCCTGCATCTGCGCCTTCAGCCGGCGCGGGTCGGCGGTGATCATCTCCTTGTACGCGGTCCCGATCGCCGAGAGCGCCTCCTCGCCACTCAGCCCTTCCGAGGCCGCGCGGAACCTCTCGTACGTGTCCGCCAGGCAGCGTTCGGCGGACGCGAGGTAGAGCCCCTTCTTCGTGCCGAAGAGGCGGAAGAGATACGGCTGCGAGATGCCGACCTCGCGGGCGATGACGTCGGTCGACGCGCCCTCGAAGCCGTGGTCGGCGAACTCGGTGAGCGCTGCTTCGAGGATCTGCTCGCGCCGCTCCTCGGCTGTCTTTCTCGGCGCCGCGGTGACCATGGGTAGGAAGTTAGCACTCACTACCTAGCCACGTCAAGGCGTGAAAGAAGAAGGACCCGCCGGAGCGGGCCCTTCGATGCGGCGTCCTTCAGCGCCTCAGCAGGCGATGGCTACGCGGATCGCCTTCGCGTCGGCGGTCAGCGCGTCCTTCTCCGTCGACGTGAACGCCGAGGAGGGAGCCACCTTGACGGCGGCGATGTAGAGGGCCATCGACGCGCAGGCCACCTTCGGCCTCTTGGCGACCAGCGCTGCGGCAGCAGCCTGGAGCTGTGCCTTGAGCCCAGGAGCCAGCGCCGGCTTGTCGAGGTAAAGGAGCGTCTTGTCGACGAGATCGGCAATCATCTCCTCGGGCGCCGCCGCCATCTCCTCGAACCCAACAGCGAACGGCGACAGCGAGCTCACGTTGCCGCACGCCTGGAGGTTGGGGGAGGTGCCTTCAACCGTCGTCGGGACGTCGACCCACCCGGGAGCAGGCGTGCTCACGAAATGGAGGATCTGCGGTGCTGGCGGACCTCCGCCTGTCGGGAAGCAGACCTTGATCGAGCCCGTATACGAGGCCGTCGTGAAGATCTCGTAGAAGAACCCGCCGGCGAGCTCGAAGCCGCCGGGAAGCGGCGGTGCATCGGTCGTTTGCACGACGTTCGTGCCGCCGGATGTGGTCACGTCGTCGAACGTAAGGGCGACACCGGGGAGCGGCTGGACGGTGACCGGGGCTACGCCGGTGCCCGCCGCCATCTGCTGGACGCCTCCCGCGAGGACGGTGGTGCCGAACTCGAGTCGGAAGTGTCCAGCCCGAGCTCCGTCGAAAGGACCTCCACATGTGGGACAGTCCCACGTGGAGAGTGAGTTCATGAAGTACGCCGTCGCAGGGCCCGACTCTTCGTCGATCCCGGCCGGGCCTTCAGTTACGTGGTAGGAGAGGACGCCGGCGTTGATCATGTAGAACTTGCCCGTAACGTCCCCGCCGTTGATGGGACTCTCCGTCGTCTCGCCGGCGAACTTTCGGCACACTCCCCAGTTGGCGGCGTTCGGTCCACCGGTGACGGTGCCAACGATGTTCGGGACTCCGGCGGCTTCCGGGTCGATCGTGAAGCTCCCGCTGACGGACTGAATCGCGCCGGTGTTGAACCCGCTCGAGCCCATCGGCGCGCCGTTGTCATTCAGGGGCCAAAAGTCCGCGACGGATGCTTGCGTCTGACCGCCAATCATCACGTCCAGGCTCCAGGTGATGCTGCCGTAGAGCCATCCACCCCCCGGGATGGACGCGCTTCCGCCTACGTTATTGGGCGGTCCGCCCGGGAACGGCGTAGTTCGCTGCACGTGAATCGTCGATGGCTGGCCGAGAGTCGTGTTCGGAGCGCATTGCGCATCGGCGTCAGCGACGATCAACTGATTGCTGAGATCCGGCGGATAGAAGTTGTCCTGAAGCCGGACGTTAGGATCGAACAGGTCGATGTCCGATGCCGAGCTCGCACCCGCCGCCATGAACAAGGCCGCAAACGCAAAGACGAGCGCAGCCGCAAAGAAGCGCGATCGATGCTTCAAAGTACCCCTCCCTTTCGTTATGCCTCTTGTGAAACGTGCGCGACCCTACCAGTAAATGAAAGTTGACGGATTAAGTCAAGGGTTCGATTGGAGGGTGTAGGCTCGTCGCGTGCCCTGGCTCGACGACCATGAATGGCCGGAGCTTCACGACGCCTTCTGGAGCCTGCAGCACGCAGAATCTGCGCTGACCGTCCTCCGCGCCATAGCCGACGTCCGGGGATTCACCGAGATCGTGATCGAGGCGGCCGTAAAGGATGCCCGGGCGAACGGAGCCACCTGGGAGGACATCGCCGGAGCGATGCGGTTGACCCGTCAAGCTGTGCACCGTCGCTTCGCGGGGCAGGAGGACGAGACGTAGGTCTACGTCGGTGTGTACGCGGGCGCGGTACCCGGCGGTCGGCTATCCGAGCTTCGTCGAGAAGCGCTTGCTGATCGTCTTGCCGCGTGCGGTGATCTTCAGAGAACCGGCCAGGGTCTTGCCCTTCGCCGTCTTCGGCGTCGAGTAGCGGCAGGAGGCTTTCCCCGTCACAGCCGTTCCCGTGCCGATTGCCTTCTTGCCCGCCAGCGTGCCGGCGCAGACGACTTTGCTCGGCTTCACGGGAGATCCGTCCGCAGTCACCGACGCTGAAGCGACGACGGCAAAGCCTGCCTTCGGCCTCGCGGGGGTCAGCTTGACGGCGCTCGCCGACACGGAGACCGAGCCGCCGCCGCCGCCACCGGAGGAAGCCACAACTTCGAACCTGAACGTGTCAGTGTTATTGGAAGTATTGGGATCCGGGCGTTCACCTTGAATCGTGGCCGTGACCTCGTACGGGCCTGGGCGATCTGCGACAACGTCCCAGCTCCAACCTCCCCCAACCGTTCCCGCAGCGTTCTCCTCCAGCTTCTGGACGCAGACAGCCGGCGCCGTGCCCGCGCATCCCTCCGTAGGATCGGGGCCATCGGGTCCCCAGTGCAGACCGTCGGGAAGCGTCACACGTAGGGTGAACGTCTGGAGCGGCCCCGAGTCGACCTCGACCCCGAAGCCAAGCTGGAACGGGGACGTCGTGGTCGTACCCTGAAGGAATCCGCCGCCTCGCGCGAGCTGGATCTGAAGAGAGAGATCATCCGCCGTGCTACGCCCGAACGCAGCGGACGATGCGGCGAGCACGGCAAGCGCGGACAGCAGCGCAGCCGCAAGGAAGTGCGATCGACGTTTCAAAGGTACTCCCCCTTGAATTGCTGCCTCGGACTGGGACGCGGGATTCAAGCTGAATGCATGTTGCGAGTCAAGCCCGAACCTCCGCCGCCAGCAGATGTGCGGGCATGCAGATGCCGCCTCGGGCGTGGATGGCATCGATGAGCCGCGCGTATAGGCGGTCCCACCCTCCGGCTGTGGCCGGGTCGAAACGGTCTGTGTGCCAGAGGATCGAGAAGCCGCCGCCGTGCTCGGCGGCCCAGTCGAGCAGAGCCAGCAGGCGGCGCTCGGCCTCGTTGACGGACAGGCCGAGGTAGCGCGGCTCGGCGAGCGTCACGTCCATTGCCGCCAGGGGGATCTCGATGAGGTCGAGCGGGCGGTCGTGTTCAAGGTCCCACGGGCGGAAGGGGTGCGCGATACCGGCCCGGAAGCCGGGCGCGCCGCCGAAGCCGAGGCTCGAGTCGTAAGCGAAGCCGAGTTCAGCGAGCAGGGCCAGGTTCGCGTGCGGGTCGACGCGCAGGTAGTGGTAGCGCTGGCCATGGAGGGTCGCGCCGAGGCGCTCCAGCTCTGCCTTCTCCTCGGCAATCAGGCCGTTGTCGAAGGCCGCGGTGTAGCTCGCGTGGAGGCCGATCTCTGCTCGGAGCTCGAGCAGCGTTTCGACGACGCGCGGTCGCAGCCGGTCGTAGTCCTCCCGCGCGGGGCCGTCCTGCACGACCCGGTGTGCCGCGAGCAGGAAGAAGACGGACGAGGCTCCGCGCGTGCGCTCAATTTCGACAATGCGCTGGAAGCTGAAGTTGGGGTCGGTTCCACGTACGCGATGCACGGGCACGGCCGCGAGCCCACGGGCCTCACGCAGGGCGGCGTTTCCATCCCGTCCCCGTACAGCCGCCTTCAGCCGGCCGGCGCCGAGGCGAACTCCCTTGCGCGTCCAGCGCCAGGGAATGTCCACGTCGTGACTGAGCGCGACGGCGAACCGGGCGCCGCCCCAGCGCGGCGGGTCGAGCCCCAGACTCCGGCGCAGCCGCTCGAGCGGCGGATCGAGTGGGTCGAGGCACGTCGCCGAGGCGGGGAACCGGCCGTGCTCGTCACGCGGCCCGTTCCTCTCCTCGATCCTCGCCAGATGGAAGAACGCCTCTGCGAGGTCGTTCCCCTGCGGACGCCGCCCGGCGTCGACGTCGCGCCAGGCTGTCTCCGAGTAGGGGAGGTCGCCGATGCCAAGGTCGCGTGCGCCGAGCGTGTCGAGCACCCAGCGGGCGCGCCGTTCTATGGCTGGCGGTATCAAGGCAACGCCGCCTTGACTACCCGGGCCAACTGCGCAGCTCCCGGCCTGGGATCGTCCAGCGCGAAGACGGGCTCCACGTAGGGCGGCCGCTGAAAGGCCGGGGCCTCACCCGCGAGGAAGGTGATCGCCCAGCGGCCCTGCTTGCCTTCGGTCGTCGCCGGCTCGCCGCGCATGCCCAGCAGGTCGAGGTACGCGATGCGAGCGAAATCCACGCCGAGCGCAGCCGCCAAACCGTGCCAGAGCCAGAGCCGCGGATTGATCTCCATGAGCTTGTAGCGGCCGTCCCGCGGGTCACGCTTGAACTCGACCTGCGACACGCCGTGGAACTCGAAGGCACGGAGCAACCGCACCGCAGCGTCCACGTTGTCCTGTACCCAGACGGCCTCGCCCACGCGGCAGGTGCCGACGCCGGGGGGTGACTGGCGAAGCTTGCGGCCGCTGAACAGCCCCAGCACCGCGCCGTCAGCCGCGATGTAGCTGCCGACGGTGTACAGCTCATCGTCACCGCCGGGAATCAGCTCCTGCACCATCGGCTCGAACGGCTCTGCGTCGGCATACGCAAGCTCCAGGTCCTGCGGCGTCTCACACCGGGAAGCCTGCCGCTGGAAGCGGCGCCGGAAGCCGTCCGGGTTCGACGGCTTGACGAGCAGCGGAAAGCCGATCCCGTCACCCGCCGCGAGTGCTTCGTCGACGGACCGGGGATGAGCGGTCTTCGGCGTGTCCACGCCGACCGCGGTTGCACGCTCGAGCTGCTCACGCTTGCTCTGGACGGACGCGAGCCTGTCCTCGTCAGGGAAGGGACAGAGATAGCGGTCGCCGAGCTCCTGGCGGTGACTCCCAATCGCGTTCACCGGCGGGTCGTGAGTGGGCAGGATCGGTGTCGGACGGCCGATCGCGTCGCCGAGCTCGCTGAGCAGGGCGACGTAGGCGTCGGTAGCCGTGCCTGGATCCGGTGACTGGAGCGCGAACGCGTAACGAGAGCGGAAGCCGAGGGCGCTGGGCCGGTGGTCGACGGCAAAGACAGGAGCCCCCATGCGCCCGAGCGACCGGATCGCAGTCAGTCCGTTGACGAACGAGGCGTCGCAGACGACGGCCGGCGGGTGTGTCCCGGAGCGGGCGTACGCCGCGATGCGGTCGCGGTTCAGCGTCGGCCGGCTCCCCACCGCGCAGATTCTAGGAATGCCGGCGCGGGTACCCTGAGGTCATGCGAACTCTCACGGCGATCGCCGTTGCTGCGATCGTCGGAATCGTGGGCGTCGCCGGTGGGACCGCAGCGGGCGCGTCCGACACGACGGCGCTGACGATCACCGTCTGGCCGGACGAGCAGGCACCGGACACGTTCGAGCGCTGGACGTTGCGCTGCGCTCCGCCCAGCGGACCTTGCCCAGCCGCAAGCGCGCATGCGCCAGGCTGTCCGGCCTGAGCGTCAGCGCGTTTGCGCAGGTGCCGCAGGATGCGATCTGCACCCAGATCTACGGCGGCCCGCAGAAGGCGGTCGTGAAGGGGACGGTCGCGGGACATCGCCTCTGGGCGTCGTTCCGTCGCCGCAACGGCTGCGAGATCGCCAGGTGGGCTCGGTTCTCTCCCTGGCTCCTGCCGCGACCGGAAGCTACGAAGTAGCGACCCGCCTAGGGGGCCACCCCGCGCCTCCTCCCGGTTTCACGGTAGCGAGGAAAGGCCGACGCGTGGGTCACGCCTTCGTGCCAAGTGTGTGACAGGCAATCGGCCGCCCGCCCCGGCATCTACGCTCACCCGCGTGCCGGTCGAGTACACGAGCTCGCTCGCAGGCGTCGAGCCGCAACACCTGCAGGGCTTCTTCGAAGGCTGGCCTAGGCCACCGTCCTCTGAACGCCACCTCGAGATTCTCGAGGGGAGCTACCGCGTTGTCCTCGCACGCGAGACGGGGGCTCCCCAGGTAGTCGGCTTCGCGAACGCTATCTCGGACGGCGTGCTCTACGCCTTCATCCCCTTGCTCGAGGTGCTCCCGTCCCACCGTGACCGCGGCATCGGCTCGGAGCTCGTCGAACGCCTCCTCGAGGAGCTGAACCACTTCTACGCCGTTGACCTCATGTGTGACCCGGAGCTGCAGCCGTTCTACGAGCGATTCGGCATGCACCGAGCAACCGGGATGATCATCCGCCGCCGATGACCGGCCTCGGCAGCCAGATCACGCGGCTTGCCAAGCACTCCGCGATCTACGGGCTGGGCGGACTCGTATCGCGCTTCGTCGCGCTCCTGCTGCTTCCCCTCTACACGCGCTACCTCACGCCGGCCGACTACGGCGCCGTGGAGACGCTCGTCGCACTCGCCGCCATCCTCGCCACGGTTCTCCGTTTCGGCATCGCGAGCGCCTTTTTCCGCTTCTACTTCGACTCCACCGACACCGCCCACCGCCTGCGCGTCGTCCGCACCTCCTTCTGGTTCACGATGACGATGGCGACGATCGGCCTGGTCGTGGGCGTCATCCTCGCCGAGCCGATCTCGAAATGGCTCTTCGACACGGACGACCTGACGACGCTCGTGCGCGCCTCGTTCGTCCTGCTCTGGGCGCAGATGAACTACGAGCAGATGACGAGCCTCTTCCGTGTGGAGGAGCGGGCTGTCGCGTTCACTGCTGCAACGCTCGTGAACCTCGCCGTCACGGTCGCCGCGACAGTCGTCTTCGTCGTCGCCTTCGACTGGGGAGCGACCGGCGTCGTGGCCGGCAACTTCACCGGCACACTCCTCGTGTACGCGGCGCTGCTCGTCTACCGACGCGAGCAGGTCGGGCTGACGCTCGATCGGCCGCTCCTCCGCCAGATGAACCGCTTCGGGCTACCACTCGTGCCCTCGATGCTCGCACTCTGGCTCCTGAACTTCGGCGACCGCTTCTTCATCCTCAAGCTCGCGGATGCGAGCGAGGTGGGCGTGTACTCGATCGGCGCGCGCATCGCGTCTGCAATGGTGCTCCTGCTCGCGGCATTCCGCGCGGGCTGGCTGGCCTTCGCCTACTCGATCGAGGACGACGACCGCGCTCGGCGGGCGTACTCGTTCGTGCTGACGTATCTCCTCTTCGTCGCCGCCTGGGCAGCTCTGGCACTGAGTCTGCTCTCGCCCTGGCTCGTGGAATGGCTGACGACGCCTGCCTTCTTCGACGCCTCCGAGGTCGTGCCGCTGCTCGTGTTCGGAGCAGTGGCGCTCGGTGGCTTCAACGTCGTCTCCATCGTCCTCGGCCGGAGAAAGCGCACGCAGTTCAACTGGATCGCCACCGGCAGCGGCGCGGCGGTCAGCGTCGTGCTGAATCTCGTCCTCATCCCGCATTACGGGATCGTCGGTGCAGGCATCGCGAACCTCTCGGCATTCACAGTGATGTTCGTAGTCATCACGTGGTGGTCCCAGCGCGTCTTCTGGGTCCCGTACCAGTGGCGGCGTGTCCTGACCGTGGTCGGGGTGGCCGCCGGGCTGACGGTGCTCGGCAAGGCTCTCGACGTGCCGCTCGCGGCCGCGATCGCGCTCGCCGCTGTCTACCCCCTCGTCCTCTGGCCGCTGCGGTTCTATCTACCCGCCGAGCTCAGCTGGCTCCGCACCCGCGTCAGAGCTGCTCGAACCGCGCCGTGAAGTGGCGTAGCGACGACGGCTGCCACTTGATCCGGTAGCCGCGCAGCTGCGGCGCCCGCTCGACGACGTTCCGCGCCACCTCGATCACGTAGTCGACGTGGCTCTGGGTGTACGTCCGCCGCGGGATGGCCAACCGCACGAGATCCATCGCCGCCGGTTGCTCTCTGCCGTCAGGGCTCCGCCCGAACATCACGGTGCCGATCTCGCAGCCGCGGATGCCGCCCGCGGCGTACAACTCGACGGCGAGCGCCTGGCCCGGATACTCGAGCGGCGGAATGTGCGGCAGAAACGCCCTCGCGTCGATGTAGATCGCGTGACCTCCAAACGGCTGCACGAGCGGCATGCCGGCGTCGAGCAGGCCGTCGCCGAGATAGGCCGTAGAGCGCGTGCGGTAGCGAAGGTAGTCGTGATCGACCGCCTCGACGAGTCCTTGCGCAATCGCCTCCAGGTCGCGGCCGGCGAGCCCGCCGTACGTCGGGAAGCCCTCCGTGAGGATGCCGAGCGCGCGGCACTGATCGGCGAGCTCTGCGTCGTTCATCGCCACCCAGCCGCCGATGTTCGCGAGCGGATCCTTCTTGGCGCTCATCGTCATGCCGTCGGCGAGCGAGGCGATCTCGCGCACGATCTCGGCCACCGGGCGATCGGCGTAGCCCTCCTCGCGCTCGCGGACGAACCACGCGTTCTCGGCAAAGCGGCAGGCATCGAGGAACAGCGGTACGCCGTGCCGGTCGCACACCGCGCGCACCGCGCGCAGGTTCTCCACCGACACCGGCTGGCCGCCGCCCGAGTTGTTCGTGATCGTCACGAAGACGACCGGCACGTCGGCGGCACGCTCGGCGAGCAGCCGTTCGAGCGCTTCGGTGTCCATGTTGCCCTTGAACGGATGCAGCGCCCCCGGATCCCTGCCCTCCGGTATTGGCAGGTCGAGCGCCTCGGCACCGGTGTGCTCGACATTGGCCCGCGTGGTGTCGAAGTGCGTGTTGTTAGGGACGACCTTGCCCGGCCCCCCGAGCACCGAGAAGAGGATCCGTTCCGCCGCGCGGCCTTGATGAGTGGGGATGACGTGTTCGAACGGGAACAGCACCTGCACCGCTTCGAGGAAGCGGAACCACGACGGCGAGCCGGCGTAGCTCTCGTCGCCGTGCTGGATTGCCGCCCACTGGTCGCGCGACATGGCGCCGGTCCCCGAGTCGGTGAGGAAGTCGATCAGCACCTCGTTCGCGGGCAGCTTGAAGAGATTGAAGTCGACAGCTGCGACAGCCGCCCGTCGCTCCTCCTCGGTCGTCAGTCGCAGCGGCTCCACGGAGTGGATCCGGAACGGCTCGATGATCGTCTTGAAGCTCACGCGAGGAACCTATCGCGCGGACGCACCTGGTCAGGGACAGTCCCTGACGGGGACTGTCCCTCGCTATAGGTGCGACGTCACCCCAGCCAGCCCGGGGTCGCCCTCGGCCGGCTCGTACCAGGAGTACGCGTAGCGCCCGTCGTCGAGCTCGCCCGCGAACGCCGAGAGGCGCAGCGGCCGGAACGTGTCGCACATCACCGCCAGCTCGGTCGTCTCCGCGACGCCCAGCGACTTCTCCGCGAGGCCCGGGTGCGGCCCGTGCGGCAGTCCTGAGGGATGCAGTGTGATCGAGCCGACCTCGATCCCCTTGCGTGAGCCGAAGTTGCCGGAGACGTAATAGATCATCTCCTCCGACTGGAGGTTCGAGTGGTGGTACGGGATAGGCACCGCCTCCGGATCGAAGTCGAGCTTGCGCGGGCAGAACGAGCAGATGACGAAGTTCTGGCCCTGGAACGTCTGGTGCGCCGGCGGCGGCTGGTGGATGCGCCCGGTGATCGGCTCGAAGTCGTGCACCGAGAACGTCCACGGGAAGAGGTAGCCGTCCCAGCCGACGACGTCGAACGGGTGGTAGTCGAGGACGTACGTCTGGTAGCCGCCGCGGACCCGTACCTTGACAACGAACTCGCCCTGCTCGCGAATCGTCTGCAACTCAGTGGGCGGATGGATGTCGCGGTTCGAGTACGGCGCGCCCTCCAGCAGCTGCCCGTACTCGTTGCGGTAGCGCCGCGGGATGGTGATCAGGCCCGGCGACTCGAAGACGAGATGCCGCTGCTCGCCCTCGGGGACAAAGCGGTAGGTCGTGCCGCGCGGGATCATCACGTAGTCGCCGTCGCGATAGGACAGGTTGCCGAACGTCGTCTCCAGCGTGCCCGAGCCCTCGTGCACGAACACGCACTCGTCGTGCTCGCCGTTGCGGAAGAAGTAGTCCATCGTCGACGTCGGGCGGCACAGCGAGATCTCGACGTCGTCGTTCCACATCAGCACGCGGCGGCCCGTGATCTCGTCGCCGGAAGGCTCGGTGCCGTACGTCGTCAGGTGGCGGTGCGCGTGCGCTTCGGGCACCCACTCCTCGTGCTCGATCGGCTCGAACTCCCCGAGCTCCTTGACGCGGCACGGCGACTGGAGGTGGTAGAGGATCGACTCGTTGCCGGTGAAGCCCTCCAGGCCCATGACCTCCTCGGTCAAGAGGCGACCGTTGTCGCGGAAGACGATGTGGCGCTTGCGGGGGACATCCCCGAGACGGACGTAGAAGGGCATCGTTCCGACCTCCCTTACAGGTTTCGCAGTCCCCGTGAACCCTACTCGCGCCGGCGCAGGCGACCCGCCCAGGCGATGGCGGCGACGGCTGCATAGATGGCGGGACGGCCGGGCACGGGCGTGGTATTGAGATCCTCCGCAAACACGCGTGGCACCCAGCGCGGGCCGCCCCAGCGGAGGTCGAACGCGAACGACCGCACGACGTGCGCCCAGATCAGCCACGCCGTCCAGCGGGCGATCCCGTAGAAGTACGACGCGCGGTAGAGCACGATGAGCACGTTCTCCGAGACGTAGCGGCCGGCCCAGCGCCAGAAGGGGTCGGCCACGAAGATCGTCTCCCGGAAGTACGCGCGCGTGATCACGCGCCAGCTGAGGAGCGCCCACACGACGAAGACCCCGTCCCACACGAAGCCGAGCCCCGAGTAGTAGGCGCCGGCGTCCATGTAGCGTCCGGTCTGGCCCGCGTAGGCCCAGGCGCCGACCGCGAACAGGTGGTCGGTGAAGGGGAAGAGGAGCATCGTGCCGACGGTGTCTCCGATGTCGGTGAACGCGTGCGCCCATTGCCCGATCACGAAGCTGTACGCGACGACCTTATTGCGGAAGACCGCGTAGAGGAGCAGCCCGACGAGCACGCCGAACGTCAGCGAGTGGGTGAAGCCGACCCCCGGCCAGCCGCGATGGAACTGCGCGGGATTGTCGGCCTTCAGCTCGAAGCCCGCGAGCCCGACGCCGTAGACGAACCATTTCGAGAGCAGGTCGGGCGCATACGAGCCGATGAGCAGCGGCACGAACGCGACCTTCTTGCCCAGGTGCTTCTGGATGACGTACGGCTCGAGATCGTGTGCCGCCCAGCTCATCGGCGAAGCCGCCGGACGAGCGCGGGGAGCGCAACGACGCAGACCAAGAGGTACGTCGGCCGCAACGAACCACGAGAAAAGGAACTCCGGGAACGACAACGCCGATCGCCACGTAGACGACCCCGGCGGCCAGGTACAGAGCGAGCTCACGCACGCCTCAAGTATCCGACGTTCGCGCTAGGCGGGAGCGAGCTCGGATGCAGCCTCGCGCACCGAGACGACGTTGAACGCGGCAACCGGGAGCTGGAAGCCCTTGAGCGTCAACTCGCCGACAGGCTCCACCTCGACGTCGTCCTCGACCTCCGCGTACAGGCGCTGGGCGATCAGGACCTGCCCGCCGGTCGCCTCGTCCGCGAGCCGCGACGCGAGGTTCGTCACGGCGCCGATGGCCGCGTAGTCGGATCGACCCTCGAAGCCGACCTCGCCACACGTCGCGTAGCCGAGCGCGATGCCGGCGCCGAAGTCGAGCTCGTGGCCGCGCTTGCGCCACAGCGGCGTCAGCTCTGCCATCTCCTCGCGCAGCGCACAACCGAGCCGGACGGCCTGCAAGGGCGGCGTCGGGGATCTCGATCGGGTCGTTGAAGAAGAGCTGGACGCCGTCCCCCTGGAGGAAGCCGACCGTCGCGTCGAAGCGACCGACGAGGTGGCCGATCGTCTGATGGAACTCGCCGAGCACGAGCATCAGCTCTTCCGGCTCGACGGAATCGGCGAAGCTCGTCCAGCCGCGCAGGTCGGCGAAGACCATCGCGACCTGGCGGCGGTGGCTGGCGAGGATCGACTCGTCGCCGGAGGAGACGATCGCCTCGGCGAGCTGCGGCGACAGGAATCGCTGGAGGCGCTGCATCCGCTCGAGCTCCTCGACCTGGGCATCGACGCGCTGCGCGAGCGTCCGGTTGAGCTCCTTGATCGTGTCGTGGTAGCGCTTGATGCGGAGCAGCGACCGGACTCGGGCGAGCAACTCGTCGTGGTCGAACGGCTTCGCGATGAAGTCGTCTGCGCCGGCCTCGATCGCCTTCGTCTTCTCCGACCTTTCGCTCGCCGTGAGCATGATCACGGGCAGCACCGCCGTCTCTTCGCGCTCGCGCAGCCGCCGACAGACGGCGTAACCGTCGAGCCCCGGCATCACGACGTCGAGCAGGATGAGGTCCGGGTCCGCCGACTCGGCGAGCTCGAGGGCGGCGTGACCGTCGTTGGCGACGACGACGTCGTAGCCGCGTGGAGCGAGCACGGCCTCGAGCAGGCGCACGTTCTCGGGGACGTCGTCGACGACGAGGATCCGTGCGGCGCCGTTTGCGCCGCTCATCGAGCGCCTCCGCAGTGCTCTTCGACCGTGGCAACGAAGCTGGCGATGTTCACCGGCTTCGAGATGTAGCCGTCGAACCCGCCGCGAGGAACCGCTCGCGGTCTCCCTGACATCGCCTGCGCGGTCAGCGCGAGCACCGGGATCGACGCCGACCGCTCGTCCGCGCGCAGCCGCGCCAGCGCCTCGACGCCGTCGATGTCGGGCAGCTGGATGTCCATGAGCACGAGGTCTGGCAGATGCTGCCGTCGCCAGCTCGACTGCCTGCTCGCCGGTCGTCGCCTCGAGCGTGCGGTACCCCTTCGCCTGGAGGACGTCCCGGAACAGCTTCATGTTCTTCTCGTTGTCCTCGACCACGAGGATCTGCGCGCCGGCCATGGCTACGTGGTCCCCGCAGGCAGCGTGAACACGAACGTGCTGCCGTGGCCCGGCTCGCTCTCCACCCAGATCCGCCCGCCGTGCAGCTCGACGAGCCGCTTCGAGAGCGCGAGCCCGAGGCCCGTCCCCTCGCGCTGCTGGACACCGACCTCGGTCTGCTGGAACTCCTCGAAGATCCGCTCGTGGTCCTCGGCGGCGATGCCGGGCCCGGTGTCCGCGACGGAGACACGCACCTCGCCGTTGACCTGCGCGGAGCGGACATCGACGGACCCGTCTGCAGGAGTGAACTTCACGGCATTCGAGAGCAGGTTGAAGATGACCTGTCTGATCCTGCGTTCGTCGCCCGTGACGATGTCGACGTCACGCATCCGCCTCGAACGTGACCTGCACGCCGTTCTCCGTCGCGCGCTCACGCACCATCACGACGCCGCCGCTCGAGCGCCTCCGTCAGCGAGAACGGCGCCACCTCGAGCTCGACCTGCCCGGCCTCGACCTTCGAGAGGTCGAGGATGTCGTCGATGAGCGAGAGCAGGTGGTTTCCGGAGGTGAGGATGTCCTCGACGTACTCCTCCTGCTTCTCGTTGAGCCCGCCGAAGAGCTTCTCGCGCAGCACCTGCGAGAAGCCGATGATCGCGTTCAGCGGCGTGCGCAGCTCGTGCGACATGTTCGCGAGGAACTCGCTCTTGTGCTTGCTCGCGATCTCGAGTTGGCGGCCCTTCTGCGAGAGCTCTGCCAGTGCCCGCTGCAACTCCCGCGTACGTTCCTCGACCTTTTTTTCCAGGCTTTGAACCGACGCCTGCAGGCTGGCCGCCATCCCGTTCAGCTCGTCTGCGAGGCCACCGAGCTCGTCGCGGCGGCGGAGCTCGATCCGTTCGTCGTAGGCGCCCGCGCCGATGCGGCCTGCTACCGTCCGTATCTGCTTCACAGGGCGGACGAGCCGGCGAGCGAGCAACACGCTCAGGCCGACCCCGACGGCGAGAAACGCCGCGAGCAGCAGCGCCGTCCGCCAGATCTTTCCGCGGACCGCCGCGAACGCCGCGCTCTCGGGCTGCTCGACGAAGACCTTCCAGCCGACCGGCTCGACGGTCGCCCAGGTGCTCAGCACCTTTTCGCCGCGGAAGTTGCGGCCGACCGTCGATCCGCTCTGCGACGAGGCGAGCGCCCTGGTCACCTGGGGAAGAGCCAATGACCGATTCGTGAAAGCAGCGCTGTTCGGGTGCGCGATGGGTACGCCTCTGGCGTCGATCGCGTACACGTATCCGGACGTCCCGAGCCGCGTCTGCCTGACAAGGTCCTGAATGACGCTGAGATCGAGTGTCTCGCCAACGACTCCGGTTCCTGCGACGCGTCTTCCTTCCGGAGATTCCCTCACCACGATCTGCATCGATCGTGCTCCGGGGTTGGACTGGAGCCGTGGCGCGTACACGGGACCGAAGTAGACCCCGGCCGCGGACGCCTGCTTCACCGAGCGATCGTGCGAGAAGTTCCCCTTGACCAGGGTGAGCCCGCCGCCTGCGCTTGCGAGTGTCTTGCGCCCGGTACTGTCGACGTAGAACGCCTCGGTCGCGTGATCCTCGAGCAGGGGTTGAAGCACCGAGCCCAGCGCGGTGAAGGACAAGTAGCGGCCCCAGACTGTCTCCATTCGCTTGACCCGGTCTGCGAAGTACTGGTCGATCGTGACCGCGACCGACTTCGCCTTCTCCTGCTGCAGCCGCACCAACGCGCGCTTGTTGTCCCGATAAGACGAGTGGAGCAGGTACACGCTCGTACAGATCACCGGAACGGCGACCAGCAGCGCGAACACGGCGATGTACTTGGCCGAGAGGGACGAAAGCCACCGGGCGACCCGCTCGGTCACCGGCCGTTTCCCCACCGGAGCTAGCCCCTGTTGAAGCTGTACGTCCCGTCCCAGTGCCAGTGCTTCGGGAGCGACGAATCGGCCGTGACACGCACTCGGAGCTGGAATCCGTCAAGTGTTCCCGTGCCGTCCGAGATCGTGCACCGTCCGACCTCGGTCGTGGAACGGAAGAGGCAATGGCCGGTTGCGACGCTGCCCCGCTTCACGTAGATGAGTATGTCGCTGTCAATCCCGGTCGAGCTCAGCGCCTGGAGGTAGAAGATCTTCGAGCCCACCTTGACCGCCTTGACGTTCGAAGACCTGATCGTGCAGTAGGCGCCCGCGAGCCCGGTGTGTCCCGAGCAGTCCTTTGTCGCGTGGAATGCCTTCGTCCCTCGGGGCGCCTGGCTCTGGGAGGATGCCGCCGAGACGGAGAACCCGAGAGCGACCAGCAAGACGACTCCGGTCGCGAGCCCGAGAACGCTCTTCGGCAACCCGGTACGGCCAGCCATCGAGGCCTCCTTTGCTCGGGGAACGAGCGTAACAGACACTTGTGCGGCGTGTTGCTTGTTCGCCGCGGAGGTGGATCTCTTCGGGATGAGCGGCTTCCACATCTTCCCTGACCTCCTTGGGTTGCCTCGCTTCATTTCGATGATCGCGGCCAGGGGAACGGATGGCCACGGTGCCAGCATCCCGATCCGCGGGTGTACCTGCACGGTGTCGGTCGCTCAGCCGCGGCAGTACCGGCGAACCTGCTTCGGAAACTCGAGGATGCTGACCGGCTTTTCGAGGTAGCCGGCCATCAGCTGGGAGACTCCACAGGCAGCGTGAAGACGAACGTGCTCCCGTGGCCCGGCTCGCTCTCCACCCAGATCCGCCCGCCGTGCAGCTCGACGAGTCGCTTGGAGAGCGCGAGCCCGAGGCCCGTACCCTCGCGCTGCTGAACACCCACGTCGGTCTGCTGGAACTCCTCGAAGATCCGTTCGTGGTCCTCGGCGGAGATGCCGGGACCCGTGTCTGCGACGGAGACGCGGACTTCACCGTTTACCTGCGAGGAGCGGACATCGACGGACCCGTCCGCGGGCGTGAACTTCACGGCATTCGAGAGCAGGTTGAAGATCACCTGACGGATCCTGCGTTCGTCGCCCGTGACGATGTCAACGTCCCCGTCCGCATCGAGGGTGAGCTGCACGCCGCTCTCTGTGGCACGCTCGCGCACCATCACGACGCCGCGCTCAAGCGCTTCCGTCAGCGAGAACGTCGCCACCTCGAGCTCGAGTTGCCCGGCCTCGACCTTGGACAGGTCGAGGATGTCGTCGATGAGTGCGAGCAGGTGGTTCCCAGAGGTGAGGATGTCCTCGACGTACTCCTCCTGCTTCTCGTTGAGCCCGCCGAAGAGCTTCTCGCGCAACACCTGCGAGAAGCCGATGACCGCGTTCAGCGGCGTGCGCAGCTCGTGCGACATGTTGGCGAGGAACTCCGACTTGTGCCTGCTGGCGGCTTCGAGCTCGCGGCTCTTCTCGTCGAGCTCGCGGAGCGCAGTCTCGAGCTCGCGTGTCCGTTCCTCCACCTTCTGCTCGAGGCCGGCGTAGGACTCCTCGAGCCGGGCCGCCATCCGGTTGAACTCCTCGGCGAGGGCACCCAGCTCGTCGGCACTCGAGACATCGATCCGCTGGTCGAGCGCGCCGCCACCCATCCTCGCGGCTGCTGCCTGCATCGCCTCGATCGGCCGGGCCATCCGCCGGGCGAGGACGAAGCTCGTCCCGATGGCAAGGGCGAGGAAGAGGATCAAGAACAGGGCCGTCCGCTTGATCGCCGAGTAGAGGGGCGCGAACGCCTCGCTCTGCGGCTCTTCGACAAATACCCGCCAGCCAAGGCGGTCGATCTTCTGGAAGGCGCTCAACACCTCCCGGCCGTCATTGTCCCGGCCTGATGGCGCTGAGCCCGACTCGGCGGCTCCCTCCAGTGCCGTTCGCACCTGTGGCAGGTCGGCGAAGCTTGTCCGCCTCAGGACGAGGTTGACGTCCGGGTGGGCAACGAGTCTGCCGCGCCGGTCGATCGCATAGGCGTAGCCGGCCGAGCCGACCCGAGCGCTCGCGATCACGTCACCCACGAATCTCAGGTCGATCTCGGCGACGACCACTCCGCGTCCCGGTGCGGCCTCGGCGACTGCGATTTCCATGTGCGGCTGCGAGCCGCCGCGAAAGAACACGTCACCGAGGTAGGTGCCCTTCGCCCGCGCGACGAGGAAGCGCGGCTCGTTCGAGAAGTCCTGGCCGCTGCCTCGGACCTCGACATCGAACTGCGAGACGCGCAGCTGCTCCTTGCCGGACGCATCGAGGTACCTGACCTGGCTCACGTCCGGAACGCGGTCGAAGAGGCGTAGGTAGTTCACGTCCCGCTCGTCCAGCCCCTTCGTACCTCCCTCGGCCGGCGGGCGGGCGACGCCTCTCAGCTGGAGGAGGATGGGGTTCAGGAACTGGTCGATCGAGGCTGCGGCCGAGCGCGCTTTCTCAGCCTGGATTCGTGTGAGCGCTTCCTTGTTGTCCTGGTACGAAAAGTAGAGCTCAGTGAGGCCGCTGGTGAGGAGCGCCGCGACGACGAGGGCGGCGACGAGCGCGACGTACTTCCGGATCAGCCTCCGGCGGGGCCGCGCGTCGGTCTCCGCGCTGCGTCTCACTCCTTCTCGTACACGATGTCGGCCTGGATGACCCTCCGCTTAGGCACGTTGATGTCGAGCCGGCGTGCTGTCGCCACGTTGAGGGCGAACTGAACGTCGGGGATCTCCTGAACGGCGAGCTCCGAAGGCTTCGTCCCGTCGAGGATGCTGTCGACATAGCGGGCTCCGGCGAAGCCGATCGGGTAGAGATCGGAGCCGTAGGAGAACAGGGCTCCCTGCTCGACCCAGTCTTTTCGGTGCGCCTGGACTGGCAGGCCCGCCTTCTTCGCCAGGCGAAGCGTGAGCGCCGTGTGGTTCAGCCGGAGCGACGCGGAGAGCAGCATGACCGCCTGCACGTCCCCGGGCCGCAGCGACCGGAAGACGCGCTGAACGTCATTCGCTTCCGTGGCCTTGCGGATGACAAGCTCGACTCCCAGCCGCTTGGCGGCCTTCTGCGTCTCCGCCAGCGCGTACTCGGTGCTCTTGTCCTCGGGGTCGACGAGCGCGAGCACTCGCTTCAAGCCCGGCACGAGCTGCGTGTAGAGCTCGAGATGCCTGGCGACGAGATCGCGCGCTCCGAAGACACCGGTGAGGTTGGCTCGAGGGCTGGCGAGACTGTCAACGAGTCCCTGGCGAACCGGGTCGGAGGGGTGGAGGAAGACGATCGGAGTCCTCGACTTGACGGTCGCCTTCTGCGCCGCGGCGATCGACGCGTCCTCGTAAGCCACGATGACGTCGACCCCCTCCGACACGAACGCGTCTGCCTGATCTGGACGACGTCCTTGTCGAGGTTTGCCACCGAGCTCCAGCAGCTCGCCCGTGATGGGCAGCTCGACGGTTCGAGGCAGCGGTGGCTTGCTCAGGCAGCGGCGATCTCGGCTGCGGCAGCTTCCAACCGGCTCTGCGAAGGACGGGGGGACACGTGGTCGAGGCCGACGTGCATCAGCCCCACTCGTCGGACGCTCTGTGAGGCGGAGTTGGCGTCGCTCCCACAGGCGGCAAGCCGTGAGATAGTGAGGAGCGCGGCCGAGACTGCGATTGGTGCTACCCAGGTCGACTTCGGGTGACCAAGCATGGGCGTTCCTCTTTCTCGACGGCCAGCGTGTCACAAACGAGCGTAGGACGAGCAGAACCGCGCGCCAACCAGGCCCGCATGCGTTTCGCCGGGGTGCTAGCACCCCAGTAGCGACGTACCTCCTCCGGAAATGTGGCGACCGCGATCGGCTTCTCGATCGATCCTGCGAACGGTTCCGAAGCGTTCCGTCGAGTCGCAGTGCGCTGAGTGCGACGACGGGATGTGTGCTGTCAACGGTCTCCCGCAAGTGCCCGAGCCGCATCCGATCCGTCCATGTCCCAAGCCGGAGGTCCATCAGAATCACGTCCGGCACGTGCTCGACGGCGAGCGAGATCCCTCGGCGCCCGTCTCCGCCTCGAGCGTTCGCATCCCGGCGGCCCGCAGCACGTCGCGGGCGAGCTTGAGGTTCTTCGCGTTGTCGTCGACGATCAGGACGAGCGGCTCCACGGGCGTATTCTCCCTTCATGGCGATCCGCGTCGTGCTCGCCGAAGACCACTATCTCGTTCGCGAAGGCGTCCGACGCCTGCTCGAGACGAGGCCCGACATGGAGGTCGCGGCTGTCTGCGGCGACCTCGACTCGCTGCTCGCCGCCGTCGATGCGGAGCAGCCGGACGTCGTAGTTACCGACATCCGCATGCCGCCGGGAGGCGCGGACGAGGGGATTCAGGCGGCCGAACGGCTGCGCGAGTCGCACCCGGAGGTCGGTGTCGTTGTCCTCAGCCAGTACGCGAGCCCGGGCTACGCGCTCGCGTTACTGGAGCACGGAAGCGCGGGGCGCGCGTACCTCCTGAAGGAGGGGTTGACGGACATCGAGCCACTCGAAGCCGCGATCCGGGAGGTCGCGGCGGGCGGCTCGGTGATCGACCCGAAGGTGGTCGACGCGCTCGTTGCAGAGAACGCGCGCGGCGAGGAGTCGCCGCTCAGCCAGCTCACCCCGCGCGAGCACGACGTGCTGCGGGAGATGGCCGAAGGGAAGAACAACGCGGCCATCGCCGCGGCGCTCCACGTGACCGAGCGATCGGTCGAGAAGGTGATCCACTCGATCTTCCTCAAGCTCGGGCTGACGTGGGAACAGGCGGTCAACAAGCGCGTGAAGGCCGTGATCCTCTACCTCGCGGAGAGTGACTAGCCAGCGAGCGACACGGTGACGCCGGTACCGCTGCTCACGAGCTCGCCGCCCAGCGCCTCAACGCGGTCGCGTAGCCCGTCCGACAGCGCGGAACCACCGATCTCGAAGGCGAGCGCTCCGTCGGCGTCGCGGACGACGATCGTCACGCGTCCTGTGGGTGCGCGGACCGCCTCTAGCCAGCAGAGATAGACCGTGGCTACAACCTCAGGCGGGTAGCTCGCGCTGGTGGCGACTTCGACGGACGAGGTGACGCCGGCGCTCGCCGCCGCCGCCCGCAGCGCCGCGGCGAGACCACTCGTCTCGAGGATTGGCGGATGGATTCGCTGCGCGAGCTGAGCCGCCTCCTCGAGCGCCTGCTGCACGTCTTTCCCCATCTCTTCGAGGAGCGCCTTGGCTCCTGCCGCGTCGGCCTCGGTCAACCCGATCGCGAGCTGGAGGTTGACTGCGAGCGCGACCAGGTGTTGTTGCACTCCGTCGTGCAGCTCGCGTTCGATCCGGCGCCGGTCGGCGTCGGCCGCGAGGACGAGCCGTCGCTCCAGCCCCGTCAACGAACCCCGCCGCTCAGGTGACGATCCGGTAGACCTGGAAGCACTCGGCGTACTCGCGGTTGACGTTCACGCCGTGCAGCCGCGCGAGGCTGCGGATGTACTCGGGATCGGCGTAGCGCCGATGCTGCTGCGAGGCGTACTTCGCGAGCGCTTCGACCTTCCGCTCGACGTGCGGCAGCTCGAGGGCGACGTACGCCTGGTAGGAGAAGTCGAAGTTGTTCCACGGCACCTCGTAGCCGAAGATCGTGGTGCGCTTGAAGGCGCGCAGTCCTTCGGCCGCAATCACCTGGTGGTCCTGGTGAACGTCGCGAAGCGTCGGCTGGAAGACGACTTCGGGGCGCCACTCCTCCCAGTACCCGATCAGCAGCTCGAGGATGTCCTGGCGGTGGACGGGGAAAGTCCGCACCTCGAAGTCGTGGACGTCGAGGTTCTCTTCCGGGATGCCGAGGTGCGCCGTCGCCTCGCGCACCTCGCGCGCGAGCGTGTCCGGCGCGAACCCTTCCGGGAGCGACTTCGTGGCTATCGAGAACGCAACGTAGCGCACGTCCACGCCGGCCTCCACGAGCCGTGCCATCGTGCCGCCGCAGCCGAACTCGCCGTCGTCCGTGTGCGGCGCGAGGACAAGCGCCCGTTTGACGGCACTGAGCATTGCGGGATTCTCGCAGGCTTCGGCGCTTGCGCCGACCGAACGCGCGTACAGTCCGGGGCATCCGCTTCGTAGCACTCACTGTGACGTTGCTGGCCATCCTCGTGGTGCCCGCCCAGACGGCGAGTGCGCCACCGAGGCGCGCCGGCGTGCCCGTCCTCATGTACCACGTGATCGCACGGCCGATTGCGACGGCGCCGTATCCCGACCTCTACGTGCCGACACCCGAGTTTGCGGTGCAGATGGCATGGCTGAAGCGGAACGGCTTTCACTCGGTCACTCTGAAGCGCGTCTACGACCACTGGCGCACAGGCAAGCCCTTGCCTGCACGTCCGATCGTGCTCACCTTCGACGATGGATCGCGAAGCATCTACGTCCACGCGAGACCCGTGCTCGACCGCCTCGGCTGGCCGGCCGTGCTGAATCTCAAGGTCGAAAACATGAAAGGCCAGTGGGGGATAGCCCCGCGTAGGGTCCGTAAGCTCATCGCATCCGGCTGGGAGCTCGCCTCCCATACCGTCACTCATCCTGACCTGACGGCGCTCGGCCCCTCGGCGCTGAACGAGGAGGTGGCGGGATCCCGGCAACGGCTGCGTCAGCAATTCGGAGTCTCTGTCGACTTCTTCTGCTATCCGGCGGGACGCTACGACGCCGCGGTCATCAGCGCCGTCCAGCGAGCCGGCTACCTCGGAGCGACGTCTACGCGGAACGGGCTCGCGCAGCCCAGCGAGCTCTACACGCTAGCGCGAGTGCGCATCGACGGCGGCGACGGGGCCTCGGGACTGGCGACGAAGCTGCGCGCGCTCGGCGTCCAATGACCTGACAGGGCGCCAGCCGCACGCGGCTACAGTTGGCAGCCACTTGGCTGCTCAGTGTGATTCCGGCCCGGCCCGGAGGGCGTCCTGACGCGTAGGCGCGCCGCCGTCCTGGTCGGCGGGGTCGCAGCTCTAGCACTGGGGGCCGGCGCCTCGTTCCTCGCATGGACGGCGTTTCGCAGTCCGCCGGTGGGCGGGCTCGAAGCGGCAACGGACGTGACACTGGAAACCGTCGACACTGCGCCCCCGGTGAGGAGCAAGCCGCCGCCGAAGACAGAGCCCGACCATGAAGAGCCGTGCTGGGAGACATTTGGAGGTGGGCCGCTGCGCGCACTCGCCCGTAGCGAGATCAAGCTCGGTGTACCCGGCCGGCCCGCCTGGGCACGCGCGCTCGGCGACCTGATGGAGTATCCACCCACGTACTGCGACGGCCGCCTGTACGTGAACGTCGAGCATGGGAGGACGATCGCTCTAAACGCGGCCACGGGCCGCGTCCTGTGGTCGCGCCGAGCGCCAGGCCCGACGGCGTCGACCCGGCGATCGCCGGCGATCGCCTCATCGTGAGCTCGCACGGCGGCACCATCGCAGCTCTGCGTCGACGGGACGGCTCTCTCATCTGGCAACTTCGCACGGCGCGTTCCGGTGGAGTCGTCGCCCGTCGTCGTGAACGGCGTGGCCTTCGCCGGTGCGAGCGACGGAAGGCTCTTTGCCCTGAATGTGGATACCGGGAAGCCGCGCTGGGTCTACGACCTCCGCGGCCGCATCAGCTCGAGCCCGTCTGTCGTCGGCCCCAACGTCTGCATCACCACCTACAGCGGCGCAGTCGGTTGCTTCGCGCCGCAACACCGGAGCCAAGGTCTGGCTTCGCTACTTCAAGCGAGACTTCCTGCGGTACGCGAGCTTCTACGCCAGCCCCTCCAGCGATGGGAACCGTGTGTACACCGTGTCGCTCGACGGCAGGGTGCTCGCACTTCGACGCGGAGACAGGTGAGACTGCCTGGGAGGTGCACACCGGCGGCTTCACGTACGGCACGCCGTCGATCGCCGACGGCCGTGTCTTCGTCGCCGACCTCGACGGCGTCTACGCGCATTCCGGCCCGACACGGCACGACCCTCTGGTTACGTCCTGCGCTCGGACGGGTGCTCGGGACCCACGCTCGTGGTCGGCAACCTCGTCTTCTACTCGACGCTCGAAGGCCGAACCTTTGCTCTCCAGGCGTCGACCGGCGCACCCTCATGGCAGTTCTCGAGCGGGAAAGTACGCGCCCGGGGATCAGCCACGGCGATCATTACTACTTCTCGCTGAACGGGTTGCTCGTCGCATTCGCAGGCTCATGACGCCCAACGGTCGCATCGACCGCACGCGCGACTGGTTCGTCTCGCCGCGCTCGCGTCGGTCGTTCTCGCTGAACGTCGGTTCGCTCGGAGCCGATCCGTGGGACTTTCGGCCGACCGGCGTTGACGCGCACGGGCACTCGGGTCCATCGTCCGCTTGCTGACCGTGAGTGGGATCTCGGGCTGCATGCGATCGCTGGCGATGTTGGCCGGAGTGCTGGTCGGTCGCGCTCGCCGTCTGGGCCGCCTGTTCCGGCGCCTGCCGTGGCGACCGTGGAGTGCTTGGCTGCGCCTGCGTCGGTCTGTCGTCGCGTTGCTCGCTGCCGGCGGTCGCGCTCCAGGTCGGGCTGCGGGACGCGACCGCGCCGTGGTTCTTCACCAACGACTCGACCTACCAGCTCGAGTTGGCCGGGCGAGCCTCGTCCGCGACGGGCACACGCCGTACGGCGCGGACTACAGTCGGCACGGGTCTCGAACGCTTCTACAGCCTCGACGGCTTCGACGTCGAGGCCGCGGAGTCGCACGCGGCGCTGCGCCACTTCGCGTACTTCCCCGGCGCGGCGCTGATGGCCGCCGCGTGGGGCGTGCTGCCGGCGCCGCTCGACGACGTACGTCTGGCTCGTCGCGCTGGCGTCGCTCGCGCTGCTGCCGGCTGCGCTGCTCTTCCCGGGGCCGCGGCGCGAGAAGCTGGCGCTCGGCGTGCTGCTGGCCGCGAACCCGATCGTCGTGCGCGCGGCGTGGTTCGGCACGGCCGACGCGCCGACGCTGCTGCTGCTCGTGCTCGCGTTCGCGCTCCTGCTGCGCCGGCGCCCGGGCTGGGCGGGGATCGCGCTCGGCGCGGCGATCCTGACCAAGCAGTTCGCGCTCGTGGCGGTTGCCGTTCTCGTCGTGATGCTCGTGCTCGAGGGCCGAGACGCGCTGCGACGGGCGGGGATCGCCGGCGCCGCGGTCGTAGGCGGGCGGCTTCCTGCCGTTCGCTTGTCGCCGACCCGGGCGCGCTCTGGGTCGGACACCGTCGTCGTACGGCGCCGGCACCTACCGGATCGTCGGCTACGGCCTCTCGGCGATCCTGCTGAACCTCCACGTGATCGAGGACCGCAACGGCGCGTACCCGTTCTTCGCGCTCGTGGTGGTCGTCTGGGTGCCCGTGACCGCGGCGCTCGTCTGGGCTCAGTCCGCGCCCGGTCGCTCTGGCTCGGCGCCGCGGGCTTCGCCGCCTCGATCTTCCTGCTGACGTTCCTCGGCCGCGTCTTCCAGATCTCGTATCTGATCTATCCGTTCACCGGGATGGTCATCGCCGGTCTCGTAGCACTCGCGGAGCGGGAACCGGCGGCTAGTCGAGGGACTCCGGATAGCCGAGACGCCGTTCGGTCGGCATGACGCGGGCGAGAACCCGCTCGATCAACTCAGGGTTCTGCTCGCGCCACTTGTCAGGCCGGGGCGCAGTGAGCGTCGTCGCCGCGAGATTGTCCCCAAGGCTGGCTGCGAATCTCATCGCGTCGGCGCCGAACGTGAGACCGAGTCGCTCGTAGAGATGACCGAGCACGACAGTCGGATCGTCAACGAGGTCTTCATAGGCGACGTCCACCCACCGGGCAGGATCGATCGCGGACCGAGCGTCGAGGACCGCCTCGTTGGAAGCGATGTACTGCTGCGCGCAGATCTCCTCGAGGGGCGCGTCGCGTAGATCTCGCCAGCCTGGAACCAAGACGAAGCTCCAGCGATCGCCGGACAGGTCACCGAGTCCCTCGAGCGTCTCGGGCAGCCGGTACTTGACGAACCGTGGCCGGGCTCGCCACCCCTCGATCAGCGAACTGACGTTGTCAGCCGCGCGCCTGCCGCAAGAACACGTACATCGCGTCCGGGAAGAGGGCATCCAGATAGGGCACGCGGAAACAGCTCTCCGGCGTCTTGTCGACGAAACGACGGCCGCCGCCGAAGAGCCTGACGGCGCAATAGATGTACTGCCGCTCGCGTGGGGTCACATCTGTGGCCGCGAGTGCATCGGAATCCCAGCCACGATCTCGCGGGTGGTGGAACTCGTCCCAGAGGACGTGGCCCTCGCTCTGCACCGAGCCTAGCGCTCCGCTCCGCAGGAGCGCCTGGAAAAGGACACTCGTCCCGGATCGCGGACACCCGATGACGAGCACAGGCTTGTGCGGGCACGGGAACGCGGGCAGCGCCCGCGACAGGGGTCGGGCCATCCGCGGAACGCTCCTGCGGACACGCCACACGACTCGACGAGCACGAAAGAATCGCGTGCTCTTCACGGAGCGCTGGGCGTCGCCGGGGGTGGGCCTTTCCTCGGCGAGCGGGCCACGAGGCCGACCAGACCTAACAGCCCCCACGTCATGGGGTCTTCGAAGAACGCGGCGTAGAACAGGCTGTGCACGAGAATCGCGACGAGCGCAGTTCCAACCGCGAGCGACACGCGAGACGTAAAGCCGACCCCGAGCCCACGGAGCGTCGTGACGAGGACTGCGATGACAACGCCCAGGAACGCGAGCAGGCCAACGACGCCGAGCTCCGCGAACACGGTCACGGGAGTGGTGTGCGAGGCCGTGCGGCGTGGATCTTTGCCGAGAATCCCCACTCGTTTTGCATATTTCCGCTGAAACCCGCCCACACCGACCCCGATCACCGGGACTGTCGAGCCCGATACGCACGCCCTGTCCGATGAGGTTCGAACGGCCGCTGGTGATCTTGTTGACGCCCGCCTGCGACTTGTCCACGGCCTCGCTGCGCACCTGCGGGATCGCCAGCATGAGCGCAGCGAACACGGCGCCGGCGAGCACGAGCACGAGGCTCGTGCGCCACCCCCACGCCACGGACGCGGCGACGAGGACGCCGACTGACAGCGCTAGCAGGCTCGACTGCGAGAACGACACGAGGAGGCCCAGCCACGTCACGACGATGGCGCCCACGAGCAAGACTGTCGGCGTCGAGGCGATGCGGCCGAGCAGCAGCGTCGCCAGCGCGGCGAGGATCGCCACGGTGAGATACCGCCCATAGACGGATGGATCCCAGAACACCGAGTTCACCCGAAAGAATGGTGCGTAGGCGTTCCCGACCTTCAGCCCGGGGTTCCAGAAGACCTCGCCTGTGATCCACTGATAACCGCCGATCAGCGCATAGACGACCGCCGTGGAGGCGAGAACGCCCAGGAGCCAGGTGAGCCACCGACCTCTCCAGGAGAGGCGTGAAATCGCCACGGCAAGCAGTCCGAACGGAAGCACGAATGCCCCGAGGACGATGGCGCCCTTGCGAACGTCACCAGACCAGATGATCGTCAATCCCATCCACATGACGAGGGCCGCGAGCGGCAGAGCAACCGGGCCAAGCTCACGGAACCGGCCGTCGCCGCGGATGAGCTGCCACGCCAGTGCCGCGCCCTGGGCGAGGGTTACCGCGTAGAGGGGCACGAGTAGCCTCGCCTCGTCCGATCCGATGTCGACGGGAAAGCGGGCGGGTATCAGCGCGAGCATGAGCAGCGCAACGAGGTACGGCCAGCGAAGGAGCAACCAGGCACCGGCCACGCACAGGGCTGCACCGGCGGGGGCAACGGCGAGCGGTAGCAAGCGGTGGCCCTCCGGCGCTAGGGAGACGGCAAGGGCCGCAAGCCCCGCTCCCCACACAGCAAGACTGACGAGCCGCACACGTCGGTCGCGAGCTGCGATCAGCGCCGCGAGCCCCGCGCACCCGAGGACACCGCCCACCTGCGCCAAAACGTTCATGGCAAGGCCTCCCGGACGATCACGCGAGCTTGATCCGAAAAGCCGCTGGCTCGGACGGTCAACGTGTACGGGCCAACCCGAGAAGGAGCCCGAAGGCGAAGCCTTCGGCCCTCAATGCCCTACCCGTCCGCCCGGCGAACCGCCATCGGTAGCTCGGCACATCCGTGAGCACGCGGATGCTGAAGATCTTCCCGGGCGCCACCTCGACCCTTCGGCGGACAAGTGCGATGTAGCGCACAACGACCGGTCGCGGTCGCGTGGAACGGCCGGGGTTGCCCGCCCGATCGTGAGCCTCGAGCGCGACGCGGTATATGCCCTGCGGAACTCGCGCGCCGTCGACCGTCCCCGGCCACTGGACCCGCCCTCGAGTCCTCTGACCACGGCGGCGCACGCGAACCTCGCCGTTCACGGTGAGCAGCACCGTCGCGGGCTCATCGACCCGGTACCGAGCAGTCACGCGGTCGTTCCGTCCATCCCCACCCGGGAGAGAACGCGCGAGGCGTGACCGAGACCAGCGTGACGTCCGGCGGTGTGACGTCGATGCGAATGGGGTTCGGCAGGACGATCGTCCTATCGGCCTTGCTGAGATCAATCTTTGGCCGATACTCGGCCTCGGGCACCAGCCTCCCTTCGTCGTCGCGTCCGTCCCAGAAGAAGTGATGCGCACCGCGGTTGTCCGGCTTTTCGTCCCACGAGAGTCCTCACCTCACGACCAGCAGAGTCGACGAGCGCGAGGGTTAGCGAGTCAACCCGCCGTAGCCGGAAGGCGATGCGCGCGCGCTCTTGCGGACACGCGCAAACGGGCGAGAAGATCTTGTCCACACCTGTGCCCGTGACGGGCGAGCGGTCGACCTTGAGGTTCTCGGTGACGATGAAGGCAACCGCCGAGCCCGCCAGCAGAGCGAGAACGAGCAGAAACATGGCGCGGCGCCCCAAGGCGCGCCGATTCTAGAGGGGGACCGGGTATGGCGGCCCAGCGATACGGTGTGCGAGGCGTCGTGGACTGCGGCTCGACGTAGGCGGGCAACACGAGCACCGCGAAGCGCCGATCGCCGTGACGTCGCTAGCCGGTTCGGCTCTAGGCCGGAGCGCGGGCGCGCTGGTAGCGGATCCAGCTGTGCCGCGCCGAGCCACACGAGCAACGCCGTCGCTCCCGCGGCCAGTGCGACCACGACGATGATGCCCGCGCCCGGGACGTCGAGCAACTTGATGCCGGCCAGGCCGAGGACGCCCGCCAGTAGGAGGCGCAATGGCCGCTCGGGGATGGAGAGCGTGAGCCGTCCGCCGATGAGGACGCCGGGGATCGAGCCGAGCAGCAGCCAGGACAGAATCCCGAAGTCGACGTTGCCGGCCGCCCAGTGCGCCGCTCCGGCCACGTACAGGAGGACGGCGGCGTGGAAGATGTCCGTGCCGACGACCTTGTGGGCGCGCAGCGGGAAGACGACGAGCAGGGTCAGCCCGAAGAAGACACCGCTGCCCACGGACGTCAGGCCGACGATGAACCCGCCGAAGACGCCGATGAGAACCGCCGCGATCCGGTCCCGTCGCGTCAGCTCCCAGTCGACGTCGCCAATCGCCTCCTTCTGGACGAGGCTCTTCGCGATCAGCCCGACGGCTCCGAAGAGCAGTGCACCGCCGAGCACCTGCCCCATCACCGACTCGACGTCGTCGCCATAGCGTTCGGTCAGCTGCACGTTGACCCACACGCCGATCAGCGACGCGGGCACCGACCCGACGAGCATCCACCCGGCCAGAAGCGCGCGGACATTGCCCATGCGCCGGTGCTGGAAGGCGCCGACGCTCTTGAATACGGCGCCGTGTGCGATGTCCGTCCCGATAGCCGTCGACGGCGGCACACCGAAGAGGAAGACGAGCAACGGCGTCATCAGCGAACCGCCGCCCATGCCTGTCATCCCGACGAGCACCCCCGTCAACAACCCAAGAAGGGTGTACTGCCAGGTCACCGCTAGCTGTTTCTGTACGCCTCGATCAGAACCTCTGCGACTTCGGGCCGCGTGAACTCGACCGGTGGTACCTCACCTTCACCGAGCATCTCTCGCACCTTCGTCCCCGAAAGAAAGACGCGGTCCTCGGACCCGTGCGGGCACGACTTCGTGCTCGCCATCGACCCGCAGACATTGCACCAGAACGTGTGCTCGAAGAACATCGGCTCGATGTCGAGCTCGTGCGGCTCGAAGTCGTCGAAGATGAGCTGCGCGTCGTATGTGCCGTAGTAGTCGCCTACGCCCGCGTGGTCGCGGCCGACGATGAAGTGCGAGCAGCCGTAGTTCTTACGGCAGATCGCGTGCCAGATCGCCTCGCGTGGACCGGCGTAGCGCATCGCCGCCGGGAAGGCGGAGAGGAGCACGCGATCCTCCGGGTAGTAGTCGCCGAGTAGCTTCCGGTAGCACTCGATGCGCACGTCGGCAGGCACGTCGTCCGACTTCGTGTCGCCGATGAGCGGGTGGACGAGCAGGCCGTCGACCGTTTCGAGCGCGACCTTGGTCAAGTACTCGTGCGCGCGGTGGATGGGGTTGCGAGTCTGGAAGCCGACGACGCGCCGCCAGCCGCGCTCGGCAAACGTCGCACGCGTCCCGGCCGGGTCGTTGGCGATCTCGGGATACGGCGGCGGCACGCGCTCGAAGACGGTGACGCGGCCGCCGAGATAGAGCGGCTTCTGGTCGTACAGGCGCGCCACGCCAGGGTGCTCGGCATCCGTCGTGCGGAAGCACTGCTCGGCCTCGTGCTCCTTCTCGTACTCGAAGACCTCCTGCACCTCGAGCGTCGCGAGCAGGCGGCCCTCCTCGTCGGCGAGGGCGACGGCGTCACCCGTTGGGGCCTCGTCCACGGCCAGGCAGACGGGCAGCGCCCAGGGCAGGCCGGACGTCAGGCGCATGCCGCCGACGACCGCCACGTAGTCCTCGCGGCCCATGAAACCCTCCAGCGGCGACAGGGCGCCCGACGCGAGCATGTCGAGGTCGGACACCTCGCGGGAGGTGAGGGTCAGCAGGTCAAGAGTGTCGACGCCATCGGGCCGGTCGCCCGTGCGGTCGACGAGCGTCCCGCCATGCGGACTGATGAGGTGCTCGACGGTGACCGCGCTCGCGCTCACGAGGCCACCGCGGCCTGCACGAGCCCCAGCTCCTCGAGCTTGGCGACGACGAGCTGCGCCGACTCCGTCGGCGAGTGCGCCTCGGTGTCGAGCACGAGCTCGGGGTTGGCTGGCTCCTCGTACGGGTCGTCGACGCCCGTAAAGCCCTTGATCTCGCCCGCAAACGCCTTCTCGTAGAGCCCCTTGACGTCGCGCTTCGCGCATTCATCCACGGACGCCGCGACGTGCACCTCCACGAACGTGCCCCACTCCTCGACCATCGCCCGCGCAGTCTGACGCGTCTCCTCGTAGGGTGAGATGGCCGCGGCGATGACCGCGCCACCCTGCCGCGTCAGGCGCGATGCGACCCAGCCGATGCGCTCGATGTTCGTGTCGCGGTCCTCCTTGGAGAACCCAAGGCCCTTCGAGAGACGCGTCCGGACCGTGTCGCCGTCGAGGTACTCGACGACATGGCCGCGCCGGTCGAGCTCAGGCCCGACGAGGTGCGCGATGGTCGACTTCCCGGAGCCCGAGAGGCCGGTGAACCACAGCGTGAAGCCACCGTCTCGCTTGTGCTCCGACTCGGGGTGCTCGTGCGCGTAGATGTGCTGGGTCATGCGTCCTTTCCTGTCTCATCGAGATGAATACCGCATTCCAGCTTGTCCGATCCCGCCCAGCGCCCGGCGCGCTCTTCCTCGTCCGGCGCGGTCGGTCGCGTGCAGGGAATGCAGCCGATCGAACGGTACCCGGAATCGTGGAGCGGGTTGTAGGGAATCTCGTTGGCGGCGACGTAAGCCCACACGCGTTGCTCGTCCCAGCCGGCAAGCGGGTGGAGCTTCCAGACGCGGTAGCGGTCAGACCACACCATCTGCGGCGTGTCGACGCGGCTCGGCGACTGGTCGCGGCGGATGCCGGAGATCCACGCATCGTACGGCTGGAGCGCACGGATCAGCGGCTCGACCTTGCGCACGTGGCAGCAGCGATCGGGGTCGCGCTCCCAGAGGTTCGGCCCTTCCTGCTTGTGCTGCTCGGCCACGGTCGGGATCTCCGGGCGGATCAGCTCGATCCCGTAGCGCTCGACGAGCCTTTCGCGTGTGTCGTAGGACTCGCGGAAGAAGAGGTGCGTGTCGAGCTCGACGATGTCGATCTTCACGCCCAGCTCGGCGACCATGTGCACGAGCACCGACGACTGCTTCTGCCAGGAGCACGTGAGGCAGAGCTTGTCGCCGAAGCGCTCGTAGGCGGCGAGGATCAGCTCCTCGGCGCCGAGTTGCTCGGAATCGGGGATGACTGCTGTATCGCTATGCGGGCTGCTCAGAACCAAGCAGCACCTCCTTCAGCGTGTCGGCGCGCAGGCCGCGGCGCAGCGTCTCCAGCGCGATCACCTCGTCGGGCGGGATGTTTCCGAGGTTGACCCCTGGACCGAAGTGCTGCACGAACCACGCCTGCGAGGCCTTCGTGGGCGCCTCGAAGATCACATCGGACACCTCGACACCGTGGACGATCTCGTCGACGAGCCCAGTTCGCATCTCGCCGCTCGGGCGGTAGATGCCGGCCGTGCCGCCCTCGCGCCCCTCGGTGATCACCTTCCAGGCGCCTGCTTCGAGCTCCTCCTTGATCCATTCGACCCACTGGTAGGGCGCGTACACGACCTCGGCGTCCTTCGAGCCGACCTCGGAGAGCACCGTGAAGTCGCGTGCGACATCGGCGATCAGCTCGAGCTTCCGTTCGCGCGGCATGTCGACCACGCCGTCGGAGATCTCGACGTGCGTGAATCCGTGCTTCGTGAGCCATGAGCGGTACTCGTCGAGCTTGTCCCGCACGAAGACCACCTCGAAGAACGTCCCGCCGCAGACGACGGGCTTGCCGGCCTCCCGGTAGAGCTCGAGCTTGCGCACGAGGTTCGGCGTCACCACGCCCGTGCCCCACCCGAGCTTGACGATGTCGATGTACGTGCCAGCGGTCTCCAGCAGATCCTCGACCGCCCGTGGCCCGAGGCCCTTGTCGATCACGTGCGTCAGGCCGCCGTTTCGCGGAGGCAGCCCCAGATCCAGGTCAAATTCGCTCATAGAGCTCCTCCAGCTTCTTCGTCGCCTGCTCTTGGACGTCGTGGAACATCGAGTTGCCGTGCGAGTCGATGCCCGACCCACAGCGGCCCGAAGTCCTTGACGCGGAACTTCCAGAGGCACTCGGGCATGAGCTCCTCCCAGGCCACCTCTTCGATCTCTTCGATCTGCGTGGTCTCGAGCGCCGCCGCGCCGCCGACGATGGCGAAGTAGACCATCCCGTGCTTGCGCATCGGCTCGATCGCCTCGTCCGGTAGGCCGCCCTTGCCGCAGATGGCACGGACGCCGTAGTCGCGCCCGAGCGGCTCGGTGAAGCGCACCATGCGCGCCGACGTCGTCGTGCCCACGCACATCGGCTCGTACTTCCCCGGGCCGAGCTTGCGGACGCCCGGCGCAGTGTGCAGGAGGAACGCGCCGTTCAGATCCCACGGCGGCTCGACCCCCTGGTCGAAGATTCGCACCTGCGTGCGATCGCGGATGCCGATGATGTGGCCGTCGACCGTGACGAGGTCGCCCGCGCGCAGCTTGCGGATCTCGTCCTCGGTCGGCCGGGAAGGTGAGGCGATGTTCTGCCATCAGGCGTCCCGGTCGAAGTCGACGACACCGTCGGCGGTCACGTGCGCGCTCGCCCGGCGTGCCGCCCAGCACTGGTAGTTGACGGCGACGGGGTTCAGCGTCATGTGCGTGTCGGCGTGCTCGACGTGGCACCTGGAGCACGGTCACGTCGCCGCCGAGGCCCATCGGCCCGATGCCCGTCTCGTTGAGCAGTCCCGTCAGCTCCTGCTCGAGCTCGGCGACGAGCGGATCGTCGTTCCGAGTTCCGACCGGCCGAGCGATCGCCTCCTTCGCGAGATGCATCGCGTAGTCGGCCGAGCCGCCGATGCCGACGCCGACGATGCCGGGCGGGCAAGGCTTACCGCCCGGCGCCGACGATCGAGTCCAGCACGAACCTCTTGATTCCGGCGACGCCGTCGGCGGGCACGCACATCTTGAGGAAGCTCATGTTCTCGGAGCCCGAGCCCTTGGGCACGCACTTGACGTCCAGCCCGTCCCAGTCCGCAACGAACTCCCAGTGGACGATCGGCACGCGGTAGCCGACGTTGGCGCCGGTGTTCTCGCGCGTCAGCGTGTGCACGGTGTTCGAGCGCAGCGGATGCTCGACCGTGGCGCGTTCGGTGCCGTCGTACAGCGCCTCGTAGATCCGCGCGGGATGGAGCGGGAAGCCTTCGCCGACGCGGCAGTAGTAGACGGCGATGCCGGTGTCCTGGCAGACGAGGTTCGCCCGCTCCTCGGCCACCTGGACGTTCTTGAGGATCGTGTCCAGCACGCGCTTGCCCGTCGGGTGCGTCTCGCGGCCGGCCGCGTCTGCGAGCGCATCGCGCAGATCCTGCGGAATGTCCTTCAGCGCCCACACGTAGAGGTGGGCCGCTGCGTCCTCGACCACCTTCTGGAGATCGGTGGCGATCATGCGGCCCTCGCGGCGGCAGCCCGCCCGGCGCGCCGCCCGAAGACGCAGCACTCGAGCAGCGAGTTGCCCATCATCCGGTTCCGCCCGTGCGTGCCGCCGGCGATCTCACCGCAGGCGAAGAGGCCGGGCACCGTCGTCTCGCCGTGCTCGTCGATGACGAGACCGCCGTTCTGGTAGTGGAGGACGGGGTACGTGAGGATCGGCTCCGAGAGCGGGTCGATGCCGCCGCCGCGGTAGCGGCGGAGCATGTACGGCAGCGAGATGTCCGCGTCCGCCTCCGGAATGCGCGTCGTGTCGAGGTAGACGGCCGGGCGGCCGTCCGGCGACTCCACGCCCTTTCCCTTCGCAACCTCGTCGAAGATCGCCTGCGAGACGACGTCGCGAGCGCCGAGCGAGTCGGTGAACTCCTCGCCGTCGGCGTTCAGCAGAACAGCTCCGTATGCCCGCGTCGTCTCCGGGATCGAGTAGCCCTGCATGTTCTCCGGCCACGCGCCGCCGTTCGGGTGGTACTGGAGCGCATCGAGGTCGCGTGCCTCGGCGCCGAGACCCAGGGCGATCTGCGTCACCTCGCCCGTGGCGCCCTGATGGTTCGTGGAGAGCTCGCCGCGTTCCTCCGCCTCGCGATAGCAGCGGCCGCCGGCGGCCAGCACGACGGCGCCGGCTTCGATCTCGTGCTCGCCGCAGCGGGCGCGCCACCCTGCCGGCGTCTGCTCGAGCTCCTCGAGCGGCGACTTCGGGAACGTCTGCGCGCTCGACGCTTCGACCACTCGCCGGAGGGCCTTCGTGATCGCGTGACCGGTTCTGTCGCCGACCTGCAGAAGGCGCTTGCGCGTCGCGCCGCCGCAGCGCGCGAGCCGGTAGCCGCCAGACCGCCCGAAGGCGCCATTACTCGCGCGTGAAGTCGACGCCCTGCTCCTCGAGCCAGTGAATGGTCGACGGGGCCTCCGCCGTGAGGATCTCGACGAGCCCGAGGTCGGCCGTCTCGTGGGAGCTCGCCCAGACGTCAGCCGCATGCTGCTCCGGCGAGTCGTCCTCGCCGAAGGCGGCCTGAATACCGCCCTGTGCCTTCGCGGAGTTGCAGGACTGGAGCGCACCCTTCGTCACGAGCCCTACCCGTCTTCCGTCGGTCTCCGCGCTGACTGCAGCCGCCAGGCCGGATGCGCCCGAACCGACGACGAGAACGTCGAATGTCAGCGACAGCGCCACAACTGCAGGAGTATAGCTAATTCCTGAAATTAGCGATGCTTATTCATCACGCAGCGGCGGGCCCCTCCTCAGCGGGAGAGGCCCAGCTGCGAAGGGACGCTACGAGCCTGGAGTGTCGTCGCCAGACGAAGGCGGAGGCGCCGGCGGCGGGGGCGGCGTCGTGTCGGTGGGCGTCGAGGACGGAGCGCTCGACCCACCTCCACCAGAGGCTCCGCCTCCGGCTGCACCCGTACCGCCGTAGCTTCTGAAGGTCGGCGATGCTCTCGCCGGTCAGCTTCATGTTCGCCCACGCGCCGCCCGCGACCGCAATCGCGAGGATGAGCCCGACCCATGCGGCCCACGTGCGGACCTCGCTGTCTGCGAAGAACTTGATGACCGTGAAGAGCAGGAGGAGCAAGGCGAGAAACGCGGTGACCATGGCCGGCCCGACGCCGATCTCGAGGTTCAGGTTCGAGAGCCTGATCGCCTGCCAGACAATGATTGCGATCGCCAGCAAGCCCGCGATCCAGCCCACGCCGTTCCACATGCTGACGCCGACTTCACCGAAAGCGCCGAGATCGACTTCCTGCCAGTTGAAGAACGAGATGATCAGGAAGAGGATGGATGCGCCCAGCACGACTTTCGCGCCGTGGTTGATCTCCGCAAGCTTGTCCATGTAGGTCGGTCCTTTCGTCGTTGAACGCCCGGCCCCGGATTTAATCGCAGTTTCGGCAGAGTTACAACCGGCGCGACCTACCAGACCGAGCGCAGCAGCTCGGCGATCTCCGCCGCGCTTGCCGAACGCGGGTTGGCGCGCGCGCCCGGCCGGAGCGCGATCGCCTCGGCCAGCTCGTCCAGATCGCCCTCGGGAACGCCGAGGTCACGAAGGCGCGTGAAGCCTGCGATTCGCGCCAGTGCCTCCACCGTCTCGATGGGCACGACTTCGAGCGCGAGCGGCGCCGCGGCAGCGTTGAACCGCATCGCCGCCGGCAGGCAGATGGCGTTGAGCGCCCCGTGGGGAAGTCCGTAGCGGCCGCCGACGCCCTGCGCCATGGCGTGGCCGAGATAGAGGCCGTGCGCCGCGAGCGCTGCGCCGGCGGCCTCCGCGCCTTCGAGCAGACGGGTACGCGCCTCCAGGTCGCGCAACTCGTCGAGCACCCGCGGCAGCCACTCGACGATCAGCGCTGCGCCGCGTCGCGCGGATTCGAGATCGCCGGGATAGAGGGCTTCCACGCAGTGGGCCAGCGCGTTCATGGCGGTGCCTCCGGACTCGGGACGAGGAAGGTCGAGCGTCAGCTCCGGCTCGTAGACGATGCCGGCGAGGTTCGCTCCGCCGCCGCCCCCGACCATGCGCTTGTCCGGCTCGCGAACGCCGAAGAACTCCGTCCACTCGGAGCCCGAGTACGTCGTCGGCACCGACACGAGCGCCAGGCCACTCGCCGCTGAAGCCGCCTTGGCCGTGTCGATGGCGCTGCCGCCACCAACGGCCAGTACGCCGTCGACGGTCTCCGGGACGGCAACGCGATGTGACGGGACCTCGGTCCACCTGGCGGCGGCCGGGAAGCCGGCGCCGTCCCAGCGCTGGCTGGCGACGAGGAACGGCTGCTCGATGCCGAGCTCGCCGAGCAGCGGGGCGAGCTGATCGAGACCCCAACGGACGATCACTTCAACCTGTCCTTGGCGAACGAGCCGAATGCCTCCGCGGCGCGGCTCGGAACGCGACCCGCCGCGCGAGCTATCGAGATTTGCCGCTGCAGGTCGAGGCCGCCGACCCGAATCTCCGCGAGTGTCCCGGCGGCGAGGTCGGCTTCGACGGCCCGCCGGGAGATGAACGTCGCGCCATGACCCGCCTGCACGGCGCTCTTGACGGACTCCTGGAGCCCGAGCACGAGCTCGACGTTCAGGTCACGAAGCCGCTTGCTCTGGCGGCGCAGCTCGTCTTCGAGCAGCTGACGGACACCCGCGCCGTCCTGCATGAGGATGAGAGGGATCTCGGGCAGCTCGTCAACGGCGATCGTCCGGCCCGCCGACGGGTGCCCCGGCGGGCAGACGAGGATCACCTCGTCCGAGAAGAACGGCTCGAACTCCACCGCTCGGCGGCGTCGAGCCGCGCCGACGATTCCCAGCTCGAGCTCACGCTCCGCGACGAGGGAGACCACGGTCTGCGTGTCGTGGACGGACAGGCGAACGTCGAGCGACGGATTCGCCTGGTGAAACTCGCACAGCAGGAGTGGTACGACGATCGCCGCCGGTCCCGTCGATGCCCCGATCTCCAGCGCGCCGGTGAGCGGGCCAAACCGGGGCTCCCCGAGCTCCGCGAGCATCTGCTCCTCCAGCGCGAGCAGTCGCTGGGCGCTTCGATAGAGCCGCGCCCCGGCGTCTGTGGGAACGACGCGACGGCCGGAGCGGTCGAGAAGCTGGATGCCGACGCGCTTCTCGAGCGAGCGGACTTGCTGGCTCACTGCGGGCTGAGTCACGCCGAGGATCGCGGCGGCGCGCGAGAAGCTCTCTCGTTCAACCACGGCGCAGAACGCTCTCAGCTGCCTCGTATCCATAAGCTTCGCTTATACCATGCGCGCCGCCAGTGCCAGGCACTGGGACATGGCCAGTCTCGCTGTAGAGTCGCCGCGGTGCGCGTCTGGATCGACATCACGAACTCGCCGCACGTGCTGTTTTTCCGCCCGCTGATTCAGCTGCTGCGGGATGACGGCCACGACGTCGAGGTGACGGCACGTGCGTTCGCGCAGACCGAGGAGTTGCTCCGGTTACACAGCCTCGACGCCACCTTCGTCGGCACGCACGGAGGCAGGTCGCGACTAGGCAAGTCGCGGGTGATGGCGAGTCGCCTCAGGCAGCTGCGCCAGTGGGCACGCCGGAGGTCGTTCGACGCGGCGCTCGCGCACGGCTCGCACGACCTGACGCTGACGGCACGGAGCCTTGGCGTCCCGTCCACGACGACCTTCGACTACGAGTTCGCGCTCGCCCAGCACCAGTTCGGCGCCCGCGCTGCGACGCGCGTCGTCGTGCCCGAGTCCATCCCGGCCGAGCGACTCAGTCGCTACGGCCTACGCCCGCCGAAGCTCGCTCGCTACGCCGGTCTCAAGGAGGAGTACTACCTCGCCGACTTCGAGCCGGATCCCACCGTCCCCGCCGAGCTGGGCGTCGATGCGTCGCGCATCGTGGTCGTTCTGCGCCCGCCGCCTGACATCGCGCTCTACCACCGGGGCGGCAACCCCGTCTTCCCCCGAACGCTCGAACTGCTCGGTCGGCGCGAGGACGTCCACGCTGTCGTCCTTCCACGCACGGCCGAGCAACGCGCCCACGTGCAGTCGCTCGCTCTGCCGTCTGCGATCGTGCCCGAGCACGCCGTCGATGCCCAGAGCCTGCTTGCGGCAGCCGACCTCGTCATCTCGGCGGGCGGCACGATGAACCGCGAGGCCGTCGCACTCGGCGTCCCCGTCTACACGATCTTCGCCGGCCGGCTCGGCGGCGTCGACGAGCAACTGATCCGCGACGGGCGGCTACGGCTACTCACCGATCCACACGCCATCGACGTGACGAGGCGCAGTGCCGCCCCCACCGCGCGCATCCGCCGAGACCCACGCGAGCTGCTCGAGATTCTTCTTCCGCCAACTGGGTAGGTAGTACGCGTCAGCAGCACATCCTGGGGAAAGGGAGGGAAGTGATGTTCAGAGCACGACGGCCCATCGTCGGCACGATCGCCGCCGGCGCACTTGCTGCCACCATCGTGGCGAGCGTGGCCTCGGGCGGCCCGAACGCCGCCGGCTACAACACGTCGCAAGCTGCGATGGTGACGTTCTCCACGGGTGCACCGGCCAACTCGTCCGCGGACGCGATCATCTCGGTCGGCGACACAATGCCGGGCGGTTACACGTTCGAGTCGCTTCCTGACGGCGTGGCGGTCTACCCGCGCGGCAACGGCCGCGCCGACGTCTACGTCAACCACGAGACGTCGACCGTGCCGTTTCCGTTCGCGGCCAATTGGCCGCAGGCGGGCGGAGTCGAGCTGAACCAGAACGACTTCACGAACTCCGAGGTCAGCCAACTCAACTTCAACCAGCACAGTGGTGGCGTCAACCATGCCTCGAAGGCCATCCAGGGGCTCCAGAACTTCCAGCGCTTCTGCTCGAACTACCTGGCCACGGCGGTCGAGGGCTTCGAGAAGCCGATCCTCTTCACGAACGAGGAGGCGCAGGACTGGGTCTTCCGCAGCGGCACTGCATGGCCCGGCCCGACATTCATCACGCCGGCTTCACCGGGTGCTGAGCAGGCAGGCGTCACCGTCGCGCACGACGTGAAGAACGGCAAGACCAAGCCCATCTACGGGATGGGCCGGCACAACCACGAGAACCAGGTCGCGATCCCGGGCTTCGAGGAGATCGTGATGCTGTCAGGCGACGACACGTTCCAGACGAACCCCCCGGCATCGTCCCAGCTGTACATGTACACGGCGAGTGACGTGGACGAGCTCTGGGCCGACGAGGGCACGCTCCACGCGTTCGTCGCCGACGGCACAGACAACGACTACTTCGACCTTCAGCCCGGCGAGACGATCAGCGGGAACTTCCTGCCCGTCCCCGACAACATCGCCAGGGGCAAGGCGGCGGACGGCCACGAGCTGACCCAGGCCGTCGATTTCCCCGCTTACCCGGTGCCGTCGGGGAGCCCCTCCGTACCCCCGGATGGGCCGCAGTGGATCCTCGACCAGTGGGGCAACGTCTCGAACACACCCAGCGCTGCCCAACGATGTCTTCGACTTCATTCGCATCGAGGACATCGCGTACGACAAGAACACGTCCAACGTCGTCTACCTCGCCGACTCGGGACGGGCGACCCTGGGCGCCGCCAACCCGGCGTTGGTGTCGACGAACGGACGCATCTACAAGATGGTGCTCGATCCGAACGGAACCGGCACCCCGACGGAGGCCGAGATCTCGATCCTCGTGCAGGGTGACGACGTCGCTACGGGCGCAACCGACCCGGTGAACTCGATCAACGAGATCCACCAGCCGGACAACCTCGAGACGACCGCGAACGGCAACTTGCTGGTCACTGAGGACCCGAGCGGCAACAACAACTACGCGCTGCCGGCGGGCGCCGAACAAGACCACCGCCCGCCTCTGGCGCGTTCCGTTGGGCGTCGCTGACCCCGACGCGTCGAAGACCGTGCTCGTGGCGGTCGACCAGTCGTTGGATGAGAACGCGAACCCGGCCCTGGGTGCGATCGACGTGGACGCGGCAAGCGCCGGCCGGCTTGGTGCGTGGGAGTCGAGCGGCATAGTGGACGCTTCCGCTGCCTTCGGCGCCGGGGCGTTCTTCCTGACCATCCAGGCGCACTCGTACTGGGTCGCCAAGCAAGCGGGCCCGGATCGTCTCGGCGGCCCGCCGCCGAACGGCCCGGACTACTTCTTCAAGAAGGAAGGCGGCCAGCTCGTCTTGCTGAAGCTGCCGGGTATCTAGCGCAGGACTCAGAACCGGGCCGTCGGGCAACCGGCGGCCCGGTTCCTCCACCGCCCGATACCACGCGACGATCGTCGAGCGCAGCGCCTCCGGCACGACGCGTTCCGAAGCGAGGAGCACGCGATCGAGCGGAGGCAGCTTCTTGCCGTAGCGATGGAGGGTTGCGACGCAGGCGACCGAGACGCCTTCGAAGCCGGCCTCGGCGAGCAGCGAGGCGAGACGACGAGGCGTGTTCGCGCGATAGAACGTCGGGAAGACGTCCCGTTCGACCGCGCCGGCACCGCGACGCTTCAGTGCGCGTCTGCCTCGCATCGGGAGCAGGCTTGCGGTCGCCAGCAGCGGGTTGGCGCGGTTGCTCGTTACGACGATCAGGCTCCCGCCCGGCCTGAGCACCCGGCGCCATTCGTCGAACGCGCCCGAGCGGCGACGGGAGGTGCTCGATCACGAAGTTCGCGTAGACGAGATCGAATGCCCCGTCGTCGAAGGGCAGCCTCTCGCAGAGATCGGCGACGACGAAGCGGTCGAGCGTGCGGTTCTCGCGACCTCCGTCCGCGTCGAGATCGACGCCGGTCAGCTCATCGATGCGATCGCGGTAAGCGGCGAGCCGCGTCGTCCGCCCGCAGCCGGCTTCCAGCACGTGAGCACTCGTGCCCAGAGCTGCGTCGAGAAGCCTTGCTTCAACCTCGACATGAGAGGTCTCGAAGCCCGCGATCGACTCCTAGCGTTCGATCGTGTCTCGTCCCACCGCGACGCGACGTGGCTCCTTCATCATCCCCGCAAGCTTCGCAACGAGCTCCAGCGTGTCGCCCTCGTCGACGAGTCGCTCGAGGGCCGCCAGCTCCTCGTCGAGCCACTCCGCGTCGATCGAAGGCCGCGTGACGAGGTAGATCTTCGCGTGGCCGGTATCCGAGACCGTCTCGCCGTCCGACCAGAGCTCCTCGTGGAGCTTCTCTCCCGGCCGCGCGCCGATGAACTCGATGCGGATGTCGCGCTCAGGCTCCTTGCCCGACAGCTCGATCATGTTGCGCGCCAGATCGATGATGCGCACGGGCTCGCCCATGTCGAGCAGGAACACCTCGCCGCGGCCGCCGATGGCGCCGGCCTGGACGACCAGCGACACCGCCTCGGGATCGTCATGAAGTACCGCGTCATCTCAGGATGCGTGACGGTCAACGGCCCGCCGCGCTCGATCTGGCGGCGGAAGATCGGAATCACGCTTCCTGACGAGCCGAGCACGTTCCCGAAGCGCACGGCGACGAAGCGCGTAGGGATGTCCTGCCGGTGGCCGAACGCCTCCACGATCCACTCGCAGAGCGCCTTCGACTGGCCCATGACCGTCTTCGGGTTGACGGCCTTGTCCGTGGAGACGAGCACAAAGCGGCTCGCCTCGAACTCGATCGCCACCTCGGCCATCGTCCGCGTCACGAGCGTGTTGTTCCGCACCGACTCCAGCGGATTCGCCTCCATCAGCGGCACGTGCTTGTACGCAGCGGCGTGGAAGACGACGCCCGGCGTGTAGCGCTCGAACACCTGCCGCATCTTCTGCCGGTTGCCTGCGTCGGCCAGCACCGGCACGCTGGGCGGGAAGCCGCGCTGGTCGACGAGCTCGCGCTCGATCTCGAACAGCGGCGTCTCGCCCTGCTCTACGAGGATCAGCCGCTTGCACCCGATACGGGCGATCTGCCGGCAGAGCTCGGAGCCGATCGAGCCGCCGGCGCCGGTGACGAGCACCGTCTCGTCGGCGAGGTACTTCGCGACCGATTCGAGATCGACCTCCACCTGCTCCCGTCCGAGCACGTCCTCCACCTGCACCGGGCGGATCTGTGGCGCCAGATCGACGTCGCCCGCGATCATCTCGTGCAGCCCCGGGAGGGTCTTGACGGGCACGCCCGCCGCGCGTGCGGCATCGACCACACGCTGGCGCGTCTCGCCCGTCGCCGACGGCATGGCGATCAGCACCTCGTCGGGATGCTGCTCGCGGAGGATTCGCGGGAGATCCGCAGTGGTGCCGAGGACGCGCACGCCGTGCACGCGGAGGTTCTGCTTGCGCGGGTCGTCGTCGACGAGGCCGATCGGCGTGGTGCCGAGTGCCTGCGTCTTCAGCATCTCCTTCACGATCACCTGCGCGGCGTCGCCTGCGCCGGCGACGATGACCTCTCTTGCCGCGCGCGACGATCCCCTTCGTCGACGGGCGCTCGAGGATCGTGCGGGCGAGCATGCGAGAGCCGGCCACGAACGCCAGCAGCAACAGCCAGTCCATGATCGCGATCGAGCGCGGCAGCCGGATCTGCTCGACCGGGGCGGCGAAGTACACGACGAGGCTCGAGACGAGGCACGCCACCGAGGCGCCGCGCACGAGCGTCCACATGTCGCGTGTGGAGACGTAGCGCCACCAGCGGTTGTAGAAGCCGAAGAGGAAGAAGATCGCCAACTGCACGACGACGACGATCGGGAGCGAGCGCCAGAGCAGCGTCTCGTAGTACGGCGGGATACGCGGCGTGTCGAAGCGCAGGCGGAACGCGAGGTACCACGCGGCAGCGATCAGGCCGGCGTCCGCCAGCAGTTGCCAGATGCGGTGCCGGTTGATCACGTGGCGACCCCCACGGCCACGGCGCCGCGCACTGTTTCGACGACACGCTCCTGCGACTCGACGTCGATCCCCACCCACATGGGCAGCGCGAGGTTCTCGCGGCCGGCGCGCTCGGTCTCTGGCAGCGAGCCCGGCTGCCAGCCGAGGTAGCTCAGCGCAGGCTGCAAGTGAAGCGGGGTGTTGTAGTACGAGGCACTGCCGATGTCGGCTTCGGCCAGCGCCGCCGCGATCCGGTCGCGCTCGGGAGAGCGCACGACGTAGAGGTGGAAGACGTGCGCGCCGTCGTCGGCCGGCAGCTCGACCAGCTCGCCGAGGCCGAGCTCGGCATACCGCGCTGCCGCCTCGCGGCGCTGCGCGTTCCAGCCGTCGAGATGCTCCAGGAACAGCCGCAGGGCGGCTGCCTGCAGCTCGTCCAGCCGCGAGTTCGTGCCGACGTAGTGGAAGTCGCGCTTGTCGCGCGAGCCGTGGAAGCGCAGCAGCCGCACGCGCTCCGCCAGCTCGTCCTCGAGCGCCGTCACGAGCCCGCCGTCGCCGATGCCGCCGAGGTTCTTCGTCGGATAGAAGCTGAACGTCGACGCCACTCCGGTCGTGGCGACGCCGTCGGCTCCGAACGCCTGCGCCGCGTCCTCGATCAGCGGCAAACCGTGCGCGGCCAGCTCTTCGAGCGACGCCGGGTTGCCGAACAGGTGCACGGGCATGATCGCCCGCGTTCGCGGCGTCAATCGGCGCTCGACGTCGGCGGGGTCGAGATTCAGCGTCAGCGGGTCGATGTCGGCGAAGACCGGCGTGGCGCCGACGGAGGCGATCGCCTCGGCCGTCGCGTAGAACGTGAAGGCGGGGCAGACGACCTCGTCCCCGGGCCCGATCTCGAGCGCCCGCAGCACCAGCACGATGGCATCGGTGCCGTTGGCGACGCCGATCGCATGCGGTACGCCGAGGTAGGTCGCGGACTCCTGCTCGAAGGCTCGAACGTTCGGCCCGAGGATGAATTCGCCGCCGTCGAGCACCTCGCCGAGCCGCTGCTTCAGCTCCGGTAGAAGGGGTCCGTACTGCGCCGCGGGCTTAAAGAGAGGAATCCGAGGCACGCCGATTGAGTCTAGAGGAACGCCAGCGGAGCACGAGGTAGCCCAAACCGACAACGAGCAGGCCGGCAACGGCGTACTCGACGTAGCGGAACGCGTGATGGAAGCTCTCCCAGTTCTCGCCGACGGCCCAGCCGATCCCGGCGAAGAAGAGGCACCACAGCGTCGAGCCGATGAACGTCAGCAGCGTGTAGCGGCCGAGCGGGTGGCGAAACACGCCCGCCGGGATGGAGACGAACGAGCGGACGATGGGCGTGATGCGGCCGAGGAAGACCGCCTCGCCTCCCCAGCGGTCGAACCAGCGCTCGGCGCGCGCGAACCGCTCCGGCGAGAGATGGAACCACTTGCCGTGTCGCTCGACGAGCGGGCGGCCGCCGTAGTCGCCGATCCCCCAGCCGGCGAGCGAGCCGAGCGTGTAGCCGATCGTCCCCGCCGCGACCATGACGGCGAACGACTGCCAGCCGCTGGGAACCTCGCGTCCGAAGACGACGACGTCCTGGCCGACGAAGGCGCCGGCGGCAAGCGCGCCCGCGTAGAGCATCACGAGCTCGCTGGCCGCGGGCAGCACCGCGTCCACGAACATCAGCACGAAGACGGCGTAGACGCCGTGATCGCCGATGAACGACGTCAGAGCATCGGTGACCGACGACGTGATCGAGGCGATGAGCACAGGGGCGAGAGCGAGGTTAACGACTGGCCTTGCCGGAGCGTGTCCGGTGCACCGTGAACTTCGACGTCAGCGAGACGGAGCCTGCCGAGTTCTTCGCCGTCATGCGCGCCACATACGTCCCCGAGTGGACGGCGGCGCCCCTGTTCGTGCGGCCGTCCCACGAGACCGTCGCGGCACCCGGCTGCAGCGTGACCGCCGGGGTCGCCTTCCTGACGATCGTCCCTGACGGCGTCTCGATGCGGGACGTCACAGAGGCCGCTCGAGCCAGCTCGAACTGTGCGACCACGCGTGCCTGCCTGCGCGGAACGGAGAGCGCCGGCGGAACCGCCCTGCCGAAGCCGAGCGTCGTGTTGAGAGAGAATGGCCGCTCGAACGAGGACGGCTGGCCACGGTCGTCCGTAGCGCTCACGACCCAGCGCCAGGGGCCCTCGGGCTCGAGTGCACCGTCCGCCGTACGGCCGGTCCACGTGAACGGATACGTGCCCGGGGCGGCCGGGCCGGAGAAGACCGGCCGCGTCGAGCCGTCAGGCGCTACGAGGCTCGCCGTCACCGTCGAAGGTCGCACGAGCTTGTAGGCGAGCGTCTGGCTCTCGGCGACGTTGTCGCCGTTCGGCGACAGGACGGTCGTGCGTCGGCAGCGGCGCGTGGATGCCCGAGTACGCCATCAGCAGCGCTTCCGAGACTGGCCGCTCCGCGCCCGAGGGGAGGTTGAGCAGCTGCCCGTCGAACGCCATCGTCGAGGAGCCTCCGCCGTCGAGTGCCGCGCCCGTGATCGCGCCGAGGCGGACGAGCGTGAGGGCGAGCTCGAAGTTCGTCATGCCGCTCGAGTAGCCGCGGCGACGGCCGTCGACGACGACGAGCACGATCCGCCCGTCCGCGAGCTGACCCACCGCGGTGCGCGGCTCGGGGAGCGCGAGCTGGCTGGGGACGAAAGCCTCGCCGGCGTTGAACACCGCCTTGCCGGCGCGGACAAGCGCAGGCCCGCCGCCGACGGCATCCACGACTCCTGCCCAGTCGGGCTGGAGCATGAGGCGCACGCGGACGGTGGCTCCGGCCGGCGCCTCGTTACGCACGCGGGTGGTCGACGCAGTACCGCGGGCGACGAGCACCGCGCCGTCCGGCGGGATCGGCGTCCCGCCGCCGCTGCGGACCTCCGTCACCGGTCCCGAGACCTCGATGTTCGGCAGCGCCGCCGGGAACGGCCGCACCACGACCTCCAGCGACCCCGGAGCCGCGGGCGTCACGGGGCCCCACGCCCGCGTGTAGAGGGACGTCCCGCTCGAGGAAGGCGAGTTGTTGACGGCCGACAGGTTCTGCCGCTGGCCCGAGCCCTGCCACGTCGGCAGCAGCCGCACGCGCTCCACCCGCAGGTTGCCGCCGGAGTCGAAGCCGATGCTCGACCGGCTGTCGCCAGGCGAGTGCTGGAGCTGGCCGTCGCGGATGAGAATGCCCGCTCGGCCGACCGTTGGACGCGAAGCGGTCGCCGTTGACGCCGGCCACCGTCGCGGTCGCCGAGACACGCTGTTGGATCGCCGTCACGCGCTCCGTGCCGACGATGGCGTCGTTGGAGAGCACCGGCTTGAGGGTCCAGAGACCGCCGGGCCGGGGCATCGTCAGCACGTGGATCACCGACGGTCCGTGGAACGTGAACTGCACCTGCTTGTCGTACGTGACGCCGGGCATGAGCAGCTTCGGCTGCCCGGCGGCGGGCGTGGCAAGGACAAGCGCGACGAGCGCTCCGATGACGGCGCGGCGAGACACGACCCGCATTGAGGCTAGCTAAAGGGCAGGCGAGAAGCGGCGGACCCTTGCCGCGCTCCCCGTACCCTGCAACACTTCCCACGAATGCGGAGGAGCCTCGTGTGCGCGGGCGTTGCGTCCGCGCTTCTCGTAGTGCCACTCGCCAGGGGTTCGACGGCGGTCGTACACGCCGGAGCGGCCCAGTCCGTGCAGACCCCTGACCAGCAGCTCGTCGTCGCGCTCACCACCGTCCGCAACACTGCACGTGCGGCCGCGACCAGCCTCGCCAAGCCGTCCAAGCCCCGCGTCGTCGCGGCGAAGAATGAGATTCGCCGGTCGGCGGCCGGCGTGACGATCGCAGGGAAGGCGGCCCGGAGCGCGGTGGGAGCGCTCGACATCCCGTCGGTGCGAGCGGCGCTGGCGCGAGCGGCCTCGCTGTTGCAGAAGGCGCGTTTGGACGTCGCGGGGGAGCGTTTTGGGCCGGCGCGGACAAAGCTCTCGCGAGCAGCCGACCTGGCAGACGACGCGCTCGGAGACTTCGGCGTTCCACTCGCGAAGGAATTCGCGGCCTTTGCCGTCAGCCGCGACTTCGGATACCTACCCGAGTTCGTCAACTACTCCGGGCTCTCGGCGAGGGTCGGCAGCGAGATCACGGAAGTAGTCATCGGCGCCGCCAACCGGTCGACCGCCAACGTCGGCGAGCGAGGCGCAGTCGCCGACGAGGCCGTCGGCCTGCCGATCACGCGGATCAGCGTTGCCGTAATCTCGGACCCGATCGGCCGCTTCAGCTCCGGCTGGTGCGAGCTCGACCTCGGCGTCATCAGCTGCCGCATCCGTCCGGCGATGCCGACGGACCACGTCTTCACGATCGCCTTCGGCCCGAAGCTCCCCAAGGGCACAAGGCTGCTCGTGAAGTTCCGCACGGCGACGGGCGAACGCTCGTACTCCGTGTTCACGACGCGTTGAGCTAAGGTGTCGCCCCCGTGACGTTCGTAGTGTCACCCACATGACTCAAGCCCGACCGCCCACGCATTAGGCTCTGCGCGTTATGACGAGCCTGAGGCGACTCGCATCGATCTGCGCCGTACTGGCGCTCGTTGGCGTACCCCTTGCCGGCGCGATGTCAGCCGAGCGCTTGTCGCCCGATCAGCAGTGGGTCTTCGAGCTCAGGAGCTCGCGCGCGTCGAACCAGGTCGCCTTCACCCAGCTGACAGCCGGGAAAGATCTCCGCCGACGAGGTCAGCAAGGCGAAGCTCGAGATCTCCGGCGCCATCGCGCACCTGAAGAAAGCCGTCCAAGTCGCCCCGAAGACGATCGGCGCGTCGGACGCCGAGATCGCGGCAAGCGTCAGCGAGGCCCAGACGCTCGGTGCCCAGGCGTCGAAGTACCTGCAGCAGCCGTAATTACGCCACGGCCCGCAAGACCGTAGATCTCGCCATGGACGCGACGGACGAGGCGCTCGGGAAGTTCGGCGTTCCCCTCGCGAGCGATTTCCGGGTCGTCGGGACCTTCCGTGATCTCGGCAGAGTCCAGAGCTGGGAGAACTACGTCGGGCTAACGGCCAAGGCGCCTGGCGTCGCGATCGCGAAGATCGTCATCGGCATTGCCGGCCGCGAGACGGCGAACTGCGTCCGAGCCGGGTGGCCTACGCCGCGCGCCGTCGCTGCCGATAACGAAGCTCGCCATCTACACGCTTCAGCAACCGAGCGGCGCATACTGTCCGGCTGGGGCAAGATCGTGAATGGGGTCATCGTCTGCAGACCTGAACCCGGTAATGGCCAAGGACGAGACCTTCGCGATCTCCTTCCGCCCCGCGTGCCGCCAGGGCACGAAGATCCTCGTGAAGATGTGGTCGTCCGACCGCAAGCGCTCCTACGCCATCGTCACGACAAAGTAGTCGCCGGAACTCCTAGTTCCAGACCCGAACGTCGCGGTAGAGCGTGTCGCGCTGCACGGGGACCTTGCCGAGCGAGCGGATGAGGTGCACGAGCTCCTCGGTCGACGTTCGGTGAGTCGTACCCGCGGCGGAGACGACGTTCTCCTCGATCATCACCGAGCCCATGTCGTCGGCGCCGAAGCCGAGCGCCACCTGGCCGATCTTCATCCCCTGCGTCACCCACGACGACTGGATGTGGTCGACGTTGTCGAGGTAGATGCGTGACACGGCCTGCGTGAGCAGGTAGTCGAACGACGTCGGCATCGTCTCGCGCGGCACCTTCGCACCGAGCCGGTTGCCGTCGTCCTGGAACGTCCACGAGATGAAGGCGCGAAAGCCGTGCATCTCGTCCTGGAGCTCGCGGATCCGCCGCATGTGCTCGACACGCTCGGCGAGCGTCTCCACGTGGCCGTACATCATCGTCGCCGTCGTCGACATGCCGAGCCGCTGCGCGTGCCGCATGACGTCGAGCCATTCCGCTGACGTCGTCTTCTTCGGCGAGATGATGTCGCGCACACGGTCGACGAGGATCTCGGCGCCGCCGCCTGGGAGTGAGTCGAGCCCTGCGTCGCGCATGCGAGTCAGCGCCTCGGGAACGGTGACCTTCGAGCGGCGCGCGGCGTGCTGCACCTCGGACGGCGACAGCGCGTGCAGGTGGATCGGGTAGCGCGCCTTGATGGAGGAGAAGAGATCCTCGTAGTACTCGACTCCGAGGTCGGGGTGATGCCCGCCCTGCATGAGGAGGCCGGTGCCGCCGATGGCGAGCGTCTCCTCGATCTTCTTGAAGATCACGGCCTTCGGCAGCAGATAGCCCTCGCGCGTGTCGCCGGGACTCCGGTAGAACGCGCAGAAGTCGCAGTCCGTGTAGCAGACGTTCGTGTAGTTGACGTTGCGGTCGACGATGAACGTCACGCGCCCCGCATCGGTCCTGCGGGCTCGCAGCTCGTCGGCGGCACGACCGACCGAGACGAGGTCGCGCGACTCGAGCAGGGCTAGCGCGTCCTCGTCGGAGATGCGCTCCCCGGCGAGAGCCTTGTCCAGGACCGCGGTGACGCTCATGCGGGCACCCCCTCGGCGACGAAGCGAAGCTCGGGCACCTCCGCCAGCTCGTCGGCGCCGTGGGCGAGCTCGAGGAACGTGTAGAGCCCGGCGCGCTCGCGCGGGCCGAAGCGGTAGCGGAGCTTCTCGAAGTAGCGCGCGAGGAAGCCGGGCGGGTAGCCGTAGAGCTCCGAGGCTTCGCGGGCAAGCTGCTCCGGCTCGGCACGCGCCTGGCGCACCGACTCGACGAGCGCGTCCTCCAGCTCCTTCACGGCAGCGGCGACGGGCTCGCGCGCCGCCCAGACCGCGAACACCATCGGCAAGCCGGTGCGCTCGAGCCAGAGACGTCCGAGGTCGTGATGAGGCGTCGGGTCTTCGAACGCGCTGCGCAGCGCCGCGTCGCCGATGAGGAGCTTCGCGTCGGCTTCCTCCTCCAGCGGCACGTGCTCGGCGTCCGGCAGCAGCACCTTCGTCAGCACCACGGACGTCGCGCTCTCGGGAGTCACCGCGACGGTGCGCACCTGCTCGAGCGGGATGCGCGAGACGAGCTGGATCGAGTCCACGGCTCCTTCGGAGGAGACACAGAGGCGCGGCAGCAGCCGCAGCTTGTCTGCATTGCGGGCGTACTCGATGGACGGGATCGGCGCCACGTCGAGCTCGCCGGCGAGCAGCTTGCGGTTCAGCTCGGTCGGCACGCCTGTGACCTCGTCGACCTCTGCCTCCAGCCTGAAGAAGACCGGCGCCATGTTCACGTACGAGATGCGGCCGAGCCTGATCATCGCTCGAAGAAGGTCAGGAGGTTTCCATCGATGTCGAGGACAGCGAACTCGCGCGCTCCCCACGGCTGCTCTGTCAGCGGAGCGTTGGGATGGACGATTTGCCGCTCCTGGCAATGTTCGTAGAGCTCGTCGATTCCGTTGACCCGGATGCGGAACATCGTGTCCGAGTCCTCGGGCGCGATACCGCTGGGGCCCCAGAGGTGGATGCCGATCCGATCGCGTTCCACGATCGCGTACTCCGGTTCGAGGTGCACGACTTCGAAAGCGAGGTTGTCGCGATACCACTCGACCCCAGTACGGGTGTCGCGTGCCGGGATGATAGGCACCGCCGAAGCGAACTCGGTCATGCGAACCGCCGCAGCTCGTTGTAGAGCGTGTCGCGCTGCACGGGGATGCGACCTGCGTCGCGGATCACCTTCGTAAGCTCCTCGATCTTCTGCTCGGTGCCGGCGGTCGCGCCCGCGGCCTGGAAGATCTCCTCGCGCACGACGGTGCCCTGGACGTCGTTGGCGCCGAAGTGCAGCGCCACCTGAGCCAGCGGCAGCCCCATCATGATCCAGTAGGCCTTGATGTTCGGCACGTTGTCGAGCAGGAGGCGCGAGACAGCGATCACCTTCAGGTCGTCGGCGCCTGTCGTGTGCCGCCAGCCGCGGCGCTCGAAGATGGTGTTCTCGGGGTGGAAGGCGAGGGGCACGAACGCGAGGAAGCCGCCGGTCTCGTCCTGGAGCGCGCGCAGCCGCAGCAGGTGGTCGACGCGCTCCTCGTTCGTCTCCACGTGCCCGTAGAGCATCGTGCAGTGTGTCGGGATACCGAGCGCGTGCGCAGTCCGGTGGACGTCGAACCACTCGTCCGGATGCTCCTTGCCCGGTGCGACGAGCCGCCGGACGCGGTCTGCGAAGACCTCGGCGCCTCCGCCGGGCAGCGAGCCGAGTCCCGCCGCCTTCAGCTCCCGCAGCACGGCCTCGTGCGTGATGCCGGCGAGCTTCGACATGTGGTGGATCTCGCTCGCCGTGAAGAGCTTCAGGTGCACGTCCGGCATCGCGTGATGGAGCTTGGAGACGATCTCGACGTAGTAGCCGAAGTCGACGTGAGGGCTCTCGCCGCCGACCATGTGGATCTCCGTGAAGCCGGTCAACTCGCGCTGCTGCACCGCGTCCTCGACGAGCTCGTCACCCGTGTAGGTGTAGGCGCCCTCCTCCTTCTGCGTGACGGCGAACGCGCAGAACCTGCATTTCACGCGGCAGACGTTCGTCTGGTTGAGGTAGAGGTTCTGGACGAAGAAGACGCGGTCGTCTCCGCCACGCTGTCGACGTGCGAGATCGGCCAGCTCTCCGAGCGCGAGCAGGTCGTCCGTCTCGAAGAGCGTCACGCCGTCCTCGAGGTCGAGCCGCTCGCCGGCGGCGACCTTCTCGCGAATCGTCTCGAGGGTGGACAGGCGCTCTACGGTTGCCATCAGCTGTGCCTGTCGACAACGAGATGGGTCAGGGCTTCGAGCTCCTCGCGGTGAACGTGGCCGTCGAGGCACGCTCGCGCACGGTCGGCGTATTCGAGCGCCATGACGCGAGACTGCTCGAGCGCACCCGTTGCCGCGACACGGACGAGCGCGCCGTCCAGCGGGCCGCCGGCGAGCGCCTCGTGCACGACTGCGGTCCTCGCGAGCCGCGAGCAGGAGCGGCAGCGTCGGCGTTCCTTCCCGCAGGTCGACGCCCGCAATCTTCCCCGTCTCCGTAGCCTCGCCCGTGCAGTCGAGGATGTCGTCGGTGATCTGGAACGCGATGCCGAGCGCCGTGCCGAACTCGCCGAGCCAGAGGTCGCGACCGGCGCAGCCGAGCAGACACGCCGCCTCGAACAGCTTGCCGGTCTTCAGGGCGCAGCGGTCCAGATAGCTCTCGACCGTCGTATCCGGGTCGTGCGTCTGGCGGCGCTGCAAAGCCTCGCCTCGAGCCAGGCACAGCGTCGCGTCTGCGAGTAGCTCCACGGAAGGGGCATCACCCGTCTCGGACAGTTCGGCAAACGCTCGCGCGAACAGGTAGTCGCCGGCCGCGCGCGCCGCGCCTACACCGTATGCCGCCCAGGCGGCCGCGCGGCCGCGGCGGAACCGCGCGCCGTCGATGAGATCGTCGTGAACGAGCGTCGCCATGTGGATCAGCTCCACTGCGACTCCAGCCGCGAGCGGGGACGGACCGTCAACCGGCGAGGAGAGAAAGACGAGCATCGGGCGCAGCCGCTTGCCCCCGGCTGCGAGCGCGTCGGCTCCGACCGCCGCCACCGTGCCGGGATGGCTACCGACGGTCTCCTGCAGCCGTACCTCGAGCTCGTCGAGGTAGTCCTCGAGCCCCGGCACCTCGCGGATGGCGGCGAGCGCGGTCATTCCCTGACACCAGTATGGAGGGCGACGATGCCCCCCGCGAACGTGCGGTAGACGACGTCACGAAAGCCGGCCGCCTCGATCACGCCTACGAGATCGTCCTTTCCGGGGAAACGCCGCACGCTGGCGGGGAGATACTTGTACGCGGAGCCGCCCACCAGCGGCTTGCCCAGCACGGGCACGATGCGCTCGAACCACACGCGATAGAAGGGGGCGAGCGCTCCCGTCGGTTGCGTGATCTCGAGCAGCGCTACTCGTCCTCCGGTCACCAGCACCCGTGCCAATTCGCCGAGCGCTCCGGCGAGATCGGCGACGTTGCGGATTCCGAAGCCGACCGTCGCGGCGTCGAACACATCGTCCTCGAATGGCAAGGACAGGGCATCGCCCTCCACCCAGGCCACGGCGTTCGACTTGCGACGAGCGCGCTCGATCATCCGCGGCGAGAAGTCGAGCCCGACCACGCTGCCGGCACCTGCGCGCACGCCGGCGATCGCCAGGTCGCCCGTGCCACAGCAGGCATCGAGCACCCGGTCGCCCGGCCGTACGACCGACTCCGCCGTCAGGCGCCGCCAGCGCCGGTCGAGGCCGGCCGTCATCACGTGATTCATCACGTCGTAGACCGGCGCGATGCGGTCGAACATCGTGCGGACGCCCTCGGGTGCCAGCGTCCCCGACTCGATGCCGGCGAGCGGGTCGCCGCCAGTCAACGGCTAGTCCTGGGAGCCCTTGGAGGCCTCGAGGAAGATCGCGAGCTGACGGAGGTTCTCCTCGCCCATGCCGGCAAATGACGGCATGGGTGATCCAGGGGACTTGCTCCCTGGGTTGATCAGGTGGTCGATCTGCCACTGGATGCCGCGGTTCTTCAACCCCTCCTCGGTCAGGTCGGGCGCGCCGAGGTTGGAGCTGCCCTTGCCTGCGTACGTGTGGCAGCTGAGGCAGCCGGAGGCGGCGAAGAGCTCCGCGCCGGGAATCGCCGCGTCGGGCAGGTTGTTCGTCTCCTGGAACTCCTTGGCGAGCGTAGGCGCTTCGCTGGCGAGGAACTCGGCGGTCGTCGCGCCCTTCCAGGTCAAGCACGCCCATCGCCACGGCTGTGAGGATGGCGGCGACGATTGCCACCGGCCGCCGCGACAGCCGCCGCTCGGTCGAGCGGTCGATGAACGGCAGCGCGAAGAGCAGCATCATGAGGATCGTCGGGATGCCCACCGTGGCCAGCACGACCGTGGGGGGCCACTTGAAGATCCGCAGCAGGTAGAAGAGGAAGTAGAAGTACCAGTCCGGCCGCGGGATGACGCTGACCGACGCCGGGTCGGCTTTCTCCGTGTACTCGGGGCCGAGGACTCCCGCGTCCGTGCCGTCAGCCGTCTGGTGCCAGACGACAGCCATGCCGATGATCACGGACACGACGACGAGGCTCATCACCGTGTCGTGGAACATCGCGTGCGGGAAGAACGACTTCCCGCGCTTCTCGACATCGCGCTTGTACGCCTCGAACTGACGCTGGTGCTCGCTCTGGGAGCTCACGCCCCGCCCTCCCTCACTTGCCGTTTCCTCGAGTGGAGGGCTGCACGAGACCCTGGCGTGCCGGGGCCTCGTCGTCCTCGTCCATGTCCTCGGGCTGCTTCCCCCACGGCGGGTTGGACACGCCGAGGCGAATCACGAGGTACAGGTGGAGCAGGATCAGGCCGGCGATCAGCGCCGGTAAGACGAGCATGTGGATCGAGTAGAAGCGGGATAACGTGTCCCCGTCGATCTCGGCTCCGGCCTTCAGGATCTGGGCCATGAACGGGCCGACGAAGGGGCCCGTGCCGGTGATGTTGATGCCGACGACCGACGCCCAGTAGGACGTCTGGTCCCACGGCAGCAGGTAGCCCGTGAAGCCCTCGAACATGCCGAGGATCAGCAGGGCCGCGCCGACGATCCAGTTCACCTCGCGGGGGTACTTGTAGGCGCCGAACAGGAACACCCGCGCCATGTGGAAGAACATGAGGATGATGAAGACACTCGCCCCGAAGCGGTGCATGCCGCGTACGAGCCAGCCCCACGTGAGATCGTTCGTGATGTACTGGATCGACTCGTACGCGCTGTTCGGATCGGGCTTGTAGTAAAACGCGAGGATGATCCCGGTGATCGCCTGGACGAGGAAGGCGGTCAGCGTGGCCGAGCCGAGCGTGTGGAACCAGTTCGTGCTCCTCGGGACCTTGCGGAAGAGGAAGTACTTGACGGCGCCGACGAGGCCGGTCCGCTCCTCGATCCAGTCGAGCGGATAAACGACGACTGTTTCGGCCTTCTTACGTCCTTCGGACTTGGGCATCAGCTAGGCGGGATGAAGGGGTAGAGGATCTGCTCGATGCCGTCGACGTGGATCCCGGGCTGCGCGAGCCGGTACTTGCCTATCGAAGCGTCCGCGCCGCTACCCTCGACCTCGTTGACGCTGTAGGCGCCGACGAGCCTGAGCCGACCGTCCACGATCTTGTACGCCCAGCGGTCGAGCGCGCGTACAGGAGGGCCCGCCGTCCGATTGCCCTCGGTGTCGTACTGGCCGCCGTGGCACGGACACCCGAAGCCGCCCGCGGGCAGACACCGGCGTGTACGTGACCTTCCTGGCCCCCTGGAGGTACGTGCGCTGCCCATCCGGCGTCGTCGGCCCGTTGGCCTGCACTGGGCAGCCGAGATGGGCGCAGCGGTTGGAGAGGATCGTGAAGCTCGGCTCGCCCTCCAGTAGGCCGTTGAAGCGAACATAGGCCGTGCGCGCGGCGACGTCGCCGAGGTCCGGCCGCATGTTGAACTGCGTGATCAGCCACTCCCCTTCGCTGAACGTGTCGAGGGGCCCCAGGTCGACGTCGACGTCGATGAAGCCCTGTCCCTTCTTGAAGGGCGGTAAACCGGCGAAGACCATCGGCGGGATGGTCACGATCGCTCCGATGGCCGCGCCCAGTCCAAGGGTCATGGCCGAAAGGAACGTCTTGCGGCTCGTCTCCTGCTGCGCCGACCGACGCGCGCGCGATCTGCTCGCCCGCAGCTGGCGCTGCCGCCGCGGCCGGCGGTGGCTTGTGCTCGCGCATGACGTCGTAGACCCAGGCGACGCCGAAGAGCACGATGATCACGGCGCCGACGGCCACGATCCACCAGCTCACGAGCAAGCCGACGAGTGCGAACGCGACGCCGACGGCAACGCCGATCGGCCAGAGGCTCGCTGTCGCCGCGTGACTCTGCTGGGACTGGTCCACCGCTCGCCTGGCCTCCGGGTCGCCTGCTGCTCGATTCAATCCTGTCGCATCTCGCCTGTCAACGTGGTGACAGTCGCATCGAGACCGTATTCACGCCAGCGGCTGTCGACGAGCTCCTTGATCTCGGCTGACATCTCGATCTCCTCCGGCCACTCCCGCGCATCCTCCTCCGGCAGCTTGTGCGTCGCGTCGATGCCGAGCTTGCCGCCGTAGAACTGCCGTCCCGGCGCATGATCGAGGTGGTCGAGCGGCCCCTCGGTGATGAGGACGTCCCGCTTGGGGTCGACGTTGGCCGTCACGCGGAAGAAGACGTCCTCGTAATCGTGCACGTTCACGTGCTCGTCGACGACGACGATCGCCTTCGAGAGCGAGAGCATCCCGAGGCCCCACAGCGCGTGCATCACCTTCTGTGCGTGCCCGGGGAACGCCTTGCGGATGGAGACGATCACGCAGTTGTGGAACGCGCCGGCCACGGGCAGGTCGTAGTCGACGACCTCCGGCAGTGTGAGGCGTACGGCCGGGAGGAAGATGCGCTCGGTCGCCTTGCCGAGCCACGCGTCCTCGGCGGGCGGCTTGCCGACGACGATCGAGGGGTAGATCGCGTCGCGGCGCATCGTCATCGCGGTGATGCGGAAGATCGGGAACTCCTCGGCGTGCGAGTAGTAGCCGGTGTGGTCGCCGAACGGGCCTTCGATGCCGACGTCGTCCTTCGACACCGTGCCTTCGAGGACGATCTCGGCGTTCGCCGGCACCTCGAGGTCGATCGTCTTGCACTTCACGAGCTCGACCTCGTCGCCGCGCAGGAAGCCGGCCACCATCAGCTCGTCGATGTGGTGCGGGAGCGGCGCCGACGCCGAGTACGCCGTCACCGGGTCGAGCCCGAGCGCCACGGCGACGGGGATACGGCCGTCCTCCGCCGCGAGCAGGTCGGCGCGGCCGTCCTTGTGCAGCTGCCAGTGCATGTACGTGGAACGGCCGTCGATGACCTGCATGCGGTACATGCCGACGTTCCGCGTACCCGTCGTCGGCGTCCTTCGTAATCACCGCCGGCAAGGTGATGAACGGCGCCGGGTCGCCCGGCCAGCAGGTCTGGATGGGGAGCCGCGTGATGTCCACCTCGTCGCCCGTGAGCACGATCTCCTGGCAGACGCCCTTGGAGACGACCTTCGGCCGCGAGTCGGCGATCGACTTCAGCTTCTTCAGGCCCTTGCACCTTCTCGCGGAGACCCTGCGGCGGCTGCATCTCCAGCACGTCGGCGAGCTTCTCGGCGACAGCGTCGAGGCTCGGCGCGCCGAACGCCATCGCCATGCGCCGCTCGGTGCCGAACTGGTTGATCAGCAGCGGGTGCTCGGAGCCCTTCGGGTTCTCGAACAGCAGCGCGGGGCCGCCGCCCGACTTGACCAGGCGGTCGACGATCTCGGTGATCTCGAGGTACGGGTCGACCTCGGCGGTGATGCGGTGCAGCTCGCCCTCGCGCTCGAGCAGCGCGATCCAGTCGCGGAGGTCGCTGACCGGCGCCACGGCGAGCTCAGTCTATGGACGTCGAGCGCGTCAGCTCGACGGCCTCGTCGATCCCGGTCACCGCGCTCGTGCGTCTCGTCCTGAATGTCGATGAGTCGACACCATCCTCGACCGCAGGTCCACGCGGCTAAGCACAAAGCGTCTCCTCGTTCATCGTCAAGCCCACGAGTCGAACGCCGCACCGATCGCCTCGCGCAAGGCATCGCCCGCGCCATCGAGCATGACAGCCCACGTCGATCGACAGGACGAGTGCGCGAGAGGCTGGCGAACGATCAAACGTCATCTGCGACAACGGGTCATCCAGCTCCGCGAGCGATGCCGATCGCCTCCCGTCCAGCTGGCGTGCGCCTCCCCATGGGCACGTTGCGATCGCATGCGCAGAACAGCCGCTGGGCGAGGCTGACCGCTCGATGCGGCTTGCCGAGTCGGCGCGCCCACGCGAGTTCTCCTCGTGAAGCGCGCGACTCGCCGATCGCGATCGCCGAGCTCGGACGACCCTAGCCTCCTGCGAGGTTGGACTCAGGCGACGAGCAGTCCGAGGTGTCCTCGTAGCTCGTGCTAGCAACAGGTCGCACGCTCAATCGACGAGTCCAGCGGCTCGGCCCCGCCAGATGCTCATCTTCGCTCGACGCCGTGAGTTCCCGAGCGCGAGCCGGAGTGCGCTGCCCAGCGCTCGCTCGAGCTCGCGCCGAAGATCAGCGCAGGCACGCAGCTTTGCGCGACGCAGCCCACACGGTGCTCGCATGCACTGCGACGCCGCAACCCGATCGTGCGGTCGTCCAGTCATCGGCATGTCTAGCCGCCTTCCGCCACGCCGAATGGCCTCTCGGAAGTACCAGAAGCGCCAGAGCGCTGCGGAGCAGCCGAGAGCCGATCGTCTCGCCGGCCCGACTCAATCCGGTCGAGGACGTTGCGGAGATTCGTCGTGATCTCTCGATCGAGTCGGTCAAGTCGCTTCGACGCTGTTCGACACGGCTCCCCGGCACGCTAGCGCACAGATTCGACGACCCATTCGGCGTGCCGCTGCCCGACAGGCTCCGCGTTCGCCCGACTCGCTCGAGCCGCTCCGCCGCATACTCCCGGATCGTCTCCAGCATCCAGTAGCGCCCGTCCGTGAAGCGGAGGAGGCTCTTCTCGACCAGCGACTGCGAGCGTGTCGAGATCGGCGTCGCCACCTCCTCGGCCGCCTCCAGCGTGCAGCCGCCGGCGAAGACCGAGAGGCGGGCGAAGAGCTGCTGCTCCTCGGCCGAGAGCAGGTCGTAGCGACCACTCGATCGTCGCCCGCAGCGTCTGCTGGCGGGGATCGGCGTCGCGGCCACCCTTCAGGAGGTCGAGGCGCTGCGAGAGCCGCTCGAGGATCTGCGCAGGCGTGAGCGACCTTCGTTCGGGCGGCGGCGAGCTCGACGGCGAGCGGCAGGTTGTCCAGGCGGCGGCAGAGCTCGGCGATCTCCTCGCGTCGGCTCGAGCTGCGCGCGCGTCGCAGAAGAGCGCGACGGCCTCGGGCTCGGCGAGCGGCGGCACTGCGTACTCGACCTCACCCTGGATGCGCAGCAGCTCGCGGCTCGTGACGAGCAGGGTCAGGTTGGGGCACGCGGTCGAGGAGCGCCGAGAGCTCGGGTGCCGCCTCGATCACCTGCTCGAGGTTGTCGAGCAGGAGCAGCAGCTCCCGGTCGCCGATGTGCTCGGCGAGCCCGTCCTTGGCACCGAGCGTCTGGGCGATCGTCTCCGTGACGAGCGCCGGATCGCGGAGCGTGGCGAGCCCGACCCAGAAGACGCCGGCCTTGTACTCGGGAACGAGCGTGGCTGCGGCCTCGATCGCGAGCCGCGTCTTGCCCGTGCCGCCCGGGCCCGGTGAGCGTGACGAGGCGCGCGCCGTCCTCGAATCGTGACAGCACCTCGAGCAGCTCGTCGTCGCTGCCGACGAACGAGCTCGCCGGCGTCGGCAGGTTCGTGTTGGAGATCGTCTTCAGCGGCGGGAACGAGCCATTCGCCGAGCTGGAAGATCGGAACCGCCTGCGGGATGTCCTTGAGGCGGTGCTCGCCGAGGTCGGTGATGTCGCCGCTCGACGAGCACGGCGTGTCTCGCGCGAGAGCACGACCTGGCCGCCGTGCGCCGTGGCCGCGATGCGCGCTCCGAGGTGGACGTCGTCGCCGATGTAGCCCTCCTCGGCCGAGTAGCGGCGTGCCGGTGTGCAGACCGACGCGTACCCGAATCGGCCCCGAGCTCAGCGCTTCCATACCCTCGCGGGCGGCGTCCACTGCCCCGGGCGCCGTAGGAAAGGCGTAGAAGAAGGCATCTCCCTGCGTGTCCACCTCGACGCCGCCGTGGCGTTGAAATGCCTCGCGCAGAGCGCTGCGATGCGTGATCAGAGCCTCGTCGTACGCCTCGGCGCCGAGCTCGTGCAGCAGCTTCGTCGAGCCCTCGACGTCCGTGAAGAGAAACGTGACGGTGCCGCTAGGGAGATCACGCATCGGGTTCCGCAAGCGCGCGCGTCACGACATCGTCGAGCGAGAGGCGCTGCCCTTCGAGGCGCCCGCGTTCGAACGCCGGTTCATCGGCGTGAGCGAGCACCGGTGCGGCGAGGTCATCGCGAAGCTGGTCCCAGTTCCCATGGGTTGCACGGCGCTCCTCTGCCTCGATCGCACCCCAGATGAGCCCGGCGCGCTCCTCCTGTCCCACCTCGGCCGCCACCCGCGCGAGACGAGCGAGCGTGAACATCGAGCTGCGCCGGTCGCCGAGCCGCTGGGAGAGCTCGAGAGCCTCCGTGAGCCAGTGTTTTGCCTCCTCGGGACGGCCGAGCTCGAAGCGTGCAGTCCACCATCGTTCGCAGCACGCGGGCCCGCCACCAGCTGAACCCTGCATCACCTGCGAGGTCCGCGCTCTGCGCAAGCAGCTCCAGGCCTTCCTCTGAGTCGCCTTCGGCGAACAGAATCTCGCCGGTAAGTGTCAAGGCCTGCGACTCGCCGCGGCGATTGCCGGTCAACCGGTGGAGCTCAAGGCTCTCGGCAACGAGCTCGCGTCCGGTTGCGAGGTCGCCTCGATAGATGGCGGAGTATCCGAGGCGCAGGAGCAACGTCGCGATACCCCGCTGGTCGTGCAGCTGGCGGAAGAGCTCGAGGCTCGTCGCGTAGGCGTCCTCGGCCAACGCATCTTCACCCGCAGGGTTGCCCGCGCTTCCGAGCACTCGAAATGCATTGGCACGAAGCTCGAGCGGCAGGTCCTCAGCACGTCCCAGCAATTCGCTCAACCACCGCACCCCTTCCTCGGGGCTCCGTACCGTCCAGAACATCTCGAGCTCGACCGCCAGCCGCACTGCCAACTCGGGATCCGCGTCGCGCGCCCATTCGAGAGCCGCCCGCAGGTTCTCGTGCTCGGGGATTATCAGATCCATCCGCTGTTCCCCGCCCGAGTCGACGTCGCGCAGCTCTGCCGACTCCGCTAGCCGGAGGTAGTGCTCCGCGTGTGCCCGTTGCAGGCCCTCTAACTCGAGATCGCTCTCCAACCGTTCCGCGGCGTACTCGCGAATCGTCTCGAGCATCCAGTACCGCCCGTCAGTGAAGCGGAGCAGGCTTTTGTCGACCAGCGACTGGAGGGTGTCGAGGTCGGCGTCCGCCACCGTCTTCGGCCGCTTCGAGCGTGCAGCCGCCGGCGAAGACCGAGAGACGTGCAGAACAGCTGCTGCTCCGCCTCGTCGAGCAGCTCGTACGACCATTCGATCGTCGCCCGGAGCGTCTGCTGGCGCGCCTCCGCATCCCGTCCGCCTCTGAGCAGATCGAGACGCTGCGAGAGACGCTCGAGGAGCTGCTGCGGCGAGAGGACGCTCGCCCGAGCTGCGGCGAGCTCGACCGCCAGCGGCAGGTTGTCGAGGCGGCGGCACAGCTCCGCGACGTCGTCGCCAGCGTCCTGGCTCGCGCGGGCAGCGAAGAGCTCGACCGCCTCACGCTCCGCAAGCGGCGGCACCGCGTACTCAACCTCCCCCTGGACTCGGAGGAGCTCCCTGCTCGAGACGAGGAGATGGAGGCTCGGGCACGCGGAGAGCACGCCCGAGAGCTCCGCCGCCGCGTCGACGACCTGCTCGAAGTTGTCGAGGAGCAGGAGCAGCTCTCGTCTGCCGATGTGCTCCGCAAGGCCGTCCCGCGCATCGAGCGCCTGCGCAGATCGTGTCCATCACCAGCGTCGAGTCACGCAGCGTCGCGAGGGGAATCCAGACGACGGCGTTCCGGAAGTCGGGCACGAGCTCGACGGCCACCTCGATGGCGAGCCGCGTCTTCCCAGAGCCACCGGCGCCGGTCAGCGTGACGAGGCGCGCACCGCCGCGCACGAGGGCAACGACGACCTCCGTCGACCTCGCGCTCGCGTCCGACGAAGGAGCTCGCCGGCGCGGGAGATTCGTGTTCGAGAGCGTGTTCAGCGGCGGGAAGCGCTCGTCGCCGAGCTGGTAGATGCCGACCGGATACGGCGATGTCCTTGAGACGGTGCTCGCCGAGGTCGACGAGCTCGCTCGCCGGCGAGTTCCCGGGTCGCACGCGAGAGCACGACCTGGCCGCCGTGCGCCGCGGCGGCGATGCGCGCGCCGACGTGGACGTCGTCTCCGACGTAGCCCTCGTCGGTCAGCAGCGGGGTGCCCGTGTGCAGGCCGATGCGCACCGGATCGGTCCCGACGCGAGGGCATCGGTCATCGCCTCGGCGGCAGCGACAGCTCCCGGCGCCGTCGGGAAAGGCGAAGAAGAACGCGTCACCCTGCGTGTCCACCTCCACGCCGCCCTCGGCTAGCGCAGGCCTCGCGGACCAGACGCCGGTGCTCGGCGAGCGCCGCCGCGTAGGCCTCCGCCCCCAGCTCGTGCAGCAGCTTCGTCGATCCCTCGACGTCCGTGAAGAGGAAGGTGACCGTGCCGGAGGGGAGGTCAGCCATCGCAAACCTCGCGCGCGTAGGCGACCGCCTCGTCGAGGCTCATCGCCGCTCCCCGTGCGTACTCGACTTCCCACCTCTCGTCGTCGAGCGAAGCGCGCCCGGCGCGCTCGGTTCGATCGGCCAGCGTTCTTTCGAACGACTCGGACTCGCTCCCACTCTCGCCGCGCAGCGCATTGGCAAAGCCCGACAGGCGCGCTGCCCGGACGGCGTGGCGCTCGGAGATTGCGACGGCGGCCAGCCCGTCCAGGATGTAGGAGGTGGTTCGCGGCCCCACAACGGCCAGCGAGAGCTCGAGCGCCTCGCAGAAGTGCACTGCTGCACGCCGTGGCTCGCCCAGCTCGCGCAGCGGCGAAACCAAGGTTTCCCAGGGCTATCGCCCGACCATGAACGTTGCCGAGGCGGATCGCGATCTCGAGTGCCTCCTCCAGGAGTCTTCTTGCGCGTCTGTAGTCGCCGTGGACGAGTGCTCCGTAGCCGCGATTGACGGCAACCGCAAGCAGCGTGCTCTCATCGCCGAGCCCGCTTGCGAGCTCAGCGCTCCTGTCGTAGAGGGAGACCGCCACGTCGAAATCGCCGGACTCCACGGCGATGAGGCCGAGGTCGTTGAGCGCCACGGCGACCGCGCCCTTGTCGCCGACGGCGCGGGCGACCGCAAGACGCTCCTCCTCGTACATCTGCGCAGCGGCCATGTCCCCCTGATTGGACGCGCAGACGAACGCGGCGTATAGGACCTTCATGCGTAGACGTTGATCGGCTCCTTCCGAGCGCTCGAGCGCCTGCTCCGAAGCGCGTCGTCCCTCGGAAACGAGTCCCGCGACCTCCCAGAACCGAAAGAGGCTGCCCACGAGTCGCAACTCGCCCGAAGGCTCTGCGCGCGCCGAGAGGAACTCCACGGCCATCCGGAGGTTGTTCGTTTCCACAACCAGGAGAGGCACCCAGCCTTCATCTGCGCCGCTCCCAAGCGGAGGTGGCTCGAGCCGCTCGGCGAGCGCGAGGAAGAACGCAGCGTGCCTCTCTTCGTAACCTTCGGTCTCGCCCGCCTGCTCGAGTCGCTCCGCCGCGTACTCCCGGATCGTCTCCAGCATCCAGTAGCGGCCGTCGGTGAAGCGGAGGAGGCTCTTCTCCACCAGCGACTGGAGAGTGTCGAGGTCGGCGTCTGCCACCTCTTCCGCTGCCTCCAGCCTGGAGCCGCCGGCGAAGACGGAAAGGCGGGCCAAGAGCTGCTGCTCGGCGGATGAGAGCAGATCGTAGGACCACTCGATCGTGGCCCTCAGCGTCTGCTGGCGCGGGTCGGCATCGCGGCCGCCCTTCAGCAGGTCGAGCCGCTGGGAGAGGCGCTCCAGGATCTGTTCGGGCGTGAGGACCGAGGTGCGGGCGGCGGCCAACTCGACGGCCAGCGGCAGGTCGTCCAGACGGCGGCAGAGCTCGGCGATCTCATCGCTGGGCTCGAGCTGCGACCGTGCGCAGAAGAGCGAGACCGCCTCGGGCTCTGACAGCGGCGGCACTGCATACTCCACCTCGCCGCGCACCCGCAGGAGCTCACGGCTCGTGACGAGCAATGTCAGATTGGGGCACGCCTCCAGCAGCGAAGCGAGGTCGGAGGCCGCTTCGATCACCTGCTCGAGGTTGTCGAGCACGAGCAGCAGCTCTCGCTCGCCGACGTGCTCGGCGAGGCCGTCCCTGGCTCCCAGCGTCTGCGCGATCGTCTCCGTGACGAGTGCAGGGTCGCGCAGCGAGGCGAGGCCGACCCAGAAGACGCCGGCCTTATACGACGGGACGAGCTCTGCCGCGGCCTCGATGGCAAGCCGCGTCTTGCCGGAGCCGCCGGGGCCGGAGAGTGTGACGAGACGGCTGCCGTCGCTGAGCAGGGAGACGATCTCGGCTGTCTCCTGCTCCCTGCCCACGAAGGACGAGACCGGGCGCGGCAGGTTCGTGTTGGAGATCGTCTTCAGCGGCGGGAAGCGCTCTGAGCCCAGCTGGTAGATGGGGACGGCTGCCTCGATGTCCTTGAGCCGGTGCTCGCCGAGGTCGGTAAGCGAGCCCTCGACGAGCTTGGCCGTTGCTGCGGAGAGGACGACCTGACCGCCATGGGACGACGCAGCGACCCGGGCTCCGAAGTGAACGTCGTCTCCGATGTAGCCCTCGTCGGTAAGCAGCGGCGCCCCTGTGTGGAGGCCGACGCGCACCTGGATCGGGCCGGATGCGAGCGACTCCGTGAACGCCGAGGCGGCGGCGATCGCACCCGGCGCCGTGGGGAACGCGAAGAAGAACGCGTCGCCCTGCGTATCCACCTCAGCCCCGCCTTCGGCGGCACAGGCGTCGCGAATCACACGGCGATGCTCGGCGAGCGCTTCGGCGTATGCCCTCTGCGCCCAGCTCGTGCAGCAGCTTCGTCGAGCCCTCGACGTCCGTGAAGAGGAACGTGACCGTGCCAGACGGGAGGTCAGCCATCCAAAACCTCGCGGGCATAGGCAACGGCCTCGTCCAGGGTCATCCCCGCTCCCTTTGCGTACTCGACTTCCCAGCTCTCGTCGTCGAGCGGGCCGGCGAGCTCGGTTCGATCGACCGCCGTTCTCCCGAACGATTCGAACTCGCTCCCGCGCTCGGTACGTAGCGCGTCGGCAAAGCCCGATAGGCGCGCCGCCCGCACGGCATCACGCTCGGAAATTGCGACGACGGCCAGCCCGTTCAGGTTGTCGGAGATGGCCTCCGGCCCCGCGGCGGCCAGCGAGAGATCGAGCGCCTCGCAGAAGTGCATTGCCGCACGGCGCGGCTCGCCCAGCTCGCGCAGGGCAAGACCAAGGTTCATCAGGACATGCGCCCGGACATGAACGTCGCCGACACGAATCGCGATCTCGAGCGCGTCTTCCAGAAGTCTTCGTGCACGGTCGTAGTCGCCCTGGCCGAGTGCTCCGGCGCCGCGATTGTTCGCAACCGCAAGCAGCGTGATCTCGTCGCCGAGCTCGCTTGCAACTGATGCACTCTCGTCGTAGAGCGAGTCGGATCGGTCATAGTCACCCGCTACCTCAGAGAGGATGCCGAGGTCATTGAGTGCCACGGCGACCGCGCCCTTGTCGCCGACGGCGCGGGCGACCGCAAGACGCCGCTTCTCGTACATCTGCGCAGCGGCCATGTCCCCCTGATTGAACGCACCAAGGAACGCGGCGTACAGGACCTTCATTTGTAGATGCTGATCCGCTGCTTCCGCGCGCTCGAGCGCTTGCTCCGAAGAGCGTCGCCCCTCGGAAACGAGTCCCGCGACCTCCCAGAACCGAAAGAGGCTGCCCACTAGTCGCAACTCGCCCGAAGGCTCTGCGCGCGCCGAGAGGAACTCTACGGCCATCCGAAGGTTGTCCGTCTCCACAACCAGGAGAGGCACCCATCCTGCATCTGCGCCGCTCCCCAGCGGAGGTGGCTCGAGCCGCTCAGCGAGCGTGAGGAAGAACGCAGCGTGCCTTTCTTCGCAACCTTCGGTCTCGCCCGCCAGCTCGAGTCGCTCCGCCGCATACTCCCGGATCGTCTCCAGCATCGAGTAGCGGCCGTCGGTGAAGCGGAGGAGGCTCTTCTCGACCAGGGACTGCAGCAGTGTCGAGGTCGGCGTCGCAGACCTCTTCAGCAGCTTCGAGCGTGCAGCCGCCGGCGAACACCGAGAGCCGCGCGTAGAGCTGCTGCTCCTCGGGCGACAGCAGCTCGTGGGACCACTCAATCGTGGCCCGCAGCGTCTGCTGGCGAGGGTCGGCGTCACGGCCCCCTTCAAGATGTCGAGCCGCTTTGAGAGCCGCGCGAGGATCTGCTCAGGCCGTAAGGACACTCGTACGGGCGGCCGCCAGCTCGACAGCCAGGGGCAGTGAGTCCAGGCGATTGCAGAGCTCGGCAATCTCCTCGCTTGGCTCGAGTTGCGAGCGCTCGCAGAAGAGCGAGACGGCTTCGGGCTCGGCAAGCGGTGGCACCGCGTACTCCACTTCTCCCTGGACGCGCAGCAGCTCGCGGCTCGTCACCAGCAGCGTGAGATTGGGACAGGCGGCGAGAAGTTGTGAGAGCTCGGGCGCTGCGTCGATCACCTGCTCGAGGTTGTCGAGCAGAAGCAGCATCTCTCGATCGCCGATGTGCTCGGCGAGCCCGTCCTTGGCGCCCAGCGTCTGGGCGATCGTCTCCGTGACCAGCGCTGGGTCGCGCAGCGGACCCGAGCCCGACCCAGAAGACGCCCGCCTTGTACTCGGGAACGAGCTCGCTGACGCCGCCTCGATCGCAAGACGCGTCTTGCCCGTGCCGCCGGGGCCCGTCAGCGTGACAAGCCGTGCGCCTTCCTCGATTCTTGACAGCACCTCCAGCAACTCGTCGTCGCGGCCGACGAATGAGCTCGCCGGCGCCGGCAGATTCGTGTTGGACATCGTCTTCAGCAGCGGGAAGGAGCCGTTTCCGAGCTGGAAGATCGGCACCGCCTGCGGGATGTCCTTCAGCCGGTGCTCGCCGAGATCGGTGAGCTCGCAGGTCGACGAGCTCGGCGGTCGACGCGGAGAGGATCACCTGCCCTCCATGCCCGGAGGACGCAGCGACCCGGGCTCCGAAGTGAACGTCGTCTCCGATGTAGCCCTCGTCGGTAAGCAGCGGCGCCCCTGTGTGCAGGCCGACGCGCACCTGGATCGGGCCGGATGCGAGCGCACTCCGTGAACGCCGCGGCGGCTGCGATCGCACCCGGCGCCGTCGGAAACGCGAAGAAGAACGCGTCGCCCTGCGTATCCACCTCGACCCCGCCTTCGGCGGCGCACGCGTCGCGGATCAGCCGCCTGTGCTCAGCAAGCGCCTCTGCATACGCCTCTGCGCCCAGCTCGTGCAGCAGCTTCGTCGAGCCCTCGACGTCCGTGAAGAGGAAGGTGACCGTGCCGGACGGAAGATCGGACCGCATGTCGTGCAGATCATCTGTCTACCGACGCGCGCCGTCCAGTGAGCACGGCGCGGTCAGTCGATGGACGAGACGGCGTACTCGACTGCGTCCTCGGTCGACATCGCTCGGCCGTCGGATACATGCGCGTTGTAACTCTCCTCGCCCAGTGCGGTCCGCAACTCCGCAACTGTGTCCGCGTGAAGGTCAGCCTCCGCACCGGTGAAACTGCCGTCGGCGCGATCGATGATCCCCTCGGCGGCACCGAGCAGGGTCGCTGCGCTCTCCAATTCGCCATGTGCGGCGAGAGTGGATCCGAGAAGAACCAGGGTCCAGGCCAGAACCTGAGCGTCTCCCACCCTTGACAGCACACGCAGGCCTTCGAGCGCGGTAGTCGTTGCCTCCCGCGTCCGGCCCAAGCGGTGGAGAGCGTGGGCGAGGTTCGAGAGCGCCCACCCCACGAGGTCGTCCCGCCCGATCTCGCGGGAGAGCACGAGGGACCGGTCGCTGAGCTCCAGAGCGCGGGCGTAATCGCCCCGACGAAGAGCGACGTCAGCTTGGTTCCCGAGTACCGTTGCGAGCACAGACGTCGCCCCCGCCGCCTCTGCCTCGGCTGCTGCCTGGTCTTGGAGGCGCTCCGCCTCGTCAAAGTCGTTCAGCTCCGCAGCGAGCGTCCCGAGGTCGCCGAGCGTGGCTGCGACGGCCTCCGCATCCCCGAGCTCGCGCGCAATCGAGAGGCTCTCCTCGAGATAGCGCTTCACGTCGTCGAATTCGCCGAGAGGCCCGGCGAGGTTGATCGCCGTCCCTAACGCGGCTGCACGCCCGACGCTTCGTTCCCCCCGCGTGCTCGCGAGCACCTCCTCGGTCCAGCGTCGACCCTCGCGCCAGTTGCCGCGTATCGCCCACAAGCGTCCCAGCTCACTGAACACGTCCAGCGCTGCAGGGTCGCCGTTAGCAACCATCCACGCGAGTGCGGCTCTGAAGTTCACCTCCTCACTTGCGAGCTCGTCGACGTGGCGCTGGAAATCCGTATTACGCAGCGCCGCAGTTCCAGGCTCAGACCGCGCTACATAGCCAGCGTGAGCTGCCCGGAACGTCTCCTCCTCCCCTGACTCGTTCAGCCGCTCTGCGGCGTACTCCCGGATCGTCTCCAGCATCCAGTAGCGGCCGTCGGTGAAGCGCAGCAGGCTCTTCTCGACCAGCGACTGCAGCGTGTCGAGATCAGCGTCGCAGACCTCCTCTGCCGCCTCGAGCGTGCAGCCTCCGGCGAAGACGGACAGGCGCGCGAAGAGCTGCTGCTCGTCGCCGGAGAGCAGGTCGTAGCGACCACTCGATCGTCGCTCGGAGCGTCTGCTGGCGGGGATCGGCGTCGCGGCCGCCCTTGAGCAGGTCGAGGCGCTGCGAGAGCCGCTCGAGGATCTGCTCGGGCGAGAGGGCACTCGTGCGGGCAGCGGCGAGCTCGACCGCGAGCGGCAGATCGTCGAGACGACGGCAGAGCTCGGCGATCTCCTCCGATCGGCTCCAGCTGCGAGCGTGCGCAGAAGAGCGAGACGGCCTCGGCCTCGAGCAAGAGGCGGCACCGCGTACTCGACCTCGCCCTGGATGCGCAGCAGCTCGCGGCTCGTGACGAGCAGGTTCAGATTCGGACAGGCGGTGAGTAGCTCCGAGAGCTCGGGCGCGCAGTCGATCACCTGCTCGAGGTTGTCGAGCAGGAGCAGCAGCTCCCGCTCGCCGATGTGCTCGGCGAGCCCGTCCTTGGCGCCGAGCGTCTGGGCGATCGTCTCGGTGACGAGCGCAGGATCGCGGAGCGTGGCCAGCCCGACCCAGAAGACGCCGGCCTTGTACTCGGGAACGAGCGTGGCGGCAGCTTCGATCGCAAGCCGCGTCTTGCCCGTTCCGCCCGGGCCCGGTGAGCGTGACGAGCCGAGCCCCGCCCTCGATCCTCGAAAGCACGTCCGCGAGCTCGTCGTCTCGGCCGACGAACGAGCTCGCCGGCGTCGGCAGGTTCGTGTTGGAGATCGTCTTCAGCGGCGGGAAGGAGCCGTCACCGAGCTGGAAGATGGAGACCGCGCTCGGCGATGTCCTTGAGCCGGTGCTCGCCGAGATCGGTCAGCTCGAGGTCGACGAGCTCCGCGGTCGCTGCGGAGAGGATCACCTGGCCGCCGTGGCCGGAGGCGGCGACTCGCGCCGCGAGGTGGACGTCGTCTCCGACGTAGCCCTCGCTCCGTCAGGCAGCGGCGTTCCCGTGTGCAGGCCGACGCGCACCTGGATCGGGCCCGAGGCCAGCGCCTCGGTGAACGCCGCGGCGGCGGCAATCGCACCCGGCGCCGTGGGGAAGGCGAAGAAGAACGCGTCGCCCTGCGTGTCGACCTCGACGCCGCCCTCGGCGGCGCAGGCCTCGCGGATCACGCGGCGGTGCTCGGCGAGCGCCTCGGCGTAGGCCTCGGCGCCCAGCTCGTGGAGCAGCTTCGTCGAGCCCTCGACGTCCGTGAAGAGGAAGGTGACGGTGCCGGACGGGAGATCCGTGCGCACGGGCGTCATGATGCGCGGAATGCGCGTCTATGTCACGGGGCGAGCGGGTTCATCGGCTCGCACGTCGCCCGGGAGCTGCGCGCGCGTGGCATCGAGGTCCGCGACGACTGGGTCGACCTCGCGGACCGGAGCGGCTGCGACGGCGATCGACGGCTGCGACACAGTCTTCCATCTGGCCGCGCTCTACTCGTACGACGCCCCGGCGGAGGAGCACGAGCGGGTCAACGTCGAAGGCACGCGCACGATCGTCGAGCTCTGTCGCGAGCTCGGCGTCCGGCGACTCGTCCACACGAGCACGTGCGGGACGTGCGGGCCGGTGCCTGGGAGAGCCGCGACCGAGCAGGACGGACCACCCGCGTACGAGCTCGAAGTGCCCTACAAGCGGACGAAGCTCGAGGCCGAGCAGATCGTCATGGCCGCAGCGCGGGACGGGGTGGACGCCGTCGTCGTCAATCCCACGACGCCCGTCGGTGACGGCGATCGGCTTCCCGACGCCGACCGGTCAGATGATCGCAGGCGTCGCCAGCGGCAAATACCGCGCCTACGTCGACACGGGCATCAACGTCGTGGACGTGCGCGATGTCGCCCGCGGCCACATCCTCGCGTGGGAGCGAGGACGCCGGGGCGAGCGCTACCTCCTGGGCGGTGTCGACCTGTCCCTCGCCGACGTGTTCGCCGTCGTCGCCGAGCTGGCAGGTCTGCAGCGGCCGAAGCTGCGCATTCCCTACGCCGGCGCTCGCGCGCTCGCCGCCGCCGGGCTCGCCAACGGGGACGAGGTGCTGCTCGCGCGGCTGCCGATGTTCTTCTCGTGGGCGAAGGCGGCGCGAGAGCTCGGCTACGAGCCGGGCCCGGTCTGGCCGGCGCTGCGAAGAGCCGTGGACGAGGCGCTCAGCGCCGGTGAGAGAGCCAGCGGAAGAACTGGCCGATGGCGATCACGCCGATGAAGATGAGCCCTACGACGAGCATCGAGAGCACGATGTTCTTGCCCTCTTCGGCGACGTCGGCGAGCAACGTGGCGAACTCGAGCATCGCGCCGGGACTCTAACCCACGCGGCGGCGGTGTGCGGCCAGCGCTTCCTCGACGGCATCGTCGCCCGCTGCGTCGCGCGCCAGGGAGAGCAGCGGCTCCGGGTCACCCCGCAGCCGCAACGCGTCGCGCGCCGCCTCGAGGCCGTTGGTGCCGGCCAGCGCGGCCGTCGCAGCCCAGGCGGCGCCGTCCCCGTTCCCGCCCTCGGCCCGCAGCTGAGCGCACACCGAGATCAGCGCCGCCAGGTCGGCCACGGCGCCTACGTCGTGCAGCTCGGCGACGCGCACGAGGCCGTGCGCGTAGAGATAGTCGCCGAGCAGCAACGCGTCCTCCGGCGCCGGTGGGGCGAACAGCCGGGGCCGGCCGTAGTGGAGGAGATAGCCCTCGTAGATCGTCTCCACGCCGAGCGCGCGTCGCTCTTCGCCGAGTGGCGAGAAGACGGGCTCCAGCTCTCGCTCCTCCTCGGCCCGCAGTGCGGCGGCCCAGAGCGGGCTCTCGCGGCGCGCCCCGTTTGCGACGTCGTCCCAGAGCGTGGTTGTCACGGCGAGAAGAACCGCCCGGCCGCCTCGATCGTCCGGTCGACCTCATCGTCGCCGTGGGCAAGCGAGACGAACATCGCCTCGTACTGTGACGGCGCGATGTAGACGCCGTCGGCCAGCAAGCTGCGGAAGAGCGCGCCGTAACGCTCCGCGTCGCACGCCTGCGCGTCGTCGAAATTCCTCACGGGACCGTCGGTGGCGAACAGCGTCAGCATCGACCCGACGCGCTGCACCCTGCCGAACGGCGCCAGTCCCTCCTCCAGCCGCGTCGGCGCGCCGCTCGAGCTCGTCGTAGACATCTGGGCTCCGGAGCCGTCGCAGCACGGACAGGCCGGCTGCCGTGGCGAGCGGATTGCCCGACAGCGTCCCGGCCTGGTAGACGTCACCGGACGGGGCCAGCTGCTCCATCAGCTCGGCGCGTCCGCCGAAGGCGCCGAGCGGCAGGCCGCCGCCGACGATCTTGCCCAGGACCGTCAGGTCGGGCAGCACGCCGTAGCGCTCCTGCGCGCCGCCGCGTCCAACGCGAAAGCCCGTGATCACCTCGTCGAAGACGAGCAGCGCGCCGGAGGCGTCGCAGAGCGAGCGCAGGGCCTCGAGGAAGCCGGGCTCGGGCGGAACGACGCCCATGTTCCCGGCCACGGGCTCCACCAGCACGCAGGCCAGGCCCTCGCCGTAGCGCAGGAACGCCTCCGCCGCAGCTTCGACGTCGTTGTAGGGGCAGACGATCGTGTCGGCCGCTGCCGCGGCGGGCACCCCGGGAGTGGACGGGATGCCGAGCGTGGCCACGCCCGAGCCCGCGGCGGCAAGCAGCGCGTCGGCGTGGCCGTGGTAGCAGCCGGCGAACTTCAGCACCCGGTCGCGGCGGGTGGCGGCGCGGGCCAGCCGGACGGCGCTCATCGCAGCCTCGGTGCCCGAGGAGACGAGCCGCACCTGCTCGATGGACGGCACGGCGTCCGCGATCTCCGTCGCCAGCTCCACCTCCGCCTCGGTCGGCGCACCGAACGTCGTGCCGCGGCCGGCGGCGTCGATCACGGCTGCGACCGTTTCGGGATCCGTGTGCCCAAAGATCAGCGGCCCCCAGGACATGACCCAGTCGACGTAGCGCTTGCCGTCCACGTCCTCGATGTACGCCCCGCGGCCGTGGCACATGAAGAGGGGCTCGTCGAGACCGACGGCCCGCATGGCGCGGATCGGCGAGTTGACGCCGCCGGGGATGACCGCCGTCGCGCGCCGCCACAGCTCCGACTGCGTCCTCACAGCCATGCTGCCGCCTCCTTCGCCCAGTAGGAGATGACTACGTCTGCGCCGGCGCGTCGGATTGCCGTCAAACCCTCGAGCGCGGCCCGCCGCTCGTCCAGGTGCCCGGCGGCAGCGGCCGCCTTCACCATCGCGTACTCGCCGGAGACGCTGTACGCGGCCAGCGGCGCGTCGAAGCGCTCGCGGACAGCGCGAATGACGTCGAGATACGGCAGCGCCGGCTTGACCATGAGCATGTCGGCGCCCTCGGCGAGATCGAGCTCGCACTCGCGCAACGCCTCGCGGACGTTGGCGGGATCCATCTGGTACGACGCCCGGTCGCCGAAGGCAGGCGTCGAGTCGGCCGCGTCGCGGAACGGGCCGTAGAAAGCCGAGGCGTACTTCGCCGAGTAGGCGACGATCGCCGCCTGCGTGAGGTCCGCGTCGTCGAGCGCCTCGCGGATCGCGCGTACGCGGCCGTCCATCATGTCGCTCGGGCAAACGGCATCCGCGCCCGCCTCCGCGTGACTCACCGCCACGCGAGCGAGCAGCTCCAGCGTCGCGTCGTTTGCGATCTCGCCGTCCTCCACGACACCGCAGTGGCCGTGCGTCGTGTACGCGCACAGGCAGACATCGGTGAGCAGCAGCAGCTCGGGAAAGCGCGAGCGCAGTGCGCGGAGCGCCTGCTGCACGACGCCGTCCTCGGACCAGGCGCCCGACGCCTCGTCGTCCTTGTCCTCGGGCACGCCGAACAGCAGCAACGCGGGGACACCGGCCAGCGCCAGCGCCTCCGCCTCGCGCAGCAAGCCGTCGACCGTGTGACGGCCGAGCGCGGGCAGCTGCTCGTTCACGAGAGGCTCGGGAGCGACGAACACGGGCATGACGAGGTCGTCCACGCCCAGACGCGTCTCGCGGACGAGATCACGCAGTGCGGGCGAGCGGCGTAGCCGCCGCAGACGGGTGGCGGGGAAGCTCACGGCGAAAGACTACGCCCGCTCGCGCTGGATGGCTGTCCAACGTTGCCGCTGTCGCGGTCGATGGCCTCGCCCCGCGCCTACTCCGGGCCGCTGCGCGAGCGTGGCACGAATCGGCGCCGGAAGCGGACAGCGAGGCGCTGGAGGATCTTCGCTCTGCTCGTCGTCACCGCGCTCGTCGTCACCGTCCTGCTCGCTGCCTTCAGCGAGGGACCGCCCTCGTTCCAGGCATCGCTGCCCGAGGACTCGGCCCTGCTCGAAACGGGGAGGCCGCTGCCGCAGGTGGTCGCCTTTCAGGAGGACATCCGCATCCAGCTGCCGGTCTCGCAGCAGTCCGTCACGGCGCTCGGCTACCACGGTGCAAGCGGCAACGCCTTGCCGCTCGAGCCCGTCGGCCGCCAGGCGAACGAGGGGATCTTTGCCCGCATCCTCCACCGGCTCACAGGAGACGACGCGAGCGGCGTCACGTACTACCAGCTGAGCGGAGGCTCGGGGCCGCAAACGGGTGCGCTCGACGTCGGCGCGCCCGCGGGCACCGCCGTCTACGCACCGGTGAGCGGCACCGTCGTCAGCATCCAGGACCTCGTGCTCGACGGCAAGCGCTACGGCCACCGCATCGACGTCGTGCCGAACGAGGCGCCGTCCGTCGTCGTCTCCATCCGCCGGCTGCGTGCCGACCCTGCGCTCACAGTCGGCTCTCCGGTCACGTCCGGAACGTCGAAGATCGGCAAGGTGATCGATCTCTCGAAGGCCGAGGAACAGGCGCTGGCCGAGGTCACGAACGATCCGGGCAATCACATCACCATCGAAGTGCGCCCGGCCGCGAACCTCGGCCCTTGAGGATCGTCTTCGTCGCCGACGTCTTCGGCCCGCCGGGCCGGGAGGCGGTCGAGTCGCGGCTACCCGGCCTCCGCGAGGAGCTCGGCGCAGCGCTCGCCGTCGTCAACGGCGAGAACGCGGCCGACGGGCGAGGCATCACTCCCCGCCTGGCCGACCGCCTGCTGGCTGCGGGAGCTGACGTCGTGACGCTCGGCAACCACACGTGGGCGCGCGACGGCATGGGCCCGTATCTCGCCAAGTCAGAGCGGGTGATACGCCCGGCGAACTATGCCGCGGGTGCCCCCGGCCGTGGCCTGGCCGTGGTCGAGGCGTCCGACGGCACGCCGGTCGCCGTCTGCAACGTCCTCGGACAGCTCTTTCTCGAGGTCTCGGTGAGCCCGTTCGAGGTGCTGGACGGGCTCGTCGAGGAGGCGCGCAGCCGGGCACCCGTCGTGCTCGTCGACTTCCACGCCGAGGCGACGAGCGAGAAGATCGCGGTCGCGCGCATGCTCGACGGTCGTGTGACGGCGGTCATCGGCACGCACACGCACGTTCAGACGGCGGACGCACGCGTCCAGCCCGGTGGCACCGCAGCGATCACCGACGCGGGCATGACGGGCCCGCACGACTCCGTGATCGGCGTCGAAGCCGACCTCGCCATCCAGCGGATGCGCACCGGCATCCCCGTGCGCTTCAGGCCCGCCACCGGCGGCGTGCGGCTGGAGGGCGTCGTGGTCGACTGCGACCCGGCTACGGGCCGCGCCACGGCGATCGAGCCCCTGCGGGTCGACGTCAGACTAGCGCGTCAGCCCGAGGCAATGCGGGCAGATGGCGCCCTTGCGGCACGTGCAGTTGGCCTTCATGCGACCAGCGTGCGCTCCGCGGCGGTGACACCGTGGCCAACATCTGGAGACCAGGCGGTTACTTTGGCTCTGGCTCGAGCTTGTAGCCGACCCCGTACCGCGTCTGGATGAACGTGTGGCGCGACGCACGGCGGTCGATCTTCTCCCGCAGCCGCCGCACGAAGACGTCGACGGTGCGGTCGCGATGGCCCTGCCGCCGGCCCCAGAGCCGCTGCAGCAGCTCGTCGCGTGAGACGACGCGGCCCTGCTCGAGCGCGAGTGCGTACAGCAGCCGGAACTCGGTGGGCGTCAGCGCCGCGCTCTCGCCGTCCACGTACGCCTGCACCTCGCGTGGGTCGATCCGGAGCTCCTCGATCTCGATCGCCTCGCCCCGCTGAGTCGCCGGCTGCGACTGACCGCCGCGACGGCCGGCAGCGCTAACGCGGGCCACGAGCTCCTTCATCGAGAACGGCTTGACGAGGTAGTCGTCGGCGCCGATCTCGAGTGCGTGCACGCGATCGTGCTCGGTGCCTCTCGCGCTGATGACGACGATGGGCGTCCCGATCCCCTCCCCGCGCACGGTCTCGATGAGCTTCCAGCCGTCGAGCCCGGGCAGCATGAGGTCGAGCACGCAGACGTCGGGCTGCTCGTAGCGCAGACGTGCAAGCCCGGACTCCCCACCTCCAACGCTGACGGCCTCGAAGCCGGCCGCGCTCAGATGCTGGACGATGCCGTCGGCGATAACCGCGTCGTCCTCGATGACCAGCACCTTCGTCATGGGCGCAACGATAGAGCGCGGCAGGAGATACAGCGGCAGCGTCGGGTGAACGCAGGTGAACGGAAATTCGTTACGATCGCGCGCCCGTGGCCGGAGAGGGTAGGCAATGCGTTCACAGCACGCACGTCCGCAACGTGTTAGAGAATTCACGCACCTTGGTAGGAGAGGAAGCCGCATGAAGCACGTGCTCTTCGTCTGCAACCACAACGCCGGGCGCTCACAGATGGCCGAGGCGTTCTTCAACCACCACGCGCCGGAGGACATCCGCGCGGAGTCCGCGGGAAACGATCCAGCCGCCGAGATCTGGCCGGAGGTCGTGGCTGCCATGGCCGAGCGTGGATTCGAACTCGCCGGCCAGGAGCCGAAGAAGGTGACCGTGGAGATGCAGTTGCGCGCCGACTGGGCTGTCACCGTCGGGTGCGAGGACACGTGCCCCTTTGTCCCAACGACGCTCGAGGAGTGGGAGATCCCCGACCCTGCGGGACGCCCCCTCGCAGAGGTGCGCGAGATTCGCGACCTCGTCGAGCAGCAGATCCTCACGCTGCTGGCAACGCATCTGACGGCCATTCGCGGCGACAGCACGCATCACGAGCAGTGGCTCCGACAGCTCCTGCCCGCAACTGACGCGCGAGTTCGAGGCAAGCCACGAGCCACAGGCGATTCGCGCGTGCGCCGACGAGGTTCTTCGACGGTACGACGAAGTCCCCGTACGGTCCTTCGTCGTCGCGCTCGCGCAACGCGAGGCCCGCGAGCTCCTGCGCGAGCGAACGCCTGCGTTATTGACCTAAGCCCGAGCCACGGCTACTTCGACACCGGCTCGAGCTTGTAGCCCACCCCGTAGCGTGTCTGGATGAACGTGTGGCGGGAGGCCCGCCGGTCGATCTTCTCCCGCAGCTTGCGCACGAACACGTCGACCGTGCGATCGCGGTAGCGATGCCGCCGCCCCCAGATCCGCTGCATCAGCTCGTCGCGCGTGACGACCTGGCCGGCGTTCGTGCCGAGCGCGTGCAGGAGCTTGAACTCGGTTGGCGTCAGCCCCACAGAGACGCCGTCGACGTACGCCTGGACATTGCGGGGATCGATCAACAGCTCCTCGAAGTGGAGCGCGTCGCCTCGGACGGGTGTCGCCCCGGCGACGCCGCGCCTGGCCGCCACTCGAACGCGCGCGACGAGCTCCGCCATCGCCAGTGGCTTGACGAGGTAGTCGTCGGCTCCGAGCTCGAGCGCGCGAACGCGGTCCTCCTCCGTGCCGCGAGCGCTGACGACGATGATCGGCGTGCCGATGCCTTCGCCGCGGATCGTCTCGATGATGCGCCAGCCGTCGATGCGCGGCAGCATCAGGTCGAGCACGCAGACGTCCGGCTGGCCGTAGCGGAGGCGAGCGAGGCCCGTCTCACCCTGGTCGACGACGGTCGGCTCGAATCCGGCCAGCGCGAGATGCTCCGCCATGCCGCGGCTGATGACGGCGTCGTCTTCGACGATGAGCACGCTGGCCATGAGCCTTCTGCCATGATCGAGACGCGATGGCTCGGAGTGGGGTACAGGAATGGTGAGGGAGTGGTGACTAGGTGGTGAAGCGGCTCTTCGGCCGCCGTTCGAGCGCGCCGGAGGCCGAGACTCGAGAGCCTCTCAGCCGCGAGCAGGCGGGCCGAGACGCTCGTCGAGGAAAGCCGCGAGCACGTCGTCGTGCTCGACGCCGATCGCCGGGTGCTCGCGGCCAGCAGGCGCGCGCGGCAGTCGCTGGAGGGCGTCGTCGTCGGAGAGGTGCTGCCCGAGCAGCTGCTCCAGGCGAGTGAGGGACGCGACCCCCTGGAGATCGAGTACGAGGTCGACGGCAGCAGGGAGACGCTCGTCTACCTCGGTACGCCCGGCGACCTTGCCGCCTACCAGGAGCTGCGCGCGGGCTTCACAGCGGCCGTGTCGCACGAGCTGCGCACGCCGCTCGCGCGGCTGATGGTCCTGCTCGACAGCCTTGCGCTACCCGGCGCCGATGCCGACGCGCTGGCGGTGCAGGCGCGCGCCGAGGTGGAGCAGATCGGCGAGCTCATCGACGACGTCCTCTTCCTCAGCGAGCTCGAAAGCGGCCGGGCCGTCGTGTCGCTCGGCTCGACGCGCGCGTTGCCCGTGCTGGAGCGAGATCGTCGCGGCACGCGCCGAGCGCTCGGCGAACGCGGGCATCGCGCTGCACGTCGACTGCCCGGACGACCTCGAGCTGCCGCTGCGGCCGCGCATGCTGGAGACGATCGCCGCCAACCTCGTCGACAACGCGCTCCGTTACGCGGGCACCGGGAGCGACATTCACGTTGCGTGCACGCGACGACGGTGACGCTGTCGTCCTCTCGGGGACGGACAGCGGACATGGCGTCCCGGAGGAGGACCTGCCTCGCCTCTTCGAGCGCTTCTTCCGCTCCGACCGGGCACGCTCGTCGCACGGCACCGGGCTGGGCCTGGCCATCGTCAAGCACATCGTCACCTCAGCCGGCGGCACGGCGGAAGCGCGGGCGGTCGCAGGCGGTGGTCTCGAGATCCGCTGCACCTTTCCGAAGCAGCTGTAACCGAATCGTTACCAGACGTTCACCACCGCGTCGCCCCGCTGCGTTGCGGCCGCCGCGAGACTTTCGCGCGATGAAGAGGTGGGCCTCAGCCGCCGCGTTCGTGTGCGCCCTGCTGCTCTCCGCCGGCTGCGGGGGCGGCGGAGGCGGCAGCCAGGCGATCATCGCCGACGGCTCCAGCACGGTCGGGCCCTTCACCACCCGCGCCGCCGAGAACTTCAAGAGTCAGAACGCCGGACGTCGAGGTGACGGTCGGCATCTCCGGTACCGGTGGCGGCTTCGAGCGGTTCTGCCGCGACGAGATCGACCTCGCCAATGCCTCGCGGCCGATCGAAGACGACGAGAAGCAGCTGTGCGCCGACGCCGGCGTCGAGTACGTCGAGTTGCCCGTCGCGAACGACGCGCTCACGGTCGTCGTCAACCCCGAGAACGACTGGGCGACGTGCCTGACCGTCGAGCAGCTGAAAGCGATCTGGGAGCCTGGACTCGACGATCGAGAGCTGGCAGGACGTCGACCCGAGCTTTCCCGACGAGCCGCTTCTGCTCTACGGCCCGGGCACCGACTCCGGCACGTTCGACTACTTCACCGGCGCCGTCGTCGGCGAGGAGGGCGAGAGCCGAACCGACTATCAGGCCTCGGAGGACGACAACGTCACCATCGCCGGCGTCACCGGAGACAGGGGCGCACTCGGGTACTTCGGCTACTCGTACTACGAGCAGAACCGGGACAAGGTGAAGGCCGTGGAGATCGACAACGGCTCCGGCTGCGTGGCCCCGTCCGTCCAGACGGCGCAGGACGGTACGTACGCACCGCTCTCGCGGCCGCTGTTCGTCTACGTGAAGACAGAGCTCTCTCGAGCGGGCAGAGGTCGCCGAGTTCCTCACGTACATGATCGACAACGGCGCCGAGATCGCCGAGCAGGCCGACTTCGTGCCGCTCACGACCGAACAGCTCGCCACCGCCAAGGCCAAGCTCGACGCCGCGCTCGGCACCTGAGTGGCGACGCAGGACGCCGCCGCCCCGATCACGCTGCGCGCGCCGCGCAGGCGCTACAGCGAGGACATCGTGCGCGTGCTCCTGCTCACGGCGGCCTTCGTCTCGGTGATCACGACGTTCGCCATCATCTTCTCGCTGCGTCAAGCCGGCGATCGAGTTCTTCCTCGAGATCTCGCCGGTGGACTTCTTCACGGGCACCACCTGGACGCCGCTCTTCCTGGAAGGCGAGTTCGGCGTGATCCCGCTGCTCGTCGGCACGCTCACGATCACGTTCTGGGCCTGTCTCGTCGCCATCCCCTGCGGTCTCGGCGACGGCGATCTATCCTCAGCGAGTACGCGAACCGCCGCGTGCGGGCCGTGCTCAAGCCGGCGCTCGAGGTGCTGGCGGGCATTCCGACGGTCGTCTACGGCTACTTCGCGCTGACGTTCTTCACGCCGTTCCTGCGCGACGTCGGCGTGCAACGTGGAGATCTTCAATGCGCTCTCGGCGGGGCTCGTCATGGGCGTCATGCTCATACCACTCGTCGCGTCGCTGTCCGAGGACGCGATGTTCGCCGTCCCTCAGGATCTCCGTGACGGCGGCTACGCGCTGGGAGCGACGCGGCGTCACGTCGCGACGCGCATCGTCGTCCCCGCGGCGACCTCGGGCATCGTCGCCAGCTTCGTGCTCGCCATCTCGCGCGGGATCGGCGAGACGATGATCGTGCTCATCGCGGCCGGTCAGTTCGCGCAGATCTCCGCGGATCCCCGGGTGTCGATGGAGACGATGACCGCCTTCATCGGCGCGACGGCCCAGGGCGACGTTCCGACAGGCTCGATCGAGTACAAGACGATCTTCGCCGTCGGCCTCGACGCTGTTCGTCCTGACGCTCGCCATGAACATCGTCTCGATCAGGCTCGTGCGGCGGTTCCGGGAGGTCTACGAGTGAGCTCCGCCACGACGCCGCAGGTCGACCGCTCCCGGCGAGACATCCGAGGGGGCGTGTTCTACGTCCTGCTCCTCTTCTCGATCGGCCTCGCGCTGCTCACGCTCGGAGTGCTCGTCGGGGACGTGCTCAAGGACGGCGCCGGCTGGGTCACGACAACACTCCTGTTCGATCCACCCTCGGTCGACCCGAACATCGCAGGCGCCCGGCCCGCGATCCTCGCCACGATCTACCTCGGCATTCTCGTGCTCCTTTTCACGGTGCCTCTCGGCGTCGCGACGGCGCTCTACCTCGAGGAGTACGCAGACAAGAACCGCTGGTACAACCGCTTCCTCGAGGTCAACATCCAGAACCTCGCCGGCGTACCCTCGATCGTCTACGGCATCCTCGGGCTGGCGTTCATCGTCCGCGGGATCGGCCTCGGACGTGTGTTGCTAGCCGGCGCGATCATCCTCACGCTCCTGACGCTGCCGACGGTGATCATCGCCTCGCGCGAGGCGATTCGAGCCGTGCCCGACTCGATCCGCCAGGGCGCCTACGCACTCGGCGCGACGCAGTGGCAGGTCGTTCGCCGCCAGGTGATCCCGGCCGCGATTCCTGGCATCGCTACCGGCTCGATCCTCGCGCTCTCGCGCGCGATCGGCGAGACCGCACCGCTCTTGATGATCGGAGCGCTGACGTACGTCTCCTTCGATCCGACGATCCTCGGCGCGTTTACAGCGCTCCCGGTGCAGATCTACAACTGGATCCGCCAGCCGCAGACCGAATTCCGGCTGCTCGCGGCGGGCGCCATCATCGTCCTGCTCGTGATTATGCTCGTGCTGAACTCCGTCGCCATCATCATCCGCAACCGCTACCAGAAGAGGTGGTAACGATCGCCGACCCAGTCCGTTTGGCCGAGCCCACGACGGAGCGGTCTCACGGGGCGTCGCGAAGCCATCTTCCAGGTGCGCGACCTCGAGGTCTCCTACAGCGGCAAGCCCGCCGTTCGCGGAGTCTCGCTCGACATCGCGCCGAACGAGGTGACGGCGATCATCGGCCCGTCGGGCTGCGGCAAGAGCACGTTCATCCGCTGCTTCAACCGCATGAACGACCTCATCCCCGGCGCCGAGGTGAAGGGCGAGCTTCTGTACCACGGACTCGATCTCTACGGACCGAAGGTGGACCCGGTCGAGGTGCGCAAGCGCATCGGCATGGTCTTCCAGAAGCCGAACCCGTTCCCGAAGTCGATCTACGACAACGTCGCCTTCGGGCCGCGTGTACTCGGCCGGAAGGACAACCTCGACGGACGCGTGGAGCGCGCGCTCCAGCAGGCCGCTCTGTGGGACGAGGTCAAGCACCGGCTCAAGGCGAGCGCGCTGAGCCTTTCGGGAGGACAGCAGCAGCGCCTCTGCATCGCGCGCTGTCTCGCCGTCGAGCCCGACGTCATCCTCATGGACGAGCCGGCGTCCGCGCTCGACCCCATCGCGACGACGCGAATCGAAGACCTCATGCAGGAGCTCAAGCAGAGCTACGCGATCGTGATCGTGACGCACAACATGCAGCAGGCGGCGCGCGTGGCCGACATGACGGCGTTCTTCTCCGTCGACGTTGCGGACGAGGGCGAGCGGACCGGCATCCTCGTCGAGTTCGACCGCACCGACAAGATCTTCACGCAGCCGTCCGACCAGCGCACCGAGGACTACGTCACCGGAAGATTCGGTTGATGGCGGTGCCGCGCGCATCGTTCCAGGAGGAGCTGCACTCCCTCGAGGCCACCCTGCAGGAGGAGTCCGAGCTCGTGCTCCGGTCGCACCGGGGAGCCATGAACGCGCTGCGCGAACGAGACTCAGAGCTGGCGGACGAGGTAATCGCGTTCGACGACGAGGTCGACGCGCGCTACCTCGCGCTGGAGCAAGGCATCGAGTCGCTGCTCGCCAGGCAGACCCCTGTGGCGGTCGACCTCCGCCTCGTGCTGGCAATCCTCCACATCAATCTCCACCTGGAGCGCATGGCCGACCTCTGCGTGACCATCTCCAAGCTCACGAAGCTCGCCGGCGCGTTCGAGGGCGATGCTCAGGTGCTCGAGAGCTTCGACGAGATGGGCCTGCGTGCGGAAGAGATGGTCGGCGTGGCGATGCGGGCTCTGGCGGAGCGCGACCTGGCGGCCGCCGAATCGCTGGTGGAGCTCGACGAGCTCATCGATCGCGCCAACCGGCGGCTCGTCCGGCACGTGCTGGCGGTCGGCGGTGACGAGTCGAAGCGCGAGTGGGGGCTGCGCATGATCGTCATCTCCCGCTGCCTCGAGCGCTTCGGCGACCACACCGTCGACATCGGCGAGCAGGTCGCCTATCTGGTCACCGGCGAGCTACGCGAGTTCTCTGACGCGTCGCACGACAGCTCCGCTACGACTAGGCCCACACACCGGCTTCACCGGATCGTCACCAGAAGGAAACCGGCCGGACGACCACGGCGGCGCCTCACACCGTGAGACTCGCGAGCGACGGCCAACCTTACGAAAGAGAGGCATCCCACATGCGATTCAGGCGTACAGCAGGATTGCTGGCGACCGTCGCCGTCGGTGCCGCGGTCGCCGCAGGCACGGTCGGCGCAAGCGGCAGCGCCTTCAGCGGCACGATCACTGCAGACGGCTCGAGCACGCTCGGCCCGTATACGACCGCAGCAGCGGAGGGTTTTCAGAAGAAGAACCCCAAGGCGCGCGTCACGGTCGGCATCTCGGGCACGGGCGGCGGCTTCACCCGCTTCTGCAAGGGCGAGACCGACATTTCGAACGCATCGCGCAAGATCAGCCAGACGTCCGCGAGCGAGGCGAAGGCCTGCCGCGACAACGGCATCTCCTACATCGCCTTCGCGGCAGCGAACGACGGCATCTCCATCGTCGTCAACCAGCAGAACACGTGGGCGACATGCCTGACGATGGCCGAGCTCAAGAAGATCTGGGAGCCCGGCTCGAAGGTCAACAACTGGAATGACATTCGGTCGAGCTTCCCGAACCAGAGCCTGCGGCTGTTCGGGCCGGGCACCGACTCGGGCACGTTCGACTTCTTCACCGAGCACGTCAACGGCCGGGCGCGAGCTAGCCGGACCGACTACCAGGCCTCCGAGGACGACAACGTGCTCGTGCAGGGCGTCGCCGGCGAGCGGGGCGGCATGGGCTACTTCGGCCTCTCCTACGCCATCGAGAACCGCGACAAGCTCAACATCGTCAGCGTCGACAAGGGCAACGGGCTGCGTCCAGCCGAACAACGGCACAGTTCAGAACCGCAGCTACCCGATCTCCCGCGGTCTCTTCCTCTACGTGAAGAAGTCCTCGTTCAAGAAGCCCGTCGTGCAGGGCTTCATCGACTACATCCTCGACAACGAGAAGGCGATCGCCAACAAGGCGAAGTTCGTGCCGCTGACGGCGCCGCAGCTGAAGACGGCCAAGCGGCTCTTCAAGTACGCAGTCCTCAACGCCAAGAAGGGCTAGCCACCCTCCACGCATCACCCTCCCACCACCGAGGGCGGCTCTTCCGGGCCGCCCTCGGTCCGTTCGGGGGCCAGGATGGCGAAGGCGACGAACGGGAAGAACCACGCCACGTAGAGGTAGAACCAGTGCGTGAGCACGATCTCGAAGCCGATCAGCAGCGCCGCCGTCAGCGCGGCCAGCTGCAGCGGCGACTTGCGGCGGGGAACGAACGCAAGCGCCACCGCTCCCACCACCAGCAGCCCCTGTAGCACCCACTGGACGACGTGCAGGTCGGGCAGGCCCGCGTGGTACTGCCGCCAGTCCCAGAGCGAGAACGGCGACTCACGGCCGAGCTGATGACCGATGGCGCGGTCCCAGAACGTTCCTACCGCGCCGAGCGGATCGGACTCGAGCAGCAGCACCCAGAACGCCGCCAGCGTGGCCAGAGCGAAGGCCAGGGCGAAGAACACCGTCGGCCGAGGGCGGCGCGCCGGGTACGTCGCCCATAACGGAGCCACGACGAGCGGCGCGAACTTCGTCCACGACGCGAGAGCGGCGAAGCTCCCGCGGGCCCAGGGCGAGGACGCCAGCCAGAAGCCGAAGATCAGCAGCGCGGGCTGGATGGCGTCGTTCGAGCTCGTGTTGGCGGCGTACTGCGTGAACGGGAAGGCGGCCCAGGCGAACGCGAGCGTGGCCGCGAGCCGCCGGCCGCCGTAGCGCAGGCCGACGAGCACGAGCCCGAGCATGCAGGCGAGGTCGAAGACGATCGACGTGAAGTGTGCCGCGTGCAGCGGGTCGTCCTTCCCCGCCCATCCGAAGATCGCGTAACCCGGCAGGTAGGCCTCGTACGCCACCGGGCCATACGTGTCTCCGTGCTCGTTCTGCTTCTCGCAGCGCCCGTTCTCCTGGATGCGCAACACGATGCGGCCGTTGCGGTCGGGGGAGCCGCAGGGCCGGCCCGACTCCTGCGGGAAATGCCCGTAGGGCGCCTCTCCGTCGGCAATCCGTTGGGCGCCGATCACGCCGGAGTAGCCGACATCGATGACGCTCACGTTCCCGAGATCGAGCCCGATCCGCAAGCCGGCCAGGAAGATCGTTGCGGCGACGAGCAGCCAGACCGGCCACACGGGCCGCGAGGACGTTGGTGGGCGATCGCGCATGGCGATCCAGAGCGTGCGACCCAGGAGGTAGAGCAGCACCGGATAGACGAGTGGCACGCTCGTGAAGATCCTGCCCTCGTTGAAGAACCAGAACGACGCGGAGAGCGACACGAGTACGACGAGGTCGAGGTTGCGGACCGATCGCAGGCGCCTGAGGTCGGCCAGCCCGAGGATGAACACCGCGCAGAATCCGAGCCAGACAGGAAGGCTGTTGAGCTGCTTGCCGCCGAAGACGCTTCCTCCGCCACGGGCCATCGGCCATGCCACCTGCGGGCCGGTCCATGCCTCCTCGACGAGACCGGTGAGATCGTCCACGCGTGCGAGCACGATCTGCCCTGCCGGCCCCGACCACGCCTTCACCGTCCAGTCTCGATCGCGCTGGTCGTAGGTGCCCTCGGTGACGATGCTGTCGGCCGGGTAGCGGGAGACCCAGGCGGCGACTCCGTCTTCGGCGAGCGCGATCTCGACGGCTCGCTCCTCCGTCAGCCGAGGCGGCGGTAGCGGCGTTGCTGCCTGCGCTGCGGGTGCGGCCGCGAGCAGGACGAGGGCGACGGCGAGCCCGACGCGCACGCGTCTCACGGGCTCAGTGGCGGTGGCGAAACGACCAGAGCTTGTTGCCGAGGAAGTTCACGGGAGTGACGACGATGATCGCGATCGCCTGCGCAGCCACGGGATCGAGCCCGAGCCTGACGAGAGCCTCGAGCACGAGGAGGTTGGCCGCAAGCGCGCACCAGGCCACGACGAAGAAGCGCAGCCCCTGGTAGTAGAAGTGGCCGCGCTGTCCGCGGAACGTCCACAGCCGGTTCCAGAGGTAGTTGTTCGTGACGGCTACCACGAAAGAGCACACGGCAGCGGGCCTGTAGTGGACGTCGAGCCCCTCGTAGAGGAGCGTGAAGACGACGAGGTTCACGACGTAGCCCGTGGCTCCGACCGCGCAGAACTTCGCCAGCTGGAGCCAGTTGTGCGGCCTGCGCAGCGCCAGTCGGGCGCGCGTGCCGAGCCCCGGAGTCCCTTCCGCTACCCGCGCCATCGCGGCAGCGTACCCGCGTATCCGGTCTGCTCTACCGAACCTCGAACGCCGTGTCTCCTTCCGCCGGCTCCCATGTCACGTCGACGGCTTCCACGCGAGCGCCGGCCGAACCGTGCTCGCACCAGCGGAGCATCGACCCGACGGCCTCCTGCGGTCCCTCGAAGGCGGCCTCGACAGACCCGTCGGGGAGGTTCCTCACCCAGCCGCCGAGCCCGAGGCTTCGCGCGCGCGCAGAGGCCTCGGTCCGGAAGAACACACCCTGCACGCGGCCGCGGATCACGGCGTGCGCGCGCGTGATGTCCATCTAGCCGCCGGCGCCCGCTTCGAGCCTGGCGATCACGGCGAGACCGAATTCCGCCGCGCGGGAGCCGTCGATCACGCGGTGGTCGAACGTCACGCAAATCGTCCCCATGCGCCGGACGACAACTTCGCCGTCGCGCACGACCGGACGCTCGCCGATGCGGCCGATGGAGAGGATCGCCACCTCCGGGTAGTTGACGATCGGCGTCGAGAGCAGTCCCCCCAGCTTGCCGGCACTCGTGACGGTGAACGTCGAGCCGCGCAGCTCCTCGGGGGCAAGCTCGCCCGCTCGCCCGCGTTCGGCCAGCGCCGTCAGCTCGTCGTGGATCTCGTCCACGGTCTTCGCGTCGCACTCTCGCACGACGGGCACCATCAGCCCCTGCGGCGTCTGGACGGCGACGCCGATGTCGTAGCGCTCGAGGTAGACGATCGAATCGTGCTCGAGCCGCGCATTCAGCTCCGGGAAGGCCTGGAGCTCGTCCGCACAGGTCCTGACGATGGTCGCCACAACCCGGTTCATGTCCACCGAGTCGAAAGCGCACTCCTCCACCCAGGTCACCGGCGGCACTTCCCGGTGCGCACGCGCCATGTGCTCGGCGATCACGCGGCGGACGCCTCGCAGCGGCTCGCTGCGACCCTCGCCGGCCGGGCTGCCCGAGGCGGCCACGCGCACGTCCTCTTCCGTGATGCGCCCTTGCGGGCCGGTACCCGACAGGGTGTCGAGGTCGACGCCGAGCTCCTGAGCAACCTTGCGGACTAGGGGAGTCGCGCGAGCGCGCTCGGCGGAGGATGCTACGGGAGGCTCGGCGGCGGCGGCCGGTGGAGCGGTGCCGTTGCCGCCGATGGAGACGAGCACCGTGCCGACGGGCACGACCTCACCCTCGCTCACGTGGATGCGCGAGACGACGCCGGCCGCAGGCGACGGGATCTCGACGGTGGCCTTGTCCGTCTGGATCTCGACCAGTGGATCGTCTTCGGCGATCTCCTGACCTTCCGCGACGAGCCAGCGCGCCACCTCGCCTTCGGTGAGGCCCTCGCCGAGATCCGGGAGCTTGAAGTCGTACGCCACGGTCAGGTCATTCTCGTGAAGCGCACGGCGTCGTGGGGAAGCACTGCATGGACGCCACGGACGCCGTTGACGAGCTGCGTGACCCGAAGGTCGACGACGAGGCTCGCGAGAGCGAGCGCATCGCGCCGCTCGAGGTCGTGCTCCCGTCCCATCAGCTCGAGCATCGCGTCCGTGGCGATCGCCGCGGCCTCGTCGAGGTCTTCGTCGAACCCGAACGTCAGCCACGCCGTCGGTGACCAGGCGACAGGTGTCGACAGCTCCAGATCGTCACGAATCGACAGCGTGAGCTCGGCCCGCTCGACAGCGCACTCGATGGCGAGCTGCGAGACCTCACCGTCACCCTGTCTCCCGTGACCGTCGCCGGCCGAGAAGCGTGCGCCGTCGACGGGGATCGGGAGGTACAGCGTCGTGCCCGCGACGAGCTCCTGGCAGTCGATGTTCCCGCCCCACGGCCGCGGCGGGTACGTGGGATGTCGCCCAGGCTCCGGCGGTGGCATCCCGAGCACACCGAGAAACGGCCGGAGCGACACCTCGCGACCGTGCTGATCCTGCGCGGTGCCCGCCGCGCGGTCTAGCGTCCAGTCGAGCCTCCACTCCTCGAGCTCGCTGACGCCGAGCCGGTCGTTCAACGCCGTGTGCGAGCCTCCGGCGATCGTCACGCCGAACGTCCCGACGTCGATCCTGTCGATCCGTACCTCGAGCACTGCGCCGGCCTTGGCGCCGCGAACCTCGACCGGCCCGATCAACGCGTGCCCGGCGTCGAGCTCGGCGTCACGGGGCTCGAACCGCTCGCCGGTCGGCAGATACCACCCGGCGTTCGGGCACGAGAACGCGATCGTGTCCCCGGAGTCGATCGTCAGCACCGGCTCGAGCTCGGGGGAGAAGTGTCCGTGCAGCGTTCGCCGCTCGAGCGGTACCTCGTGGATCACAGAGGCCACACCTGGGCGCCTAGAGCGTCGAATGCACGAACTCCGCCGACGACGCCGGCGTCCCTGCGAACTCAGCGCGGAAGAGCGTGAAGATGATCGCGTCCCGGGGCTCTTCGCCCTCACCCGCGGGCAGCCGCCGTCGCAGAAGAGCTTCCTCGGGGAAGCGGAGCTTCCTCGGCACCCCCACGCTGGCCTCGTTCGTAGGGTCGACGCGGATCTCGACCCGGTCGACGCCGCAGAGCTCGAACGCGATTCGCGTGAGAGCGGCCGTCGCCTCCGTCGCGAGACCCGCTCCCACCCGGCTCTCGCGGATCCAGTAGCCGATCTCCAACGCACCCGCACCGAGCCGCGTGTGCAGCCCCGTTCCGCCGACGACCTCGGCCTCGTCGGAGGAGAAGATCCCGTAGACGAAGTCCTGGCCGAGGTCGAAGTTGCCACGGAACTTCCGCAGGAGCTTCACCTTCTCTTCAAGCGCCTGCGGCTCGTCACGCGCCCAAGGCATCCAAGGGCGTAGATGATCGAGGCTGGAGTCGACCGCCTCCTTCAATAGCCCCGCGTCCTGCGGCTCCCAACAGCGCAACACAAGACGGTCGGTGGCGATCCGGTACGGCGGGTCGTTCAAAACGCCAGCAGCCGGCGCACGGCGTCGAGCACGCGCGGCACGGACGGCATGTACGCGTCCTCGAGCTGCCAGTACGGATACGGCACGTCGTAACCGGTGACGCGCAGCACCGGCCCTCGCAGATCGAGGATGGCCTTCTCCGCGAGCACGGCGGCCACCTCGGCGGCGAAGCCGCAGACACGTGGCGCTTCCTGGACGACGACCACCCGTCCCGTCTTGGCCGCGGACGCGAGCAGGGCATCCTCGTCGAGCGGCTTGAGCGAGCGTAGGTCGAGCACCTCGACCGACGCGTCCGTGGAGATCTCCTCGGCGGCCTGCTCGGCGACCGGCACCATCGAGCCGTAGGCGACGATCGTCACGTCGCTTCCTTCCCGCGCGATGCGTGCCTTGCCGAGCGGGACGACGTGCTCACCGTCCGGCACCTCGCCACGGATCGTCCGGTAGTGGAGCTTCGGCTCCAGGATGACGACCGGATCCGGATCGCGAATCGCCGCGGCCAGCAGTCCCTTGGCGTCTGCGGGCGTGGACGGGATCGCCACCTTCACCCCGGGCGTGTGGACGTAGTACGTCTCGGGTGAGTCGTCGTGGAGCTCCGGCGCGCGCACGCCACCGCCGTACGGCATGCGAACCGTGATCGGGAACTCCATCGTGCCGCGCGTCCGCCAGCGGTAGCGGCCGACGTGATTGATCAGCTGGTCGAGCGCCGGGTAGCTGAACGCGTCGTACTGCAGCTCGCACACGGGCCGCCAGCCGGCCATGGCGAGACCGATGGCCGTGCCCATGATCCCCGCCTCCGCGACCGGCGTGTCGACGCAACGGTCGGGCCCGAAACGGTCGCGCAAGCCCGGCCGTCGCCCGGAAGACGCCGCCGGCGCGACCGACGTCCTCGCCCATCACCATCACGTCGGGATCTCGCTCCAGCTCGACGTGGAAGCAGTCGTTGATCGCCTCGACGATGGAGAGCTCAGCCATGTCGCATTCCCGGTGGGGGATCGGCATACGCGTGATCGAAGACCTCGGCCGGATCGGCCGGCGGCTCGGCCTCGGCCGCAGAGATGCCCTCGCGCAGCACCGTCAGCGCTTCCTCCCGCGCCTGCTCGGCCAGCTCGTCCGTCAAGAGCCCCCGCCTGCGCAGGTACCGCTCATAGCGTCCGACGCACTCGTTTCGCTTCTCCTCCTCGACGCGCTCGAGGTCGATGTACGCCGATCTGGTCGTCGGCCGTGGCATGAGGCGCCGTGCGGTACGTCACCGCCTCGACGAACGTCGGCCCGTCCCCGGCCCTGGCGCGTTCGATCGCCTCTGCAGTGGCCTCGTACACCGCGAGCACGTCTCCACCGTCGACACGGACTGCCGGGCATCCCGTAGCCGACCGCCTTGTCGACGAGCGCCGTCGTCGCCGTCTGAGCCTCGAGCGGCGTCGAGATCGCCCACTGGTTGTTGTTGCAGAAGCAGAACGAGCGGAGCGCGCATGACGGCGGCGAAGTTCGCTCCCTCGTGGAAGGCGCCCTCGGACGTGGCGCCGTCGCCGAAGAAGACGAGCGCGCACGTCTGCTCGCCCCGCAGACGCTTCCCCCAGGCGAAGCCGGCCGCGTGTGGCACCTGGGTGGCGATCGGGACGCAGATCGAGGCGACGTTGAAGTCGCGAGGGTTCCACCAGCCGGCCGGATGGCCGCGCCACCAGGAGAGCATCGTCGAAGCGGGCAGGCCGCGGAGCAGGCCGATCGCCGACTCGCGGTAGCTGGGGAAGATCCAGTCCTCGCGGTCGAGCGCGTACGCCGCGCCGACCTGCATGGCCTCGTGGCCCCAGAAGATCGCGTAGGTCCCGATGCGCCCCTGCCGGTGGTAGACGACCGAGCGCTCGTCGTAGGTGCGGAGCAGGACGAGTTGCCGGTACAGCTCGAGCAGGTCGGAGTCGGTGAGACCGGCGACGGTGCCGTCGGGGACCGTGTCGCCGTCGCCGATCACGCGCCGGAGGCCCGCCTCGGCCGGTAGCACCTGCGCCATCGCCCGGCGACTCTAGCCGACGTCGCTGCGCAGAGAGCGCAGCGAGAACGACCGCCACGGCGAAGATCGCCACCACCGCGAGAACGCCGGCGATTCCGAGCGACGCTCCTCCGGAAACCGGGTCGGACACGAGCACCAGCAACAGGGATCCACAAAGCACTGCGCCGAGCGCGACCGTCGACACGACGAGCGCGCGGCGGCCCGTTGCCGCCCTGGCGATACGGACTTCGGCGCCCGGCTCGAGCGCCCAGAAGGCGAGCTCGGCGCTCGCCGCCAGCGCGCCGGCGAAGAGACCGGCGGCCGGATCGAGGCCCTTCCCCACGAGAGCAACGCCGTAACCGACGCCGAGCACGGCCAGGCCAAGCGTCACGACCGGGCCGCGCCGGATGACAAGGCCACCGGCGAGCAACGCGATGCCCGCCAGGACGACCACACCTGCAGGGCCCGCGTAATCGACGGCCGAGGCCCATGCGGCGAGACCGAACAGCGCCGCGAAGACCAGCGACCCGATGCCCGCCGCTATGCGCGCATCGCCCTGGCGAAACGCCTGAATGACGACACCTCCTCCAGCACGGGTTCGAGGGGGTCGCCCCACCGCCACTGGACGACCGGTACGCCGAGGCGGCGGAAGCGGCTGCGCACGGCGGCTCGCCGCAACTTCCAGATCCTGTAGGCGAGCTCCGGCTGCGCGCCGGCTTGCGACGTCGACAAACGACTCCGGCGCGATCTCGATGACGGCGACGTCCGCGCCGCGACCTCGCACGTCGACGAGCGCGTTGACCATCCGCTCGTCGAGCAGTGGTGTGAGACACAGCACGAGCGCCTTCGGAGGTAGAGCATGGGTCGGGATCACGCGTATGTCTCGCCACACGTACGACAGCACGACCTCGGTGTCGAGCAGCGCCTCCACGATGCGATAGAGCTGCACCGTGCCCAGCGACGGCTCCAGCCAGTTGAGCGAGCCGCCGAAGCTCAGGAGCCCGACCTGGTCACGCCGCCGTAGGTACGCGCCGGCGAGCGTGGCCGTCGCCCGCACGGCCTGGTCCAGCGTGCCCGCCGGGCCCAGCCGAGCCTCGGCGAACGAGTCGAGCAGCAGCACCGCAGCGGCGTTCCGCTCCGGATGTTCCTCGTTGACGACGAGCGCGCCGCGACGCGCCGTGGCCTTCCAGTTCACGCGGCGTACGCGGTCGCCGGGCTGGTACAGGCGGAGGTCGGCGAACTCGATCCCCTCGCCCTTCTGCCTGGCGACGAGGTTGCCGACGTACGCCTGGGTGTCGCGCGGGCGCACGATCTCCCGCAGCGCTCGTCTCTCGGGTACACGCGCAAGAGATGACTTGCCGGGAGCTCCTGCTCGAAGACAAACAAGCCCAGCCGGTCGAAGGCCGCCATACCCAGGCGGCCGAGCCTGTAGACACCCCAGCGCGGAAAGCGGATCGACGTCGTGAGCTCTCTCCGCTCACCCTCGGCGAGCGTCAGGCCGAACGACATGTCCCCCACGGCGACCGCGTCGCGCGGCAGCGCCAGCGAGAGCTCGAGTCGCTCGATCCCGGTGGTCGCAGCCAGCTGAACTCGAAGTGCAACCTCCTCGCCCTCGAGCGACCGCGCCGTGTCGCTGTGAACCTCGACATCGAGCTCCGGCTCGCTGCCGAAGACGAGGCCGATCGCGAGCACGAGCACGAACGGCGTGGCGAGAACGACGAGCTCGGCGCGTCCGAACGCGATGCCGGCGAAGAGCCCGAGAGCGCCCAGCGACGCGTAGCCCGCGAGCTTCGCTGTCGCCGCGCGGGTCACGCCGTGCGAACGGCGTCCTCGGCCTTGGGCGTCGGCACTGCGTCCAGGCACTCCTGCACGACGTCCTCGGCGCGGATGCGCTGCACCCACAGCTCGGGGTTGAGCGTGAGCCGGTGGGCCAGCGCGGGTACCGCTACGTTCTTCACGTCCTCCGGGGTGACGAAGTCGCGGCCGCGCAGCGCCGCCAGCCCCCGTGAGAGCTTGAGCAGCGCGAGCGATCCGCGTGGGCTCGCGCCGACCTGCACGCGCGTGCTCTGCCGCGTCGCCGAGACGACGTCGACCATGTAGAGGCCGATGCTCTCGGCAACGTGAACGTCCTCGATCGCGCGCTGGAGCCCGAGCACGGTCTCGCGGTCGATGACCGGCGTCAGCTCGACCTCGTCGGCGCGGCGCTCGCGGCGGCGCTCGAGCATCTCCCACTCGTGCTCGCGCGCCGGGTAGCCGACGCCGATGCGGAGCAAGAAGCGGTCGAGCTGTGCCTCGGGCAGCGGGTACGTCCCCTCGTACTCGATCGGGATTCTGTGTGGCCAGCACGAGGAAGGGCCGTTCCAGCTGCCTCGTCTCGCCCTCGAGCGTAACCTGGCGCTCCTGCATCGCCTCCAGCAGCGCCGCCTGCGTCTTCGGGGGCGCGCGGTTGATCTCGTCTCCGAGCAGGAGGTTGGCGAAGACGGGCCCGGGCCTGAAGTCGAACTCCCCCGTGCGCTGGTTGTAGATGGACGAGCCGGTCACGTCGGCCGGCATCAGGTCCGGCGTGAACTGAATCCGGGAGAAGCGAAGGTCGGTGACCGCGGCGAACGAGCGCGCGAGCAGCGTCTTGGCGAGCCCGGGAAAGTCCTCGATGAGGACGTGGCCGTCGGCGAGCATGCCGAGCAGCACGAGCTCGAGCGCCTCGCGCTTGCCCACGACCGCCTGCTCGACGGCGTCGAGGACGCGGTCGCAGTGCGATTGAACGTCGGAGAGCGCGATCACGATGGGAGGATTCTCTCAAGCTCGTCGACAACGGCCGTGAGCGAGGACGTGGAAATGCCGCTCGTACCTTCCCGCTCTGGGCGAGGCCGGTCCGGCCGGACGAGCTCCCACGTCTCCGGCGAGAGCCTCTGCTCCGCTCGCTCCGGCTCCCGGTCGAGCTCGATGCCCGCCTGCATGGCGAGCCCTGCGGCCGCGATCTCGCGGAGCTGCGGTCGCAGGCGGAAGTGAACGGCGAACTCGATCCGCCTGCGCCAGCGCCACGTCGTCTTCCGCCGTCAGGAGCGACTCGGGATGCACGTACCGCCTCGGCGGCCGCGAGAGCACGGCCGGAACCGTTCCGCGCGGATGAGGGAAGGCGCGGTGGGCGACGCGCGACGCGGCGAGCGCGACGAGGCCGCCGGCGTAGACGAGGTAGGCGTCGAGCACGAGGTCCGTGCGGTCGACGCCGATCAGCACGGCGACGCCGGCGACGATCGCTCCGAGAATCGCGTACACGACGGTCGAACTCACCACCTGCCTCATGTCGCCTCCGCCCGGACCTCAGCGCGAACCGCCGTGAGCGCGTCGATGGCCCGTCCTCGCATCGTCTCGTCGACGGAGTGCTCGGAGAACTTCGCGACCTCGAACAGCTCGGTGAGCGCCGCGACTGGGCCTTCTCCGCCTCGAGATCGCGCGCCACGCGGCTCAGGTACTCGTACGGCGCCTCGGATGGCCGACGGGGGAAGCCGTACAAGGTCAGCGCCTGCTCCATGCGGGCATATGCCGCGATCACCGCCCGCCGCGGATCAGGATCACGGCGAAGATCGTCGATCGCCTCGTCGAGCGCCCTGCCTAGCTCCTGCAGCTGCTCGGGCGTGCGGCGCCCGCGACGATCGCGGCGGCGCTCGATGATGATGGCGGCCGCGAGCGCAGCCGCGATGAGAACGGCGATCCCAATCACCAGCGGCCACATGATCTGCGGATCTCGACCGGGGTCCGGTTGGGGCACAGGCTGCTCCGGGACCACGCGCCCGGGAAACGCGAGACCCGCGGCCCCCGGTTTCCCAGTGGAGCCTTCGTTCCGAAGGATGTCCTGGCTGGCCACGACCGCCGTGAGGACGACCACCAGCAAGACGACGAGAGAGGCGTACGGGGCCCGACTATCGCGTCCCTGTGGGCGCTCCCTGAAAGCGTGGAACAACGCCCAGACCGCGACCAAACCAGCGAGACCCCCAAGGACGACCATGACCGTAATGGCGCCATCGAGGAAAGTCGTCGAGGTCGCGCGCCGACCGCCCGCCACACCGTCGAACGGCTGGTACGAGCGCGCCGTGAACGCCACCAGCACGAGCGCCGGCACGACGAGCGCCGCGATGGCGCCGCGCCGCGAGACGACGACCCGCCTCATGTCGCCGCCGTCCGCACTTCCTTGCGTACCGCTGTGAGCGCGTCGATGGCGCGTCCCCGCATCGCCTCGTCGACGGAGTGCTCCGAGAACTTCGCCACCTCGAACAGCTCCGTCAGCGCCGCCACGGGTTGCTCCGCCTCGAGATCGCGCGCCACGCGGCTCAGGTACTCGTACGGCGCCTCAGACGGCCGACGCGGGAAGCCATACAACGTCAGCGCCTGCTCCATGCGGGCATACGCCGCGATCACCGCGCGGCGCGGATCGGGGTCGCGGCGAAGATCGTCGATCGCCTCGTCGAGCGCATCGCCGAGCTCCTTCAACTGCTCGTGCGTGAGGCCGTCGGGACGCCTGCGACGGCGCTCCACGAGCACCGCGATGACGATGGCTGCTGCGATCACGCCCACGATGCCGACGGCGAGCGGCCACACGATACGGGGGTCCCGCTCGGGCTCGTTCTCCGCAATCGGCGGACTGGCTGTTCCTTGCCCCGCGATTCCAACCTCCGAGCCCTGCTCGTTCGGCGGCTGCCGCTGGTGGAGGAGGGCGCGCCCGCCGATCATGGCGAACCCGAAGATGAGGAGGAACGCGAGTAGCCCCGAGTACGTCGCGCTCCCCTTCCCCCTCGCCCGTCTCGGCATGCGGACCCGCACGTAGAGGAGGATCAGCGCGAGCGCTGCCCCGAGCACGAGCACGATCGTGAACAGGCTGTCGATGAAGATCGTGGACGCAGCCCGCTCGCCACCGGGGTCGCCGCCGAAAGGTCTGGTACGAGCGCGCCGTGAACGCCACCAGCACGAGCGCCGGTACGACAAGCGCCGCGATGGCGATCCTGCGTGTCAGTCGCGGAACTTTCGCAGCACGATGCACGCGTTGTGGCCGCCGAAGCCGAACGAGTTGTTCATGGCCACTTCGACGTCGGCCGGGCGTGCCTGGTTTGGCACGTAGTCGAGGTCGCACTCGGGGTCGGGCACCTCGAGGTTGATCGTGGGCGGCAACATGCCGTCCCGGAGCGCGAGGATGCAGAAGATCGCTTCGAGCGCACCGGCGGCGCCGAGGCAGTGTCCCGTGGCGCCCTTGGTCGAGGACACCGGCGTCGCGTAGGCCTTCTCCTCGCCCAGCGCGAGCTTCAGCATGCTCGTCTCGGACGAGTCTCCCGAGCGGCGTCGCCGTCGCGTGCGCGTTCACGTAGTCGATGTCGGTCGCCTCGATGCCGGCGTCGTCCAGGGCCATCTTCAAGGCGCTGCCCCGGCCCGTAAGGATCGGGCTCGGTGATGTGGTTCGCGTCGGAGGAGACGCCGTAGCCGATCACCTCGCCGTAGATCTTCGCGCCGCGGGCCTTGGCGTGCTCGAGCTCCTCCAGGACGAGCACGGCGCCCGCCTCGCCCATGACGAACCCGTCCCGCTCGGCGTCGAAAGGCCGACTCGCGTGCTCGGGGTCGTCGTTACGCCTGGACAGCGCGCGCATGGCCGAGAAGCCGGCGATGCCCACCTCCGCGATCGGCGCCTCGGTGCCGCCGCAGAACATCGCGTCCGCGCGGCCGAGCCGGATCGCGTCGAGCGAGTCGCCGATGGACATGTTCGAGGCCGCGCAGGCCGTGCACTGTGAGGACAAGCGGCCCCTGCGTGCCGAGCTCGATCGACAGCCAGCCGGCGCCGAGGTTGGGAATGATGGCCGGGATCGAGAACGGCCCCACGCGGTCGGGCCCGCGCTCACGCAGCACGTCGTAGCAGTCCTGGAAGGACTGCAAGCCGCCGATGCCCGTCGCGATCGACGCGCCGATACGCGGCGCTTCGGCGGCGATGTCGAGCCCCGAGTCCTTTTCCGCCTGCCGCGCAGCCGCGAGCACGAGATGCGTGAAGCGGTCCATGCGCCGAGCGGTCTTGCGGTCGATCCAGTCCTCGGGATCGAAGTCCTTGACCTCGCACGCGAAGTGCACCGAGTAGTCGGACGAGTCGAAGTGCGTGATCGGGCCCGCGCCGGACTTTCCCGCAAGGACGTTCGCCCACGTCGTCTCCACGTCGTTGCCGAGCGGCGACACGGCCCCCAGGCCCGTGATGACCGCACGTCGATGTCCGTTTTGGCTCGCGCTCATCTCACATCCCCAGTCCGCCGTCGACGAGCAGCACCTCGCCCGTCACGAACGACGCTGCGTCCGAGGAGAGATAGCGGACCGCCGCGGCGACGTCCTCCGGAGTCCCCATGCGCTCGAGCGGCGTGTTCTGAAGGATCGCCTGTTGCGCCTGCTCGGGCAGCACCTCGGTGAGGGCCGTCGTGATGTAGCCGGGAGCTACGGCGTTCGCGCGGACGTTGCGCGGCGCCAGCTCGCGGGCGAGGGCCTTCGTGAAGCCGATGATGCCGGCCTTCGAGGCCGCGTAGTTCGTCTGGCCGGGGTTGCCGTGCACGCCGACGACGCTCGTCAGGTTCACGATCGACGCCCGACTTCCGCTTCATCATCCCGCGGGCGACCGCACGGCAGGTGTGAAAGACGCCCACCGAGGTTCGTGTCCAGCACCACGCGCCAGTCCTCGTCGGACATCCTCGCGATGAGGCCGTCTCGCGTGAGCCCCGCGTTGTTGACGAGCACGTCCAGATCGCCCGCCTCCTCTACGAGGCGCGCCCCGTCGTCGGGGCTGGCCACATCTGCCTGGACGGCACGGCCGCCGATCTGAGCGGCGACCTCCTCCGCCTCGTCGCGACCGGAGCGATAGCCGACTACGACCCGAGCACCCGCCGCGGCAAGCTCGACCGCAATCGCGCGTCCGATGCCTCGGGAGGCTCCGGTGACGAGCGCGAGCTTGCCGTCGAGCCTGGCGAATCCATCGTCAGGCATCGTCAAGAAGTCGTGAGCGCTTCTTCCACGCGCTCGAGCGCCGCGAGGCTGTTCACCGGGATCGCCTTCACGCTCTTGTCGATGCGCTTGACGAGCCCCGACAAGACGTTGCCAGGCCCGACCTCGACGAACGTGCGGGCGCCGTCGCGAACGAGCTCGGTCGCGGCCTGCGTGAAGCGAACGGGCGCTGTCAGCTGGTCGACGAGCAGCGGAGCGATGCGAGGAGCCGACTCGATCCGTGCCGTGACCGTCGACATGAACGGCGCCACCGGCTCGCCGAAACGAACCTTGTCCACCGCCGGCCGCAGACGTTCTGCGGCGCGCGCGACGAGCGGCGAGTGGAATGCACCCGAGACGCGCAACTTCACGGTGCGCCGCGCTCCGGCCTCCTCGGCCTGGGCGCAACACTCGTCGACGGCATCGCTCTCGCCCGACACGACGAGCTGTCCGGGACAGTTGTAGTTCGCAGGCCATACGCCACGGATGCGGCGGCAGATTCGCTCTACGACGTCGTCGTCGAGCCCGAGGATCGCGGCCATCCGGCCGGGATGCTCGCGCGCCGCCTCCGCCATGGCCAGGCCGCGCTCACGGACGAGGCCGATCGTCTCCTCGACTCCGATCGACGACGCGGCCGCCAGTGCGGCGAACTCGCCGACCGAGTGCCCGACGACGTAGTCCGGCTCGATGCCGCGGGCCTGCAGCGCAGCGAGCACCGCGAGGCTCGTGGCCACGAGCGCCGGCTGCTGCACGTCCGTCTCGACGAGCTCCTCGAAGTCGGCGTCGAAGCACAGCCTCGCGAGGTCGAGCCCGGAGGCAGCGCTGCCGACCTCGAACACCCGCATCGCCTCCGGCACCGCCTCGGCGATGTCGCGACCCATCCCCAGCTCGAGCGAGCCCTGGCCGGGGAAGCAAAATGCAACCTTCGACTTAGTCATGCGGCAACTGCCATCTCGTAGTCCATTCCATCACGCCGGAGCCCCAGGTGAGGCCGGCACCCATTCCCGTCATCAGCACGATCCGCCCGTCGCGCAGCCTGCCGTCACGGACGGCGTCGGCGAGGGCGAGCGGAATCGAGCCGGATGAAGTGTTGCCGTAGCGGTCGACGTTGACGACGACCTTCTCGTCGGGAATGCCCAGCTTCTCCGCAGCGTGGGTGATGATCCTGATGTTCGCCTGGTGCGGGACGTAGACGTCGATGTCGTCCACGGTCAGGCCGACCTCGTCGAGCAGCTCGTGCGCGGACGAGACGAGCACGCGTGTCGCGAACTTGAAGACCTCGCGGCCGTTCATGCGCGCGAAGTGCTCGCCGGCGGCAACTGTCTCGCTCGACGCGGGCTTACGCGAGCCGCCCGCGGCGAGGTAGAGCTCCATGCCGCCTGAGCCGTCGGCACCCAGCTCGAACCCCAGGAAGCCGCCGCGATCCACGCGCTCGAGCACGACTGCTCCGGCTCCGTCGCCGAACACACGCACGTCGTGCGATCCGACCAGTCCACGACCTTCGAGAGCAGGTCGGCGCCGACGACGAGCGCGCGGCGGCCAACTCCGGAGGCGAGCATCGCGTAGGCCTGCGCGAGGGCGTAGACGAATCCCGTGCAACCGGCCGAGAGGTCGTAGGCGCCCGCCTTCGTGGCGCCGAGCTGATCGGCCACGAGTGCAGCAGTGGCCGGGAACGCCATGTCAGGCGTGACCGTGGCGATGATGACGAGATCGAGATCCTCTGCACGAACGCCGGCCTGTTCGAGGGCCTCGCGGGCCGCGGGCAGGCAGAAGTCGGAGAGCGCCTCCTCGGGCTGCGCGACGCGGCGCTCGTGGATTCCCGTCCGCGCGACGATCCACTCGTCCGACGTGTCGACCATCTGCGCCAGCTCGTCGTTCTTCAGCACCCGCTCGGGAACCGACGTGCCGAGACCCGTGATGGAGACCCGGTTGCCGTTGGCGGCGCCGATCATTCGGTCGCGAACATCAACGTGCCGCGGCAGGCGAGCTCGCCGCCGACGCGCGCCTCCACGGCGCCCTTGCCCACACGATCGCGGCCGCCGAGGATCTCGCAGGAGAACGTCAGCTCGTCACCGGGCGACACGATGCGCTTGAAGCGGATCTTGTCGATGCCTGCGAACAGCGGCAGCTTCCCGCGATTCTCCGGCTTCACGAGCACGGCGATGGCGCACGTCTGAGCAAGTGCCTCGACCATGATCACGCCGGGCACGATCGGCCGTCCGGGAAAATGCCCCTCGAGGAACCACTCGCCATCACGGACGAGCTTGCGGGCGACCGCGCTCACACCTGGATCGAGCTCGAGCACCTCGTCGACGAAGAGAAACGGGTCGCGGTGGGGGATGATGGACTCGATGACATCGCGTCCAAACGGCGCGCGAACGAGGTCTGCGACCTGACCGGACGGCGAAGCCACGATCGGCCAAGTGTACTCGGCGATCTGGCGTGGAAGCTACGTCGTGACCGTGATCGGCACTTTCTGGGTGACAGTGCCGATGTCCGTCGAGAGCGTCACCCAGACGCTGTACGTGCCCGCTTCGATCGTGCTCTGGGGCAGCTGCCCGCTCCAGAGCACCGCGTGAGAGCCCGCTTCGAGCCAACCGACCTGCACGAGCGCCAGCGGGTAGCCGCGGTCCCGGATCTCCACGGCGACGACACCGGCCTGCCGGAGCTCGAAGGAGATGGTGATCGAGTCGCCGACGCCATCGCCGTTCGGCGACAGGTCGACGGGATCCGCCCGCAGCCAGGCCAGCGAGCGCAGGACGACGAGGTCGTCGACGAGCTTCGCGGTCCGGCCGCTATCGCCGCGCGCCGTGAGCAGCAGCCGGTAGCGGCCGTCAGGCAAAGCGTCGGGAGCCCAGGGAAGCGCTCTGCGCGCCCGCCTGCTGGAGAATGCCGATCGCGAGCGACACCACGGTCAGTCCGGTCTCGTCCTTGAGCTCCGCGCTGACCATCGAGGGCTCGCTGAGCGTGTACCGCACCGTCAGCGAGTCTGCGTAGCCGTCGCCGTCGGGCGAGACGATGCGCGGCTGCGGCCAAAGGTCCGCCGCCACCGGCGGCCGCGCCGCGGGTCGCGGCGGTGCGATTCGCGTCGCCCCACCGAGCGCGCCGCTGGCCGGACGGACGCCGTCCGCCTCCATCGTCCACCGGTAGCGGCCGGGCTCGACGTCGCGAGGCGTCCCAGAACCACGAGATGCGGTCGCCGGTGCCGGTCCTCTCGGCCACCGGCTCGCCGGCGGCGGTCGTGACGGTCACCGTCCAGTCGAGCGGCGCCGAGAGCCGGGCCTTGAAGCGCATCCACTGCCCCAGCCGCCCGCTGATGCGAGGGTCGTAGAGCTTCGGCAGCCCCGTGGTCAGCGCCACCTCTCGCAGCTGTCCCAGCCGTGCGTACAGCGCGTTGCCCGGACAAGCAGTGGAGCCGGCGTCGCGATGCCCGGAGATGGCCCGGAGATACGCAGGCCTGACGCCGGACGAGACCATCGCCGAGGACGCAGGATCGACGTGACCGACGTCCAGGCGCCACGCGAGCAGCTTGCCGAGCAGCGTCCTCCGCCTCACGAGTTGGAGCCTTGGCCGAGTACGTGCCGAGCACGGCGATGCCGACGGACCCGGTGTTGAAGCCGACAGCGTGAGCGCCGATGACGTTGCGCTGCATCCCGCCGCCTCGGCCCTCGAAGACCTGGCCGTAGCGGTCGACGAGGAAGTTGTAGCCGATGTCGTTCCAGCCGTTGGCCTTCACGTGGTAGAGCTCGATGCCGCGCACGATCGCCGCTGATTCCTCGGGCTCGTACGAGCTGGAGCCGGCCGTGTGGTGAACGATGGCGAAACGCAGCGCCGGGGCGTAGCGAGGCGCGGCCCGCACGATCTTCTCGTTCGCATTCCAGGCGCTGCGAGGGATGATCCTCGGCGAGCCCGCAGTCGCCAGCGTGCGCAAGGGAACGCGCTGCGGACGGGCTGCGCACGAACCAGGCGCGCACTCGGGCCACTCGGCCGATCGTGCGCACTTCCAGGCGTGTCGAGCCGGGAGACCACCACGGGCTGCCGACCTTCCAGCCGGAGGGGGAGCGCTCGGACGGGCCCCGGTCGGGCCGGTCCTCCGCCTCGGGCGCAGCCGTGCGCCAGGCGCTCCACGTGCCGCCGACGCCCGCGTGCGCAGCTCAACGCGGCCGCTGCCGCGCCAGTGCACGCCGACGAGGTCGAACGGCCGCTCCGAGCTGAGGGCTGCGGGAGCCCGGCTCGCTCCGAGCGGGAGGTCGCGGCTCCAGAGCGACGGATCGGCGGCGTGCGCGGCCGCCGGGGCCGCGAGCAGAAAGCGCCGTTGCGATCAGAAAAGCTCTCATCAGTCGTACCTTCGGCCCTCTCCTCGTTCGGCTTGAAGTCAGAAGCCCCTGCGATGGTAGGTTGTGGAGCACCGTGATGCCTGCCGTTTTGCGGGGATTTTTCACCTCGCTGGCGCTGTTCGCCGCTCTCGTCCTCGCGCAGACGGCGGCGGCGGCCACACCGCGGGTGCTCGCTGTCCACCTCGACAACGACATCAACCCCGTAACCGCCGTCGTACGTCGAGGATCAGATCGACCGTGCGAACGACGGCGGATACAACGCCGTCGTCATCGTGCTCGACACGCCCGGCGGACTCTCCGAGTCGATGCGCGACATCGTGAAGAAGGAGCTCGCCTCGGGCATTCCGGTCGTCGTCTACGTGGCGCCCGACGGCGCCAGGGCTGCCTCTGCCGGCGTCTGGATCGGTCGAGGCCGCCGACGTCCTCGCGATGGCGCCGCAGACGAACATCGGCTCGTCGACGCCGATCTCGATCGGCGGCGAGGACATCCAGAAGGACTTGCGGCGCAAGGTCGTCAACGACGCGGCGGCTCAGCTACGAGCGCTGGCGAAGGAGCACGGCCGCAATTTCCGCTGGGCGGACGCCGCGGTGCGCAAAGCGTCGAACCTCACAGCGCGTGAGGCGCTTCGACAGAACGTCATCGACGTCATCGCGCCAACCCTCCCCAGGCTGCTCGACAAGATCGACGGCATGAAGACCGTGCCTCGCGGGCTCGTCCTCGACACCAAGGACGCAGACGTGACCGAGGTGGAGATGAGCCTGTGGAAGCGGATCCTCGACACGCTCATCGACCCGAACATCATCGCCCTCATGCTGTCGCTCGGCGTGCTCGGGATCGTCGTCGAGCTCTACAACCCTGGGCTCATCTTTCCGGCGACGCTGGGCGGCATCTGCCTCATCATCGGCTTCTACGGGCTCCAGGTGCTCCCGGTCAACTGGGCGGGCGTGCTCCTGATGCTGCTCGCGGCCGGGTTCTGGGGGGCAGAGCCCTTCGTGATGAGCCACGGTGCGCTCGCGCTGGCCGGAGCCGTGTCGTTCGTCTTCGGCGCCCTGCTCCTCTTCGACCCCGCCGGCTCGGACTACCAGGTGTCTTTGCCGTTAGCGATCGGCATCGCCGGCTCGGTCGCGCTCTTCATGGCCTTCGCCGCCGCGAAGGTCGTACAGGTGCGGCGGCAGCCGGTCGCCGTTGGCACGTCGAACCTCGTCGGTACGCCGGGCGTCGTGAGACGCGGCGGCCTCGTGGCGGTCAAGGGCGAGCTCTGGCAGGCAGAGTCGGCGGACGGCGAGCCGTTGACGACCGGCGACGCAGTGGTGGTGGAGGACGTCGAGAACGGCCTGCGGCTCCGCGTTCGCCACGCCGACGGCACACCCGAGACAACATAGGATCCCGATCGACCCTCGGAAAGGACCCCGATGCTTGCTGCCCTGATCGTCGTCGCCGTCATTGCCGTCCTCGTCATCCTCGTGCTCAGCGCCGCGATCAAGGTGCTGCGCGAGTACGAGCGCGGCGTCATCTTCCGGCTCGGCCGCCTGCTCGGGGCGCCGAAAGGGCCGGGCCTGATCTTCCTCATCCCGATCGTCGACAAGATGGTCCGGGTCGACCTGCGGACGATCACGCTGATGATCCCGCCGCAGGAAGTGATCACCAAGGACAACGTCCCGGCGCGCGTGAACGCCGTCTGCTACTTCCGCATCGTCGACGCCTCGGCTTCCGTCGTCCAGGTCGAGAACTTCATGGTGGCCACGTCGCAGGTCGCGCAGACGACGCTGCGCTCGGTGCTCGGCCAGCATTCGCTCGACGAGCTCCTGTCCGAGCGCGAGAAGATCAACTCGATCCTCCAGGAGATCATCGACGAGACAACGGCTCCCTGGGGCATCAAGGTCTCGATCGTCGAGGTGAAGGACGTCGAGATCCCCGCCGACATGCAGCGCGCGATGGCACGGCAAGCCGAGGCCGAGCGCGAGCGGCGGGCGAAGATCATCAACGCAGAGGGCGAGTTCCAGGCCGCCGAACGGCTCACGGAAGCGGCCGTCGTGATGGGAAAGGCTCCCATCGCGCTCCAGCTCCGCTACCTCCAGACGTTGCTCGAGATCGGCGCATCCAACAACTCGACGATCGTCTTTCCCGCTCCCATCGACCTGCTCAAGCCGTTCCTCGAGCACGTCGAGAAGGACAAGGAGACGAGCTGAGCGACGCGGCGCCCGAGCTGCGCCGCGACCCGCTGTCCGGCCGCCTCGTGGTGGTCGCCCCCGAACGCGCCAGGCGGCCGGGAGCGTTTCCGAAGCTCGAGCCGCCGCCGGACCCGGGTGAGCTCGACGAATGCCCGTTCTGCGCGGGGCGCGAGGATCGCACTCCGCCCGAGACGCTGCGGCTGCCGGCCGACGGCGACTGGCAGGTGCGCGTGGTGCCGAACCTCTATCCCGCCTTCGAGCGGCAGGAGGTGGTCGTACACGTGCCCGCACCATGCCCGTTCGATCGCCGAGCTGTCGAGCGAACAGCTGGCGCGCGTCGCTGAGGCGTGGCGAGCGCGAGCAGAATCCGCCCGAGCCGAGGGGTTCGAGTACGTCCACGCCCTCGTCAACGAAGGCAAAGGCCGCCGGCGCCAGCCTCCCTCACACGCACTCGCAGCTCGTCTGGCTACGCGAACCGCCGCCCGCTGTCGTCGGCGAAGGCGAAGCGGAGGCCGTGACAGAGGGCGAGCTCGTTCTGGAGCAAGAGGGCGTGGTCTTGCTGTGCCCTGCGGTGTCGGCCGAGCCCTACGAGATGCGAATCGCCCCCGCTGACCGGGAGAGCAATGCCTTCGCGAGCCCGCTCCTCGCGGTCGCCCTCGGCCTCGCGGCGGAGGCTCTTCGCCGGCTCCGCGCCGTCGAGCCCGGCGCACCCGCAAATCTCTGGCTCCACGACGGGCCCTGGTGGCATATCGACCTCGTGCCACGGCTGACCGTCGCGGCCGGCATCGAGCTCGGTGCCGGCATCCACGTGAACCCGCTGCCGCCCGAAGAAGCGGCGGCGAGACTGCGCGGCTAGCCCTCCTCCTCGAGCTCGGCGGCGTCCGCGTCGGCGTCGGCCACAGACGCCGGCTCCGCGTCCGCATCCGCGACCACGTCGGTGCCGTTCTCAGTCTCGACGACCGGTGCGAGGCTCGACACCTGCTCGCCCTTGCTCTCGCAGGCGCATCACGATCACGCCTTGCGTGGCGCGGCCGGCGCGGCGAATGCCCTCGGTCGGCATGCGGATCACCTGGCCGCTCGTCGAGATCAGCATCACCTGATAGCCCTCGCGAACGGGCATGTGCGCCCGCCAGCTTGCCCCTAGCCTCCGTCAGCTTCACGGTCTGCACGCCCATGCCTCCGCGCCCCTTCCGCGGATACTCGGACATGCGCGTCCGCTTGCCGTACCCGTTCTCGGTCACGACGAGCAGGTCGGCGGTGTCGTCTGCGATCATCGCGGCGATCACCTCGTCCCCGGAGCGCAGCTTCATGCCGATCACGCCGCCGGTCACCCGGCCCATCGGCCGCACCGCGTCGTTGGGGAAGCGAATCGCCTGGCCCTTGCGCGAGACGAGCAGGACGTCGTCCTCGCCATGGGTGAGGAAGGCATCGACGAGCTCGTCGCCCTCGCGGAGGTTCACGGCGATGATGCCCTCCGACTTCAGCGGCGTGTTGTACTGGGCGAACTCCGTCTTCTTGACGATGCCGTTGCGCGTCGCGAGCACGAGGTACTTCGCTTCCGAGAAGTCGCGCGTGCGGATGACCGTCTTCACCTGCTCGTCTTGCGTAAACGGCAACAGGTTGACGATCGCTCGGCCCTTCGACTGCCGAGCGCCGAGTGGCAGCTCGTGCACCTTGAGCCGGTACACCTTCCCCTTGGTGGAGAAGAAGAGGATGTAGTCGTGCGTCGACGCCACGAAGAGATGCTCGATGTAGTCCTCGTCCTTGAGGTCCATGCCCATCACGCCGACCCCACCGCGCCGCTGCTCGCGATACGTCGTCACGGGTAGCCGCTTGATGTACCCGGAGCGCGTGATCGCGATCACCATGTCTTCCTCCGCGATCAGGTCCTCGAGCTCGAAGTCGCCCTCGGCGGCCGCGATCTCGGTGCGGCGATCGTCTCCCTTGCCGTAGATCTCCTTGATCTCGAGCAGCTCCTCCCTGATCAGCGCAGCGATCTTCGCCTCGTCGCCGAGCAACGTCCGCAGCTCGGTGATGCGCTCCTGGAGGTCCTTGTACTCGTCCTCGACCCGCTTGCGCTCGAGTCCCGTGAGCGCCCGGAGTCGGAGGTCGAGGATCGCCTGGGCCTGGAGCTCGCTGAGCTCGAACCGCTCTACGAGGCCTGCGCGAGCCTCGTCGGCGTCGTCGGCAGCACGGATGAGGGCGATCACCTCGTCGAGGTTGTCGAGCGCAATGAGATACCCCTCGAGCACGTGTGCTCGCGCGAGCGCCTGGCGCAGCTCGTACTGCGAACGGCGGGTGACGACCTGCTTCTGGAAGTCGAGGTAGTGCGTGACGAACTCGAGAAGAGAGAGCGTCCGGGGCACTCCGTCGACGAGCGCGACTGCGTTGAAGCCGAACGTCGTCTGGAGCGCAGTGTGCTTGAACAGCTTGTTGAGCGCGACCTGTGGGATCGCCTCGCGCTTGAGCTCGATCTGAATGCGCATGCCGCTCTTGTCCGAGTAGTCCTGGAGGTCGGAGACCTCGGTGATCACCTTCTCGCGGACGAGGTCGGCGATCTTCGCGATCACTCCACCGTCGCCCCCCTTCTTCACGCCGTACGGGAGCTCGGTGACGATGATCGCGTTCTTGCCTCCGCGCAGCTCCTCCACATGCGCCCGCGCCCGCATGACGATCCGCCCCCGGCCGGTCCGGTACGCGTCGCGGATGCCTGACCGGCCCACGACGATGGCGCCCGTCGGGAAGTCGGGGCCTTTCACGTGCTTCATGAGGTCCTCGACGCTCGCGGACGGCTTGTCGATCAGCGCCACGACTGCGTCGATCGTCTCGCCGAGATGTGCGGGGGGATGTTGGTCGCCATTCCGACCGCGATTCCCGACGAGCCGTTGACCAGAAGGTTCGGGAAGCGCGCCGGGAGCGGAATGGGCTCTTTCCGCGACTCGTCGTAGTTCGGGACGAAGTCGACCGTGTCCATGTCGATGTCGCGGAGCATCTCCGTCGCCAGCTTCGTGAGCCGGCACTCGGTGTAGCGCTCGGCGGCGGGCGGGTCGTCGTCGATCGAGCCGAAGTTCCCCTGCCCGTCGACGAGCGGGTAACGCAGTGAGAAGGACTGCACGAGCCGTGCGAGGGCGTCGTAGATCGAGCTGGAGTCGTGCGGGTGGTACTTGCCCATGACGTCGCCCGTCACCCGGGCGCACTTGACGTAGGGGCGGTTCGGCTGGTGCCCGGCGTCGTGCATCGCCCACAGCACGCGGCGATGGACGGGCTTCAGCCCGTCGCGCACGTCGGGCAGCGCGCGGCCGACGATGACGCTCATCGCATAGTCGAGGTAGCTCGAGCGCATCTCCTGCTCGAGCTCGCGCGACTCGATGCGACCGGCGCCGAGCGGCTCTACGACTTCAGACATCTTCGATGGGGGAACCCATGGTTCCCCCATGGACCCCCTCCTTCACCGTGTCGACAATGCCGGCGTTCGACGGGCCTCCCGGCCGGCGAAGCCGGCCTTCGGCGGCGGTGGCTGTCCGATGTCGCGAGCGGCTAGACATCCAGGAACCTCACGTCCTTTGCGTTCTGCTCGATGAAGAGACGCCGCGGCTCCACGTGGTCGCCCATGAGCGTCGAGAACACGCGGTCGGCGGCTGCAGCGTCCTCCACGTCGACGCGGATCAGCATTCGCTTCGCCGGATCCATGGTCGTCTCCCAGAGCTGCTCGGGGTTCATCTCACCGAGGCCCTTGAACCGGCTGATCTGCATGCCCGCCTTCGCCAGGTCGAGCGAGCGCGTGCGAAGCTCGTCGAACGTGTCAGCGCGCGCCGACTTCTCGCCGAAGGACACGGTGAAGGGCGGAAAGCCGATGACGTCTCCCACCTTCGCGTATGCGCTCTGAACCGACCCGTACGTCGGCGACCCGAGCATGGCGATCGGCAGGACGACGCTCTGCGCGGTGCTCGTCTCGGTCTCGACCACCCGCACGTGCAGCACGCCGTCGAGCTCCTGCTGGACCTCGAGCTCGTACCCGTTGGGCGGGATCGACGCGATGAGCGCAGCGGCGTTGGAGGGGTCGTTTCCGTCGGCCTCGATCAGCCCGTGGGAGATCGCAAAGCGCGCTGCCAGGCCGAACTCCGCCTCGAGCTTGGCCGTCCAGGCCTCGAGGTGGCCGAGGTCGCGCACGAGGCGCGCCCATCGCGCCTCCGTGAGCGGCGTCTCTTTCTCGTCGCGAGCCAGGACTGTCATGTCCTTGACGCGCTCGCGGACGAGCAGATCCTCCAGCTGGGCGTCCTTCTCGAAGTACATCCCCCTGCTGCCGAGCTTCACGTGATAGAGCGGTGGCACGGCGATGAACACGTGGCCTCGCTCGAAGAGCTCGGGCATCGTCCGGTAGAGGAACGTAAGCACGAGCGTGCGGATGTGGGCGCCGTCCACGTCGGCGTCGGTCATCACGATCACGCGGCCGTAGCGGAGGTTGGCGATGTCGAACTCGTCGCCGAAACCGGTTCCGATCGCGGTGATCATCGCCTGGATCTCGGTGTTCGAGAGCACCTTGTTGATGCGGTTCTTCTCGGAGTTGATGATCTTCCCGCGCAGCGGCAGGATCGCCTGCGTCATCCGGTCGCGCGCCTGTTTCGCCGAGCCGCCGGCCGAGTCGCCCTCGACGATGAAGAGCTCCGCCAGGTCGGGATCCTTGATCGTGCAGTCGGCGAGCTTGCCCGGAAGCGAGGAGTTCTCGAGCGCGCTCTTGCGCCGCGTGAGCTCGCGCGCCTTCCGAGCGGCCTGGCGCGCGTTGCGGGCGGCAACGGCCTTCTGGACGATCTGCCGAGCCTCGGGACGCTGCTCCTCGAGGAACTGCGCCAGCTGCTGGTTCACCACTCGCTCCACGAGGCCGGCCACCCCCGGGTTGCCCAGCTTCGTCTTGGTCTGCCCCTCGAACTGGGGGTTACGCAGCTTGACGGAAATGACGGCCGCGAGGCCTTCGCGAGCATCCTCGCCCTCGAGATTGTCGTCCTTCTCCTTCAGGAGGCCTTCCTGGCGCGCGTACTGGTTGAGCGTGCGCGTCAACGCGGCGCGGAAACCCTGGAGGTGGGTTCCGCCTTCTGACGTGTTGATGTTGTTCGCGAAGGAGAACACCGATTCCACGTACGAGCTGTTCCACTGCATGGCCACCTCGACGGCGCCGTCGTCGCTCTCACCTTCGAAGTAGACGATGTGCTTGTGCACCGGGTCCTTGGCCTCGTTGACATGCGCGACGAAGTCCCGGATGCCGCCCTCGTAGTGGAACTCGTCGGTTCGACCGCCTGCGCGCTCGTCACGAAGGACGATGCGAAGCCCGCGGGTCAGGAAGGCCGTCTCGCGCAAGCGCTGGAGAAGCGTCGCGGCGTCCAACTCGGTCTCCTCGAAGACCTCCGAGTCGGGCAAGAACGAGATCGTCGTGCCCGACTCGCCCTTGGGCGCAACGCCGGTCGTCTCCACGTCCGTGGTGGGCTCTCCGCGCGCGAACTCCTGGCGATACACCTTTCCGTCGCGGCGTACCTCCGCGACGAGCCACTCGGAGAGTGCGTTGACGACGGAGACGCCGACGCCGTGCAGGCCGCCCGACACCTTGTAGCCGTCGCCGCCGAACTTCCCGCCGGCGTGCAGCTTCGTGAGCACGACCGTCAGCGCAGGCAGCCCCTGGTCGGCGATGACGTCGACCGGAATGCCTGCGCCCGCATCGCGGACCGTCACGGAATTGTCCGGATGGATCGTCACGTCGACGAGGTCGTTACGGCCGGCGAGCGCCTCGTCCACCGCGTTGTCGACCACCTCGTAGACGAGGTGGTGGAGGCCTCTCGAACCGGTCGAGCCGATGTACATGCCGGGTCGCAGACGAACCGGCTCGAGACCCTCGAGGACCGTGATGTCTTTTGCGGTGTAGGCTGCTTCTGCCATTAAAAAAAGCCCTGCAAATCCAGCACTTTCGGGCCACTCACAGTGTATCAGAAACGGCGGTCGGAGCGAACGGTTGCGAGGCTCAGAGCGGCCGCCTTCGCAACCCGTTCGCGGAGCTCTTCGTCCTCGATCTGGGACGCAAGCTCGCGGGCCTCGGCGAGCTGCTCCGGGGATGGTTCCGCCGGCCGCGGCCGGGGCGTGGCGGACGGCGCGACGAGGGGCTCCGGCAGGTGCCCCGGGGCGAAGCGGAGCCCCTTCGGCGCGACATCGTCGAGCCGGGCCGCCAGTTGCTCCAGGACGACCGCTGCCAGCTGCGTGAGCTCGAACGACCACGCCGAGGAGCTCGTGTTGACATGGAGCACACCGTCGCGTGAGATGCGAGCCGGCCAGGCATTACGCGCGACCTCCTCGCCGACCGCCTCGGGCCAGGCGGCCACGATCGCCGGCATCGAGCCCGTAGTGCCGAACCGCCGCAGCTCCTGGTCGAGGCTGTCTCCGAGCCGCTCCATCACGCTACCGACACGCGGCCGGGGCTTACCTCGAGCAGCTGGTCGGGATCGCCCGGCAACGCACCTCGAGCGGCCGTCGTGACGAGCACCTGGGAACTCTCTCGAATCCGCCGAACGAGAGCTGCGCGGCGTTCTCCATCCAGCTCGGACAGCACGTCGTCGAGCAGAAGCAGCGGCGGCACGCCTCGCCGCTCTCCCAGCAGCTCCGCTTCCGCAAGCAGCAACGCGAGCACTGCGACCCGCTGCTCGCCCTGGGAGCCGTGCGAGCGCAGCTCTCGCTCTCCCGCACTGATTCGCACCTCGTCGTGGTGCGGTCCCACGCCGGTGAGGCCTCGCTCGAGGTCGGTTGGGAACCGAGCTGCAAGCACCTCCGCGGTGATCGGCGAGGGGTCGTATACGAGCGCCGCGCCGGCCAGGCCCAGCTCGCCGGCACGCTCGCCGAACGGCGCCTCGAGGGCCACTAATGCGTCAGCCCTTGCCGCCAAAAGCGCCTCTCCCGCGTCGATCACCCGGCCATCCCAGGGCTCGACCGTCTCCGTGCCGGCAACGCCTGACGCGGCACGCCGCAGGGCGGCGTTCCGCTGGGCAAGTGCCTCCGCGTATTCGCCGGCGAGTGACGCACGCGCCGGGAACAGTCGGCTGATCACACGGTCGACGTAGGCGCGGCGCACTGCGGGGCCGGCCTTCACGACTGCGAGCCGATCGGGCGTGAAGACGAGCGTCGCGGCGGCAGACCGAACGCGCTCCAGGGACTCGGCCGCTGCGCCGTTGATCCGCGCCCGCTTTCCCTCGCCCGCGCGGAATCCGACCTCGAGCGTCAGCTCGCCGCTCTCTCCGCGACCCGCCGCGCGCACGTCGAAGCCGGCGGCGCCGTAGCGGACGAGATTGGCGTCCTGGCGCGTTCGGGGAGAGAAGCCCTGCGTCGCAACGTGCAGCGACTCCAGGAGGTTTGTCTTGCCGGCGCCGTTGGGCCCGGCAGCAAGCACCAACCCGGGCTCCAGAGCGAGATCCAGGGCGGCGTACGAGCGGAAGTCGCGGAGTGTGAGGCTCGAGACGATCAGTCCGGCAGCCGGATGGGCATGATCAGGTAGCGGAAGCCCTCTTCGGGCCCTTGTACGAGCCCGGGCCGCAGCGGGTTGATCAGCCGCAGCAACAACTCGTCCCCTTCCACCGACTCGATTCCGTCCTGGAGGTACGCGGCGTTGAAGCCGATCTCCAGCGGCTCGCCGGAGTACGCGACGGGCAGCGACTCGCGAGCTTCGCCGATGTCGGGGGTCTGGACCGAGATCGTCAGCTCGCCCTCGGCAAGCCGCAGCCGCAGCGGCGACGAGCGGTGCGCCATCACTGCCATCCGCCTGACGACGTCGAGGATCTCGCTACGCGTCAGGGACAGGTCGACAGCGAACTCGCCGGTCTCGGGGATGAGCTTCGTGTGGTCGGGGAACTGGCCGTCGATCTTGCGCGTGGTCAACCAGACCCCGTCGGCGCCGAAGGCGACGTGGTTGTCGAGCACGGCGAGCTCGACCTGCCCACCGCCGCCCGCAATCCTCCGCAACTCGTCGAGCGCACGCGCCGGGACGATCGCCTCCAGCTCCGGCACGTTGCCTGCGATTTCGGACTCCTTTACGGACAACCGGTAGGAGTCCGTCGCGACCATCGCGAGCCGGCCGGCTCCGAGGTGCACGAAGACCCCCGTCAGCACCGGCCGCGACTCGTCGCGACCTGCTGCGCGACCAACACATGTGATGGCCTCGAGCAGCGGCTCGGCGTCGAGCGTCGACGTGGGCGCACCTTCCACCTCCGGCAACCGCGGAAAGTCCTCCACGGCGTACGTGCGCAGCCTGTACGAAGCAGACCCGCTCGTCACGAGCAGCGTGTTCTCCTCGGCCTGGTACTCGATCTCGACCTCGTCGGCCGGCAACTGGCGAACGATGTCCCCGAGCAGCCGTCCCGGTACGACGGCGCTGCCTTCTCCCCCGACATCGGCATCGAGGCCCGTACGAATCGAGAGCTCCATATCGGTAGCGGAGAGCTCGAGCCTGCCCGAACCGGCCTGCATGAGCACACCGGCGAAGATCTGCACGGTTGGTCGCATCGACAAGCCACGCCCGACGATTGCCAGTCGCTCGGCGAGCTCGGTTCGTGCGCAGGTGAGTTTCATGCTCGTATCTACAACGATGTCTGTAGTCATACAAGAACCTCGTAGTAGTCGTAAGGGGTGTGGAACGAGGGAACAAGCGGCGAAAGCCCTGCACGCTCAGGGTTCTGGGCTGTGCGCCCAGATGTGGACACAAAGGCAGTCGTCCACATGGGGAAGCAGCGATTGGTCGCGGAGTGTGAGTTCACTGGACTTGCTTCACACGTGCGGTGAGTTCTTGCACGAGGTTGTACACAGACCGATCCTGCTTGATCAGGCCGGCGATCTTCGACGTCGCGTGCATGACCGTGGTGTGATCGCGGCCACCGAAGGCGTTGCCGATCTTCGGGAGTGACGAGTCCGTGAGCTCGCGCGAGAGATACATCGCGACCTGCCGCGGATAGACGATGTTCTGCGACTTCTTCTTGCTGCAGAGCTCCGTGATGCTGAGCGAGAAGCGCTGCGAGACGATCTCCTGAATGCGCTCGATCGAGACCTGCGCGACTTCCCCTTGAGGAAAGACGTCCTTCAAGACGTCTTGCGCCAGTTGGACGGTCATCGCTCGGCCGGTCAGCGAAGAGAAGGCGACGACCCGTGTCAGCGCGCCCTCGAGCTCTCGGATGTTGGTCGAGATGCGGCTGGCGATGAACGTCAGCACCTGCGAATCGGAGATCGAGATCGAGTCCGTGTGCACCTTCTTGCGGAGGATCGCGATGCGCGTTTCGAGGTCCGGAGGCTGGATGTCGGTGATCAGGCCCCACTCGAACCGTGAGCGCAGGCGTGCCTCGAGCGTCGCGATCTCGCGCGGTGGCCGGTCCGACGAGATGACGATCTGGCTGCCGGTCTCGTAGAGGCTGTTGAACGTATGGAAGAACTCCTCCTGGATCCGTTCCTTGTGCTCGAAGAACTGGACGTCGTCGATCATGAGCACGTCGTAGTTGCGGTAGCGCTGCTTGAAGCCCTCGATGCGCCGGTCGCGGAGCGAGTTGATGAAGTCGTTCATGAACGTCTCGCTCGTGACGTAACGGACCGACAGCCGGCTCGCGTGGTTCGTGATGTAGTGGGCGATCGCCTGGAGCAGGTGCGTCTTGCCGAGACCGGTGCCGCCGTAGATGAAGAGCGGGTTGTAGGCGCGGGCCGGCGTCTCGGCTACGGCGAGAGCTGCGGCGTGCGCGAAGCGGTTCGACGAGCCGATGACGAACAGGTCGAAGGTGTACTTCGGGTTGATGCCGGCCGTCGGCTCGCGCGGAGGCCTGCTCCGCATCGGCGGATGCCAGCGAGTCGTCGACGACGAGCCGGACGACCACGCGATCGCCACCGGAAGCATCCCGCACCGCCGCGCGGATGAGATCGAGGAAGTGGCCCTCGATCCACTCGCGGGTGAAGTTGTTCGGCACGGCGAGCACGAGCGCGTCACGTTCTTCCGTGGCGCGCACCTCGCCGAACCAGGTGCGGTACGTCGCGTCGTTGAGAGCCCCCCGGAGCCGACCGGCGACCTCATTCCACAACGACCCGGGGGTCAGCTCGCTTGCTTCCACGCCTCTGGGGTCCGACTCCTCGGCTCGACGACAGAGTGATCGAGCATAGCACTGCCTCGTGAGGCCTACAACGGCTGGAAAACCAGGGCGACTAGTCACTGAAAAGATGCCGATTTGCAGGTCTTTTGGCGGAATTTCCACGCGTCTTCCACAGGTGTGGATACTGCTGGTTGTCCGTTGCGACAACACGACGTGACCCTGTCCGCGTGCGGGCACTTTGACGCATCCGACGACCGCTCCGGCCGGTTGTGGACAACTTCTTCGAGGAACCGTTGTCTATACTCCGCGCCCGCGGCCGACCGGCTGCGATCGACCTCTCAGAACGATGAAACGCACCTACCAGCCCAACGTGCGGCGGCGGAAGCGGAAGCACGGATTCCGCGCTCGGATGTCCACGCGCGCCGGCCGCGCGACTCTCAAGCGCCGCCGCGCCCGCGGCCGCAAGCGCCTGTCTGCGTAAGTGCTCGAAGGGTTCCCCGGCTCGGCCTCGCCGCGTCTAGTCTGACGAGTCATGCAGCGCCGGCACCGGCTCAGCCGATCGCAGGACTTCGACGCCGTCTACCGGAAGGGCCGCTCGACGTCGACGCGGTACCTCGTTCTCTACTGGTTTCCTCGCGAAGAGGAGGACGACGACGCCCGGCTCGGCCTCGCCGTACCGAAGAGCACCGGCACGGCGGTTCAGCGGAACCGGATCAAGCGACGGCTCCGGGAGCTCTGGCGCGCCCGACTCGAGCAGGTTCCACCCGGCTGCGACTACGTGCTCGTGGTGCGACCAGGTCTCGTGGAAGCAGCGGCGGCGCAGAGCCCCGCGTGGCTCGGCGAGCACGTGGACGAGCTCCTGAAGGCGGCGGCATGAAGATCCTCAGCCTGGCGCTGCGCACGCTCGCACCCTCACCCGGCGTGGCGCACGCTCCGACGTGCAAGTACCACCCCTCGTGCTCGCAGTACGCCGCCGGCGCACTGCGTAAGCACGGCCTGCTCAAGGGTTCAGCGAAGACCGCGTGGCGACTGCTCCGCTGCAACCCGTGGAGCCACGGAGGCGTGGACCACCCATGATCGTCGCTCGGCCTCGCCTCGCTCCCGCGGGGGAAACCATGTTTCCCCCGCGAGCCCCCTTCTTCCAGGCCGATGTGTCAGGGGAACCTCCCGGTTCCCCTGAGACCCCTCCCCACGATCACGAGCCGGGGATCGGCCCATGATCGTCGCCGGCATCACCAGCCCGATCGTCAACGTCCTTGCCGAAGATCATCGACTTTCTTGGCCCGCACGGCGCCATCGGCCTGCCGTGGGCCTGGGCCATCGTCGCGCTGACGGTGATGGTGCGGATGGTGCTCGTCCCGCTGACGGTGAAGCAGATCCACTCCATGCAGAACCTCCAGCGGCACGCGCCGGAGATGAAGGAGATCCAGCGCAAGTACAAGGGCGACCGCGCGAAGATGAACGAGGAGTTGATGAAGTTCTACAAGGAGAACAGCATCAACCCGGCGTCGTCGTGCCTGCCCATCCTCTTCCAGATCCCGATCTTCATCTCGCTCTTCTTCCTGCTCAAGAGCTTCACGACCACGACGAACTACCAGCAGGGCGACAACCTCGAATGGCTCGGCCTGATCAACATCCTCGAGAAGGCGAGCGTCGGCTGGGGCGCCGCTCCTGCTCGTCATCTACATCGCGAGCCAGCTCGCGTCTACGTACTTCATGTCGGCGACGATGGAACGGACGCAGCGACTGATCTTCTTCGCGCTGCCGTTCCTCTTCATCCCCTTCATCATCAACTTCAAGGCCGGCCTCGTCCTCTACTGGGCGACGACGAACCTCTGGACGGTCGGTCAGGGCGTCGTCACCCGCCGGCTCGTGCCACGGACGAAGGTGACCCCCCAGAAGAAGAGCTCGCGCACGCCGCCCAAGGAGAGGCCAGCACAGCCTGAGACGGCGGCGGCGGTCGCAGACGAGCCACGGGTGGCGCCCGAGCCGGCCGCGGTCGCCGCAGACGTCGGCACCGGCCGCGCCCGCGCGCGTGAAGCGAAAGAAGAAGCGCGGCGGCCGCAGGTGAACGCCAGACGCGGGCTTCGTCGAGCTCGAGGCCTCCGGCGAGACGATCGGCGAGGCGAAGTGGCAGGCGCTGCGGGAGCTCGAGCGGCTCCATCCGGGCCTCGACCGCGATGCCGTGACGTTCGAGGTGCTGACGGAGGGCGAGCGCGGCCTGCTCGGCGTCGGCACGTCGCCGGCCCGTGTGCTGGCGCGAGTCGAGAGCGCGGCCATCCGCGAAGTTCCGGAGCGCCGATACGCGACGTCTCTCCGGTCGCCGACCTCGCACGCGAGCTCGTGGAACGAATCGCAGCAGCGCTCGGTGTTCCGGCGCGGGTGGCGGTGGCGGAAGACGACGAATCCGTCTGCGTCTCGGCGTCCGCTCCGGACGCCGGTGTTCTCATCGGCCGTGACGGCCGGACGATCGACGCGATGCAGCACGTCGTGTCGTCCATCGCCTACCGAACGCAGGGCGAGGGCGGCAAGGTGGTCGAGGTGGACGCTGGCGGGTACCGCGAGCGCCGCCGGGCGCGGCTCGAGACCATGGCCCGCCAGGCGGCCGACCGGGCGCACGCGAGCGGCAGCGCCGTACGGCTGGAAGCGATGAGCGCGCTCGAGCGGAGGATCGTGCACCTCGCGCTGGAGGACGTCGCCGGCGTGGAGACGCACAGCGAGGGCGACGACCCGGAACGCTGCGTGGTGGTCGTGCCGACCTCTTCAGTCGAGCGGGAGTGACCGATCCGCGCCTCGAGCGGTGGCTCGACGCGCTGCTGGAGACGCCGGGGCTGACGTCGATAGCCGATCGCGGCGAGGCCCACCGCGTTCACGTTGAAGGCAGCCTCGCCGCTCTACCTGCCGTGCAGCGCTTCGCCGGGCCCGATCGTCGACGTGGGGTCCGGCGGCGGCTCGCCGGGCATCCCGCTGGCCGCTGAGCTGCCCGACCGGGAAGTCACGCTGCTCGAGGCGAATGCCAGGAAAGCCTCGTTCCTGGAGCGCGCAGCCGCCGACTTCCCGAACGTTCGTGTCGTGCGCGGCCGCGCCGAGGAACAGGATGTCGACGCCTACGGCGTCGCCGTGGCGCGGGCTCTCGCTCCGCCGCCGGTAGCTGCCGAGTGGTGCCTACCGCTCGTCCGGCCGGGCGGTGGCGTGGTTCTCTACGTCGGGCCTAGCGCCGACGTGGCGACGGTCGCCGTCGTTGCGAGCCGCCTGGGAGGCGGTGAACCGGAGGAAACGCACGGCGCGATCGTCATTCCCAAGGTGGCGGCCACGCCGCCGGGCTTTCCGCGCCGTCCCGGGATGGCCCGCAAGCGCCCTTTGGCTTAACCGTCCGCTGCCCTGAGGACAATGGGCTCGTGCCCAGCACGGTCTTCGCGCTCGCGAACCAGAAGGGCGGCGTGGGCAAGACGACGACAGCCGTCAACCTCGCCGCCTGCCTCGCCGACGCCGGTGAGCGAGTGCTCGTCGTCGATCTCGACCCGCAGGCCAACGCCACCTCCGGGCTCGGCGAGCGCGCGAACGGCACGTCGAGCTACGACCTGCTGGACGGCGCGCCGCTGGAGTCGCTCGCGAAGCCCACCCGCTTCGGGAATCTCCACCTCGTGCCATCCCGGCCGGAGCTGGCCGGGGCCGCTGTCGAGCTCTCGCTGCGCGAAGACGGTGAGCGTTTTCTCGCGCAGGCGCTGAAGGGACAGACAGGCAGCTTCTCCTTCGTCTTTCTCGACTGCCCGCCCTCGCTGGGGCCGCTGACCGTGAACGCGCTGGCCGCGGCCGACGCCGTGCTCGTTCCCGTGCAGGCCGAGTACTACGCGCTCGAGGGTCTGGCGCAGCTGCTCGACTCGGTCGAGCTCGTGCGCCGCCGGCTCAACCCGAAGCTGTCTCTGGCCGGCGTACTGCTGACGATGGTCGACCGCCGCACGCGGCTCGCCGCGGACGTCGAGGCGGACGTCCGCAAGCACCTCGGCGGCCTCGTGTTCCGCACGACCGTTCCCCGATCCGTCAGGCTGGCCGAGGCTCCGAGCCACGGCCTGCCGGTGATTGCCTACGACCGCCGATCCGCAGGAGCGGAGGCGTACTGGAAGGTGGCGATGGAGCTTGCCGAGCGCACCTGAAGCGAACGAGGGCCGCCGCGGCCTCGGCCGCGGCCTCGACGTCCTGATCGGAGGCGCCACGCAGGCGGACCTCGCGCACGTCCCGGTCGATGCGGTGCACCCCAACCCGCGCCAGCCGCGCCGGAAGATCGACGGCGAGACGGTCTCCGGCCTGGCCGCGTCGATCACGCAGCAGGGCGTCGTTCAGCCGGTCGTCGTCCGCCCGCGCGCCGCGGGAGGCTGGGAGCTGATCGCCGGCGAACGCCGGTGGCGTGCTGCCCGCGAGGCGGGGCTGAAGACGATTCCAGCCGTCGTTCGCCATGCCGACGACCGCGACTCTCTGCTGCTGGCGCTCGTCGAGAACGTCGCGCGCGAGCAGCTGTCGCCCGTCGAGGAAGCGCGCGCCTACGCCGTGCTGATGGACGAGTTCGTGCTCACCCTCGGCGAGGTGGCGGACACGGTGGGCCGCTCCAAGCCCTCGGTGGCGAACCGGCTCAGGCTGCTCGACCTCCCGGACGACGTGCTCGGCATGGTCGAGCGCGGCGAGCTGACGGAAGGCCACGCGCGTGCGGTGCTGGCAGTGCCGGATCAGGAGGAGCGACGAGCGCTGGCGAGCCTCATCGTCCGCCGCGGGCTGTCGGTGCGCGCCGCCGAGCAGGCGGCACGGTGGGCCGGCGCGCAGGCAGCGCCCGCGAAAGAAGAGCGCCCCCGTCGATCCGGCCCTCGCCCAGAGCGTGCGCCACGCGGCGGAGAGGCTGCTCGGCCGGCCGGTGAAGGTCAGTCGGGGGAAGATCGAGATCCCGTTCGCCGACGAGCACGAGCTGGCCGAGATCGCCGAGGCCCTCGAGCAAGCCGGTTAGAACCGGCGGCGATGGCTCGCGGATCGCGACGCTCCCGACATGGCGGGAGCGTCACTATGGCTCAAGGTGAGCGGCGCCCCAAGGCGCCACCCCCGAGCGGAAAGCGAAGCGGGCGAGGAAAACATGGGCGATCGTGGATTCGAACCACGGACCTCCGCCTTATCAGAGCGGCGCTCTAACCAACTGAGCTAATCGCCCGGCTCTTCGATTCTAGCCAGCGCGTGACTTGTCGTTCGCGGGTGCGCCTCGGCTACCATCGGACCGCGCGATGACGGAGATGGTCATCTACGGGGTGAGCTTCGATCTCGTTGGCAAGCAGCCGATCGTGCTGCTGAAGACCACCGACGGCAACCGCTTTCTCCCCATCTGGATCGGCCAGTCGGAAGCGGCCGCCATCCTCATGAAGCTCCAGGGCCAGGCGACGCCGCGGCCGCTGACGCACGATCTGTTCACGAACGCGCTGGGCGAGCTCGACGCGCAGGTCATCCGCGTGTGCGTGACCGAGCTGCGCGAGAGCACGTTCTACGCCACGATCACGATTCGGCAGGACGGGTCCGAGCTCGAGATCGACTCGCGGCCCTCCGACGCCATCGCGCTGGCCGTCAGGGCGGACGCGCCGATCTTCGCGGACGACACCGTCATCGAGGAGTCGGCGATCGAGTTCGAGGGTGACGACGTGAACGAGGACGACCTCGTCGACGAGTTCAAGAAGTTCCTCGACAAGGTCACTCCGGACGAGTTTGCGGCCGCCGAAGGCGAGCCGGACTAGCCGGCACTCGTAGACGAAGACCGCCTCGCCGTACGGCTCGCTCTCGAAGAGGCGGTCGGCGACGAAGTTCGGCACGCGGACGCAGCCGTGTGACGCTGGATACGGCGGCACCGACGGGTTGCCGTGGATCGCGTACCCGCCGTAGAAGTACATCGGCTTGTAGAGCACGCCCAGCGGGCTCGGGTCGTAGCCCGGCACCTTGCGGCCGATCGCGAAGCGGCCTACCGGCGTGTAGTAGCCGGCGATTCCGGCCGTCGAGACCGGAGAGATCAGCGACGCGCGGCCGTCGCGGACGACGATCAGGATCTGCCGCTGCTTGTCGATCTCGATGTGGTTGGCCGGCTCGGAGTAGCGCGGCACGATCTCCGCGGGCCGCGCGAGGCGGCGCCAGAACGCAGCGTCCGCCACACCGGTTCGCTCGAGGCGCTGCGCCTTCTGGAACGCGTAGACGGCCTGCTGCGCGTCGGAGTCGAACACCGTGCGCGGTGACGGAGCCGCGTAGCCCAGCTCGCGCAGCCTGTCGAGCAACGCGGCGACGAACGGGCCCTGGTAGCCGTAGGAGATCGTCGGAGCGCGAAGCGCGACGCGGATCGTCTTGCCGACGTAGCCGTAGCCCGCGGTCGGCAAGACGTCGACCGCGACGCTGAACGGCGAGACGGCCGTCGTCCCGAGCTTCACCCGCGCGCTGCGCGGAAACGCGCCGCGGTAGGACTCCATGCCCTCGCGGACGACGCGCACTCGCACGGCGCCGGCCTCGTCGGGCTCGAGACGGGCGACGACGGACAGGGGCTCACCGGCGACGCGAGTACCGACGAGCCTCGCCCGCAGCCTCGGGATGATCCGCACGGAGACGGGTTTCGACGAGACGCCGGCTGCGACGGTGTGGAACGGCCCTGGGCGGCCGAGGGAGACCTGGAAGCGGTACGAGCCGTCGCGGCGGATGCCCATCGAGGCCACGCGCGTCATGCCACGCATGAGGCTCACGCGCGTGCCGGGCCTGGCCGGCGAGAGGCGTCCGGCGAAGTCGACGACATGGCCGAACTTCGTCGCGCCCGGCGCCTCGAAGCGTCAGCTTCGCCTCCTCGCCGGCGGCAGCCGCAGGCGCGGCCAATGCCAGGAAGATCCCGAGTGCAACCGCCGTCCGCACGCCGCGAGGATAGAGGCCGCTCAGGTCGTCACGGTTACGGCAACGATCAGCGCCACGGCGTTGAACAGCGCGTGCACGGCGATGCACGGATACACGCTGTCGGTCTTCGCCCGCAGCCACGCCAACCCGATGCCGAAGACCGACAGGACGACCAGGCCGGCGATGAGCCCGTGCACGAGGCCGAACAGGACTCCCACGGCCACGATCGCAACGACTTGCCCGAACCGGGCGAGCAACGAGTAACCCGCACCGCGGAACATCAGCTCCTCGACGATCGGCGCGATCACCGCGATGACGACGGCATTCGCTGCGTAGGCGCCGGCCCGATCCGGGTCCCAGGTGTCCGGTGTCAAGCCCTGCTCTTCCCCGGCGTTGAGGAACGGCTCGAGGACGGCTTCGATGACGAACACGGCAACGATCACGGCGATCGACCAGCCGACAGCGCCACTCCACGAGCGGGGCGCCCTGCAGGGCGAGCAGCTCGCGATGCCGACCGCGTGTGATCCAGAGGACGACGAGCAACGTGATGCCGTACCAGATGGCGCCGCTCCAGGCGGTGCTGTACTGGTACAGCGCATCCTCCGGCGGGTCGCCCCCGCTCGCCCGGCTGGCATAGGCGAGCACGACGTAGACACCGACGAACGTCAACCAGGCAACGAGCCGGCCTGTCACGAGAGCGCCTCGACAGCCGCCGAGAGCGGCGCGGGCGCAAAGTGCATGCCGGCCGCGGCCGCGCCCTGCTCGTCAGAGGGCTCGTCTCCGACGTGGAGCGCTCGGCGCGGGCGCGGTCCCGAGCCGCTCCAGAGCGAGCCGGAACGGCGCCGGGTCCGGCTTGGGGACGCCCGCCTCGGCGGACGTGACCACCGCGTCGAACAAGCCCAGCAGACCGAGCGTCTCCAGCCGCTCGGGCAGCGAGCAGTCCCAGTTGGAGACGACCGCCAGCTTCAGCTCGCGTGCCTGGAGGACGCCAAGCGCCTCGACGGCACCGTCGGCGGGCCGGAAGACGATCGCGCCCATGAAGGCGTCCACGAAGTCCCCGGGGTCCAACGGTGCGTGCAGCGCGTCGAGAAAGACCGCCACGCATTCGTGTCGCAGCCGCTCCAGCGATGCCGGGTCGCGGGCGAGATGCGACCGTGGCCGGTAGTAGGCCGCCTCCTCCGCGAAGGCCTCCGCCACCTCGGGCAGCGAGCGGCGAATGCCGTGGGTCTCGAGTGCCTCGGCGAGCGGGCTCACGGGATCCTCGAGCTCCAGGAGCGTCCCGTAGCCGTCCACCGTCACGGCGTCGAGATCAGCGAACCGCATCCGGATGGAGCGCTCGAGCCAGTGCGTCGATGCCGACGCCGATGCTCGGCCCAGGCATCAGCAACCGTTCGTCGATCGTCACGACACGACCCTTTCGCACGGCCTGCAGCTTCTTCGTGCGCAGTCCTCTGCGCAGCTGCTTCAACGTCGCTCCGGCTCCGGCGACCGTCACGTACACCTCCGGGTTGCGGGCGAGCAGCTGTCTGACCGTGAGGTTGAGCCCGTCGGGAACGTCGCCGGCGACGTTGCGGCCGTGTGCTTCGCGAATCAGGTCGCCGATCAGCGAGCTGTCCGACGCGCTCGTGAAGCCACCGCGGTCGATGAACACCGTGGTCGGCCGGGCTCCGCGCAACAGTCGGTCTACGCGCTGCCGGTGACGCTCGATGTCTCGGACGCGCCGGCGGGCCGCGGACGGTTCGGCGACGATCAGCCCGAGCTGCGTGATCGCGCGCTCGATCTCCGTGACCGATCGGTCGGGCGTTACGTACACAGGGGCACCTGCAGCGTCTGCCTGCGACAGCGTCTTCTCGTCCGTGTCGGAAGGCGCCACGACCAGATCGGGGCGAAGGCCGGGCAGGTCGGCGACGTCCACGCTCGAGCCGATCACGCGGTCACCGGCGCCGATTGCTTCGAGAATTGCCTCTGCGCCTCCGTCGAGGACGACGATGCGCTTCGCCGGTGCGGGAATCGTCAACGGCCGGTCCTGAGTCGTGACGGTCAGCGGATAGAGCTCGATCGGAGCACCGACGGGCTCACTGCGCTCGCCGCAGGCGGTTGCGAGCAGGACGCAGGCAAGGACTGCGACGACGGGCAGGCCGCGAGGCACGCGCAAGACTCTAGTCGCGGAGGTCTACCATTCCAGGTCACGAACTCGGAGGTGCCGTGTCGCCGTCCTCCCGCAAGCAGCGTTCCGACGATCTCGCGAGGGCGATCCATCGCCGTCGTACGCGCCGTGCGCTCGAGGAAACGTCGCTCGCGCCGGATCGGCGTAGTGCTCGGAGCGCTGCTGGTCCTGGGCGCCGGCGCCGTTGCCGCAGGGGCGGTCACCGCCGTCAGCCTCGCGAGAACGCACTGCGACCTCGACGTCCTGCGGCCGGTGTCGATCGGCCAGAACAGCTTTGTCTATGCGGCCGACGGGTCGTCGCTGGGATCGATCCCCGCCGAGCGCAACCGGCAGCCGGTCACGCTCACCGAGATCAGCCCCTGGATGCGCCGGGCGACGATCGCGGTCGAGGACCGGCGCTTCTATCGGCACGGCGGCGTCGACTACGAGGGGATCGCGCGCGCACTCTGGCGCGACCTCTCCGAGGGTGAGGTCGTCGAAGGAGGGTCGACGCTCACCCAGCAGCTCGTACGCAACCTCTACATCTCGCGGGAGCGGACCGTGGGGCGCAAGCTGCGCGAGGCCTGCCTCGCAATCCAGCTCAACCGCAAGTGGTCGAAGCAGCGGATCCTGCGCTCGTGGCTCAACGCCGTCTATTTCGGGAACCGCTCCTACGGCATCGAGGCCGCCTCGCAGACGTACTTCTCGAAGCACGCGAAACAGCTGAACCTGCGTGAGGCCGCGCTGCTGGCCGGACTTCCCCAGGCGCCGTCGGCCTACGACCCGTTCGTCGTGCCCGACGTCGCGCTCGCGCGGCGGAACACGGTGCTGAGGTCGATGCTCGACAACGGGGACATCACGCGCAAGCAGTTCCGCTGGGCCGTCGCCAGCTCCGATCTCCGGTTGCGTCCGGGCGAGCTCTACTCGACGATCCGCGAGCCGTACTTCTTCGGTTACGTCCGCGACGAGCTGATCGACCACTACGGGGCGAACACCGTCCGCTCGGGAGGGCTGAAGGTCTATACGACCATCAACCCGCGCTTCCAGCGCGCCGCAGAGGTCTCCATTCGGGAGACGCTCAACCAACCCGGTGACCCGGCGTCCGCCGTCGTCTCCATCAACCCCGCCAACGGCGCCATTCGCGCGATGACGTCGGTGACCCCCGGGCGCAAGGACAACCAGTTCAACCTCGTCGCGCAGGCGCGGCGGCAAGCCGGCTCGACGTTCAAGACCTTTGTGCTGGCGACTGCCGTGATGAGGCAGATCGACCCCTCGTCGACGTACTACGTCTCGGCGCCGTTCTACTACCAGCCGGACCCGAACGTCCCGGCGTGGGAGGTGTCGACGTACGACCACTCCTACTCCGGCTGGACGTCGATCGAGAACGCGACCATCCGCTCCGACAACACGGTCTTCGCGCAGCTGACGGTCGACGTCGGCCCCGAGAACGTGGCCGCCACGGCCAGGCGCATGGGAGTGAGGACGCCGCTGCTGGCCGTGCCGTCGCTCGGGCTCGGCGCCATCGCCATCTCTCCGCTCGACCTCGCTTCCGGCTACGCGACGATCGCCGGGCGCGGCATGTACTCGCGTCCGATGGCGATCCGCAAGGTCATCCTCCGCGACGGCCGCGAGGACACCGAGGCAGGCTGGGGCAAGCCGCAGCGGCGCCGCGTGATGTCCGAGGGCGAGGCCTACGTGGTCACGAAGATCCTCGAGGAGAACGTGCAGTACGGCACCGGCACCGGGGCGGCGCTCGTTCGACCTGCGGCGGGCAAGACCGGGACGACCGACGATCACGCCGACGCCTGGTTCGCCGGCTTCACCCCTGACCTGACGACCGTCGTCTGGGTCGGCTATCCGCAGGGGGAGATCCCGATGGAGTCGGTCCACGGCATCGCGGTCTCCGGGGGCAGCTTCCCGGCGGACATCTGGCGGCGGTACATGACGCGCGCTCTCTGGTCTTCTCGCTCCGCTGGAGTGGGAGGAGCCGAGCGAGCTGCCGGCGTGGGAGCCGTGGGAGCGCAGCGACGACGTTCTGTCGTACGACCCGTACGCGGCACCCGAGACGACCGAGGAGACGACGACCGAGAAAGAGCCGCCCGCTCCTCCACCCCCTCCGCCACCCCCGCCCCCGGCCATTCCGGAGTAGATGTCGGACCGCGCTGCCGCGCTGCGCGCGTGGCTCCTGGCCGCACCGGTCTTCCTCGCCTGCTCCGCCGTGCCGACGGGTGGCCTCGGCCGCGAGCGGGGATACGTGGACGTCGATCTCTACGGCACCTACGCCAAGGGGCTGCTCGACGGCCGGCTCCCCTACCGCGACGTGTTCGTCGAGTACCCGCCGGGGGCCTTCGTCGTGCTCGTGCCGCCGGCTCTCGTCACCGACGACCACTACCGGACCGTCTTCAAGATCCTGATGGCGGTTGTCGCCCTTGGCGGCCTGTGGTGCGTCGCCCGCTTGCTGGTCGCGCTCGGCGCCGGGCGGCTGCGGCTGGCGCTCGCGCTCGGCTTCGTCGCCATCAGCCCGCTGCTGCTGGGCAGCGTCTGGCTGAACTCCTACGACGCGTGGCCGGCAGCCCTGACGGTGGCGGCGCTGCTCGCGCTCGTGCTCGGCTTTGCCGTGGTTGGCTTCGTGTGCCTCGGCCTCGCGTTCGCGGCGAAGGTGTATGCGCTCGTGCTGCTCGTGCCTGCGGCTCTGTACGTGGCGGCGCGCTGGGGCTGGCGCCGCGTTGCCTGGTGCCTGGGCGGGTTCGTCCTCGCCACGGCGGTCACGGTCGCACCGTTCCTCGCGGTCTCGGCGGACGGAGTCTGGTCCAGCATCCGCTCCCAGCTCGAGCGCGGCTTGCACGTGGAGAGCCTCGGCGCATCGGTGCTCCTGGTCGCCGACCGGCTCTCGCTCTACGACGCGACGGTCGGGTCGGGGTCGACGGCTGCGAAATCGCGCGACGTTGTCGGCTCTGACGGCAGACGCGCTCGCGTGGGTGAGCTCGGTGCTGGTCCTCGTGGCGGTCGTGGCGGTCTGGCTTGCCTTCGCGCGTCGCCCAGCCGACCCTCGCGGCTGGTCGTCTCGTTCGCCGCCGGCGTGGCGGCGGTCCTCGCCTTCGGGAAGGTGTTGTCGCCGCAGTACGCCGAATGGCTCCTCTTTCTCGTACCGCTCGCTGCCGGCGCGCCGGGTGTCGCTGCAGCCGCGCTTGCCGGCGCGGCGTTTCTCCTGGCGCGGCTGTGGTTCCACCACTACGACCGGTCTCTTCGAGGTCGAGAGCGCCGTGTGGCTGGTGCTCCTGCGCAATGTCGCTCTCGCCGCCTGCTACGGCGTGTTGCTGTCGGTGCTCCTGCGCCGGGGTAGCGTGTCGGCACGATGAGCCTCGTCTCCCTCGAGGAAGCAATCGCAGCGGTGCTCGCCCGTGCCAGGCCGCTGCCCGGCGAGCGCGTGTCGCTCCCTTCCGCTGCGGGCCGCGTGCTCGCGGAGGCCGCGCAGGCTGCGGTGGACCTGCCGCCGTTCGCGGCCTCGGCCATGGACGGCTACGCGGTACGAGCCGAAGAGACCCCGGGTGACTTCCCCGTGGACTTCAGGATCGCTGCCGGCACTCCGGCGCCGGGCCCGCTCCAGCCCGGGAAGGCGATGGCGATCGCCACGGGCGGCGCCGTTCCCGAAGGCGCAGATGCGGTTGTGCCCATCGAGCACGTCGAAGAGCGGGACGGCACGCTCACCGTCCCTGCCGCCGTACAGGCGGGCGCCAACGTCCGGCCGCGTGGAGGCGACATCGTCGAAGGGAGCGAGATCGTGCCTGCCGGGCACGCGGATAGGGCCCGCTCAGATCGGGGCCCTTGCTGCGGCCGGCGTTGAGCGAGGTGTCGTGCTCGCGCCGCCCCCGCGTCGCGGTCGTGACCACGGGCTCTGAGCTTCGTGAGCCGGGATCGACGCTGGGCCCGGGCCAGATCTACGAGTCGAACGGCGCCATGCTCGTGACACAGCTGGCGGCAGCCGGAGCCGAGGTCGGCCCGGCTGTCTCGGTGGCGGACGACGAGGAGCACATCGTGCAGGCAATCGAGCAGGGCCTGGAGCTCGACGTGCTCGTGACGTCGGGCGGAGTCTCCGTGGGGCCGCATGACCTCGTGCGGCGCGTCGAGGAGGAGCTCGGAGTAGAGGAGCTGTTCTGGGGAGTCGCCGTCAAGCCTGGCAAGCCGGTCTCGTTTGGCGTTCGCGGAGACACACTCGTCTTCGGCCTGCCGGGCAATCCCGTCTCGTCACTCGTGGCCTGTGCGCTGTTCGTGCTCCCGGCGGTGAACGCGCTGCAGGGCTCGTCCGACCCGGGGCCTCGCCTGGAGTGGGGACGACTTGCGGGCCCTGTCAGGCGTGATCCGCACAGAGACGTGTTTCTGCGGGCCCTTGCAAGGTCGTCAGAAACCGGTGTCGAGTTGGCTCCCGTGTCCGGTCAGGACAGCCACATGATCGCGCGCGCTGCAGGTGCGAATGCGCTCGCGCTTGCCCGGCGCGGCGAGGGTCTGTGCCCCGCCGGCTCGCGCGTCGAGTACCTCCGCCTATGAGAGCGCTTCGCCGCGGCCGACCGCGTAGGCCTCGCCGCCGCGCGGCTTCACGCTGACCGGACGCGCGTACACGATGTAGCGCTCGCTGGCGAAGAACCTCGGGTGGCAGGCCTGCAGTGCGATCTCCTCGCGCCCGGACGACTGCAGCCGCGCCACGTCGTTGGCGGGCACGATGACATGGCTGGAGACGCGGTAGACGAACGTGCCGTACGGAACCTCGAGCCGCACCTCGTCACCCTCGCGCAGCCTGTCGATGTGCGCGAGCGGCGCACCGTACGTCGTCCTGTGGCCTGCGATGTAGATCAGCTCGCCCTCGCCGGGTACGTACGACTTCGTGAATCGACCGGGGCCCTTGGTCAGCGTCGCGCTGTCGGTGCCCTCGACGACGATCGCATCCAGGCCGAGCCGAGGGACGCGCAGCCTGCCGACGGCGTCGCCCCGCTCGAGCTGCATCCGGTAGCGCGCAGCCGCCTGTTGGATTCGCCGCTTCTGGATCGGCACCGGCACCGACGGCTCCACGCGGATCGGCGGCACGTAGGCAGCCTCCGAGCGACGGTACTCGCTCTTCAGGCTCTGCTGCTGGTGGGACGTGTAGAGCGCCGTGAACGGGTCTTGCCACTGCCAGACCGTGAAGGCCCAGGCGGCGGCGAGCAGCCCGGCCGCCGCGAGCGCCGTGCCGGATATGCGGATGACGCGCCTCATGAGCGTTGCCACGAGCTACGGAGAGCTGCGATGGCGTTGCCTACCGCGCCGCGTGCGGGGCGATCCGCCGGCGCCGGATACGGCGCGTAGCGGCCGGTCGCGATAGCCAGCACCTGGGCGGCGACGGCGGTCCAGGCGAGGATGAGGACGAGCGTGAGTGGAGACACGTAGCCGAGCGCGGTCAGCTCCGCAAGGTACCAGGGCGCGTCGAGGCCGAGGCCGAACCGCAGCGCCATCGAGCCGAGGACGAGGATGGGGCCCGTCAGGCCGATGAGGTAGAGGCCGGTACGGATGAAGCGCGCCTCGATTCCGTGCCTGCACGAGCCACAGCCACGCGTGGGCGGAAGGGAGGACGAACAGCAGCCCCATCGGATTCGTGACGATCATCACAAGACTCACGATCGCCAGTGCGCAGAGCGCCACGGCCATGCCGGCCACTTCGTCTTCTGGCGCGACCGGCCCCTCCGGGTACGAGTCGGGTCCGAGCGATGAGCCAACCGGCGAGGACGACCAGCAGGAAGAGCGCGATCGCCAGCCGTGGCCAGTGGCTGGCGGCCTCCGAGGCAGGATTGATCGCCGCCGCGTCTCCGCTCGGCCACGCACCGGCCATCCCGAAGAGCGCGAACACGATCCCGACGAAGAGCCAGAAGCCGAGACGCCTGACGTAGCTGCGGACGGCGGGTACCAGCGGCACGTGCCAGCGCCGTAGCCGTGCCACGAGGTCGGCGAGGCAGAGCAGGAAGGGAACGAGCAGGGCGATGTAGAGCAGCGCGATGGCCCAGCCCTGGATGACGCGGCCGCCGACGTAGACGTAGGCGCCCGTCCCGCGCGCGGGCTCCAGGCTGGCATCGAGTGACGCCAGCAGGCCTTCCGCGGCACGACCGACGCGGCCGATGACGACCGGGTCGAGGCGGCCCGGACGCGTGTCCATGTCAGCGCGGCTGCCCTCCGTGGTGATTGTGATCGCCGGGATGTGCTCCGCGAGGAACGCGTCCTGCTCCGTGAGGCTGAAGGGGAAGGCGAGATCGATGAGCTGCGCGAGCGTGCCCGCGGTCTCCGGCCGGCGCCCGGTCTCCTCGTCCAACCGTGCCGCGGCAGTGGCGACGAGCCCCGGCGCCGGCGAACGTGGCCCCTGGCCTGCGATCTCGAGCCGCGGCGCCTTGCGGGAAGCGATCGAGTCGAGGACGACGACTGCCACGGCGTGGTCTGCCTGCGGTGAGCTCCGCGCGAGCCGCCGGGCACCGAGCAGCCCATAGGCGCCGGCATCGGTGGACGCGAACAGCAGGGTGTGGCTCGGGCTGACGCCGCCCGCGGTCGTCCCCATTCCCGAGTAGGCGCGCGCGAGCTCGATGAGAGCCGCCGTGCCGGAGGCATTGTCGTTCGTCCCCGCATGACCGCGAGTCGAGTCGCGGTGCGCGACGACGACGATGGTGTCGCGGGAGCGACCCGGAACGACGGCGGTCACGTTCCGCAGGTCGACACGCCCGCGCCCGGCGATGTCGACGGGAAAGCGGTCGACCCGCGTCGCCAGCCCGAGGCTGGTGAGCTTCCCGGCGACCCAGGCAGCGGCGCCCGCCGACGCCGGACTGCCCGGCGAGCGATCCGGGTGGAGCGTCGCCAGCTCCTGTGCGAGCCGGTAAGCGGCGGCGTTGTCGAACGTCGGCTCGAGCGCCGCCGCTGCCTGTGGGAGCGCCGCCGGTCGGGAGATGGTGAACGCCGCGGCGAGCAGCGGGACGGCGACGACGATCCAGGACACTCGGTACAGGCGGCCGCTGACCGGTCGCTCGAGCGAGCCGGAACGGGGCCGCCGCGTGCCGCTGGTAGAGGTGAAGGGCTCGGAAATGGCGCGGCTATAGTAGGTCGCGGCTACCCGCGGCTCATGTCGAACCCTGCCACCATTCTCCTGGTCGACGACGAGGAAGCCGTCCAGAAGCTCTTGGCCTACCCCCTCGAGCGCGACGGCTACCGCGTCGTGCAGGCGCGGGACGGCGATGAGGCGCTGCGGCAATTCGAGGAGCACTCCGTCGACCTCGTGGTGCTCGATCTCATGCTGCCGAAGCTCGACGGGCTCGAGGTCTGCAAGCGGCTACGCGCGGTCAGCCACGTCCCGATCATCATGCTCACGGCTCGCGACGACGAGGTGGACAAGGTGCTCGGCCTCGAGCTGGGCGCCGACGACTACATCACGAAGCCGTTCTCGATCCGGGAGTTCCGTAGCCGGGTCAAGGCCGCCCTGCGTCGCGCGGCTGCGCCGAAGCACGACGCGGATGGTCAGGAGGCGATCTCCATCGACGGCCTCGTCGTCGACCCGGCCAGGCGTGCGGTACAGATGAACGGCGAGCCGGTCGAGCTGACGTACGTCGAGTTCGAGCTGCTCTCGACGCTGGCGTCGAAACCGGGCCGCGTGTACAGCCGGCAGGCGCTGCTCGTCGCGCTCTGGGGCGACTCCGCCTACCGCGATCCACGCACGATCGACGTACACGTGCGCCACCTCCGCGAGAAGCTCGAGCCCACGCCGAGCGAGCCGCAGTTCATCCTCACGGTGCGCGGCGTCGGCTACCGCTTCCGCGACGCGTGAACCCTCTCCGTAGCGTCGGTGCGAAGCTCAGTCTCGCGCTGCTGCTCTGTGTCACGGCCGCGCTCGGGCTCGTCTACGCGGCGGTGGCGCCTTCGCTCGAGAGCCGGCTGATCAACTCGAGGCTCAACGATCTCGAGCCCATCGCGCCTGCGCTCGCACAGCGGCGTCTGGAAAACCCCTTCAACCCCGACTTCCTCGAGAGTGCGGCGACGACCACGAACGCCCGCGTCGTGGTGCTGGAACCGCTCGCAAGCGTGCAGTGGATGCGCATAATCGAGGATTCGCAAGGCGAGGGCAACTCTGACGACGTGCGGAACGATCCACTCGCGATCGACACCTCGAGCGACCTCAGGCCACGCCGCGGGACCGTATCTCGCGACGGTGAGCGATTCGCGGAGGTGACGGCGCCGGTCGGCCGCGACCGGCACCGTGTTGCTGCTCTCGGCCTCGCTCGACCGAGCCCTCGGCGACGTGAGCCTCGTCAAGCGGCGGCTGCTGATCGCAGGTGGCGTCGTGCTGGCGCTCGTGTTCGTGGTCGGCTACGCGGGCGCATGGGTGTTCGCGCGCCGCATCCGCCGGCTCGAGCGCGCGGCAGAGCGCATCGCCAACGGCATGTTCGACGAGCCGGTCGTCGACGCCGGCCAGGACGAGGTCGGCGAGCTCGCGCGCGCCTTCGAGCGCATGCGCAGACGCCTCGCGCAGCTCGACCACGCCCGCCGCGAGTTCATCGCGAACGCGTCGCACGAGCTGCGGACGCCGGTCTTCTCGCTGGGCGGCTTTCTCGAGCTGCTCGACGACGAGGAGCTGGACGAGGAGACGCGCCGCGAGTTCGTGACCACCATGCGCGAGCAGGTGCAGCGGCTGGAGAAGCTCGCGACGGAGCTGCTCGACCTTTCTCGCCTGGACGCCGGGCACATCGACCTCGACCGTGAGGCAGTCGCCGTGGACGAGGTGGCGCGAACGGCTGCAGGGGAGTTCGCGGCCGTTGCGCTCCAGAGAGGGCACGACCTCGAGGTGGACGCGCCGCGGGCCGTGCTCGCCATCGCGGACGAGCAGCGTCTCTTGCAGATCGCGAGGATCCTGCTCGAGAACGCGCTCGTGCACACGCCGAGCGGGACGCACGTCTGGATCGAGGTGACGGAGGACCGCGGTCGTGCGCGGCTCTCCGTCTCGGACGACGGGCCGGGGATCGACGAGGCCGAGGCCGCGAATATCTTCGAGCGCTTCTACCGCGTGGACGGTGCCCAGGCTTCGGGCAGTGGGCTCGGCCTCGCCATCGCGCGGGAGCTGGTGCGCCTCATGGGCGGCGCGCTCGAGCTCGAGCGCTCCGAGGGCCGCACGACCTTCGCCGTCACGCTGCCGGCCGCGGCATCGTCTGTCGAAAGCGCGACAAAGACGCCGGCCAAGGCCGCCACCTAGTCGCCGAAGCGTTTTCACGTGGAAACGGTAGGAGGGCTGGCGGATGCTCGTCCCGGGGCCTGCTGGAGGTTGTGATGCAAGGACGCAGGGAGCCTCGACTAGTACGGTGACCAGGACCCGCAGCACGGCCTTCCAGCGCGATTCCGGAGGCACAGTCACTGTTTCGCCAGACTCTCCTGCAGTCCGACCCGGGCTGTATCGTTGCCGCGGGGCCGCGTTTCCATGCTGAATCTCGTCAACGTCGGACGGAAATCGCTTGCGGACTACGCGTCCATCTCTACGCCTGGCTTGATGGCGGAGATCAACGAGCTGGCCGCGCCGCTCGTCGGCAAGCGTGTGCTCCACCTGTCGGCCACGGCGTTCGGCGGTGGCGTGGCCGAGATCAACTACACGCTCGTGCCGCTGATGGCTGACGTCGGGCTAGAGGTCGAGTGGCGGATCATCCAGGCTACGGACGGCTTCTTCGACGTCACGAAGACCATCCACAACGCGCTCCAGGGCAATCCCGAGGGGCTGACCGAGGAGCAGCAGGAGAACTACCGGCGCTGCAACGCCGAGAACGCGCGGCTGCTCGACGGCGACTACGACATCATCATCGTCCACGACGCCCAGCCGGCGGCGATGATCGACACGGCCCCTGAGTCGTCGGCCCGCTGGATCTGGCGCTGCCACATCGACCTCTCGACGCCGAACGAGGACGTGCTCGGCCTGCTCCTGCCCTCCATCGCGAAGCACGACGCGGCCATCTTCCACATGGAGGAGTACGTGCCGCGCGGCGGCGTGCTGCCCACGGTCGTACATCTGGCCGCCGGCGATCGACCCGCTGGCGCCGAAGAACATGGCGCTGCCGCTCGAGGAGTCCGTGTACATCATCAACCAGTTCGGCATCGACACGAGCCGCCCGCTGCTCACCCAGGTCTCCCGCTTCGACCCGTGGAAGGACCCGCTAGGCGTCATCGACGCCTACCGCGTGGTGAAGGAGGTGCATCCGGGCGTTCAGCTGGCCCTCGTCGGCTCGATGGCGCACGACGATCCCGAGGGCTGGGACTTCTACAACCAGACGGTCGCCTACGCCGGCGAGGACCCGGACATCTTCGTGCTCTCGAACCTCAACAACGTCGGCTCCGTCGAGGTGAACGCGTTTCAGGTGTACTCCGCGGCGCTGATCCAGAAGTCGATCCGCGAGGGATTCGGTCTGACGGTGTCGGAAGGCCTCTGGAAGGCTCGGCCCGTCGTGGCCGGCCGCGTTGGCGGCATCGTCACCCAGATCGACCACGGCGTCACCGGCTGGCTCGTCGACTCGTCGACCGAGTGCGCCGATGCGTGTCTCGAGATCATGGCCGATCCTGCCGCGGCCCGTGAGGCAGCGTTGCGCGGCAAGGAGCACGTGCGGAGGCACTTCCTCACCCCGAGGTTGCTTCGCGACTGGCTTGCGCTCTTCAACCGCCTGCTCGGCTCGGAGAGCGCGGGCGGTGCGGAGCTCGTGGAGGTTGCCGCCGAGCCCGACGGGATGACCGCGCGGCGCCGGCTGATCGTGGTCTCGAACCGCGGCCCGGTCACATACGGTCGCGACGAGTCGGGGAATCGCAGCACGCGCCGAGGCGGCGGCGGTCTCGTCACCGCCATCGACAGCCTCGCGTCCGATTACGACGTGACGTGGATCGCCAGCGCGATCAGCGACGAGGATCGAGCCGTCGCGCAAGAGGCGGGCAACGGCGCGTTCGACGAGCTCTCCCGGCGCGATTCGCCGTTCCGGTTGCGGCTCGTACCTCACGATCCGGCCGCGTACGACCGCCACTACAACGTCGTCGCCAACCCGATGCTGTGGTTCATCCAGCACCGGCTGTGGGATCTCGTGCGAGCACCCGCTCTCGACGAGTCGTTCCACGAGGCCTGGCACGGCGGCTACGTGGAAGTGAACGGCGGCTTCGCAGACGCGGTCGTCGACGAGCTCGAGCAGGAGCCCGACGCGACGGTGTTCTTCCACGACTATCACCTCTACCTCGCTCCCCGCTTCGTGCGCGAGCGCTGTCCGGACGCGCGGCTCGCGCATTTCGTGCACATCCCCTGGGTCAGCCTCGACGGCTGGAGCGTCCTGCCGTCCGACATGCGCTGGGCGGTGCACAACGGCCTGCTGGCGAACGACCTCGTCGGCTTCCACACGGAGCGCTGGCGCCGGTTGTTCGCCGAGGCGGCTTCGGCTATCGCCGGCGCCGACCTGATCGGCACCACGATCGAGTACGCGGGCCATGCGACGCAGACGATGGCTCGCCCGATCTCCGTGGATCCGGGCGAGCTCGATGCGCTCGCGCTCGACGACGCCGTGCTGGAGCGGCAGGCCGCACTGCGGCGGGAGCGGCCCGAGCGTCTCGTAGTGCGGGTCGACCGCACCGATCCCTCGAAGAACATCCTCCGTGGCTTTCGCGCATTCGAGCTGCTGCTCGAGCGCCATCCGGAGCACCGTCGGGCGAGTCAGGATGCTCGCGCTGCTCGACCCGTCGCGGCAGGAGATCCCGGAGTACGCCGAGTACCTGGCCGAGATCGAGCAGGCCGCCGCGGAAGTGAACGAGCGGGCCGGTGCCGACGTGATCGACCTGCGGCTCGCGGACGACTTTCCGCTCTCCGTCGCCGCGTACACCGAATACGACGTGCTGTTCGTAAACCCGATCTTCGACGGCCTCAACCTCGTTGCCAAGGAGGGGCCGCTGCTCAACGCGCGCGACGGCGTGCTCGTGCTCTCGGAGAACGCGGGCGCCGCGGACGAGCTGGCGCCGTGGGCGCTGATCGTCAGTCCGTTCGACATCGGTGATCAGGCAGATGCGCTGCACAGGGCGCTGGAGCTTTCCGAGGAAGAGCGTGCGGCGCGCCTGGCAGGGCTGAGGGCGCACGTGCGCGCGCACGACATCGGCTGGTGGGCGGAGGGGCTCTTCGCCGCCCTCGACGAGCTCTCGGCTGCTGCACGCGGCTAGACTCGCCCCGTGACGGCTGTGGTCGCAGCCAGGGCTGCCGGGCCGTTGTCGAAATGGACAACGCCCTGATGGACGACGGCCTCTCGCATCTCGACGAGTCCGGACGCGTCCACATGGTCGACGTGGGCGGCAAGCCGATGCAGCACCGGCGGGCGACCGCCACGGCGACGGTGCGCATGGCGCCGGCCACGGTCGAGCGCCTGCGGGAGCTGCCCAAGGGAGACGCGCTCGCCTGCGCCGAGGTGGCCGGCATCATGGCCGCCAAGCGGACGAGCGAGCTGATCCCACTCTGTCATCCGCTCCCGCTCACGCATGTCAGCGTGAAGGCAGAGCCGGCCGACGGCCTCGGTGGAGATCACGGCCGTGGCCGAGACGACCGCGCAGACCGGTGTCGAGATGGAAGCGCTGACGGCTGCGTCGATCGCGGCGCTCACGCTCTACGACATGGTCAAGGGCGTGGACTCGGAGCTGGTCGTCGAGGAGATCCGGCTAGTGGAGAAGACGAAGTCGTGAACGCGGCCGTGCTCACGGTGTCGGACGGTGTCTCCGAAGGCACCCGCGAAGATCTGAGCGGCGACGTGCTTGCCGAGTTGCTCGCTGCCGAGGGTTACGAGGTCACGCGGCGCGTCGTTCCCGGACGAGAGCGACGAGATCTCGCAAGCGATCTCCGAGCTGGCGGAGTCCGCCCAGGTCGTGCTCACGACCGGGGGCACCGGCGTCGGACCGCGCGACGTCACGCCCGAGGCCACCCGCGCCGTCGTCGACCGCTGGGCGCTCGGTATCGCCGAGGCGATCCGGGCGGACGCTGTCGCGAAGACGCCTCACGGCATGCTCTCGCGTGGGATCGCCGGCATTCGCGGCCGGACGCTGGTGGTCAACCTGCCGGGCTCGCCGGGCGGTTGCCGGGACGGCTTCGCCGTGCTCCGGCCGGCGCTCGGTCACGCCGTGAAGCTGATCGCGGGCGAGGAGACGGCGCACCGCCAGACGTGATGGAGAGCGCGGTCGTCTACCCGCGGCGCTTCGCGTCGCTCGTGAAGCTCGAGCACACGGTGTTCGCGCTGCCGTTCGCCTACGTGGGCGCGTTCCTCGCGCTCGACGAGGTGCCGAGCGCGGCGCAGATGGTCTGGTTGACCCTGGCCATGATCGGAGCACGCTCGCTCGCGATGGCGATCAACCGCCTCGTCGACGCGAGGATCGACGCGCGCAACCCTCGCACGGCCGGGCGCGAGCTGCCGCAGGGAACGCTGCGCCCGTGGCAGGTCGCTCGTCTTCTGCGCCGGCTCACTGGCCGTCTTCCTGCTCGCTGTCTTCAACCTCGACCCGGTCGTGCGCTGGCTGTGGCCGATCCCCGTTGCGATGTTCGTCGTCTACCCCTACCTCAAGCGCGTGACGTGGCTCAGCCACGCCTGGCTGGGCGCCACGCTGGGTCTCGCGCCCGTCGGTGGCTGGGTAGCGATGACGGGTGAGCTGCCGCTGGCGGCATGGCTGCTCGGGCGCCGCGGTGGCGGCCTGGGTGGCCGGCTTCGATCTCCTCTACGCCATCTTCGACATCGAGATCGACCGCGCCCAGAGTCTCCATTCGTTTCCGGCGCGCTTCGGCGTTCACGCCGCGTTCTGGGGCGCCCGCGTACTGCATGTCCTCACCGTTGCGCTGCTCGCGCTGGGCAGGCGCTGAGCTCGACGCCGGCGTTTTCTACTGGCTCGGCGTGGCCGCCGTCGCGGCCCTGCTGGCGTACGAGCATGCGATCGTCTCGCCGGGCGACCTGCGACGCCTGAACACGGCGTTCTTCACGCTGAACGGCGTGATCAGCATCGTGTTCTTCTGCTTCGTGCTCGCGGACGTGACGCTGTGATCCGCGCCAGCGGGCTGGCCAAGCGCTACGGCGACAAGCGCGTGCTCCAGGACGTGGACTTCGAGCTGCCCCGCGGTGGCTTCTTCGTCGTCACCGGGCCCAACGGCTCCGGCAAGACGACCTTGCTGCGGCTCTGCGCCGGGCTGGCGACGCCGACGTCCGGCGAGCTGGAGGTAGCGCGTCGATCGCGCAGGCATCGGCTTCCTCGGCCACGAGCCGCTCGTCTACAAGGAGCTGACGGCGCTCGAGAACCTCGACCTCTACGGGCGGCTGTACGCGATCGAGGAGCGGCGCGAGCGGATCGGCATGCTGCTCGAGCGGTTCGGCCTCTGGGACGCGCGCGGCGAGCTCGTGTCGACGTTCTCCCGCGGCATGGCGCAACGTCTCGCGCTCTGCCGCTCGCTACTCCACGACCCCGAGCTGCTGATCCTCGACGAGCCCTACAGCGCTCTCGACGAGGCGGGCGCCGACCTGCTCGACCGCGAGCTGGCGGAGCTCCGCGTCACCGCCACCTGTCTGGTCGCCACCCACGACCCGTTGCGGCTCGCCGCGCTCGCGAGCGGCTCGCTCGCCCTCACATGAGGCGCTACTTCCACGACGCGGCGGTGCTGGCGCGCAAGGACATGCTGCTCGAGCTGCGCGGCCGCGAGACGCTGCCGGCCATGGTGCTGTTCGTCGTCGCCGGGCTCGTCGTCTTTCACTTCGCCGTGCCGACGGAGGACTCGGAGGACGTCGGTGCCGGCCTGCTGTGGGTCGTGATCCTCTTCACCGCCATGCTCGCGCTCGTGCGGGCGTTCGTGGCGGAACGCGAGCAGCGAATGATGGACGGGCTGCTGCTCGCACCGTGCGACCGCAGCGCCATCTGGCTCGGGAAGTCGCTGGCGGTGCTCGTCGTCCTCGTCGCTCACCGAGCTGGTCGCCCTGCCGGCGTTCGCGATCTTCTTCGGTGGGCTCGGCTGGACGACCGTCGTCGGCATGCTGCTGGCGAACATCGGCATCGTCACCGTCGGCACGCTGCTCGCGGCCATGGCCTCCGTGACGCGATCGCGCGAGCTCCTGCTGCCGCTGCTCTTCCTGCCGCTGGCCATTCCCATCGTCGTCGGTGGAGTTGGCTCCAGCGTGGCCGACGACCCGGGCCGCTACCTCGGCTTCCTGGCGCTCTACGACGTCGTCTTTGCGATCATCTCGTGGGCATCCTTTGAGTACGTGGTCTCGGAATAACCCGCTCGTGACGACTGCGGCCCGCGTGGCGGCGGTGCTCGCCGTCTCCGCGATCGCGCTCGTCGCCTTCTACGCACCGGTCGACCAGGACGGGCTCAATCAGAAGATCTTCTACTTCCACGTGCCGATCGCCCTGACCGCCTATGCCTGCTTCGGGCTCGGGGCGCTCAAAGGGCTTTCTCTACCTCTGGAAGGGCGACGACGAGCGCGACCTCGAGAGCTACGTGGCGGTGCACCTGGGCGTCATCTTCGGCCTGCTGACGCTCGTCACGGGCTCGATCTGGGCGAAGATCAGCTGGGGACGCTGGTGGGAGTGGGGCGACCGGCAGCTCGTCCTGTTCCTCATCCTGTTCCTCTTCTACTGCGCCTACTTCATGCTTCGCTTCTCCATCGAGCCCGGCCCGCAGCGAGCCTCGATCTCCGCCGTGTTCGCCCTGTTCGGCGTCGTGCTGATCCCGATCAGCTTCCTCGCCATCCGTCTCGCCGAGAGCCTCGTGCACCCCGTGACCTTCACGCGTGACGGCCCGCAGATGGCCCGCCTCGCAGTTCGGGACGTTCGTCGTCTGCCTGGCGGCGATGCTCTCGATCGCGCTACACCCTGTACCGGATCGAGCTGGCCGGCAAGCGGCTCGACCAACGCCTGCGCGAGCTGCGGGAGCTGCTGGCGTGACGGCCGAGGAGAAGTACGTCGCTGCGGCCTACCTCGTCGTCTTCGCGTTCCTGCTCGTCTACGTGCTGCTGATCGCGACGAAGCTCTCGCGGCTCGAACGCGATGTCGAGGAGCTGACGAGGCTGGCCAGGGAGCGGAAGGAGGCGAGCGGTGGTTGAGCTCTTGTTCCTCCCGGCCCTGCTCGGCTACGGCGAGGCGGCGGTGGCCTACGCCGGCGACGTCTGGCATCCGGGGCGGGCTGGGAGGCTTGCGACGTGGGGCGTTCGCCTCGGCTGGCTGGCGCAGACGGCGCTGATCGCCGTGCTCTTCGCTCGCAGCGACGGGTTCCCCTGGGACACGTGGGCCGGGACGCTCAACCTCTTCGTCTGGTTCGTGGTCGGCATCTACCTCGTCTGGGGCTGTCGCGCCCGCTACCGCCTGCTGGGGCTGACGATCATGCCGCTCGCCTCCGGACTGCTGCTCGCGTCCTGGCTTGCCGGTGCCGGCGCGTCGCGCGAGGCGGCTGCTGCCTACTCGACGCCGTTCCTCGTCTTCCACGTCGGCCTCGTGCTCGCGGCCTTCGCGGGCTTTGACCCTGGCCGCGGCGATGTCCGGCCTCTACCTCTTCGAAGAGCGCAGGCTCAAGCGGCGGCGCACCGCCTCCGTCATCGGACGCATGCCGTCGCTCGTCACGCTGGACACGCTCGCGGCGCGCACGGTGCTCGTCGCACTGCCCGCACTGGCGGCGGGAGTCGGGCTCGGTCTCGTTCGGCTGCGCGACAGCGGCGGAGGCTTCGACGCGCTCATGGGCGCGTCGCTGCTGACGATCGCCGTCTACGCGGCCTACCTGCTGCTCCGCCTCGAGGCCGGGTGGCGAGGCCGACGTGCCGCCTACCTCGCTCTGGCCGGGTTCGCCGTCGTCATCGTCGTCCGGCTCGCGCTGCCGCTGGCGCACTTCGCATGAGCTCGCTCAACCTCATCGGCCTTTCCCATCGCCGGGCTGCCGGTCGAGCTTCGTGAGCGGGTGACGCTCACCGACGCCGAGGCCGCCGAGCTCTCGCGTCGGCTGGCGAGCGACGAAGGCGAGGCGGTCTGCCTCTCCACCTGCAACCGCACGGAGATCTACTCGGCCGGCCGCGACAGCTGCGGAGGCTCTGGTGCTCCTCTCCGAGCGCTCCGGCCTGGCGGCCGACGAGCTGGCCGACGTCGCCTACAGGCTGCACGACGACGACGTCGCGCTGCACCTCTATCGCGTGGCGGCCGGGCTCGACTCGCTCGTGCCCGGTGAGGGACAGATCCTTGGCCAGGTGCGCTCCGCCTTCGACAGCGGCGCGACCGGGCCGCTGCTCGACCGGATGTTCCGTGGCGCGATTCACGCAGGGAGGCGAGTGCGGCGCGAGACTGCCATCGGCGAGGTTCCGGCTTCGGTGGCGGCTGCCGCTGCCGCGCTTGCCGAGCAGCTCTTCGGCGATCTGACCACGTGCTCCGTGATGCTGCTCGGCGCGGGCAAGACGGGCGAGCTCGCAGCAGCGAGCCTCGTCGCGCGCGGTGCGCGGATCGAGCTCGTCGCCAACCGCTCACCCGCGAAGGCGCGCGAGGTCGCTGCGCGGTACGGCAGCTCGCCGGTCGAGCTCGCCGACGCCGCGGGCCGGTTGGCGGACGCCGACGTGGTCGTCTCCTCGACGAGCGCCCGCAGCTTCGTTCTGCACGCGGGCTGACGTGGAGCCGACGATGCGCGGCAGGAAGGGCAGGCCGCTGTTCTTCATCGACATCGCGGTTCCGCGGGATGTCGACCCAGCCGTCCACGAGCTGGACGGCTGCTACGTGTACGACATCGACGATCTCGAGACCGTGGTCAGCGACTCCACGCCCGGCCGCGCCGGGGAGGTTGCGCGGGCGGAGGCGATCGTGGCCGCCGAGGCCGAGCGGTTCGCGGCCTGGCGCGCGTCCCGCGACGCGGCTCCTGCGATTGCCGCTCTACGGGCGCAGGCGGAGGAGATTCGCACGCAGGAGCTCGAGCGCGCGCGTGGGCGCCTGGGCAGGCTGACGGCCGCGGAGCTCAGCGTGGTGGAGTCCACGACCAAGCGGATCGTCGACAAGCTCCTCCACGTGCCCATGCTGCGGCTCAAGGAGGCTGCGGCCGGCGACCTCGACGACGATGCTGCTTCGGGTCGGAACCCGCGGCAGTAGGCTCGCGCTCACGCAGGCCGGTGTGGCAGCCGATCTGCTGCGGGGGCCGGGCGTGGAGGTGGCGCTCGTCCCGATCACGACGACCGGCGATCGTGACCGGCGCCAGCCGTTCGGACAGATCGGCGAGCGAGGGGTCTTCGTGAAGGAGCTCGAGGAAGCGCTGCTGGACGGCCGCATCGACGTCGCCGTCCACTCCGCGAAGGACATGACTTCCACGGACACGTCGGGGCTCGTCGTCGGCGCCTATCCCGAGCGCGAGGATCCGCGGGACGCCCTTGTCGGAGCGGAGGGTGTCGCTCCCGGCATGCGCGTGGGGACAGCGTCCGTCCGCCGCAGGGCGCAGCTGCTGGCAATCGAGCCCTCGCTGTCGATCGAGCCGCTGCGGGGCAACATCGACACGCGGCTTGCGCAAGCTCTCCGAGCGCGGCCTCGATGCGATCGTGCTCGCCGCCTGCGGGCTCGACCGCCTCGGGCTGGGAGGCGAGATCGGCCGTCGCTTCGAGCCCGAGGAAGTGCTGCCCGAAGCGGGGCAGGGTGCCCTCGCGCTGCAGGTGCGGGCAGGCGAGGAGCACCTCGTCGGAGCCGCCGACCACGCGGAGACGCGGAGGCGGGTGGAGCTGGAGCGGGCCTGCGTGGCCGAGATCGGCGGCGGCTGCCTCGCTCCCGCCGCTGCGTACCACGACGGCGAGCAGCTCGAGGCGCTCGATCGCCGACGAGGACGGCCAGCTGGATCGAGCGCCGTCGCGGGGACGATCCTGCCGAGCTGGCGCGGGAGCTCGTCAGCGTTTCCGAAGGCGAGGGCGACCGCGTGAAGGTCGTCATCACGCGCGCGCCCGGTCAGGCGGAACCGCTTGCTTCCCGCATACAGGAGCTCGGCCACGAAGTCGTTCTCTGCCCGCTGATTCGCATCGACCGGATCGGCGGCGACCCGGTAGAGCTGTCCTCGTACGACTGGGTGATCGTCACGAGCCCCAACGGCGCTGACGAGCTGCTCAGCCGGGCCCGCGGACGGGCTGCGCGGCTCGCCGCCATCGGACCGGGGACGGCTGCGACTCTCCTGCGGCGCGGCGTCGCGCCAGATCTCGTGCCGGAGGTCTCTACGCAGGAAGGCCTGCTCGCCGAGCTGCCGCGACCTGCGGGCCGGGTGTTGTTCGCCGCTGCGGAAGGTGCGCGCATGGCCATCGTCCACGAGCTGGGTGCCGACTTCCTGCCGCTGTACCGGACGATCGAGCTGCGACCGGAGCCGCCGGAGGGCGACCTCGTCGTACTCGCGTCGGCATCGGCAGCCCGCGCGTTCGGTGCCCTCGGAGCGAATCTGCCGGCCGTCTCCATCGGGCCGCAGACCAGCAGGGCGGCCCGGGAGGCCGGCATTCGCGTCCTCGCCGAAGCGGAGCGCCACGACCTCGGCGGCCTCGTCGACGCCGTCGCTAGGCTCAGTCTCTGATGCCGCCCGTCATCACGTTCCTCACGGACTTTGGCGTCACCGACGACCTCGTGGGCACGTGTCACGGCGTCATGAAGCGCATCACGCCGGAGGTCGAGATCATCGACATCACGCACGGCATCGCGCCGCTGCAGGTGCTGCAGGGCGCGCTCGTGCTGCGCAACACGCTGCCGTACATGCCCGAGGGCGTCCACCTGGCGGTCGTGGACCCGGTGTGGGCACCGACCGCAAGGCCATCGCGTTGCGAAGCGGCGACGGCCGGCTCTACGTCGGCCCGGACAACGGGCTCCTCATTCCCGCAGCCGAGATCGATGGGCGGCATCGCCGAGGCGTGGGAGCTGACGGAGCCCGCGTACAGGCTCGCCCCTCTCTCGCGGACGTTCCACGGACGGGACGTGTTCGCGCCGGCGGCGGCGTCATCTCGCCGGTGGGTTGTCGCCCGGCCGCTCTCGGGTCCAGCGCTCGACGTTGACACGCTCGCAGCGGCTCGACGTACCCGTCGCCGAGGCCTCGGCAGAGCGAGATCGTCGCCCACGTGCTCTTCGTCAATCGCTTCGGCAACGTGCAGCTCAACCTCACTGCGAGCGACCTCGAGCAGGTGGGGATCGTGCCGGGAACGCAATCGAGCTCGAGATCGGGCTCGAGCGGTACTACGCCGTCGCTGCGCGGACGTTCGCGGACGTGGCCCGCGGCGACATCGTGCTCTACGAGGACTCGTACCGGAACATCTCGATCGCGATCAACGTCGGTGACGCTGCGTCGGTCATCTCGGCTCGCCCCGGCGACCGCGTTCGCATCCGCGTGCGCGCGTAAAAACGTGTTGCCGCGGGCGCCGGACGTCGTATGGTTGGTGTGGTGTCGGCGGCACGGTAGCACCGGCCGAGACGCCCGCCCCCGAGTGAGCTTCACCCGCCTTCACGGGGGGCTTCTTTCGGCACGGAGGAACCCATGGTTCCCCCGTGGGCCCCCTCCTTCGGTGGCATGGCGAGAGGGAAGCGAGCCAGCGCCGCCATGTCGGCGCCGGCGGCGAGCCCGTGTCTGACCCTGGCTAGACTGACCGGCCCTGGCGAGGTAGCTCAGTCGGTAGAGCACACGGCTGAAAACCGTGGTGTCGCCGGTTCGATTCCGGCCCTCGCCATCTTTCCTCCGCTTGGGTGTCGGTAGCCTCCGGCCCGCCGTGGCACGTTCAAAGTCAGCAGCCAGTTGCCGTGATCGGCGCACCGCTCGACCTCGGCCAGGACCGGCGAGGCGTGGACATGGGGCCGTCCGCGATTCGCTACGCCGGTCTGGAGAAGCGCATCGTCCAGCTCGGCCGCGAGTGCCACGACTGGGGGAACGTGCCGACGCCGGTGGCGGAAGCCGTTGCCGAGGGCGACGAGGAGCTGCGCTTCCTCGACCAGATCAAGGCCACCTGCGCGGAGGTGGCGCAGCTCGTCCGTCGCGCGGTCGACGACGGCCAGCTTGCCGCTCGTGCTCGGGGGCGACCATTCGATCGCACTCGGTACGCTCGCGGGGCTGCGGCGCGACGGCCCCGGTGGTGTCCTGTGGCTCGACGCGCACGGTGACCTCAACACGCCCGAGACAAGCCTCACCGGCAACGTCCACGGCATGGTGCTGGCGGCCGCGCTCGGCCTTGGTGGAGACGCCTTCGAGCACAAGGCCTGGACGCTGCCGGCGGTCGACCCGTCCCGCGTCGCGCTCGTCGGCGTGCGGTCCCTCGACGACGCCGAGCGCACCGTGCTCCGTGAGCTGGGCGCCGCCGTCTACACGATGAGCGACCTCGACCGGCTCGGGGTGGAGCACGCGATGCGCGAAGCACTCGAGCACATCGACGGCCCGGGCTTCGTCCACGTGTCCCTCGACCTGGACGTCGTGGACCCTTCCGATGCGCCCGGCGTCGGGACGCCCGTGCGCGGTGGGCTGACCTACCGCGAGGCACATCTGGCCATGGAGCTCGTAGCCGAGTCCGGCATCGCCCGGTCGCTCGACGTGGTGGAGGTGAACCCGATTCTCGACCGCGAGAACGAGACCGCGCGCCTGGCGGTGGAGCTCGTGGCGAGCGCGCTCGGCGCGCGGATTCTCTAGCGGACGCTTACGAAGCCTTTGCCGATCGCAGTGCCCTCCATTACGCACCGCTTCTACGTTTCGGCTATGCGTATCGCTCTCCTCGTCGCAGCGCTCGCCCTGCTCGTCCCGGCGGCCTCCGCAGCCCCCGGCGGCACCGTGGCGCGCGGCTCGGTGCAGGTGGACGGGCAGACGCGGACGTACCGCGTGTTCGTCCCCACCCGGCCGAAGAAGCCTGCGCCGCTGGTGCTCGTCTTCCACGGCGGGTTCGGGACGGGTGCACGCGTGGCGAGCCAGACGGGCTTCGACGCCGAGGCCGAGAAGCGCGGATTCATCGCCGTCTACCCGGACGGGCTCGGCCGCGCCTGGAACGCCGGGCCATGCTGCGGCGCGCCGAGCCGGCTCGGCGTGAACGACGTGGGCTTCGTGGCGAAGCTGCTCGACAAGCTCGGCCGCCAGTACTCGATCGACAAGCGGCGCACCTACGCGACCGGCCTCTCGAACGGCGGGCTCTTCTCCTACGCGCTGGCATGCCGGCTGTCCGGCCGGATCGCCGCCGCCGCTCCGGTTGCGGCCACGCTCATCACCGATTGCTCGCCCTCACGTCCGGTATCGATCCTCCACGTGCACGGGCTCGACGACGAGAACATCCCGTTCGAGGGCGGACAGGGGACACGAGGCGTGGTTGGCCTCGAGTGGCCGCCGGCGCAGGCCGGCATCGATCGCTGGCGCGCGCTGAACGGCTGCCCCGCGGCGGCAAAGACGGCGGTCACCGGCGCTGTCACCACGAGCTCCTGGACGCCGTGCCGCAACGGCACGGAGGTGCGGCTCGTGACGCTCGCCGGCGTGGAGCACGTCTGGCCCAAGGAGCCGTACGCCGCCACGCCCGAGATCTGGCGGTTCTTTGCCGCGCACCCGCGACGCTAAGGCTTGTAGTAGCGCTTGCCCTTCAGCTCGTCCGGCAGGTAGCTCGTCTCGAAGCCGGCCGGGTCGTCGTGGGGATAGACGTACCCCTCGCCGTGGCCCATCTTTCGTTGCCCGGGATGTCCCGTGCTGCGAAGGGACTTCGGCGGCCTGACGTTGCCCTGTTCCCGCACGTCTCGTCGCGCCTCCGCGAGTGCGGTCGTGACGGCGTTCGACTTCGGCGCCAGCGCGAGGTAGATCGCCGCCTGTGCGAGATTGAGCTGCGCCTCGGGCAGGCCCACGTGCTCGACCGCATTGGCGGCGGCGACGGCCACGACGAGCGCGTTCGGGTCGGCGTTGCCGATGTCCTCGGACGCGAGGATGACCATCCGACGCGCCACGAACCGTGCGTCCTCGCCGCCTTCGAGCATTGCGGCGAGGTAGTAAACGGCGGCGTCAGGGTCGGAGCCGCGCATCGACTTGATGAAGGCAGAGGCGAAGTCGTAGTGCTGGTCGCCGGCGCGGTCGTAGACGAGTGGGCGCTTGCGCGCCGCGTCCTCGACGTGGCTCTCGGTCAGCTCTTCGCCGGCCGCCGCCGCCGTCTGCCACGCGAGCTCGAGCACGTTGAGGGCCGTGCGACCGTCGCCTCCGGCTCTGAGCGCGATCAGCTCCGCGAGCTCGTCGGAAACGTTCGCCCCGAGCTCTGCGGCGCCGCGGCGGACGATCGTGGCCAGCTCGCCCTGGGAGAGCGGCTCCAGCTCGTAGACCTGGCAGCGCGACAGCAGCGCGGCGTTCACCTCGAAGTACGGGTTCTCGGTGGTCGCGCCGATCAGCGTCAGGAGCCCCTCTTCCACGGACGGCAGCAGGGCATCCTGCTGTGCCTTGTTGAAGCGGTGGATCTCGTCCAGGAAGAGGATCGTGCGCCTGCCGTTCGCGCCGAGCCGCTCGCGCGCGGCTGCGATCACTGCCCGCACCTCGGCAACGGTTGCGCTCACGGCGGACAGCTGCTCGAACGCCGCGTCGGTGCTCGCCGCGACGATGCGGGCGAGCGTGGTCTTGCCGCTGCCGGGCGGCCCGTAGAGGATCAGCGAGCCCACGCGGTCGTCTGCGACCGCGCGGCGCAGCACCGAGCCTTCTCCGAGGATCTGCTGCTGGCCGACCAGCTCGTCGAGAGCCTTGGGCCGCACGCGGGCGGCGAGCGGAGCCTGCTCGGACATCCGGGTGGACGCGGCCTCCGAGAACAGGTCGCCCATGCGCGAAAGTATGCTCGACGCCGTGGCGAATCCCCTGCGCGCCGAGGTCGTCCGGCTGCTCCAGGAGCTCATCCGCGTCAACACCGTCAACCCGCCCGGGAACGAGACGGCCGCTGCCGAGCTGCTGCGCGCATACCTCGAGGACAACGGTGTCGCGTGTGAGCTCTACGCTCGCGACCCGGCACGTGCCAATCTCGTCGCACGCCTTCCGGGATCAGGGGACGGGTCGCGGCTTCTGCTTCTCTCCCACACCGACACCGTGCTCGCCGACCCATCCGAGTGGACGGTGGATCCCTGGTCGGGGGAGCTGCAGGACGGCTGCGTGTGGGGACGCGGCGCTCTGGACATGAAGGGCCAGGTGGCGGCGAGCGCCGTCGCCATTGCGTCGCTCGCCCGTGAGGGCTTTCGTCCGGACGGCGACCTCATCTTTGCCGCGACCGCAGACGAGGAAGTGGGCGAGGGCGAGTACCAGGGCCTGCGCTGGCTCTGCGAGGCGCATCCCGATGCAGTCCGGTGTGACTATGCCGTCAACGAGGGAGCCGGCGGCCGGCTCGAGCTCGGCGGACGCGTCTTCTACACCTGCGCCGCCGCCGAGAAGACTTCGTCGCCGTTCAGGCTGCTCGTGCACGGGCGCAGCGGCCACGCCGCGCGGCCCGGGATCGCCGACAACGCTCTCGTCAAGGCGGCAAGGCTGATCGAGCGTATCGCCGAGTATCGCGAGGAGCCGCGGCTCGGCCCCGAGGCCGAGGGCTTCGTCGCCGCGGTCACGGGCACTGTCCCAGACGCCGGGGGCGCTCTCGAGACGGCACGCGCCGTCGATCCCGTCGCCGCGGAGCTGCTCGAGCCGCTGCTCACGACGACGCTGTCGCCCACGAAGATCTCGGCTTCTGACAAGCGCAACGTCATCCCCGGCCTCTGCGACGTGACGATCGATTGTCGGCTCCTCCCCGGTGAATCGCCCGACGATGTCGAACTTGCGTTACGCGACTGGCTCGGTTCCGGCGACTACGAGATCGAGTGGCGGCCAGCGCAAGGCGGCACCCGCTCGCCGATGGACACGCCCTTGTGGGCCGCCATCGGGTCGTACGTCGAGCAGGTGGAGCCAGGGGCGGTCGCCGCGCCCATCTGCGTGGCGGGTTTCACCGACAGCCACTGGCTGCGAGATTCGTACGGCGCTGTCGCGTACGGGTTCTTTCCGATGAAGGAGATGGCGGCGGACGTCGCCAATCGCCTCGTCCACTCCGCCGACGAGCGGATCACGGAAGCCGACCTCGAGCTCGGCGTGGAGTTCCTACGTCATGCTGCGCTGTCTATCGGCCGATAGCTACGGTGTCGTGATGGTCGAAGAGAAAATTCGCCTGGGAGGCATGGCGCTCGCGAACGGCGTGCTCGTCCACGGGCCGACGTCGTGGGCGGCCGCCGTGCGAACGGCAGACGGCGAGATCGAGGTGGCGAGTGGCCCCAAGCGGCTGTTCCCGGCGAACGGGCCGTTGGTCCGGGGCCCGGCCAGGCTGCTCGAGGCGCTGCTCGTGCTGCCGCGGGTGCGGCGCAACCTTCCGCAGGCGCGTTTCGCGTTCCAGCGTCCCGCCGTGCTCGCCTCTCTGCTCGCTGCGGGAGTCGGCGGTCGCGCCATTCGTTCCACCCGTCTTCCGCCGGCGCTGCAGGAGCTGGCAGCCGGCGCGCTCGCGCTGACACCCGCGTTGCTCGCGCTGCGCGAGCGAGACCTGGCTGCCTACCACGGAGCCGAGCACGTCTCCATCGGCACCTACGAGCACGGCACGCCGGCCGCGAAGGAGCACGAACGTTGTGGCACGCATCTCGTTGGGCCCCTGCTGCTGGCCACTGCCGCCGGCGCGACGCTCGCCGGCAAGGCGCCCGCGTCAGTCCGCCGGCCGGCCAGCCTGGCCGCCGCGCTTGGTGCGATGGCCGCCGCGACGGAGATCTTCGGCTGGATGGTGCGGAACCCCGAGCACCCAGTCGCCAAGGCCCTTTCGCGGCCGGGCCAGGAGCTCCAGGAACGCGTCGCCACTGCCGAGCCGTCGCCGGAGCAGGTGGAGGTCGCCGACGCGGCGCTCCGCGCCTGCCTCGAGCTCGAGCGCGACTGAGCTAACGCTTTACGCCCTCACTGCCGATGCGCTGGTCGTGGGCGCGATCCTCGACGACATCGGCGGGATGCTCCTGATCTGGCTCCCGCTCGCCCTCATGTGCCTGATGGTGTACTTCCTCTGGCGCGTCGTGAAGCTCACGCCGCGGGTCAACCCTCAGCGCCCTGCCTCGCGGTCGAGCTCGAGCGTCACCTGGAACGACGTCGCCGGCCTCACCGAGGTCAAGGTGGAGCTGCAGGAGGTCGTCGACTTCCTCCGCGACCCGAAGCGCTTCGAGCAACTCGGTGCGCGCGTGCCCAAGGGCATCCTCTTCTACGGTCCGCCGGGGACGGGGAAGACGCTGTTGGCAAAGGCCGTGGCCCACGAGTCCGGTGCGTCCTTCTTCTCCCAGAGCGCGTCTGCCTTCGTGGAGATGTTCGCCGGCCTCGGCGCCGCCCGCATCCGCAAGCTCTTTGCCGAGGCGCGGAAGCACGCGCCGGCAATCGTCTTCATCGACGAGCTCGACGCCGTCGGCGCCGCGCGCACGGGTCATGGCTTCAACCGCGAGCAGGACCAGACCCTCAACCAGCTGCTCGTCGAGCTGGACGGGTTCTCCTCGGACGACCGGGTGGTGGTCATGGGCGCGTCCAACCGCCTTCAGGACCTCGATCCCGCCCTGCTCCGACCCGGCCGCTTCGACCGGCAGGTACTCGTGCCGGCGCCCGACCTGATCGGCCGGGAAGAGATTCTCGGCGTGCACACCACCGGAAAGCCGCTGGCCGCAGGCGTTGATCTGCATGCGATTGCCCGGCAGACGGCAGGCCTCACCGGCGCCGACCTCGCGAACATCGCCAACGAGGCCGCAATCGCCGCCGGCCGCCGTCATGCGCACGAGATCGGCGACGAGGACTTCGACTCGGCGATGGAGCGCGTCGTCGCAGGGCTCCAGCAGCGCCGCGTCGTCTCCGAGAAGGAGAAGCGCATCCTCGCCTACCACGAAGCGGGCCACGCCCTCATGTCGCACCTGATGGGTGACGCGCTGCCCGTCCACAAGGTGACGATCGTGTCGCGGGGCCAGGCCCTCGGTTACACGCTCAACCTGCCCGCCGAGGACCGCTACCTCCACACGAAGGAGGAGCTGACCGACATGCTCAAGGTCTACCTCGCAGGTCGCGCCGCCGAGCAGGTCGTCTTCGGGCGCGTCACGAACGGGGCCGCGAATGATCTCGAACGCGCGACCGACCTCGCCCGCGCAATGGTGTTCGACTACGGCATGTCGGAGATCGTCTCCTCGCGGACGATGCGCGCGGACAACTACGCGCTGTCGGAGGAGACGAAGCGCCTGCGCGACGGGGAGCAGGCTCGGTTGACGGATGAGGCCTACGACGAGGCCATGCGCCTGCTGACGAAGTACCGGGGGCCGCTCGACCGGATCGCCCAGGGATTGCTCGAGCGCGAGACGCTCGGCCGCGACGAGCTCGACGAGCTGCTCGAAGGCGTCGCAAGCGAGTCGCGGAGCTCGGAGACCGTCGGCACCGTGCGCGCGCTGCCCGCCTCGGACTGAACTCCGCTGAACTAGCATCGGGGCGTTGTGACGCTCCGAGGGATTCATCACATCGGCGTCGCCGTCACCGACCTCGACGACGCGGTGTCCATGTACGAGCGTTTGCTCGGCGCCACCATCGAGGCGCGGGAGACGATTGCGTCGCAGGGTGCAGAGGCGGCCGCGATGCACGTCGGCGACGGCCGGGTCGAGCTGCTCGCACCGTTGGACGACGACACGCCTGTGGGGCGATTCCTGGCCAGGCGCGGGCCGGGGATGCACCACGTTGCCTATGAGGTGGAGGATCTTCGCGCCGAGCTCGCCCGTCTGGACAGCGAGGGCGTGCAGCTCGTCGATCACGAGCCACGCCTCGGCTTGTACGGTCTCCAGGTGGCCTTCATCCATCCCGATGCCGTGCACGGCGTGCTGACGGAGCTGGTGACGCATGGCTGAGGCTGCGCCGGCCAGGGTCGAGATCGGCTTTCACGGTGGAGATGTCCTGTCGGTGCGGGTTCCGGTCGAGGACGCCGACGCGCTGGACGCGGCGCTGCGGGCGAGGGATGACGTCGTCTGCGAGCTACGCGCCGAGGACGGGCTCTTCCTTGTCGTGCTGAGCCAGGTGCTCTACGTCAAGCGGTACGCGCGCGAGGCGCGCGTCGGCTTTACGCAGTAGGGGTCTTCGTGGGCCTCGAGGTCGGCATCGTCGGCCTGTCGCGGTCGGGCAAGACGACGCTCTTCAACGCGTTGACGCGAGCGGGCGCCGAGCTGCACGACGCCAAGGCGCACGTGGGCATGGCCGAGATCTCCGATCCTCGTCTTGCCGACCTCGCGCGCGTCGACGGCTCTGCGAAGCAGACGCCGGCGGTGATCCGCGTGGAGGACGTGCCGGGCACGGGCACGGCACTGCTCGGCAATCTGCGGCGTGTCGATGCAGTTCTCTGCGTGGTGGACGGCTACTCGCAGGGCGCCGATCCCGGCCGCGACCTGGAGCAGCTCTCACTCGAGCTGCTCGTGGCAGACCGCGATCACGTCGAGGCGCGGCTCGAGCGGGTGCGGACGCAGGCGAAGTCCGGGGATGCACGACTCCGCACGGAGGCGGCCGCACTCGAGGCGCTCCTCGCGCATCTCGACTCGGGCGGCAACCTGACCGACTTCGCGGGCGAGGTGCCCGGGGAGCTCGAGCCGCTGACGACGAAGCCCCAGGTCGTGGTCGAGAACGGCCCAGGCGGGATCGACCTCGCCTTCGAGCTCGAGCTCTCGGAGCTCGGCGAGTCCGAGGCGGCGGAGTTCCGGGAAGGTCCGTCGGCGCTCGACGAGGTCGTGCGGAGGCTGCGCGATGCTCTTGGCCTGATCACGTTCTTCACCGGAGGCGAGACTGAGGCGCGGGCGTGGACCCTCCGACGTGGTCAGACGGCGCTCGAGGCTGCGGCCGAAATCCACTCGGACATCGCGCGCGGGTTCATTCGCTGCGAGGTGATCAGGATGAGCGACCTCGTCGAGTGCGGCTCGCGCGCCGAAGCCGCACGGCGTGGGCTGCAGCGGCTGGAAGGCAAGGACTACCTCGTCGAGGACGGCGACGTGCTGCACATCCGCTTCAGCCCCTAGCGCGGGAGTCCGCCATGCGTCACTCCATTGGTACGGTGGCGTTCATGGCTGAAGTGGTCGAGACACACGACCTCACGGCTGCCTCACAGAATGGCTGGGCGATGGACTACCGGATCCGGCGCGAGGACGGCGAGGAGCTCCACGCGGAGGTTCGCTGCTGGAACAAGGCGCTCGCCGCCGCCGAGCGAGCAGGCGAACGCCGAGGCTCTCGCGGCGATTGCGGACCGGGGCAGCGCAGCTGCGCTCGAGTACGCGGAGCTGGTGGAGTCGCCGGCGACGCGTGGCGCTGTCCTGATCTCGATCTGGTTCGACTCGGCTGACGACGGCAATCTGCGCCGTCGGGTCAGCTACGAACGCGCTCCCGCCTAGGACCTGGGGACCAGCGGCCTAGATACGGCCGTTGCCTCTCGATCGAAGCCGGCTCTCGAGGTTGGCTTTCACCTGCGGCCAGTCGTCGTCGACAATCGCGAACCATGCGGAGTCGCGCAGGCGCGTGCCGTCGTTGCCGGCGAGCATGTGCTTGCGGAACACACCCTCGAACTGCGCGGGGAGCGCGGCCAGAGCGCGCCGGGAGCGCTCGTTCAAGGCGTCCGTCTTGAATTCGACGCGCATGCAACCGAGCCGCTCGAACGCATGCTCGAGCAGCAGGAGCTTCGCCTCGACGTTCGCGCCCGTCGACCAGGCCGAGCGCGTGAGCCAGGTCCAGCCGATCTCGAGGCCGCGGTGCTCGGGACGGAGGGAGAGATAGCGGGTACTCCCGAGCGGAGTCCCGGTCTCCGCGTCGAGCACGGCGAACGGCTGCTGCTCGCCTCGTTCCGCGAGCGCGAGGGCGTCCTCGAGCCACGCATGGAACTGCTCCTGGCCCTCCGAGGGATCTACAGGCATCAGCGACCAGTCCATGTCTCTGGGCCGCCGCATAGAGGCCGGGCTCGTGCTCGCCGGTGAGCGGCTCGACGACCACGCGACGGCCCTCGAGCCTCGCTGCGAGCCCCTCCCACACGGCCCGAGCGTATCGCGCTGCTAGGCGTCGGGCGTGTCGACCGGACGGGTCGCGGCGAGTGCGTCCAGCTGATTCGCGTGATAGAGGGAGGCTGCCTCGGCGGTTCGTGCCGCGCGGGCCTCGTGGTGACACGCGATGGCGTGGAGCAGCTCGGCGCGCGCGCTCTCGTCGAGCTGCGCCGCGCGCTCCTCAATGAGCCGCAGGCCGAGATGGACGTGCCCGAGCAGGCGGCCCTCCTCGGTGACCTGGAATCCCGGGCCCGGCTTGAGCTCGCGCGTGCGGCCGACGTCATGAAGGAGCGCGGCGGCGAGCAGCAGGTCGGAGCGCAGCCGCGGATGGAGCTGCACGAGCTCCCGACAGATCGTGGCGACGCCGACCGTGTGCTCGAGCAGGCCGCCGGCGTACACGTGATGCGCCTCGGGTGAGGCCGGAAGCGCCCGAAAGCTGCGCCGTAGGGCTGGGTCGGCGAGGATTGTCTTGACGAGCCTCTGCAAGCCGGTGTGTGCGATCTCGCCGGCGAGGAAATCCAGGAAGCCTTCCAGCTCGTCAGCGTCTCGGCGGAGCGCCGGTGTCAGGTCGATCGGGTCGGCATCCTCGGCGTGCTCGATGGCACGTACGTCGAGCTGCAGCTGGTTGCGGTAGCGCTCGACGCGGCCGAGGACGCGCACGGCGTCACCCTCGGCGAAACGGCTGTCGAGGAGGTCGACGTCGTGCCAGACACGTCCCTCGATGCGGCCGCTCGGATCCACGAGCTCTAGCGCGAGGTAGTCGGAGCCCGCTCGCGTCCTCAGGCGGCGCTTGCGCGCGACCGCGTAGGTGCCCTCGACGACCCCGTCTTCCGCAAGCTCCGAGATCGCCGCCATTCCAGCCGAGTCTAGGCCGGAACCCGGCTGGTAGGCTCGCCCAGCCGTGGCGCAGGTGAGACCGTTCAGGGCCGTGCGCTACGACGAGCGGCGTGCAGGGCCGCTCGCGTCGCTCGTCGCCCCGCCGTACGACGTGCTCGACGCCGACGCACGTGCGCGGTACCTCGCGGCGAGCCCGCACAATGTCGTCCATCTGACGCTGGCCGACGACGAAGCCGAGGCCGCACGGCTGTGGACGACGTGGCTCGACGACGGCACGCTCGTGCGGGAGGATGACCCCGCCTGCTGGTGGCTGGCGCAGGAGTACACAGGGCCGGACGGAGTCGCACGTACGCGTGAGGGACTGGTGTGCTCGCTGCGCGCGGAGCCGTACGAAGCCGGCGTCGTCCTGCCGCACGAGCGGACGCATGCCGGGCCCAAGGAAGGGCGGCTGCGGCTGCTTCGTGCTCTACGCGCCCAGGTGGAGCCGATCTTCCTGCTCTACGACGGTAGGCTCGAGCGGCCGGACGGAGAAAGCGTGCTCGAGGTCGAGCTGGAAGGCGTGCGCAGCAGGCTCTGGCGGCTCGAGGGCGATCCACCGAGCGCCCTCGCCGACGCCCAGCTGCTGATCGCTGACGGCCACCACCGGTACGAGACGACCCTCGCCTACCACGCCGAGGAGGGCACGGAGGAGAGCGCGTGGCTCCTGGCGGCAATCGTCCCCACCGACCAGGAGGGCCTGACGATCTTCCCGACGCATCGCGTCGCAGCACGCCTCGAGCCTGTTGGTGCGGAGCTGCCTTTCGACGCCGGCCTGCCAGGCGACCGCTCTGCGGCCGTGATCTACCGCACGAGCGGGACCACCGTTGTACTCGGGGAGCCGGGCGAGCCCGACACGGCGCTTGTCGACCGGCTCGGGCTCGAGGGAGTCACGTACACGCCCTACGAGGAGGAGGCGAAGGCGGCCGTGGACTCCGGCGCCGCCGGGGTTGCTGTCCTCGTGCGGCCGCCGAGCGTGGAGCTGGTCCGTGAGCTTGCCGAGCGCGGCGAGACGATGCCCCAGAAGAGCACGTACTTCTATCCCAAGCTCCCCTCCGGCTTGCTCTTCCATCCGCTGTGACGGACTGGCTGGAGCTCTGCCGCGCCGCGACCGCGGAGGTGCAAGCGGTGCTCGTCGAACTGCCGACGCGCGACGAGCGAGAGGTCGTGGTCGGCAGCGGCGAGGGCGGAGACGACACGACGGCCATCGACGCGGCAGCCGAAGGGGCCGTCGTATCGCTGCTCGACTCGTCGGGAGTCGACTTCGCCCTGGTCTCGGAGGAGCTCGGCCACCGCGCGGCGGGCACTGATGGCGCCGTGACGGTCGTCCTCGACCCGATCGACGGCTCCATCAATGCCAAGCGCGGCATCCCGTTCTTCTCCCTGTCGATCGCCGTCGCCGACGGGCCGACGATGGCGGACGTCATGTTCGGCTACGTGCACGACTTCGGCTCCGGGGAGGAGTGGTCGGCGGTGCGCGGACAGGGAGCCAGCTTCAACGGCGCTCCGCTCGACGGCCCGCTGCCCAAGGCGACGATCGAGCTGCTCAGCCTGGAGGCGACGAAGACCGTCCTCGTGGCGGAGCACGCTCCCTCGCTCGTGGAGATCGCCGAACGCCTGCGCGTGATGGGCTCGCTGGCGCTCTCCCTTTGTCATCTCGCCGCGGGACGGGTGGACGCTGTGGCTTCGCTGCGTCCCGCGCGGTCGGTCGACATCGCCGCCGCGCAGCTGCTCGTCCGGGAACGCGGGCTCGCCGTCGAGCTGTTCGACGACCCACCGTTCTCGGCTGCGCCACTCGATCTAGTCCCGCGCTCGCGCCTCGCCGCGGCCGGCACGCCCGAGGCCTGCGCGCAGCTCGCAGCCGCCCTGCACTGAGTACGATTGAGCCATGCGGATGAAGCTTGCTGCGGTTCTCGTAGCGCTACTCGTCGTTCCGCTCGCGGCGCCGCCACCGGCATCAAGGCGACCTTGAAGGCGCCTGCGGCCCAGCCCAAGGTCAACGTCAAGTGGCCCTACTCGATCAAGGTCACGAATCTCCAGGGCAAGGCCGTACGGGCCACGTTGACCGCCGTTGTGATCGACCCGCTCGGGACGGCTCACCCGATCGACTACGGGCCGACCGGTTACCCGAACCCAGGGCCACCGAAGCCGATCAAGAACTGGCCGTTCAAGGGCACCTTCCGGGACTACATCATCTTTCCGCCCGACTCGCGGTTGGCGTCCCAGTTCGGCGGGCTCACGCTCCGCTGGACGGTCAAGGCGAAGATCGGCGGCAAGACGTACACGAAGATCCTGAAGCGGCTCGTGAAGCCGGAGTGACCACGGGCTCGAACGGCGGCGCGTCGACGTCGTCGTCGACCGTGTCACGAAGTCGTTCGAAGGCGGCCGCATCGTCGCACTCGACAAGGTCTCGCTCGAGCTCGAGCCGGGGGACTTCGCGTCGATCGTGGGGCCGTCCGGCTGCGGCAAGAGCACGCTGCTGAACCTCATCGGCGCCCTCGATCTCCCCGACTCGGGCACGATCACCGTCGGCGGAACGGATCTCAGAAAGCTTCCGGACGCGGCCGGCTACAGGGCGTCGACGGTGGGCTTCGTCTTTCAGTTCCACCACCTCATCCCGACGCTGAACGCACGCGAGAACGTCCAGGTGCCGATGATCGGTCGTGGCCTGCCGCGGCGCGAGCGTGTGGCAAAGGCCGACGAGCTGCTGGAGGCATGCGCCATCGGCCATCGAGCCGACGCCTCGCCGAGCACGCTGTCCGGCGGCGAGCGACAGCGCGTGGCGATTGCCCGCGCCCTCGACGAACGATCCGAAGCTCCTGCTCGCCGACGAGCCCACGGGTGCGCTCGACTCGACGACGGGCGCTCAGATCGTGGAGCTGCTGCTGCGGCTCCGTGCCGAGCGGGGGATGACGATCGTGCTCGTGACGAACGACGACGCCGTGGCCGGGGCTGCCGATCGCACGCTGCGCATCCGCGACGGCCGCGTCGAGTCGGCTACTCCCGCCGCAACGCCTCTATCGGCCTGAGGCTGACCGCGCGCCACGCCGGATAGAGGGCGCCGATCAGTGCCACTCCGAGTGCGAACGCGAGCCCCCAGGCGAAGACCCCGGCGGTGAAGTCGGGCTCGGCGAGCGTGGAGATACTGCCCTGCGACGTGAAGAGCTCGGCGGCGAGGTAGCCCAGCGCGAGCCCGAGAGCGAGCGCGATCAGGCCGATGCCGGCCGCCTCGCTGAGGATGAGCAGCGCGATCCGGCGCTTGTGCCAGCCGACCGCGCGCATGATCCCGATCTCCTGGATCCGCTCGAAGACGGACATCGCCATCGTGTTCAGCACGCCGATGCCGCCGACGATGAGCGCCATCACCGAGAAGATCCAGCCGGCGTCGATGATCAGGCGGCTCGACGTGTCCACCTTGACGACCGCGCCCGGCTCGGTGACCGCTACCGCGCCGGGGACTCGCTTCTCCACGAGCTTTGCCACGTCGGCAGGTCGTCGACCCAGCGTGACGGTGACGCCGAACGTGGTCACCTCCCCGGGCCTCGACGCGAGCGACTGAACGGTCGTGAGCGGCAGGACGACAGCGCCGTCGACGAAACGGTTGCCGGAGTGGTAGAGACCGGCGACGCGGAACCGCCGTCCCTCGACCTCGACCGTGTCGCCCGCGGCCACGCCGAGCGTTCGGGCGCCGGTGTCACCGACGAGTGCCTCCTCCCCCTGAGGACGGCTGCCGTCGACGATCACGAGCCGGCGGGCAGGGAACTCGTCGGGGTCGTAGCCGACGACGAGCGTCGACTCCCGGCCCTGCACCTCTCCCACCCGCAGGTAGATGCCGGCCACGTCATCCACGCCGTTCGTAGCTGCGATCTGCTTCGCGAGCGACCGAGGCAGCAGCGAGCGCGTCAGGTCGGACGCGCTCTCCTGAAACACGCCGAAGTCGGCGCGCCCGATGTGGATGAGGTCGGAGGCGGTGTTGCGCACGCCTGCGGCGATCGAGAGCAGCGCGACGATCAGCCCCACGCCGATGGCGACACCGGCTGCCGTCAGCGCGGTCCGCGCAGGACGCCGCCAGAGGTTCCTCCAGACGAAGCCCGCCCACGTCACGACACACATCTTCTGCGATGGAGAGCGCCGCGGGTAGTCTCGGTTCGTGACTGTCTCCCGCGACGACGTTCTCGCCGCCCTCGCGCGCGTGATCGATCCCGAGCTCCGCCGGCCGGTGACGGAGCTCGACATGGTGCGTGACGTCGAGATCGACGACGGCGCGGTCTCCGTGACGATCGCGCTCACCATCGCCGGCTGTCCGTTGCGTCAGAGCTTCTCCGACCAGGTTGCAGAGCACGTCGGCGCTGTGGCAGGCGTGGAGAGCACGAGAGTCGGCTTCGACGTGATGACGCCGGACGAGCGGGCGGCGCTGACGACGAAGCTACGCGGCGACGTTGCCGGCCGTACGAAGGGCATTGCCGTCGACCGCTCGACGCGGGTGCTGGCCGTCGCCAGCGGCAAGGGCGGCGTCGGCAAGTCGACGCTGACGACGAACCTCGCGGCCGCGTTCGCCACGCTCGACTGCCGGACGGGCGTGCTCGACGCAGACGTCTACGGCTACTCGATCCCGCACCTGCTGGGCATCTCGCAACGCCCCGTAACGGTCGACGACATGATCGTGCCGCCGGTCCGCAACGGCCTGAAGCTCATGTCCATCGGCTTCTTCCTCGAGGAGAACGCTGCGGTCATGTGGCGCGGCCCGATGCTGCACCGCGCGCTCGAGCAGTTCCTGTCCGACGTCCACTGGGGCGAGCTCGACATCCTGCTCGTGGACATGCCGCCCGGCACCGGGGACGTCGCCATCTCGCTCGGCCAGCTCCTGCCCCGAGCGGAGGCGATCGTCGTCACGACGCCGCAGCCGCTGGCTCAGGACGTGGCTGCGCGCGCCGCGCTCATGGCCCAGAAGACGAACATGCGGCTGCTGGGAGTGATCGAGAACATGAGCTCGGAGGTGTTCGGCTCAGGCGGTGGAGCCCAGCTCGCCGAGTCTCTGGGGATGTCGCTGCTCGGCACGGTGCCGCTGGACACGGCGCTCCGCGAGTCGGCCGACAACGGCGAGCCGCTCGTCTGGACACAGCCGGACGCCGCCGCCAGCCGTGCGATCGTGGAGATCGCCGAGGCGGTGCTCGCGGCCGAGCGCGAGCAGGGCGTGGGCATCGTCAAGGAGCTCCCCGTCATCCCATAGAGAGAAGGCGCCTTGCGGGCGCCTTCTCGTTGTGTGCGTTTCGAGACGATGGTTAGCGATCGGTCACGCCCGTCGCGACCAGGTGGCCGTTGACCGACGTGCACGCCATGAGAACGGCGTCACCCACGCCGACTCCCCTTGATCCAGGTCGGCATACCGGGCAGCGGCTTCGTAGCACGCGGCAGAACGGCACGTCACACCGCTGACCGTGATTCCAGTGCCGTTCACCGCGGAGACGTTCCCGGAGATGAGGACGAGTTGCCCGGAGTGCGGCGTGAGCTCGGTCGCTGCCGAGAGCACGTTCTGGCCGTTGGCACGGAGGCAGGCCATCAGGCCCTGGCCGCCGATGCGCGTCGGCATCATCATCCGCGGGTTCGGCGGACCGGTGACGCTGAACGTGCACGTCACGCCTCGGACCGTGATGGAGTTGGTCGTGGCGCTGATTGCCCCGCGGACGACGACGGCGCCGGCCGGTCGCTCGATGACGCTGGCCACGACGAGGCGGCCGCCCGCGCGCACGCAGCTCAACTGCGCGGTGTCGCCGACGCCGATGTCACGAATGATCGCGGGCATCATCATGCGCGAGTTCGTAGGCGCGAACACGCAGGTCGTGCCGGCCACCTTGATCGAGACCGGGGACACGGCCTGGACGTGGCCGGTAACCGTTACCTTCTTCGGAACTGCACCGACGGCGACGCTCGTCGTAACGAGCGCGGCCGCGGCCACTGCAAACCAATGATCGATGTCGCATACAAGACCTCCTAAACAACCATAGGGAACAAGTGTTCCCCTATTCGGATGAATCGAAACAGCAGGACAAGGTCCCCGCGTTTGGACAGCGCCTCGTAACGCGCCTGTAAGAAACGTGCAAAGTCGCACATGGCCAGGGCAGAAACGGCGCTAGAGCAGCTTCGCGGACTCGGCTTCTCGGAACGGGACGCCGGCGTGCTCGCCGATCACTTCCTCGATGCAGAACGGCGCGGGAAGCTCGGTCACGGCCTGGCGCGGATCGACTGGCTGGCGAACCTGGAAGGGCTCGACAGTGCAGCCCGGCCGGCGAGGGTCGTCTCCGAGCCCGGCTTCGAGCGCTGGGACGGCCAGGGGGCGGTCGGCTATCTGACGCTCGCGGCGATCTGCGATTCGCAGCTGGCCGAGCCGCCCGACCGCGCGCGCGTGGTCGTGGCTGCGAACTGCTTTCCGACAGGGATGCTCGGCTACTGGGTGCGGCGGCTTGCCGAAGGCGGGCCTCGCGGCCGCGCTGACCGCGACCTCACCGCCGCGGCTTGCACATCCGGACGGTGGCGAGCCGCTCGTGGGCACCACCCCGCTGGCCATCGGCGTGCCCTCCTCGGACGGCAGGCCGCTCGTCTCCGACGTGTCGATGGGCAAGGTCACGCAGGGTGACGTGATCGCCGGTCTTGCCGCGCAGGAGGACCTCGTCCCCTTCGGCGGCGATCAGGCGCACAAGGCGTTTGCCTTGGCAACTGGGCTGCAGTTGCTCGTCCAGGCACTCGGCGTGGAGACGCACGGCGCACTGCTCGTCGTCGCGCGGCCGGAAGCGGACCCCGTGCCGGCCTTCCGCGCGGCCGCGTAAGGGCTTACGGCTCCCCGGCGACTCCTAGGAGCGGGGCGAGGTCCTCGTCCTTCTCGGCGTACTTGCGGAGACTCAGGGTTGAGCTCGAGCGCTCGCGTGATGTAGCAGCCTGGCGTCCTCGAGTGCGGCCGGCTCGCGCCTCGAAGCGGCGAGGTGATAGAGGACCGGTGCCGCTCTCCCGTAGCTCGGCGAGTGCCTCCTTCATGATCGGCGATGCGCGCTCGTCGATGGTGGCCCTCGTCCGCGAGCGGACTCCGCCTCGAAGAAGTCACTCCCAGCCCGAAGGCTCAAACGCCTTGTCGCGCCAGCCGCCGACTGCGAGCACGGTCGTTCCCGCTCCTCCTGCGACGTCGCAGAGCGCACCGACCGCCGGCTCGGGGAGGAAGACGATCGTCCCGGCGGGAGCGTCGAAGTCTCCCCGTCGACGGTGAACCGCGCGAGGCCCTGACACGACAACGTAGACCTCCTCGTGGCCGAGCCTTCCGTCGTGCTCCTCGACCACGATGTCGCCGACCTTCTCGGCCGTGTAGGCGTTCATGCCGAACGCCGCGAATGCCGAGCCGCCTGCGGATCGGCCGCCACGTCGACGTCCCTCCGCGACGGGATCCGGTCGAGGTCGTCGATCTTCAGCACTTCGTACTTACTCATGTGCGGACACCTCCCGGTGCAGGTCGTAGAGCCGGCGCAGCTCGTCGAGCGGCCGCTCGTGGTCGTCGACGCGCAGGTCGACGAGCGAGTCCGACAGCCCGGCGTAGCCCCCGTCACGCTGGACGACGAGGAGCGCGGCCGACTGCTGGCCGCGGCTGTCGCCGCCCGCCGCCTGGGCCGCGTCGAGGCAGTCGAGCAACCGCGCGGCGAGCGGCCTGGCCTGCGCCGGCTTCGAACGTCTCCGCGAGCGCGTCGACGGTGGCGGCCGAGACGAGGATGTTGCCCTGCGCTGCGTAGCCCGCGCCTGCACGGCCGCCGGCCCACTCGTTGCACTCCTCGCCCGTGAACGTGGCGGAGCGGCCCTGACCGTCGACGATGCCCAGTTGTCGTTCGGCACGCCCGTCGTCGGCGGCCGTCAGGCGCTCCACGGTCTCCTCGGCGCTCGACGCCAGTTCGCGGAGCAGCGCGAGGCCATCCGGGCCGTAGCGCGGGTTGGCGAGCGCCTGGGTGGCGATTGCGCCCACGTGTGGCTCGGCCCAGGGGACGATGGCGCCGACGCCGAGGAACTTCGACTGGACGGCGACGCCCCACTGCTCCGCCTCGAGGTCGCATGCGACGATGGAGTACGTCGCGACGACGTGACTCAGCCATACGTGAGCGTGCGGAAGTCGAGCTCGAGCAGCTCACGACGCTCCGCCTGGATGACGACGCACGACACCTCGGGACGCGCCAGTGCGGCCCGTACCTCGGCGGCCGTGTCGGCGCGGACGAGTACCGGCCGGCCGCGGTCGAACGCCTCTTCGCAGCGCCCGCTCATCGAGCTCGTCCAGCACGAGCGTGTCGTCCGGCAACTCGACCTCGCCTTCGACGACGATCTCGTCGATCCGGCGTCCCGTGGCGCCGAGCCAGCGCTCTCTCACAGCTCGACTGAGCTCGCCGGGCTCGACGTCCACGATCTCCACACCGGCCGGCGCGAGCTCACGCAACGCGTCCGGCGTGCCCGTGAGCAGTCCGAACGTCCCCCAGTGACACGGCACGCAGCGCTGGACGCCCAGCAGCTCGAGCGCCACGGCCGCCTCGCGCGGCCCCATCGTGTAGTGGTCGCCGATCGGCAGCACGGCGACGTCGGGCTCGTAGATCCGTCGGATGAGCGCCATGTCGCCGAAGACGTTCGTGTCGCCCGCGAAGTAGAGCGTCGTGCCGTCCTCGAGCTCGACGATGAGGCCGCGTGGCTCGCCCGCGTACGTGTCGTCGTTCGTGCTCGAGGAGTGCTGTGCGTCGGTAAGCGTCACCTTGACTCCGTCCGCATCGACCGTGCCGCCCTTGTTCGGATCGCGAACCCTGGCCCTCCCGACTCCCTGCGCTTGCAGCCAGCCGGCGAGCTCGACCGGCGCGACGACGCGTGGCCTGAATTTCTCGGACAGCGCGACCGTGTCGCCGTAGTGATCGTCATGCCCGTGCGTGATCAGGATCGCGTCGACGCGCTCGGGCTGCTGCTCCGCCTCGGGGCACTTCGGATTGCCGTTGAGGAACGGATCCACGTAGACGCGCTTGCCGCCGGGCGTGTCGATTCGGAAGGCCGAGTGGCCAAGCCAGGTCAGCGTTCCAGCCATCGCTCCAGCCTAATGGATACGCTCCGACGGGCATGGTGGTGCTCGGCGGCATCGTCGGGGGGTCGTCGGCTTCGCCGTGAGCATTCTCATAACCGACGTGATCTGGGCGGATCCCTACGATGGACGGCGATCATCGACGTCGCGATCACGGGCTCGGCGTTCGCCGGTACGTGGCTGGCGCGACGGACCACCACACCCGCGGCCGCTCCGACGGGTCAGTACGGGAAGTGAGCGAGGCCGCGGCGTCGCGCGCGAGGTCGATGAGCGGCTCGACGGCGAAGAACGAGCCCACCACGACTGCCGTGCAGGCCACGACCGCGGCCGACAGCGCGAGCTCTCTCGGCGGCTGCCCTCCGGCCACGACCGCCACCGGCATGGCGGGCCGCATGTACATCGAGCGGATGACCCCGAGGTAGTAGTAGAGGCTGACGGCAGTGGCGACGACGCCGACGATGATGAGCCAGATCCAGCCACGATCCCACGCCGAGGCGAAGACGTAGAACTTCGCCACGAAGCCGCCTGTGAGCGGCAGGCCGGCGAAGCTGAGCATGAACACCCACATGGCCGCGCCGAGCAGCGGCCGCTCCCACCCCAGACCGCCCATCGTCTCCAGGGTGGCCGGCCGTCCCAGCTCACGCTCCCGTGCGGCGACGACCGCGAAGGCGCCCAGCGATGCCGCGCCGTAGGGGATCAGGAAGAAGAGCAGCGCCGTGCCGCTCGTCTCGTCCGCCGAGGCCAACGAGATGAGCATGAAACCCGCCTGCGCTATCGACGAATAGGCGAGCAGCCGCTTGATGTTCGTCTGCACGATGGCGGCCAGGTTCCCCACGGCAAGCGAGACGCATGCGATCACGGCCAGCGCGATCGTCCACAGATCGGCCTGGTCCGGGAAAGGCGGTGACGAGCAGCCGCATTGCCAGCACGAGCGCCGCCGCCTTCGTCGCAGCCGCCATGAAGGCCGTGACGGGCGTCGGAGCGCCTTCGTAGACGTCCGGCGTCCACATGTGGAACGGCGCGGCGGACACCTTGAACCCGAGACCGACGATGATCATCGCCAGGCCGGCCAGCAGGAAGAGGTTGTCGCCGAGATCCTGTTGCGCCGTCGCCGCTGCGATCTCCGAGAAGCCGAGCTCGCCCGTTGCTCCGTAGACGAACGCCGACCCGAAGAGCAGCACCGCCGACCCGAAACCGCCGACGACGAGGTACTTGAGGCCGGCCTCCAGCGAGCCCTTCTGGTCGACGTCGTAGGCGCAGAGGATGTAGAGCGCGATCGAGAACCACTCGAGGCCCAGGAAGAGCGTCATCAGGTTCGTAGCCTGGACGAGGAAGACCATGCCGGCGGCAGTCGCCAGGAGTAGCGCGTAGTACTCGGCCTGATGGCGGCGAAAGCCGTGCCGCCAGGCCACGCCGGCAGCCACCAGGCCCATCCCGCAGATGAGCAGGCCGGTGAACGAGCCCAGGCGATCGCGCACGGCGGCACCGGCGACGATGCTCTCGGGAGTGGCGCTGTCTGCGAACAGGAAGGCGGCCGTGATGCCCGCGCCGACGAATGAGCCGACGGCGGTTAGCGCGCCCGCGGGCAGCCTCCAGCTCTCCGGCAGCAGCACTGCCGCCAGCACGCAGACGCAACTGCCGCCGAGCAGGATGACCAGCGGCGCGAGCGCGTACCAGTCGACCTCGGGCCTGGCAATGGCGGCGAGCATCACTCGAACGGCTCCAGGAGGTTCGCGAGCCCCGGAGTGGCCGGCGTCTGTCCGAAGCTGTGGTCGGTCACGGCGGCCGGCCAAGCGGACAGCGCCAGCAGCAACGCGACCAGCGGCACGAGCACGGCCAGCTCGACGAGGCGCAAGTCGCGTGCGTCGCTCCTGACGGCGCTGCCTTCTCGCTCGTGGAGCACCGCGGAGATCAGTCGCAGCATGTACATCGCGGCGAGCACGATCGCGATCGCGCCGACGACTGCCCAGCCCCACCCGGTGTCGAAGACGCCGGTGAGGATGAGGAACTCACCAGCGAAGGCGGTCGATCCGGGGACGGCCAGCGCGATGACCCCGGTCACCATCAGCACTGTCGCCAGCGCCGGCCGGCCGTGGGCCATGCCCCCGAGCCGGTCGAAGCGCCCCGTACCCGTCCGCCACTCGACGAGCCCGGCGAGCATGAACAGCGTCGCCGACAGCAGGCCGTGGTTCACCATCTGCAAGAGGGCGCCGTTCCAGCCGGCGAGGTTCGTCGCGAAGAGGCCGAGCGTGATCAGCCCCAGCTGCGCGAGGCTCGAGTACGCGATCACGCCGCGGATGTCCGGTGCCCGGAAGGCGAGCAGCGAGCCGTAGACGAGGCCGATTGCGGCCAGCGCCAGGATCGGCACCCGCAGGTCGGCCGCGGGGCCGGGGAAGAGGAGGATGGCGATGTAGAGGAAGCCGTAGGCGGCCGCCTTCGAGACGACGCCGGACAGCACTCCCGCCACCTCCGGCGGCGCCTCGCGATAGGCGGAGGGCAGCCAGCCGTGGAACGGGAACAGCGGCCCCTTGACGGCGAAGGCGACGACGAAGCCGAGGAACAGCCACGTCGACCCGCCGCCCGCGGTGCGCAGCAGCGGGATGTCGAACGTCCCCTCCGACAGGCCGTAGACGATGATCGCGGCCAGCATCAGCAGCGAGCCCGCCATCGTGTAGATGACGAAGAGGAGTGTCGCGCGCTGCCTGCCCTCTCCTCCCCAGACGCCGACGAGGACGTAGAGCGGGATCAGCATCGCCTCCCAGAAGACGTAGAAGAGCAGGAGATCCTGGGCGCAGAAGACGCCGACGATGGCGCCTGTGAGCAACAGCATCAGCCCGAAGTACGCGCGCGGCCGGTCTCGCCCGGCTCGCATCGCATAGGCGACGGCTGCCGCCTGCACGACCACGGCGAGGCCTGCCAGCCAGAGGCCGAGGCCGAGGAAGCCCACGTGATACGAGATGCCGAGGTCGCCGAACCACGTCGCCTGCTCCTCGTACTGGAGCGGTGCCGCCCGCCTGGGCGAAGTCGAAGTCGGCCAGCGCCGCGATCCAGAGCCCGACCTCGGCGAGCGAGACGACGAGCGCGACGACTCCCGCCGCCACTCGCGGCCACGGCAACAGCCACAGCACGAGCCCTGCGCCCACCGGCAGCAGGATCAGCGCCGATGTCACCCAGCTACCCATCAGCGCTGCGCCACCGAGATGAAGACGAGGACGATGATGGCGAGACCGGCGGCGACGGCGAGGACGTACGTACGCACGATCCCCGTCTGCAGAGAGCGGACGTAGCCGGCCAGCCGGCCGGTGCCGGTGACGATCCCCGTCAGCGAGCCGCCGACCAGCGGCCCCTCGACAAGTGCGTAGAGGACCTTCGCCGTGGCCACAGAGGGCCGGTAGAAGAGCGCGTCGTAGAGCCGGTCGAAGTAGAGCTTCTGCTCGAGAGCCGCCCACGGCCGTGGAGCCGGGTATCTCCTGGCCGAGTAGACCAGCCAGGCGACGGCGATGCCGGCGAGGCCGAGGCCGACGGCGACGATGCTCGCCACCAGCTCCATGCCGTTCGTCGCGTGGACGAGCGGCTCCGCGACCGGGTCGAGGAAGTCGTCGACCGGCGTCCAGAACGGGGCGAACTGGAGGAAGCCGGCGACCGCCGAGAGCACGGCGAGGATCGCGACGACGCCGACCATCGACGGTGGGCCTTCCGTCCCGCCGTGCGGGTGGTATTGCGCTCTGGAGCTCCTCCGAGGGCTCGCCGCCGAATGCCAGGAAGATCATGCGGAACGTGTAGAGGCCGGTGAGGAACGCGCCGGCCGCCGCGAGCGCGAACAGCGCGTAGCCGAGGTCGCCCGCGTCGAGCGCGTTGGCGAGGATCGGATCCTTCGAGAAGAAGCCCGAGAACGGCGGCACGCCGACGAGCGCGAGCGCGCCGACGAGGAACGCGATGTACGTGAACGGCATCAGCCGGCGCAGACCGCCCATCTTCCGCAGGTCCTGCTCCCCGGCCAGCGCGTGGATGAGGATCCCGGCGGCGAGGAACAGCAGCGCCTTGAAGAACGCGTGCGTGAGCAGGTGGAACATCCCCGTCGCGTACGCGCCGATGCCGACGGCGAGGAACATGTAGCCGATCTGGGACATCGTCGAATAGGCGATCACGCGCTTGATGTCCGTCTGCACCAGCGCGATCAGCCCTGCGGCGACGAGCGTCAGCCGCGCCGATGATGGCCGCGGTGTCCTGCACCTCCGGAGCGGCTTCGAAGATCGGCGCCGTGCGGAAGATGAGGTAGACGCCGGCGACGACCATCGTCGCCGCATGGATGAGGGCGGACACCGGCGTGGGGCCCTCCATCGCGTCCGGGAGCCACGTCTGCAGCGGCAGCTGTGCCGACTTGGCGACGGCGCCTCCGAGCAAGCCGAGCGCCACGAGCGTCGCCGTGGTCGAGCTGAGGCCGTCCACCTCCGCGAAAACGGCCTGGTATTCGAGCGTGCCCGTCTTCTGAATCAGGAGGAAGAGGGCGAGCACGAAGGTCGCGTCGCCGAACGCGTTCATGATGAACGCCTTCTTGGCGGCCGCGATCGCCGCCGGCCGCTCGTGCTCGAAGCCGATCAGGAGGTACGACGAGAGGCCGACGAGGCCCCACGCCGCGAGCAGCATCAGCAGGTTGCCGCCCTCGACCAGCAGCAGCATCGAGAAGACGAAAAACGCCATGTACGCGAAGAAGCGGCGCTCCTCGTCGACCTTGTCCATGTAGCCGATCGAGTAGCCGACGATCAGCGCGCCGACGCCGGAGACGATCAGCATCATGAAGACGGCCAGCTGGTCGACGTAGATCTGCAGGCCGAAGTCGAGGTCGCCGGCTGTGACCCAGCTCCACGCGGTGGACGACTGCGCACGCTCCGCCTCGTCGCGCGAAAGCATCTCCACGAAGCACCAGACGGCAGCGACGAAGGCGCCCGCGACGGAGGCCGTGCCGATCAGCCCGGCAGCGCGGCGGTTGATCGTGTTGCCGGCGAGCGTGATCGCGAGTGCGCCTGCGAGCGGCAGGAAGAGGCAGATCCAGGCGGCGGGGATCATCCGCGCAGGGTCGTCAGCCGGTCGGTGTCGAGCGCGACGTTACGGCGGGCCATGGCGACCACGAGCCCGAGGCCGACGACGACCTCCGACGCGGCAACGGCCATCACGGCGAGCGCGAAGATCTGGCCGTCGAGCGAGCCGTGCTGGCGCGCGAAGGCGATCAGCGTGAGATTGGCCGCGTTGAGCATCAGCTCCAGCGAGAGCAGGACGATCAGCGGATTGCGGCGCAGGAGCACGCCGAGAGCACCGACGGTGAAGAGAGACGGCCGCGATGGCCAGGTACCACGCGACGCCGGGCCCGAGCACTACTCGCCGGCCTCTCGCCTCGTCGAACCGGCGGGCGTGTGAGCCGAGGATGACGCCGCCGACGGCCGCGACGAGCAGCACGATCGACGTGATCTCGAACGCGAGCAGGTGGTCGGTCAGGAACAGCTCGCCGATCGACGGCCGGCCCACCGAACGCGGCCGAGATGTCGGCTTCGGTGGTGAAGTCGCCGCCGCCCGCCTCGACGCCGATGACGACGAGCACCTCGATGAGGATCGCCGCCGCTGCGGCGATTCCCGCCCAGGTCTGGATCGAAGGTGCTCCCGCCCACGGCGCGTCGGCACGGCCGCTGACGTACGCGATCACGAACAGGAACATGACGACGATGGCGCCCGCGTAGATCAGCACCTGCGCCGCGGCCACGAACTCCGCCGACAGCAAGAGGTAGAGGACGGCCAGCGACGCGAGGTTCCCGATCAGCGCGAGCGCGGAGTAGAACGGGTCGGCAAAGCTGACGACCCCCACAGCCGATGCCAGGCACGCGGCCGAGGCCACGACCCAGACGATCCAGACGACGACGTCGCCGGCGGACGCTGCGACGACGAGCGTCACGAGCGCCTCTTGTAGAACGGCTCGGGGGTGTCGTACTCCTCCGGGTCTGCGACGGGCACCGTCTTGATGGGCGGCGCGAGCAGCATGTCCTTCGTGTAGATCAGGTCGTCGCGCGAGTACTCCGAGATCTCGTACTCCGTGCCCAGCGTGATCGCGTCGAAGGGGCACGCGAGCTCGCAGTAGCCGCAGAAGATGCAGCGGCTCATGTTGATCTCGTAGATCCGCGCGTAGCGCTCGCCGGGTGAGACCCGGTTGCCCGGCTCGTTCTCGGCCGCGACGACGCGGATGCAGTCCGCGGGGCAGGCGGCCGCGCAGAGCGAGCAGCCGACGCACTTCTCGAGGCCGTTCTCGTGCCGGTGGAGCCGGTGGCGGCCGCGGAAGCGCGGGTAGACCGGGCGCACGACCTCGGGGTACTCAACCGTGATCGGCTTCTTGAACAGCTGGCGGAAGGTCACGCCGAAGCCGCGTACCGCGTCGAGCGGGCTGGGGCTCATCCGGCCACCACTGCGGCGGTTACCACGGCATTGAGCGTCGCCACGGGCAGCAGCACCTTCCAGCCGAAGCGCATCAGCTGGTCGTAGCGCAGACGCGGCAGCGAGGCGCGGATCCAGATGAAGATCGTGATGGCGAGCAGGAGCTTCAGCACGAACCAGAGTGGCCCGAGTGGCGCCCACGGCCCTTCCCAGCCGCCGAAGAAGAGCGTCACCGCCAGCGCGGAGAGCACGATCAGGTTGATGTACTCGGCCATCTGGAAGAGGCCCCAGCGCATGCCGCTGAACTCCGTGTGGTAGCCCGCGACGATCTCCGAGTCGGCCTCCACCAGGTCGAAGGGCGCGCGGGCCGCTCTCGGCCGTCGCTGCGATGAAGAAGACGGCGAAGCCGACGAACTGCGGGACGACGAACCACATCGTGTCGATCTGCTTGTCGACGATCGACGAGAGGTTGAGCGACTCCGAGATCATGATCACGCCGATCACCGAGAGCGACAGCGAGACCTCGTACGAGACGAGCTGCGCGCACGTCCGCATCGAGCCGAGCAGCGAGAACTTCGACTCGGAGGCCCAGCCGCCGACGATGAAGCCGTAGACGCCGATCGAGCCGAGCGCGAAGACGATGATCAGCCCGATGTCGACGGTCGCGACCGCGCCGTTGATCTCGTAGCCTCCGACCTCCCAGCCTTCCCCGAACGGGATCACGCTGAAGGCGAGCAGCGCGGTGAAGGCCGAGAAGGCCGGCGCCACGATGTACGGGATCGCCTCCACCTTGCGCGGGAAGAACGCCTCCTTGCGGATGAGCTTCAACAGGTCGGCAATCGGCTGCAGCAGCCCGACCGGCCCGGCGCGGTTGGGGCCGTAGCGGCCCTGCATGCGGCCCAGCAGCTTCCGCTCGATCAGCGTCGTGTACGCGAACGACAGCAGCAGGATGTTGACGACGAGGAACGCCTCGATCAGGTAGACGACCCACTGGTAGGTCATGGCCGCACCTCCACGAGATCCGGGAGGTCGCGGACGTGCTCCTCGGCCGCGCGCGCGGCTCCCGCGATGAGCCGCCGGTTGATCCTCGCGCGGAGCTCGACCGAGGTGCCGTTGGCGAGCACCGTGACCGTCTCACCGGCTTCGATCGACCGCTTCTGCGCGTCCTCCGGCGACAGCTCGATCACGGCCTCGGGCCGCTGGAACTGCAGCTGCGGCACGCGCTCGACGGCGCCGCCGGAGAAGAGCGCGCGGTAGCGGGTCAGGCGAAGCTTCGGCGCCACCGGAGGCTTGAGCGCCTCGGCGGTCTTGGCAGCAGGCGGCTCTCCGCCGGCCGTGGCCGGCAACTCGTGCAGCGGTTCGAGGGTGACGCCGAAGCGCGCGGCGAGCTCGGCCAGCCAGTCCAGCTCGGGGCGGCTCGGCGGATCCTCCGTCAGGCGCACGCGCTGAGCGCGACCTTCGAGATTGATCATCGTGCCGTCGCGCTCGAGATAGCTCGCTCCCGGCAGGACGACGTGCGTCCAGCCGCGCACGGCGTCGGCGAACATCGTCAGCGCCACGACGGCCTCGCTGCGCTCGGCGAGTGCGCGGACCCGTGGATCGGCCACCGCCTCCTCGCCGGAGATGAGCAGCAGGCCCACTCGCTGGGGCGGTCCGGCATCGCCCTCTCCCGCTGCCTCCCACGCCGCCGCGACGCCGCGGCCGTTGGGCGTGGCGGGGAGGTAGTAGGCGCCGCTGCCGGGCTTGCCGGCGATGCCCAATGCCTGTGCGAGCGGCGCGAGCGCAGCACCGCCGCGCCCGCCCGGCCCCGACCAGATCAGCGCGACGCGCTCGGCTTCATGCAGCCGCTTGCCGAGCGCCTTTCGCCTGTCGGCCAGCTCCCGCACGACCGCGGCGCCGTCTCCCGGTGGCCGCTGCACCGTCCCCGCGGGGCCGAACGTCATCACCTCGGCGCCGTTCCGCCTCGCTGCGCGGATCCAGAGATCGACGACCGGCGCCCGCTCCGCGACCGGGTCGTCGCCGATCACGACGACGATCTCCGCGTCGGCAATCGCGGACAGCGGCGCGCGGTAGGCATCGAGCGCCGTGCTCGTCTCCTCGGGCAGCACGACGCGGTGCGAGCCGAAGCCCTTGCGCACGAGCTGCGACAGGGCGGAGGCGACCTCGACCGTCTCCGAGCCGGAGAGCGCGAGCACCACGGAGTCGCCGGCCGCGCGTGCCAGCCGCTCGAGCTCGTCGAGCGCGTCGGCCCAGCTCGCGTCGGCGAAGCGCCCCGTGCCCTGAACGCGCATCAGCGGCTTCGTCACGCGGTCGGCGGCCCGCAGCGAGGGATACGAGAAGCGACCCTTGTCGCAGATCCAGCCGAGGTCGACCTCGGGGTTGTTGCGGCTGGAGACGCGGCGGACGTGGCCCTCGCGGATCGTGGCGCTGATGTTGCAGCCCACCGGGCAGAGCCCGCAGACCGTGGGCACGTTGACGATCTCCCACGGGCGCGCTTCGAAACGGTAGAGCGTCGAGGTCAGCGCGCCCACGGGGCAGAGCTCGATGACGTTGCCCGAGAAGGGAGCGCGGTACGGCAGGTCTCCGTACGTCGCGATCTGCGACAACGACCCGCGGTCGCGCGCGATCAGCTGGCCGTCCTCGGCCACGTCCTCGGAGAAGCGCGTGCAGCGGTAGCAGAGGATGCAGCGCTCGCGGTCGAGGGCGATGGTGGGCGAGATCGGGATCGGCTTCTCGAACGTCCGCTTGTCGAACGTCATCCGCGTCGAGCCCGGTCCGTAGCGGAACGTGAGGTCCTGAAGCGGGCACTCGCCGCCCTTGTCGCAGACGGGGCAGTCGAGCGGGTGGTTGACGAGGATGAACTCGAGCGTCGAGTTCTGGGCCGCCGCGGCGAGCTCGGACGTCTGCGCGGTCTTCACGACCATGCCCGTCCTGCGCGGTGAGCGTGCAGCCGGCCTGCGGCTTGCGGAATGCCCTCGATCTCGACGAGGCACATGCGGCAGGCGCCGACCGGGGCTCCCAGCCGCGGCTCGTAGCAGAAGACGGGAATCTCGATGCCGGCCGCAGCTGCCGTCTCCACGAGACCGGTGCCGGCCGGCACCTGGACTTCACGGTCGTCCACGGTCAGCTTGACGAGGTCAGGCATGTACCGCTTCCTCCGCGTGGTGCACGTGCTGGTCGGAGGGCGCGAGGATCCCGTCGAGCGTGGACGAGTCGCCGAACGGGCAGCTCCCGCGGTCGACATGCGCCCGGAACTCGTCCGGGAACTTCCGCATGAAGCTCGACACGGGGTAGACGGCGAAGTCGCCGAGCGCGCACAGCGAGCGGCCGAGGATGCCCTCGCCGATCGACTCCAGCAGGTCGACGTCGGCGTGTGAGGCGTCTCCCGCCTCGATCTTCTCCAGCAGCTGCACCATCCAGCGAGTTCCCTCCCGGCACGGCGTGCACTTGCCGCACGACTCGTGCATGTAGAACTTCGTCGCCCGCAGCGCCAGCTGCACCATGCAGCAGCGGTCGTCCACGACGATCAGCGACGCGGCGCCGAAGAACGAGCCCGCCGCCTGGATCGAGTCGTAGTCGAGTGGCGTGTCGAGCTGGTCCGGGCGTCAGCGCCGGCACGGACGAGCCGCCGGGGATGACGCACTTCAGCTGGCGCCCATCCGGGACGCCGCCGGCGATGTCGTACACGAGCTCCCGCATCGGCGTACCTAGCTCGAGCTCGTAGTTGCCCGGGCGTTCGATGTTGCCGGAGATCGAGAAGATGGCCGTGCCGGGCGAGGACTCGGGCCCGATCTTCGCGAACTCGGCCGCGCCCAGCTCCATGATGATCGGCACCGTGGCGATCGTGCAGACGTTGTTGATCTGCGTCGGCGAGTCGTAGAGCCCCTGCACCGGCGGGAACGGCGGCCGAGGACGGGGCTGGCCGCGACGCCCTTCCAGCGAGTCGAGCAGCGCCGTCTCCTCGCCGCAGATGTACGCCCCGGCGCCGCGGTGGACGAGGATGTCGCAGCTGCCGAAGATGCCGGCCTCGCGGGCCTCGTCGACTGCGGCCTGGAGGATCTCGTACTCCGTGAGGTACTCGCCGCGGATGTAGATGAAGACGCGGGCGGCCTCGATTGCATGGGCGGCGATGAGGCAGCCCTCGAGCAGCCGGTGTGGCACGCGCGCCATCACCTCGCGGTCCTTGAACGCTCCGGGCTCCGACTCGTCGGCGTTGACGACGAGGTACGAGGGCTTGCCGCTCTTCCGGTCGATGAGCGACGCCTTGCGGCCCATGGGGAAGCCGGCGCCGCCGCGCCCGCGCAGATTCGCCTCCTGCAGCTCGGCGATCAGGTCGTCCGGCGTCATCGCGCGTGCCTTCTCGACGCCCGCGTAGCCGCCGATGGCGCGGTACTCGGCCAGCTTCGTCAGGTCGCGCTCGTCGGCGCCCGCGAGCAGTGACGTTACGAACCGGCACGAAGCTCCTCGACGATCGACGGGACGTCCTCCGGCTTGACCGGATGCCGCTGGCGGTGGTCGACCGCGATCACCGGGGCGTAACCACAGCCGTTGAGGCACTCGACCACGCGGAACGTCACCTGGCCGTCTTCGGTCGTCTCACCGGCCGAGATGCCGAGCTCGGACTCGAAGGCCCGCACGACCTCCTGCGCGCCCACGAGGGCGCAGGACAGGTTCGTGCACACCTCCACCTGGTGCTGCGCGACGGGCTCGAGATGGAACATGTCGTAGAAGGACGCGACCGAAAGGCAATACGCGGTCGTGTAGTCGAGCGCGTCGGCCACCTCGGCGAGCGCCTCCGGGGACAGCCAGCCGTAGCGCTCCTGCGCCATGCGCAGCGCGGGCAGCATCGCCGAGCGGCGGTCGGGGTAGCGGGCCGCGACCTCCTGGATCTCCGTCTGCGAGGACTCACTACGATCCACCTCACCCATGACGGTGTCGAGCGAGCCGACGACGGCGACCATGTCGGCGACGAGCGCGTGGCCCATGCAGGTCGCGGTCGCCTGGAGCGCGACGAAGCTCGGCGCGCGGAAGCGCGCGCGCCACGGCCGCGGGCCGCCGTCCGAGCAGACGTAGCAGCCGAACTCACCGCGCGGCGACTCCACGGCCACGTACACCTCGCCTTCGGGCACCGTGAAGCCCTCGGTCACGAGCTTGAAGTGGTGGATCACGCGATCTCCATGGACGTATGCAGCTCCTCGCGCGGCGGCAGCACGACCTTGCGGTCGTCCGCGATCCACGGTCCCGGCGGCATGCCCTCCAGGGTCTGTTCGACGATGCGCACCGACTCGCGCATCTCGTCCATGTGGACCTTGTAGCGGTCGTAGACATCCCCGTTCTCCCTGACGGGCACGTCGAAGTCGACGTCGCCGTAGGCGAGGTACGGAGCGGCCTTGCGGAGGTCCCAGTCGACGCCGGAGGCGCGTGGCCACGGGTCCCGACTGGCCGAGCGCGATCGCGTCGTCGGCGGACAGGAGGCCGACGCCCTTCGTCCGTGCGAGCCAGATCGGGTTCTCGCTGAGCATCGACTCGTACTGGTCGACCGCGCCCGGGCATCACCTCGCAGAACTCGCGGCACTGCGGGAAGAAGCCGCGTGGGATGTCTTCCGCCAGGCCGCCGACCTGGAAGTAGCGCGTGTGCATGCGCGCACCGGCGACGAGCTCGAAGAGATCGAGGACGCGGTCGCGTTCGCGGAACGCGTACCAGAACGGCGAGATCGCGCCCAGCTCCAGCGCGGAGGTGCCGAGCCAGACGAGGTGCGAATGGATGCGGTTCAGCTCGGTCGAGGAGCGTCCGCATCCAGACCGCCTTCGGCGGCACCTCGATGCCGAGCAGCTTCTCGATCGCCATCACGAACGCGAGCTCGTTGGCCTGGAACGAGACGTAATCCATGCGCGGCGCGTACGGGATCGCCTTCCACCACGTCTTCTGCTCCATCGACTTCTCGAAGCCCGTGTGCAGGTAGCCGATGATCGCCTTCAGGCCGACGACCGTCTCGCCGTCGAGCTCGAGGACGAGCCGGAGCACGCCGTGCATGGACGGGTGGTTGGGGCCGAAGTTGATCTCGAGGATGTCCGCCTCGCGGCGCAGTTCCTCGGGCACCTGCGATCATCGTCGGGATCGGCGAGGGGATGCGTGTGCCCTCGTAGATGCGGGGGGCTGCGATCGCCATCAGACCTCGTCCGAGAAGCGCACGGGCTCGCCGCCGATCGGGTAGTCCTTGCGCAGCGGGTGGCCCTGCCAGTCGTCCTCCATGAGGATGCGGACGAGGTTCGGGTGACCTTCGAAGCGGATGCCCATCATGTCCCAGGCCTCGCGCTCGTGCCAGTCCGCGGTCGGCCAGACGCCGATGACGCTATGCGCAGCTTCGCCGTCGTCCAGCCAGATCTGCACGCGTATGCGACGCGCTTCGCGGGCGCCGGGCTCCACGCGGAGCAGGTGGTAGTTGACGGCGAAGCGCTTCGGCTTCGGCTCGGGAGTGCGCGGCCGTGCGGCCGTGCCAGGCGAGTTGAGGTCGCGCCCTCTGGCGTCTCCCCAGTAGCCGGCGACCGGCTCTTCGCCCCAGCCGAGGTAGTCGACTGCCGAGAGATCCGACAGGAAGTTGAAGCCGAGCGCGTCGCGGAGGTGAAGGCAGGCTTCGACGAGTCGCGCCGGGTCGACGACGAGCGTGGTCTCCGCGTGCGCCTCCTTCGTCTCGACGACGCCGGGGACGCCCTCGTAGATCACTCGGCCACCCCGCGGATCTCGTAGGCGGGCGGCACGCCGGCCTGCACCTTCTCGTGCAGCCTGACGATGCCCTCCATCAGGGCTTCCGGACGCGGCGGGCAGCCGGGTACGTGAACGTCCACCGGGACGACCTTGTCGACGCCCTGGAGCGTCGTGTAGTTGTTGAACATCCCGCCGGAGGACGCGCATGCACCCATGGCGATGACCCACTTCGGCTCCAGCATCTGGTCGTAGATCTCGCGCAACGGCGCCGCCATCTTGTGGACGACGCGGCCGGAGACGATCAGCAGGTCGGCCTGGCGCGGCGACGCGCGGAACGCCTCCATCCCGAAACGCGCGATGTCGTAGCGGGAGGAGACGATCGACATCATCTCGATGGCGCAGCAAGCGAGCCCGAACGTGTCGGGCCACATCGACTTCGTCTGCGCCCAGGCCACGGCCCGCTCGAGGGTGGTCAGCATGAGCCGGTCCTCGAGCTCGGCGACCTCCTGCTCGAAGACGCCCGGGCCCTTGCCTTCCCAGAGCACGCGCTCCGACTTGAGGCCGTAGTCGCGGAGGCGCTTGTCGTTCATGGGCCAGCTCCTGGCCCATGAACGTGTGGAGGGGGCGTGGGGGAACCGGGAGGTTCCCCCACCACAGGCAAGAAGAAGGGGGCTTGGCGTGGGGAAACATGGTTTCCCCCACGGAGCGAGCCGAAGGCGAGCGACGTTTACCGCCACTCGAGCGCCCCCTTTCGCCAGACGTAGACGTAGCCGAGTGCGAGGATGCCGATGAAGACGACGAGCTCGATCGAGCCCGAACCACTCGAGCTCGTCGAGCACGACGGCGAGCGGGTAGAGGAAGACGATCTCGATGTCGAAGACGATGAAGAGCATCGCGGTCAGGTAGAAGCTGACGGTGAAGCGCTGCTCCGGCAGCGGTCCGGTCGACACGCCCGACTCGAAGGGAACGCCGCGCGCGCGCGTCCTCGCCGCCGGTCTCGTCGCGAAGAGGAACGACATGGCGACCATCGTGGCGGGGATCGCAGCGGCGAAGATCCCGTAGATGAGGAACGGAAGCCAGCTGTCGAGCACCGCGTTTTCCTCCCTAGCGTCGCCACGCGGAACGTAGCAGGTTCGACGCCCGCACGAGCGGCAGGAAAATCGGCTCAACGATGCGTGAGCCGACTGTTACAAAGTCGCCCGTTCGGGGCGTTCGGGGTCGTGGGATGCCGCTGCTACCATCCGAGCGTGGCCACCATCGAGCGTGCAGAGACCCTCGTCTCCCTGACGGAGGCGGCGGCGGCGAAGATCAAGGAGCTTCAGGTGCTGGAGCCAGAGGGCGAGGCGAACGTCCTCCGCGTTGCCGTGCAGGGCGGCGGCTGCTCCGGTTTCGAGTACGCGCTCGGCTTCGACCGCGGCCTCCAGGAGGGCGACCACGAGCTCGAGTCGCACGGCGTCACGGTCGTCGTCGACCCCTTCAGCGCGCCGTACCTCCAGGGCGCCGAGGTGGACTTCCTCAACACGATCACCGAGTCCGGGTTCAAGATCTCGAACCCGAACGCCGTCTCGGCCTGTGGCTGCGGCCACTCGTTCCAGGTCGAAGAGGGCGAGGAGCTGCCCGAGGGCACCGAGCTGGGCGGCTGCGGCTCCGGCTGTAGTCACTAGACCGCACGAGGCGACAGGCGCCTGACGGGCGCTTAGACTCCTAGCCGTGATCGTTCGGCGCGACGAGAAGGTCCGGCTCATCTCTCGCATTCCGCTCTTCCAGACGTGCTCCCAGGCTGACCTGGCGCGGATCGCGACGATCATGGTCCAGGTCGATCTGCCGGCCGGCGAAGTACTGATGCGCGAGGGCGAGCCGGGCGACCGCTTCTACGTTCTCGTGAAGGGCTCTGCGGAGGTCAAGAAGGGAAATCGGAAGGTCGCGACCCTTAGCGCCGGCGACTTCGCAGGCGAGATCGCACTGCTGACGAACGCTCCGCGAATGGCGACCGTCCGCACGATCTCACCCGTCACCGCTCTCCAGGTGAACCGCGAAAGGGTTCTCGGCGCTGCTCGACACATCGCCGAGGATCGAGCGGAAGCTTCTGAAGGCGCTGGCGGACAGGGTGGCGCCGACGGCCATCTAGCGGCTCGGCTCATCGCGCGCGAAGCGCTCTGCTCGCCGCGAGGCTCGCCTGTCCATCCCTGCCTGGCCCGCGCCGTGTCCTGCGTCTCCGACGATGACGAGCTCGGCGTCGGGCCACGCGCGCGCGAGCTCCCAGGCGATGTCCGTAGGCCCGCTGATGTCGAGCCGGCCGTTGATGAGCACCCCCGGGATCCCGGCCAGGCGATGCGCGTCGCGAAGCAGCTGGCCGTCCTCGAGGAAGGCGGCGTTGCTCCAATAGCGCGTGACGAGGCGGGCGAAGCAGAGGCGGAAGCGCGGATCGTCGTAGCGCGGGTCCGGCTTGTAGCCCGGCGTCGTCGCGACGTGAGTGTCCTCCCAGGCGCACCAGGCCGTCGCGGCCCGCTCGCGAACGTCGGCGTCGGCTGACTCGAGCAGGCGGCTGTACGCGAGCGAGAGGTCGCCGTCGCGATCCTCCTCGGGCACGCCGTCGCGGAAGCGCTCCCACTCCTCCGGGAACACACGCGCCATCGCACGCGTGATCCACTCCACCTCGCGCCTCGTCGTCGTGACGACGCTGACGAGGATCAGCTCCGTGACGAGGTCCGGGTGCGCTCTCCGCGTACGCGAGGCCGAGCGTCGTTCCCCAGGAGCCGCCCCAGACGAGCCAGCGGTCGATCCCGAGATGCTCTCGGATCCGCTCGCAGTCCTCGACGAGATGCGCTGTCGTGTTCGTGGAGAGATCGACGCCGGGCTCGCTCGCATGTGGCGTGCTGCGCCCGCAGTTGCGCTGGTCGAAGAGGACGATCCTGTACGTCGACTGGATCGAACAGCCTCCGCATGCCCGTCGAGCATCCGCTGCCGGGCCCGCCGTGGAGAACCACAGCCGGCCTGCCGTGCGGGTTGCCGCAGGTCTCCCAGTAGATGTGGTGCCCGTCTCCGACGTCGAGCATGCCGCTGTCGTACGGCTCGATCTCCGGGAACCGGTGCATTGCCAGAGCGTAGGCTCCCGTCGTGTCGGAGCGCCCCCTACGCGTCGCCGTGGTCGGCTCCGGGCCCGGCCGGGTTCTATGCCGCGGGCCCGCTGCTCGCAGCCGGCGCCGAGGTCGACATCATCGAGCGCCTGCCCACGCCGTGGGGTCTCGTGCGGCTCGGCGTCGCTCCCGACCACCCGACAGCTGAAGACCGTCTCTCGCGCGTTCGAGAAGATCGCCGCGCAGCCCGGGTTCCGCTTCCTCGGGAACGTCGAAGTCGGCCGCGATCTCACACACGACGACCTCGTGCGGCTGTACGACGCGGTCATCTATTCGTACGGCTCCGCCGCCGACAGGCGCCTCGGCATACCCGGCGAGGATCTCCGCGGCTCGTGGGCCGCGACGGAGCTCGTCGCCTGGTACAACGGCCATCCCGACTACCAGCAGCTCGACTTCGACCTCTCGTCGGCCGAGCGCGTGGTCGTGGTCGGCAACGGCAACGTGGCGCTCGACGTCGCGCGCATGCTCGCCCTGACACACGAAGAGCTGGCGCCGACCGACGCGACCGACGAGGCGATCGACGCCATCACCGAGCTCCTCGATACGCGAGCTCGTGGTGCTGGGCAGGCGCGGCCCCGTCCAGGCCTCCTGGACGTCGACCGAGCTCCACGAGATGGGCGACCTCGCAGGCGCTGACATCGTCGTCGATCCGGCCGATCTCGAGCTCGACGCGGCGAGCGCCGCCGAGCTGGCCGAGGCCTCGAACATCGTCCAGCGCAACATGGAGATCCTCCGCGAGTTCGCCTCTCGCGAGCCTGCCGGCAAGCCGCGCCGCATCGTGCTCCGCTTCGCCGTCTCGCCGGTGGCGGTGCTCGGCGAGGAGCGCGTGGAAGGGGTGGAGCTCGTCCGCAACGAGCTCGTCCCTGACGGGAAGGGGAGCGTGCGAGCGCAGGCGACGGACGAGCGGGAGACGCTCACCGTGCGAGCTCGTCTTTCGCAGCGTCGGCTATCGCGGAGCGCCGTGCCCCGGCGTCCCCTTCGACGAGGCCCGCGGCACGCTGCCGAACGTCGGCGGACGGGTGCGTGGGCGACGACGGCCGCCCCCTTGCGCGGGGTCTACTGCGCGGGCTGGATCAAGCGCGGCCCGACCGGCGTCATCGGCACGAACAAGAAGGACGCGACGGAGACCGTGGAGGCGGTGCTGGCGGACGCCGAGACCGGGCTGATCGGCGGCCGCGGCGCGCCTGCGGAGGCGGTCGATGCGCTACTCGTCGAGCGCGGGATCGATGCCGTCGTCTACGAGGGCTGGGAGGCGATCGACGCGGCCGAGCGTGCCAGCGGCGAGCCGCACGGGCGACCGCGGATCAAGCTCACGAGCTGGGACGACCTGCTCGCAGCCGCCCGCGCGGCGAAATAGCAGACCCGCCTGTGGATGCATTGGCACAGAATTGGCACACCTCAGTGCCAGGCACTGGGACGTGGCTAGACTCGCCGCGTGGGCGTGAAGGAAGAGCTCTGGGGCGCGGAGACCCGCAAGGCCGTCGAGAACTTCCCGGTCTCCGGCCAGCCGATTCCAGCCTCCGTCGCTCGCTGGCTGGGCCGGATCAAGGCTGCCGCCGCCCGCGTCAACGCCGAGCTCGGCCTGCTCGACGCCGATAAGGCCGAGCGCATCGCCGCCGCGGCAGACCGCGTCGCAGCGGGCGAGCTCGACGACCAGTTCCCGATCGACGTCTTCCAGACCGGCTCGGGCACGTCGTCGAACATGAACGCGAACGAGGTCATCGCCGCGCTGGCCGGCGACGATGTTCACGCCAACGACGACGTGAACATGGGCCAGTCGTCGAACGACGTCTTCCCGTCCGCTGTCCACCTCGCTGCGCTCGATCGGGCGACGAACGACCTGCTCCCTGCGCTCTCGACGCTCGCAGCGTCGCTCGAACGGAAGGCACAGGAGTTCGACGACGTCGTCAAGTCCGGCCGGACGCACCTGATGGACGCCGTGCCGGTGACGCTGGGGCAGGAGTTCGGCGGCTACGCGGCACAGGTGCGGCAGGGCATCGCACGCATCGAGGACGCGCTGCCGCGGCTCGGCGAGATCCCGCTCGGCGGCACCGCTGTCGGCACCGGCCTCAACACGCATCCGGAGTTCGCCGAGCGCGTTCGCTCGCGACTCGCGGACGAGACAGGCCTCGCGATCGGCCCTCCCGCCGACCCGTTCGAGGCACAGGCAGCGCGGGACGGCCTCGTGGAGACATCCGGCGCGCTGAAGACTGTCGCCGTTTCGCTCACGAAGATCGCGAACGACCTTCGGCTCATGGGCTCGGGGCCGCGAGCCGGGCTCGCCGAGATCTTTCTCCCCGAGCTGCAGAAGGGCTCGTCGATCATGCCCGGCAAGGTCAACCCCGTTCTGCCCGAGGTGGTGACGCAGGTCGCCGCGCAGGTGATCGGCAACGACGCAGCGATCACGGTCGGCGGCATGCAGGGCCACTTCGAGCTGAACGTCTTCGTTCCGTTGATGGCACGCAACCTCCTCGACTCGATCGGGCTGCTCGCGAGCTCGACCCGGTTGTTCGCCGAGAAGTGCATCGACGGCATCGAGGCGAACCGCGAGGTCTGCGAGCGCTTCGCGGAGCTGACGCTCTCTGCTGCCACGGCGCTCAATCCGTACATCGGCTACGACAAGGCAGCCGAGATCGTGAAGGAAGCGGCCGCCTCCGGCCGTCCGTTGCGTGACGTCGCACGCGAGGCGGGAGTGGACGAGGCGACGCTCGACGAGGCGCTCGACTACCGGCGCATGGCGAAGCCTCATCTGACATAGTCGCGCCGTTCTGTCGGTAAACGAAGGGGGATCGGGAATGAAAGGCCGCATTCGCAGCGTGCGCTGGATTGCGCTCGCCGCTCTTGTCGCGGGCGTCGTCACGGTGCCGTCGGCACTGGCGGTAAGCCCGCAAGGCAGTGCCGACTTGTCGGGCACGGGCCTCTGGTTCGTCGAGTTCAACGGCGCGCCAACGGCGGCTGGCGGGAGCGTCGCCACGAACAGGGCGCAGAAGGCTAGCTTCCGAGCAGAGGCCAAGAAGGCCGGCGTCTCGTTCTCCGAGCGCAAGGCCTTCGACACCCTGTGGAACGGGGTGTCCATCAGGACCGGCGCTGACGCCGCGACGCTCAAGGACATCCAGGGCGTCAAGGCCGTCTACCCGGTGGGCATCGAGTCGATTCCACCCACCTCGGAGATCAGCCCCGAGCTGTCGACAGCCATCCAGATGACCGGCGCCGACATCGTGCATTCCGAGCTCGGCTTCGACGGCACGGGCGTGAAGGTCGGCGTCGTGGACACGGGTTTCGACCTCGATCACCCGGATCTCGGTGGCGATGGCACTGCCGGTGCTCCGTTCGACAACTCGCGCGTCACATCGCAGTTCGACTTCGTCGGTGACGCCTACAACGCCGACCCGGCATCGCCTGCGTACAGTCCGACGCCGGTTCCCGACGCGATTGCAGACGACTGCAACGGCCACGGGACGCACGTGTCCGGCATCGTCGGCGCCAACGGCGGCGTGACAGGCGTTGCGCCGGGCGTGACGTTCGGCGCGTACCGCATCTTCGGTTGCGCAGGCTCCGCGAACGACGACGTGATCCTCGCCGCGCTCGAGAGGGCATTGGCCGACGGCGTCGACATCGTCAACATGAGCCTCGGCGACGCCTTCAACACGTGGCCGCAGGCGCCTCTGGCGCAGGCCAGCGACAACCTGCTCAAGCAGGGCGTGGTCGTCGTCACCTCGATCGGCAACAGCGGGGCCAGCGGCGTGTACTCGGCCGGCGCTCCCGGTGTCGGCGACGGCGTCATCGGCGTCGCGTCCTACGACAACACGTTCGTCAACATCAACGCGGGAACGGTCACCCCGCTGGGACTGACTGTCGGCTACACGAACATGGGGGGCTCGCCACCTCCGAAACCGGCACCCTTCTCGGGCAGCCTGTCGATCGCGGCGCCTACCGCTGGTGTCAACCCCAATCTGGGTTGCACGGCCGCGAACTTCGCAGGCTTCCCGGCTGGAACGCTCGCACTCATCCAGCGCGGTACGTGCGGGTTCGTCGTCAAGGCGCAGAACGCGCAGGCCGCGGGTGCGAGCGCAGTCGCGGTTTACAACAACCTCCCCGGGCTTCCCAACGGCACACTCGGTGCAGCACATGGTGTGACGATTCCGGTCATCCAGATCTCCCAGGCCGACGGGGTCACGATCGCCGCAGCTCTGCCGGGGCCAGACATGGAACTGGACCACGAACGTGGTCAGCACCCCGAACCCCACGGGCGGGACGATCTCGTCGTTCAGCTCTTTCGGGTTGAACGCCGAGCTGACACTCAAGCCGGACATCGGTGCACCGGGCGGTCTGATCCGCTCGACGTACCCGATCGAGGCCGGGACGTACAACACGATCAGCGGCACGTCGATGGCTTCGCCGCACGTTGCGGGTGCCGTCGCGCTGCTGCTCGAGGCGCATCCGAACACGAAGCCGGGTGACGTGCGTGACATCCTCCAGAACAGCGCCGATCCGAAGCTCCAGTTCGGGCAGACGTATCTGGACCCGACGCACCGTCAGGGTGCGGGCATGCTGGACATCGACGACGCGATCCTCGCGACGACGCTGGTCCAGCCGGGGAAGATCTCGCTGGGCGAGGGCAACGGCGGCACGAGGACCGTCACGCTCCGCAACTCGAGCGGGTCGCCCGTGACATACAGCGTGTCGCACGAGCCTGCGGCGGGTACGACGAATACGTTCCCCGCCGTCGCGTACTCGACCGCCTTCTCGACGGTCAGCTTCAGCAGAGACTCGATCACGGTGCCGGGCAACGGAACCGCGAACCTCAGGGTGTCAATCACGCCGAGCGGGTCGTTGCCGAACAAGGGTGTCTACGGCGGGTACGTCAAGTTCACGCCGCAAGGCGGCGGACAGGAGTACCGCGTGCCCTACGCCGGCTTCAAGGGCGATTACCAGTCGATCGCGGTAATGACGCCCAACGCGCAGGGATTCCCGTTCCTGTCGAGGCTCGTCGGCTGCACGCAGCTCCAGCCCGGTCAGCTCAACTGCTTCGCAGGCGGGAGCTACGACTTCATCCCAGATGACACCACCAACAACGTGTTCAGCTTCGCGGACCCGTTCAACGTGCCTCATTTCCTCTTCCACCTCGACCACCAGGCACGGAGCCTCACCGGCGACGTGTACAGGGTGTCGGGCAACAAGTGGATCGGGACGGGCATGACGATGGAGTTCCTGGCGCGAAACAGCGGGGCCACCTCGTTCTTCGCCTTCCCGTGGGACGGCAAGGCGAAGAAGGGCGAGGGCCAGAGCCTCGGCAACGCCGGGCCTGTCGCCGACGGGACGTACTACATGAAGTTCGAGCTCGTCAAGGCGCTCGGCTCGAAGCAGCAGACCGAGACCTGGACGTCCCCGAACTTCGTCATCGACCGCCCGTAACCAGGGCGTAGCAAGTTGCGCGGAGAGGCCGGCGAAAGCCGGCCTCTCTCGTCTTGCGCGTCACTCTCTCGCGGTGCATGCCCTCCGATACGAGGCAACGGTTACTTCCCGTGCGCATCCGGGTAGGTGCGTCCTTGGTCGAAGTTCACGAAGGAAGGGAGAAGGGAAGATGAAGCGATCACTCCTGGTCGCCCTGCTCGGCGCCATCGCGCTGAGCTTGGGAGGCGCAGCGTCCGGCGCCACTGGCCCGCCTTTTCCGTCAGGCAAGATCGATCTCCTGAGTGTGCCGCCGGTGGCCGTCGAGGAAGACTCGATATTCACCGTTGGTATCGGCGGTGCAGTCACGGCGACAGGCTCGCCACCTCGGGTGGGCGACAACGTATTCGCGAATGCACTGCAGTCCGGCCCTCCGGCCGGTCTTGTCGGGCGTAGCGAGACGACGCTGGCAGTGCACGGCCAGAACCTGCTGGCCGGCTTCAACGACGCCCAGGGCTTTTGCGGTCCTCCATTCAACTCGGCTTGCACTCCGCAATCGCCGCCAGGCCTTTCGGGCTATGCGTTCTCAACCGACGGTGGCCAGAACTGGACCGATGGCGGCGGACCCTCGCTCCTGGGTACCGACATCCTCACACGTGGGGATCCGTGGATGGACCAGAACGGGGCGGGAACCTTCTACTACGCCAATCTCGCTGTGAACAAGAACACAGGCGCCTCGCTCGGGGTCAGCGTCCACCGTGGCCACTTTACGGGTGGGACCTTCGTGTGGGACGACGTCCAGACATTTGACTCTCCCGGGAACGTCGTGCCGAACGATGACTTCTATGACAAGGAAGCGCTCGTCTCCGGAAAGAACTCCAACAAGAACGACGCATACGTTTCGCTGACGAACTTCCAGCAGCTCTGCGGGCTTCAGCAGAACGGCTTCGGGCAGATCGAGGTCTGGCGGACGCATGACGGCGGGGCAACCTGGCAGGGCCCCGGGATTGCCGGGCCCGAGGCACCAGACTCTGTCGCCGCGTGCGGCAACTTCGGTCATCTACAGCAGAGCTCGGCCCCGGCCGTCGCCCCGAACGGCGACGTGTACGTGGTCTGGCAGTACGGCCCGACGTTCCTCAACCCCACTGGTATCAGCTCGGATGCGAAGATCGTCGTCGCGCGCTCGACCGATGGCGGCGCGACCTTCGCACCAATGAACACCGTGGCGGACATCAATTCGTCGCGCAACAACCCGCCAATTGGCTACAACCGGGCTCGTGTCAACGATCACCCACGCATCGACGTCGCGCAGACCGGCAAGTACAAGGGCCGCATCTATGTGACGTACTACAGCTCGGTCTCACCGGTGGGAAACCCGAGCCCGAACGTACAGGTTCTGATTGATATCCAGACCTACCTCAAGTACTCGGACGACGGCGGCGCTACCTGGAGCGCACCCGTTGCGATCGGCGGCCCACTGCCTGCTCACACTGCGACGCTAGGCGCGACCAAGCGCTGGTGGCCGGACGTGAGTGTTGGCCCCGGTGGCGAGGTGCACGTCGTCTACCTCGAGGAGTCGGCGACCGGTCTCACGGCGAATCCTGCCGACAACGAATGCTCTCGCACCACCGAAGCGGGCACCCGGGTCGGACCGTGGAGCTCGCTCGTCGACACCTGGTGGACATACTCGAAGGACGGCGGCGCGAGCTTCTCGATGCCGCTGAAACTCTCGAGCGGAACATCGTTCTGGTGCACGCCGAGTGGAAACGTCATCTCGAACATCCGGCCCAACATGGGCGACTACATCGATGCTCAGGCGGGTCCCGGCCTGAAGGTCTACGGTCTCTGGGCCGATGGCCGTGACTCCGGGCCGTTCCCGTCGCTCGGCCCAGGAACGTTCCTGATGGCCGGCTCGGCCTTCGGCATCGGCAAGAGCTAGGGGACACACGTGGCGCTGGGGTGGGATCTGCTCCGCCCCAGCGTCACTGTTGTCCATCGGCGTATCCTGATGCTGATGCGCAAGGCGCTACTAATGGCCGCGTGCGTGGCGGTTGCCGGGGGTTCGAGTCTTGCTTGGGGTTCCTCGACCAGCCTGTCAAGGCTCAGAGTCGTGACCGTCGCGCCGTTGGAAGTAGTAGGCACGAACTTCAAGGCGGGAGAGCGGGTGAGGCTCGTTCTCGCCGTCTCGTCAAAGACGTGGACGAAGGAGAAGCGGACTGGTATCTCTGGCCGGTTCGTTGTGACGTTCTCGCGATCGTTGGTTGACCGTTGCACTGCGTTCAAGGTCACGGCACGAGGTGACTTGGGTAGCCGCGCGTCTGTTCGGAGCCGACCGCGTGCCGACTGCCCTGAGCCGGACTACCCCTGACCCTCCACAGGCACGGCTCGGGTTTCCAAGGCGCGCGTTTGGGACATATGGCCAAGGGGGAGGGCTGCCCGGGGGCGGCCCTCCCTTGGCTCAATAGCTAGTACGCGACGGCGCCGCGGCCGGTCTCTGCCGCGTGCTTCTGCTCGTCGGCGCGGTAGCTCGAGCGGACGAGCGGGCCGGAGAACACCGAGCCGAAGCCGAGCGCCTCGCCCTGCTCGCGGAACCAGCGAAACTCGTCCGGGTGCACCCAGCGGTCGATCTTCGTGTGCTTCTGAGACGGCTGGAGGTACTGGCCGATGGTGACGACGTCAACGCCGTGTGCGCGCAGGTCGCGCATCGTCTCCACGACCTCGTCGTTCGTCTCGCCGAGGCCGACGATGATGCCAGACTTCGTGAGCACCGGGTAGTCCGCGACCTCCTTCGCGCGACGCAGCAGCCACAACGCCTTGCCGTACGACGCCTTGGCGCCGCGCATCCTCCGGTGCAGCCTCCGCACCGTCTCGATGTTGTGGTTGAAGACCTCGGGTCGCGCGCCGAGCACGATTGCCAGCGCCTCTTCCTCGTAGCCGAGGAAGTCGGGCGTCAGCACCTCCACCGACGCGTCGGGCAACTTGCGCTTCAACGCGCGGATCGTCGCAGCGTAGTGAGCGGCGCCCTTGTCGGGCAGGTCGTCCCGGTCGACCGAGGTGACGACCACGTGGTGAAGCTCCATCTGCGCGGCAGCGTGCGCGAGCCTCAGCGGCTCCAGCGGGTCGGGCGGGCTCTCGGGCTTGCCCGAGTTGACGTAGCAATACCGGCACGCGCGCGTGCACGTGTCGCCGAGGATCTGGAAGGTCGCGGTGCCGCGGCCCCAGCACTCGGCGATGTTCGGGCAGCGCGCCTCCTCGCAGATCGTGTGCAGACGCTGACCGTGGAGCAGCGAGCGCACCTCGAAGTAGCGCGTATCGGCGCTCGGGGCGCGGACCTTCATCCACTCCGGCCGGCGCGGCCGCTCGGCGACTGGTGACGAGCGCTCCATCGCGCGTCAGCCTAGATGCTGCGCCTCGTCGCGCTCGAACATGAGCGTCGTCATCGTGGAGCCCTCGGTCCACAGGTGATGCGGGATGCCCTTGGGCCACCGCACCTGCTGTTCCTCCCGAATGGGAATCACCTCGCCGGCGACCGACGTGAAGCCCTCGCCCTGGATGCACGTCGACGATCGCGTCGTTGACGCCCGGCGTGCTCGGTGATCGACGCGTGCTCGGAGAACCGCAGCTCTGCGATAAAGAAGCCCCACTCGCGGACGAGCACGCGGCCCACGATGCCCGTGGAGTCAGGAAGAGGATCCCACCCGGGACGCGGTATGGGCTGGATCTCGACGGTCATCCGGCGATTTTCTCGTGGATGGGCTGCGCCCAGAGTCCGGCGCCGTCCTCGGCCGGCAGCTCCTCCAGCTCGAGGTCGAATACGTCGGCGAGCGCCTCGACTGCAGCAGGCCGAACGTCGTCCACGGCCAGCGGGCGATCGAGCTCCCGGGCCATGGTGGTGAAAGCCGCGTCCTCGAGCCCGCACGCAGTGATCCAGTCGGTGAACGGCGCCGGATCGAGGTCGACGTTGAGCGCGTAGCCGTGCGTCGTCACCCACCGCGAGACGTGAACGCCGATCGAGCAGATCTTCCTGGGAGGCGACTGGAGCCAGACGCCCGTCAGCCCCTCGATCCGCTCGCCCTCGATCTCGTGCGCGGCCAGCGTGCGGATGACCGCCTCCTCGAGATCGCGGACGTAACGCTTCACGTCCCGTCCGTGGCGGTTGAGATCGAGGATCGGGTAGCAGACGAGCTGGCCGGGCGCGTGGTACGTCGACTTGCCGCCGCGGTTCGTCTCCACGATCTCCACGTCGGCGTCCGCCGGCACGTGGAGCTCCTCGTCATCCGTGCGGCGGCCGGTAGTGACCACGGGCGGATGCTCGAGCAGAACGACGGTGTCGGGGATGGCGTCCTGCTGGACGGCCGCCGCCAGCGATCGCTGCAGCTCCCACGCCTCGACATACGGCGTCTCGCCGAGTGACAGCAGATAGCCCTGTCTCACGGCGCGGTCTCGTGGCGGGGCAGGCCGTCGTCCGGGAGCACTTCCCAGGGCGCGACCGAGCGGACGTAGATGTGCATGTCGGTCTTCCCGTCGTACGGCTCGTCGAGAGCAGGCAGCCGCACGCCCGTCACGTCGGAGTCCGGCCACCCGGTGCCGAAGAGGTTGGCGCCGCACACTCCGCAGAAGCTCTTCGCGGTCCCTTCGTCAGGCTGGTACGTACGGATCAGCTCACGCCCCGTGAGCACGCGGATGGCACTCGTCGGCACGCGGCCCGTCGCCGAGCCGGGGCCGCCGGAGATCGCCTTGCACGTCGTGCAGTGGCAGAACGAGACGCGACTGAACGGCTCCGTCACCTCGAACGTCACGCCACCGCAGAGGCAGCTGCCTCGCATGGCTTAGTAGCGCTCTTCGGGCCAGGTCTCGAGCTTCTCGCGCAGGTCGCGCAGGAAGCGGCCGGCGAGCGCACCGTCGACGAGGCGGTGGTCGTACGTCAGCGTGATGTTCATGATCGGCCGGATCGCGATCACGTCCGCGCCCCGGGCGTCCTGGATCACCCACGGCCGCTTGACGACCGCGTACGTGCCGAGGATCGCCGCCTGAGGCTGGTTGATGATCGGCGTGCCGTGGAACGTGCCGTAGCCACCGGGGTTCGTGATCGTGAACGTGCCGCCCTGGACGTCGTCCGGCAGCAGCTTCTTCGAGCGCGAGCGCTCGGCGAGATCTGCGATCGCCCTCGTGACCCCGAGCAGGTTGAGACCCTCGGCGTTCCTGATCACGGGCACGATCAACCCCTTGCCGTCCGCGAGCTCGACGGCGATGCCGAGGGTGACGTAGTTACGCGTGACGATCGACTCGCCGCGGATCTCGCCGTTGATCCACGGGTAGTCGCGAATCGTGTCGACGGCCGCGCGGGCGACGAACGCGAGGTACGTCGGATTGACGCCGTAGGCCTTCTCGTACTCGGGCTTGAGCTTCGCGCGGATGGCGACCACGGCCGACATGTCCACCTCGATCGCGCTCGTGACGTGCGCGGAGGTGTCGAGCGAGCGGCGCATGTGGTCGGCGACGCCGCGCCGCATCGCGTTCATGGGCTCGACGGACTCGCCTGCCACGGCCGGTGCCGGCGCCGGAGCGGCTGCGGCCGGTGCCGGCGCAGGTAGCCTCGGCGGCTGCGGGAGCGGGCTCGGGTGCTGCCGGGGCAGGTGGCGCCGCCGGCGGTGCTTCGGGCTCTGCTGCGGGCGCCTCGGCCGGTGGCGGCGCAGCGGGCGGGCCCGACTCGACGTAGGCGAGGATGTCCTTCTTCGTCACGCGGCCACCTGCGCCCGTACCAGGTACCTGTGACACGTCGATGCCGTGCTCGCCGGCAATGCGCGCGACGACAGGCGAGACGAACGTTCTCTCTCCCGCGCCGCCGTTGGCGGGTGCGGGCGCGGGTGCAGGGGTGGGTGCGGCAGGAGCTGCGGCGGCGGGCTCGGGAGTGGGCTCTACGGCTGCAGGCTCAGGCTCGGGCTCCGCGGACGCTTCCTCCTCCACGGCTGCGCCTTCCGGAGCGATGACCGCCAGCCGCGTGCCGACGTCGACCGTCTCGCCCTCGGCGACGAGGATCTGCTGCACGACGCCGGAGCCGGGGCTCGGCACCTCCGTGTCCACCTTGTCGGTCGAGATCTCGAGCAGCGGCTCGTCGGCCTCGATCGTCTCGCCCTCCTGCTTGAGCCACTTGAGGATCGTCCCCTCGGAGACGGAGACGCCCATCTGGGGCATGACGACCTCGACGACGGCCGTCGCCATCAGTAGCTCGCCAAATCCCTGACGCCGTTGACGACGTCGTCGACCTGCGGGATGTACGCCTGCTCCAGCACCGGCGAAAACGGCACGGGGCAATCGGGCGCGGTGATCCGTCGCACGGGCCCGTCGAGGTCCTCGAATGCCTCCTCCGCGATCGTCGCGACGATCTCTGCGCCGAAGCCGCCCGTGTGGGTGTCCTCGTGCAGCACGAGTGCCTTCGACGTCTTGCGGACGCTCTCCAGCACCGCATCCTTGTCCCACGGCATGACCGAGCGCAGGTCGACGATCTCCATCGAGATCCCCTCGGCCTCGAGCTGCTCGGCGGCCTCCGAGGCCGTGTAGACCATGGCGCCCCAGGTGATGACGGACACGTCGTCGCCCTCGCGGTGCAGGCGAGCCTTGCCGATCGGCACCGTGTAGCGCTCCTCCGGCACCTCCGCCTTGATGCGGCGGTAGAGGTGCTTGTGCTCGAAGTAGAGGACGGGGTTCGGGTCCTCGATCGCTGCGATGAGCAAGCCCTTCGCGTCCTCCGGCGTCGCCGGGCAGACGCACTTGAGGCCGGGGATGTGCGCGAACGAGCTCTCGGGGTTCTGCGAGTGGAACGGCCCGCCGGAGAAGCCACCGCCGGACGGCAGCCGGACGACGATCGGCACGGGCGTGCCCGCGCGGTAGCGCTGCTTGGCGGCGACGGTCACGAGGTGATCCCATGCGCAGGAGACGAAATCCGCAAACTGCATCTCCGCCACGGGGCGCATGCCCATGATCGCCGCACCCGTGCAGCCACCGACGATCGCCGTCTCGGAGAGCGGCGCGTCGATCACACGCCAGGGCCCGAACTCCTCCTGGAAACCCTGCGTCACCTTGAAGGCGCCGCCGTACACGCCGACGTCCTCGCCGATGACGAAGACGCGCTTGTCGCGCCGCATCTCCTGGCGGAGCCCGTCGGAGATTGCCTGCAGGTAGGTCAGCTCGGCCATTACTTGTGGTGGGGAGTGTCCAGCTCCTCCGGGGTCGCGTAGACCCCCTCGGTCAGCGTGGAGATGTCGGGAAGCGGTGACTCGTCGGCCAGCCGGATGGCCTCGTTCAGGACGCGCTTCACGTCCGCGGAGATGTCGTCCTCTTCCGCATCGGAGAAGTCGGCGTTGTCGCGCAACCAGGAGCGGTAGCGCTCGATCGGATCGCGTTTCGCCCACTCCTCGAACATCTCCTTGGGCACATAGGAGGCGTCGTCGTGCACCGCGTGGCCCTCCATGCGCAGCGTCACCGACTCGATCAGTGTCGGCCCTTCGCCGGCCCGCGCCTTCTCGATCGCGCGCTTCGTCTCGCGGTATACGGCGAGCACGTCGGTGCCGTCGACCACGACGCCGTCGAAGCCGTACGCCTGTGCGCGGTCGGCGATGTGCTCGACCGAGTACTCGAGGTGCGCCGGCGTGGAGTACGCCCACTGGTTGTTGTCGCAGATGAAGACGACCGGCAGGCGACGCACGCCGGCGAGGTTCATAGCCTCGTGGCAGTCGCCGCGCGCCGAGGCGCCCTCGCCGAACCAGCCGACGGCGACGCGGTTCTCCTCACGGATGCGGAAGGCGAGCGCGCAGCCGACCGCCACCGGCAGCATCGCCGGCAGGTGGCTGACCATCGCGATCAGGCCGAGGTTGGCGTCTGCCATGTGGACGTTGCCGTCCTTGCCGCCCGTGGGGCCGCCGGAGCGGCCCATGTACTGCGCGAAGATCCGCCAGGGCTCGACCCCGCGCGTGACGTGCACGCCCATGTCGCGGTGGAGCGGCGTGCCGACATCCTCGGACCCCATCGCCGTCGCCACGCCTACGGCCGCGCCCTCGTTGCCCTTGCCCGTGTAGAACGAGCCAGGAATCTTGCCCTGCTTGTAGAGAATGTGGCCGCGCTCCTCGATGCCGCGCGTGACCAGCATGTTGCGGTAGATGCCGAGGAGATCCTCGCGGTCGAGGCCCGCCTCTCGGACCTCGGCGAGTGAGCCGACCGGCTCGGCTTCGCGGGCGATCGCCATCGTGTGGCACTTTAACGAGATGGTGGGTCGGCGCGCCGGGCTGGGCGTGGCACTCGGCGCCGCCGTGGCGGCGGTCAGCATGGTGTCCGCCAACGACTCCTCCACGGCCACTTCGGTGTGCGCCGCCGCGCCGGTGCACTGGGAGTGGAATGCGCGGGCAAAGGGCGTCCCGTGGATCGCTGCCGGCGGCCCGGCCAAGACGCAGCTGGAGGGCGTGCTCCTCTCGTATCGCTACCTCGGAGATGGACGCGTCAACCGGTCGGAAGGGGTCGTCCTGCGCGCCGGGATGGCGGAGAAGATCGCGTGGTACTCGAAGAAGTGGGGTGGCAGCAGGCTCACGCTGACCGGCAGGCGGCTCGACGGCAGCGGCTCCTTCCGCGCGCAGTTCAGCGCGACGCTCGGCGAGGGGTGGTACCCCTCGGGAATCACGGTGCCCGCAGCCGGCTGCTGGGAGTTGACGCTGAAGACCGACGGCTGGACACGTCGCCTCGTCGTCAAGGCGATCGATCCCGCCCCCGACGGCACGTGCGACGCGACGGCGGCAGGAGCGGACGGCTGGGTGCGGATCAATCCGGCGCGGTCAGGTGTCTCAGGCGGCTGGCCGTGGCGAACCGAGGACGGTCGCGCGCTGCTCTACGCAGGCGGCCGCTCTCCAGACGGCACGTACGCAAAAGTGCTCTGGCGCGGGAGGCCGCTCGGCGGCACGCTCGTTGTCACGGGATCGCGACTCGACGGTCAGAGCACGTTCAGGCAGGAGTTCCGAGGAGCGGGCGGACCGGCGGGCTACTGGCCGTCGACCATCTTCGTCCCCGATGGGGGCTGCTGGCTCCTGGCGGTACGCATCGTCGGCCAGTCGAACGCCGCCGGCATCATCGTCACGCGCGTGGTCTCGCCCTGAGCCTGTAGCATCGCAACCTCATGAGCGACCGCCGCGGACTGAAGATCATCGCGATCATCCTGCTCGTGCTCATGTTCCCGGTCGTGCTCGCGATCCCGCTCGCGATCTTCGTGCACCCGGCGTTCCTGCTCCTGCTGCTCGTGCTTCTGTTCACCATCCCAGTCATCCGCGCCGCCAAGGGCTGACGACTCTCTAGAGTCCGGGCGTGGGCAAGGCCTCCGACTGGCTGCGGGAGGAGCGCCGCAAGGTGCTCGGCGACTGGGTGGCGGTCTGCCTCCGCTGCGGTGCCGCTCAGCGGTATTTCGAGGAGACCGAACACGACCTGCCCGAGGCGTGCGCGGCCTGCGGCGGCGAGCTGCTCGCGCGCTGTCCCGTCTGCGACGCCCGCTTCTCGTCGGCGTTCGCCGTGAAGTGCGAGGCGTGTGGCGCCCCGCTTCGCCCCGAGCAGCAATTCGGCATCCCGATCCGCAAATCGTCGTAGGATCTGCGGGACGTCGAGTTAAGGAGGGATCGTGAGCGAAGCGACGTACGACTCCGCGGAGACCGCGCGGATGGTGTCCAAGGCATGGTGGGTCTTCCTGATCGCCGGGATTCTCTGGCTGATCATGAGCCTCATCGTCTTCCGCATGGAGCTGACGACGGTGTATGCGGTCTCCATCCTCTTCGGCGTCATCGCGATCGCGTCCGGCATCGACGAGTTCATGTCCATCGGGGCGGTGCACGGCGGCTGGAAGTGGCTACACGGCTTCCTCGGTGTGATCTTCGTGATCGCGGGCATCGTCGCGTTCGCGAACCCCAACTGGACGTTCCTCGCCCTCGCCTCGATCATCGGCTGGTGGTTCCTCTTCAAGGGGATCTTCGACGTGATCACCGCCTTTGCGACGAAGCACGTGAACGACCTCTGGTGGATTCTCTTGATCGTCGGCCTGATCCAGCTCGGGCTGGCCTTCTGGGTGGCGGGAAACTTCGACGAGCAGATAATCCTCCTGGTCGTCTACGTCGGCGTGATCTGCCTGAGCAAGGGCATCACAGACATCATCCTCGCGTTCCGCCTGCGCGAACTGCGTTAGGCTCATGCGCATGAACTCGGCTGCGCCGCTTCCGCGCTGGCGCCGGATCACGGTCTGGGTGCTGATCATCCTCGCGGGCCTGATTGGCCTCGTTTCCGCGTTGACGGTGTGGGCGAAGCGGCAGGCTCTCGACACCGACAAGTGGGTGGCAACGAGCTCCCAGCTGCTCGAGAACGACGAGATCCGCGGCGCTCTCTCGCTTTATCTCGTCGACCAGCTGTACACGAACGTCGACGTCGCGGCCGAGCTCCAGGCACGTCTTCCGCCGGAGGTCAAGCCGCTCGCGGCACCGATCGCCGGCGGCCTGCGGGAGCTCTCGGTACGTGCGGCCGACAACCTGCTCAGCCGTCCCGGCGTGCAGACGCTCTGGGAGGAGGCGAACCGCCGCGCCCACGAAGCCTTCATCCGCATCGTCGACGACGAGGGCCAGTTCCTGCAGACTGGTGAGGGAGAGGTCGTGCTCGACCTGTCCCCGATCGTCCAGCAGTTGGCCGACCGCGTCGGCCTGACCGAGCAGCAGGTCGAGGAGCGTCTCGGCCCGGACGCCGGCCGCATCGTGATCATGAAGGCTGACCAGCTGGGGACGGTGCAGACGGCCGTAGAGCTGATTCGCAAGCTGTCCGTCTGGCTCGCGATCGCCGTCTTCGTGCTCTTCGCCCTGGCCGTCTACCTCGCGAAGGGCCGGCGGCGAGAGACGCTGCGCGCCGTGGGCATCACGTTCGTCGTCGTCGGCGCGCTGCTGCTGGTCACTCCGTCGCCTCACGGGGAACTGGATCGTCGACACGCTCGCGAGCGGCGAGTCGATACGGCAGTCGGCGTCGAACGCGTGGTTCATCGGCACCGACCTGCTGGCCGGCATCGCCTGGACCGCGATCGCCTACGGCGTGATCCTCATCGTCGCGGCTGTGCTTGCGGGGCCGATCGCGCCCGGCGGTTTGGGTGCGTCAGCGGCTCGCGCCGAGCCTCCGCGACCATCCCGGGCTCGTCTACGCGGTCGTGGGCCTGCTGTACCTGCTCGTCGTCGCCTGGGGCCCGACGCCCGCCTTCCGGCAGCCGTGGTCGATCCTCATCTTCGCCGCCGTGACCGGGCTCGGCGTCGAGGCGTTCCGGCGATTGACCGTACGAGAGTTTCCAGCGGGCGCCACGCCGGCGTAGGCTCGCCGCCGATTGTGCCCAGGCGGAGACTGGGAAGCCGGCTCGACAAGTCCGTGGCGCGGGCCGTAGCGCGGCGCCGGATCTTCCCGTACCTCGCTGCGGCGACCGTCGTCCTCGCACTGGTGTCGGGGCTCGCGATGATTCTGGTCGACCGCACGAACTTCCCGAACTACGGCCTCGCGGTGTGGTGGGCGATCGTCACGCTCGCCACCGTCGGCTACGGCGACGTCGTACCCACGACGCCCTTACGGCCGCATCGTAGGCAGTGGCGTGATCATCCTCGGTGTCACGTTCCTCGCCTTCCTGACGGCGACGGTGACCTCGCTGTTCGTCTCCAGCGACCAGGAGGCAGCGAGAGAGCGCGAGCTGGCGCAGCGCGAGGCGGCGGACAAGGAGCTGCTGGAGCTGCTGCAGCGACTCGAGGAACGGCTCGCCGCGATCGAGTCGAAGCTCGGGCGTGACTGAGACCACAGCCGTCCTCGACGGCATCGAACGCTAGCGTGAGCGTCCGCGGCGCCGCCTTCCTCGGCATCGGCGCCATGGTCGGCGCCGGCATCTTCGCCCTGCTCGGCGAGGCCGGCACCGTAGCCGGCTCGGCCGTCTGGCTCTCCTTCCTCCTCGCCGGGATCGTCGCCGCGCTGCTCGGCTACACGGTCGTCAAAGCTCGGCGTGCGCTACCCGTCGTCGGGCGGGCTGATCGCGTACCTCATGCAGAGCTTCGGGAACGGACGTCTCGTCGGCATCGCGTCGTGGCTGGGGTATTTCGCGGCCATCGTCATCGTGGGCTCGATGGTGGCTGTGGCCTTCGGCGCCTATGCGACCTCGCTCTTCGTCGGCGAGGACGCCGCCGGCTGGTGGGACAACGCGTTCACGTCCCTGGTCGTGGTCGCGATGGCGGCGATCAACCTCGTCGGGTCGCGCGTGGTGGACCGCGCCCAGTCGCTGATCGTCGTCGTCCTGCTGGCCGTCTTCGCCGTCTTCATCGCCGTGACCATCGTCGACATCGACACCGACCTGCTCGCATTCAGTGGCTACCCGCCCGTCTCGGACATCATCGCGAGTGTCGCCCTCACGTTCTTCGCATACCTCGGCTTCAGCGTGATCACCTTCGCTGTCGGTGACCTGCGCGACCCGGCGCGTGAGCTCCCGCGAGCGATGTACATCGCGCTGGGCGTGACGACCGTTCTCTACGTGTTCATCTCGCTCGGGGTCTTCGGCACGCTCACCGTCGCCGAGGTCGTCGGGTACGGCGAGACGGCCATCGCCGAGGCTGCCCGACCCGCTCTCGGAGACGCGGGTTTCACGATGGTCTCGATTGCCGCGCTCCTCGCAACGGCCTCCTCGGTGAACGCGACGCTCTACGCATCGGGCGGCTTGACGCGGATGCTTGCAGGGGCGGGACAGTTCCCGCCGTTCTTCGCTCGCGAGACGCGGTTCGGCCCGCACGCAGGGATGCTGATCACCGCCGCGCTCGTGCTCGTGGTCTCCAATCTCGTCGATCTCTCGGCGATCGCGTCGGTCGGTAGCGCCTGCTCGCTCGTGATCTTCCTGCTCGTCGGTGTCTCCGCGTTCCGCTTGCGGGCCGAGACGGGCTCGCTGGCGGTCGTCGTGCTGACGGCGATCGTGGCAACCGCTGTCGTGCTCGTCTTCTTCGCCGTGGACACCCTGCGCAACGCGCCGGAGACGTTCGCCGCGATCGTCGCCATCACGGTGCTGTCCGTGGTCCTCGACCTCATCTGGAAGCGGGCGCGCGGGCCGGCGCCGGAAACCGCGCGGCTAGAAGTCCAGCATTTCTCCCGGCTCGAGGACTCGGACCTCGACGTCCGGCGCGAGCTCGGCCACCAACCGGGCGAACTCGTGCGGCGGCTCCAGATCCGGAGCCCGGCCGAGCGGCGCCATGGTTCCCCAGTGGATGGGCACGGCCAGCCGTGGCCGCAGCAAGCGAACCGCCTCGGCCGCCCGCTCAGGGTCGAGATGCCCAGGGCCGACCTTGGAGCCCCAGCCGGCGACGGGAACGAGAGCGAGGTCGAGCGGTCCCATGGCGGCGAGGTCGTCGAACAGGTCGGTGTCGCCCGCGAAGTACACCGTTCGTGACCCAGTGATGACGAAGCCGAGCTCGCCCTGAAGCGCCGAGCGGGCCGCGGCATCCGTCATGCTCGGCGTGCACGCCGCTCGCACGGTGAGCGCGCCGATCGCACCTCCTCGCCGACATCGAGCGTCGTGACGTGGGCGAAGCGCCTCCTCCGCAGGAGGCCGCTGACGCCCTGCGGACAGACGATCGGCAGCTCCTTGCCCAGGCGTTCCAACGACGGCACGTCCAGGTGATCCCAGTGCGCATGCGAGATGAGCACGGCATCCAGGCCGCGCAGCGCGGCGGCAGGGACCGGCCCGACACGTCGCAGGTGAAGCACGCGCGGACGGAGCACAGGGTCGGTGATCAGCCGCACGCCGTCCAGGTCGATCACGACGGTCGCGTGCCCGACATAGGTCACCTGAGGCACCCAAAGAGCGTACGGGAGTTGTGCTGCGGCCCAAAACAGCTTGTAATCGTCCGCAGCCAGTCTCATACTCACGCGAAGTCAACTTAAGGAGGGCATGTGGCTTCCAAAGGCGCCTGGGCAGGCTGGGTGGCGTTTGCTGGCCTGCTCCTGATGATCATCGGCGGGCTCGACTTTCTCCAGGGCCTCGTCGCTGTGATCAGGGATCAGTACTACATCGTCGGGGACAACGGGGCACTCGTCCTCGACGTCTCCCAGTGGGGCTGGATCATGATGATCTGGGGCGTCGTCCTTGCCCTCGTGGGGTACGGGCTCGTCTCGGCTATGAGCTGGGCTCGCTGGGTGGCGATCGTCGTCGTCGGCCTGAACTTCGTCGCTCAGCTCGGGTACGACGGCAGCAGCGGTTACACGCTGTGGTCGCTCACCGTGATTGCGCTGAACATCATCGTCCTCTGGGCGTTGATAGTGCGTTGGGGCGACGCGAAAGAAGGCGCAGGGCTCTGAACTGACGTGACGTGCGGAGCCTCCGAGAGGGGGCTCCGCACCGACCGTACTACGCTAGGCCATGGATTCGTGGAGCCTGGCCGTCGCCGCCTCGGTCGTCATCGGCTACGCCGCTGTGTCGCGGCGGCTGGAGGCGACGATCGTCTCGGCGGCGATGGTCTTCGTGACGGCCGGGCTGATCGCCGGCCCCGAGGTGCTGGGCTGGTTGGACCTTCAGATCCAGAGCGAGGGTGTCCGGGTGCTCGCAGAGGCGACCCTGACGCTCGTGCTCTTCACGGACGCATCGCGGATCGATCTGCGCCTCCTGCGGCGAGAGGTCGGCCTTCCCGTGCGGCTGCTCGGGATCGGCCTACCGCTCACGATCGCCGGCGGCACGGTGGTCGCGGCCGCCGTGCTCACGCGACTCACCTGGGCCGAGGCTCTCGTGCTGGCGATCGTCCTCGCCCCGACCGATGCGGCGCTGGGCCAGGCGGTCGTCACCGACATGCGGCTCCCGTCACGCATCCGCCAGGGCTTGAACGTCGAAAGCGGGCTCAACGACGGCATCTGCGTCCCGCTGCTCTTCATCGCGCTGGCCGTTGCGGAGGCGGAAGAAAAGGTGATCGGCGGCGGAGCCGCTGCGCGCATCGTGGCGGAGGAGATCGGCTACGGCATCGTCGGCGGCGTCGCTGCCGGCGCTGTCGCTGCGTTCGTCCTGCGCTTCGCCGAGCCACGGCGGCTCGTGGCGGAGGACTGGCTCCAGATCATCCCGCTCGCCGGCGCTGCGCTGGCGTACGGCATCGCCGCTCCGCTCGGCGGCAGCGGCTTCATCGCGGCTTTCGTGGGCGGTCTCGTTTTCGGTGGGTTGCACCGGCGCAAAGCCAGTGAAGTCACATACCTGACCGATGCGACCGGGCTCGTGCTCGCGGGCGTGACCTTCGTCGTCTTCGGCGCCGTCGTGCTTGGCCCGAATCTGGACATCCTCGACTGGCAGATCGCGCTCTACGCTGTGCTCAGCCTCACCGCCATCCGCATGGTTCCTGTCTGGCTGGCGTTGCTCGGCTCGGGCGCGCGGCCGCCGACAGTGGCGTACACGGGCTGGTTCGGGCCTCGCGGCCTCGCCTCGATCGTGTTCGCGGTGATCGTCCTCGCGGGCTCCGAGCTTGAGCACATCGAGACGATGACCGCTGTGGTGGCGATCACTGTCGCGCTGTCGGTCTTCGCGCACGGTGTCACCGCAGTCCCGCTGACGACGGCCTATGCGCGCTGGTTCGACGCCCGGGCTCAGCCGCCGCCGATGGAGAGCCTCGCGGCGTCTGAACAGCCCTGGCGCCGCCGGTAGTGGTATGAAGGCCTAATCGTGTGCCGCTGGCTTGCGTACTCGGGCAGTCCCGTTCTCCTCGAGCGGCTGCTCTACACGCCTGAGCACTCACTCATCGACCAGAGTCTCCACTCCAAGCTCGGCGCCGAGACGACGAACGGCGACGGCTTCGGCGTTGGCTGGTACGGCGAAGCGGACACGCCCGGGCTCTTCAAGAGCACGGAGCCGGCGTGGAACGACGCCAACCTCCGCGAGCTCTCAGGCCATGTTCGCTCCGGCCTCGTGTTCGCACACATTCGGGCCTCGAGCGGCACACCCATTCAGTGGACGAACTGCCATCCGTTCCGCCACGGACGCTGGCTGTGGATGCACAACGGCGCCATCGCGCAGTTTCACGACGTGAAGCGTGACCTTGCGTTCGCTGTCGACCCGTCGCTCTGGCCCGACATCGCCGGCTCGACGGACTCGGAGGTGTTCTTCTTCCTCGCGTTGACCTTCGGCCTGGAGGAGGATCCGCCCACAGCCGTTGCGCGCGCGGTCGGGTTTATCGAGCGGGTCGGCCACGAGCACGGGATCGAGCACCCGATCCAGATGACGGTCGCGGCGTCCGACGGCGCCCGTCTCTGGGCGTTTCGCTATTCGAGCGAAGGAAGATCGCGGTCGCTCTTCTTCTCGACGAAGGTCGAGACACTTCGGAAGCTCCACCCCGAGCTCGAGGTGCTCGGCGAGGTCGGCGACGACGCGCGTCTCATAGTCTCCGAGCCGATCCGCGAGCTCGAAGGCGCCTGGAACGAGGTGCCCGAGTCGAGCTATGGCATCGTGCAGCCGGGGCAGGACGAGCTCCACCCCTTCCAGCCGCTGGCGAACGGGAGTTGAGTCGGTGGCGTTGAAGCATCCGAAGCGTCCTGCTGCAAGGCGACACGACCTCTCGCCTGCACCGTCGTTCGCGCTCGACTCGGCACCGATCCCGCGCCACGAGCTACCCGCAGAGGAGATGGCGCCGGACAGCGCGTACCAGATCATCCACGACGAACTGATGCTCGACGGGAACGCGCGTCTCAACCTCGCCACGTTCGTCAGCACCTGGATGGAGCCGCAGGCGGAGCGGCTCATGATCGAGTGCTTCGACAAGAACATGATCGACAAGGACGAGTACCCGCAGACGGCGGAGCTCGAGATGCGCTGCGTCAACATTCTCAGCCGCCTCTGGCGCGCGCCCGAAGCGGACGAGGCGACCGGCTGCTCGACGACGGGCTCGAGCGAGGCGGCGATGCTCGGCGGGCTCGCACTCAAACGGCGCTGGCAGAAGGCGCGAGCTGCCGGGGGGCAGCCGGCTGAGAAGCCGAACATCGTCATGGGCATCAACGTCCAGGTGTGCTGGGAGAAGTTCGCGAACTACTGGGACGTCGAGATGCGGCTCGTGCCGATGGAGGGTGATCGCTTCCACCTCTCCGCCGAGGAGGCCGTCAAACGCTGCGACGAGAACACGATCGGGGTCGTGGCCATCCTCGGCTCGACGTTCGACGGGTCGTACGAACCCGTGCAGGAGATCGCCGCGGCGCTCGACAAGCTGGAGGCCGAGACCGGCCTTGACGTCCCGCTCCACGTAGACGGTGCCTCGGGCGCGTTTGTCGCCCCGTTCATCGACCCCGAGCTCGTTTGGGACTTTCGATTGCCGAGAGTCGCCTCGATCAACGCATCTGGGCACAAGTACGGCCTCGTGTATCCGGGCGTGGGCTGGATCGTGTGGCGCGACGCGGCCGCGTTGCCCGAGGATCTGATCTTCTGGGTCAACTACCTCGGGGACAACATGCCGACGTTCGCCCTGAACTTCTCACGCCCGGGCGCGCAGATAGTCGCCCAGTACTACAACTTCCTTCGCCTCGGCTTCGCCGGCTACCGAAACGTCCACGGCTATGCGCGTGCTGTCGCAACGCGAATGTCGGCTCGCATCGCCGAGCTCGGGCCGTTCGAGCTGATCACGAAAGGCGACGAGCTGCCCGTGTTCGCCTTCAAGCTGAGGGACGACGTCGACAACTTCACGGTGTTCGATGTCTCGAACGCCGTTCGTGAGCGCGGCTGGCAGCTACCCGCGTACACGTTCCCGGAGAACCGCACGGATCTGGCTGCCCTACGTGTCGTCGTCAAGCGCGGTTTCACACACGACATGGCCGACATGCTCATCGACGACCTCGTACGGCAGCTGCCGCGGCTCGAGGCCCAGCCCGCGCCCGTGCACGACAAGACCACCGGCTCTGCGTTTGCGCACTGAGGCACGCTAGACCGAGAAAGCTCAGCCGCGCGGGAGACCCTCGGTGTCGCAGGGGACGCGCACGAGAAGGCCGATGGCTGCAGCCTGGGCATCGATGGTTCGCGCCGTGCGTTCCATCGCCGTCGGCTTGAGCCCGCCTACGCCATCTTGGAAGGGGTCGTTGAGGAACTTCAAGAGCAGGAGGAGCGAGACGATGACGATGGCAACGGAGGCCATGAGCGCCGCCTGCACGAACGCTCGCTCGCCGCTGTCGGCGAAGAGCAGCATGAAGCTGAGGACGATCACCGAGGCGAGGATGAGCACGATCCAGAGGGGCGCCGGTATCACACCTTCTCCGGCATGAAGCCTGTCGGCACGGGCCTGCGAGCGGTCCGTCAGCTGATCGAGCCATTTCCCGTACGCCGCCTCCTCGGAGGGCGTCCCGGGCTCGACCAGCCGGAGGCTCTGGAACATCGCAACCCCCCATGGGTTGATCTCATCCCTGTCATCGCCTTCGGCCTGCCACTCCTGGTGGACGACGGATCGCGCGTAGCAGACGAGCTCTCCTGAGATCCGGCGGCTGATCGTCGGAGGCAGAAGCTGCGTGGTGGCGAACTGCTCCGATACGACCCGTGCCTCCGTCTCGGCCCCCGTGCGAGCGGTGTCGTAGCTCGTGAAGGCGAGAAACACGATGAAGCCGATCAGGAGCGCGAGGCCTGTGGCGAGGACGCCGAAGACGCCGGCGGCACGGTCGCCGTCTGCGAAATAGCTTCCTTCGGGGGCGCCTCTGCGAACGAGTAGCATCGCCGCCGCAGCGACCGCGGCGATGCCGAAGACGATGAGACCCGCCCAGACGACGTTCATGCGTCGATCACGCGCCTATCATCACGCAGGTACGCGCGAGTTCGTGCCCATGCACCCCGCGAGCTAGAAGGAGAAGCTCACAGGCGAGGTGGCGATCCAGACCGCTGTCGCCAGAAAAATCACGATGCCCATTGCAATGAGCGCCTCCTTCTGGCGCGGTGAGGGGACCTTCGTCGAAATGCCGGCGAAGAATAGTGCAGCCGCGAAGAGCACCACGGCGAGCACGTAGTCGGTCGAACGCTGGATGTAGGAATCCCTCAGCGCCGAGGTAACGTTTGCCTCGGCGTCGAGTTGCTTTGCCTCGGCTTCTGAGGCGAGCCGGTACTGCGGCATGACGAATGGTGACAGCGGGGCCCCGGGGTTCTTCAACGGTCTCGTCGCAATCCACGCGACCACCGCGGGCTTGAACTCCTTGCGGAAGCGCCTGAAGTAGAAGTCCCTCAGCTCGGTTCTACCAAGTAGATACGCATCGACCCACTGGGTGAACGTCGCCAGGTCGGCCTGCTTCTGGGCCTCGGAAAGACCCTGCGCACGCGCGGCTTCGATGCGAAGCTTGTTCGTCGTGCCCGTCACCTTGGCCTGCTCGCCGTTCCAGCGGCTGGCCTGGTAGCTGCTCCAAGCCGTGGCAACGGCGGCCACCGCGAGCAGGATCGTCGCGACAACCTCCACCCGGCGGTGTCTCTTTTCTACTGCGTCCGTCACGAGAAGACGTTGACCGCACGGGCGATGACGAGTCCCACGACTGCGAGCGAGATGATCGACTGGAGCGCCATCGTCAGCTTCGCCCAGGGGGCGAACGGCATCACGTCGGTCGGGCTGAAAGCCGTGCTGGTCGTCAGCCCCAGGATGAGATAGTCGATGTACTGCGGCCGCCAGTCCGGCGGCGCGAGCTCGGGGCTCATGTGCTGTGTGAAGGCGAAGTCACGGTAGGCACGGTCGCCGCGATACCGGGCGAGGGGCCCACCGCTGTCGAAGTGCCAGTAGAGGAGGCTGAAGACGAGGCAGTTTCCGAGCCAGATAAGCGCTCCCGACACGAGCAGCGGCGACGCCGAGTCTGCCACGTGGGTGCCCCTGATGAGGTCGGCGATGAGAAGAGCGGTCGCCGCCAGTGCCATGACCGCGAGCGCGAGAATCAGCACGCCCGAGACTCTGCGTAGCCACCGAGCGCGCCCCTCGATGCGGGCGGGATCGGCCAGGACAAGCGCCACGAGCAGACCCCCCAGGACGCCAGGAACGAGCCAGCGTGTGCCCAGCGCCGGCCGATCGGGCTCGTAAATCCGCAGCACGATCATGAGCGTCAGGTAGACGCCGATCGTCAGCGCGATCGGCCACCGCGGCTCGATGAACGTCCCTTCTCCGCCGTGAGCGGACATCAAGCGCCGGCAGTGTCCTCTTCGTGGTACGCCGCGAGTAGGCGCCGCTCGTCGTCGCGCTTAGGAAACATGAAGAAGACGAGCACTGCGCCGCCGATCACCGCGACGAGGCCGGCGGTATAGGCCCACTGGTCACCCTGGAGGAACGCGGTCTTCGCGCCCGAGATGATCGCGTCCGCGTACTGCGGATGCTCCGCCGCCACGTCCTCGGCGCCGGCAAACGACTTCGTCAGCTGCGCCTGTGTGCTGTCCGTGATGTGCTTATCCGAGGCGGCGATGGCAGCTCCCGCCGCGGCCGCGTAGCCCGCCGTCAACAGTGCTCCGAAGACCGACTGCATGATCGCGCCGCCGAGGTCACGCTGCAGGTCGGCCGTTCCCGAGGCCATTCCCGCTCGCGTCACCGGAACGGAGCCCGTGAGTGAGTGTGACGCCGGCGTTCCCGCGAAGCCGACACCGATTCCGATGCAGGCGTAGGCGATCGCGATCTTCCAGTAGGCGGTGTCCTCCTTCCAGAGCAGGAGCATGGAGAGGAAGGCCAGCACGAGGAAGACGTAGCCGCAGAGCAGCGTGAATCGTGCTCCCCGCGCCTCCACGAGCTTTGCCGAGCGCGGCGCGACGATCACCATGAACAGCGCCGCCGGCAGGATCGACGCCCCGGCCTCGAGCGTCGAGTAGCCGAGGACGTTCTGGAGGTACTGCTGGCTGATGAACGCCGCACCCATGAGGGAGCCGAAGACGATGATCCCCGCGCACGCAGCGACCCAGAAGATGCGCCTGGCGGCGATGTCGAGGTCGTAGAGCGGGTTCGTCGCACGGCGCTGCCGCAGGTAGAAGCCGACGGCGGTCACGAGCGCGAGCGCCGCCGAGCACGAGCACGAGCGTCGTCTCGTTCGGGACCGGTGCGAAGTTGATCGAGAGGATGAGCGCTCCGACCATGACGAGCGACAGGACGCCGCCGAGGTTGTCGACCGCCTCGGTGGTCTCGTTGACGTGGCTCGGCACGAAGAAGAACGCCATCACTAGCGCCACGACCGCCAGCGGCAGCGTGACGAGGAACACCGATCCCCAGTCGAACTCCTCGAGCAGCGCACCGGAGATCAGCGGGCCGAGTGCCGCAATCGCCCCGCCGAGAGCCGACCACAGCGCGATCGACTTCGTCCGCCCTGGGCCAGACCACAGTGCTGCGATGAGGGCGAGCGTCGTCGGATAAGCCATGCCTGCCGCCAGGCCGCCACCGACACGCGCGACGAACAGCACTTCGTCGGACGGCGCGAACGCGGCGAGCAGCGACATGGGGACGGCGAGGGTCGTTCCGAGCAGAAGCATGAGCTTGCGGCCGTAGCGGTCGCCGATCGCCCCGAAATAGAGAACCGAGGCCGCAAGGCCGAGCGAGTAGCCGACGGCGATGAGGTTGAGGGACACCTGGCCGGCATCGAAGTCGAGCGCGATGTCGGGCAGCGCGACGTTCGCGACCGACAGGTTGAGGTTCGCCACTGCGGCGACGAGGATCAGCGAGATGAGAACGACGCCGGCTCTGTCGGGCGCGGTCGATTTCTCCTTTGCGCTTCCGTCAGCCATACGCGGATCGAATCACATGCTGTCGTAAAGTCCCACTTCTGGCCGAAATCCTCGCACTCGTCGCGGCGCTGCTCTTCGCGGTCGCCGCAACGCTCCAGCAGAAGGGAGCGCTCGCACTCGGGCTGTCTCCCGACAGCCTGCGCTCCTTCGCCAGGCTCGTAGCCAGCAAGTGGTGGCTCGTGGGCTCGATCGCACTGCTGGTGGGCTATGTCGTGCAGGCGATTGCCCTCGACCACGGACGGCTCGCGATCATCCAGCCGCTGCTCGTCACGACGGTCGTGTTCGCGCTACCGCTCGGCTACTTCCTGACTGCGCAGGAAGTTGGCCTTCGTCAGATCGTGGGTGCGGCGGTCGTCGTTCTCGGGCTGGCGATGTACGCGATCTTCGGCGATCCGGCGGGCGGCAACGAGAACGCCCCCAACGACGAGTGGGCGATCGCTCTCGGCATCCTGGGAGTCGTGTGCGTGATCCTCTACGTGGCTGCTCGCAGGAGCGATTCTGTGCGCCAAGCCGCGTATTACGGCGTCATCTCGGGCATCCTGTTCGGCGTCTCCGCCTGTCTTGTCAAGCCGACGTTGGAGATGCTCCACGACGGCGGGGTCGACGCGGTGCTGTCGCACTGGGAGCCCTACGGAATGGCGCTCACGGGCATCGTGGCGTTCGCTCTCCAGCAGGTCTCGCTGAGCGCCGGCTACCTCGCCACGTCCGTCGCCACGGTATCCGTGTCCAACCCGATCGTCTCCGTCGCGCTGGGAGTCTTAATCTTCGACGAGCGGCTGAGCCGACCGGCGTGGCACGTGGTCGTCGCGGTGTGCGGTTTGGCGCTCGCGATGCTCGGCGCGGTTGCGATCTCCATCGCCCGCGAGAAGGGCGGCGGCGAAGCTCGAGAGCCGGCGCTCGCGCCTAGCTCGTAAGCCCCGCGATGCCGTTACGGAGCAGTGCCACAGCCAGCAGAGCGACGAGCACGATTGCCACCTGAATGGCGTGGCGCGTGAGCCAGCCCTGGGCGGCCGCGAGCAGGCGACCAGCCCAGCCCGGCGCGACGAGTAGAAGCACGATCGCGACGAGCAACGGCAGCAGCGAGACCAGGGCGAAGAACAGCCACTGCACCGCATAGCCGGCAGTTGTCGGGTCGGTCTCCGAGATCGTCTTCAGCGCGATCGGAATAAAGGCGCCGGGGTTGGCGAGCGCGGCGCCGGCGCCGACGACCGCGATCGCAGGTGACGACGCGACCTTGCCCATCTGGTTGACCGCCTGCCTTCCTGGTTCTCGGGCCCGGTCGACGCTAGCCTCGCCCACCCAGACGAGCAAGAACGAGCGCGGCGACCACGTCGAGGACTGCGACCCACGTCCTCGGGTCGACGGCGTCTCGGACGCCGCCACGTCGCCGAGTACGAACGCGGCGGCGACTCCGACCGCGAGCGTGGCCGTCAGTGCGCCGATGTAGAAGAAGAGACCCGTACGCAACGGCCGATCGCCCAGCACGAGCGCAAGCACCGAGAAGATCAGCGTCGTCGGCGAGAGCATCGCAGCGAGCGAGACTGCGACGAGCTCCGCGTAGATCCAGCTCATTCAGCCGACTTCTGTTGCCGCTTCGCGTCCTTTTCCGCCTCCTTGACCTCCTTCTTGGCGGCCTTCTTCTCGGCGCGCTCCTCCTTCATCTCCGCCGTCTGCACCTTCGCGTCCGTGTACGAGCTCGTCGACGAGCTGCTTCCCGCCCGTCCAGCCGAAGACCAGACGACGAGGACGAGCGCGACGACCTGGTTCCACGCGGTCGTGATCAGCTGCTGGGCCGTCGAGTAGTCGATCGCCGTCGATTCGGCACGTCGCAGCAGGTCGTCGAGCGCGAGCGCGTTCGTCGCCTGCGTGACGCCGACCGCCCCCGGCGTGAACGACGCGACGTTGGCAAGCGAGCCCGAGCCGACGACCCACATGATCGACTCGAACGTCACCGGGATCGCGAAGGCGGCGAGGAAGATGCCGATGACGCCGAGCTTGCAGCACCACGAGAGGAAGACGGGCAGGAACGCACGCTTCAAGTAGGTCTTCGGCTCCGTGAGGATGGCGCCGCCGTCCTTCGCCTGATCCCAGAGCTTCTTGACCTTCGACCAGAAGATCCGGCCGAGGATCACGATAGCACGGCGCCCGCCGACGACGATCAAGATCGTGAGCCCCGGGTACGCCTTGAGGTTCCCGCCGAAGCTGACGTCGAACGAGTCCGGGACGCTCAGGAACATGTAGAGGTAGACGAACGTGCCGGCGATCGTGAAGAAGATCTTCTGCACGATGTACGCGGCCGAGCGCACCGCCCACCGTGCAGGACGGGATGATGGCGACGAACATCAGCAGCGTCACGAACGTGCCGATGTTCGCCGGCAGGAAGCCGTTCATGCGCCACCCCGACGGCGTACGCGGCGACGATCGGCCAGAGCTCGACCTCGTCCTTGTAGGCGAACTTGAGGATTCCGTAGTACGAGAGCCCGGCGAAGAACGTCTGGGCCGTCTGGACGAAGCAGCGCCGCGACGATGTAGCCCTGGGGATGTCGCTGATCTGGTCCCAGAGGTCCTCGATCCAGCCCGAGACGTCGACGCCGAGCAGGTCGAGGACAACCCAGAAGATCGCGACACCGACCACCCAGGCGAGCACCTTGCGCATGCGCTGCCTGCGCGACGGTGGAGGTGAGACGCTGGCGGTGGCTGCTGTGCTCACGGGGGACCCGGACCGTACCGCACGTTGCGGCCAGACGCTGAGAAGGCCTTCCGGCGCCAAGTCTAGGCTTCATGCGGATGGGTCCCACGCCCCCGGCCACGCGGGTTGCCATTGTTGTGCCGCTGCGGACGATCCTGCTCATCGCCGGAGCGATCGGGCTCATGTGGGCCTTCGCGAATGTCGCCGAAGCGTTCCTGATCGTCTTCGTCGGGATCTTTCTCGCGCTCGTGTTCGAGTATCCCCTGCGCTTCGTGATGGCCAAGACGGGGCTGTCCCGTGGTCTCGGCGCAACCGTCACAGTGCTCGGCACTGCTGTGGGAGTCACCCTGCTCGCGCTCTTGTTCCTCGTGCCGCTTGTGGGCAGCGTGCGCGACTTCCTCCAGGACCTACCTGCGCTCGTGGATCAGCTGCGTGCTTCTGACGAGTTCGAGTCTCTCGGCGATACCGGAGCCGCCGAGAACGTCCAGGCGGGGGCGAATTCGCTTGCCGACACCGTTCCGGACGCCATCAGCGCCGTCCTCGGCGTCGCCGGAGACTTCTTCACGGTGTTCCTGGCGGCGTTCACCATCCTCTTCGTCTGCCTGTTCCTGCTGGTCGACATCGGCAAGATGCGGCAGGCAGTGGCCAGCGTGCTGATGCCGGGCCAGGACGAGCGCTGGCTCGCGGTCTGGGACCGGATCACGGAGTCCGTATCCCGCTGGGCGATAGGAGTCGTGATCGTCGCCACGATCGCAGGTACGACGCAGGGCTTGACCGCCTGGCTCCTCGGCTCGACTACGCGCTCGGGTTGGGGCTGATCGCCGGCCTGCTCGACATGATCCCGAACATCGGCGCGACCATGGCGGGCTTCATCCTCGTACCCGCGTTGTGGGCGGAGGAGGGCATGACGGCCGGTCTCATCATGCTGGCTGTCGTCCTCATCTACCAGCAGGTCGAGAACAGCATCATCACGCCGAAGGTGCAGGGCAAGGCCGTCGAGCTCTCCCCCTTCTTCATCATCGTCGCCGTGTCCCTCTTCGGGGCGCTGCTCGGCGTGCTCGGCGCGCTGGTCGCCGTGCCGCTGGCCGCGACCTCCAGATCATCGTGCGCGAGGTGACCGAGGCGCGGCGGGCCACGGTGTCAGCGGCGAAAACTGCCGCAGCCGGCTAGGGACGAGCGACGCAGCGGAAGCCGATGTGGCTCGTCGACGTGTCGACGGTCTCCGTCTGCCGAGCCGCGGGGCGGTAGCGGAAGCAGTAGTTGGGAGCGCAGAGATGCGAGCCACCCTTGATCACGCGGCGAGGCATTTCTCCGTGACCGGCCGTCTGCGGGCGCACGGGCTGTCGGATCACTGGTTCGCCGATCGTGAAGAAGTCGCTTGGTCCACTCCCACACGTTGCCGGCCATGTCGAAGAGCCCGTAGCCGTTCGGGGGGAAGCTGCCGACGGGAGACGTGCCCGCGAAGCCGTCGAGCTCGAGGTTCTGCCAGGGGAACTCGCCTTGCCATATGTTGGCGTGCGGCTCGCCATTCGGGCACGTGGTCGTCACCCCATGTGAACGCCGCGCCGTCGAGCCCGCCCCGGGCCGCGTACTCCCACTCGGCCTCCGTCGGCAGCTCCTTGCCGGCCCAGGCGGCGTAGGCGGCGGCGTCGTCGTAAGCGACGTGGACCACCGGGTGCCGCTCGCGCCCGTCCACCGAGGAGCCCGGCCCCTCCGGTCGTCCCCAACTCGCAGCCGGGACGTAGTCCCACCAGGCGAAGTAGTCGCGCAGATCGACTGGGCCGGACGTCATGTGGAAGACGAGCGATCCCGGCACGAGCTTCTCGAGCTCGGCGCCGGGAAAGTCCGCCGGGTCGAGCGGCCGCTCCGCGACCGTCCGGTAGCCCGTTGCCGAGACGAACTCGCGGAACTCGGCGACGGTCACCTCGTGCATGTCGATCCAGAAGCCGTCCACGTCGACGACACGTACCGGGCGTTCGTCCGGGTAGAAGTCCTCAGAGCCCATGCGGAACGTGCCTCCGGGCACCCAGGCCATGTCGTCCGCGGGCGGCGGGCCCTCCACGTCAGGAGGGCCCGTGAAACGATCCACGATCAGATCCCGAGGATCTGCTTCTTCTTCGCCTCGAACTCCTCGTCAGTGAGGATGCCCTGGTTCTTCAGCTGGGCGAGTTGTTCCAGCTCGGCCGCGTAGTCCGGCTCGGCCGGTGCCGCGGGCGCGGCTGCCGCCTCGGCGGCCATCTGCTGATCGCTCGCCGCCTGGTCCTGCGCGGCGTGCTTCTGCTGCTGGCGATTGGATACCGCTCCCGCCGTCCCGGCGACCACAGCCGTGGTCGCTGCCACGCGAACCAATCCAGGTCCTCGTCGTCCGATCATCTCAGCTCTCCTTTCCTGCAGCCTCGAGCACGTAGTCGCGAGCGGCCTGCACGACGTCGTGCGGAACACGCTCGAAGGCCACGAGCTGGCCGCCTGCGTTGCGAATGGCCTGTGCGGCCTCGCGGGCCCAGACGTTCTCCCAGACGAGCAGCGCTGCCGAGGAGTTCGGCTCGAGGCCGTCTGCGGCATCCATCAGGTCGTCCTCGTTCAAGAGGCCGCCGATCTCGATGCCGAGGCTGTCCAGTCCCTCCTGCACGGCCGGGTCGAGCTCTGTGAGCTCGAAGGCGACCGCCTCGCCGTCGGCGCTCTTGCCGACGAAGGCGATGTCGATGATGCGGATCGTCCCTGCGTCCACGAGGTCCGCGAGCGCGGGTGCGATCTCACCTTTGAACTGGTTGCCCGGGAACGCCACGATCATGTAGTCGACCGGGCCTATCTCACTTCCCATCTGTGCCCTCCCTCTTTCGTGATCGTTGTAATGATGGTGCCTACTGCCGCGCCATCGCGACGCGCAGGCGCTCCTCCGGCGTGATCAGGTGGTCGAGGTCCTCGGCCGCCTCGTCGATGTCGATCTGGACCCACTTGACCGTGCCGGTGAACGCGCTTTCCTCCGGTGTGTAGTCGTCGCTGACCGGCGACCCCGTGTCCGAGCCGACATCGGCGGTCTCGTCGGCGGAGAAGACCATCGGCACAGTGCCTTCAACGCGGCCCTCGCCCACTTTGCTGCCGTCCACGAAGAGCGTCACCGTTCCACCCTTGGCGAGCCCACCGCCGTCGTAGGCGAACTCCATCCGCACCTGGCGTGTCCCAGACGCAACCGTTGCCGACCCTTCGACCTTGAACCGCTGAAGGCCGAAGAGGTTGTAGCAGTACGCCGGCTTGCCGCCCTTGAGGTAGAGGCTCCAGCCTCCGAATTCGCCGCCCTGGGCGAAGATCACGCCCTCGGCGCCACCGTCAGGGACGACGACCTCTGCCGTGACGGCGTGCGACTTGTTCTTCACGTTGAGCAGGACGTTCTCGGTGAGGCGCCCCATGCCGGTGAAGAGGAGCTGCGTGTTGCCCTTTATGAGCGTCGGCCTCCCCGCGAGGTCTGGGCTGAAGCGCTCGACGCGACGGTCGTCGAGCGGGAGCACGTTGTACCTGCGCGCCTCGTCGAGGAAGAGCTGCTGGAGCTCGGCCAGCTTCTCCGGCATCTCGGCCGCTAGATCGTGTGCCTGGCTCCAGTCGTCCGGGCCGTAGAGCTCCCACACGTCGTCGTCTAACGCTGGCAGCTCCGGCGCCATGACCCACGGCGTCGAGTGCCGCGTGACCGCGGCCCAGCCCTGGTGGTAGATGCCCCGGTTGCAGAACATCTCGAAGTACTGCGTTTCGCGGCGACCGGATGCGCCGTCGGCATCGAACGAGTAGCGCATGCTCACGCCCTCGATCGGATGCTGCTCCACACCATCGACGACGGTGGGTTGCGGCAGTCCGGCGACGTCGAGGACGGTCGGTGTGACGTCGATCACATGGTGGAACTGCTGTCGCACCTCACCCTTCGAGGCAAAACCGTTCGGCCAGTGCACGATCGTTCCGTTTCGCGTGCCGCCCCAGTGCGAAGCGACCTGCTTCGTCCACTGGTATGGCGTATCCAATGCGTGCGCCCATCCCACGGCGTAATGGTTGTAGGCCTTCGACGTGCCGAAGTCAGCGATGCGTGACGCCATGAACTCAGCGGTCTCGAGCCCAGCCGCGCCGTTCAGCATCATCAGCTCGTTGAATGAGCCCTGGACCGTACCCTCGGCGCTGGCGCCGTTGTCGCCGATGATGTAGTAGACAAGGGTGTCGTCGAGGATGCCGAGGTCGTCGAGAGTGTCGATGACCCGGCCGACATGGTGGTCGGTGTGCTCGAGAAAGCCGGCGTACACCTCCATCTGCCGCGTAAGCACGGGCTTGAGCTCCTCCGGCATGTCGTCCCAGGCCGGGATCTCCTCATGGCGGGGCGTCAGCTCGCAGTCGGGCGGAATTACGCCGAGTTCCTTCTGTCGCGCGAAGATCTCGTCGCGCAATGTGTCCCAGCCCTGGTCGAACTTGCCCTTGTACTTGTCCGACCACTCGGTCGGGACGTGGTGCGGGGCATGCGTGGCGCCCGGCGCGTAGTAGACGAGGAACGGCTTGTCGGGCATGAGCGACTTTTGCGAACGGATCCACGCGATCGCCTGGTCCGTCATGTCCTCGGTGAAGTGGTAGCCCTGCTCGGGCGTCTTCTCCGGCTCGACAGGCGTTGTGCCGTCGTAGATGGCCGGGTAGTACTGGTTCGTCTCCCCTCCGATGAAGCCGTAGAAGTGCTCGAAGCCACCGCCTCCGGTAGGCCACGCGTCGAACGGGCCCAGCGGGCTTGTCTCCCACACAGGCACCTCGTGGCATTTGCCGAACTGCGCCGTCGAATACCCGTTAAGCCTCAGCGTCTGGGCGAGCGGCGCGCATGTGTTCGGGCGCAACGAGTTGTAGCCCGGTGCCGAAGTGGCGAGCTCCGTGATCACTCCCATGCCGACCGTGTGGTGGTTGCGGCCCGTGAGCAACGCCTGGCGCGTCGGAGCACACAACGCCGTCGTATGGAAGCGGTTGTACTTGAGGCCCTCCGCGGCGAGATGCTCGGCCGTCGGCGTCGCGCATGGGCCACCGAAGGCGCTCGAGGCGGCGAAGCCGACGTCGTCGAGCAGCACGATGAGGACGTTCGGGGCTCCGTCCGGCGGCCGGAGCGGCTCGATCGGCGGAAACTTTGCCTCCGGATCCTTCGCGTCGACGGGACGCGTTCCCCCGTACGGCCGATCGGGAGTGGGCAGAACATCGCGCTGCAACGAGTTGCTCATTGATGCCTCCTGGTGAGAGTCCCCGGAGGCAGCGAACAACGACCCCCGGGGGACGACAACCTACGCGCTGAGCGCCTTGGTCTTGATCGCGTCGAACTCGGCCTGAGTGATGGCGCCGGAGTCGAGCAGCTTCTTCGCCTTGTCGATCTCGTCAGCCGCGCCGCCAGAGCTCGCCACCGACTTGATGTAGTCGGCCTGCTGTGCTTGCGCCGCCTGCGCTGACTTCATGTTGCGCTCGGCCATTCCCTTGCCCTGCGAGATGAGGTAGATGAACACGCCTAAGAACGGCAAGAGGATGACGAAGATGATCCAGAGCGTCTTCCCTCCGCCTCCGATGTCATGACGCCGGAAGACGTCTCCAAAGACCGTGATCAGGAGCCAGAACCAGATGACGAACGCGAAGAACGCGATCATCCACCAGAGAACGTCCAGGAACGATTGGTCACCTACGAGCATTGCGTCTCCTTTTCGGGGGAACAGCGAGTCTATCGCGGTCGCTATTCGAGAGCAGTAATCGCGAAGGCGACTGCAAAGACAGAGCGTTCCTCGGGGAACTGGGCTTGCGTTCGCCTTTTGGCGGCGGCGTATACTGTCGCCAGGAAGCGATAACGCTGCTTGCAGCCGAGGAAGCCTGATACGACGTCCTCAGCTGGAGTGCTGACCCCCCGACAAGGAGAGAACATGGCAGTTGGCCCGGTTGACGTATACATCATCGGTTTTCCGGGCAACAAGTTCAGCGGGAAAATCGCGCCCGCGATCATTGAGCTCACGGAGAACGGCACGATCCGAGTCCTCGACCTGCTCTTCGTGATGAAGGACGCAGACGGCGTCGTGACGACCGTCGAGGCGGCGGACATCGACGATGAGGGCGCAGCTTTTCTCTCGATCGACGTCACGCAGCCGGGGGCGTTGGGATCCGAGGACGCCGAGGAGGTCAGCGACGACCTCCCGAACAACAGCTCGGCCCTGCTCATCGCATACGAGAACATCTGGGTCGGGAAGGTGGTCGACGCCCTGCGGGCGGCGGACGCCGTGCTGATCGACTCGATTCGGATTCCGGTCGACGTCGTGGAAGCGTACGAGGCAGGCTAGCCCCCGCCCTTCGAGATCGAGAGGTAACGAGATGGGACTTCTACGTATGGCAGCCCGCACAGCCGTCGTCGCGGGAACCGCCACCGCCGTGTCCGGGCGCGTGCAGCGCCGTCAGGCCGCCAGGTACGACGAGCAGGACGCGCAGCAGCAGGCGCAGTACCAGCAGCCGCCGCCGGAGCCCGCCGAGGTCGACGAGACCGCAAAGCTCCAGGATCTAGCGCAGCTTCACGCCCAGGGCGTGCTTACCGATGAGGAGTTCGCGGCCGCCAAGGCCAAGATCCTCGGACTCTGATCCCTTCCGACCTGTGAGACAGGTCGAGGCGTACTCGCGGCTGGCAGGGCTCTACGACGAGATCGTCATCGACCCCTGCCATGACCGCTGGGCCTCGTTCCTCCATGAGCTCTGGAGTGCCGACGTGGAGGGCGTACGCTCGGTCCTCGATCTCTGCTGCGGCACCGGACTCCTCGCGGGCAATTTGAACGCACGGGGCTACAGGGTCGTCGGCGTGGACGCGTCCGAGGCGATGCTCGCCCTCGCTCGCAAGCGTCTCGGCCCCCGGATGGCGTTGAGCCGGGCAACACTGCCCGACCTGGCGGTCGAGGGTGTCTTCGACGCGGCCGTCTGCACTTTCGACGGCCTCAACTACCTCACCCCGGACGAGTTGCGACTGACCATCGCCGCCCTCGCCCACCGGCTTCGACCCGCCGGCTGGCTCGTCTTCGACCTCCACACCGACCGGATGATGGACTTCACCATCTCCAACCCCCTCGTCGCCGGCCAATCGGCAGGGAACGACTTCGTGATCAGCAGCGTCGTCGACCCCAGCGCTCGCACGTGCGACACACGGATCGCGCTCACCCGGCCCCGCGACGGCGACCCCTTCTGCGAGCAGCACCGACAGTACTTCCACACGGATGCCGACGTCCGCGCCTCACTCCGGGATGCAGGCTTCGCAGTGACTGCGGTCAGCGACGAGTACACACACCAGTCGGCAGACGCCGCGACTCTGCGCGCGACGTGGACTGCGCGGCGCCTCCCGACGTGGTCCTTTCCGCCCACGTAGGCGAGCCGCGGCGGAGGCCGCCATGGAGCGGCCTCCGCGCGACGGATGAACTACGAAGCGAGTGCCTTCGCCTTGATTGCGTCGAACTCGGCCTGGGTGATGGCGCCGGAGTCGAGCAGCTTCTTCGCCTTGTCGATCTCGTCGGTCGCGCCGCCGCTGCCTGCGACCGACTTGATGTAGTCAGCTTGCTGGGCCTGCGCCGCCTGCATCGATGCCATGTTGCGCTCGGCCATGCCCTTGCCCTGGGAGATGAGGTAGATGAACACGCCTAAGAACGGCAAGAGGATGATGAAGATGATCCAGAGCGTCTTCCCTCCGCCTCCGATGTCATGACGCCGGAACAGGTCTCCAAAGACCGTGATCAGGAGCCAGAACCAAATGACGAACGCGAAGAACGCGATCATCCACCAGAGGACTTCCCAGAACGAGTAGTCGCCAACGAGCATTCGGTCTCCTTTCGGGGGTGAACGGCGAGTCTATCGCCGGTCAGTCGAGCGCATGGATCGTGAACGCGACGGCGAAGCCAAGCGTCGCCACGACGCCGGTCAGCTTGCCGCTGTGCTCGTACGCCTCGGGCATCATCGTGTCGGCGAGCATCGTCAGGATCGCGCCCGCGGCGAACGCGAGAACGAAGGCGACGACGTCTGGCGAGGCGCCCTGGAACAGGCCGTAGCCCGCCAGTGATGCAAGACCCGACACCAGTGCGATCGCGATCCACATCCACAGGATTCGCGCTCTCTCCCAGCCGCCGCTGACGAGCCCCGCGGTCGACGAGATCGCCTCGGGCAGGTTGGAGATGAAGACCGCTGCCAGAAAGGCAGCGCCCACCGCACCGCCTTCGAAGATGGTCACGCCGATCACCATCGACTCGGGGATCCCGTCGAGCACCGTTCCGAGCACGATGGCGAGCGCGGAACCGCTCTCCTGGCGACCGGCTGCACTCTTGCGCTCGCTTCCCCCCATGCGGGCAATCAGCACGTCGCCGACGAAGAAGACGGCGCAGCCTACGAAGAGGCCCGCGATGACCGCTTCGTGGGAGCCCATGTCGGCCGCCTCTTCGACAAGGTCGAACGCGACCGCGCTGATCAGAACTCCCGCGCCGAAGCCCATGATCAGCCCGATGGTGCGCAAGCCGAGCCGGAAGCGAAGCGCGATAAGGGCGCCGATCACGAGCGAGGAAGCAGCCAGGAGCCCCCAGCCGAAGGCTGTTGCCATCTAGAGCTGCTCGCGCTTCATCGGATCAGAGCGTAGAACGATGAGGGTGGGCTCGCAGCTCGCAAGCTCTCCGAGGGCAGGACTGGAGCGGGCCGGCGCGAAAGCTCGCGAGGGTGTCGGCAGAGTCGAGGATCGAGAAGCGGCTCGAGCGTTGGGTGGCGCGCGCGACCACACCGCGCGGGGCCGCGATCGTGATCGCCACGGTGACGGCCACGATCACGCTCGCGGCCGGCCTTCTGATGATGGTCGTCGACCGCGACAACTATCCGACGGTCGGATCGGGGTTGTGGTGGGCGATACAGACGACAACGACCGTCGGGTACGGCGACAATGTTCCGACGACCGTCGCCGGCCGGATGCTCGCTTCACTGGTCATGCTGTTCGGCATCGGCTTCCTGACCGTCATTACCGCCGCCATCACGAGCACGTTCGTCGCGCGCGCGCGTCTCGAGCACAGGGGATCGGGAGCCTGAGGCACCGACGGCAGAGCAGATCCGGCAACTCGACGAGCGGTTGAAGCGGATCGAAGCCGCCGCTGACGAGCAGCGCTAGTAGCGCGCGACTGCGCTTGGCCAGACTGCTACGCGAGGAGAGAAACGTGACGTCTAGCGAGTCCGGGCCGACCTACGGCCAATCCACACGCTGGAAGCCCGAGCGTCCCCGCTTGCGCTTGTTCCCCCTCATCGTCTCGTGGCTAGCCACGGGTGTCGCGTTGATGGTCGCCGCCTGGATCCTCCCAGGTGTCGACATCGGCAGCTTCTGGGGTGCGCTGCTCGTTGCGGCGGTCGTCGCAGCGCTGAACGCCGTCATCCCGCCGATACTCGCCGCTCTGCGGTTGCCGCTCCCGCTTGTCTCCGGCTTCCTGCTCGTCCTGATCGCAGACGCCCTCATCCTCCTCATAGTCGCCGACGTCGACATCACCGACGACGTGTTCAGCGTCGACAACTTCGGCTGGGCGCTTCTTGCCTCGCTCGTGGTCGCCGCCGTCAGCGTCGTCCTCGCCGTGATCCTCGGCTCGGACGACATGGGGTCGATCCGCATCGCGCAACGGATCGCGCGTCGGCAGGGAATCATCGCCAACACCGACGTCCCCGGGATCATCTATCTCGAGATCGACGGGCTCGCGCTGCCCGTGCTGCGCCGGGCGATGCGCGACGGTAGCGCAAGCACGATGGCGAGTTGGCTGGCCAGCGACACACATCAACTCTCCGAGTGGGAGACCGATCTGTCCTCGCAGACGGGCGCCAGCCAGGCGGGAATCCTGCTGGGTTCGAACGAGGACATCTCGGCGTTCCGCTGGGTGGAGAAGGAGACGGCGACGCTGATGACGTGCTCGGCACCGCCCGACTGCGCGGAGATCGAGCGGCGGCTCGCCGCCGGCATCGGGCTGCTAGTCGACGGCGGCGCCAGCCGCGGAAACCTGCTCTCCGGCGAGGCAGATGACGTCATCCTCACGGTCAGTCGAATGGAGGCGGAGAAGAAGTCCAACCCCGGCTACCGGGCGTTCTTCGCGAATGGCGACAACGTGACTCGCACGCTCGTCCTCTTCGGCTGGGAGGTCATTCTCGAGTGGACGGCGGCCCTGCGCGCGAGACGCCGCGACGTGAAGCCGCGCGGCCACCGCGGCGGCATCTATCCGCTCATGCGAGGTGCCCTCTGCGTCTTCGTGCGCGACCTGATCGTTTCGGGCGTGCTCACGGACATCATGCGGGGGCGACCCGCTGTCTACGCGACGTTTTCGAGCTACGACGAAGTGGCGCACCATTCGGGCCTCGAGCGCGCCGACACGCTCGAGGCGTTGCGCAAGCTCGACGACCACTTCGCGCACATCGAGCGAGCGTGCCGCTACGCACCGCGGCCGTACGAGATCGTCGTGCTCTCCGATCACGGACAGACGCAGGGTGCGACGTTCAAGCAACGGAACGGGTACGGCCTCGACGAGCTGGTTGACCGCTCGCTGGCGCACGGTGATGTTGCGGGAATGGCCGGCGGAGACGAGCAGAACGCCATGGTCGGTCTTGCCGTCGGCGAGGCGACGGGCACCACCCAGAAGAAGAAGAAGCCCAAGAACGACGTCTCCGACCGGGACGTCGTCGTGCTCGGCTCGGGCAACCTCGGGCTCATCTACCTGATGGAGGAGCGGCGCCGCCTGACCATGGAGGAGATCGATGAGCGGCACCCGGAGCTCCTGCCGGCTCTTCGTTCGCACCCGCACGTCGGCTGGTTGCTCGTGCGCTCGTCCCAGCACGGTGCGGTCGCGCTCGGGGCCAACGGCACGCACCATCTCACCGAGGGTCGTGTCGAGGGCGAGGACCCGCTCGCGACGTTCTCGCCGACCGCACCGCAGCACCTGCTCCGCACTGACGGGTTCGAGCACGTCGCCGACATCATGGTCGGCAGCTTCTACGACCCCGACCTCGAAGAGGGCTGTGCTTTCGAGGAGCTGATCTCCTTCCACGGTGGCATCGGCGGCGTTCAGACCCGTCCCTTCATCCTCCACCCGAAGCAGCTGGAGGTACCCGACGGACCGATCCTCGGCGCGGCCAGCGTGCACGGGATCCTCGCGGGCTGGCGGCAACAGCTCCAGGCTGGCGCGAAGGCCGCGGAGGCCTAGGAGCGAATCTCGGAGAAGCGGATGAGCGTCACCGTGTCGTCGAGAGTGACGTCGCGGTTGTAGAGGCGGGCGAGGAACTCGGCCATGTCCTCGGTGGAGCGGAGCTCCGGGTTGTCGTGCTCGACCTCGTTCGGCGACAGCTCGCCGAGCCCCTTGACCTCGACCTTGTCGATCACCGCGTCGAAGACCCGCTCGCGCGGGCTGTAGCGCGACCCGCACAGGATCTGCACGATCATTCCCTTCTTGTACTTCCCCGACTTGTCGCCGAGCCGGATGGTGGCCGTCTTGCGCCCGCTGCGCAGCTGGTCGGCGACGATCGGTGAGTAGAAGTTGAGGGCGTACACGGCTGCGGCGATCATAAAGCGTCGCTCTCGAGTGCAGCGCGGGCCCGTTCGGCCATCTCGCGCTCCCCACCGTAGGCAAGCAGTCTCGGTGCGTCCTCGAGCGGCAGCCAGCGAACGTCCGCCACCTCGTGGGCATGCTCGAGCGGCACGTCGCCGAGCCGGCCGCGCCCGTAACGCAGCAGGTAGAAGCTCACGACCTTGAACACCGGCTCGCCCTGCCACGTGTACGTGTAGCGGACGTCGCCGAGCTTGCGCACGAGGCGGCCCGTGGCGCCGGTCTCCTCGGCGACCTCGCGCAACGCGGTCTCGTCGGGGCGCTCGCCGTCGGCGATCAGTCCTTTCGGCAGGGCCCAGACTCCTTCGCGCTTGCCGCCCGGCCGGATCGCCGCGAGCCACCACTCGCCGCGCAGGCGGCGGACGAGCACGCCGCCCGCGGAGAACTCCCGTCGCATGGTAGATACGGTAGAGCTTGTAACTAGGTGGTGACGGATTCTTGCGCTGCCCTACCAAACCGTTGTAGAATGGCCTGGCACTCTGGATCATGGAGTGCCAGCAAGTGTCACAAAGTCAGCAGCAAGGAGGAGTGCGGATGGACCTGCAGCCGCTAGGAGACAGGCTCATCGTCGAGGCCCTCGAGGAAGAGGAGACGACGGCGAGCGGCATCGTTCTGCCCGATACGGCGAAAGAGAAGCCCCAGCGCGGCCGCGTGCTCGCGGTCGGCCCGGGTGGCCGTGACGAGGACGGGGAGTACATCCCCATGGACGTCGAGGTGGGTGACGAGGTCATCTACTCGAAGTACGGCGGCACCGAGGTGAAAGTCGGCGCCGACGACCTTTTGATCCTTCGCGAGTCGGACGTGCTCGCCAAGGTCGTGGTCACCAAGACCAAGGCCAAGGGCAAGCGCGAGCTGGCAGGCGCGAAGGCGTAGACGAGGAGAAGAGGAGAGACATGGCTCACAAAGAGCTGAAGTTCAACGAGGACGCACGCCGCGCGCTCGAGCGCGGTGTGAACATCCTCGCCGACGCGGTCAAGGTGACCCTTGGCCCGAAGGGTCGGTACGTCGTGCTTGACAAGAAGTTCGGCGCGCCCACGATCACCAACGACGGCGTCACGATCGCACGCGAGATCGACGTCGAGGACGTCTTCGAGAACCAGGGCGCGCAGTTGATCCGCGAGGCCGCCACGTCGACCGACGACGTCGCGGGTGACGGGACGACCACCGCCACGGTGCTCGCCCAGGCCATCGTGCGCGAGGGCCTGAAGAACGTTGCCGCCGGCGCGAACCCGATGGGGCTCAAGCGCGGCATCGAGAAGGCCGTCGAGGCAGTCGTCGAGGACCTGAAGAAGAATTCGAAGCAGGTCTCCGGCAAGGAAGACATCGCCCGTGTCGGCACCGTCGTCTCGCGCGAGCGCGAGATCGGCGACGTCATCGCGGAAGCCATCGAGAAGGTGGGCAAGGACGGCGTCGTGAACGTCGAGGAGGGCCAGACGTTCGGCCTCGAGCTCGAGTTCACGGAAGGCATGCAGTTCGACAAGGGCTACCTGTCGCCGTACATGGTCACCGACCCCGAGCGCATGGAAGCCGTGCTCGAGGACCCGTACATCCTGATCGCGAACCAGAAGATCGGCGCCGTCAAGGATCTCCTGCCCGTGCTGGAGCAGGTCATCCAGGCCGGTCGCGCGCTGCTGATCGTGTCCGAGGACGTCGAGGGCGAGTCGCTCGCGACGATCGTCGTCAACAAGCTCCGCGGTACCTTCACCGCCGTCGCGGTCAAGGCCCCGGGCTTCGGCGACCGCCGCAAGCGGATGCTCGAGGACATCGCGATCGTCGCCGGTGGCGAGGTGATCACCGAGGAGATGGGCCTCAAGCTCGAGAACACGAAGCTCACGCAGCTCGGCCGCGCCCGCAAGGTGGTCGTAGACAAGGACACGACGACGATCATCGACGGTGGCGGTGACTCCGACGCGATCAAGGGCCGCATCAAGCAGCTGAAGGCCGAGATCGAGAACACCGACTCCGACTTCGACCGCGAGAAGCTTCAGGAGCGGCTGGCCAAGCTTGCCGGCGGCGTTGCCGTCGTCAAGGTCGGTGCCGCCACTGAGGTCGAGATCAAGGAGAAGAAGCACCGCGTCGAGGACGCGCTCAAGGCCACCCGTGCCGCCCTCGAGGAGGGCATTGGCTCGGGCGGCGGCGTCGCGCTGCTGAACTCGTCTTCTGCGATCAAGCTCGACAACTTCGAGGGTGACGAGAAGACGGGCGCACAGATCATCCTCCGTTCACTCGAGGAGCCGCTCCGCCAGCTCGCGTACAACGGCGGCCTCGAAGGCTCCGTCGTCGTCGACCAGGTTCGCCGCGCCAAGAAGGGCGAGGGCCTGAACGTCGACACAGGCGAGATCGAGGACCTCGTCGCGGCCGGGATCATCGACCCGACCATGGTCACGCGCTCCGCGCTTCAGAACGCAGCTTCGATCGCGAAGAACATCCTCACGACCGAGGCTATCGTCGCCGAGGCACCGGAGAAGAACGGTGGCGGTGGCGGAATGCCCGGAGGCATGCCGGACATGATGTAAATCGTGTGGGGGAAACCATGTTTCCCCCACATGCCCCCTTCTTCACGTGGTCGGTCCGCAGCTGGATCGGTGATACGGGAAGAGGGTTTGGAGCGACTGTTTGCTCTAGCGAAGGTGCCGGCCGAGCCGGCACCTTCGTCTTTTTCGGAGGTTCCCTCTTACGGGGTACGAGAGGAAGGGCAGCTCACCCGATACCACTCTTGCCCACCTCCCATCTCCAGATGGCAGAAGGGCCGCCGAGAGGCGGCCCTTTCTCGTGGACCTTCGGTGTTGGGCTCATGCGAACCCGCGAACCACTGTCGGGAGAGCACTACGCCAGGCTTCCTCCTCGCTGCCCTCCGGCAGCAACCGGAGCACCGCCCCTCGTAGCTCCGCGTTGCCGAGGCCCTCCATCATGGCGTTGAACTCGACTGCCGCCTCGGCGGGTGACTTGCCCCCGAGTTGGCCCGCAGCCTCCAGCCGTTCGACCTTGCCGACGAGCTGGTGCCACGCCCTCTGCCGCGCAGCGGTGAGCTCGGGGCCGGCGTCGATGCCCGGCACGACGCGCTGGAACGCGATCCGGTAGAGCGCGGGATGCTCGCGGACGAGGCGCCGGACGACGAGCACGCCGACGTCGACCAGGTCCGCAGCAGGGTCGTCCGTCTCCTCGAGCTTGGCGATCTCGGCGTAGAGGAACTCGAACGCACGGCGGGCCAGTGCCTGGACGAGGAGCCCGTCCTTCGACCCGAACACGCTGTAGACCGCGCGGGTCGTCGTGCCTGCGCCGTCAGCGACGGCGCGGACGGACAGTGCGCCCGGCCCACCCTCGGCGACGATGCGCTCCGCCGCCGACAGCAGCGCGACACGCGTGCGCTCGTCGTGCTCTTTCGGCCGTCCCATGCTTGACAGTTATATCGTCACCTGTTACGTTACACGTAACGTAACGTGTAACGAAAGGAGACGGACATGTTCGTGATCGTCCAGCACACGCTTACGGATCCTCCCATTGCGTTCGCCCGAGGGGAGCGCTTGCAGCGTAGTGAGGGCGCTCCGCGGGGCACGCGTGTCCTCCAGTTCCTTCCCAGCGCGGACGGCAACGCTCGTCACGTGCCTCTGGGAGAGCGACTCCGTCGAGGACGTGCAGTCCTACGTCGACGAGACCCTCGGCGAGGCGAGTGTCAACCTCTGCTACGCCGTCGAGGAGCAGGCGCGTTCGCTTGCGCCCGACGCCTCCGCAGGGCATGCCTCCGCGCCGCCCGAGGTGCCGGCTCCCGCAGCCTCGCCTGACGAACCCGCCCGTCAACGCGAATTACTCGCAGGGATCCGCACTGAGCGGATCCGTGGGGGACACTGGATTCCCCCACGTCTCAGAAGCCATATCGCTCTTCCTTCCAGGGATCCGCGTCGTTGTGGTAGCCGTAGCGTTCCCAGAAGCCCGGCTGGTCGGTGGACAAGCAGCTCGATTCCTCGCAGCCACTTCGCGCTCTTCCAGAAGTACTTGCCCGGGACGACGAGGCGCAGCGGGCCGCCGTGGTCGGGCGGTCAGTGGCTCGCCGTCCGCGTGCGTGGCGAGCAGGGCGAGCGGCTCCTCGAGAAACGAGAGTGGCGAGTTGGCGGTGTAGCCCTGCTCGGCGTGCGCGATCGCGAAGCGCGCGGTCGGCTTCGGCGCGGCGAGCTCGGCGAGTGCGCTCCACGGGACGCCCTCGAACGTCACGTCGAAGCGGCTCCACCGCGTGACGCAGTGAATGTCCTGCGTCACCTCGAGCCTTCGGCAGCTCGTTGAACTCCTCCCACGAGAGCATCACCGCTGGTCCACCTGACCCCAGACGCGGAAGTCCCACGTGGCGAGGTCGGTGTCCGGCACCGATCCGGCGTGGAGCACCGGCCACTTGTCGGTCAGGTACTGGCCGGGCGGCAGCCGAGCCGGATCGAAGCCGGCCTCGACGACCTTCTTCTCCGCCCGGGATCTGAAGAGGGGCACGCTGCCTACACTAGCCACATGGAACGGCGTTGCCACTCAGACCTCGCTCCTACGTCGCCGTGCACGGCGCGGACGCCGAGGACTTCCTGCAGCGGATGGTGTCGAACGACGTCGCGCAGGACGTGTGCGAGGCACTACTGCTCACCGCGAAAGCGCGGGTGATAGCGCCGCTCGTCGTCTGGCGGCGGGGCCCGGACGACTACCTGCTGCTGACCGAGCCCGAGCTCGGCGACGTGGTGCTGAGGCATCTACGCGGATGCGTCTGCGCGCGCAGGTGGAGATCGAGCCCGAGCAGCACACGTCGCACGTCGTGCTCGGCGACGGAACGGCGGCCTTCCCACGAATGACTACGGCACGGCGGCAGTCTGAGGTGCTCGACAGCGATCTCGGCCCACCATCAGCGACGACGAGCTCGAGCGGCTACGGGTGCTCGCGGGCACGCCTCGCTGGGGCCGGGAGATCGACGACCGCATCCTCCCGCAGAGGCCGGGCTCGACGAGCGCGCGTCTCGTTCACGAAGGGCTGCTATCCCGGGCAGGAGCCGATCGCTCGTCTTCACTATCGGGGACGGGCCAATCGCGGGCTCCGGATCCTCGAGATCGACGGCGACGAGCTGCCCGCCTACGATGCCGAGCTCTCATACGAGGGCAAGGTGGTCGGACGCGTCACGACCGCGGTGCACGACAACGGTCGCATCGCAGCTCTCGCCTACGTCCGCCGGGAAGTGCCCGACAACGCCGAGCTCGAGGTGGGAGACGCCAGCGCCCGGGCGCTAGACTCGATGACGACGCGCCCGTAGCTCAGGGGATAGAGCGCTGCCCTGCGGAGGCAGAGGTCGCACGTTCGAATCGTGCCGGGCGCACTATGCAAAAGCCCCGCGTTTACGGGGTTTTCGTCGTACCTGGGGGCAAGCGGCCGCCGCGCCGCAACACCTACTCCATGCCTAAGCCCTCACCGGCTGCCGCCTGCTCGGCCGCAAAGGCGTCCAGCCACGCACGTGCGCTGGCCGCACTCGATACGAGCAAGTGGTGCTACACCCGTTAGCAGGTACCTGCTGAGAACTGCGGCGCAGGTGCTGCCGCGGCCGGGTCGCGTAGCGCCTTACGCCGTCGCGTTGTCCGCTTACGAAACCATCCACCCTTGATCATGCGGCGCTAACAGCCGCGGCGTAGGCTGCCGCGGTCGATCGATCGGAGGCACGATGCGGCTACTCGCCGCAGTTCTAGTCGTGATCGGAGCCATAGCTGCTGTTGGGGCGAGCGCGCCGGCAGCGCCGAGGGCCGGCGCGACCTTCCCGGGACGCAACGGGCTGATCGTCTTCGTCAACAACCGCGCGCCGAGCTCGCGTGCGGACAAGGACGAAGATCTCTACACGATCGGTGCCGATGGTAGGCGCCTGAAGGCCCTCACCTCCAATCGCAGCAACGAGCTTTCGCCGAAGTGGTCGCCGGGCGGCAAGTGGATCGCGTTCTCGCGCTACGGCCGCGACATGGCTCGCTGCATGGATTGTGGCAACTACGCGATCCACGTGCTGCGTGCAGACGGAAGCGGCGTGCGACGGATCACCTCCGCCAGTGGCGTCAGCGATTTTTCCCCCAGTTGGTCGCCGTCCGGCCGGCGCATCGCGTTCGTACGTCAATCGGCACTGCCTAGGGGCTATCTGACGGGGCAGGTGTTCGTCGTCAACGCAGACGGAAAGCGGCTACGTCGCATCGTTGCGGAACGGGGCGAGTACGCGAATCTGACCTGGTCGCCCGACGGCACGAGCTTCGCGTTCCTCCGACAGCAGCACCTCTACGTCATGCGTGCCGACGGCTCGGACGTGCGCCAGCTCTTCGCGTCCTATCCCATGATCATGGGCTTCGCATGGTCTCCCGACGGTCGCCGAATCGCGGCTGCTCAGGACCTATATCCCAAGCATGAGATCGACGTCGTGAACGTGGACGGCACGGGAGAGGCGGTTCTCGTGCCGGACGTTAGCGCCGCGGATCTCGCCTGGTCGCCGGACGGTCGCAAGCTGGCGCTGGCGCTCCGCACCCAGGAGTTCCGGATCGCCGTCGCCGACATCGCCAGCGGCCGCGTGAGGGTCCTCGACACCGGCGTCGGCGAAGGTGCCGACTCTCAACCGGACTGGCAGCCACTCCCATGATTTCGTGCCGGGCGCACCTCTGAGCTACTTGCAGCGGCTCTCGAGATCCTCGAGGTCGAGGACCGTCGTGCAGCCGCGGCTGAGCGCCACCGCGCCGCGCCGCTCCTCCTCGCGCAACACCCGGTTCACGGTCGCGCGGGAGGTGCCCGCCATCTCGGCGAGGTGCTCCTGCGTCATCGAGATGGTCGGTTGACCCTGGCGCACAGTGAGGTCTCGTAGGCGACGGCGAACGCGCGTTTCGGCGTCGGTGTAGTGGGCCTCGACGATGCGGTCGCTGGCACGCGCGAGCTGCTCGGCGAGCAGTCGCAGCAGCACGTCCTTCACGCCCGGGTGCTCGACCTGGAGGTGAGCGAAGTCGTCGCGGAGGACGGACAGCGTCTCCCCTTCATCGAGCGACTCGACGGTCGCCGAGCGTCGCGATCCTGGAGAAAGCAGCGCGAGCTCGCCGAAGGCCTCGCCCGCCCCGAGCACATCGAGCAAGGCGGTCTCGCCGAGCTGGGTCGAGATCCGGACGGCGAATCGTCCCTTGACGATCAGGTGCAGCGACTCGGCGAGATCGTCACGGTGGAAGACGACCTCGCCCTTGCGAAATGTCCGTCGGCGGGCGATCGTCAGCAGACGGCGTACGTCCTCGGGCGGCAGGCCGGCCAGGAGCGTCCACTCCACGCCTACAGTCTCTGTCACGGACGCGACATTCGCAACGTCGCACGCGTGAACGACGGCGCGCCGAGGCCTGCGTATCGTCGTGACCAATGAGCGCACACCCCTCGACGCACCACGAGATCGCCCAGCTGCGACACGAGGAGCGGCTCGTGCGCGCGGCACTGGCGAACGCGCGCCCCATCCCGGCTGACGGTGCGCGCGCTCGTCGGAGCCCAGTCGGCCTCGACCGGTTGCTCGAGGCGGTGCAGGCTCATCTCGGCGCGCGGCGTAGAGGGGCCGCCATCCGCGTGCCGCAGTTCCTGTCGTGACTGCCTTCCACGACAGGAGCACATAACCAGCCGCCGGAGGGGCCGAGAGGCCCCTCCTGCACGTGGGCAATAGGCTTCGGCGGTGACGCTGTACCTGACCGAGGAGGACATCGAGGCCGTTTTCACGATCGGCGATGCGCTGGAGGCGGTCGAGGGATCTTTTAGGCGGCAGGCCGCTGGAGTGATCGACTTGAAGCCGCGCTACCGGCTGCGCCTCGAATCCGGCCGCCTGGCGGTGATGGCGGCTTCCGATCTGGGGCTCGGCGTGGCGGGCGTCAAGTCATACGCGGCGGGGCCTGACGGCGCGAAGTTCGTCGTCACGCTGTTCCACGCTGCGCGGCACGACGTGCTGGCGGTCATCGAGGCCGACATGCTCGGCCGACTGCGGACCGGAGCCGCCAGCGGTGTGGCGGCGAAGTACCTGGCGAAAGAGGGTGCTACCAGCCTCGGCGTGATCGGCTGCGGGCGCCAGGCGGAGACGCAGATCGCGGCGGTGCGTGCGGCGTTGCCCGAGATCTCGTCCACGGTCGTCTTCTGCCGCGACTCGAAGCGTCGCGAGAAATTCGCTCGCCGCATGGGGGCGGAGCCTGTGGAGAGCCACCAGGAGGCGGCCACGCAAGACGTCGTCGTCACGATCACGACATCGAAGGACCCCGTGCTGCGCGGGGAGTGGTTGCAGCCCGGCGCGCTCGTGTGCGCGGCCGGCGCGAACGTGCCGAGCAACCGCGAGCTGGACAACACGGTGCTCGAGCGTGCGGCGTTCGTCTGCTGTGACTCGCTGGAGGACGCGCGCCTCGAGTCAGGCGACCTGATCGAGCCCGTCGCCCAGGGAGTGCTCGACTGGCTGGAAGTGCACGAGCTGGCCGAGGTCGTCGTAGGCGAGCTGCCGGGTCGTCAATCGGACGACGACATCGTCGTCTTCAAGTCCAACGGCATCGCGGCCTGGGACGTGGCTGCCGGCGCGGCTGCCGTAACGCTCGCGCGCGAGCAGCGGATCGGCCTCGAGCTCTAGGGCACGCGCTGTCGGGCGCAGGCGGGCAGGCCGAGTGCTCGCGACCTGAGCCTTACGCCACGCGCGGCGGTGGCGCTGCGCTGGAGCGCGAAGTAGCGGCGAAGGCCGTCATTGCGCTGCGTGGAGATGTGGATCTCGAGCAGCGCGACGTTGACCTCGGACAGCGCATCGGCCAGCTCTTCGGCCCGCGTGGCGAGTTGGCTCGGCGGGACGAGCGCGCGGATTCTCTCCTCCTCCAGCTTCCAGAGCGGGATCACCTCGGCCGTGAACGGGAGGATCTGGGCCTCGGCGACGGGCACCCGTACCGCGCGGATCTTGGGGCCGATCTCCTTGCAGATTGCGTTCACCTGCTGTCGCCACTCGGCAGGAGTCAGCGTCGAAGATGCTGATCCCTTGCTCCCGCACCCGGCGACGACCGGGACCACGGAAAGAGCGAGGACGAGTGCGGTCAGCGTCTTGCGCACCGCGGGTGACGTTACCTGCGGGCCGACGTGATGATGCTCCTTGACATCAGACGACGCTGCCCTCGAGGCGCTGGCGAGCGATCCCGACAGCAGCATGTCGGAGATCGCTCACCGCGCGAGGGTCGTCCGCGCCACGATCTACGTCCACTTTCCGACACGGCTCTCCTCGACGTTGTGATGGAGCACGCGGTCGCGCTGGTCGTCGACGCGATGAGAGGCGCCGAGCCCCACCGCGGCGAGCCGGTCGAGGCAATGGAGCGAGTGCTCCGAGCGACCTGGCGAGAGCTCGCCCAGTTCCACGCTCTACTCGCGCTCAACACTGCCCGGCTCTCGGCGGAGGAGCTCCACCGGCGGCACGTCCCCATGCTCGACCAGCTGGAGCCCCTGATCGAACGCGGCAAAAGGACGGCATCCGGAGCGATCTCCCTGTCGCCTGGCATCTCGCGGTAATCCGTGCGATCGTGCGCGCCGCTAGCCGCGAGACCCAGCGCGGCCGACTCCTGGAGTCCGAAGCAGAGGCGGCGATGCTGAGCACGGCATTGCGCCAATCTCGGTGCCGGCGCCGGCTTAGCGGTTGCGCGCTCGCTGCCCGGCATCGGGCCGGTGACTACAGAGAAGCGAAAATCATCGACTCGCTCGGCTGTTTGTCTTGCGAGTCACTGCGGCTATTCGCCCAGGAACCGAGACACCTCAGCGGCTACGAGTTCGGGGGCGGTGAGGATCGCGAGGTGGCCTTCCCCGTCAAGCTCGGCCACCCGGCTGTCGGGAAGCACGGAGCGGGCGATCTCGGTGCCCGTCTTCGCCCACGCGGGGCTCTCGCTTCCGACGACAAGCAGCGTCGGAACCGCGAGTGTCGAGAAGGCTTCCAAGGTGGGCCGGTAGGCCTCCTCCGCTCGGATTTCCCGTGGGATCGTGTGGGCGGCGGCCACCCTTGGTGCCCAAATTGGGGAGGCGCGAAGCTGGGCGAGCGCGTCGGAATCGAGGCCGGCTTCGGTCAGGAAGGTGCTGAGCAACTGCTCACGGTCATCCGCGGCGAGCAGCGCATCGAGCTGGGTCAGGAGTTCTGATTCGATCTGCCGTACGCCCGGAGCGGGCTCGTACAGGATGAGCCGGCGCAGGTTGGTGGCGAATGGGGCGGCGCCGAGCGCTACCGTCGCGCCGAATGAGTGCCCGAAGAGATCGGCCGGCTCCGCAAGCGAGGCCATGACCGTTGCAACATCAGCGAATTCGTGCTCTATCGCATAGCTGCCGGTTGAATCGCCGCTTTCCCCGCGACCACGACGGTCGATCGCACACAGGGTGTAGCGATGCCTGAGCAGCGGCTCGAGATAGCGGAAGCTGAGGCGTTCCACGCTCGTCCCGTGAAGCAGGACGAGCAGCGGCCCGGAGCCGCTCCGCTCATAGGCGAGCCGCGTTCCGTCGCTCGACGTCACGTACTCCACGGTGCCATGACGCGATCTGGACATCGGAGACCTCCTTCGGGCGGCTGAAGCGTTTTGCTTCGAGCCATGTCGGGGCGGCGAACGTTCACGCCTCCTGGTCTGTGACCCCTTTGCGAGCGAAGAACGAGGCCATGGCTGCGGCCATCTCCTGGGCGTTCTGGAGGTGGAGCAGGTGCGATGCACCCGGGACCTGGAAGGATTCGACGTGGGGGAGCCAGGAGCGCAGCAACGCCATCCGCGGCGGGAAGGTCGGAGCGGTGTTCTCTCCGATCACGGCCAGCACGGGCTGGGTGATGCGGCTTGCCTCAGCGTCCGAGAACGTCCACTGCTGCAATGCGGGCAACTCCTGGGCGAAGAACGCGTCCGCATCCGCTATCGCTTGCTCGACGACGCCGGGCAGGCCTTGCTCGAGCGCGTCGCTGTATCCCGGCCCGAAGACCCCCTGTGCGAACGTGTCGACCGCACCGGCCTTGTCGCCGGCGCGATAGCGCTCCACCGCAGGCGCGACGAACGTGTGGATGAAGGCCGCCTGCTCTTCGGTCTCCGGCATCGGCCGCGCCGGCTCCATGACAACGAGCGAACGCACTGCGTCGGGAAAATCGAGCGCCAGCTGCAGGGCGATTACCGCGCTCGAGGAGTGGCCTGCGACGTGCGCCTGCTCGATTCCGAGCAGCTGCATCAGGTGTTTGCAGTGCGCCGCGTGTGCGGCGATGCTGATCGGTCCGTGGATGCGGTCGCTGGCGCCGAAGCCGGCACGGTGGTAGCGCAGAATGGTGTACTGATCGGCGAGCACCGGCTCACCCACAAGCGGTTCCGCCCACTTGGCGCAGAGACCCCAGTGGATCAGTACGACGGGCTCTCCGGATCCCTTCAGCTCGTAATCGAGCTCAAGACCGTCGAGTGAGGCTCTCTCCATCTCATCTCCATAGTTCACAGTCGCGAAAAATCGCTTGATAAAGACTGGAGTGAATTGAATGGTACTGTAGTGGAAATGTCTGGTGAGGTCAAGCGCCCGCGGCGCAGCTACCACTCGCCGCTTCGGGCCGATCAGGCGAGACAGACCAGGCAGCGAGTTCTCGAAGCAGCCTTCGACCTCTTCGCGGCGCACGGCTACGCCGGCACCACAATCGCCGCCGTCGCCGAACGGGCCGGCGTCTCCCCCGAAACGATCTACCTCACCGTCGGGGGCAAGCGCGGCCTCCTCGAGGGCGTGATCGAGACGACAATCGCCGGAGACGGGGACCCGGTAGCGCACGAGGACGGCTTGTGGGCCGAGATTGCCGACTTGCCCAGCGCTCCCGAGCGGCTCGCGAGGATGGTCGACTACAGCTGCGCGATTTTGGCTCGCACGCGTCCGATCCACAGCGTCATCCGTGGGGCGGCGGATAAGGAGGCGTTCGCCGCGGCGCTCGGCAGCCGGCTGCTCAAGGATCGGCTGAAAGCACAGACCGAACGTGTCCGCCGACATCTCGGCGACGACCTGCGGACAGGCCTATCGGCAGCCGAAGCCGGGGAGCGCTACTGCGCCCTTGCGGGCCCTGACCTCTACTACACGCTCACCGTGGAACTCGGCTGGACAGCCGATCAGCACGGACCTGGCTCAGCAACCTTCTTGCGACCGAATTGCTCGAACCGCAGCGTGATCGACGGCGATGAGAGACCTGTTCGCCAGCAAGCCAGCTGCGGCGGGCGCCGCGTCCCGCGACGTCGACGGTGACAGGCCGCGGCCCTCTGTGCCGACGCCCGAGCAACTCGAAAGAAGTTACTCGCAAGAAACACGAGGTCGGACGGCACCATGGCATCTAGCTTCGGCGGGTGGACGAACCCACGCATATCGCGAGGTTGTGCTGGCACTTGCGTGAGAGCGCTGCATTCGATGAAAAGAAAGTGCCCCTGAAAGAATTGCATTGAAAGAAACTTCCTAGCTAGATCGTCTTGAACTGCTCGAAGGGCTGGCGGCAGGCGTTGCAGTAGCGGATCGAGCGGCAGGGCGTCGGCCCGAAGATGTTCTCGAGCTTGCGTGTCGGTCGAGCCGCAGTAGGGGCAGCGGAAGGTTCCCGTCTGGAGCTGGAGGAGCGTCGTCTCGCCGGTCGACCGCGGCGCCGGCGGTGCGAAGCCTGCCGCGCGGAGCTTCTCGCGCCCCTCGGGCGTGATGCGGTCGGTCGACCAGGAGTCGTCGCGGATCACCTCGATGTCCGGCTCCGCGCCGAGCTCGATCACCTTCGCCGCCAGCTCGTCGCGCATCACTTCGAGCGCCGGGCAGCCGAGGAAGGTCGGCGTGAACCCGACGTGCACGCGATCGTGCTCGACGCGCACGTCACGCACGACGCCGAGGTCGACGAGCGAGACGACCGGGATCTCGGGGTCGGCGACCTCCGAGAGCGCCTCCCAGACCTGGGCCTCGGTCACCATGCGGCACCCGGAACGGAGCGCCGCACGACCGTCATCTCGTCCCACAGGGCCGGCCACTCGGCGATGTGCGTGCCGCGCTCGACGGCCTCCACCTCCGCCAGGCCAACGCGCTCTGCGAGGGCCGGCCGGAGCTCGGGGTCGACGACGCCCAGCGCATACGGGAAGAGCTCCTCGACGGCTGCTCGATAGCGCGGCTCGCCCGCCAGCCGGTCGGCCCACATCTGCGCGTGCATTCGGTGGTAGGCCTCCTCGCGGTCGATCTTCGCAGCGAGGCCCGCGACGTCGGCGTCGCTCGACTCCTTGAGGCGCTCCAGGCGCAACTCGTCGGCTGCCTCGTACAGCACCCGGCGGGCGATGGTGCGGGCCCAGTCGGGCACGAGCCGCAGCTCGACCAGGGGCGCCGAGACGTAGTCCTCCGGCGCACGATCGAATGCCAGCGCGTCCGCGTCCTCGCTCAGCAGCTCGTAGATCGCCCGGGCGTGGCCGATCTCGTTCTGGGCGATCGAGGAGAGAGCCACGTCCTCCTCGAGGAACGGGGCGATGCCCGTCCACTCGGAGTCGCGCCAGCCGACGACGAGCTCGTCGTCAGCCAGCTGGAGCAGCAGTTCCCGCTCGCTCACGCGCGAGGCCCAGCTTTGCTTTCAGGGAATAGCCGTCCACACGGTGGTAGTTGCGCTCCAGCTCGTCCACGAACTCGTCGATCTCGGTGACTTCCTCTCGTGGCACGACCCAGAGCGCCTCCGACTCGCCGCGACGCCCGTAGAACTCGCGCGCGTACGTCAGCGCGAACGCTTCGTCCGGAGCCTCGAACGAGCCGGCGTGCTGGAACGGCTGACCCTGCCGCTCTTGCCGGAACACCTCGTAGATCACGACGACTCCAGCAGCTCGACCACCGCGCGCGCCTGCTCGCCGCCCTGCTGCGCGTGGACGAGGAGCGGGATGCCGTGCGCGCCCTTCGCGTCGCGGAGCTCGGGATGCTCCGCGAGCATCGCCTGGACGATCTCGACGTAGCCGAGCATGGCGGCTGCGAAGAGATCGAGCGCTGCGCCGTTCTCGAGCAGGAAGAGCGCAATCTCGCGGTCGCCCATGTGCGCCGCCGCCCCGAGGCCGGTCTCGAAGTCGCCACCGCCCCAGTCCCACGACGCCTTCACGAGTGCGGGCTCCTGCGCCAGCAGTCGCTTCACCGCGTCGAGGTCGGCGTGGGCGACCGACACGAACTCGTTGACGAGCGCCGAATCGAGCTGCGGCGGACGCTCGTCGCTCATGCCGCCTCCGCGAGCACGACGTTCCGCACCCACGCCGTCTCCTCGCGCGTCACCCTGCGGAAGCCGAGCCGCTCCTCGGTCATAGGGCCGTGGCCGGTGACGACGTGCTTCAGCTCGTCCCAGTCGGGCTCTGAGTACTCCCAGACGCCGTCGTCGCGCTTCCGAAGCTTCGGGTCGGGCACCGTCAGCCCGAGCTCCCAGATCTGCGGCACGTAGCCGTCGAGGAACTGCTGGCGCGCCTCCTCGTTGGCCTGGCTCTTGATCCGCCACTGGTACGTCGGGTCGTCCGCGGCGTCGATCGGATTCCCGTGGAACTGCATGAGCGGCCCCCACCAGCGGTTGAGCGCCTCCTGCACGAGCTCGCGCTGCTCGTCGGTGCCCAGCATCATCGTGAGGATGACGTCGCGCCCGTGGAGGATGTGGAACGACTCCTCCCAGCAGATCTTCTTCATGATCCGCGCGTACGGCGCGTAGGAGCACTTGAGCAGCGCCTTCTGGGAGATGATCGCCGCAGCGTCGACGAGCCAGGCGATGACGCCGACGTCGCCCCAGCTCTTCGTCGGGTAGTGGAAGACGTTGTGGAACTTCGACTTGCCCGAGATGAGGTCGGCGAGGCACTCGTCGCGCGGCTTGCCCAGGTCCTCGACGACGCGGTAGATCAGCTGCGCGTGGCCCGCTTCGTCCTGCACCTTGGCGGTGAGCGCCAGCTTGCGCTGCAGCGTCGGCGCGCGAAGGATCCACTCGCGCTCCGGGAGGACGCCCATCAGCTCCGAGTTCGCGTGCATCTCGATGAACTTCACGAGCCGCGCGCGGTACTCGTCGGGCATCCAGTCACCGGTCTCGACGAGCCCGCCGGCCTGAACGTGCTCGAGAAACTCCTGCTCAGTGCGTGGTTTCGGCGTCACGAGACCTCCCAACCGAACGATCGTTAGGGTACGAGCGTACCATGGCGACAAGGCGCTCCGAGCTGACGCGCGAGGCTGCGCGGCTCTTCGCAGAGAAGGGCTATCACGGCACGTCGATCGGCGATCTCGCGGCGGCGATGGGCGTGCAGAAGGGCTCGCTCTACGCCCACATCGAGTCGAAGCAGGACCTGCTCTGGGAGATCGCCTCGAGCGGCGCTGCCGCGTTCCACGAGGCGCTCGACGAGGTTCCCGAGCAAGTACCCGCCGTCGAGCGGATCCGCCTCGCGCTGCGGGCCCACTTGCGAGTCGTGGCCGAGCAGCTCGACGTAGCCACGGTGTTCACTCGCGAGTGGCGGTACCTCGGAGACGAGCGGCGCGAGGCTTTCGTGGCCGAGCGCCGGCGCTACGAGGAACGGATCCGCGCGCTCTTCCGCGAGGGCCGCGAGCAGGGCGAGCTCCGCTCCGACCTCGACGAGGGCGCGGCGGGGCTGCTCTTCCTCTCCGCCGCCAACTGGGCCTACACGTGGCTGCAGGCGGGCCGCGACACGGACGAGCTCGCCGACCGCTTCTTCCGCCTGCTGGTGGACGGCATGCGCGGCTACTCCACACCGGCGTAGCGTTTCCCGGCGGTCCTTTCGGGAGATAGTGCTCTTGACAACCAAGGAGGGAACATGGACCCCCGTCGTTTCCGCGTGTCACCGGCGCTCGTCGTCGCCGGGCTCGCGCTCCTCTTCGCGCTCGGTGGATCGGCGTTCGCGATCGGCCAGAGGGCGGCCGTCCCGCAGCAGCGCTGCCAGAACGGCGCCGTGCGCGCGATCGCCGTCGTCACCGGCATCCCGGGACAGGGGATCGAGAACCTGCCCGGCCAGTACACGGCCAACCCGCAGGCGTTCGGACGACGCTTCAACTGCACCGGCAGGGCGATCCAGGTGAAGCACGGCTCGAGCGGGCAGTACGACGTTCGTGCGCAGGGCATCTCGGGAGCGAGCTGCCTCGCGAGCAGCATGTCGTCCCAGGCCGGGAGCATCTCCTGTCAGCCGCAGGCCGACGGCTCCTACCGCGTGATCCTGCGCGGCGTGGGCACGGAGAACAACTTCCTGCCTCCGATCAACGCGCCGTTCCTCGTCGTGATCATCTAAGAATGCGGCCGTGCGCGACACGGCCGACGTGGTTGTGGTTGGTGGAGGTGCCATGGGGGCGAGTGTCGCCTGGCACCTCCGCCAGCTCGGGATCGAGGACGTGGTGCTGGTCGAGCGCGACGTGCTCGCGTCCGGCTCCACGAGCAAGTCGGCCGGCGGCTTCCGGGCGCAGTTCGCCGACGAGCTGAACATCCGCATCGCGCTGCGCTCGCTCGACGAGCTCGAGCGGATGGACGGCGTCGAGCTCCGACAGCACGGCTACCTGTTCCTGCTCGACAACGAGGCCGACGTCGAGCGCTTCCGGGCCGCGCTCGCGCTGCAGCACAGGCTCGGGGTGCCGTCGCGCGAGCTCTCGGTCGACGAGGCGCTGGCGATCGTGCCGCAGATCGATCCCGAGGGCCTGCTCGCGGCGACCTTCTGCGAGCTCGACGGCTACCTCTCCCCGGAGGACGTCGTCCAGTGGTACGCGCGTGGCACCGACGTCCGCCAGAGCTGCGCGGTCACCGGCATCGACGTTCAGCAAGGACGCATCCTCGGTGTGGAGACGACCCAGGGCCGGATCGCGACGGACACGGTCGTCTGCTGCGCGGGAGCCTGGTCGCAGGAGATCGGCGCGATGGTCGGGGCGAGACATCCCGGTGCGCGGCGAGCAACGGTGGATGCACTTCACGCCGTCGGACGGCGGCTTGCCGGCGCGCCTGCCGCTGACCGTCGACTTCTCGACGGGCTTCTACTTTCACCGTGAGGGGCCGGGGCTCGCCTTCGGCGGCCGCGAGCAGACGCTGGAAGAGGTGGCGGTGCCCGCCGCACGCCGGCTGCCCGTGCTCGCCGAGCTGCCCGTCCAGTCGTCCTGGTGGGGCTACTACGAGGTCAGCCCCGATCACAACGCGATCGTCGGCGAGGCCGCTGAGCCGAGCCGTTTCCTCTACGCCACCGGCTTCTCCGGGCACGGCTTCCAGCAGGCACCGGCCGTCGGCGAGCACATCGCCGAGCTCATAGCGGGTCGTGAGCCGACGCTCGACCTCTCGCCCTTCGCGCTCGAGCGCTTCGCGCGTGACGAGGCGCGGCCGGAGGCGTTCGTCATTTGACGCGTCGCACGCTCATCGTCAATCCGAACGCGAGCCGTATCACGGAGCAACGCCTCGCCGAGGTCGAGGACCGTCTGCGGCCGGCGGAAGTTCTGCGCACCGAGCACCGTGGCCACGCCACTGAGCTCGCGCGGGATGCGACCGGCGACGAGGTCTGGGTGCTCGGCGGCGACGGCGTCGTCAACGAGGCGCTGAACGGCATTCGTGACGGCGTCGCGCTCGGCGTGGTCCCGGCCGGCGGCGCGAACGTCCTGGCCCGCGCGCTCGGCGCTCGGGAACGCCGAATCTCCGTCGGCCGCGTCAACGGCCGCCGGTTCGCGTTCTCGGCAGGCATCGGCGTCGACTCCGAGGTCGTGCGGGAGCTCGAGACCCGGCAGCGGGCGCAGAGCGGCCGCCGCTCCAGCAACCTCCAGTACGGGCGCGCCGTGGCAAGGCGACTGCTCCGCGGCTCGAGACTCACGGCTCGAGGTGGTCGGGCAGGGGCGGGCCGCAACGATCTTCGTCTCGAACGACGCGGTCTACACGTACGCCGGGCCCGCTGCCGCTGCGCTTCCTGCCCGAACGCCCGGTTCGAGCTGGGCCTCGACTTCGCCGCGCCGGTGCGCGTGACGCCGCTCTCGTCGGCAAGCCTGTTCACCCGCGTGCTGGCGGGCCGCGGGATGGCCGGTGCGTCGGGCGTCCTCAGCGGCCACGACCTCGACCGCATCGAGGTTCGGTGCGACGTGCCCGCTGCCGCTGCAGGCGGACGGAGAGGACCTCGGCGACGTGACGGAGGCCGTCTTCGAGGTCGAGCGCGACGCCGTCACGGTGCTCGTATGAGTCGGGGCCCCGGTTCGGGGCCCCGACAGTCAGTCGATTGAGGTCCTGTGGTCTAGCGGGGGAGCGTGCGAGCGGCTATCCCCACCTGCCGATACGTCATCACCGACCGTCCCGTGACGCGCACGTCCAGCTGCGCTCGCCAGGGACCCAGGATGCGCGCCGGTCCCTCGATCACGGTCGGCAGCTCTTCCTTTTCCAGGCCGACGAGCTCGACCGATGGGACCTCCACCAGCCGGGACGTCGCCGCGCAGCGGAAGCGCTTGAAACGACGACCCTGTTCGGCCGTGCCCGAGCCCTTGCAGGCGGCGCCGTTGATCCTGACCCCGCCTTGCACTGCATCGAGCGCCTTCCCGAACCTGTCGGCCAGGTTGCGGAACACTCCGGCCGCGATCGGGTCGTTCATCTCGAGCGCGGCCAGCGCGAGGCCGCCGTAGAGCCGAGCCGAAGCCCGAAGCTGAGCCTCCAGAGCTCGATCGGCCCCTTGCAGACGGACCGTGGCGTCGCGCGCCACGATCCGCTCCGCCTTCGGCTCGGTCCACACCCAGCTGGGGTTACCAGCCAGGGCGACCGCCGTGGAGGCAAAGGCGACGGCGACGACGGCGAGAATGACATGACGCATGATGGTTCTCCTTCCTGTCAGCTGCGACCGCCTGTTGGTCGCTTTGACCAAGAGACACCCGTGGGCTAAAACAGGGCCACGGGAAGCGCTAAGGGGCCGCTAAAGGACGCAGAGGAGACGCATGGAGTTCCGGATCCTCGGACCGCTCGAGGTCGAAGACGAAGGCCGGCTCCTGAAGCTGGGGGGTGCCCAGCAGCGCGCGGTGCTTAGCGCTGCTACTGCTGCACGCGAACGACGTCGTGCCCCGTGAGCGCCTGATCGACGAGCTGTGGGGCGGGGAGCCGCCCGACACCGCGCGCACAGCCCTGCAGGTGCACGTCTCACAGTTGCGCAAGCTCCTGGGCAGTGATCGGATCGAGACGCGTAGCCCGGGATATGCGCTCCACGTCGAACCAGGCGAGCTCGACCTGGAGCGGTTTCAGGATCTCGTCGCACACGCGCGGCGCCTGGAGCCAGCCACCGCCGCCGGCAGTCTCCGCCAGGCCCTCAGCATGTGGCAAGGCCCGCCTCTCGCCGAGCTCGAAGGCCACCCTTTCGCCCGGCGTGAGCGGCTTCGCCTGGAGGAGTTGCGTCTCGCCGCCGTCGAGGAGCGGATCGAGGCCGATTTCAGGCTCGGCCGCCATGCGCAGCTCGTGCCGGAGCTCGAGCAACTCGTTGCCGAGCATCCGCTGCGGGAACGGCTGCGCGGCCAGCTGATGCTGGCTCTGTACCTGTCAGGGCGCCAGGCGGAGGCACTCGAGGCCTACCGGCAGGGGCAGCGGCTGCTGGCGGACGAGTTGGGCCTCGAGCCAGGGGAGGAGCTGAGACGCCTCGAGAAGGCGATTCTCGCGCACGATCCCGAGCTGGCTGCAGTCGCGCCGGAGCCACGAGCCAGGGAAGTTCCGACCGGCACTGTCACCTTCCTCTTCACAGACATCGAGGGCTCGACGCAACTGCTCAAGCAGCTGGCCGGCGACTACGGGGAGGTGCTGGCCGAGCACCAGCGGATTCTGCGCGCGGCCTTCGAGGCGCACGGGGGCTGGGAGGTGGACACGCAGGGGGACTCCTTCTTCGTCGCCTTCCGGCGGGCGAAGGACGCGGTCGCGGCTGCCGTGGCCGCCCAGCGCGACCTGGCCGCCCATCCCTGGCCGCACGGCGGGGGGGTCAGGGTACGCATGGGCCTCCACACCGGTGAGCCGCAGGTCGGGGGGGAGCGCTACGTGGGCCTGGGCGTGCACAAGGCGGCGCGGATCGGCGCCGCCGGGCACGGCGGTCAGGTGCTGCTCTCGCGCACGACGCGGGAGCTGGTCGAGGACGAGCTCCTGCCCGGTGTGACGATTCGCGATCTCGGCGAGCGGCGGCTGAAGGACGTCGACCGCCCCGAACGCCTCTCCCAGCTCGTGATCGAGGGCCTGCCCAGCGACTTCGGGGCCCTGAACACGCTCGACGTCGAGCTTCAGCGCAAACGGCGGCGCATGTACGCGGGCGCGGCGCTGATCGGCGTGCTCGCCGCTGCCGTTGCCATCCCCGTCTTCGCCCTCGGCGCAGGGCTCGGGCGGCGGCACGGTCGTGGCGCCCAACTCCGTGGCGATCATCGATCCCGAGTCGAACAGCGTGACCGGCTCGATCCCGGTCGGCATCCGGCCGTCGGCGGTCGCCGTCGGCGAAGGGTTCGTCTGGGTCGGCAACCTCGACGACCGGACGCTGTCGCAAGATCGACCCGCGACTCGCACCGTCCAGCTGAACATACCCGCTCGAGGCCGACGCCCACGGGAGTGGCGACCGGAGCGGGCGCGGTCTGGCTCGCGAACGGGCTGCTCGGCTCGTACTCTCGCTTCGACCCCGGCGTCAACTCCGTTGTCGAGACGCTCGATGTGATCGATCCGGTCCACCGCGGGCTCGGCGGCGTTCGGGGAAGGGGCAGTGTGGTTTGCCTTCGGGTCCGGAGAGGTCGGTGAAGGTCGACCCGTCCATCGAATGTGCCTATCGGCGATAGTGGAGTCGTGGGCAACAGCCCCTCGGCCATCGCCGTCGGTGAGGGCTGCGGTCTGGGTGGCGAACGCCGGCGCCAACACGCTTTCCCAGGTCAATCCGAGAACGGTCAGCGAGGTCGAGACGCCCTTCACCGTCGGCGGGCGCCCGCGCTCGGTCGCGTCGGCGCAGGTGCGTGTGGGTCGCCAACGAGGCCGACGACAACGTCACGCGGATCGACGCCTCCTCGGGCTCGGGGACGAACATCGCTCTCGGAGCGGGCACGGCGCCGACGGGCGTCGCCTACGGCGTCGGAGCTGTCTGGGTGGCGAACGCCGGCGACGGCACGGTGTCGCGGATCGATCCCGCGACGCGACGAGGTGGTCAAGGTCATCCCGGTCGGCAACCGCCCGACGGGTGTCGCCTTCGGCGAAGGCGCCGTCTGGGTGACGGTTCAGGCGCCGACCGAGGAGTAGCTACTTCAGGCAGACGGCGGCGAGGTCGAGATACCGGGTTGACGACCACGCAGCCCGTACGCGCGCTCACGAGCGTGAGCGCGTTGTCGTAGGCGTACGGGATCGCCGGCGCCGCGTTCCTCGCGATATCGACGTCGAGCTCCCCGTACGCTTCGGTAGCGCTCCTGGCCCACTGGAAGCCGCGAGGCCGCTTCGAGGAGCCGGTTGTACTTCGGCGAGTTGAAGTACGAGTAGTTTCTCGAGTCCGGCTGGCCGATCGTCCGCCCGTCGAAGAGGTCGTTGAGCACGAGGACCCGTCGACGATGCCGAGCCAGCCGATCCAGCCGATGTCGAACGGCTCCCCCGGCGTCGCGAGCTTGCCGAAGTGCACCGGTGCGGGAAACGCCTTGATCTCGACCTCGAGCCCGATCTTGCTCAGGTTGTCCTTGACGATCTGCGCCTGGGCGATGCCGACTGGGTTCGCAGGGGATGTACAGCACGGCCTTGCCGCTCCGCGTGTGCCCCTTCGCGAGCTGCTCGTGCCTTCTTCAGGTCGGGGCCGTCGAGCGGGTAGATCCGCTCGTTCCTGAAGCCCGGCAGGCCCGGCGGCAGGTACTGGTCGGTCAGCGTGCCGGCGAGCGGCCCACGCTCGCGCAGCAGGCCTTCGCGGTCGACAGCGAAGTTGACGGCCTGCCGCAGCTTGGGGTTGTTGCGGAACAGCGGGCTGCTCGTGTTGAGGACGAACATCCGTAGGTTGTTGGCCGGCACGACCCAGAAGCGGGACTTGTTGATGCCGTACTTCCGCGGAACTCGTCGGCGCGAACGCGTAGTCTCGGTGGGACCCGGCGTAGTCGAGCTGCCCCGGTCGACACGATCGAGCGCGTCGCCGCATCGAGAGGAGGTCGACGACGAAGCGCTCACGTCGATGCGGTCGGGAGCCGCGGTAGAAGCGATTCCGCTCGAGCACGACCCGGTCGTCCGAGGACGAACTCGGCGAAGTAGTAGGGGCCGGCGCTCGGAGCGGGCGCCTTCACGCCTTCCGGGTCGATGGGCGTCGATTCCGGGACGACGCAGACGCGCGTCAATTGCGACCGGGCAGAGTCACCGACCGGCTTCTTCAGCCGGATGATCAGCTCGCGTCCGCGGGCGACGATGCCGGAGGCCGTCTCGGTCTTGCCGTCGATCACCTTCTGTGCGCCGAGGATGTCGTCGAAGTACGACGGCGCTGGGCGACTGCATCGTCGGGTTCAGCAGGCGGTTGATCGTGTGGACGAACGACGCGAGCCGTCACCGGCGAGCCGGTCGAGAAGCGGGCGTCCTTCCGAATCGTGAAGGTGTACGTCTTGCCGCCGTTCGTGAGCTTCGGGAAGTCGGCGGCGATCTCGGGCACGACGCGGAGTCCCGTCCAATCTCATCAGCCCAGCGCAGGTGACCGACGTGAGGATGACCGGAGCGGTGGTGACGGGATCGATCGAGCTGATGCCGCCTCCCATGCCGACCCGGAACGTGCCGCCCTCCTTGATCCCGTGCGTGCCCGCCGCCGGGATGAGGACGAGCGCCGCGAACAGCGTGGCTGCGAGCGCGCGCGTCACTTGAGGCAGACCGCGGTCAGGTCGAGGTTCGGGTTCATGACGACGCAGCCGATCGCGCCTGGAGACGAACGTCCACGCGTTGAGGCCTGCGAACGGGATCGCCGGCGCGGCGTCTCGCGAGAGCTCGACGTCGAGCTCGCCGTAGGCACGGTAGCGCTCGGTCCCGGTCAGGCGCGAGGCCTCGTCGAGCAGCCGGTTGTACTTCGGCGAGTCGAAGTACGAGAAGTTCCCGAAGCCGGAGCTCGCCGATCGTGCGACCGTCGAACAGGAAGTTGAGGAACGACGGAGTCCGCCGTCGAGCCGAGCCAGCCGATCCAGCCGATGTCGAACGGCTCCCCGCGGCGTCGCCAGCTTCGCCGAAGAGGACAAGGTCGGCTGGAACGCTTGATCTCGACCTCGAGCCCGATCGCCTTCAGGTTGTCGCTTGACGATCTGCGGCCGCCGCGACGCCGACGGGTTCGCGGACGTGTAGAGCACCGCCTTGCCGCTCTCGCGTGTGCCCCTTCGCGAGCGCGCTTGCCTTCTTCAGGTCGGGGCCTTTGAGCGGGTAGATGCGCTCGTCTCTGGAAGCCCGGCATGACAGGCAGCAGGTACTGGTCGGTGGGCGTGCCGACGAAGGCGCCGACTCGCGTGCGTCAGCGCCCTGCGGTCGACGGCGAAGTTGATCGCCTGCCGGAGCTTCGGGTTGTTCCTGAAGCAGCGGCCGGCTCGTGTTGAGGACGAATATGCGCAGGCCTGCGCCCGGGCTCGACGAAGAACTGGCCGCCCGGCTTGTTGACGCCGTAGCGCTGCGCGAGCTCGGCCGCCCGAGCGGCGATGTCCGAGGCCCGGTCCACGCAGCAGTCGAACTTCCCGCTCGCGATGTCGTCGACCGCCGAGGTCGGGTCGGCGCTCAGCGATGCGACGAAGCGGTCGACGTGGTGGACGCGGTCTCCGTTGTAGAACCGGTTGCGCTCCAGCACGAGCCGCTCGCCGGGCACGTACTCGGCGGCGTAGTAGGGCGCCGCGCTCGGCAGCGGCGCCTTCGCGCCCTCCGGGTCGACCGGGCAGGTTCGGAGGTACCGCGCACAGGCCGGTCGATCGGACACGGAAAGTCGGGCGCTGCGCCTGGTCAGCCGCAGGGTCAGCGTCCGGCCCTTGGCGGCTGCACCGTCGAGCGTCGTCGCCTTGCCGTCGAGCATCTTCTGCGCGCCGACGATGGCCGTGAAGTCCGACGCACGCGCCGACTCCATCGCGGGGTTGAGAATGCGCTCGAGCGCGTGCGCGAAGGCGCGGGCCGTCACCGGCTTGCCGTCCGAGAAGCGCGCATCCTTGCGGACCGTGAACGTGTACGTCTTGCCGTCCCTGGAGACGATCGGCTCGGCCTCGGCGAGCTCGGGCCGTAGGCGCAGCCCTGCCGGGGGACTGGCCTGTCGGGATAGCTCATCAGGCTGCCGCACGCTGCGTCGCCGACAGTAAGGTCGCCGGAGAGCGCGGGGTCGATCGTGTCGGCGAAGCCGGTGGTCACGCGGAACGTGCCGCCCTCCTTGATCCCGTGCGTGCCGGCCGCCGGGATGAGGACGAGCGCCGCGAAGACCGTGGCTGCGAGCGCCCGCGTCACTTGAGGCAGACCGCGGTCAGGTCGAGGATCGGGTTGCATGACGACGCAGCCGACGCTTGGCCGAGACGAACGCGATGGCGTTGATGGCGGCCCACGGGATCGCGGGCGCGGCGTCCCTCGAGAGCTGGATGTCGAGCTCGCCGTAGGCCCGGTAGCGCGTCGGCGCCGGTCAGGCGCGACGCGCGTTCGAGCAGCCGGTTGTACCTGCGCGAGTTGAAGTACGACCAGTTCCCGAAGTCAGGAGCGTCGGCGATCGTCCGACCGTCGAACATCCAGTGGAGGGACGAGGGGTCGCGCACGTTGGCCGAACCAGCCGACGTAGCCGATGTCGAACGGCTCTCCGCGCGTGGCCATGCTTTGCGAAGCAATGGAGCGGCGGGAACGGCCTGATCTCGACGCTCGATGCCCGATCGCCTTGAGGTTCCGCTTGACGATCTGGGCCGTCGCCATGGGGAGCGACAGGTCTCGCGTGTAGAGGACGGCCTTGCCGCTCCGGCGTGCCCCTTCGCGAGCGTGCTGTGCCTTCTTCAGGTCCGGGCCCTTGAGCGGGTAGATGCGCTCGTTCCGGAAGCCGGGCGACTCGGGGACGCAGATACTGGTCGGTGGCCGTGCCGACGTGGGCGCCGAGCTCGCGCGTGAGCGCCCTGCGGTCGACGGCGAAGTTGACCGCCTGGCGGAGCTTCGGGTTGTTCCTGAAGAGCGGCCGGCTCGTGTTGAGCACGAAGAGGCGCAGGCCCAGGCCCGGGCTTGACCCAGAACTGCGTCTTGTTGACGCCGTAGCGCCGCGACGAGCTCGGCGTTTCGCTCGGCAGCTTCCGTGGCATTCCCGAACCCGAACTCGGCACTGCCGCTCGCGACTGCGTCGACGGTCGAGCCCGGGTCGCGTCGTCGGCAACGAACCGGGTCGACATGGTGCGGACGCTCGCCACGTGTAGTAGCGGTTCCGCTCGAGCACGATCCGCTCCCCGGGGACGTACTGGGCGGCGTAGTAGGGCGCTGCGCTCTGCAGCGGCGCGCTCGACGCCCTCGGGATCGGTCTGCAGGGTCGGGGGCACGGCGCACAGCCCGTCAGACGAAGGAGAAAGTCCGGTGCTCGCTTGGTCAGCCGCAGCGTCAGCGTCCTGCCGTTCGCGTCAGCGCCTTCGAGCGTCGTCGCTTTCGCGTCGAGCATCTCCTGTGCTCCGACGATGTCCTGAAGCTCGCCGCCGCCCGTATCCATCGCGGGCGTGAAGATTCGTTCCAGCGCGTGCGCGAAGGCACGGGCGGTCACGCGCTTGCCGTCGAGAAGCGCGCGTCCTTGCGGATCGTGAACGTGTACGTCCTGCGGTCCCTCGACACCACGGGCATCGGCCTCAGCGAGATCCGGTGCCAGCGTGAGCCCTGCCGGGAGGGGCTTGTCGAGGAAGCCGATGAGTCTTCCGCAACGAGGGTCGACCAATGGATCCGAGGCGAGCGCCGGATCGATCGGACCGTTGCCGCCGACGCCGACAGCGATCCGGAACGTGCCGCCCTCCTTGATCCCGTGCGTGCCCGCCGCCGGGATGAGGACAAGCGCCGCGAAGAGCGTGGCTGCGAGCGCCCTCGTCACTTCAGGCAGACCGTCGTCAGGTCGAGGAACGGGTTGACGACGATGCAGCCAGTTCGAGCCGAGACGAACGTGAGTGCGTTGAGGTTCGCAATCGGCACCGCGGGCGCGGCATCCCGCGAGAGCTGCACGTCCAGCGCGCCGTAGGCCCTGTAACGCTCGTTGCCCGTCAGCCTCGCCGCCTCGTCGAACAGCCGGTTGTACTTCGGCGAGTTGAAGTACGGACCAGTTGCTGGTTGCCGGTCTCGCCAATTGTCCGCCCGTCGAAGATCCCGCTAAACCACAAGGGGTCAGGCGAATGACCCCAAGCGACACGACCGATGTCGAAGCCCTTCGCTCCGGTCGCCAGCTTCTCGAAGAGCAAGTCGGAAGTGGGAAACTGCACGATCTCGACCTCGAGGCCGATCGCCTTGAGGTTCTGCTGGAGCACTTGTGCCTGGGCCACGTCGACCGGGTCGCTTCTCGTGTAGAGGACCGCCTTGCCGCCGCGCGTGTGGCCCTTGGCGAGCGAACGCGCGCGACGGAGGTCGGGTGCCTTGAGCGGATAGATGCGCTCGTCCTTGTAGCCGGCCTGCGCCGGTGACAGGTACTGGTCGGTAAGCGTGCCGGCGAAGGTGCCGAGCTCGCGGAGTAGCGCCTTCCGGTCGACGGCGAAGTTGATCGCCTGTCGCAGCTTCGGGTTGTTCTTGAACAGCGGGCGGCTCGTGTTGAGCACGAACATGCGCAGGAAGTTCCTGGCTGGACGAAAAACCGCGACTTGTTGACGCCGTAACGCTGCTTGAGCTCATCTCCGCGCGGCCGCAGGGCCGCCCAGCCCCAGTCGAGCTTGCCGCTCGCGATCTCGTCGATGATCGTGTTCTCCTCGACCGCCAGATCGGCGACGAAGCGGTCGACGTGGTGGGGCCGCTCCCCCTTGTAGAAGCGGTTCCGCTCCAGCACGAGCCGGTCGCCGGGGACGTACTCCTTCACGTAGTAGGGCGCCGCGCTCGGGAGCGGTGCCCTGGCGCCTTCCGGTTCCGCGGGCAGGTTAGGGGGAACCGCGCACAGCTGCTCCACCAAGCCCAGGAAGTCGGGGATCCGTCTCGTCAGCTTCAGGGTCAGCACCCTCCCCTTGGCAGTGACGCCGCTCGGTGTCTTCGTCTTGCCGGCGAGCATGTCCTCGCCGCCGACCAGTATTGCCGCAGTATCCGAGGCCCCGAAGGCCTCCATCGTCGGATCGAGGACGCGCTCGATCGCGCGCACGAAGGCGCGTGCCGTCACGCGCGAGCCGTCCGAGAAGCGCGCGTCCTTGCGGACCGTGAACGTGTACGTCCTGCCGTCCCTGGAGACGACCGGGTCGGCCTCGGCGAGCTCCGGCCTCAGCAGGCCGCCTTCGGGAAGCGGCTTTGTGCGGGTAATCCATCAGACTGCCGCACGCGGGGCCGAGGAAGCTGACCTCGGCGGAGAAGTCGACAAGCGCGGGGTCGATCGTGTCGAAGAAGGGAGCGGCGATGGCCATGCGGAACGTCCCGCCCTCCTTGCCGCCGCGCGGGCTCGCGGCTGCAGCGAGGAGAAGTGCTGCACCGACAGCCAGCCCGCATCAGGCCCGCGTCTGCACGAGCCAGACGCCTCCTCATCACGTCTTCATACTGTACATCTACATCGTTAACCTTGATACTAGGCGGAGATGCCGCGGAGGGGACAGCGAAGCCGCAAGGACATCACTCCCGCCGAGCTGACGCAGGCGGTGTCGCGTCTCACCGGGGACTCGGGCTCCGGTGGGGCCTTCATCGAGCGCCTCGCCGACGAGCTCGGCGTGTCACCGCGCGAACTCCATCAGTATCTGGAGTCCTTCGGGCAGGCGAAGCGGGCACGGGGAAGCCTTGATCGTGAGTTGATCGTCGAAGTGGCGCTTCGCGTCGCGGACGAGCACGGGCTGGAGGCGCTTACGCTTCGGCGTCTAGCCGCGGAGCTCGGCGTCACGCCGACGGCGCTCTACCGCTACATCGAGAGCAAGGACGTGCTCCTCGACGCGATGGCGGACCACGTCCTGGGGCGTGTCGACGTCCGGGAAGCTCCCGATGCGAGCTGGCAAGAGGCGCTGAGGGCGCTGGCCCTCTCGGCGCGGGATGCCTTTGCCCCTCATCCTTCCGTTGCCCTGCTCGGGGCGACGCGCCCGATTGCGCTGGGAGACAATGCCCTTCGCCTCAGGGACTTCGGCATCGGCGCGTTTCGAAAGGCCGGCGTCACCCCGGGAGAAGCCCTCGAGCTCTTCGACCTCTTCGTCAACCTCTGCCTCGCGCTCATCCTGCGCGAGACTTCGCCGGCGTTAGGGCCCGGCTACATGGACGAGCCCCGTGAGGAACGGCTTCGTCGGCTGCGCCGTGACGTCGACGCGCTTCCTCCCGGCAAGTACCCCTGGGCAGCGGAGGCAATCGAGCTCTGGACGAGTGCACCCGACCCACTCCGCGAATTCGAACGGGGCCTCGAGGTCGTCATCTCCGGGCTCGAGGCGGACGTCGAGGCTCTTCTTCGCTTCCGGGAGTGACGAAGACAACGCGGACGCGATGTGGCGTTGCAGGGCACCGGGTAAAGTCGACGCCGTGGAGCGCTGGGCGACGTTCGACTGCTACGGCACGCTCGTCGACTGGAACGGCGGCATCCGGCGCGAGCTGGCGCGGATCTTCGGCGAGGACGAGGCTGACACCAAGCTCGCGGCCGTACCACGAGCTCGAGCCCGTGGTCGAGCAGGACGAGCCCGCGCTCGCCTATCGCGAGGTGATGGCGCGCGTGCTCGAGCGGCTCGGCGCTCCCGCAGACCAGAGCGCGGCGCTCGGCAACTCGCTGCCCTCCTGGCCGGTGTTTCCGGAGGTGCCCGCGCGCTCTCGAGGAGGCGCGGGAGCAGGGCTGGAAGCTCTGCATCCTCTCCAACACCGATCGCGACTTCATCGACGCCTCGATGGCGGCCATCGGCGTCCCGTTCGAGCACGCCGATCGTCGCCGGCGAGATCGGCTCCTACAAGCCGGCGCTCGGACACTGGCAGCGCGTTCGAGTCAGGAATCGGCCGGCTGCCGGACGTGCACGTGGCGGCCAGCCTCTTCCACGACGTCGCGCCGACCACGGAGCTCGGCATCCCGTGTATCTGGATCAACCGGCTGGGCGAGAGCGCGAACGGGTACGCACCCGCGCGCGAGTTGCCGACTCTCGCCGGCCTCGCGGAGGCGCTGGATGAGCTCGCTGCCTGACGGCTGGCGGCCGATCCGGCCGGAGGAGGCGAGCGCGGTCGCTGCGCTCGTCGACGAAGACGAGGTAGCGGCCGGGTTCCGCTCGCGGCTGGGACAGGAGGACGTCGTCGACATGTGGGCCCATACCGACCTCGAGCACGATTCATGGCTCAGAGAAGAGGAGGGCCAGATCGTGGCTGCCGGCGGAGGGCAGCTCCACGCGGGGACGTACTTCGCCCGCGGTTGTGTCCGGCCCGGAGCCAAAGGCCGCGGGCTCGGCTCCTTGCTGCTCGATGCCTCCGAGGAGCGGGCGCAGGCTCACGGGGTGCCGACCGTGCATCAGGTAGCGCTCGGTCCCGACGAGTCCGCGCGCACACTGCTCGATTCCCGCGGCTACGTCGCGGTGCGGCGCCATTACGAGATGACGATCGAGCTCGACGACTCGATCCCGGCGCCCGAGCTTCCACCGGGGCTTGTGATCGAGACGTTCCAGGAAGATGACGCAGCGGCTTGGTACGCCGCGATGAATCAGATCTTCGAGGAGGAATGGGGCTTCGAGCTCGAGCCGTTCGACGAGTGGTGGCAGCGCCACGCTGGCGACGATCACACGCTCTGGTTCCTCGCCCGTGACAGCGGCGAGATCGTGGCGCTCGTGCACGGACAGGATCGGCGACGGGGCGGCGGCCTCGTCGAGTGGCTCGGGGTGAAGGCGCCGTGGAGGGGGCGCGGGCTCGGCCGAGCGCTCCTGCTGCACATCTTCCATGAGCTACGAAGCCGCGGCGCGACGCGCGCCGGCCTTGGCGTCGACTCTCAGAACCCGACGGGTGCCACTCGCCTCTACGAGAGCGTCGGCATGCACGTCGAAGCCGACCACGTCACCTTCATGAAGGAGCTCACGTGAGCTTGCCCGACGGCGTCACGAGCCGGTCGATGCGCCGTGAGGACGCGGCGCTCGTCGCTGAGCTGCTCGCGGAGGACGAGCGGTCGCTGGGCCTGCCGGGGAGAGTCGGCGAGCCTGACGTACTCGCGTGGTGGATTCGCACGAACCTCGACGAGGACTCGTGGTTGCTCGAGGAAAACGGACGGGCGGTCGCCGGCGGCTGGATGGAGGTGCACGACGGTGTGGCGCACGGGGGGAGCGGGGTGCGTCCGGGCTCCAAGGGGCGCGGCCTCGGAACGTGGCTCCTCGCCGCGCAGGAGCAGCGCGCACGGGAGCTCGGCGCCAAGACCCTCCATCAGCACACGATGGCTGCCGACACGGTTGCGGCCGCGCTCATGGAGTCCAGCGGCTATCGCGCGGCTCGCCGCCATTACGAGATGGCGATCGAGCTCGACGCGGAGCCGCCGGCACCCGAGCTCTCCGACGGGTTGTCCGTGGACACCTTTCGCGACGAGGAGGCGCGGGAGCTCCACGATGCGGTCGCGGAAGCATTCGCGGACGAGTGGGGCTTCGTCTCGATGCCGTTCGAGGAGTGGTGGAAGATTCGCTCCGACGACGACAAGAGCCTCTGGTTCGTCGTCCGCGACGGGGAGCGCATCGCCGCGTACGCGCGCTGCGAGGCCGAACGGCACGGCGGCGGCTTGGTCGGGATGCTCGGCGTCCGCCGCGCGTGGCGGAAGCGCGGCATCGGGCGCGCGCTGCTTCTCCACGCCTTCCGCGTGTTCTGGGAGCGCGGCATCACGCGTGTGACCCTCGGCGTCGACTCGGAGAACCCGACCGGCGCCACGAGGCTCTACGAGAGCGTGGGCATGAACGTCGAGAGCGAGGCCGTTACTTTCGAAAAGGAGCTCGCCTGAGCCTTCTGCGCGCCAAGTGTCCCGTACTGCAAGACGTACACGGCGGTCGCGATGGGTCCCGGCTACGAGTGTCACGCCTGCGGGCGCGAGTTCGCCGCCGGCCTCGTGCGCGTGCCGCGCGCGTGGGGGGACGGCGGAGACGTGATGGTGGCCGCGGCGTCGCTCGACCTCATGTACCCGGAGGTGGCAGTGATCGAAGAGCCGACCCTGGGCGAGCAGGAGCTCGCGATGGCGGCCGGGCTCCCGGAACGACCGCTCGTTCTGGGCGGCTGCTGTTGCTCGCACGTGGGTGCGATCGAGGCCCTGTCGGCCCGCTTCGACCGCCTGGCGCTCGTCTGGCTCGACGCCCACGGAGACCTCAACACGGCCGAGAGCTCGCCCAGCGGCAACCAGTGGGGCATGCCGCTGCGGATGGTGCTCGACGCCGGCTCCGTCCGCGTCGAGGACACGGTGCTCATCGGCGCCCGGAACCTCGACCCGCCGGAGGAGGTCTTCATTCGCGACTCCGGACTGGCGACCAGCGTCGACGCGATCGACGGAGTGCTGGAGGGTGCCGATGCCGTGTACGTCGCATTCGACGCCGACGTGATGAACCCGGACGAGCTGCCGTCGTTCATGCCCGAGCCGGGTGGCTGGAGCGTCGACGAGGCCGAGCAGGTTCTGCGCTCCGTCCAAGAGCGATCGACGGTCGCGGGTGCGGGGCTCACAGGCGTCACGCCGGATCCTGGCGGCATCCAGCCGTTGGCGAGGCTGGTCGCAGCTCTCGGTCTTTGAGCAAGCTGCTCGCCGCTCCTTCTCGCCACGCTCGCGATTCCGGCTGCCGCTCCGGCCGTGCCACCGAGCCCCCACTCGGCCAGCAGGTCGGCCAGCTGATCGTGTTGAGCTTCCAGGGCACCGCGGTGCCCCAGTACGTGCTGACTGCGCTTCGCGAGCGACGGGCAGCCGGCGTGATCCTGTTCGGCGGCAACGTCGAGTCGCCCCGGCAGCTGCGCACGCTGACGGCGGCGCTGCGCAGTGGCGGAGGATCGCCTCTCGTCGCGGTCGATCAGGAAGGAGGCGACGTGAGGATCGTGCCGTGGGCGCCGCCCGAATCCTCCGCGCCGGCGCAGGCGGCCGAGGGCACGGTTGGCCGCGACGCCAGACGAGCCGGGCTGGCGCTGCGCAGAGCGGGTGTCAACGTCAGCCTGGCCCCGGTGGCGGACGTGCCGAGTGTCGCCGGCAGTGCGCTGGCCAGCAGGTCGTTCTCCAGGGACCCGAAGCGAGCGAGCACGGCCGTGGCCGCGGCAGTTGCCGGCTGGCGTGCCGGCGGCGTCGCCGCCACCGCCAAGCACTTTCCCGGACTTGGAGCGGCCACGGTGAACACGGACGACGGGCCGGTGACGATCAGGCGTAGCCGGTCGAAGCTCCTGGCCGGCGACCTGCCGCCGTTCGCAGCCGCGATTCGCGCGGGCGTGCCCCTCGTCATGGTGTCGCACGCGCGCTACACCGCCCTCGACCGGAACCGCATCGCGTCGCAGTCTCGCGCCATCGTCGAGGGGCTCCTCCGCGGCCGGCTCGGCTTCCGGGGCGTGGTGATCACGGATTCGATGGAGGCCGCGGCGTCGCTCGCCACGGGGAGCATCACCGCCGCGTCGGCGCGCGCGGTGCGGGCGGGCGCGGATCTCGTGCTGTTGACGGGCCGCGGCTCGTATCGGCCCGTCTACCGACATCTGCTCGCGGAGGCGCGGCGTTCGGCGTCGTTTCGGGAGCGCGTGCGCCAGGCCGCGGCGCGCGTGCTGGCCCTGAAGGCGGGTCTATAGTGGGCGATCTGATGGCCGAAAGCGGCATCGACGTTTCCATCGAGCAAAAGGACGAGCCGGCACCGGCGGATGGCAAGCGGCATCCGAACACGTGCCCGTCCTGCGGCTCGCACTACCGCGACGAGGAGCTTCGCGCAGCGCTTCGTGTCTGCAGCCAGTGCGGCCACCACTTCCCCATGCCGGCGCGCGAGCGGATCGCCTACCTCGCCGACGCGGGGAGCTTCGAGGAGGAGGCGGCGGACGTGCGCTCGGCCGACCCGCTCGAGTTCTTCGACCTGCGCCCGTACCGCGAGCGGCTGGCGGAGGCCGAGTTGCAGACGGGCCTCGGCGAGGCGATCGTCATCGGCAGGGCGACGCTCGACCGGCACGACTGCGAGCTCTCGGTCATGGACTTCTCGTTCCTCGGCGGCTCGATGGGCAGCGCGGTCGGCGAGAAGCTGGTTCGCGCCTGCGAGAGCGCAGCTGAGCGGCAGGTGCCGCTCATATCGGTCACCGCGTCGGGCGGCGCGCGCATGCAGGAGGGGATCCTCTCGCTGATGCAACTGCCGAAGACGGTCTGCGCCGTCGAGGAACTCCACGAGGCGGGCAGCGCGTTGATCAGCGTGATGGCGCATCCCACGACCGCCGGCGTGCTGGCGAGCTTCGCGTCGCTGGGCGACGTGATCGTCGCCGAGCCGAAGGCGCTGCTGTCGTTCACCGGCCCTCGCGTCGTGCAGCAGACGACGCGGGAGAAGCTCCCCGACGACTTCGGCCTCGCCGAGTCGAACTACCGCTACGGGCACGTGGACGCGATCCTGCCGCGTCCCGAGCTGCGGCCGTACCTGGCGCGCCTGCTGCGGCTGTTCTCACGTGAGCACGAGTGACGGCTGACGAGCAACTTCGCCTTCGCGAACGCGTCGCGAAGCTCAGGCGGCTGAGCCTGCTCGGCGGCACGAAAGTGTCCGGCGATCTCGAGCGGCTCGAGGAGCAGCTCGAGCGCATGCAGGCCGATGTCACGGACGAGGAGATCTGGCGCTCCGTAGAGCTCGCCCGCCACCCCGAGCGGCCGTACACGCTGGACTACGTCGAGCGCCTGCTGGACGACTTCGTCGAGCTGCACGGCGACCGCGGGCGCGCGGACGACAAGGCGCTCGTCACCGGCATCGGGCGCTTCGGCAGTCGCACGGTCGCGCTGATCGGCCACCAGAAGGGCCGCGACCTCAAGGAGCGCACGCAGCGGAACTTCGGCATGGCCTATCCGGAGGGGTACCGGAAGGCGATGCGGGTGATGGAGCTCGCCGACCGCCACGGCTTTCCGCTCCTGACGCTGGTCGACACCCCCGGCGCCTATCCGGGCGTCTCGGCCGAGCAGCACGGGCAGGGCGGCGCCATCGCCCGCTCTCAGGCGATGATGGCGAGGCTCGGCGTGCCGATCGTCTCCTGCGTCATCGGCGAGGGAGGATCGGGCGGCGCCATCGCCATCGCGGTGGCAGACCGCGTGCTCATGCAGGAGAACGCGATCTACTCGGTGATCAGCCCCGAGGGCTGTGCGGCGATTCTCTGGCGCGACGCCGGCGAGGCGCGCAAGGCGGCGGCGGCCTTCAAGCCGGACGCCATGCACTCCCTCGAGCTGGGCGTGATCGACGGCATCGTGCCCGAGCCGCCCGACGGGGCGCACGAGGACCACGACGAGGCCGCGCGGCTGCTCGGCGAGGCCCTCGAGCACGCGCTCGACGAGGTCGAAGGGACGCCGTCGGACACCCTCCGGCGCGAGCGCAGGGCGAAATTCCGGCGCATGGGTATCCATGCCTGAGCCGATCGGGCTCTACTTTGTGCGTTTTCAGCACAAAGAACGGCAATCCACACTCTCCACAGGCTTATCCCCGATCCATACAGAGCCGCAAAGCCGCATAAACTAAGCGTTTCGGCCCGGCAGGCGTCCGCAATGGCCTCAAGAGACCAACTTCGTGACTATCGGCGCAAGCGGCGATCGGGCAAGACGCCCGAGCCCGACGGGAAGGCTGCGAAGGGGCGTCAGAAGGGCCGGAAAGGGCCGATCTTCGTCATCCAGCGCCACCAGGCGAGAGCGCTCCACTACGACCTGCGCCTCGAGCGCGACGGCGCTCTCGCGAGCTGGGCGGTGCCGAAAGGCATGCCGCTCGAGCCCGGTCAGCAGCACCTCGCGGTCCACGTGGAAGACCATCCGCTCGAGTACGGAGCATTCGAGGGCGAGATCCCGAAGGGGGAGTACGGCGCGGGGACCGTGGAGATCTGGGACCGTGGCACGTACGAGCTGCTGGAGGAGAAGAAGGACGGCGGCCTGACGTTCCGGCTCGACGGCGAGCGCCTCCAGGGCACGTGGGCGCTGATCCCGGCGCATCTCTCCGGCCAGGAGAAGAACTGGCTGGTGCTGCGCAAGCGCGACGAGACCGCCAAGGCGTCGACGTCCGGCGGCGACGCGCCGCTACCGGCCCATGCTGGCAACCCCCGTCAAGGAGCTGCCCCGCGGCGAAGGCTGGCTGTTCGAGCCGAAGTGGGACGGCTACCGCGCGCTCGCGTTCCTGAGCGGCGGTGAGGTCGAGCTGCAGAGTCGCACGGGCAGAACCGACCTCACGAAGCGCTTCGACGCGATCGCGAGGGCCTGCCCCGCGCCGTCCGCACGCCGGACTGCGTCCTCGACGGCGAGGTCTGCGCGATCGACGACACCGGCCGCGCGAGCTTCTCGGCCATGCAGCGAGGGAACGGGCACGCTCGTCTACTACGTCTTCGACCTGCTCGAGCAGGAAGGCGAGCCGCTCGTCGACCTGCCGTTGACGGAGCGCCGCCGCCGCCTCAAGAAAGCTCCTCGGACGCTCGAAGTCCGTCTCCCTGACGGAGACCTTCGACGACGGAGAAGCCCTCCTCGAAGCGGCGGCTCAGCAGGGCCTGGAGGGCGTCATGGCCAAGCGGCCGGACTCACGCTACGAGCAGGGCCGGTCGCGCCAACTGGCTGAAGGTGAAGTTACGGCCGCGGCAGGAGCTCGTCGTCGCCGGCTACACGAAGGGCCAGCGCCGGCGAGAGCGCATGGGCGCGCTCGTGCTCGCTGTCCACGAGCAGGGTGGCCTGCGCTGGGCCGGCAACGTCGGCACCGGGTTCACGGAGGATGACGATCGACGAGCTGCTCGCGCGCCTGAAGCCGCTCGAGCGGCCGGACTCGCCGCTCGTGGACGTCCCGAAGATGCCGCGCGTGCGCAAGAGCGACGTCAGATGGGTCGAGCCCGAGCTCGTCGTCGAGGTCGAGTTCGTCGAATGGACGCACGAAGGCCACCTGCGTTTTCCGACCTTCCTCGGGGTACGGGAGGACAAGCTGCCCGAGGAAGTCCGCCGCGAGGAGCCTTTTCCCACCGAGATTCAGGAAGGGCAAGCGGACCCTGAAGTTCTCCAACCTCGACAAGGTCTTCTGGCCGGACGAGGGGATCACGAAGGGCGACCTGCTCGCGTACTACCGCGAGATCGCGCCCGTGATCCTCCCCCACCTCCGCAACAGGCCCTTCACGATGAAGCGCTATCCCGACGGCATCAACGGCAAGTTCTTCTTCCAGAAGGACGCGCCGAAGCACATGCCCGAGTGGATTCCGACGCGGCGGTTCGAGGTCTCGACGCGTGAGAGCCCGCGGCAGCGCCGGATGATCGACGCGCCGCTCGTCGACGACGCGCTGGCGCTGCTGTGGATGGTCAACATGGCCTGCATCGACATGAACACGTGGTACTCCCGCGTGGACAAGCCGGATCGCCCGGACTGGGTGCTCTTCGACCTCGATCCCTCACCCGACGTGGGCTTCGCCGAGGTCGTGGAGGTCGCGAAGCTCGTGAAGTCGGTGCTCGACCAGCTCGGCCTCACGGGCTTTCCCAAGACGAGCGGCGCCGACGGGATGCACGTGCTCGTGCCCATCGCCCGCCGCTCGACGTACGCGCAGGCGCGGGAGTTCGGGGAGATCGTCGCGCGCACGCTCGCGTCGACCCATCGCGGCCTCGTCACGACGGAGTGGGTGAAGCGGAAGCGCAAGGGCGTGCTGATCGACGCGAACCAGAACGGCGAGGGAAAGACGATCGCGTCGGCCTACTCGGTGCGGCCCCAGCCGGGAGCGCCCGTCTCGACGCCGCTGCGCTGGGACGAAGTGAAGGCGGGCCTCGAGCCCACCGACTTCACGATGGACGTCGTGCTGCGGCGAGTCGCGAAGGACGGAGACCTGTTCTCGGGCGTGCTCGAGGGTGGGCAATCCCTGGCGCAGGCGCTCTCGTCTATCCGCTAGCGGGCGTTCCCTACGAGTCGCCGAGCCGCCTCGGGTGGCCGAGAGTGCCGAGCTCGGCGATGTCGCGCCTGAAGAAGAGCGCGACGGTCCAGTCCGACACGACACGGAGCTTGCGCGAGAACAGCGGCAGCTGGCTCAGGTGATACGTCCGTGTGACGAACCAGCCGGGGAAGCCGCGTAAGCGCAGCCCGAGGATGTCCGCGATGCCCCGGTAGCGGCCCAGCGTCGCCACCTGGCCGAGCATGCGGTAGCGGTACGGGCGCGGCGAATCACCGAGGTTGCGGGCGAGCGTACGAGCCTGGCGCAGCGCGTGCTGGGAAGTCGGCGGATCCGGCGTGTCCGGCGTCGCCTCGTTCGGCACGCGAGCGCAGTCTCCGAGCGCCCACGCGTCGTCGCTGCCCTCGATCTGGAGAAAGCGATCCACGCGCACGCGACCCCTGGTCGTCCAGCGGCAGGCCGAGCTCCGCGAGCAGCGGGTTCGCGCGGACGCCCGCCGTCCAGACGAGCGTGTTGGTCTCCACGCGCTCGCCGTTGGACAGCAACGCGCCGTCGGCGTCGAGCGCCTGGAGTGTCGTGCCCGTGCGGATCTCCACGCCACGACCGGTCAGCTCACGTGCGGCGTACTCGCCGAGCTTCGTCGGGATCTCCGGCAGGATCGAGGGCGCTGCGTCGACGAGCAGCCACCTGGCCGGGATCTCGCGCAGGCGCGGGTAGTAGCGCAGGGCGTCGCGTACGAGATCCGAGAGCTCCGCGAGAGCTTCCACGCCCGCGTAGCCGGCGCCCACGAAGACGAAGGTGAGATGGCGGCGTGCAGCGCCGGCGTCCATGCCCTGCGTCCGCCAGCTCCAGCTGGCGCAGCACGTGGTTGCGGAGAGCGATCGCGTCGGCGAGATCCTTGAAGCCGTGCCCGTGCTCGGCGAGACCGGGGATGGGCAGCGCGCGGCTGACCGCGCCGAGTGCGATCACGAGCCGCTCGTACGTGACCTCGAGCGATGCGTCCTGTGTCTCGACCGTCACCGCCCGGCGCCCCTGGTCGAGTGCCGTCGCGCGGCCCAGCAACAGCTCGGAGCGCGGGCACATCATCCTCAGCGGCACGACGACGTGGCGCGGCTCGAGCGTGCCGGAGGCGGCTTCGGGCAGGAGCGGCGTGAAGAGCATGAAGTTCTCCGGGCAGACGATCGTCGTCTCGGCCCCACGCTTGCCGAGCAGTCGTGCCACCCAGCTGCCGGCGAAGCCACCGCCGAGGATCAGCGTCCCGCCGCGCGCCCGTCGCTCGTGCGCAGTCATCGCCTCCGTATCATCGGCCGTCGTGGCAGTCGAGGGGGCGGGCACTCAGAAAGCGCGGCCGCGACGGCTGTGGGTCGCATTCGTGGATCCGCTGCCCAACCGGGTCTTCTTCGACTGCGGCATCGTCGCCGGCCTGCGCCGCGCCTTCGACGATCGCATCACGGCGCTGTTCCCGCTGCACCCGAAGCACATCGATCCGTGGCGCGACCAGCTCGACGGGCTGCGAGTGGTCGAGGCGGCCGAGCTGATGCCGGTGGAGGTCCCGCTCGGGCCCCGCATCGTCCGGCGCGCCGACATCTTCCTCGACGACCACGTGGGCTTTCACACGCTCGCTGTGCGCACGAGCCTCCGCCACGGCTTCAACAAGGAGCGGTGGGCGCACGGCCATCCCATCGCCTTCCTCGACATCGACCGCGCGGGACATCTGCCGCGCTGGGACGTCGTCGACCGTGGGATGTCGGCCTGGCTCTTCTCCGGCCGGCGGTACGTGCCGGCGCCGCTGCTCGATGCGATGCGCGCCGACTGCGAGGGGCTCGTCGTGACGAATCTCCAGGCACACGTCTCGATGCCGTACCTCGTCGCTGCGCGCCGGCTGGGCGTGCCGGTCGTCGGCTACGTCGCGTCGTGGGATCACACGGTGGGGAAGGGCGTCGTCTCGCCTCACCTCGACCTCTACGTCGTGCAGAACGAGATCATGCGCTCCGACCTCGTCCGCTACCACGGCATCGATCCGGCGAGGATCACGATCACCGGCTGGCCGCAGACGGACGTCTACGATCGTCGCCGGCCGCGGGAGGCCTACGCGGAGCTCCTGCGGCGCTACGACCTCGACCCGGACAAGCCGCTGGTCCTGTTCGCCGGCAACACGCCTGACAACGCGCCGTACGAGGGCAAGCTGGTCGAGCGTCTGCTCGCGTGGTGGCTCGAATCTGGCGCGCAGAGCCGCTTCTCGCTCCTCTTCCGGCCGCATCCGCGCGACAACAGGGTGGTGGCGCGCTTCGGAGCTGCGGCCGGCGTCTCCGGGTGCGGCCGTGCAGGCGCCGAGCTACACGGATCTCGAGGATCTCGCCACGCTCCTGCAGCACGCCGACGTCGTCGTGGCCAACGCCGGCACGATCCTGCTCGACGCGCTCGTCAACGACCGCCCGGCGGTGTGCGTTCTCTGGGACGAGGGTGCGCCCGAGGGTGAGCGCTGGGCCGATCGCAACCTCGTCGGCGACCACTACAAGCAGCTCGCCGAGTCGGGCGCGTTCCTCCGTGCCCACGACTTCGACGAGCTCGTCGCGGGAATCGACCGCGCTCTCTCGCAGCCTGGCGAGCTGGCCGCCGAGCGCGAGCAGATCGCACGCGAGGTGGTCGGCGAGGTGGACGGCAAGGCGGGCGAGCGCGTCGTCGAGGCGATCGTCTCCCGGCTCGGATGACACGTCCCGAGGCGACCCTCGTCCTCTACAGCCGCCTGGCGTTCTACCCGGTGCACTGGCTGGCTCTGGAGGAGGTCGTGCGGCGCTTCGAGGCCAGGGCGATCGTGCTGGCCGCGCCGCCGCCTGCCGACCTGCCGACCGTGCACCAGGCGCACGGTACGGCGGATCCCGCCGCGGGCTTGCCCATTCAGGTGCGACAGGTGCCACGCGGCTCGCGGCGCGAGCGGCTGGCCTGGATCGCCCGCCAGCTGCGTGCGATCCGGCCCGACGTGATCTGGGTCCAGGAGGAGCCGATCGACCCGTTCCTGCTGGAGATGCTCGCGCTCTACCGCTTCCACAGGAAGCCACGCATCGTCACGGCTGTCTGCGAGAACATCTTCCCTCGGCCGCGACGGCTGGCCGAGAGGACAGCGCGGCGCCTCCTCTGGCCCCGGCTCGACCACCTGCTGACGGTCGCGCAGCCGTCGCTCGAGGGCATCCGGGCCGCCGGCATGCCCTCGTCGGTGCCCGCGTCGACGCTCGTCGCAGGTGGCCTGGAGCCGGAGGGCGACGTGAAGGCCATGGCACTCGATGACGGCTTCACCGTCGGCTTCGCCGGCCGGCTCGTCGAGGAGAAGGGCTGGAAGGTGCTCGCCCGGGCGCTGCCCGAGGGCGCGCGGCTCGTGCTCGCGGGCGACGGGCCCGCAGCGTGCGCGAGCTGGAGGCGCTGGCCGCCGCCGACGGCCGGATCCACTATCTCGGCTTGCTGCCCAAGGACGAGCTGTGGAGCTTCTACGCCGCGCTCGACTGCCTGGCCGTGCCGTCCCTGACGACCGCGCGCTGGAAGGAGCAGTCGGCGTCGACGCTCGTCGACGGCCTGGCGATGGGATTGCCGATCGTGGCCTCGGACAGCGGCGGCATCCCGGACATCATGGGCCCGGCGGGATTGCTCGTGCCCGAAGGAGACGTCGACGCCCTTGCGGAACGCACTCGTCCGCCTGCGCGACGACCCGGCGCTGCGGGAACAGCTTGGCGCGGCCGGTCGTGAGCGTTTCCGCGCCGAATTCGCCATTCCGGCCTACGCCCGGAAGATCGCGAACGCACTGAAACTTCACGAACGCTCGGTAGCCTTGGAGAGTGAGCGCGCTCGCCTCCGGCTCCTCGCGTAGGGGCAACCATGTTTCCACGTCAAGCGCCCCTGCCCCAGCGGCGTGGGAAGGCACCCTCGCCCACTAGCTCGCGGCGAGGGCGCCGTGAGCGTCCTCGAGAAGACGGCGCCGAGGCTGCGCCCGTCGAGGCGCCGCCGCGCGACGATCGCGTGACGACGATCACGCCCGCGACGCGCCTGCCGAAGCTCGACCTGCGCGAGCTCTGGCGCTACCGCGAGCTGGCGCTGACGTTCGTCTGGCGCGACCTGAAGGTGCGCTACAAGCAGACGCTTCATCGGAATCGCTCTGGGTGGTGCTCCAGCCGCTGCTGGCGACGGTGCATCTTCACGCTCATCTTCGGCCGCTTCGCGGAGTTCCCGTCCGACGACGTTCCGTATCCGATCTTCGTCTTCGCCGGCGTGATCATGTGGACGACGTACTTCCAGCCGGCCTTCAACAGCGCCAGCGGCAGCATCGCGGGCAGCAAGTCACTGATCACCGAAGGTGTACTTCCCGCGCGTCCTGCTCCCGCTCGGGGCCGTGGTGACTCCGCTCGTCGACTTCGTCATCGTCTTCCCGATCCTCGTGGCGATGATCTTCTGGTTCGACATCGCCCTCAGCTGCGCAGGCTCTGCTGTTCCCGCTCTTCGTGCTGCTGGCGCTGGTCACCGCCCTCGCGGTCGGGCTGATCTTCACCGTGGCCGGCGTGCGCTACCGCGACGTGCCGTACGCCATCCCGTTCGTGATCCAGATCTGGATGTTCGCCTCGCCCGTCTTCTACTCGATCAACTCCCTCGAGACGGACTACCAGTGGCTCGCCGCGCTCAACCCGATGACCGGCGCCATCACCGGCCTTCGCTGGTCGCTGCTCGACACGCCGCTGCCCTGCGCACGTGATCGGCGTGAGCACTGCGATGGCAGTCGTTCTCCTCGTCGTCGGGCTCGCCGTCTTCCGCAGCGCCGAGCCCCGATTCGCGGACACGATCTGATGGCTGCATCGGCGACGATCGAGGTCGACGGGCTCGGCAAGCGCTACCGGATCGGCCAGCTTCAGAGCGGGTACGGGACGTTGCGTGACTCGCTCGCGCACGCCGGCCGCCGCCTCCTGGGCCGGGAGCACAGGCACGCGCTACGAGGAGATCTGGGCGGTCAAGGACGTCTCCTTCTCGGTGAACCAAGGCGAGGTGCTCGGCATCATCGGCCGCAACGGCGCCGGCAAGTCGACGCTGCTCAAGCTCCTGACGCAGATCACGACGCCCACCACGGGCCAGGCCGTGATCCGCGGCCGCGTCGGCAGCCTGCTCGAGGTCGGCACCGGCTTCCATCCCGAGCTGACCGGCCGCGAGAACATCTACCTGAACGGCGCCATCCTCGGCATGGGCCGCCGCGAGATCACGAAGAAGCTGCCCGAGATCGTGGACTTCGCCGGCGTGGCGACGTTCCTCGACACGCCCGTGAAGCGCTACTCGAGCGGCATGTACGTGCGGCTCGCCTTCTCGGTGGCCGCGCACCTCGAGCCGGAGATCCTGCTCGTGGACGAGGTGCTCTCGGTCGGCGACGCCGAGTTCCAGCGGCGCTCCCTCGGTCGCATGGAGGAGTTCAGCCGCTCCGGCCGCACCGTCGATCTTCGTCTCCCACCAGATGCCGTCGGTCGCGCGGCTCTGCGACCGCGCGATCCTGCTCGACGGCGGCCAGATCGGCGCGCGACGGCCAGAGCGACGAGGTCGTCGCGCAGTACCTCCAGTCGGTGACGGGTACGCCGTCGCGGCGCGTGTGGCCCGATCTCGAGACCGCGCCCGGTGGCAAGTACGCGCGGCTGCGCGAGGTGCGCGTCGTCGACGAGCAGGGCGGGCTGCTCGACAGCGTGGACATCCGCCGCCCCGTGGGCATCGAGATGACGTTCACGGTGCTCCGCGACGACGTGCCGATGTTCCCGAAGATCAAGCTCTACGACCGGGAGGGCGACGCGGCGTTCAATGCGCTCGACACGAGCGCCGAGTGGGAGGAGCTGGCCGGCACGGGCGACTACACGTCGACGGCATGGATCCCGCCGAACTTCCTCAACGAGGGCTACTACCGCGTCGACGTTGCCGTCTGCAGCCTGGGCCGGGCGGGGACGAACAAGCTGATCCACCAGACCGCCGTGCGCGAGGCCGTCTCCTTCAACGTCTTCGACCCGGGGGAGGGGGACTCGTCGAAGGGCAAGTTCCCGGGTCACCTGCGCGGGCCCGTGCGGCCGCTGCTCGACTGGACGACCGAGCGTCGCTAATCGTGCAGATCGTGGGCGTCATGCTCGTCCACAACGAGGACGAGTTCGTGGAGCAGGCGCTGCGCAACGCCGCCCCGTTCTGCGACCGCTTCCACGTCGCCGACAACATGTCCACCGACGGCACGTGGGACGCCATCCGGCGCGTGGCCGCGGAGATCGACCACGTCGAGCCGGTGCGCGTGCGGCGGACAGGTGACTCGCATGCGCTCGTGGAGGGCTACGCGGGGACGGACACGTGGGTGTTCGGCGTCGACGGCGACGAGCTCTACGACCCCGCCGGGCTGGCGACGCTTCCGCGACGCAGCTCCTCGACGGCGCGCACCGCGAGTGGTTCAGCCTCAAGTCCAACGTGCTCAACGTCACCGAGCTGGATCGACGCGCGCAGCGGGCGACCGGGTACCTCTCGCCGCCGTCCCGCTCGGTCACGAAGCTCTTCAACTTCGCCGCCATCGACTCGTGGACGCACTGCCACCGGCAGTACATGCACGACGGCGAGATTGCATTCCGGCCGGGCTTCGACCGCGAGTCGATCGGCGTCCTGAGCGACCGCTGCACGTGGGAAGAGAGCCCGCTGCGCTGCCTCCACGTGTGCTTTCTGCGCCGGTCGAGCCTCGATCCGCCTGACGCGACCGGCCACGGCCGGCTGAGCCCGATCGAGCTCGGCGGCAAGCGGCGCTCACGGCTCGGCACGCTCGTCGACCGGCTGCGCCCCGCTCCGCCTCCGTCGCCGTGGAAGGACGAGAAGTACCGCCAGGGCGAGCTCGTCACGAAGGACGCCGGCGCCGTTCTTCCCATGACGAGCGTGAGCGTGATCGTGGCCACGTACGAGTGGCCGGAGGCGCTCGACGTCGTGCTGTTCGCGCTCTCCGAGCAGAGCGATCCGGACTTCGAGGTCGTACGTCGCCGACGACGGATCGGGGCCGCGAGACGGCGGCCACGGTCGAACGCTGGAGCGACGCGTTCGGCGAGCGCCTGCGCCACGTCCGCCAGGATGACGCCGGCTACCGGCTCGCCCGCGTCAAGAACCTCGGCGCGCAGGCTTCGAGTGGCGACTTCCTGGTCGATGATCGACGGCGACTCCGTGCCGCGGCGCGGCTTCGTGCAAGCGATCCGGAAGAGCGCGCTACCGGGCTGGTTCCTCGGCGGCAAGCGGCTGGAGCTGTCGCGCGAGCTCAGCCGACGCGTGCTCGTCAGAGCGGCTGCCCATCCACCGCTGGTCGTTCGCGCGCTGGCTGCGAGAGCGCGGCGACGCGCGTCCGCTCGCCGCGCTCACCCCGCGCGATCGTCGTCGCCCCGGCCGCGACGGCCTGCCGGAGTTCGTCCCGCACACGGAGCGCTACGGCTTCCTCTTCGGTGTCTTCCGCGAAGACTTCGAGCGCGTCAACGGATTCGACATGCGTTACGAGGGTTGGGGCGAGGAGGACATCGATCTCGCCGTCCGCCTGCGCCGGCTCGGGCTGCGCTGCGGCTGGCCAGGACCGCAGGGCACGCTGCTGCACCTCTGGCACGAGAGCCGAAAGGGACCGCGCCCGAACGTCGGCCTCCTCGAGGAGACGCGTGCTCGAGCGACCGCCTGGAGGCGGTCAGCGGCCTTCGTCGAATTGGACGTGTGACTACTTCAGGCAGACCGCGACGAGCGTGACGTTCGTGTTCTCGAACTCGAAGCTCGCGAGGCGCAGCCTCCACGAGGCTCCGTCGGAGCTCGGCCGGGAATCGAGCGTCGTGATGACGCTGTCGGTCGGGCCCCTGGAAGCCGCCTCCGATCGCCTTCTGACCGGCGTCGCAGGCCGTCGTCGAATCCACGACCGCGCCGGGCTCGATCGTGCGCGTCGCCGGTCTTGTACGACGACGAGGCTCGCGACCGCGCTGGCCGGGCCGGGCGTGGCGGCAATCGCCTCGGCCGTCTTGCCGTCGAGCGTCGTTGCAGGCCCCGGTATGAGGGCGACCTGCGCCGGCGTCTTCCCGCTCAGCTTCTTCGCGTTGTCCGCGACCTTCGCGCGGGCGGCAAGCGGAACGACGTTGGCGGCGATGGCGGTGCCGGTGAGAGCGACGATCAGCGCGGCCGCCGCGACAACCAGCGCGGGGCTCGGCATACGAATGCGCATGACATGACCTCCTGTGGCGATGGCTGGTTCAGCTTAGGGATGGCGCAGGAAGGCCTACCCGCGCCGGCGAGCTGCGATGTCGGAACCACGACGAGCGAAGCGCGCGCGCCAGCGCGTGGTCTACCTTCTCGGCGTGAATCTCCGCACGACCCCGCGCGCCGCGTACGTCCACGCCCGCAGGCCTGGGACGGCGTGAGCCGCATGGCAGGCACCGAGGCCGCCCGCCTCGCGTCCCGTCGTGGCCGCGCCGATCTCTCCGTCTTCCACGACTTCGCGCCACCGCCCTCCGGCGGCGGTAACCAGTTCCTCGCCGGGCTCGTGGGCGAGCTTCGGCGGCGTGGCCTCGAGATCGAGGTGAACCGCATCTCCGGCGAGACGCCCGTCTGCCTCTTCAACTCGTTCAACTTCGACGACCGGCGGCTGCGCCGCTTCGCGCACGCGGGCTGCCGGATGGTGCATCGCGTGGACGGCCCGATCGGCGTCTACCGCGGCTTCGACGACGGCACCGACCGGCACATCTTCGAGCTCAACAGCGAGCTCGCGAACGCGACGGTCTTCCAGTCCCGGTACAGCCTCGAGAAGCATCGCGAGCTGGGGCTGGAGCTGCGGGAGCCGGTCGTGATCCCGAACGCGCCCGATCCCGCGGTCTTCAACGCCGACGGCCGCGTGGAGCTGCGCGCGGGGGAGCCCGTGCGCCTGATCACCACGAGCTGGTCCGACAACCCGCGCAAGGGCGCCGACGTGATTGCCGAGCTCGAGCGCGGGCTCGATCCCGCGCGATTTCAGCTCACGTTCGTCGGCCGCTCGCCCGTCGACTTCGAACATGCGCGCATCGTCCCTCCGGTTCCGTCGGCTGAAGTTGCTCGGCTGCTCCGCGAGCATCACGTCTTCGTCTTCGCGAGCCTCAACGAGGCGTGCTCGAACTCGCTGCTCGAGGCGCTCGCGTGCGGCCTCCCGGCCCTGTACGTGGACAGCGGCTCGAACGCCGAGGTCGTCGGCGGCGGTGGGTTGCCCTTCCGCGACGCGGCCGAAGCCGCAAAGCGCCTCGACGAGCTCGTCGAGCGCTGGGCCGAGCTGCAGGCGGCCATACGCGTGCCGTCGCTCGCCGAGACGACAGATCGCTACCTCGAGGTGCTGCGCCCGTGAAGTCTGCGCGAGACGTCGTGAGACCCGTGGCCAGTCCAGTCTGCGCCGTTGGGCGATCGAGGCCCGGACGAAGACGTGGCGCGACCACTCGCGTCTCTTCGTGGCAGGTGACGGGAACGACTGGGCGATCGCCGACGACGCCCGCCAGATCGCGCGCGTGGCGGCGCGGCTCGGCGCGCAGGTCGGCAGCGAGAGCTGGGTGTCGGCCGTTCGCGACCAGTCCGTCTTCCACGCCAGCCAGTTCGCGCTGCTCGGCCAGCCGTTCGAGCGCAACGGCAACCGGCTCGGCGTCGCGTATCTCCACGGCCGACCAGGGACGAAGGGGATGCCCGAGTTCGACACGTGCTACGAGGCCGTGCGGACGCGGCACGAGGAGCTCGACCGGATCCAGGTGCCGTCGCGGGCGATGGAGGAGCTCGTGCTGGAGGCCGGTGTGCCGGCGGAGAAGGTGTTCCGGATCCCGATCGGCATCGACCTCGAGCGCTTCACGCTGCGCACGCCGGCCGAGCGGGCCGAGGCGCGCGCCAAGCTCGGCCTGCCGGAGGACGCGTTCGTCGCCGGCTCGTTCCAGAAGGACGGCGTCGGCTGGGAGGAGGGGCTGGAGCCGAAGCTGATCAAGGGCCCGGACGTGCTGCTCGACGCGGTCGAACGGCTGCGAACGGCGCGTGCCCGGAGCTGTGGCTGCTGCTCACGGCGCCCGCGCGCGGCTACGTCAAGCAGGGCCTGGACCGGCTCGGCGTCCCGTACAAGCACGTGCTCGTCCACGGACAGGACGGGGTGGCCAAGGCGTACCGCGCGCTCGACGTCTGCCTCGTCACCTCGCGCGACGAGGGTGGGCCGAAGGCCGTGCTGGAGGCGATGGCGACCGGCGTCCCGCTCGTGACGACGCGGGTCGGCCAGGCGGCCGATCTCGTCAGCCACTCGCGGAACGGCTACATCGTCGACGTGGAGGACGCGAACGGCATCGCCGACTGGGCGGGCTACGTCGCGGAGGCGCCGGACGAGACGCTGGCGCGGCTGGCGGCGACCGGACGGGCTACGGCCGAGGAGTGCTCCTACGAGGCGCTCGCGTCGCGCTGGCGCGAGCTCCTGACCGGGTTCGTCGCTCTGGGCGAGTCATGAGAAGCGCCGGAGGGCGGCTTCGCGCGAAGGCTCGCGCGGCGCTGATCGCGGCTGTCGCGACCGGCCCGCGGGGAGGTCGCCGTCTCCTACGGCCATCGCCGCATTCCAGCGCCCGGCGAAGCTCGTCGAGGGCGGGATGGTGAAGTTCCAGCGCCTGCAGGCGGCCTTCCCGCACCGGCCGCGCGACTTCAACCTCCTCTACCTCGGCTCGAGCTCGCTGCCGACTGACGAGCAGGACGGTGATCGCGCTCGCGCGGCGTCGCGGTGCGCCTGTCGTCGTCAACCAGGACGGGGTGGCGTATCCGGCGTGGGCGGGCAGCCGACACGGAGCGGCTGAACGACCGGCTGCGCGGCGTGCTCGGGGCTGCTGCCCACGTCGTCTACCAGGGCGAGTTCTGCAAGCAGGCGGCCGACGAGTTCCTCGGCGTGTCCGCGGGATCGTGGGAGATCCTGCGGAACGCCGTCGACACGAACGAGTTCAGCCCGTCGGAGCGGGCTCCGGACGGCGCACCCGTTGCTGCTGCTCGCCGGCGACCAGTCGCAGACCTACCGCCTGGAGACTGCGCTTCGGACGCTCGCGCTGCTGCCCGACGCGCGGCTGCTCGTGACCGGCGCCGTAGTCGGCGGCGAGCAGCTGATCGGCGAGCTGGGGCTCGGCCGACCGCGTCGACTTCGCCGGCCGCTACGCCCAGCGTGACGCGCCCGCGCTCTACCGACGCGCGCACGTGCTCCTCCACCCGAAGGTGCGAGACCCGTGCCCGAACGTCGTGCTCGAGGCGCTCGCCTGCGGCGTGCCGGTCGTCCACTCGGCGAGCGGCGGCGTGCCGGAGCTCGTCGGAGACGCCGGGATCGGCGTGTCCTCGGAGACGACGTGGGAGCGACGACGTGCCGCCTGCGCCGGCCGAGCTGGCCGACGCCGTGCGAACGGTGCTGGCCTCGCTCGACTCCTATCGCGAGCGTGCGCGTGCGCGCGCCGTCGAGCACTTCGACCTCGCACCGTGGGTGGAGCGGCACAGGACGCTGTTCGCGGAGCTCGTCGGAATGACGCCCCGGGTCAGCGTCGTCATGCCCGTGCGGGACGGAGAGCGGTTCCTCCGCGAGGCGCTCGACTCGACGCTCGCGCAGACGCTCGACGACCTCGAGCTGATCGTCGTCGACGACGGCTCGACCGACGCGACGCCGGCGATCCTGGCCGAGGCGGCGCAGCGCGACTCCACGCGTGCGCGTGCAGCGGCAGGAGCCGGGCGGCCTGACCGTGGCTCTCAACGCCGGCTGCGCGCTGGCACAGGCGCCGCTGATCGCCCGCATGGACGCCGACGACGTGATGCTCCCCGACCGGCTCGAGCGCCAGGTCGCCTACCTCGAGGCGCACCGGGATGTGGCGCTGCTGGGCGGCGGCATCGTGCTCGTCGACGAGGACAGGCCGCGAGATCGACCGTGAGCCCGGTCGGCCACAGCTCGACTTCCTCGTTCGCAACGAGCTCACGCACGCGACGGTGATGATGCGCGCCGACGCGTTCCGGGCGCTGGGCGGCTATCGCCTCGACCAGTCCGAGGACTACGACCTCTGGCTGCGCTTCGACGAGCGCTACGGCGTGGCGGCGCTCGCCGAGCCGGTCATCCGCTACCGGCTCCATCCGGGGCAGTTCTCCGTGACTGCACTGGAGCGCCAGGCGCTCGGCTTCCTCTGCGTGCGGGAGGCGGCGATCAGGCGGCGGCGCGGCGAGCCGGATCCGCTGGACGGCGTCGAGCGGCTCGACGACGACGTGCTCGCGCGCCTGGGCGTGCCCTCGCGAGCGGCTCGACGAGACGATCGTCTCCGACGCGGTGAGCTGGGCGGCGACGCTGACGCGCGTCGGGCAGAGACGGCGAGGCGGCCGCGCTGCTCGACGCAGCCGCTGTTGTCGACGGAGCGCCGTCGCGACAGGAGCTCTCGCGTCGAGCACGCGGCCTGATCTTCAAGCGCGCGCTGCGTCACGGACGATTGCGGCGAGGCGGCGCGCGAGCTCGCGGCCTACGCTCGCGGGCGATGACGCTCCGTCCTCCAGGTCAACTCCTCCGACATCGGCGGTGGCGCCGAGGTCGTCTCGCTCGTGTCTGCACCGCGCGTACCGGGCAGCGCGGACACGATGCGTGCGCTCGCCGTGGGCTCACGCGCGGAGCGGGGAGGACGGCGTCGTGCAGATCGGCGACAGGGCGCTCGCGCCGCTCGCGCGCGCTCGCGCGATCCTGGCGTCCTGCTCGACGTCGCTCGCGGTCGCGAGGACTTTCGCTTCCCGGCCTCGCATCGCGTGCTCGAGCTGCCTGCCGCGCCGCCCGACGTCCTGCATCTCCACAACCTCCACGGCGGCTACTTCGACCTGCGCGTGCTGCCCGAGCTCTCGGCGCGACAGCCGACCGTCGTGACCATGCACGACGAATGGCTCTACACCGGGCCACTGCGCGTACACGCTCGACTCCGAGCGCTGGCTCGAGGGGTGCGGATCGTGCCCGCATCTCGACTCCTATCCCGCGCTGCGCGTCGACGGGACGGCTGAGAACTGGCAGCGAAAGGCAGCGCTCTACGAGCGCTCGCGGCTCCACGTCGTCTGCCCTTCGGCGTGGCTGCTGGAGCGCGCGCAACGCTCGATGCTCGCGCCGGCGATTGCCTCCGCACGCGTGATCCCGAACGGCGTCGACGTCGAGCTCTTCGCTTCGGAGCGCCGCGACTGAGCGAGACGAGCCCGTCGTCGTGTTCGCGGCCCAGGGTGCTCGCACGAACCCGTACAAGGACTTCGAAACCCTGCGCAGCGCGCTCGAGCTGCTCCGCGACCGCCGGCTGCTCGCCGTCGCGCTCGGGGAAGGCGGCGCCCGAGGAGCGGATCGGAGCCGTGACGCTGCGCTCGGAGCCGCTTCGAGGCTCGGGAGGAGGTTGCGAAGCGGTTTCGTGGAGCCGACCTCTACGTTCACGCGACGAGGGCCGACAACCACCCACTGGCGGTGCTGGAGGCGCTCGCGTCGGGCGTCCCGGTGATCGCGAGCCGTGTCGGCGGGATCCCGGAGCAGCTGACCGAGGAAACCGGCGTGCTCGTCGACGCCGGGTGATTCACAGGGCCTGGCGGCGGCGATCGCTGAGCTGCTCGACGATCCGGATCGCCGCGCGCGCATGAGCGCCGCCGCGGCGGCCGACGCCCGCTCGCGGTTCTCGCTCGACCGTCAGGTCGACGCCTACCTCGACCTCTACGCAGAGCTGTGCTGACGCTCTTCTCGGTGCCGAAGCCGTTCGCAGGCGACATTGGCGCGCTGCAGCGCCGCTCGGTGGAGAGCTGGCGCGCGCTCGGCGTCCAGGTGCTCCTGCTCGGCGACGTCGACGGAAGCCGCACGCGAGCTGAACGTCGAGCACGTGGCCGGCCTTGCAGCTGACGGCGCACGGCACGCCGCGGCTCGACTCCGCGTTCGCGCTCGCCGACGGCGCCGCCCGCTTCCCGCTGCGCTGCTTCGTCAACGCGGACGTCATCTTCGGCCGCGGACCTGCTGGACAGCCGTACGGACCGTCTCGGGCCAGGAGCAGCGCTTTCTCCTCGTCGGCCAGACGGAGGAGGAGGGCAAGCGGCGCGGCGCCGCGGCCATGGACTGGTTCGTCTTCCCGGCCGGCCTCTTCGGCGAGGTGCCGCCGTTCGCCATCGGCCGTGCGGGCTTCGACAACTGGCTCGTCTGGAAGGCGCGCCAGGTCGGCGTCGTCGTCGACGCGACGCACGATGTTCGCGCGGTCCACCAGCCGCACGGGTACGAGCACGTGGAGGGCGGCATGGACGAGGCGTACTACGGCGAGGAGGCGGCGCGGAACCTCGAGCTCGCCGGCGGCAAGGAGCACGTCTACACGCTCCACGACGCGAGCCACGTCCTCCGCGACGGGAAGCTCCAGCGCAACCTCGGCGCGCCGCTGCGCTGGCGCGAGAACGTCCGCAAGCTCGCCTGGAAGTTGGGGAAGCGATGAGAGTCACGGTCGTCTCGCCCGAGCCGACGCCGTACCGGGCGCCGCTGCTCGACCGCATCGCCGCACTCCCCGATGTCGACCTGACTGTGATCTACGCCGCACGCACCGTCGCCTCGCGGCAATGGTCGGTGACGCCAGACCACGACGCGGTCTTCCTCAGCGGCAGTGGGTCGTGCCCGGGGCGCGTGCGTGTGCTGCGTCACGACTACCCGATCACGCCGGGCATCCTCGGCGCGCTGCGGTGACGCGCGGCCGGACGTCGTCGTCGTCTCCGGCTGGAGCACGTTCGCCTCGCAGGCCGCCCTCGTCTGGTGCCGCCTGCGCCGCGTCCCGTACGTCCTGCTCGTCGAGAGTCACGACGCCGGGCCGAAGGCCGGCTGGCGCCGGCAGTCGTGAAGACGACGGTCGTGCCGCCCATCCTGCGCTCGGCCGGCGTCCGTGCTCGTCGTCGGCTCGCTCGCCCGCGAATCCGTCGCTCGCGCTTGGTGCCGACCCCGCACGCGTACGGGTCTTCGCGAACACGATCGACGTCGACGCCTGGGTAGAGCGGGCCGACGCAGCTTGCCGCCAGGCGCTCCGAGCTGCGCGCCGCGCTCGGGCTGGGCGAGGAGGTCGTCGTCGTCAGCGTCGCGCGGCTCGCGCCCGAGAAGGGGCTCGACGTGCTGCTGCGAGCGGCCACCGCGGCGGGCGTCCGGCTGCTGGTCGTCGGCTCGGGGCCCGAGCGCGCGTACCTCGAGTCCATTGCCGGGAACGCGATCTTCACCGGGGAGCTCCCCGGCGACCGCGTCAGCCGAGGCCTACGCGGCGGCAGACATCTTCGCGCTGGTGTCTGCGCACGAGCCGTGGGGCGTGGTCGTGAACGAGGCGGCGGCCTCGGGGCTGCCGCTCGTCCTCTCCGACCGCGTCGGCGCCGCTGCCGATCTGCTCGTGGACGGCGAGAACGGCGTGCTCGTGCCCTTCGGCGACTCGACCGCGACAGCAGACGCCCTTCGCCTGCTCGCTGTCGATCCGGCTCTGCGCGAGCGCTACGGAGCGCGCTCGCGCGAGCTCGTCTCGGCGTGGGGCTACGAGCCTTCGGTGGAGGCCTTCGTCGAAGCCTGCCGCGAAGCGATCGCCTCGCGGTAGATCTCTTCCTGGTGGGCGGACACTCGCTCCCACGACGTCCGCCGCGCCGCCGCCACGCCACCGGCGGCCAGCGAGCGGCGCAGCTCCTCGTCGCCGAGCACCTGACGCAACGCGCTTGTCAGTGCCGCTGCCGAGTAGGGAATCACGATCGCCTCCCCTTCCTGGAAGAAGCTCGCGATGCCGCACCGGTCCGTGACGATGACGGGCGTTCCAGCCGAAGCTGCTTCCGCGGCGGCCATGCCGAAACTCTCGCCGGCCGACGGCAGGCAGAGGACGTCCGCCTCGGCGTACAGGTGGAGGGGCGGCTCGGCCGTCGGGCCGAGCGTGTGCACGCGGCCGGTCGACTGCGCCGCGCGAACCTGGTCGATCGCGCCGTGCCGATCGTCAGGCCCCACCAAGCACGAGATGCAGGTTCGTCAGCTCCCGCGTCGCCGCGAGCAGATGATCGATCCCCTTGCCGGATGCGATACGCCCGACGTAGAGCGCGATCGGCGCGTCCTCCGGGATGCCGAGCTCTCCCCGCAGCACGCCGCGACTCGCAGGCATCGACTCGGGATCGGGGAACCCGTTGCCACGTACGCGCACGCGGTCGACGTGCACGCCGCCGTCGCGGACGTGTCCACGCCTCGCGCTCCGAGCTGACCACGACCGCCGCCGCGCCGCTCGCGACGCCGCGATAGAGCGTCGCGTCGAGCGCGCGCTTCAGCGCCACCTTGCGCAGCCGCGGCTCGAACATGCCCAGCGGCTCGAACACGTACGGAATGCGCCGCAGCCGTGCCCACGCCGCGACGCCGGTGGACACGGGGTCGCGAAAGCCGAGCACGTGCACGACATCGGGTCGCTCCAGCCGCTCGAGCGCCACCGGCAGCGACGGCGTGATGCCCATCCAGCGGTAGCTGATCGGCGTCGAGAGGTACGTCACGCGCACGCCGCCGTGCGTCTCCGTGCGCGACTTCGCCGAGGGTCGCGAGTGGAGGTCGACGAGCGTCGTCGTCACGACCGAGACGTCGTGGCCGTGCGCCGCCAGCCGCTCGGTCAGCTCTCGCGTCACCGGGATCGGCCCGCCGAACGCGAGCGGCCGGCCACCAGGCGGGCGCGGCGAAGAGGATCCGTAGCGGAGCACCCTGCATGCGGGTGGACGGTAGCGTTCTGCGCCGTGAGCGAGCCCGCAAAGCCACGCCTGCTGGTCGTCAACCAGTACTACTGGCCCGGCGTCGAGGCGACGGCGCACCTGCTGACCGAGCTCTGCGAGTCGCTCGTCGACGAGTACGAGATCCGCGTGCTGACCGGAGTGCTGCGCGGCCACGAGCAGCTCCCGCGGCGCGAGGTGCGCAACGGCGTGGAGATCGTGCGCGTGTCGTCGACGGCCTTCGAGCGCGCCAATCTCGGCCTGCGCGCGCTCAACTACGCCTCGTACATCGGCAGCTCGCTGCTCCAGGGGCTGACCGGCCCGCGGCCCGACCTCGTCCTCTGCATGACCGACCCGCCCATGGTGGGAGACGTGGGCCTCGCCATCGCGCAGGCGGTTCGGCGTGCCGCTGCTCGTCATCTCCGAGGACGTCTTCCCCGAGATCGCGACTCAGCTGGGGCGGCTCAACAACCGCGTGCTCGTAGCGACGCTGCGCCAGCTGATCGGGCTCTATCTGAAGCGCGCCGACCGTGTCGTCGCAATCGGCGACACGATGCGCAGCCGGCTGGAGGAGAAGGGCGCTCCGGCCGATCGCATCCGCGTGATCCCGAACTGGGTGGACACGGAGGCGATCTCGCCGCAGCCGCTCGACAACGCGTGGTCGCGTCTGAACCGGATGTCCGGAAAGTTCGTCGTCATGCACTCGGGCAACATCGGCCATGCCCAGAACCTCGAGACGCTCGTCCGCGCGACGACCTTTCTCCGCGACCTCGACGAGCTCTCCGTCGTGCTGATCGGAGGCGGCGCGCGCTACCTGGACCTCGTTCGCCTCGCCGAGCGGCTGCATGCTGACAAGCTGCGCTCGCTGCCGTACCAGAGCCGCGACGTGCTGCCCGAGTCGCTCTCCTCAGCGCACCTGCACTTCGTTGGGCTGGCCGAGGGGCTGGCCGGCTTCGTCGTGCCCAGCCGGCTGTACGGGATCATGGCCGCCGGCAGGCCGGTCGTCGTCGCGGCCGACCCGGAGAGCGAGACCGCCCAGGTCGTCGAGCGCATCGGCTGCGGCATCGTCATTCCGCCCAGCCGCCCCGAGCTGCTCGCCGAGGTGATTCGCGATGCGTACGAAGGCCGCTACGACCTCGACGCGATGGGCGCTCGCGGGCGGGAGTACGTGACGGCGGATGCGGACACGCGCGTGGCTCTCGGCCGCTATCGCGAAGTGCTCCGGGAGCTCGTGGAGGCCTGATGCGGAAGGTCTTCTGGGGCAGCCTGGCGGCGCTCGCGTGGACCCACGTCGGCTATCCGGCCGCCGCTGCTGCCGCCGCACGGATCGCGCCGAAGCCGGTGCGGCGAGAGGACGTCCTGCCCACGGTGACGATCATCGTCGCTGCCCACAACGAGGAGGACGTGATCGAGCGGCGCATCGAGAACCTCCTCGAGCTCGACTACCCGACGGGTGACGTCGAGATCGTGGTCGCCTCCGACGCGTCCACGGATCGCACCCACGAGATCGTGCGCGGGATCGCCGAGCGCGAGCCGCGCGTGTCGCTTGCTCGAGTGCCCCCGCGGCGGCAAGGTGGCCGCGCAGAACCTCGCCGTCGCGCGCTCGAAGTTCGACGTCGTGGCGTTCTCGGATGCGAATGCCACGTGGGCGCCCGACGCGCTGCGGCTGCTCGTCCGCGCGTTCGCCGACCCGGACGTCGCCTACGTCTGCGGCCGGCTCGTGCTGGAGGACGCGGACGGCACGAACGTCGAGGGCGCCTACTGGCGCCTGGAGACATTGCTGCGCGAGCAGGAGTCGGAGACGGGCTCGATCACGGGCGGCAACGGCTCCATCTACGCCGTGCGGCGCTCCGACTACGTCGACGTCGACACGCGCTTCGGCCACGACCTGTCGTTCCCGTACCTCATGGTGCAGCGGGGCCGGCGCGCGGTGTACGACCCTGCGGCGCTCGCCTTCGAGAAGCCGACGCCCGACGTCGAGGACGAGTACCGGCGCAAGGTCCGGATGTTCGAGCACGGCTGGCTGATGCTCCACAAGGGCCGGATGCTGGAGAACCTGCCGCCCGGGTACCTCGTGAAGCTCGTCTCGCACCGCCACCTGCGCTACGGGAGCGGTGTGCTGCACCTCGGGCTGCTCGGGTCGAGCTTCCTGCTCGCCCGGCGCGGAGGGATCTACCGGCTGGCGTGGCTCGGGCAGCTCGCCTTCCTCGCAGAGGCGGCCCGCCGGCCCGGCCTCGCGCGCTACTACACGCTCGTCACGTGGGGCACCGTCGAGTCGCTGAAGAACTACGCCGAGCGCGGCGTGCCGGCCGTGTGGGACAAGGCGCCTGGCACGCGATAGCCGTCCGCGGAATCTTGACGAAAAAGCGACGGAGTCGCTACCCTAAGAGCATGGCAACGGCATTCGCAGAGGAAGCGATCCGGATTCGCGACCTCGGGCACCTCTCCGACACCCAGGTTGCGCGGGCCACCGGCGCAGCGCCCAGCACCGTGCGCGACTGGTTCAGCGGTCGCAGCTCTCCCACCGGCATCCGGGCAGAACGGGTTGCAGAGCTGGCCGAGATCGTCGACCGGCTGTACGCGCATCATCGATCCCGGAATACATCCCCGTATGGATGTCGAAGCCGATCGAGGCGCTCGACGATCGGAAGCCGCTCCACCTCATCGCCCGCGGCCGCGCGCGGCAGGTTGCGAGAGTGATTTCCGAGCTCGAGTCGCCCGGCGCGGTCTGAGGACACCGCCCTGCCGCTCGACGTCGACTCGATTGACGTCAGCCGGACGCGTGGCTGCGCTACCTCCCACACGGAGCGGATCCCCGCGTCCGGCCGTACCCGACCCGGCAACGCGCGCTGGCAGCGCGGGCGTGTCGTGGACGCGCTGTACCTCGCCGACGACGAGGCGACGCTCTGGGCCGAGTGGTATCGGCACCTTGCGGAGCGTGGCCTGCCGCCCTTGATGACAGCTTCCCCGCGACGTATGGCGTTACCGCGTCGCCGCCGGCCGCGTCGCCAATCTCACCGACGTGCTGCCCGGCTCGGGAGAGTCGGACTCGACCTGCCGGCTCCGGGGCGGAAGACGTGGGGGCCGTATCAAAGCGTCGGCGAGCAGCTTTGGCGCGAGGGCTGGCGAGGGCTGCTTGCGTCCGAGCGCTGCGCGACCGGAGGGCCGGGTGCTCTGCCTCTTCGTCGACGACGCTGGGCGCCGTGCCCGCTCGACCATCCGGCCGTCCGCGACTCGTGGCCGAGCCCCCGGTTCCGCCGACCGGCATGCGCACCTAGCCCTACGCGCGATAGGCGGGAAAGAAGCCCTCGTAGTCGATCTCGGCGCGCCCAGAAAGGCGGCGATATGCCTCCTCGTCGTGGACGAGCGTTCCCACCCAGAACTCGCGACGACCCTCCGGGCTGAAGCGCTGCTTGAAGGCGTAGAGTGAGTCTTCCGTCGCTCCGGCGCCGCCGCCCAAGTGGAACTCCTCGAGGCCCTGCGTCTGTCCCCAGAGAGCGCGCCGTGTAGAGCAAGAGGTTCGCAGGCGCCCAGGTCGCGCGCGGCATCAGCCGTGGCACCGAGGTGGTAGTGGAGCCAGCGGTCGCCGCGCAGGCAGAGTGCCGAGGCGACGACCTCGCCGGCAGCCAGCGCATCGAAGCGCACGAGGTTGCCGCCGAGCGCGGTGAGCCGTTCCCAGTACTCGGTCCGGGAAGAAGTAGTACCCGGTGGCGTCCTGCCGTTCCATCGTCTGCTCGTACAGCGCGACGAACGTCGATAGGTCGTCGGGCGCCGGCGGTTGCCTCCACGGCGACGCCGGCCTTTTGCGCCTTGCGGACGACGTTGCGATGCTTGCCGTGCATGCCCGCGAGCAGGTCACCCTCCAGCGGCCAGCCGATCGTCGGACTGACGTAGGTCGCGTGCGGTGCGCCGCGATAGTTCTCGAACAGCGGGTGGTAGCGGATGAACGTCGAGACGACGCCGCGCTCGGCGCACCAGCGCTCGTACGGCTCGTGAAAGCCCGCACCGACGGGCCCGCCGTAACCGTACGGCGTCGTCACGTCATACCCGTCCGGCGTCGGGATCGCCCTGACGATGCACGCCAGGACCGAGCCGTCGTGCTCCAGCAGCACCGGCTCGCCGGGATCGAGGACGCAGCTCGCCTCGACATAGGCCCGCAGGAGGTACGCGTCAGCGCAGCCGAGCCGGGCGAGCAGCTCGTCCCACTCGCCGGCGGGAACCTCCCTCAACGCTCGGTCTCGGCGGCCCGCGCGCGCTCGATGTTGAGCTCGTCCTCGACAGGCTCGGGCTCGCCGCGGAACAGCTCGCCGAACGTCGAGAAGATGATCTTCACGTCGAGCCAGAGCGACCAGTTGTCGATGTACCAGAGATCCATCCGGAAGCGCTCGGCCCAGCCGATCGAGTCCCGTCCGTGCACCTGGGCCCAGCCGGTGATGCCCGGCAGCACGGTCAGCCGCCGCTCCTCCTCCGGCGTATACCGCGCCGCCTGCTCGACGAGGTCTGCGCGGGGCCCGACGAGGCTCATCTGGCCGAGCACGACGTTCGCGAGCTGAGGCAGCTCGTCGAGGCTCGTGCGGCGTAGCCAGCGGCCGGCGCCGGTGATGCGAGGATCGTCCTTCACGACGCCGAACGGATCGCGGCTGACGCCCGTCGAGCGACCGAGCTCGATGGCGTCCTGCACCATCGTCCGAAACTTGAACATCCGGAAGGGCTTGCCGTCTTTACCCGCCCGGGGATAGACGAAGAAGACCGGCCGCCCCGACTCGATGACGATCCACAGCGAGATGGCGAGGAACACCGGGCTGAGCACGACGAGCGCGATCCCGGCCGACACCGGATCCGCGACCCGTTTGACGAGGTGGCTCACCGCGCCAGCTTTCGCCTGAGCACGTGTCGAACCTCCCGGCCGCGCTCCTGCACGAGACGCAGGCGGACGAAGTTCACTCCGCGCATGGCGGCGTCATGGGCCGCATACGCCGGGACGAGAGCCGGCGACGCCTCACCGCCGCTCGTCTCGTAGCCGAGCGCGCGGAGCTCGTCTCCGGCAACGGACTCGAACACCTCCACCTGGCGCGGCGTCAGCTCCGTCCGCCACTTGCCGACGGCGGCGGTGGTGATTCCTGCCCAGACGTTCGTGAACCATCCAGCCTGGTCTTCGACCACCTTCGAGCGGTCGGTTTGCTCGATCGCGAGCATGTCCGGGGCATATTCGAGCTCGAGGAACTCGCACACGGCCGTGATCGTCTCCGCCGGCGTCGGAGACGAGGTCTTCATAACGAATCTCTAGCACTCGTCCCGGGTAGCGCGCCGCCGCGGCTCGCCCTTGGCGGATCGCGCCCGCCCACGAGCGCGCCGCCGCCCACGCGTTGTTGGGCCCGAAGGGGACGCCCATCACCGACAGGGCAACGTCGCGTCCATCACGCACGAGCACGACGAAGCGCGCATCCGGCCAGATCGAGGCCAGCCGGTCGACGTGGGCGATGTAGGCGGGCGTCTTGTCACCCCAGCGCGTCGTTCCTTCCAGACCGGCGTAGGCGACGAACGGGGCGCTGACGGCGAAGCGAAACGCGTCCGCGCCGTTCATCCCTTCCGGCAAGGCGGGCGGCTCGCCGGACAGGCCCCAAAGCCGCACCCGCGGGTGGTTCCACGCCGCGCGCAACACGTCCTCTGCTCCCTGCTGCGGGTCGACGTCCAGCAGGAACATCGACTCCGGCGGGATGGCGACGTCGCCGCGGTCGAGGATGAGCCGCAGCATGGTCGTCCCGGAGCGGTCGTGGCCGAGGAGGAAGAAGGGAAAGTCGCGCGCAGTCGTGATTGCAGCAGACTACGTGCCGTGCGGATCAGCCTTGCCGATCCCGTGAGCTACACGCTGCCGTACGACCGTAGCCTGGCTCGAGGCGCTCGCGCGCCGCGGGCACGACGTCGACCTCTTCGCCGCGAGCTTCGTGTTCGCGGAGCTGCCCGCGCCCGACGGCTACCGCCAGCACGACGTGTTCTTCACGCGCAGTGCCCGGCTGCTGCGCGGCAACCCGCGCTCACGGCTGCGGTTCCTCTCCAAGGGTCTCGAGTACGTGCCGAGCGCGCGGCGCATGACCAGGGAGATCGCGCGGCTCGACCCCGACGTGCTGCACGTGCAATGGCTCGGCCTGCCGCGCTACGACCTGCGCTGGCTGGAGGCGGTGGGGCGAGAGCGGCCGGTCGTCTTCACCGCGCACGACGTCCTGCCGCGACGGACTGCGGACAAGGTCGACCTCTGGCGGCGCGTGTTCGACACGGTCGACCGCGTGGTCGTGCACGGCGCCGGCGCCGTCGATCAGCTGGCCGAGCTCGGCGTCGACCGCGCGCGCATCGTGCGCATCCCGCATCCGGTGTTCGAGCCCTCGCGGGAGATCGCGCCGCCCGTTGGGCCGACGCTCGTCTTCTTCGGGCTCATCCGCCGGTCGAAGGGGCTCGACCTGCTCATCCGCGCCTTGCCGGCGATTGCCGAGGACGTGCCCGACGTCCGGCTGATCGTGGCCGGCGATCCCATCGAGCCGGCCGAGCCGTTCCAGGACCTCGCTCGGCAGCTCGGAGTCGCCGAGCGGATCGAGTGGCGTCTGCGGTTCCTCGGCCGACGACGAGATCGCCGACGTCATGGAGGAGGCTGCGGTCGTAGTGCTTCCTTACCGCCACATCGAGTCGTCGGGCGTGCTCGCGACTGCGCTCGGCTACGGCAGGCCGGTGGTCGTGACGGACGTGGGCTCGCTCGGCGACACGGTCCGGGAGCTCGACGCCGGCGCCGTCGTCCCGCCGGAGGATCCAGGGGCGCTCGCCGACGCGTGCTCCCGCCTGCTGCAACACCCACTCGCGACTGGCACGGCCGCGCGCAGCAGCTGAGCTGGGAGCGCGCGGCCGAGGCTCACGAGGCCGTCTACACAGAGCTCGTGGCCGAGCGCGCGTGACGCGTCACCCGATGTGGGCGCTCGCCGGCGGCGCGGCGTTGATCGTGCTGCTGGAGGCCGGACGAGTCGAAGCCGGGCGGGACTACGCCTGGCTGCTGGCCGAGGCAGCAGCCGCGGCGGCCGCGCTGTTCATCGCGTGGCGGGGCCAGGAGCGGCTCCGGCTCTTGCCGCTGCTGGGCATTGCCTTCGCCTTCCAGCTGGCGATCGTCGGCGTCCACATGGCCCAGGACGTCCCGGTCGACTTCGACATCTCGCTCTACGCGAGGCAGGGCCAATCCCTACTCGACGGCGACTACCCGCGCTCGGAGTACCCGACCGGCGCCGTCTCGCTCTTCGCGCTGGAGACCTGGCTCGGCGACGACGCACGCACGCCGAACGCGCTGCTGATGATCGTCTTCCAGCTCGCCGCCGTCGCGGCAATCTGGTCGCTGCGGACCCGCTGGAGCGCCTGGCTGGCGGCGCTCGTCGCCCTCTGGCCGCTGAACGCGTACTTCTGGGAGTTCAAGTTCGACCTCGTGCCGGCTGCGCTGCTGGCCGTCGGCCTCGCGCTCGCGTACCGGGAGCGGTTCGGCTTCGCAGGCCTCGTGCTCGGCGTCGGCGCGGCCGTCAAGTGGACGCCGGCGCTCGCGGCGCTCGCGCCTGCTCGTGTGGCTGCTCGCGTCGCGCCGCCCGCGTGAAGGATTGCGGCACGCGGCGGGCTTCGTCGTCGCATTCGCAGTGCTGACGCTTCCCTTCCTCGTTTGGGATGCGGACGACGTTTGGGCGGCGTACTCGATCCAGAGCGGCCGCACGATCACCGGTGAGTCGCTGCCGTACCTCCCGCTGCACTGGCTCGGGCAGGCCGACCTGGGCGAGGACTTCTCACACTCGGCGGTCGTGTCCGACTGGGCCGATCCGGCCGTCACCGTCGTTCAGCTGCTGATCCTCGCCGGCGTGCTCGCCCTCGCCTGGCTGGCGCGCGGTCGGCTGGCCGCGGGAGTCGCGCTCGCCGCTCTGGCGCCCGTGGCGTTGCTGCTCACGAACCGCATCTTCAGCGCGCAATTCCTCGTGGTGCTGCTCGTCGCGTGGGCAATCGCGATCGCGCTCCTCGCACGCAGCCGGCGCGAGCAGCTCCTGCTGGGAGCGGCCGCGGCCGCGGCGAGCCTCTTCAATGCGTTCGTCTACCCGTTCGTGCTGCCGGGCCCGTCCGGGATCTGGGAGCCGGTGTCGGCTCTGATGTTCGCCGTTGCGCTCGCGCTCACAGGCTGGTTGTTGCTCACCGCCGCGCGCAGCCGCGATTACGCTAGCCCGTCGTGAGGTTCCTCACGCCACCGGCGGCAGCCTCGACGGAGGTCGGCTTCGCCGACCGGGAGCCGAAGGCGGCCGGTGACGTGAGGTACGTGGTCACAGGCGCCGCGGGCTTCATAGGCTCGCTGCTCGCCGAAGCACTCGGCGCGCGCGGCGACGACGTGGTCGGCATCGACAACTTCACCGACCATTACGACCAGCGGCTCAAGGAGCAGAACGCAGAACGGCTGAACGTCGAGGCGTCTCGACCTGGCCGTGGACGAGCTCGACTTCGCCGGCTTCGACGGCGTCTTTCATCTCGCCGGTCAGCCGGGCGTGCGCAGCTTCGGCAGCGTCTTCCCGCTCTACGTTGAGCGGAACGTCCTCGCCTCGCAGCGGGTGTTCGAGGCCGCAGCGCGCGACGGCGTGCGCGTGGTCTTCGCGTCGTCCTCGTCGGTCTACGGCGAGGCCGAGCGGTACCCGACGCCGGAGGACACGCCACCTTCGCCGGTCTCTCCGTACGGCATCACGAAGCTCACGTGCGAGCACCTGGCGCGGGCGTACGCGCCGCAGCTTCGACCTCGACGCCGTCGTCCTCCGCTACTTCAACGCCTTCGGGCCCAGGCAGCGGCCGGACATGGCCTTCACGAAGGTGCTGCACTGCCTGGCCTCCGGCGAGCCGTTCGACCTCTACGGCGACGGCGAGCAGTCGCGCGGCTGGACGTACGTCGACGACGTCGTCGAAGCGACGATCCTCGCCATGAGCGGGGGCAGCGGCACGTACAACGTCGGCGGCGGCGTCGAGGCGTCGCTGCGCGAGGCGATCGGCATCCTCGAGGGGCTCGCCGGCCGTTCGCTGGAGATCCGTGAGCAGCCGCCGGTTCCCGGTGACCAGCGGCGCACGAACGCTGACACGACGCGGATTCGCACGGAGCTCGGCTGGGCGCCGAAGGTCTCGCTGGAGGACGGCTTGCGGGCACAGTGGGAGTGGGCCTCGGCTACAGTCGGCGCCCAATGAGCCCCGATTCAGAGCCGCAGGCAGTCGAGCTGGAGGCCGAGCAGGAGGTCGACTTCGGGCGCTACGCCCGGACGATCGCCGCCCGCTGGTGGCTGCTCGTCATCGGCGCCGTGCTCGGCGCGCTCATCGGCTTCCTCTTCTCGCTCTCGGACGGGAAGATCTACAAGGCGACGGCGCAGGTCTACCTCGGCCAGCCGCTGGCGCCAGACTCCGCCGCCGCCGTCACCACGTCTCCGACGACGCTCGGGCTCGTCCAGGCGTACGTCACGAGCGAGGCCGCGATCGAGACCGCCGCCGCCGCCGCAGGCGTGCGGCCGTCGAAGCTGCGCGACCAGGTCACCGTGCGACCGCTTCCGGGCACCTCGACCACCAGGCAGGCGTTTCCGGCGCCGCTGCTCTCGATCCAGGTCACGGGCTCCTCGCGCGCGAAGACGGCTGCCGCTGCGAACCACCTGGCCCGACAGGCCGTGGACCAGGTGGGGGCTTACACGAAGACGAAGATCGACACGCTCGACCAGCAGCTCAAGTACATCGACACACAGCTCGGGCTCGTCAATGCGCGCCTGACGGCCGCCCGCGCTTCGCAGAGCGACATCGTCGCCGATGACAGCCTCAGCCCCATCGAGAAGCTCGTCGCGCTGACGAACCTCAACTCGGAGATCACGCTCGCCGAGCAGCGCCAGGTCACGCTGGAGCTCAACCGCTACAACACGACGCGCGCGGTCTCGCTGGCCAGGGACATCGAGGCGAGCCGCATCACCGCGCCGGCGGTGGCGGTGCGGACCGAGCCGACCAGCAAGCGGACGAGCGTGCTCGTGGGTGCCTTCATCGGCTTGCTGCTCGGGATCGTGGCCGCGTTGCTCTGGGATCCGGTCGCGGGTCGCATGGCAACACGTTCGGCGTAACCCATGCTCGACGGCAAGACCGTAGCCGTCGTCGTCCCCGCGTACGACGAGGAGAAGCTGCTCCCGGAGACGCTGGCGGGCATCCCCGTGTTCGTCGATCGCATCTACGTCGTCGACGACGCCTCGCGGGACGGGACGGCCGAGAAGGCCGCGGCCGAGCCGCGGGCGCAGCTGATCCGGCACGAGACGAACCAGGGGGTGGGCGCGGCCATCCTCACCGGCTACAAGCAGGCGATCGCCGACCGCGTAGACGTCACGTGCGTGATGGCGGCCGACAACCAGATGGCGCCCGACGACCTCGAGGCGATCGCGCGCCCGGTCGTCGAGGGCGACGCCGACTACGCGAAGGCGAACCGGCTCGTCACCGGTGAGGCGTGGCAGCTGATCCCGCACGCGCGCTACCTCGGCAACGCGATGCTGAGCCTGCTGACGAAGATCGCGTCGGGCTACTGGCACGTCGCCGACTCGCAGTCGGGCTTCACGGCGATCTCGCTGGCGACGCTGGAGAAGCTCGACCTCGACCGCGTCTATCCGCGCTACGGCTTCCCCAACGACATGCTCGTGCACCTCAACGTCGTCGAGGCGTCGCGTCCGGGACGTGCCGTCACGGCCGGTCTACAACGTCGGCGAGCAGTCGGGCATCCGCTACTCGCGCGTGATCCCAGCCATCTCGTGGCTCCTGTTCAAGGCGTTCTGGTGGCGGCTGTGGCAGAAGTACGTGATCCGGGACTTCCACCCGCTCGTGTTCTTCTACGTGTTCGGGATCGCGATGTTCCTCGCCGGGCTGGGGCTCGGCATCGCGGAGGTCGTGCTGCGGATCCTCGGCAACCCGATCCCGCCGGCGACAGTCGTGCTCGTGGCGCTGCTGCTGCTCTTCGGCTCGCAGTTCACGCTGTTCGCGATGTGGTTCGACCTGGAGAGAAACAAAGACCTGCGCTGACCACCGCGGTAGCGCATGATCCCGCCGTGCGCTCAGACCGGCACTCGGCGGGTTCGACGAGCTAGCTGGCGACCGGAGGGTCCAGCGGAAAGTGGCAGGCGACGAGTGAGCGGCCGCGTCTTTCGAGTGGTGGCTCGACGTCGGCACACACCTGCTGCGCGAACGGGCAGCGCGTCCGGAACCGGCAGCCGCTCGGCGGGTTGAGCGGGCTCGGCGGCTCTCCGGTCACGGGCACGCGGTCACGGAGGTGCCCGGTTCGCCGTGCGTGCGGTACCGAGGCCAGCAGCGCCGCCGTGTAGGGGTGCCCGGGGCGAGCGAACAAATCGTCCGTTTCTGCCAGCTCGACGATCTTGCCGAGGTACATGACCGCGATCCGGTCCGAGATGTGGCGCACCACGGAGACGTCGTGCGAGATGAAGAGCAGCGCGAGGTTGAACTCCGCACGCAGATCGGCGATGAGGTTGAGCACCTGCGCCTGGATGGACACGTCGAGCGCCGAGACGGGCTCGTCGGCGACGACGAGGCGCGGGTTGGTGACGATCGCGCGCGCAATCCCGATTCGCTGACGCTGTCCGCCGGAGAACTGGTGCGGGTAGCGGTCGAGGTAGGACGGCTCGAGTCCGACGCGCTCCAGCACCCCCTGCACCCTTGCCCGCTGATCGCGTCGCGACCCGAGTCTGTGAGCGCGGAGCGGCGCCCCGATGATCGACCCGACGCGCCGGCGGGGGTTGAGCGAGGCGTACGGATCCTGGAAGACGATCTGCATCTCTCGCCGCAACGGTCGTAGCTTCCGCCGCGACCAGTGCGTGATGTCCTGCCCCTCGAGCTCAATGCGTCCGCCGGTCGGCTCGAGCAGTCGCGTCACGAGCCGGGCGACGGTCGACTTCCCGCAGCCGGTCTCGCCTACGAGGCCAAGCGTCTCGGCCGGCGCGATCGTGAACGAGACGCCGTCGACGGCGTGGACGACAGTGCCCCGCTGTCGCTGAGTCCCCCGCGCTGGGAAGTGCTTGACGAGGTCCTCGACGTTCAGGAGCGGCGCGCCGCGGGCGGTGCTCATCGGCAGACCCTCCCGTACGACGGGACACGCGATTCTGCGATCCAGCGCCGGCGGGAGCCAGACTCCGGCACGCGCTCGCGGCACGAGGGCCGCGCGAGCGGGCACCTGGGGTGGAAGGCGCAGCCCGAAGGGAGGTGGACCGCGCTCGGCGGCGAGCCGGGAATGGGCGTCAGGCGTTCCGAGCGCGGCCCGTCCACGTGCGGGATCGAGGCGAGCAGCCCGCGTGTGTACGGATGCAATGCGCGAGTCGATCACCGTAGCCGGCCGTTCCCTGCTCGACGATCCGTCCGGCGTACATGACCGCGATCTCGTCGGTCTGCTCGGCGATGACCCCGAGGTCGTGGCTGACGATGAGGAGCGCCATGCCCGTGCTCGTCCTGCAGCTTCGCGAGCAGCTCGAGGATCTGGGACTGCACCGTCACGTCCAGCGCCGAGGTCGGCTCGTCGGCGATCAACAGATCGGGGCCGAGGGCGAGCGCCATTGCGATCATCACTCGCTGGCGCATCCCACCGGAGAGCTCGTGCGGGTAGGCGTCGACCCGCTCCTCCGGGCTCGGAATGCCGACAACGCGCAGGAGCTCGACGGCTCGCGCGCGCGCCGCCTTCTTGCTCACCTTCTCGTGGGCCTGGATCGCTTCGATCATCTGCCAGCCGACGCGGTGCATCGGGTGCAGCGAGGACAGCGGGTCCTGGAAGACCATCGCCACGCGCCGTCCCCGCACGTCGCGTAGCTCGGACTCCGGCAGCGTGACGAGGTCGACGCCGTCGAGCAGGATCTTGCCGGAGATCTCCGTCGTCGGCGAGCGCGTCAGGCCGAGGACGGTGAGCGACGTGACGCGTCTTGCCGGATCCGGACTCGCCGACGAGCCCGAGGGTGCGCCCGCGGTCGAGCGTGAGCGAGACGCCGTCGACCGCCTGCACGACTCCGGCGCGCACGCGGAAAGCGACCCGGAGATCGCGGATCTCGAGCAGTGCCACGTGGTCCTAGTAGCGGACGCGGGGATCCAGGACCGCGTAGAGGATGTCAGCGACGAGGATGGCGAGGACGATGAAGATCGCGCCGAAGAGGACGACGCCCTGGATCGCCGGCAGGTCCCCGTTCTGGATCGCCTCGACCGCGTAGCGGCCGACGCCGGGGATGTTGAAGACCGTCTCGACGAGGATCGCTCCGCCGAGCAGGCCGCCGAGGTCGAGCGCGGCCACCGTCACGATCGGGGTCAGGGCCGCGCGGAGTCCGTGACTCATGACGATGCGCCGCTCGCTCACGCCCTTCGCGCGCGCGGTCCGTACGTAGTCCTGCGCCATCGCCTCGCGGAGGTTCTCCCCGATCAGCCGCGAGTAGAAGCCCGCGAACCCGAGCGCAAGGACGATCCAGGGCCAGAACAGCGACTCGAACCAGGCTTTCGGGTCCACGCTGAGGGGCTCGTACGTGCCTGCCCCGCCGATCAGATGGAAGCGGCCGATGTCGCTCGCGAACAGAAAGAGCGCGACGAGCGCGAGCCAGTAGATGGGAGCGGAGAGAAAGAAGAGCGTCGACCCCGTAACCACCCGGTCGGTCTTCGACCGCGGCTTGAGCGCCGTGAGGATGCCGACCGGCAGCGCGATCGCCATCCAGATGATGAACGCCCCGAGCGCGACCGAGATGCTCGCCGGCAGCCGTGAGACGATCTCTTCCCGGACCGGCACCTCCGCGTAATACGAGTAGCCGAGATCGAAGTCGGTGACCACTCCCTTGCCGTAGATCCAGAATTGCTCGTAGAACGGCTTGTCAAGGCCGAGCTTCACCCTCACCTCGTCGATCAGCTCGGGCGTAGCGTTGCGGCCTGCCCGGAGGATGGCCGGATCGGCTCGTCGGGAGGATGTAGAACACGAGGAACGTCAGAAACGAGACGAGGACGAGCAGGAGCACGCTCCAGGCGAGGCGCCGCACGATGAAGCGCAGGAGCGGTGAGCGGATGTGGACGAGGACTCGCCCGAAGAGCCCGGCGCTTCCCGGCGCGGGATCGCCCGGCTCGCTGTACGAGGCGGGCGATCCCTGGACCGGTGTCGTAGACGTGAGCCGCTCCCCTACTTGATGGAGGTCGCCGAGAGGTCGAGCAGCCCGGCGTTCCAGAGCTGCTTGGCGGGGATGATGCGGTCCGAGATCACGTTGGGCGTGTTGGACCACTGGGTCATGATCACCGGCGCCTGCAGCGTGACCAGCTGGTCGATCCGGCCCCAGGCCGCGTAGCGGTCACTGGGGTTCTTGATCAGCTTCGTCTTTTCCATCGCGGCGTTGATAGCCGGATTGTTCAACTGCGAGAAGTTGTTCGAGTAGTTCGGATTGATGGCCTTGCCGTTGAAGAGCGGGTCGAGCATCGTCACGGGGTCCTTGAAGTCCGGCAACCACCCGAGCGTGCACATCTCGGGCAGGTACTGCTGCACGACACAGAACTTCGTGAACATCGCGTCGGGCGTCGCGAGCTTGATGTTCGCCTTGATGCCGATCTTCGCCAAGCTCCCTGCGATGACCTTCGCCGCCTGCGGTGACGGCGTGACGTTGAACGCGTAGAGCGTCACGGCAGGTCCGTCGTACACGCCGTTTGCGTACCCGGCCTTGCGCAGCTCCGCCTTCGCCTTGGCGACGCTGCCCGAGTGGTTCGGGGTCTTGTACGGGTCGAACGCGAAGCCGCCCGCCGCCTCGAAACCCTTGCTCTTGAACTCCGGCCCCAGCACGTGCGTGGCGATCGGGCCGGTGATCGGTCCGCCTGCCACAAGGCGCAACGCGTTCTTGTCCATGACGTAGTTCACCGCTCGCCGGACGTTGAGGTTGTCGAACGGCTTCTTCTTCGTGTTCAGGCCGATGTAGCCGATGCCGTTCGGCCAGAAGTAGAGGTTGTCCTTGTACTGGGTCGAGAGCATCTTGAGCGTCGGCCCGGGCATCGACACGTAGTCTCCGGCGCCGTCCGCCGTCCCGTTGACGATCTGGCGGACGCCGACCGACGTGTCCGCGAACCCCTCCTTCAACTCGATCGAGTCGACATAGGCGGGCCGGAAGTCCGTCTTCGCAGACCAGTTGGGATTGCGCACGAGCTTCATCGAGCGGCCCGGCGTGTATCCCTTGCCCTTGATGTTGCCGTCACTGCCCGCCTCGAACATGTACGGGCCAGTCGCGGCCTGGTAGAAGCCGTAGTCCGTGCTCGTCTTCTGGTCGAACTTCCTCGCGTACTCCTTCGGCACGGGAGCCGTGTTCGTCATGACGAGCGCGCTGGCCAGCGTCGTGCCGGCTCGCTTGAGCTTGAAGACGATCGTGTACTTGTTCGGCGTCGTGATGCCGGAGACGGGCTTCGGAGTCTTGGGAGGCTTCGTGGGAAAGCCGACGAGGTCCGAGAAGTAGAGGCTCACGTAGCCGTTCGTGACGCTGACGGAGAAGCTCCGCTCGATCGCGTACTTCACGTCGGCCGACGTCACCTCCCGGCTCACCGGCGGGCCGAACCGAATCCCCCTCTTGATCTTGACGGTGATCGTCTTGCCGTCGGCCGAGATCTTGGGTTGCCCGGCCGCGAGATCGGGGACGGTCTTCGTCGAGTTCGCCGGAGTCGTGTAAAGCGTCCGGTGGACGGCCGTAAGGATCATCCAGCCCATCGAGTAGTACGTCTGGCCGGGATCGACGGAGTCGACGTCGCGCTCCCGAGATGAGCTTGAGCGTGCCTCCTCGCTTCGCGCCGCTTGCGCCCGAGCTCGTGCTCGCCGCCAGCAGCGCTGCGCCCGCCATCGCCGCGACGGCGACGATCGTGAGCCACCGAAATGAACGTGTCATTACTCCTCCTTTCCTACGTTTCGGAGAGATGGGGGTCAAGGGCGTCACGAACAGCTTCGCCGACCAGGTTGAACGCAAGGGCCGTGAGGACGAGCGCGACGCCCGGGAACAGGAAGTACCACCAGGCAGAGTCGTAGAACGGGGTTGCCTCCGCGATCATCTGGCCCCAGCTCGCCTGCGGCGGGTTGATCCCGACGCCGAGGTACGAGAGCGCGGCCTCGAGAAGAATGTTCAGAGGGATGACGAGCATGACGACGACGAGAACAGGCGTGACGAGATTGGGCAGGATCTCGCGTCCCAGGATCGTGAGATCGCCCGCCCCGGTCGCTCGGGCCGCCTCGACGAACTCCTTCTCGCGCAGCGAGAGCACCTGCCCTCGTGCGAGGCGGGCGAAGTAGGTCCAGCTGAAGAGGACGATGATCCCGATGACAGTCGTGATGCCCGGCTGGATGAGACCGCCGGCGCAGCCGTTGCCGAGCGAGCATGCCGACCCGATGCCGAGCGCCAGCAGCAGCAGCGGAAACGCGAGGAAGACATCGACCGTGCGGGAGATGACGGTGTCGACGATCCCCCGGTAGTAGCCGGCGACGATCCCCAGCGTCGTCCCGATCAGCATGGCGATGCCTGTGCCGACGATGGCGACGGTGAGCGATACGCGGGCACCGTAGAGGACGCGGGAAAAGATGTCCGAGCCCACGAGGTCGACACCGAAGAGGAAGTCCCAGACGGTCCTGTGGGCGTACCGAACACCTGGTCGAGCCGCTCCGGGTACTGCGCGTTCGGCGGATGGGCGATCAGGCGCGTGATCGGGCCCGCGAAGATCGCGGAGAGGACGACGAGCGCGAGAAAGGCGGCGGCGGCGAGGGCGACCTTGTCCGACCGCAGCCGTTCCCAGAAGAGGGCGAATGGGCGTGGGCCGGCATCGGCGATGATCGGTGTTGCGGAGCCTGTCGTCGCTGCCATCCGCCTCCTGGTGTTTCGAATCCGGTGAATCTATGACTTTGAGCCACCGCGTGCAAACTCCCGCTGCGCGCTCTCGGGTCGCTGGAGGTAACCCTGTGTGTGCTTAGACGTCGTGTGGGCCGGAGGGTTGTGGGCGGCGCGAAACCGAGGCTACGATGAGCCGCATGAGCACCTGCGTGGTCACCGGCGGAGCCGGCTTCCTCGGCTCGCATCTCTGCGACTACCTGCTCGCGGAGGGGCACCGCGTGGTCTGCGTCGACAACCTCGAGACGTCGACGCTCGAGAATCTCGAGCACCTCCGCGGCGACGACTTCCTCTTCCTGAACCACGACGTCACCGAGCACATCGCGATCGAGGGGCCGGTCGACTTCGTCTACCACCTGGCCGCCCTCGCCAGCCCGATCGACTACCTGCGCCAGCCGCTGCATTCGCTGAAGGTCGGCTCGTACGGGACGCATCACGCGCTCGGCCTCGCGAAGCTCAAGCGCGCGCGGTTCCTGCTTGCGTCGACGAGCGAGGTGTACGGCGATCCGCTCGTCCACCCACAGCCCGAGAGCTACTGGGGAAACGTGAACCCGATCGGCCCGCGCGGCGTCTACGACGAGGCGAAGCGCTACGGCGAGGCGCTGACGATGGCGTACCACGGACAGCAGGGTGTGAACACGTCGATCGTCCGCATCTTCAACACGTACGGCCCGCGGATGCGCGCGCACGACGGCCGGGCGATCCCCACCTTCGTCCGCCAGGCGCTCGCCGGTGAGCCGCTGACGGTGTTCGGCGACGGCTCGCAGACGCGGAGCTTCTGTTACGTGGACGACCTCATCCGCGGTCTCTATCTCCTCGCGACGAGCGAGGAGCATCTGCCGGTCAACATCGGCAACCCGGACGAGTTCACGCTGCTCGAGCTGGCGAACACCGTGCTCAAGGTGACCGGGTCGCAAAGCCCGGTCGTGTACGAAGCGCTGCCGGTGGACGATCCGCAGGTGCGTCAGCCGGACATCACCCGGGCCCGCCAGGTGCTCGGCTGGGAGCCCGAGGTGCCGCTGGAAGAGGGTTTGCGGCGCCTGATCGCCGCGGCCTCCCGGACGCCCGTCGCCTAGGCGAGGCCCTTTTCGGCCAGCAGCCTGCGGTAGAGGTCGTCGACGTCTCCGACGAGGCGCTTCACGGAGTAGCGCTCGAGCACACGCGCGCGTCCGGCCTCGCCCATGCGTCGCGCGAGCTCGGGGTCTGCGGCGAGCTGCCCCAGGCGATCGGCGAGCGCGTCGACGTCGCCGGGCTCGACGAGGAAGCCGTCGACGCCGTCGCGAACGACGTCAGGCACGCCGCCGACCCGCGTAGCCACGACCGGCCGCCCGGCGGCCAGCGCCTCGATCGCGCTGACGGGCGTCCCCTCGTTCGCCGACGGCAGCACGAGCGCATCGAACGCGGCGTAGAACGGCGCGACGTCGTCCTGGTAGCCGAGGAAGAGACAGCGGTCGACGATGCCGAGATCGTGTGCGAGCTGCTCGGTCGCCTCGCGGTCCGGGCCGTCACCCACCAGGCAGAGGCAGGCGTCGACGCCGCGGTCGAGCAGCCGCTTCATCGCGAGCACGATGTCGTCCGTCCGCTTGACGCCGGTCATGCGGCCGATCCACCCGACCATGAAGCGCCCGGCCGAAACGCCCAGCATCCTGCGCGCCCGGTCCCGCGTTTCCGGCGAGAGATCGACCCGTTCCTCGACCTCGACGCCGAGGCGGATCACGGTGAACTTCTCGCGCGGCGCAACACCGAGCGCTACGAGGTCGTCGCGCACCTCAGGGCTGACCGCGACGAGCGCGGTGGTCGTCGAGGCGAGGCTGCGCTCGAGCAGACGGAAGAAGCCGGAGCTGGCAGGGCCGAAGTAGCCGCGGAGGACATGCCCGTGGAACGTGTGGACGACGATCGGCGGCCGCGCGTCACCCGCCAGCAACGCGGCGGTGCGCCCGACGGCGCCGGCCTTCGCCGTGTGCGTGTGGAGAATGTGCGGCCGCACGCGCTTGATCAGCGCAGCCAGGCGATGGGCAGCGCGCAGGTCGTGGAGCGGCGCGATCTCACGATGGAGGTCGGGCAGGGCGACGACCTCGACCCCTCGCTGCTCGGCGACGTACACCATCGAGCCCTCCCCGCGGGCCAGCGAGCCGGCGACGAGCGTTGTTTCGTAGCCGCGCTCTTCTAGCCCCGCCGAGAGGTACGCGACGTGCAGCGCCGGCCCACCCTTGTTGAGCCTGGCGATGACTCGGAGGACTCGGACCGGATCAGCCGGCGCCAAGGCTCTCGGCGGTCCGGCGCAGCCCTTCCTCGAGTCCGACGTGAGGCTCCCAGCCGAGGACGTCGCGCGCGTCGCGCGGGTCGGCCCACGAGTTGCGGAGATCGCCCGAGCGCGGCGGTAGGTACGTCTTCTCGAGCTGCTTGTCGAGCAGGTGGGCGATCGTCTCCGCGAGCCGGTTGACGGTCGTCGGCGTTCCGGCGGAGATGTTGAAGATCCGGCCGTTGGCGCTCTCCGCGTCGCCGGCGCGGAGATTGGCCGCCACGACGTTGTCGACGTACGTGAAGTCGCGTGACTGCTCGCCGTCGTCGAAGATCGTGACCGGCTCGCCGTGCGCGACGGCGGTGATGAAGAGCGGCACCACGGCGGCGTACTGCGACCCGGGATCCTGGCGAGGCCCGAACACGTTGAAGTAGCGCAGCACGACGGTCTCGAAGTCGTACACACGGCTGAAGCTCACGCAGTACCGCTCGGCGGCGAGCTTCGCGACGCCGTAGGGCGAGATCGGGTCGAGCGGCATCGACTCCCGCAGCGGGAGCTCGTCGGCGTTGCCGTACACGGACGAGGAGGATGCGAAGACGACGCGGCGCACGCCCTCGTCGCGTGCTGCGAGCAGGACGTTCAGCGTCCCCTCGACGTTGACGGCGCTCGTCGTCAGCGGGTCCTGCACCGAGCGCGGCACCGAGCCGAGGGCGCCGAGGTGGAAGACGAGCTCGCAACCGCGGACGGCAGCGTGCACGCGCTCGTAGCTCCGCAGCTCCCCCTCCACGAGCTCGACGTCTCCCTCGATGCCCGAGAGGTTTGTCCGTCGCCCCGTGGAGAAGTTGTCGAGCACGCGCACGTTGTCGCCGCGCTCGAGCAGCGCCCGGACGAGGTTCGAGCCGATGAAGCCGGCCCCACCGGTCACAAGACTTTTCATCTCGGCTTGTCCGCCACCACGTGGTAATTGAGGAAGAGCGAGCCGGGGATCGGCGCGCGCAACGAGGGTACCGCCCGGTCGACGAGGCCGCCGAGGGAGTTGAGCGTCCAGACCGTCGCCCGCGAAAGCGGTGTCAGGTGCACCTTGCGGAAGAGCAGGTCGGCATAGACGGCGGACATGGCGGAGAGGCAGGTCGCCGCGCCTCCCACCGGCGTCACGGAGACGGAAGCCCAGTCAGCGCTCTGGGCGAACAGCCGCTCGAGCCCGGCGTGCGTCCAGCGCCAGTAGTCGGTCGGGCGACGGGTGGTAGACCTGGACGCCGTGCGTGGAGGCCAGCACGCGCCCTCCCGGCGACGTGACGCGATGCAGCTCGCGCACGGCCTGCGCGGGATCCTCGACGTGCTCGAGCACCTGCGTGCAGAGCACGAGGTCGAACGTGCCGTCCTCGACCGGCAGCGCCTCCACGGACCCTTCGAGGTCGGCTGCCGGGTTGCCGATGTCGACACCGACGTAGCTGTCCGCATACGGCTCGAAGTACGGCAGGTACGGCTTGATTCCGGAACCGACGTCCAACACCCGGTAACGGCCGAGGTCGGCATGGGCGCGCGCGGCCTCTGCCTGTAGCCACGTCGAGAGCGCGGCGCGCACGTGGTACGTGATTCGGCTCTTCGCGGGCTGCCGGTGCTCGGCGCCCGGCGGCGAGTCAGGCGCGGCCAAGCTTCGCTCCAGCTGCGGCGGCCGCGGCGAGTCCGAGGGCGATCCACGTGAGCGCGTCGAGCGGCACTCCTGCCACGAGCCCGACCGCGGTCCACGTGCCCATCGCGAGCAGCAGCCAGGCGCACGCGAGCACCCCGGGCAGGCGAACCTCGGGCGGCCCGCGCAACGCCGCCTTCACGGCCAGCCACAAGCCCGCGGCGAACGTCGCCATGAGCAACACGAAGCCGATCACGCCGAGATCGGCCAGCGCCTGGACGTACGCGTTCTGGATCCCGTACGGGTGCTCCGGCGAGGGGAAAGCCTCGGCCGGCGTATCCGGGAACTCGCGCCGGGCGTCGTCGAGGTAGTCGCCGTAGACCTGCTCCTCCTTGGCAGAGGACTGCCAGCCCGCACCTGCTACGGGATGGTCCAGGAACACCTGCCAGCCGATGTACGCGAGCATCGTGCGCTGCACGTAGGTCTGGACGTTCTCCTGCGCGGACGGATCGTGCTCGCGGATGCCGAGGAAGCGGACGAACTGGTCGACGTCGCCGCCGCGCATGACGAGGATGCCGATCGCCACCGCGCCGACCACGGCGACTGAGGCCACGGCTCGCCGGACGGTCAGCCGCCGCAAGTAGACGGCCACCAGCAGCACTGCGGCGGTGGCTGCGGCCAGCCCGAGTCCTGCGGCCGCCGAACCGGACACGGTTACACCTACCGCCCCCGCTGCTCCGGCTGCGATGAGCAACCAGTTGGGGAGCGCGATGGTCGGCCGTAACGCGAGCACGATCAAGGCGAGCAGCAGCGACGCCCCGCAGAGCGCTGCGAGGTCGTAGTGCCCGAGGAAGGACGGTTGGCGCCGCCCGGGCGACCAGGCGTCGAAGAAGTCGACGCCGAAGATCTGCAAGCACGCCGACGGCAGCCGCACCCGTGGCCCACACGACGAGCGCGGCGAGCACGAGCTCGAGATCGCGCGCCGTGCGCAGGAGCAGCGGCACGGCAGGCGCGAGCAGCGCGTACTCGCCGAACTTCGCCGCCGTCACGGCGTGGGTCGAGACGTCGTACGCGTCGTCCCAGATCCTCGGATAGAGGCTCGCGGCACCGACGAGGAGGACGAAGAGCCCGCCCGCCAGCCAGATCGGCCACCCGGCGCGGAGAGGCGCGAATCCGTGTCTGACACCGGCCACGGCGGCGACCACGGCAACCGCCAGCACGGCGAAGTCCGACAGCACCGCATGGGCGGACAGGGAACCGACGTCCACCGTGAAGCCCGGCTGGAAGTCGATGTGGAAGAAGAGGAACGGGATCGCGGCCGCGAGCACGAGCGAGGCGGGGACGGCATCGAGCCGCGTCAGCGAGGCCGTCTCGGCGCCCGAGCCGCCGTTCGAAGGCGTGGGTACCGCCACGGGCGGCCACTATACTGGCCCCCGTTTGACGGCCTCGCCGCTCAAACGGCTGTCCTCTATCGGCCTCCGACGTTCCGCAACCGCGGCGGGCATCTACGTCTCCGTCGGCTTCGGCTTCCTCGGAACGCTGTTCGCGGCTCGCCAGCTCGGCCCGGACGACTTCGGCCTGCTGGCCGTCGTCGTGGTCGCCACGGGCTTCTTCCAGAGCCTCCTCGACCTCACCGCCGAGGAAGCGCTCGTGAAGTACGGGTTCGACTACGCGACCGGAGAGTCGTGGGGGCGCTTGCGCCGACTGTTCCGGCAGGCACTTCTGGTCAAGGCCGCGGGCGGTTTGGCCGCCGGCATCGTGCTCGTCGCCATCGCACCGGCCGCGGACTCGATCTTCGGCGGCACCGACCTCACCGTCCCGTTCCTCGTGGCGGCGGTACTCCCGCTGCTGCAGAGCCCCGAGGGCGTCGCCAGCGCGGCGCTCATCCTCCGCGAGCGCTACGACGTGCGTGCCTGGCTGCTCGCCTCCTCGATGGGACTGCGAATGGCCGGGCTCGCCATCGGCGCCCACTTCGGAGTGACGGAGGCCGTTGTCGGCATCGTCGCCGCGCAGGTGGTGGCGACCGTGCTGCTGGCCGCGACCGCGCACGCCGCCTTCCGCCGCTTTCCCGCCGCCGAGCCGGTGCGGCTCGACGAGGACCGCCGCGGCATTCTCCGCTTCGTCTTCCACTCCAGCCTGGCCACAGGCGTCGTCTCGCTGCGCGGCGCACTGGCGCCGCTGTTGCTGGGCGTCGTCTCCAAGCCGGTGCAGGTCGGTTTCTTCCGCATCGCCCAGGCGCCGCAGCAGGGGCTCGCCTCGCTCAGCGCGCCGGCACGACTGATCATGCTCACCGAGCAGACGCGCGACTGGGCGCGCGGCGCGACCGCGGTGGTCTTCGCCGGCGTTCGCCGCTACGCGACGTGGGCGGCGCTGCTGATGGCGCTGATCGTGCCGCCGGTCTACATCCTCATGCCCTGGCTCGTGCGCGTCCTCTACGGCGAGGACTACGAGGGCGCGAGCGAGGCCGCCCGGCTGGTGCTGCTGGCGGCGGCGCTGCAATTCGTCTTCGGGTGGTCGAAGTCGCTGCCGGTCTCGATCGGGCGGCCGGGCCTGCGCGTCATCGCCCACGGCATCGAGTCGGTCGTGATGATCCCGCTGGTCGTCGTGCTCGGCCGCGAGTGGGGGGCTACCGGCGCCGCTGGGGCGGTCCTCGCCTCCACGGCGGTCTTCTGCGTGATCTGGGTCGTTCTGCTCGCGCAGATTCGGGGCGCGACTCCGTGAGAGTTCTCATCGTGTCGGGGATCTGGCCGCCCGACGTCGGCGGGCCGGCCAGCCACGCGCCGGAGCTGGCCGCACAGCTGCTGGCGCGCGGTCACCAGGTGGAGGTGGTGACCACCGCGGACGGTCCACCCGGGCCCGGAGTCGTACCCCGTGCACTGGATATCCAGAGGGACTCCCGTTGGTGTCAGACACCTTCGGGTGGCCGAGAAGGTCAGGTCCCGTGCGCGCGGCGCAGACGTCGTCTACGCGACGAGCATGATCGGCCGGGCGGCGCTGGGGTCGAAGGCCGCGGGTCGGCCGCTCGTCATCAAGCTGACGACGGACGAGGCCTACGAGCGTGCTCAGCGCCGGGGGCTGTTCGACGGCGACATGGACGAGTTCCAGGAGGCCGGCGGCGATCTCCGCATTCGAGCGCTGCGCCGCTCGCGAGATGCGGCGCTCCGGCGAGCGACGCGCGTCATCTGCCCCAGTGCCTACCTGCGCGACATCGCCGTGTCCTGGGGCGTGCCCGCGGACCACTTGCTCGTGATCCCGAATCCGGCGCCGGATCTCCCTCCCTTGCCGACGCGCGACGAGGCGCGGACCGCCGTCGGCATCGAAGGCCCGACGCTCGCCTTCGCCGGGCGGATCGGTCGCCAGAAGTCCCTCGAGGTCGGCCTCGAGGCCGTGGCGCAGGTGGCCGGCGTCTCTCTGGTCGTGGCCGGCGACGGGCCTGAGCGGGAGGAGATGGAGCGGCGCGCGACGGACTCGGTGCGCTTCCTCGGCGCCTTGCCGCGGGACGAGGTGCTGCGGCTCTTCCGCGCGGCTGACGCGAGCCTGCTCTCCTCGACGTGGGAGAACTTCCCGCACACGGTGGTCGAGTCGCTCGCAGTCGGCACGCCCGTGATCGCGACGCGCGTCGGTGGCGTGGCCGAGGTCGTCCACGACGGCGAGAACGGGCTGCTCGTGCCAGCCGGCGACGCCGGCGCGCTGGCGGCGGCCATCCGTCGCTTCTACGGCGAGCGAGGTCTTCGCGAACGGCTCGCAGCGGCCGCCGCGCCGTCGGTGGCCGGGTACGGGCGGGAGGAGATGCTCTCGCGCATCGAAGCTGTGCTCGTGGAGGCGGCGCGATGAGGAAATTGCTCATGGTCGGTCGGACTCGCTACCGGCTGCCGCTGTCCGCCGGCCTCGAGCGGAAGTTCGCGGCGCTGCGAGGCGCGCTCGACGTCCGCGTCGTGGCCTCGGCGGCCGACGGCTCGCGCGGGGACGAAACCTTCAGCCTCTGGCAGCGGCTTCCCGTGCTCGACGGCGCCGCGTTCTACGGCGCACTGCCGTTCCGTGTCGCGCGGGAGCTGCGCCGCTTCCAGCCGGACGCGGTGACGACCCAGAGCCCGTACGAAGCGCTGGCCGTGCTGGCCGGCCGCGGCCTCGTGCGCTCGCGGGCGGCGCTCATCGTCGAGCTCCACGGCGACTGGCGCACGTTCCCCCGCCTCTACGGCTCGCCGCTTCGTCGTGCGCTGTCGCCGGTGACGGACCGCGTTGCCCCGTGGGCGCTCCGCCACGCGGACGCGGTGCGCACGCTCTCGCCGTACACGACCGGCCTGGCGCGTGAGGCCGGCGTCGAGCCGGCGGCGGCCTTCATCGCCTTCACCGACCTGGAGGCGTTCACCGAGCGTCCTCCCGCCGACCTTCCCGCCGAGCCGCGGGCGCTCTTCGTGGGCGTGCTCGAGCCGTACAAGAACGTCGAGAACCTTGCCGCGGCCTGGAGGCTCGTCGCCGAGCGCGTGCCCGGAGCGTCGCTGCGGCTGATCGGCGACGGGCACCGACGTGATGTCGCGGAGGCGCTCGTCGCGGAGTTTCCCGATCGCGTCACGTGGACGCCGAGCGAGCCGACGGAGGAGATCGTCCGCGCGCTCGACGACGCCTGGTTCTTGCTCCTGCCCTCCCGTGCGGAAGGAACCCCGCGCATCGTGCTGGAGGCGTTCTGCCGTGGCCGCGCCGTCGTCGGCGGGCGCGTCGGCGGCGTGCCCGACGTCGTGGAGGACGGCGTCAGCGGCGTGCTGGTCGACCCCGACGACGTGGAGGGGATCGCGGAAGCGACGGCAGGGCTGCTCACCGAACGCGGCACGGCCGAGCGAATGGGCCGCGCCGCCCGCGCGCGTGCCGGCGAGCTCGTCTTTACGCCCGAGGAGTTCGCGGCCCGGACCTCGGCGCTCGTCGAGAGCGCGGTGGAGCGGCGATGAAGGCGCGCGTGCTCTTCGTCGGTCGTACGCGCTACCGGCTGCCTCTGCCGTCGTGGCTGGAGCGCAAGTGGGATGCCGTCGGCGACGCGCTCGACTACCGCGTGCTGGCGAGCGCCGCGGACGGGGCGCGCTCGAGCGGCCGGTTCGAGCTGATCGCTGCGGCGCCTGCTGCGGACGGCCTTGCCTTCTACGCACGGCTGCCCTTCCGCGTCCGGCGCGCGATCCGGAAGTTCCGGCCCGAGGCGATCGTGGCCGAGGATCCGCGCACAGCGACGCTCGTCATGCTCGGCCGCCGCCTCGCCGGCTCTCCGCGGGCCAAGGTCATCTGCGAGGTGCACGGCGACTGGCGCCACTCGACGCGGCTCTACGGAGCGGGAGGACGGCGACTGCTGTCGCCGCTCGTGGACGCGCTCGACCGCTACGGCGTCCGCCACGCCGACGCCGTGCGTGCGCTTTCGCTCTACACGGCGACGCTCGTGAAGGCAGAGCGCGGCGAGCTGCCCGACGCCGTCTTTCCGACATACACCGATCTCTCGGTCTTCACCGAGCGTCCGCTGCGGCAGCTGCCCGAGACGCCGACCGCGCTGTTCGTGGGCGTGCTCGAGCGCTACAAGAACATCGACGGCCTCGTCGCTGCCTGGCGACGCGTCGCCGACCGCGTGCCCGACGGCGAAGCTGGTCGTCGTCGGCAAGGGGCCGCTGCGAGCCGAGGTGGAGAAGCTCGCGGCCGAGCTGCCCGGACGGGTGGAGCTGATCGAGGTGCTGCCGCCGGAGGGCGTATCGGCCGCGCTCGACGACGCGACGCTGCTCGTGCTGCCGTCGCGCCACGAAGGGCTCGGGCGCGTTGTCATCGAGGCCTTCGCGCGTGGCCGCGGGGTCGTCGCCAGCCGCGCGGGCGGCGTGCTCGATCTCGTCGACGACGGCGTCCAGGGCCTGCTCGTCGATCCGGAGGACACCGTCGGCCTGGCCGGTGCGCTCTCCACCGTGCTCTCGCAACGCGAGGTCGCGGAGCGGCTGGGCAGCGGCCGCGCGGCGCGCTTCGCCGACTGGAACCAGACCGCAGACGAGTTCGCCGAGCGCACGAAGGAGCTGGTCGAGTCCGCTCTAAACTGACCAGCGATGCGCGCCGACGAGCTCAAGCAGCTGCTGAAGAACGGCGTCTACCGCACGCTCGGCGAGGCGGCGACGGGCGCCGGCGTCGTCGACAACGGCGACGGGCGGACGCTGCGCGTGCTCATGTACCACAAGGTCAACGACGAGCCGGAGAACTCGGTCACGGTGCCGGTCTCGCTCTTCGACGAGCAACTCGCGCAGCTCGGAGACCTCGGCTACACGGCCGTCTCGCTCGACGACGTGCTCGCGTACTACGTGGACGGCGTGCCGCTGGCGCCCGGCGCGGTGCTGATCACGTTCGACGACGGCTATCGCGACAACCTCGAGAACGCCGTGCCGGTGCTCGAGAAGTACGGCTACCCGGCGGTGCTGTTCGTCCCCATCGGCTATCTCGACGGCTCGCGGCCGCTGCCGCACGACGAGCACCTCGCCAGCCGCGGCATCCTCAACCGGACGCTGCAGTGGTCGGATCTCGCCGAGCTGGACGCAGCCGGCGTTCGCGTCGAGTCCCACGGCATCGGCCACCGGCCGCTGGCCGACCTCGAGGTCGACGAGGCCGCGCGCGAGATCACGCTGTCGAAGCTGCGGCTGGAGGAAGCACTCGGGCGGCCCGTTCGCGCGTTCGCCTACGTGAAGGGATCGGAGGCGCACTACCGGCTCGTCCACCTGAGCCTGCTCAAGCAGGCCGGCTACGACGTCGCCTTCACGTCCATCTCGGGCGCCAACGGGCCGCAGACCGATCCGCTGCAACTCCACCGCTACAACGTCGAGCCGTACCCGCCGCGAACGTTCGAGCTCGTGCTCGCCGGCGCCTGCGACCTGATCGGAGTCAAGGACACGGTGGCCGGCACGCACGCCCGGCGGTGGTTCAACGCAGCGCTCGGCACCGTCCTCCAAGTGAGCGACTTCGGCTCGTCTCGTACGAGCCGCATCATCGCGAGGACTACCTGCGGCTCCTGCGCGGCGCGTGGGGCGAGGGCGCGATGTCCGGGGAGGAGTTCGACTGGTGGTTCGACGGCAACCCGGCAGGCTCTCTGCGCTCGGTGGCCGTCATGGACGATCGCGTCGTCGCCGTCGCGGGGCACTCCCTGTACGCCGTGGCGCTCGACGGCGAGCTGCGGACGGCGAGCTTCTCCGTGCACGCCGTGACGCACCCTTCGGCGCGTGGCCGCGGCATCTTCGTCGAGCTGGAGCGCAAGCACGAGCGGGAGGCGCAGGAGATGGGTGTCGCCTGCGTGCTCGCCTTCGCCAGCGCGCCCACAGCGCCGCTCTTCCTCGGCCCGCTCGGGTGGACGGCGATCGGGAAGCTCCGCGTGTGGGCGCGGCCCGGCGTGGGGAAGTGTCGCCTCGGCACGGCGTACGCGGCCGGCAACGCCGACGATGCGGCGGCCGACTGGCCGAATCACGTCGTCCGCGACGGCGAATACCTCAGGTGGCGCTACCTCGACTCGCCGCGTGGCTACGAGCTGTTCGCCACCGACGACGGCTACGCGGTCGTCTGGCCGGCCAAGCGACACAAGGGGCGGACGATCTCGGTGGTCGCCGACCACGTCGGCCCGACCGATCTGCTGTCCGAGGCACGACAACGGGCGCAGGCGCGGTTGCAGTTCGCGCTGCCGGCGCCCGAGCAGCGGCGCGCGTACCTCGCGGCGGGCTTCCTGCCCACGCCGCAGACGCTGAACTTCATGGGCAAGGCACTCGCTGGTCGGCTGAACACCGATCCCCGCGCCTGGCGCGTCACCCTCGGTGACACGGACTTCTTCTGATGCGGCGACTGATCTTCATCACGCAGCAGGTCGATCCGGGGCACCCGGCGCTCGCGGCGACCGTGCCGAAGATCCGCGCGCTCGCGGCGCTGGTCGACGAGGTGGTCGTGCTCGCGGACCGCGTGCTGCCCGGCACGCTGCCGACAACTGCCGCAGCCTCGAGCTTCGCCTCGCGCACGAAGGTGGGGCGCGGCCTGCGCTTCGAAGCCGCGCTGACGAAGGAGCTGCGGCCGAAGCCCGTCGCGATCGTCGCGCACATGTGCCCCATCTACGCCGTGCTGGCGGCGCCGCTCGCGCGGCCGCTCGGCGTCCCGCTCCTGCTCTGGTTCACGCACTGGAAGCGGACGCGGACGCTGGAGGCCGCGGAGAAGGCGTCCACCGGCGTCGTCAGCGTCGACCGCCGGTCGTTCCCGATCGACTCGCCGAAGGTCGTCGCCATCGGGCACGGCATCGACCTCGACGAGTTCCCTTGTCGGCGCGAAGGTCAGCGTGCGAACGACTTCCGCGTTGCCTCGCTCGGCCGCTACTCGCGGGCGAAGGGGTTGGAGACTGTTGTACGGGCGATCGCGCTCCTCGACGGCGTGCGGCTGGAGGCATTCGGCCCTGCGTTGTCGGCCGCTGAGCGGGAGCACAAGGCCGAGCTGGCCCGCCTGGTCGGCGAGCTCGGCCTCGACTCGCGCGTACGCCTCGACGCGGCCGTGCTGCGCTCGGAGGTGCCCGGAGATCCTCGGCCGCGCCGACTGCCTCGTCAACAACATGGAGGCCGGCGCGCCCGACAAGATCGTCTACGAGGCGGGGGCGAGTTGCCTGCCCGTGATCGCCTCGAATCCCGTCTTCGACCAGCTGCTGGACGGCCTGCTCGTGCCGCTCCAGTTCGCGCGCGACGACCCTGAGCAGCTGGCGGCGCGCATCGAGCGGCTGGCGATGATGACTCCGGCACAGCGCGCTTCGATCGGTCGCGTGCTGCGCGAGCGGGTGGCCGCCGGTCACTCTGTCCAGCACTGGGCCGAACGTATCCTCGAGGCGGCTGAGCGATGAGCACGAACGGCGCGAAGGTCCTCCACTTCCAGAAGGTCGCCGGCATCTCCGGGTCGGAGGCCCATCTGCTCTCGCTGCTGCCGAGGCTGGCCGAGCGCGGGTGGGACGTGCGCATGCTCATGCTCCACGAGCACGAGCCCGGCGCCTGGGACTTCGCGCGCGAGCTCGAAGCCCGCGGCGTGCCGCTGGACGCGATCCCCATCGCGCGGGACTTCGATCCGGCCGCCTTCATGCGGCTCGTGAACTACGTCGGCCGCGAGCGCCCGACGATCCTGCACACCCACCTCGTTCACGCCGACGCGTACGGCCAGATCGCGGGCGCGCTCGCGGGCGTTCCCGTGCGCGTTTCGACGAAGCACGGCTTCAACGAGTTCCGCGAAGGACGCGCGTTCGCGCTCGCCGACCGCGGCGTGGCCAGCCTCGCGCACGTCCACATCGCCATCTCGCGCGGCCTCGCGCAGTACCTCGAGCAGGCGGAGGGCTTCGACGCCGAGGACTTCGAGATCGTCCACTACGGCATCGCCCCGCGCGGCGAGCCGTCGCCGTACGCGGAGTCGTCGCCACGGCTGCTCTGTGTCGGCCGGCTGATCCCGATCAAGGGCCAGATCGTCTTGTTGCGCGCCTTCGCGGAGGCGCGGCGGGAGGTGCCCGGCCTGACGCTCGACATCGCAGGCCGCGGACCGCTGGAGCCCGCGCTGAAGGCGCTCGCGCGTGAGCTCGAGGTGGACGACGCCGTGCGGTTCCTCGGCTACGTGTCGCCGATCCAGGACGCGATCGAGCGTTCGGCCGTCATCGTCGTCCCGTCCATGGGCGAGGGCTTCGGCATGGTGGCGCTGGAGGCGATGGAGCGCGCACGGCCCGTGATCGCCGCGGCCATCGGCGGCCTGGGCGAGCTCGTGGCCGACGGCGAGACCGGCGTCCTCGTTGCGCCGGGGGAGGCTCAGCCGCTCGCGCGCGCCATCGTGGAGCTGGCTGGCGATCTCGAGCGGGCGGCGAGGATGGGCGAGGCAGGACGCCGTAGGGCGCTGTCCGAGTTCCTCGAGGAGCGCTGCATCGAGCGCACGGAGCAGCTCTACGAAAGAGCGCTCTCGTAGAGCGCGAGCGTCCGGTGCGTCATCCGGGCGACAGAGAACAGCGATCGCGCGCGGCCGATGCCAAGCGTGCCGTACATCCAGTCGGCCAGCACCGTGGTGACGTCGCGCGCCAGTGCCTCTGCATCGTCAGGCGGAAAGAGCAATCCGGTCATGCCGTCCGCGACCAGCTCGGGGGCCGAACCTGCATGAGCCGCCACGATGGGCCTCCCGGCCAGCATTCCCTCCAGCATCGCGAGCCCGAAGCCTTCCCAGCGTGCGGGGTGCACGACGACGTTGCAACGCCGATAGAGCGCCGCCACGTCTCCTACACGCCCCGGCATCAGGACGCGGTCGGAGACGCCCAGCTCGCGCGCGAGCTCTTCCAGCCGCGTCCGTTCCGGCCCTTCGCCCAGCACCAGCAGCGTCGCGTCGGGGATCGACGGCAGCGCGCGGATGGCCGTGTCGACGCCCTTCTGCGGCGCCAGACGCGCGACACAGAGCAGCAGCGGCGCGCCGTCGGGAATCGGTAGCTCGGGATTCTCGCCCCACGGCTCGGGCAGCGCGTCGAGCCCGTAGTGGATGACCTCGACCTTCTCCGCGGGCAGCCCGACGTTCTCCACGCTGAAGCGACGGACGGCTTCGCTGATGGCGACGATCCGCCTGGCTCGGCGGGCGAGCACGCGCTCGGCGAACCGCCAAGGCCCTGCGCGGAACGGGTCGGGATTGTGCTTTGTGGAGACGATTGGCGTGCGCGTCGCGACCGCGCTGTAGACGTCGGCGTGCACGAGATGTGTGTGCACGAGATCCGGCTTCGCCCGCTTCAGCGCTCCGCGGAGCTGCCACGGCTTCGAGACGCGCTCGAACGGCACGGCGAGCTCGTCGTAGAACGGGTCGGCGCCGGGCATGTCCAGTCCCACGAACGACACGTCGACGCCTCTCGCTGCCAGCGCGGGCAGCAGCGTCAGCAGATGGCGCTCCGACCCGCCGATGCCGCCGATGCGGTGGACATGCGCGACCCTCATCGCGCCGGTCTCCGGCGATCGAGGAGCGAGACGACGGCGGCCCCCGCGGCAAGCGCGAGCACGAAGTCCCACGGGACGCGGTAGCGCGTCGCCCCGGCGAACACGAGTGCAGCGAGCGTGTTGTAGGCGAGGAGGGCGACGAAGAGCACCGCGATCCGTCGCGGCATGACGACCAGGCCGATCACGGCAAGCACGTAGAGCGGGATCGTGTACAGCGGTTGCACCCAGGTGCGGGCGTCGTCGACGAAGCCGCCCGTCTCTGCCCGGCCTTCGGTGCGGATCGAGCGTGGGTCCCAGAGCATCCGGGCGGCCTGTCCCATCAAGCGAGCCTTCTCGCCCGGGTGCTCTTGCCAGAAGTCGATCACCTCATGGCGGTAGAGGCGCATCTGTGCGCACTCGTCGGCGCTGGTCGGCGTGCCTGCCTTCGTCAGGTCGGCCGCGAGCTCCGGCCACGGCGGCGCCCCGGGGAGGTTCGGCACGTCGTCGATCCAGCCCCCGCGGTCGAGAACGCCGTAGGTGTTGAGATTGTTCGCCTTCCAGAGCGCGCGCGAGTCCGTCGTGAGCGTGAAGCAGCCGACGTTCGCCTGGTTGCGGACGAGCCACGGGACGAGCGCGATCACGCACGCGGCCAGCGTCACTCCCACGGTCTGCCAGCCCTTCTTGCGCCACAGGAGATAGCCGGCGATCACGAGTGGAAGCAGTACGAGCCGCGAGTTGCCGAGGATCGCCAGCCCGAGAGCGAGCCCGAGGGCCGCCGGTGCGACGAGCCCGTCGCGCCGCTCGCCGACGGTGAGCGTCAACAGGACGACGACCGCCGCCAGCAGCTGGTCGAGCAGCTCGCGGTTGACGTGGACGTCGTGCCAGACGAGGTACGGGCTGAGCGTGGCCACGATCGCAGCGATGAGCCCCGCGCGATGGGAGAGGAAGCGCCGTCCCGTCTCGTAGACGACGAGGGCCGTGAGGGCGGCCACTGCGATCTGCGCGAAGCCGACCGACCACCACTCGCGTCCCGCGACCCAGTAGATCGGGATCAGGAAGAACGAGTAGAGCGGCTGCGTCCAGGCCGACGGCTCGCCAGGGAGGAAGCCGAACGTCCCGTGGTCGACGAACGTGCGGGCAAACTCGTCGCTCTTCTCGGTGAACGACTCGAGGATGTCGCCGCGCTCGCGGAGGAGGACGGCGAGCCGCGGCACGACCGCCGCCGCCGCGACGACGACGTATGCCTGGCGCCGTGTCACGCGTCGAGGTGAGTCCGCTGCCAGAGCTCGAGCATGAGCAGGCACCACAGTCCGTGCGCGTGGTCGGCGCGGCCCTCGACGTGGTCGCTGAGGAGCCGCTCCACGGCGCGTGGCCGCAGCTGGCCGCGGCTTCGCGCGCGTGCGTCGAGCAGCACGTCGCCCGCGAGGTCCCGCAGCTCGTTACGGAACCAGTCGGCGAGCGGCACGCCGAAGCCGGACTTACTGCGCTCTGCAATCTCGCTGGGAAGGTCGGTGGCGAACGCCCGTCGCAGGGCTTCCTTGCCGCGGCGCCCCTTCGTCTTCAGCCCGGCTGGCAATGAGACGCCGAGCTCCAGTACCTCCCAGTCGAGGAACGGCGAGCGCAGCTCCAGCGAGTGCGCCATCGACGCGATGTCGGCCTTGAGTAGGAGGTCGCCCGGCAGGTACGTCTGCACGTCCAGGAGCTGCAGGCCGGCAATACCGTCGGCCGGAGGCGGACCGAGCAGCTGCCAGGCCGGTGACGGCCGGGGAACGAAGTCGGCGTCGAGCAGGTCGACGCGCGCCTCGGCGGGGAGAACCTCCATCAGCTTCCCGTAGCGCTCGCCGGGCTGCGAGGCGGCGGCCTCCAGCAGACGTGCGGCGCGCACGGCTGTCGAGCGCCGCTCCCGGCCCATGGAGCGCAGAGCGCGGGCCGCCGTGCCTACGCCGGGCACGTGCAGCCGGCCCGCCAGCTCGTGGGCGATGTAGCGCTCGTAGCCGGCGAACGACTCGTCTCCGCCGTCGCCGGTCAAGGCCACGGTGACGTGTCGTCGCGCCGCTTCGCACACGAGGTAGAGAGGCAGCGCGGCGTCGTCTCCCAGCGGCTCGTCGAATGCCTCCGCGAGCCGAGGCAGCGTGCCGGCCACGTCCTCCTCGAGCACGATCTCTTCGTGCTCTGTGGCGTAGCGCTCGGCCACAGAGCGGGCGTAGCGGTGTTCGTCGTAGCGCTCGTCGCCGAAGCAGACCGTGAACGTCCGCACGGGGTGGGTCGACGCCTGCGCCATGAGGCCGACGACGATGCTCGAGTCGATGCCTCCCGAGAGCAGCGCCCCCAGCGGCACGTCGGAGATCAAACGGCGCCGCACGGCTGCCTCCACGCGCTCACGAACGAGCGCGAGCCAGTCACCTTCGCTCTCCGGCCCCAGCTGCTCCAGCTTGGCGTAGCGCTCGACGCGAACGTTCCCGCTCTCGGCCACGAGCACGTGGCCGGGCGGCAGCTTCTCGACCCCGGTGAGGCCGGTGCCACCGGGGATGTACTGGAGGGCGAGGTAGGCGTCGATTGCCTGCGGATCGACCTCCCGCGACACGCCGGGCAGCGTCAGCAGCGCCTTCAGCTCGGAGGCGAAGGCGAGCGAACCGTCCGGGAGCTGCGTCCACACCAGCGGCTTCTTGCCGACGCGGTCACGCGCGAGCACGAGCCGCTCGCGCTTCCGGTCCCACAGCGCAACCGCGAACATGCCCGAGAGGTGCTCGGCGAAACCGACGCCGTGCTCCTCGTAGAGATGGGGGAGGACCGGCGTGTCACCCGTGCCCCGGATCTCGTGGCCACGCTTGCCGAGCTCTTCACGCAGCTCTAGGAAGTTGTAGATCTCACCGTTGAAGACGCAGACGACATCGCCAGTCTCGTTCTCGACCGGCTGGCTGCCCGTGACGAGGTCGATGATCCGCAGCCGCCGGTTGCCGAGCACGCATCGGCCGAAGCTGTCGACGGAGCCCTCGTCCGGCCCGCGGTGGATGAGCGCGGCGTTCATCCGCTCCACGAGGGACGCGTCCGCCGGGCCCGAGGGTGCTAGGAATCCGCAGATGCCGCACACGAAGGGCAAACGGTACGCAGTCGTCTCCTGCCACGTCGAACGACCTCTCGATGACGCCTGCTGGCGTCACTTCTCCAGGATCCAGGAGCGCAGGCCGGGGGGATTTGCGATCGCGGCGCTACTGCGGCCGCCTGAAGGCGCCGCGGGTGAAGACGGCGAGCGATGGCCCGAGCGGGCGCGGGAGGCGGCCCAGCACGGACCGCTCGGCCACCACACGCACTTCGTGGGGCCGACGCATGCGCGGCCGGCGGCCGAGAGCGGTGGCGCCGCGCAGCGTGTGCGGGGCGAGGCACTTTGGATGCGCGAGCAGGGCCTCGAGCCGCGGTTCTTCTGTGGCGGCGGCTGGTACATCGACGAGGAAGTGGCCGCCGTGGTCGCCGAGGTCGGCTACGCCGACTGCACGGGCATTGCCTTCGTCCCGTCGTACTTACCGGAGGACGAGCCGCTCCTGGCTGCGGACGAGCCACTCTGGCTGATGCTCTCGACCGGCCAACGCCTGCTCGAGCTGCCCGCCACACACTCCCTAGGCATGGCTGCGCGCGGGGTGACTGGCTCGCTCCCGCGCTACGTCCACGTGTACTTCCACGACACCGACCTCCTGTCCCGCAAACGCCGACTCGCGCTCTACTTCGCGCTCGAGCTGCTGTCGCGGCGGTGCGAGGTCTCGGACCTCGACACGCTGCGAAAAGCCTCTGTGGATGCCCCCCAGCGGCCGTTCGCCCTACACTGACATTTCCGTGGCAAGCGAGCCTGCGCCCTCGGAGCAGCCCGCCGGCGCGCCGGAGGAACGCCGCGACCTCGGAGACATCCGGCGCGCGAAGCCGTTCGTCGTTGCTCGCTCACAACTGCGCACAGTCGTCTTCCGCATCGGCGGCGTCGCCCTCCTCATCTTCCTGGACATCTGCGGCCTCGCGCTGGCGCTCTATGCCGCGCTCGCGTTGAGGGAGGTCTACTACGGGAACACGCCGATCCTCTGGGGTGTGCTCTGGGAGGCGGAACGCGAGTGGCTGCCGTTCGTGGCGCTCGTCATGGTGCTCGTGTTCTCGCAGGCCCGGCTGTACGCCAACCGCGAGCGTCGTGCCGGCTTCGGCAAGGTCGTCTCGTCGCTCTTCCTCGTCGCGCTGCTGACGTTCGCGTTCGGCGTTGGCATCGGCCACGAGTTCTCGACGTTTGGCCTGATCCCGACCACGACGGTGATCGCCGCGCTGCTCATCGGACTGTTCCGGGCGAGCTACGACGTCGTCACGCAGGAGATCTTCCACCTGCTCGGCGTCCGCCGCCGCGCCGTGCTCGTCGGCGAGGGCGAGCACCTCCTCCATCTCTACCGGACGCTCGGCGCGGGTCGGAGCGGCATCGATTACGAGCTGCTCGGCATAGTGACGAGCGACGAGGAGACCGATCTGCCGCTGCCTCGGCTCGGGAGCGCGGAGTCGCTGCGGGCCATTCTCACGGAGCAACCCGTGGACGAGCTGATCGTCACGGACTCCGACTTCGGCGAGCGCGAGCTGCTCGAGCTCGTAGACCAGGCGCACCGCTCCGGCGTTCGCATCCGCATCGCGCCGAGGACGACCGAGCTGCTGACGAAGCACGCGGACTACATACCGGGCCAGGGGCTCCCGCTCTTCGAGATCAGGCAGCCCGTGCTCGTAGGCCTCGACTGGGCCGTGAAGCGGGCCTTCGACGTCATTGTCTCGCTCGTCGTGCTCGTCGTCGGGCTGCCCTTCTGGCTCGCGATTGCGGCGGCGGTGAAGGTCACCTCGCGCGGCTCGGTGCTCTACAGCGACCGGCGTGTCGGTCTCGGCGAGCAGGAGTTCGGGATGCTGAAGTTCCGGACGATGTACGCGGACGCCGCGGAGCTACAGGCGGGGCTCGAGGACGCCAACGAGGCGCCCGGCGCGCTCTTCAAGATCCGCGATGACCCGCGGGTGACGCGCGCCGGCCGCTTCCTGCGCCGCTTCTCGCTGGACGAGATCCCGAACCTCGTCAACGTCCTGCGCGGCGAGATGAGCCTGGTCGGCCCGCGTCCGCTGCCGACCCGTGACTTCAGCCGGCTCGAGGAGTGGCACCTGAAGCGATACCTCGTGCTGCCGGGCATGACCGGTCTCTGGCAGATCTCCGGCCGCTCGAACCTCTCGTTCGACGACCTCGTTCGGCTCGACTTCTACTACCTCGACAACTGGTCGATCTGGCTCGACATCACCATCCTCGCGCGCACGATCCCCGCGGTGATCTCGCAGCGGGGCGCGTATTGACACGAAGCTGGCACAGACACGTAACTCGTGCCTGGCACCAGAACGCGTTTGTAACGGAGCGACCAGCCATACTCCCGCCGTGAAGCCGCCGAAGATCCTTGCCGTGGCGTCGGCGATCGACCTCGACTTCAAGTACGGCTGCACTCCGGCGTGGTGGCAGCTGTGGAAGGGGCTGCACGAGGCGGGCGTCGACCTGATCGTCACGCCGTACCGCGGCCGGCCCGTGCAAGCGCCGTGGTGGCGCACCGAGCCGAACCCGTGTTACCGCGAGGGTGAGCTGTTTGCGGGCAGCCGTGACCTCGTCGCCCGCTTCAAGGGCGACACACACATCCGGCGTGCCGAGGAGAGCCCGCCCGACACGACGACCGACAAGCTCGTGCGCGACATGATCTGGCGCTGGGTGACGCCGCGCTGGCAGCGCCACCTGGAGCGGATCCTCGAGCGGGAGGGGGACGTCGACGCCGTCGTCGTATTCACCGTGCCGATGAGCCATCTGCGGGGCGTGGCGACGAAGCTCCGCGAGCGCTTCTCGGTGCCGATCGTCTTCTATGACGGCGACGTGCCGATGAGCCTGCCGGAGTTCGGCGGCATGGACACCGGCTTCAACTACTACCACGGCGCCGATCCGTCGGAGTACGACCTCGTCGTGTCCAACTCCGAGGGTGGGCTCGAGCGTCTCCGCGAGCTCGGCGCCCGCCGCGCGGAGGCCATCTTCTGGGGCGCCGACCCCGAGCTATTCCGCCCGCTGCCGGTCGAGAAGACGACCGACGTCTTCTTTTACGGCTACGGGGAGAAGTTCCGCGCCGACTGGATCGACGCGCTGGCGATCGAGCCCAGCCGCCGCCTGCCACAGGTCGATTTCACGCTCGGCGGCAACGACTTCCGTGATGACACTGCGGCAGCTCGCTACGTCGGCGACGTGCCTTTCAACGTCTTCTCGACCGCGATCTCGGCTGCGCGCATCAACCTCAACATCACGAGGCGCCCGCACGCGACTGTTCCTGCCTCGTCGACGTCGCGGCCGTTCGAGCTGGCCATGTCGGGCGCGGCCATCGTCTCCAACCCGCACGAGGGCATCGAGCGCTGGTTCGAGCCTGGCCGCGAGCTCGTCGTCGTGTCGAGCGCCGACGAGGCCGTGACGACGTACGAGGAGCTGCTCGGAGACGCGGGCCGCCTGGAGGAGCATGGGTCGTGCGGCACGCGAGCGCGCGCTCGAGGAGCACACGTTTCTCCATCGCGCCCGGCAGCTGCTCGCGCTGATCGGCATCGAGTCGCGGACGCCGGCCAAGACACGTGTCTGAACCGGATCCCCGGCTCGCGGCCCTGCGGCGGCTCGCGATCGTGCCGGCCTACAACGAGGAAGGCTCCGTGTCGCGCGTGATCGACGAGATCCGCGCCTTCGACCCCGGCTTCGAGGTCGTCGTCGTGGACGACGGCTCGGGCGACCGCACGACCGAGGTCGCCGAGGAGAAGGGCGCGCGTGTGCTCACGCTCCCGTACAACCTCGGCATCGGCGGCTCCGTGCAGACAGCCTTCCGTTACGCGCTGGAGAACGAGTTCGAGCTCGCCGTGCGCCTCGACGGGGACGGCCAGCACGACGCGGCTCACCTGCCCGCGCTGATCGCTCCGGTGCTCGACGGCGAGGCCGATGTCGCCGTCGGCTCCCGCTATCTCGGCGACGGCGGCTACAAGCAGTCCGCATACCGCAACATCGGCAACCGCATCCTCGCCGGCGCGGCCTCACTCGTGGCGCGACAGCACGTCACCGACCCGTCGTCCGGCTTTCAGGCGCTCAACCGCGACGCGATCGAGCTCTTCGCGAATGACTACCCGCATGAGTTCCCGGAGGTCGAGGCGACCGTGCTGGTCGCGAAGCATCGCCTCCGCCGGGTCGAGGTTCCGGCCCCCATGCGCGAGCGGCTGGCCGGCACGTCCTCCCACGGCGTCCTCAAGTCCACGTACTTTCTGGCCAAGGTGCTGGTCGCGCTCTTCGTCGCGATGTTCCGCCGCAACGCCGTCCCGGGCGAGACACGGTGACGCCGCTCACGTTCTCCATCGCAGGCGCCATCGCTTCGGTGCTGCTCGTGCTGGTCGTGCTGGAGCTGATCCGCAAGCGGCGCCTCAAGGAGCGCTACGCGTTGCTCTGGCTGGCGACCGGGATCGTGCTGCTCGTCCTCTCGGTCTGGCGCTCGGCGACCAACACCATCGCGGACTGGTTCGGCGTAGAGACGTACCCGCCGGCAGTGCTGTTCGCGGTCGCGGTGTTCTTCATCCTGCTCGTGCTGCTCGACTACTCGACGGCGATCTCGAAGCTCGTCGACCAGAACGTCACCCTGGCCCAGCGGCTCGCGATCCTCGAGGAGAAGGTCAAGGAACGAGATAAAGCGTGACGCCGTCCTGGCTGATCTGCTCCGGGTAACGCGCCGCGAGCTCGCGAATCAGCGCCGGCCTGTTGGCGAGCTCCCGCCCGACTACGACCGCACGGACGCCCTCGAGCTCTTCGAGAATCTCCGCATCGCTCAATGACCCGGTGCCAAGGCGAACGAACGACGTGTCGACGAGCTGTCCCGGCACGCGGCGGTCGGCGAGGTAGGCGACGATGGGGAGGTCGGTGCCCACGAGCTCGTCCGGCTGCGTCCCGAGACGTAGCTGCTCAGCTGCCCAGGTGATGCCGGGCGGATCGCCGTCCTGACGCCAGAGCCGGCGTTCCTCCTGGGCGAAGCCGACCGCGAGCGCAATCGCTGCGGCACCGGCGACGGCGTAGCGCGCCGGTACCGAGATGCGCGTGACGGCTGCGCCGAGCCCCGCCCCAGCGGGCACGGCCAGTGTGGCTGTGAGCAGCACGAAGTGGTGATCGAGCAGCGGCTGCTGTGCGACGAGGAACACAGCCGATACGACGATCCAGGCACCGAGCGCCAGTAGCTCGAGCCGCCTCAAGAGCACGACCGCGGCCACCAGTCCAATCGGCACCAGCACACCCGCCGGCGTTCGCCAGTCGAGTGGGTGGAGCAACACGCGCTCGATGTTGTCGGCCACGGAGGGGCCAAGGCCGCGCGCGTCGCGGTGATCGGCGACAACCGACTCCCACAGCTCGTCCAGAGCGCCCGCGTAGGCGACGAGGAGCACAGCCCAGACGGCGAGTGCGCCGGCGAGTGCCGCACAGGCCGCCCGCCACGACCGGCGTCCAATGAGGAGCACCGCCAGCGGCGCCACTACCGGCAATGCGAGCAGCTTGACGGAGACGGCGGCTCCGGCAAGCACGCCCGCGGCCGCCCAGCGCCACGAGCAGCGGCCTGCGTAGAACGCGACCGCGACCGCGCAGAGCGCGAGGGCGACCGAAGCCGTGTCCGCCTGAACACGGGCGGCCTGCACGGGCCAGGGTGCCGTGATCGCGAGCAATCCGGCCGCCCCGAATGCTCCCCAGACACCGGCCAGCTTCCGGCCGATCGCATAAGCGGCCACCAGCCCGAGCAGCGCGACGAGCACGAAGGCGACCCGGATCCCCTCGACGCCGTCGCCTGGCAGGAGCGACAGGCCCTGCAGCAGCACGTAGAAGCCCGGTGGCTGCGACGCGTACACGTCCGTCCCCAAACCCTGTCCGTGGCGGAGAGCGTCGAGCGAGGCGAGGTAGACACCCTCGTCGTAGTTCGCGGCCGCCTCCACGCCTCGGACGTAGACGAACGCTGCGGCCGCGAGCAGCGCGGCCAGCCCCAGCGCCTCGCCGAGCCAACGCCGCGAGGTCAAGGAACCGTGACGGTGACGGGATTCGAGAGCAGGAAGACGTCGCCCAACTCGGGGTCGTCGATCCAGTTCGCCGCTGCGCCCACTCTGTACGTCCACGTGCCCGGGCCCGGGCGGTCGACGGCGCTCGTCTTGCGCAACGTCTTCAGCTCTACCGAGACGAGTGTGCAGCGGTCGGCGCCGCCGCCGTCCGTGAAGCAGAGGTAGTCGGTGCTGGCCGGGCTGCGGAAGAGCTTGTAGAAGATGCGCGTCGAGCCCGTGTCGGGCTCCGACCAGCTCAGCCGGACGACGCGCTCGCCCGTGGCCTCGAGGTCGATCCCGCGGACCGGCACGGCGATCTCGATGTGCTGGAGCACCTCGTCAGGGCCGCGCAGCGGGGAGGATGCGGCCGCCGCGACCACCGGAAACAGCCCCAGCACCACCGCGGCCGCGACGAGCGCACGCCGCCCAATCGCGTGCGGCTTGGGCAACGCCGTCTTTCTGGCGAGCTCGATGCCGTATTTGGGGATCAGCAGCGGCAGCGACGCACCGAGCAGCAGGAACGCAGGGATCGCAGGCAGCAGGAAACGGAAGAACGCGCCGCTGTCGACCGACGCATCGTCCGACGAGCCCTTCAGGACGAAGAACCCCCAGAACCAGACGGAAAGCATCAGCGCCACGGGAATCGAGCGCCGCGCCACGGCGATCGCACCCGCGAACGGCAGCCACTGGAGCACGCGCATGCTCCAGAAGACCTCGCGCAGGCTGGCGAGGTTGTCGCCGATGTTGTCCCAGTTGATATCGACGTACTTGTCGTAGGGCGCCGTCAGCGAGTCCGGGCCGAGCGCGACGACGGTCTCCTGCGACGCGAAGGCGGGCAGATAGCCGTAGCCGCGGTACTTCCAGAGGGCGAGCGCGAGCACCGCCGGAGCGAGCGCGGCAGTGCCGACGAGGAGCTCGCGCCAGCGGCGGGCGGCGAGCAGGGCGACGGCCGGCGCGGCGAGGAAGATGAGGTTCGACGGCTTGACGACGGCGGCGAAACCGGCGGCGAGCCCTGCGACGGCCGCCGTGCTGGGGTCGCGGTTCTCGATCGCGCGGAGCGTGAACACCGCCGACAGGAGCAGGAAGACCGTGCCCGTGTAGTCCGCCATCGCCGTCAGCCCGAGCGGCAGGGGCAGGAACTGGTCGACGTAGCGGTCGTGATAGCGGTCGACGAAGAGCGGGACGGCGACGTACGGCCCGAGCGTCCAGAGGGCGGAGGCCCAGTAGCCGATCACGCGGCCGCCGATACGCGCCCCGAGCTCGTACACGCACCAGAGCGCGATGGGCGCGATGACCAGCGCCTGCAGCAGCAGCGGCCACGGCAGGCCGCCGACGAACCCGGGCCCGCTGATCCACGTGAAAGGCACCAGCAGCATCGGCCACCCATGGGAGACGTTCGGCACCGTGATCGACCCGTGGCCCATGAGCCAGCCCGTCGTCCAGAACCAGATCTGGTCGCCACCCTGGTAGAAGAGCCAGCCGTTGTGGTTGACCCGTGCGGTGAAGACGAGCAGCGCGAGCCAGTGGACGACGAGCAGCGGCACGAGCAGCCGCCACGGCTCGCGGAGCGGAATGCCGTTCCAGAGACGGGCCGCGGCGCGCCAGACGCGCTGCGCCGTCATACCGGTGCGGATGCGTGCTCTCGGTACCAGGCGATCGTCCGCTCGAGGCCGTGGCGAAGGCTCGTGTGCGCGCGAAAGCCGAAGAGCTCGGCCGCCTTCGTGGTGTCGAGCAGCCGCCTCGGCTGCCCGTTTGGCTTCGACGTGTCCCACGTGATCCGGCCCTCGAAGCCGGTCAGGTCGGCGATCAGCCCGGCCAGGTCGCGGATCGAGATCTCCTCGCCCGAGCCCAGGTTCACGGGATCCGGAGCGTCGTAGCCCTCGGCGGCCAGCGCGATGCCCTCGGCGCAGTCCTCGACGTAGAGGAACTCTCGCGTGGGCGTCCCGTCTCCCCACAGCACGACCTCGTCGCGGCTCTCGAGCATCTTGCGGATCAGCGCCGGGACGACGTGTGACGTCTCGAGGTCGAAGTTGTCGCGCGGCCCGTAGAGGTTCACCGGCAGCAGCGTGATCGCGTTCAGCCCGTACTGCTCGCGGTAGGCCTGGGCGCCAACGAGCAGCGCCTTCTTCGCGACGCCGTACGGCGCGTTCGTCTCCTCCGGGTAGCCGTTCCAGAGATCCTCCTCGCGGAACGGCGCGGGCGTGAGCTTGGGATACGAGCAGATCGTTCCCAGCAGGACGAGCTTGCGCACGCCCGCGAGGCGGCTCTGCTCGAGCACGTGCGTGCCCATGAGCAGGTTCGCGTGCCAGAAGCGGCCCGGCTCGGCGCGGTTGGCGCCGATGCCGCCGGCGACGGCTGCCAGGTGGAAGACGACCTCCGGCTCGGTCTCGCGGAACAGCCGCGCGGCGTCGTCCTCGTGCGTGAGGTCGTAGTCAGCGCTTCGCGGGACGATGACGTCGTGGCCGTCCGACTCGAGCCGCTCGACGAGATGCGAGCCGAGAAAGCCAGAGCCGCCGGTGACGAGCGCTTTCATTCGACGGGAGCGGGCGACGGAGCAGACCAGTCGACGCGGCCGGACCACTTGTCGCGATTGTCCGCGTACCACGCGATCGTGCGGCGCACGCCGTCCTCCCAGGAGATGAGCGGCTGCCAGCCGGTCTCGCGGGCGAGCTTCTCGTAACCGACCTTGAGTGCCAGCACCTCGCTGGCGCCTGGGCGATGGCGCTCGGGCACGCTCACGAGCTCGCGGTCGCCAGGCCAGTAGCCCTCCTCCTCGCCCACGCGTGAGGATGAGCTCGGCCCAGTCGCGCATGGAGATGTTCTCGCCCTGGCCGTAGACGTAGACGTCGCCGGGTGTGCCGTGCGCGGTCGACCGTCAGATGGCCGCGGACGCCGTCCGTGCAGTAGCAGAAGTCGCGCAGCGGCTCGAGCTGGCCGAGCTCGACGCGCGGCCGCTCGAGTGCCTGCGTGATGATCGTGCCGGTGACGAAGCGCGGGTTCTGCCGCGGCCCGTAGTTGTTGAACATCCGCGTGACGACGCCGGGGATGCCGAAGGCGTCGTGGTAGTTCATCGTCAGGAAGTCGGCCGCGACCTTCGACGTCGCGTAGACGGACTTCGGGTTGAGCGGCGAGCGCTCGTGGAAGACGACGCCGCCGTCGGAGTCGAAGTCGTGCTGGTCGCCGACGGCATCGCGCGGGTTGCCGTACTCCTCGGACGTGCCGGCCGTGTCGAAGCGCTCCACCTCGAGCTCGTGGTCGAGGATCGACTGCAGGAGATTCAGCGTGCCGACGACGTTCGTCATCACCGTCTCGTACGGCCGGTGCCAGGACTCGCCCGACGTGGGCCTGGGCGCCGAGGTGGAAGACGTACGGCCGGTCCGGCGCCTGCTTCAGCTCGCGGACGAGATAGTCGACCGACGTGCGGTCGGTGAGGTCGGCGAACTTGACGCGCATCCGTGAGCGCAGGTGCCCGATGTTGTTCAGCGCGCCGCTCGACGTGGCGCGGACGAACGCGACGACGTCCGCGCCCAGCTCCACGAGCGCCTCGGTGAGATGGGAGCCCATGAAGCCGTCGGCGCCCGTGACGAGGGCAGTGCGCCCCTCGTAGACGTCACCGAGCTCGCGCCGCAGATCGGCGATCGCAGCATCGGTCCAGATGCTCTCGGCAGCCGCCCCGCTCATGGCCGCAAGAGTAGTCACTGGCTGTAAAGGTTTGTTGGTGCGCGGGTGGGCGAGCCTCTGGGCCGAGAGCGTCAGGCTCGGCGTCGGCCATCTGGTTCGGCACGGGTATCGCCGCGAGGCCGTGGTGCGCGTCGTCGTCCCGCTCGATCCCAGCCGCTACCTCGAGCTGCCCTGGGCGATCGAGCGGCTGGGGGCGCGGCCGGGTGAGCGTGTCCTCGACCTCGCCAGTCCCAAGCTGCTGGCCGTCGTGCTCGTGCGGCGGGGCGTGCGCGTCACGTCGGTCGACCAGCTGGAGCGGGAGATCGAGACGTGGCGAGCGCTGGCCGGCGACGTGAACGGGCTCGAGCTGCAGGTCGCCGACGGCCGTGCGCTGCCGTTCGAGGACGAGTCGTTCGACCACGCGTACTCGATCTCGGTGCTCGAGCACATCGAGGAGCCGGGCGACGCCGAGGCCCTATGCGAGCTCGCGCGTGTCGTACGGCCGGCCGGTCGCGTGCTCGTGACGCTTCCTCATGCGCAGGCGTTTCGCGAGGACTGGCGGGACGCTCCCGTCTACGCGAACCAGCCGAGCGGACGGGCGATCGTTCTTCCAGCGCTGGTACGACCCGCCCGCGTCGACGCGCTCGTCGCGGCCGCGCCGGCGCTCGAGCTCGTGTCGCGCGAGGTCGTGCGCATGCAGCCGAACTGGAACGACGCCTACGTGCGGTCGTTCCCGTGGCTCGTGCCGCTGGGGCCGGCCTACGGATTGCTCGGCCGCGAGGTCGCAGCACGCCGACGGCGACGTCGTCCGTCTGGCGTTCGTCAAGCGCTAGCCGCGTCGCGGTATACGAGGTCGTGGGCGTGGGCGCATGCTTCCCCACGTGAAGCGAGCCGCGCTGCGCGAGCCCTCGCCCGACGAGTCGGCCGTCGAGCGCGCGGAGGATCGCCGCAGCCATGTCCTCGGGAGACAGCGGGTCGAAGTACTCGGCCGCATCGCCGCAAACCTCCGGCAGCGAGGTGGCGTTCGCGACGGCCACGGGGCAGCCACACGCCATCGCCTCGAGAGGCGGTAGCCCGAAGCCCTCGTACAGGCTGGGGAAGACGAGGCAGGCGGCGCTGCGGTACAGCTCGACCAGCTCGTCCGGAGAGACGTGGCCGCGCGACTCCACGCCGTCCGGCAGCTGGGCGCGTTCATGTCCCTGCCCCGTCAGGACGAGCCGCAACTCCGGCCGCTCTCGCCGCACGCGCACGAATGCCGCGAACAAGCGCTCGTGGTTCTTGTGCGGCCAGCGGTTGGCGGGGTAGAGGAGAAACGGCTCACGCTGCCTCTCGTCCGGGGTGAAACGTTCGTGGTCGATGCCGAGGTGAATCGTGCTGACACGCGTTGGGCTCAGGCCGTAGCGCTCGAGCAGCGTCCCCCTCGCGTGCTCCGAGATGGCGATCAAGAAGCGGCTGCGTTGCACCGTCCAGCCGTAGGCCGCGCGGCGGTACGCGTGCTCTGCACGCGAGAAGAACTGCGGATAGGCCTCGTGCTGGAGGTCGTGGATCGTCGTCACCGCAGGGGGACGCGCGACGCGTGGGACCATCACGCTGAGCGGAAAGTGCAGGGCGTCCAGCGCCGCACCGTCGAAGTGGCGGCGAATGGGGCCGGGCATGGCGGTGGCCAGCGACATCGCGGCGATGCGCCCGGGCATCGTCGTTCTCGCCCGGTACTCGGGCACGACGGTCGTCGGCAGCCCGTCGCCTGCTCCCGGAGCGACCGTGGGCACGAAAGCCGCGTAGTCGAGCTCGCCGACGCGCGCGAGGGCGCGGCAGAGCTCGCGAGCGTACGTCTCCGAGCCGCCCACGAGCCCGGGCACGAGGGTTAGCAGGCTGATCCCGACGCGCACGGCGTCGAGCCTAGCCGCGCCGCCCGCTAACGATGCCGTAACAGACCAGGGCTACGATCTGCAGATGCCGGACAGCGGCGTGCACGATGGTGCGTCTGCACAGGCCTCGCTGTCGGCGGAGGTCGACGCTGTCGCGTTGTTCGAGCAGCTCCGCGAGGAGATTCGGCGCGGCGGGGCCGGTGCAGAGGGCGCTCGCGCGACCTGGCGCGCCCAGGCCGAGCGCATGTGGCCGGTTTCGGCGGAGCGGCCGCTCGAGCGTCGCCCGGGCATCAAGGGCGCGATCGCGTATCCGGTCAAGCGACTGCTGCGGCCGCTCCTGCGCTGGTACGTCGAGCCGCTCGCAGCCGAGCAGCGAGCTTTCAACGACGCGGTGCTCAAGCTTGTCGATGACCTCTACGAGACGGTCGATCGGGCGGCGGCGGGTGACGAGTCGAGTCGCCGCACGCTCGTCGAGCTGGAGGAACGCCTGCGGCGCGTCGAACGGCGCGGCGGCGGGTCGGCTCCCGCGCCGGTGACGACGGTCGCGGCACAGCCGGCCGCTGCCTCCGTCCCTGACTACTTCGGGTTCGAGGCGCGAATGCGCGGCTCGACGGCGGCCGTTCGGGAGCGGCAGCGCGTGTACGTGGACGACTTCCGCGACGCGGCGCCGGTGCTCGACATCGGCTGCGGTCGCGGCGAGTTCCTGTCGCTGCTGCGTGAAGCGGGCGTCGAAGCGCGCGGGGTGGACGCCGACGCTGACATGGTCGCGTACGCGCGAGGGGAGGGGCTCGCCGTCGAGCAGGCGGATGCCCTTGCGTACCTGGAGGCTCTCGAAGACGGCTCGCTCGGCGGCATCTTTGCCGCGCAGGTCGTGGAGCACCTTCCTCCGGGGACGCTGGTCCGGCTGCTCGAGCTCGCCGTGTCCAAGCTTCGTCCCGGCGGTCTGTTCGTCGCCGAGACGATCAATCCGCTCTCGCCGCTCGCGCTCCGCAGCTACTTCGCCGACCTCACGCATGCGCAGCCCCTCGTGCCGGAGACGCTCGGGCTGCTCGCGGAGCAGGCGGGCTTCCGAGAGGTCGCGACGCGCTTTCTCAACGAGCCCGAGGAGAAGCTCGCGGTGCCCGACGACCCGGTGATCGCGGCGAACGTGCGCCGGTTGAACGAGCTGCTGTTCGGGCCGCTCGACTACGCAATTCTCGCGCGGCCGTGAGGATCGCGGTCTGCCGCCCGCAGGTGCCGTTCGAACGCGGCGGCGCCGAGATCTTCGCCGACGACCTCGCGACCGAGCTGCGCCGGCGAGGGCACGAGGCCGACGTCGTCACGCTCCCGTTCAAGTGGTACCCGGGCGCTCGCGTGCTGAGCCAGGCTCTCCTCTGGCGGCTCGCCGACCTGACCGAGGCGGACGGCCGCGCGATCGACATGGTGATCGCGACGAAGTTCCCGTCGTACTGCGTCCGCCATCCGAACAAGGTCGTCTGGCTGCTGCACCAGTTCCGGCAGGCGTACGAGCTCGACCGCACCGAGCTGGGCCAGTTCTCCGAGTCGCCGTCCGACCGCGCGCTCCGCCGGCAAGTGCAACGGCTCGACCGCCTCTGCCTCGGCGAGGCGCGGCGGGTCTTCGCCACCTCCCAGAACGTCGCCGACCGCCTCGCGCGCTCCACCGACATTGCCGCAGAGGTGATGCCACATCCCCCGCAGCACCTCGACTATCGCTGCGACGAGTACGGCGACTTCGTGCTCTCGGTCGGCCGGCTCGACCGCGCGAAGCGCGTCGACCTCATGCTCGAGGCGCTCTCCGCCGACTCGTCGCTGCGTGGCGTGGTCGCCGGAGACGGGCCCGACCGCGCGCGGCTCGAGGAGCTGGCGGCGAGGAAGGGCCTCGACGGGCGCGTGACGTTCTCCGGCCGCGTCGACGAATCCGAGCTGGCCGATCTCTACGCCCGCTGCCTCGCCGTCTACTACGCGCCCGTGGACGAGGACTTCGGCATGGTGCCCTTCGAGGCGTTTCTCGCCGAGAAGCCCGTCATCACGACCGCCGACGCCGGCGGCCCGCTGGAGGTCGTCACGGACCGTCGCACCGGGCTCGTGTGCGAGCCGCGGCCGGCCGCGGTCGCCGAGGCCTGCGCATGGCTCCGCGACCATGTCGACGACGCGCGCACCTGGGGGCAGGCGGGCCGGCAGGTTGCCGAGCAGCTGACGTGGGACCGCGCCGTCGACCGCCTCCTCGCATGAAGGTCGCCTACTACTCCCCGTTGCCGCCCTCGCGCTCGGGCGTCGCCGACTACAGCGCGCTGCTGCTCCCCGCGCTCGAGCAGCGGATCGATGTCGAGATCGCCCGGCCCGCACGCTTCCGGCGCACGCCGAAGGCCGACGTCGCCCTCTACCACGTCGGCAACGACCCGGAAGCGCACGGCTGGATCGTCGAAGCACTGCGCCGCCGGCCCGGCGTTGTCGTCCTCCACGAGCTCGTCCTGCACCACCTCGTGGCGGGAATCACGCTGGCCCGCGGCGACGCGGCCGGGTACCTGGCGGCGATGGAGCGCGACCACGGCCTCGCCGGCCGCCTGCTCGCCTACGGCGTCCTCGACAACCGCATTCCGCCGCTGTGGGAGACGAGGCCGCAGGACTTCCCGCTCGCGGGCGAGATCCTCAGGCTCGCACAGAGCCTCGTCGTCCACTCGCGCTACGTGGAGGAGGGTGCGCGGGCGGCGGGCTACGAGGGCCCGATCGCACGCATCCCGCATCCGGCGTGGACGCCGCGCAGCCGAGAGGCCACCGAGGGCAACGCTGATCGGCTGCTTCGGCCACCTCAACGAGAGCAAGCGGATCCCGCAGCTCTACGCGGCCTTCGCGCGCCTGCGCGAGCGGCTACCCGACGCGCGGCTGCTCGCTCGTCGGTGGTGCCTCGCGACGGCTCGCCGATCTCGAGGTGCCCGAGGGCGTGACACGCGAGGGCTACGTCGACGAGGAGCGGCTCTGGTCGCTCATGGGTGCGTGCGACGTGGTCGTCTCGCTGCGCTCGCCGACGATGGGCGAGACATCGGGCACCGTCATCCGGGCGCTTTCGGCCGGCCGCCCGCTCGTCGTCTCCGACATCGGCTGGTTCTCGGAGCTTCCCGACGCTGTCGCCGTCAAGGTGGCGCCGGACGAGCGGGAGGTGGAGACGTTGGCCACGGAGCTGGAGCGGCTGCTGGGCGACGACAGCGCGCGCGCAGCGATGAGTGCGGCTGCGCTCGAGCTGGCCACGACGGAGCATGCGCTCGACCGTGTCGCGGATCTCTACGTCGCCACGCTCGAGGAAGCCGCGGGCGGCGAGGCCGTTCGGGACGCCGTGACGCGCGAGGTGGCGGAGGCGGCCGCCGAGGTCGGCATCGGCCCCGACGATCCCGAGGCGAAGGAGCTGGCGGCCCGCCTGCGCGAGGCCGAGCTTGGGTAAGTCTCTAGCGCGAGTCCCGGCATGGGCCTGGCTCGCGGGCATCGTCATCGTCTCCACGCTCGTCCGTTACGTGTTCGGGCGCGGGACGGTGGCGCCGTGGATCATGGTCGACGAGCTCATCTACTCGGAGCTCGCGAAGAGCTTCGCCGACTCCGGGCGGTTCCTCGTCCGCGGGGAGGCGACGGCGGCGTACGGCATCGTCTACCCGGCGCTGATCGCGCCCGCCTGGGCGCTCTTCGAGTCTGTGCCGCAGGCGTACGCGGCGGCGAAGGCCATCAACGCGCTCGTCATGTCGCTCGCGGCCGTGCCCGCGTACTTCCTCGCGCGCCGCGTGCTCGCCGAGCCGCTCGCCCTCGTGGCGGCGGCGCTGACGGTTGCGGTGCCGGGGATGGTCTACACGGCCACGCTGATGACCGAGAACGCGTTCTACCCGCTGTTTCTCTGTGCTGCGCTGGCCATGGTGCTCTGGCTGGAGCGGCCGACACCGTTGCGAACGGCGATCGTGCTCGGCGTCTGCCTCGTCGCCTACCTCACCCGCCAGCAGGCGGTCGCGCTGCTACCGGCGCTGCTGACCGCGCCGCTGCTCGTGGCAGGGAGGGCCGCGTTCCGCCGCTATGCGCTTCTCTACGGACTGGCTGCTGCAGGCTTTCTCGGGATCCTCGTCCTCCAGCTGGCCCGGGGACGCTCGCCGCTCGGGGTCTTCGGCGCCTACGAGGTGGCCGGCCGCGCCGACTACTCGGTGTGGGAGGTGGCGAAGTGGTTCGCGTACCACGTCGGAGAGCTCAGCCTCGCGCTCGGCGTGATCCCGTTCGCCGCGCTGATCCTCCTGGCGCTGATGCCGCGGCAGCTGACGGAGCGAGACCGCATCTTCGTCGCAGCCGCGCTCAGCCTGTCCTTCTGGCTCGTGCTCGTGGTGGCCGTGTTCGCTTCGGAGCAGACGTTCCGCATCTCCGAGCGGAACACGTTCTACGTCGGATCACTCTTCCTGATCGCGCTGCTCGTGTGGCTCGAGCGCGGCCTGCCGAGACCCCAGCCCGCGACGGCGATCGCGGCGCTGCTCGCCGTCGGGTTGCCGCTGGCGATCCCGTACGACGACTTCATCGGCCTCAATGCGGTGTCAGACACCGCTGCGCTGCTGCCGCTCGGCTGGCTCGTCGAGCACGGACTGGCTCTCTCGCACGCGAGCCTCGTCGTTCTCGCCGGCTCGGTGATCGCCGGCCTCGCATTTCTGTTCGTTCCCCGGCGCTACGCGCTCGTGCTGCCGGGGCTCGTCCTCGTCTACTTCGCGGTGTCGCAGCATCCGATCGTCGCGGAGCATCGTTTCCGCTCGGCGCAGCATCTGTTCGGCGGCATCGCGATGAAGGATCGCGACTGGATCGACCGCTCCGTCGGGCGGGGCGAGGACGTGGCGTTTCTGTGGACCGGCACCTCGACCGAGTTCACGGTCTGGGAGAACGAGTTCTTCAGCCGCACCATCGGCGACATCTACACGACTGGGCCCAGTGTCGCCGGAGGCCTCGCGCAGACGCCGGTGTCGATCGACAAGCGCACCGGCTACGTGCGAGGTCCCGACGGACGCCGGGTGCTCGTGTCTCACGTGCTCACCGACGCAACCGGGGAGTTCGGAGGCACCGTGGTCGGCGAGGACGGAATCAAGCGCCTGGTTCTCTATCGCGTTGACGGCCCGCTGCGGCAGCTGGCATTCGTCGACGGCCTGTACCCGCAGGACACGTGGTCGGGTAAGCACGTCACGTACACCCGCCACGCCTGCACCGGGGGCAGCTGGAGGTCGAGGTGCAGAGCGACTCGGCGTTGTTCGACGAGCCGTCCTTGCTGACCGCTCGAGTCAGAGGGAAGGTCGTCGGCCGCGTGTTCATCGATCCACTACTCACCAAGCAGGTCCTGCGGGTGCCGCTCGAGTCGGAGGGCGACAAGTGTGTCGTGCGCTTCGAGGTCGACCGCACGGCGATACCGAAGGTGGTGACGGACGGCGAGAACCCGGACCCGCGCGAGCTAGGTCTCCACTTCAACCGCTTCGACTACCGCGGGCCCCTCGCCGCCACCGGCTCCCGCCGGGCGAAGCCCGGCTCCGCCGATGGCTGACGTCGCTGGCGGCAGGATCCTGCGCGCGCGTCGCTTGGCCGTACCTCGTTGTACTGTCCTGCGCGACGCGCGCTTGCCTCCTTTGCCAGCGACGCCCGAGGAGCCCGCGGGATGAGGATCGCCTTCGACGTGTCTCCGCTCTCGCATCCCCGGTCGGGGATCGGCACGTACCTGCGCGGCTCGCTGGCCGGGCTTGGCGGAGGCCGCCGCCGGCGAGCACGAGATCGTGGCCTTCGCACCCACCAGCCCGCAGGGGAAGAAGGCGATTCCGGTCGCGCTCGAAGGCATTCCCGTCGAGATCTCGCTCCAGTTCCTCCCCTTCGCGCACTTCTGGCGCCAGGGCTGGAGCCGTCTCGGCACGGCCCGCGCGTCGAGCGGTTCCTCGGCCCGATCGACGTGCTCCACTTCTCTGACTGGATGTATCCGCCCCAGCGTGGAGGCGTCCGCGCGACGACCATTCACGATCTCGTGCCGCTGCGGCATCCCGAGTGGGTGCAAGGACGTACGCGGAGCATGCACACGGCGAAGTACCGGAACGCCGCGCGCACCTGCGACCTCGTCTTCGCGAACTCGGCGTTCACCGCGCGCGACGTCGTCGAGTTGCTGAGCGTGCCCGAGGATCGCGTGCGGGCGGCGCTGCCGGGAGTGGACGCCGTCTTCACGAGCGACGGCGCGAAAGCCGAGCTCGGCGGCGACTACGTCCTCACGGTGGCCACGCTCGAGCCGCGCAAGAATCTCGCGGCGCTCGTCGAGGCACATGCGCTGCTCGGTCGCAACGACCTGCTGCTGGCGGTCGTCGGTGCGGAGGGGTGGGGCGAGCAGCCGGCGCTCGACCGGCCGGGCATCGTCAGGCTCGGCTACGTGGACGACGACGAGCTGGCGCGGCTCTACCGTGGCGCCTCGGTGTTCGCGTACCCCTCGCGGTTCGAGGGCTTCGGGCTGCCGGTGATCGAGGCGATGGCCTGCGGCGCGCCGGTCGTCTGCTCGTCGCACGAGTCGATGGACGAGGCCTGCGGCGACGCGGCCGTGCGCGCCGATCCCGAAGATCCGGCGGCGATCGCCGCGGCAATCGAGAGTCGCGCTCGATCGAGCGCGACGAGCTCGTCTCGCGCGGCCTCGCGCACGCCGCACGCTTCACGTGGAGCCACACAGGCCGGGTCTTCCTCGACGGATTTCTGGATGCTGCGGCCTGATGCGCGTCGGCCTCGACGTCTCGCCGCTCGACCAGACCCGCGCGGGCACCGCGCGCTACATCGAGGGCATCGACGCGATCGACGGTCTCGATCTCGTCCGCCTCGCCCACAGCGGCTCCGGCCGGATCGCGACCGTCTACCGCGACGCGTGGTGGTACCCGGTCGGCCTTCCGCGACTGGCGAAGCGCGAGCGGCTCGACGTCCTCCACTGTCCGACGTTTCGCGGCCCGATTTCACCCCCGTCGATGCCGCTGGTCGTTACCGTTCACGACCTCGCCGTCCTGCGCCACCCAGAGACGTTCAACTCATGGACGCGGCGCTACAGCCGCTTGTGCGTACCTCGGGTGGCGCGGGCGGCGAGCCGCATCATCGCCGTCTCCGAGTTCACGAAGCGTGAGCTCGTCGAGCTGCTCGGCACGCCACCGGAGAAGATGACGGTCATCCCGAACGGCGTGGCCGAGGTCTTCTCGGCGGACGGCCCGGCGGCCGAAGGCGACTACGTGCTGACGGTGGGGACGCTGGAGCCGCGGAAGAACCTCGAGCGGGTCCAGGAGGCAGCCCGTCTGGCTGCCGCCGAGCTGCGAGTCGTGGGCGCCCGCGGCTGGGGCGGAGTGCAGACCTCAGGGCTGCGGACGCGTCTCCGACGACGAGCTCGCGCGTCTCTACCGGGGCGCGAAGTGCGTCGTCTACGCGTCGCTGTACGAGGGCTTCGGCCTGCCGATCGTCGAGGCGATGGCCTGCGGGACGCCGGTCGTCACGAGCCGGGGCGGCGCGACGGAGGAGACGGCCGGCGGTGCCGCGGTGCTCGTCGACCCGTACGACCCGGCTGCAATCGCCTCGGGCATCGCCGAAGCGGTGGAACGCCGCGATGAATTGCGCCGCCTCGGCCTCGAGCGTGCCCGCGCCTTCTCGTGGGACGCCGCAGCGCGCGCGACGGCGGACGTCTACCGGGAGGCGGCGAGATGAGCCTCGTCGTCATCGACGCGGACGTGCTCGGACGCCGCCGCACGGGCGACGAGACGTACGTCCTCAACCTCCTGCGGCATCTGCCTGCGGCGGCCGGCGACGGGCTGCGCTTCGCGGCGCTCACCCGGCATCCGGATCTCGTCCCGGACGGTATCGAGGCGGTGCAAGTGCCGGCGCACTCGCAGGAGCTGCGGATGGCGTGGTCGGTGCCACGCGTGCTGCGAGACCTGCGCCCTGCGCTCGCCCACTTCCAACATGCGCTGCCACTCCGCTGCCCGTGCCCCGGCGTCGTGACGATCCACGACCTCTCGTTCGAGCGCGATCCTTCGGTGATGCCGCCGCACGAACGACTGGTCTTCAAGACCGTCGTGCCTCGCTCGGCCCGGCGTGCCGCGACACGTGCTGACGGTGTCGGAGCGGACGAAGGAAGACATCGTCCAGCTGTACGGGATTCCCCCGGAGAAGATCACGGTCACGCCACACGGCGTCGATCCCGTCTTCTCGCCCGGTGACGGCGATCCCGGCGAGTACCTGTTGTTGGTGGGATCTGTCGAGAAACGCAAGAACCCACTCGCGGCAGCAGAAGCGGCCTCAGCCGTAGGGCTGCCGCTGGTCGTGGCCGGTCCCGTGCGCGACAGCGGAGCTTGCACAGGAGCTCGAACGCAGAGGCGCCCGGCTCCGCGGCTACGTGGCAGTGGAGGAGCTCGTCGAGCTCTACCGCGGCGCGGCCAGTCTCGTGATGCCCTCCCGCTACGAAGGGTTCGGCCTGCCTGTGCTGGAGGCGATGGCCTCCGGGACACCCGTCGTCGCCGCTCCGGATCCGGCGCTCCGTGAGGTGGCCGGTGACGCTGCGGTCTTCGTCGAGCCCGAACGGCTGGCGGATGGCATCCGGCAGGCGCTGGCCGAGCGCGACCGGCTCATCGCCGCCGGGCTCGAGCGTGCGAAGCGCTTCACCTGGGAGGAGACGGCGCGCCGCACGGTCGCCGTCTACCAGGAGGTGCTCGCGGCGTGAAGGTCTCCGCCGTCGTCATCTCCCACGGCCACCGCGCGGAGCTCGCGGAGTCGCTGCCCGCGCTCGTGCCACAGGTCGACGACGTGGTCGTGATCGCGAACACGCCGGGCTCGGAGCCCGCAGATGCGCTCGGCGCCCGCGTGATCGAGAACGCACGCCCTGCGAGCTTCGCGGCCAACATCAACGCGGGCACGCGCGCCACGACGGGTGAGCTCGTGCTCGTCTCCAACCCCGATGCCGTGCCAGAGCCGGGCGCGATCGCCGTGCTTCGTGAGTTCATGGAAGCGCACCCCCGCTGCGGCGTGGCGGGGCCGCAGCTGGTCGATCCGGACGGCTCGTGGCAGCCTTCGCAGCGCCGCTTTCCGACCGTCGGCGGCACGCTCGTCCGGCGGACGCCGCTTCGTCGCGTGCGACCCCCGCTCGAGCACCAGCGCGACCACTACCTCCTCGACGAGCGTCCCACCGAGCCCGTGCGAGGCGGACTGGATGCTCGGCGGCTGCCTGCTCCTCCGTCGCGCGATGCTCGACCGAGCTCGGCGGTTTCGACGAGGGCTTCCGCATGTACGGCGAGGAGATCGACCTCTGCTACCGGGCGGCGAAGGCGGGCTGGGAGAGGCTGGTACGTGCCCGGCGCCGTCGTTCGTCACCGCTGGGACGCGGCAACCGACAAGAGCTTCTTCACGAAGCGCACGCTCTGGCACTGGCGCGGCATTCTCCGCTTCGTCCGCAAGCACCCGGAGCGCCTCAAAGCCTGGTGAGCACCGAGAAGTACGACCCGCAGGCCGAGAAATGGACTGAGCAGGCGTATGCCGATCCGTCCGGCTACCTGGCCCACCGGGCGGAGTTGATCACGTCGCTGGGACCGCAGCTCCGGCCAGGCGACACGGTGCTCGACCTGGCCTGCGGCGACGCCGGGCTGGCCGAGCCGCTGCTCGCCAACGGGCTCCGCTACGTGGGCGTCGACCTCTCCGCGGCAATGGTGGAGGCCGCCCGCCGCCGTGTCGGTGACCGCGCCGACATCGTGCTCGCCGATCTCAACGACTACCGGCCGCCTGCCCCCGTCGCCTGCACGACGTGCTTTCGGGCCGTCTACTACGCGCGCGACCGCCGCGCGTTCTTCAGCCATATCGCCGGCCACACGGAGCGGAAGCTCGTCTTCGATCTCAATCCGCGCCAGTACCGCGTCGACGACGTCGTCGGCGACCTGAAGGCTGCGGGCCTCGCGCGCGTCGAGCTGCACCCGTTCTTCTTCCCGCAGCGTCACGGCCTGCCCGGCCCGCTTCGCCGCTGCCCTCCGCGCCGCCGAGCGCTCGGGCCCGCTCGCCCGCGCCCTGCTCCGCGTGCGCTTCAGCTACCTCGTCAGCGCGAGCCGCGAGGGATGAACAGGTACCCGACCTGCGCGCCGAGCTCGCGCCGGTCGGACTCGCCCTCGTAGTCCGACGGCGAGAACGTCGGCCGCACGGTCACCTCCACCCGGAAGGGCGGTGTCGGCGCCGGGATGCACGAACGTCGCCCGTGAGAGGCTGTGGATCGTCCAACGGCGCGTTGCCGTCACCTCGCCGATGTGCGGCTGCTTGTCGGCGCCTTTGACGAGCGTGCCGACCCTGATCAGCGACGCGGCCGGGCTTGTCCGGGCCGCCCCACGCCCAGCGGCCGAGCCGGACGACCATGTTTCCGCCCTTGCCGCTCGGCGACGCGTACTGGTTGTAGGCGCTCTCGGCGCCCATCCAGCCGTCCGTGAAGACGCCGGTCTCGGCGTGGGCGAGACGGAGCGGGCCGTCGAGCTTGTAGACGAACCAGCGTCCCGACTTCGGCGGCCGGGCGACGAGCTCGCCGTCCACGTCCACGCCCCGCTCGGCGAGGACGTAGCGCACGCCGGGGTCGGGCGAGAGCCGACCGTCCGTGGCCACGAGGTCGGGCGTCAGCACCGGCCCGGGCCCGGGCGCCGTGCCGTCGAGGCTCCACACGTGCTTCAGCGAGCGGTTCCAGAACTCCGTCAGCCAGAGGCCGAGCGCGGCGCCCGCGTTGATGTTCTGGCCGAGATAGAGCACCGGCTCGCCGCCGGTGATGTCGTCGAGCCACGTCAACGGCTTGGGATAGTTGCGCGTGATGAGGTCGCCGGAGTCGTTCGAGTACTTCGCGGCCGAGATCTGGCCGGTGAGCGTCCACGCGAGGACGAGCGCCGCAGTCAGGCCGACCACGGCCCGAACCGCCGTCCGGCGCGCGCCGAGCAGCCTCGGCAGCACGAGCAACAGAACCGAGATGACCAGCGTCACGATCAGCGCCCACTGCACCGCGTTGTCCGTGAACGAGAGGTTGCGGTTCGACATCTGCGCGATGGCAAGGCCGAGCGCGTCCGAGTAGGGGACGTTCTCGAGCGCGTAGTTGGCCGACACGAGCAGGTAGGCGACGAAGCCGGTCGCGGCGGCCAGGGGGATCCACGAGAGCCGCGGCCGCTCGAGCCACAGAGCCGTGCCGACGAAGACGAGCGGGATGAGATAGATGAGGTTCCGCTCGACGATCACGGTGCCGAAGGACGTCGAGAGATACGAGGCCTTGACGGCGGTGTAGAGGCCGAAGCACAGGAGCGCAGCGAGCAGGAGCGCGGTGAACGCGCGTAGCGCCGGCGTCCGCTCCTCGTCCCTGGGGCGAACGAGCCCCGCGAGGGCGGCAACGACCGGCAGGACGCCGAGCCCGATGACAAAGGCGCCGCCGGCCCAGACGCCGTACTCGATCATCCGCCCGCGGTAGTGGCCGGTCGCGATCAGCCAGCTCTGCGAGAAGTTGCCTACGACAGCCGAGAAGAACACGATCGCGCCCGTCGTCAGCACGACGGCGCCGATCCAGTCCCAGGCCGTCCAGGACGAGCGCCAGCGCTCTCCCGCGTCTCGCTCGTGAGGAAGTAGAAGAACGCCGCCAGGACGAACGTCACGGCGATCACGCCCAGCTCGGCGCGGACGAGCGGCGCGACGAGCGATGCGATCGCGGCGCCCGCGATCCACCAGCGCGTCGCGCACGGCGATCGCCTTCGCGATCAGGAAGAAGCAGAGCGCCGCGTACGGGTAGGCGAGCGCTTCCTCGGAGATCACCTGCGAGTAGGCGAGGGCGGGCACGGCGCCGGCGCCCGCTGCCGCGAACAGCGACGCGGGCTTGCCGACGATCGTTCGCGCGAGGAAGTACGTCGGGAAGACGACCGCGGTCATCGTGAAGACGCCGATGTAGCGAACGAGCGTCGTACGCCTGCGCCGTCGAGTTGATCCACCAGGCCGGCGCCGTGAGGTACGTGTAGAGCGTCTCGAAGAAGTGCGGCTGTCCGCGCCGCGCCGCCTCGCCCGTGTCGGCGATGCTTCGCGAAAGCTGCGTCAGCTCGAGCTCGTCCGTGAAGAGCCACGGCGAGGAATGCCGCCACGACTGGTACGCGTAGAGCGCGGCCAGCCAGATGAACACCGACGCGAGCGGCAGTGCGGCGTAAACCCGGTCGAGCCACGTCCGCTCTCCCGCAGCCGCCGCCGGGGCGGCGGAGGTCGTCATTCGACTGCGGCGCCCATCGCGACGACCGGATCCAGTCGAGGTCCCTGCGCACGAATCTGCAGGGTACTTGCGCCTGCTCGCAGGCCTGCACCACCGTGTCGAGGTAGGTCGCGCGGGGCCGCGGGGATGGTCACGAGCACGAGGTCCGGCCGCGACTGGGCGAGGACGCGCTCGATCTCCGGGAGAGTGCCGAGCACGGGCACGCCCTGCATGCGGCGGCCGCGAAGCCGGCGGTCGTCGTCGACGAAGCCGACGACCTGCTCGCCCGGCGTCTCCCGCAGCTCGCGCAGCAGGCTGCGGCCGCTGCGGCCGGCGCCGACGAGCAGCGTGCGGCGGCGCTCGTGCCGGTCGCGGAACGTCGCGTGGGCGCGAAACAGCACGCGCTCGGCGAAGCGCGAGCCGCCGATCAGCACCATCGCGATCAGCGCGTCCAGCACGTAGATCCGTCTGCGGGAAGTCGCCGAAGGGACGGCTCGTGAACCAGACGACTCCGTACGCCAGGCCCTCCGAGACGATGACGGCGACGATGATGGCGGCGGCCTCACGCGCGCCGGCGAAGCGCCAGACGCCGCTGTAGAGCCCGGCCGGGATGAAGCAGAGGTAGCGCGCGGCGAGGATCGCCGGCAGCGAGACGAGGAAGATGTGCTTCTGGTAGTCGGTGCCCGACCCGTCCACGAACAGCAGGTAGGCGATCGTGAACGAGGCGGCGATCAGTGCGAAGTCGACGGCGACCTCCACGAGTCGCCGCGGGCTGAGGAGGATCTTGCTCAGCCGTACCGGCCTGCCGTCGACCACGGTCTCGCCCTCGTCGATGTCCGTCAGGAAGCCCGCCAGCTGCACGAGCAGCGCGAACGTCACGAGCACGCCGACGAGCGTCACCCAGCTGTTGTCGAGGCCCGAGTAGGCGAGGCTGGTCAGGCCGAGCCCGGCGGCGATCGCCGTCAGCAGGACGACGGTGCCCTTCTCGGAGATGCCGCTGCGCACGAGTCGGTGGGAGGCGTGGTCGCGGCCGCCCTGGTGGATCGGCCGGCCCTCGACGAGGCGCACGGCGGTCACGAGCGCCGTGTCGAGGATCGGGATCGCGAGCACGAGCAGCGGGATGATCAGCGTGGCCACCGTCGACTCCGCGACCTTCCAGCTCGTCGCCAGGCCGAGCGCCGCGAGCGTCAAGTCCGATCACCTGGCTGCCCGAGTCGCCCATGAAGACGGCGGCCGGCTTGCGCGGCCGGAAGTTGTAGGGGAGGAAGCCGGCGACGGCCAGCGCGAGCGCCAGCGAGACGACGAGCAGCAGGTCGTCCGAGTGGATCCACACGGCGTCGATCGCGAAGAAGAGCGCGCCGACGACAGCGAGGCTGCCCGCGAGCCCGTCCATGTTGTCGAGGAGGTTGAAGGCGTTCGTGATCGCCACCAGCCACAGGAGGCCGAGGGCGGTGCCGACGACGCCGTTGTCGACGATCTCGACGCGGATGCCCGATGCGATGACGACTCCCGCGGCGGCGAACTGTCCTGCGAGCTTCGCGGGCGGCGGCAGCGAGCGCAGGTCGTCGACCAGGCCGAAGGCGAACACGATCGCCGCGCCGCCGGCGATGCCCGCCAGCTCCCACGTGGGGTCGACCGCGCCCGTGAGCAGGCAGGCGCCGATCCCTGCCAGAAGGCCGAGGAAGATGCCCACGCCGCCGAACGAGGGAGTGTCCTGCTCGTGCCAGCGGTCGTCCGACGGAGTGGCGACGAAGCGCCCTCCGAGGCCGTTGCGAAGCAGCACCCAGATGGTCAGGGCGGCGACCGGGAACGCGACAATTGCTGCGACGGCGCTCATGGCCGGAACGGTAATGCGGGCGTGTTAAGCACCTGTTTGGCCGTCCTTTCGGGTACAGAGTACGTCGTGTCCGTGACGCCAACGCTGCTCGACTTGCTGCGCTGCCCCGTCTGCCGCGGCCTGCTCGACGACGAAGGCCAGAGGCTGCGTTGCCGCCGCTGCGGCGGCGTATTCCCCGTCGAGGACGACATGCCGCGGATGCTCGACGACCGCCTGCCGGGCATCGAGGCCAAACGGCGTGAGATCGAGGGCTGGCCGGCGATGGCGAAGGCGCACGGCTGGTACGAGCCCGACGACGAGATCGACGCCCACCTGCCGTACCTCAACCGCGACCTCGGCTGGGACGACAAGAACTGGCGGCGCCACCGAACACTCGTTCTCGCTGCTGCTCGATCGCCACATGCGTCCCGGCATGCGCGTGCTCGAGGTGGGGGCGGCGAAAGCGTGGGCCGCCCAGCACCTCGTGCCCCTCGGCTGCGAGTACGTGGCGACGGACATCCTCGCCGACCCGGTGATCGGGCTCGGTCGCGGCGCCTTCTACGAGGAGCGAGTCGGCGCGTTCGGCCGCGTCCAGGCCGACGGCGAGCACCTGCCCTTCGCGTCGGACGCGTTCGACCTCACGTACTGCGTGGCCGCGCTGCATCACGCCCTCGACACGACGGCGATGGTGCGCGAGATGGCGCGCGTGACCCGAAAGGGCGGTTGGGTGTGCGCGCTGAACGAGGGCACGCGCGCGCTCGGCGCTGCCGCCGACGTTCCCGACCAGGCCGAGGAGAAGGGCCACGGCATCAACGAGCACGTGCACACGCTCTACGCGTACCTCTGGGCATTCTCGCGCTCGGGCCTCGTCGTTCGGCGCGTCGAGCAGGCGGAGGGCTACGAGGAGCTGGCCGGCCGGCGGATCGCCGGGCGCTTGCTGCGGCTGCCCGGCCGTGGGGCGCAGCGCCGCGACGTTCTTCTCCCAGACTTGCCACGGCTACTCCGGGGTCAGCCTCTATGCACGTAAGGGCCGTCCCTAGACTTTCGCCGTGAGCGTCTACGCCGATCTGCTGCGGTACCGCGAGCTTTTCGGCAGCCTGTTCCGCCGCGATCTCCGCGCGCGCTACAAGGGCACGATCTTCGGCGTCGCGTGGTCGCTTGTGAATCCGCTGATGCTGGCGGCGATCTACGTGCTCGTCTTCTCACTGCTCTGGCAGGTGGAGAACATCAACCACTACGGCCTCTTCCTGCTCTGCGGGCTCAGCATGTGGCTCTTCGTCTCCTCGTCGCTCACCGGCGCCGCCCGGTCGATGCTCGACTACGCCGAGCTGATCAAGAAGGTGCGCTTCCCGCGGCAGCTCGTCGCGTTCTCGGTCGTGGCGACGCAGCTCGTGCCGTTCGCCGTGCTGCTCGGCGGGCTGATCGTCGTCGACGCGATCGTCATCCCGGAGACGCGCGACACGGTGTTGTTGTCGATCCCCGTCGCGGCAGGGATCGTCGTGCTCGTTGCCGGCATGGCGCTCACCGTCGCGTCGGCCAACGTCGTCTTCCGCGACGTGGAGCACCTGCTGGCGGCGCTGCTGCTGCCGTGGTTCTTTCTCACGCCGATCCTCTACTCGCTCGACGAGCTGCCCGGTGGCTTCCAGCAGTACGACGTGGTGGTTGACGTCCTGCGCTGGGCTAACCCGCTGACGCCGCCGCTGTACGCGCTGCGCGACCCACTGTTCTACGGCGAGGTGCCGGCGGCCGGCGACGTGCTCTACCTCGCCGTGGCAGCCGTCGTGTCGCTCGCCGTCGGCGCGCTCGTCTTCACCCGCGTCGACGACAGCATCGCCGTCGAGCTCTAGAGGGGACGGACGAGCGAGGCGTCGTAGACCCACGGCTCGTCCGCGGGGGGCCGGAAGGCCGCGAGGCCCTCGACGTCGGGAAGGCGCTCCAGCTCGATCCCGTGCAGCACGGAGGGGCACAGCAGCGGGTGGGCGAAGCCGGGGACGCGGCCTGGGCCAGGCGCCCACGGCGCGAGGCGCTTGCGGAGTCGGCGCGGCGCTTCGATCGCGCCCGCGACCACCGCGTAGCCCTCCGCGTGGAGTGCCAGCACACGGCTCTCCCACTCTGCCGTGGTCGACGAGGCGTGCACGGTGGCGGCGTCGCCCAGCGTCGTCGCGTCAATGCGGGGCAGGACCTCGACGGACTGGCTCGGATTGTCATCGGTTCCCAGCTCGGCGAACCAGGCGCGGTGCTCGGCGACGAGGTCGAGAGCGAACCCGTAGCCGGCGGGCGGGATCGGCGCACGGACGGCGATCTCCAGCTCGACCTGCTCGCCGGGCGCAACGGGGCCGGGGAGCGCGGTGCGAATGCCGTCCCAGACGATGGCGTTCCCGCGCTCGTCGAGCCAGTGGTAAGAGGCAGCGATGTCCGGTCCCCACGTCGCCGCACCGACGTTCGTGGCCTCGACCGTTGCCCACGCGGCGTAGCGAGCCGGCGCGCGGTTGTGTCAGCGACCAGGATCCCCACCGTGCGACTGAGAGGCGCCGGGCACGGCGCCAGTCTATTCCGGCCATGTCCAGGTGCCAGACCCAGTGACAGTCTGACCCAGTGACAGTCACAGTGACTGGCACTTCGAGGGTTGAGGACTAGGCTTGCCGCGTGGAAGCACCGCTCCTCGTCCGCGCGTGCCGCCGGGAGCCGGTCGAGCGCACGCCCGTGTGGTTCATGCGCCAGGCGGGGCGTTCGCTTCCCGAGTACCGGGCGCTACGAGAGCGTCACGGCTTCTTCGAGCTGGCCGGAACGCCGGAGCTCTGCGCGGAGGTAACGCTCCAGCCGGTGCAGCGACACGGCGTCGATGCGGCCGTCCTCTTCGCGGACATCATGACGCCGGTGCTGGCCATGGGCCTCGACGTCCAGCTCGTCGAAGGCGTGGGTCCGATGGTCGAGCACCCGATCCGAGCCGCGGCCGACGTGGAGCGCCTGCGCGCCGGCGCTCCGCCGGAGGAGACGCTAGAGGCCATCCGCCTCGTCCGCAGGGAGCTGTCCCCCGAGAAGGCGCTGGTCGGCTTCTGCGGCGCGCCGTTCACGGTCGCCTGCTACCTCGTCGAGGGTCGCGGCAGCCGCGACTTCCTCGCCGCCAAGGAGCTGATGTACCGGGAGCCCGAGGTCTGGCACGCGCTGCTCGAGCGGCTCGCCGGAGAGCTTCGCCGCCTACGTCAAGGCGCAGGTCGACGCCGGCGCCGACGTGATCCAGCTCTTCGACTCCTGGGCGGGGATCCTTAGCCCGAGGGACTACGACGAGTTCGCAGCGCCCTACTCGCGCCGGGTTCTCGAGGCCGTCTCGGCGCCGACCATCCACTTCGGCACCGGCACTGCCGGCCTGCTGGCGCAGATGCGCGACGCCGGCGGTGACGTCATCGGCCTCGACTGGCGGGTGGAGCTCGACCGCGCGCTGGGCGTCGGTCGGACTCGACCGCGGCGTCCAGGGCAACCTCGACCCCGCGGTCCTGCTCGCACCCTGGTCGCAGGTCGAGGAAGCCGCGAACAGACGTCCTGCGCCGCGCCGACGGCCGCCGCGGGCCACGTCTTCAATCTCGGCCACGGCGTGCTGCCGCAGACCGATCCCGACGTCCTCACGCGGCTGACGGCTTTCGTCCAGGAGCAGACGGCATGAGCGAAGTCGCCGTCGTGCTGATGGCATACGGCAGCCCCGACCGGCTGGAGGACGTTCCGGCGTACTACGCCGACATCCGCGGCGGCCGGCCGATCCGCCCGGAGCTGCTCGAGAACCTCGTCGAGCGCTACCGCCGGCTCGGCATCGAGGACGCGAACCCACTCAACGCCATCACCGAGGAGACGCGGGCCGCGCTGGAACGGGAGCTCGGCGCGCCGGTCTTCACCGGCATGAAGCACTGGCAGCCGCGGATCGCCGCCGCCGCCGAAGCGGCGCTCGCCGCCGGTGCGACGACGATCGTCGGCCTCGTCCTCGCCCCGCACTACTCGCGCGGTTCGATCGCCGGCTACCGACAGCAGTTGGACGACGCGGTCGACGGCCGGGCCGACGATCGTCTTCGTCGAGCAGCTGGCACGACGACCCCGGCCTCGTCGCGTTGCTTGCCGAGCGCGTACGAGGCACGGATGCCCACGTCGTCTTCACAGCCCACTCACTCCCCGCGCGTGTGCTCGAGGGCGGCGACCCGTACGAGGAGCAGCTGCTCGAGACGTCGCGGCTCGTGGCCGAGGCGGCCGGTGTCGAGGACTGGTCCTTCTCGTACCAGTCGGAATCGGCGACCGGGGAGCCGTGGCTCCAGCCGGACATCCTCGACCACCTGGCGGCGCTGCGCGACAAGGGCGTCGACGCCGTGCTCATCTGCCCGGTGGGCTTCGTCTCCGACCACCTCGAGATCCGCTGGGACCTCGACGTGGAAGCGAAAGAGCGCGCGGCCGAGCTCGGAATGCGCTACGACCGGATCGAGATGCCGAACGCCGATCCGGCCTTCATCCGCGTCCTCGCCGGCATCGTCCGGCGCGCGGCGGCGCTACCTTCAAGCGCATGACGCAGCCCGGCTCGATCGAGATCGACCGCGCCAGCCGCCGCTTCCGCGTCTACCCGCAGCCCGTCCGCACGCTCAAGGAGCTGCTCGTCGCCCGGCGTCGCTCACGGGGGACGGACGTCTGGGCGCTGCGCAACGTCTCCGCGAGCATCGCACCGGGCGAGGCGGTCGGGCTGATCGGCCGCAACGGCTCCGGGAAGACGACGCTGCTCCGGCTCGTCGCGGGGATCATCAAGCCGACCTCCGGCACCGTTGCCGTCGAGGGCCGCGTCGGCTCGCTGCTCGAGCTCGGCGCCGGCTTCCACCCGGAGTTCACGGGCCGCGAGAACGTCTATCTGAACGGCGCCATCCTCGGCCTCAAGCGCGAGGACATCCGGCGGCACATGGACGAGATCGTCGCCTTCGCGGAGCTCGAGCGCTTCATCGACGTCCCGGTGCGCACGTACTCGTCGGGGATGTACATGCGGCTCGGCTTCGCGGTCGCCGCCCATCTCGACGTCGACATCCTGCTGCTGGACGAAGTGTTCGCCGTGGGCGACGAGGAATTCCAGCGCAAGTGCTTCGGGAAGATCTTCGAGTTCAAGCAGCGCGGCGGCACGATCGTCTTCGTCTCCCACGACGCGGCCGCGGTCGACCGCATCTGCGCTCGGGCCGTGCTCCTGCGCGACGGCGAGGTCGCCTTCGACGGCCCGACCCGCGAAGCGATCACGCAGTACCACCGCCTGCTGGCCGAGGAGCGCGAGCCCGACGAGCGAGGCGCCGGCCTCAGCGAGTACGGCAGCGGCGAGGCGCGGATCGCCGAGTGCCGGTTGGCGGGGCCGGGGGGCGACGAGCGAAAGCAGTTCTCGCCGGGAGAGCAGCTCACAGCTCATGTCCGCGTCGACGCGGCAGAGGACGTACCGGCGCCGAAGCTCTCGTGGGAACTGCGCGACGAGGCCGGTCTCGTGCTGGCCGCGGGGAGCACGCGTACCGCCGACATCGGGTGGCGCACCGGCGCTTCCGAGCAGCGCTTCCGGTTCGACGTCGAGAGCCTGCCGCTGGGGGACGGCCGCTTCCGTCTGCGGCTCGAGCTGACGGACGAGGCGGGTGGGCGGCTCTACCACTGGCTGGACGATGCGGCGCGCTTCGTCGTCTACCCGTCGGACGGCGAGACGGGCCTCGTCCGGATCGACGGTCGCTGGTCCGCGGACGCCGAGGCCGCTGGTAGAACAGACACGTGAGCTACCGCACCTGCCCCGACTGGCCCGACCTGATGGAGATCGCGCCTGATCTCCAGTTCAAGCACTACACGGTCTCGGAGGCGCAATTGCCGGGTGACGCGCTCGTGAACCTCGACCCGGCCACGCTAGAGGAGATCGACATCTGCTGCGACCTCGAGCGGCATGTCTACTACACGGCTCACACGCACCCCGCCGTGGTCGAGGCGCTGCGCGAGTCGCACTGGTACGACCTCGCGGAGTGGACCACCTCAGGTCCCGGCACCGGCCTCTAAATGCCGAAGACAGTGGTGCTTTCCGGCGGCGTCGGCGGCGCGCGGTTTCTGCGCGGTCTCGTCGACGTCGTGGAGCCGTCGTCGGTGACGGTGATCGGCAACGTCGGTGACGACGTCGAGGTGCTCGGCCTCCACGTCTCGCCGGACCTCGACAGCATCCTCTACGCGCTCGCCGGCGTGGCGGACGAGGAGCGCGGGTGGGGTCGCGCGGACGAGACCTGGCAGGCGATGGAGGTCGTGTCGGGCCTCGGCGGAGAGGCGTGGTTCCAGCTCGGTGACCGTGACCTGGGCGTCCACCTCGTGCGCACGCAGGCGCTGCGCAGCGGTGAGCCGCTGTCGGCGGTCACCGGCAAGCTGGCGAACGCTCTCGGCGTCGACGTGACGCTACTGCCCGCGACCGACGACTGCGCTCCGAACCTGGATCGACACGCCCGCCGGCTCGTTCCCGTTCCAGGAGTGGTTCGTCGCGCGTCAGCACCGGGACGAGGTCGACCGTGTGCGCTTCGACGGTGAAGCGACGGCGACGCCTGCGCCCGGCGTGCTGGATGCGCTCGACGGTGCCGAGCTGATCGTGATCGCCCCCAGCAATCCGTTCATCTCCATCTGGCCGATCCTCGCCGTGAGCGAGATCAGAGCCGCGCTCGAGCGGCGGCGCGTGCCCTGCGTCGCGGTCAGTCCCATCGTCGGCGGCCGGGCGCTGAAGGGCCCCGCCGACCGCATGCTCCAGCGTCTGGCCGGCGGCACAGAGCCGCGCCGGGTGGCCACGTGCTACCAGGGCCTCGTCGACGTGCTGGTCATCGACCGCGCCGACGCAGATGGCGCAGGCGACGTGGAGGCCGACGGCGTCCGCTGCGTCGTCACCGACACGGTCATGCGTGACGCCGAGAGCCGGCGCGCGCTCGCAGAGGCGGTGCTGGCCGCTGCCTGAGCTTCGTGTCATCCCGGTGGAAGGCCTCCCGGAGATCGCGGAGGGGGACGACCTCGGCACGCTCATCGTCGAGCGGATCGAGCTCGAGGACGGCGACGTCGTCGTGGTCTCCCAGAAGGTCGTGTCGAAGTCTGAGGGGCGGATCGTTCGCCTCGACGACGTCGAGCCGTCGGCTGCAGCCGTCGAGCTCGCGGCTGGACACGACCCGCGCCACCTGGAGGTGATCCTCCGCGAAGCCGCGCGGGTCGTGCGCACGCGCCCACCGCTCGTGATCGCGGAGACGCGCCACGGGTTCGTGTGTGCGTCCGCCGGCGTCGACGCATCGAACGCGCCCGAGCCGGACACGCTCGTGCTGCTGCCCGTCGACCCCGACGCGTCCGCTGCAGCCATTCGCGAGCAGATCGGCGAGCGGACGGGGCGCGACGTGGGCGTCGTCGTCAGCGACTCGTTCGGCAGGCCGTTTCGCACCGGCATCGTGGACGTCGCGATCGGCGTCGCGGGCATCACGCCCCTCGCCGACTGGCGGGGGCAAGTCGATTCGGTCGGGCACGAGCTTCAGCACGACGGTGATCGCCGTCGCCGACGAGATTGCCTCCGCGGCCGAGCTCGTCATGGGCAAGCTCGAGGGCGTGCCGGCGGCCGTCGTCCGAGGCTTGGAGGTTCGCGGCCTGGGGTCGGCGCGCGAGCTCGTCATGCCCCCCGAGCGAAACCTCTTTCCCTAGCGCCGGTTACCTCTCCTCAAGCGGCTTCTCGGCGCTGCCGATAGCGAGATTGTGGCGCTACATGACGTCTCGCAGGACCCTGCCTGGCCGCACGAGAACGGCGGCGTACGGCGGGCCGATGCGCTCGTCGAATCGTACCGGCGGCTGTTCGAGGTCTTCCACCACGTGCTCTCCGAGCAGAGCCTCGACACGCTGCTCGATCGCATCGCGGACACGCTCGACGATCTGGTTCCGTACGACGCGCTTCAGATCTACGAGGCCGACAACGCGCGCAACGAGCTGATCCCCGTGCTCGCGCGCTCCGAGTGGGAGAGCGAGATCATGCGCACGCGCCCGGCCTTCGGGCAGGGGATCACGGGCTGGGCGGTGGTCAACCGCGAGCCGGTGCTCGCCAACCAGGCGCATCTCGACCCCCGCGTCGCCTTCATCCCGGGCACCCCGGCCGAGCCCGAGGCACTCGTCACCATCCCGCTGATCGCGCGCGGCGTCGCTGAAGGGCGCGCTCAACATGTACCGCCTCGGCGAGACGGCCTCGTTCGACGAGGACGAGTTCGAGCTCGCCAAGTGGTTCGGCGACGCAGCGGCGCTGGCGCTCGACAACGCGCAGGTGCGCGCGCGGCTGGAGCACCAGGCCCAGACGGACTCCCTCACCGGCCTCTACAACCACCGCGTCTTCCACGAGCGGCTGCGGGCCGAGCTGATGCGCGCGAGCCGCGCCCGCGACTCCGTGGCGCTGCTGATGCTCGACATCGACGAGTTCAAGCGCGTCAACGACATCTGCGGCCACGCCGTCGGCGACCAGATCCTCGTCGCGCTGGCCGAGCTCACGAGCTCGCTCGTCCGCACGAGCGACGTCGTCTGCCGCATCGGCGGCGAGGAGTTCGCCGTGATCATGCCGTCGTGCAACGCGGGCGATGCGCTCGGCCTCGCGCGACGACTGACCGAGCGCCTGGAGGCGTGTCCCGTCGACGCCGCCGGAGAGATCACGATCTCCGTCGGCATCGCCCATGGCCCTGAGAACGCCGGCAACCCGCGCGATCTCGTCGACTGCGCGGAGTCGGCGATGATGGCGGCGAAGGCCCGCGGCAAGAACCGCATCGTGGTCTACGCGGGCGGCCTCGGCGAGCGGCCCAGCATGCTCGACTCGGGCCGCGACGTGCGCTCGGTCGCCCACCTGAAGATGCTGCAGAGCGTCGTCGCGCGCCTCAACCGCCTCAACAGCGTGCAGGACATCTGCGAGGCGATCGTCGGCGAGCTGCGCGGTCTCATCGACTACCACAGCTGCCGCGTCTACCTCGTGGAGGGCGACTACGTCGTGCCCGTCGCGGTCAAGGGCGACGGCGTCACGGAGGAGCAGCAGGTGCAGGCGCTGCGCATCGAGCTGGGGACGGGTATCACCGGCCACGTGGCGGAGACGGGCCGGTCGGTGCTCCTCGCCAACGCGTTCGACTGCGAGTACGCGCTCCAGATCCCTGGCACCGTTGACGTGGACGAGTCGGTGATCGCGGTGCCGCTCAGGTACGGCACCCGCGTCACGGGCGTCGTCTTCCTCTCGAAGCTCGGCGTCGGGCAGTTCGACGAGAACGACCTGCGCCTCTTGGAGGTGCTCGCCGGGTACGCGGCGGTGTCGCTCGAGAATGCACGGCTCTACGAAAGCCTTCGACTGGAGGCGGCTCACGCGAAGGCCTGGCTCGAGTTCGCAGATGCCATCTCCGACGCGAGCTCGCCGGAGCAGATCGCAGACGAGACCGTGAAGGCGACGGCAGCGCTGCTCGAGTGCGAGGTCGTGTCGCTCTGGCTCGAGGATCCTCTGGTCGGCGACTTCAGGTGCCTTGCCTGCTCGGGTTGCCGGGAAACGCCGATTGAAAGCGCGATGTGCGACACGCGGCTGCCTCGTCTGGCGGCGGAGACGTTCATGGAGGTGTCGTCTGCACCGCGCCGCGTGGACTCGGCTGAGCTGGGGGAGCTCTTCCGCAGACCCGAGCTGGAGGAGCTTGGCCGTCTTGCAGTGGCGCCGCTTCCCTCGGGGCACGGCGTCCGCGGGTGGCTCGTGGTCGGCAAGCCGATGTCCGGAGAGCGCGGGCTCACCGACGAGCGGCTGCGCCTGCTGGAAGGGCTGTCGTACCGAGTGGCGATGGCGCTGGAGAAGGCACGGCTCGCTCGTCACCGCGAACAGAGCCTTCACGTCGCAAACGCTCTGCTCATGTTCGCTCATTCTCTCGCTCGCGCCGAGAACGGCGACCTCGAGGAATGCATCGTGCGCCTCGCGGCGGAGATGCTCGAGGCACGGGAGGTGTCACTCTGGCTGCAATCTGCTCCCGGCGCTGAGATGGCGGCCGTCGCAGCCTGGGACGACGACGAGGAGCACCGAGCGCGCGTGCTCGCGGCCACGTTCCAGGACGCCGTCGCGCGGCCGTTCTCGGAGCGGCCCGAGCCGTTCGTGCTGCACCCCGAGCAGTACGCCGAGATTCCGGGCGCCTCCGAGCTCAGCCGCGGAGGATGCGTCGCTGTGGCTCCGTTCGCCCTCGACCAGGGACGGATGGGCTTCCTGGTCGCGGCTCCGCCCGCGGACGAGACCTACGGCGAGCTGCAGTTGAAGATGCTCGCCGGCCTGGCCGACCAGGCCAAGCTCGCCGTATCCGGCTCTCGCTAGCGGAGCAAGGGCACGACGTCGGCGCAGAACTGGTCGAGGAAGCGGCGTTGGTCGTCGCCCGGCGCGTGAAAGACGAGGTGCGTGAAGCCGAGCTTCGTGTAGGTCTCGATCTCGGCTGCGACCTGCGCCGCGTCGTCGGACACGATGAAGCGGGTGTGGGCGCGGTCGGCCGCGGCATCGGCGAGACGTTCCATCTCCACCGGGTCCTCGACGCCCATCTTCTCGTCGGGCGTTAGCGAGAGGGCCGCCCACCAGCGGCAGGCGTCGCGTGCGTAGTCGGCGTCGTGGTCGTACGAGACCTTGATCTCGATCATGCGCACGATCGCGTGCGCGTCGCGGCCGGCCGCCTTCACGCCTTCGGCGACTGCGTCGAGCAGCTCCCGGTAGAGCTCCGGCTTGCTTGCCGCTCGTGCAGATGAAGCCGTCGCCGACGCGGCCGGCGAGCTTGGCGGCCAGCGGTCCGGAGGCGGCGACGAAGACGGGGACCGGCTGAGGCGGCCGGTCGTACACCGTCGCCCGCTCGGTGCGGTAGTAGTCGCCGGCGAACGTCACTCGCTCCTCCGTCCAGAGCTGCCGCATGAGCTCGATCGACTCACGCAGGCGTAATCGGCGCTCCTTTGCACCCGGCCACTCATTGCCGGTCGGAGGCGTCTCGTTCATCGCCTCCCCGGTGCCGACGCCGAGAAAGACACGTCCCGGTGCCAGGCACGCGAGGGTGGCGAACGCCTGGGCGACGACCGACGGGTGGTAGCGCATCGTCGGCGTCAGCACCGAGGTTCCCAGCGACGCGCCGCTCGTCCGCTGCGTGAGCGCCCCCAGCCAGGGGAGGACCGCCGGGCTGTGGCCTCCCGTGTGGCGCCAGGGCTGGAAGTGGTCGGAGACCGCGATGAGATCGAGCCCGAGCTCTTCGGCGTAGACGGAGAGGTCGAGCGAGCTCCTGAGGGCCGAACTGCTCGGCGGAAGCCTTGTAGCCGAGCGTCAGCTCGCCATCTGGCGAGATCCTCCGGCGTGTCGACGTCGAAGGCGAGGCCCGGGCCGCTCGAGGACGTGAGCGTCCGCGCCCTCCGTCCACGCCGCCCGCTCGTGTACCGCTGCCGAGTCCGGCTCGCCGAAGTGCGTCGTCACCCTGCCCGGAGGTCGCATCGATACAGCGTTCGTGCCGCCGTCCGCGGCACGAGCGATCGCGACGCCGCACTCCGGGGTCGCCATCGACGAGCGCCCGTACGTCGTCGCCGGTGAGCAACGGCAGGTCGGCGGCGACGATCGCCACCACAGGCTCCGAGACGACCTCCTCCATCGCCGCCGCGAGCGCCTCGTTCCACGGTAGTCCACGGTCGTCGAAGCGGGGTACGCCGTCGAGCTCGAGCGGCTCGGCCGAGACGATCGTGACCGGCCCGACGTCCGCATCCTTGACGACGGTGAGCACGAGCGACAGCAGCTCCTGCACGAGGTCGGCGCGCTCGCCTGCATCGAGTGAGTCGGCCAGCCGCGACTTCGCGCCGTCCAGCCGCTTCACCGGCACCAGCACATGCGCATCCACGCTGCGTATTCTCACACCGTGTTCTCGGACCTGTCGCTGGCGGAGCTCATGGATCTGGCGCGAAGCCTCCGCGACGAGGGCAAGGGGCAGCTCGTCACGTACTCGCCGAAGGTCTTCATCCCGCTGACGAAGCTCTGCCGGGACGTCTGCCACTACTGCACGTTCGCCGCCCCACCTCGCCGAGGCGAGCGCGCCTACATGTCCGCGGACGAGGTGCTGGACGTCGCGCGCGCCGGCGCCGCGGCCGGCTGCCGCGAGGCGCTGTTCACGCTCGGCGACAAGCCGGAGCGCCGCTACCGCGCCGCGCGCGAGGAGCTCGCCGAGCTCGGCTGCTCGACGACGATCGAGTACCTCGTGCGCATGTGCCGCCTCGTGCTCGACGAGACCGGCCTGCTGCCGCACGCCAACCCGGGCGTGATGACGCGAGACGAGCTCGCCGCGCTGCGCGAGGTGACGGCGTCGCAGGGGATCATGCTCGAGACCGCGTCGGATCGGCTCTCCGAGCGCGGCGGGCCGCACTTCGGCTCGCCGGACAAGCGCCCGGCGGTACGGCTGGAGACGATCCGGCTCGCCGGCGAGCTGCGCATCCCCTTCACGACGGGGATCCTCATCGGCATCGGTGAGACGCGCGAGGAGCGGATCGAGGCGCTGCTCGCGATCCGCGACCTCCACGAGCGCTACGGGCACATCCAGGAGGTGATCGTCCAGAACTTCCGCGCCAAGCCGGGCACGAAGATGGCCGGCGCGGCGGAGCCGTCACTCGACGAAGAGCTCTGGACGGCGGCGGCGGCGCGGCTCGTGCTCGGCGCCGAGATGAACATCCAGGCGCCGCCGAATCTCTCCTACGACGACTTTCCGCGGCTGCTGGATGCGGGCATCAACGACTGGGGCGGCGTGTCGCCCGTGACGATCGACCACGTCAACCCTGAGGCTCCGTGGCCCGAGATCGAGCGGCTCGAGCGACGGCGACGCGGGCCGCCGGGCTGGAGCTTGCCTCCCGTCTGCCCGTCTATCCCGAGTACGTCGACGGCGCCTGGATCGACCCGGCGGTCATGCCGCACGTGCTCGCGGCTTCGGACTCGGTGGGTCTCGCGCGCGAAGGCGAGTGGACGCCGGGCGCCGACGTGGCCATCCCCTTCGTCCCCCGTGACGCCCTGCCCGTCGACTCGCGCGACGAGCTCGGCGAGGAGGAGATCGTGCGCCTGTTCCACGCACGCGGGACAGAGCGAGACCGGGTGTTCGCGGCCGCCGACCGTCTGCGCCGCGAGCTGAACGGCGACACGGTCACGTACGTCGTCACGCGGAACATCCAGTACACGAACGTCTGCTACTTCAAGTGCGGCTTCTGCGCGTTCTCCAAGGGCAAGCTGGCCGAGAACCTGCGCGGGCCGGCCTACCTTCTGCCGCTGGACGAGATCGTGCGGCGCGTCGAGGAGGCCTGGGAGCGCGGCGCCGTCGAGGTCTGCCTCCAGGGCGGCATCCATCCCGGCCTTCGACGGCGACTACTACCTCTCGATCGTGCGCGCGATCAAGGAGGCGGTGCCCGGCATTCACGTGCACGCGTTCTCGGCGCTCGAGCTCTGGCAGGGCGCTGCGACGCTCGGCCTGCCGCTCGACGAGTACCTGGAGCGGCTGCGCGACGAAGGCCTCTCCTCGCTGCCGGGTACGGCTGCGGAGGTGCTGGACGACGAGGTGCGGCGCGTCATCTGCCCCGACAAGGTGACGACCGACCAGTGGCTCGCGTGCACGACACGGCGCACCGGCTCGGCCTCGGCTCGAACAACACGATCATGTTCGGGCACGTCGACGGCCCCGTGAACTGGGCGCGCCACCTGCTGCGCGTGCGCGAGCAGCAGCGCTCGAGCGGCGGCTTCACGGAGTTCATCCCGCTGCCGTTCGTGCACATGGAGGCGCCGATGTACCTCAAGGGGCTCGCCCGCCGCGGCCCGACGTTCGGCGAGTTCCTGCTCATGCACGCGGTGGGCCGGCTGGCGCTGCATCCGTGGATCACGAACGTCCAGGTGTCCTGGGTGAAGGCAGGGCCGGACGGCGTCGCGGCGGCGTTGCGCGCGGGCGTGAACGACCTCGGCGGGACGCTCATGAACGAGTCGATCTCGCGCGCGGCCGGTGCCGAGTTCGGCCAGGAGATGCCGCCCGAGCGGATGGAGGAGATGATCCGCGCGGCCGGTCGCGTCCCGAAGCAGCGGACGACGCTCTACGGCGAGCCCGATCCGGAGCGCGTCGCGACGTCCTTCGGCGCCGCGCCGCTCGCCGAGCCGCTCAATCCGCCCGTGGACACGAGCGGCCTGCGACGCCCGGAGATCCTCGTTCGTCCCGGCCTTGCGGTCGCCTGAATCCGAGCCGGTCGCGCGGCTGGCGACGATCCGGCCGGACGGCTCGCCGCGCGTCGTGCCCATCTGCTTCGCGCTCGAAGGTGACACGCTCTACACGGCCGTCGACGAGAAGCCGAAGCGGACGCGCCGCCTCGCCCGCCTCGACGACATCGAGCGCGACCCGCGCGTCGAGGTCGTCATCGACCGCTACGACGACGACTGGACGCAGCTCTGGTGGGTGCGGCTGCGCGGCCGCGCCCGGGTAGTCGAGCGCAACGAGCGCGCGCTCGAGCTCCTGTGCGCGAAGTACCCGCAGTACCGAGAGCGTCCGCCGCAGGGCCCGTTCGTCGTCGTCGAGATCGACGAGCGGATCGACTGGCCCTAGTCGCCGAGCAGCCGCTCGACGATGACGACGTCCCGCCACTCGCCGTCGAGCTGCGCGTGGCGCTGGTAGACGCCGACCTCGCGAAACCCGAGCGATCTGCAGAGCGCGAGGCTCGCCTCGTTCTCGGGGAAGACGCGGCTGACGAGCTTCCACAGGCCCCGCCGCTCGCACTCGTCGATCAAGCCCTGCACCGCCTGCTCGACCGTGGCCGCGGCCGCGTTCGGCTCCGCGCGACGTAGACCGAGAACTCGCCCACTCCGGCGTAAGCCGCTCGTTCGCGGTACCGGTGCGCGACCGCCCACGCCACCACCACGCCGTCCGACTCGACGACGACGAGGGAAGCTTCTCCTCGAGCCACGACACGATGTCCTCCGCCGTTCTCGGCTCGGTCTCGAACGTGGCCAGGCGGTCCTCGATGCCCTCGTTGTAGATCTGCGCGATGGCCGCGGCATCGGTCGCGTCGGCGGCGCGGGTCGTCACGGCACGAGCACCTCGCGCAGGGCCTTCACGCAGAGCATGCCCATCGCCTCCCGCGCCTCGTGCGTCGCCGACGCGATGTGAGGGGTGAGGACGACGTTGTCGAGCTCGAGGAGCATGGGCTCGACCTCGGGCTCGCGCTCGAAGACGTCGAGCGCCGCGCCGGCGATGCGGCGCTCGCCGAGAGCGCGCGCCAGTGCTGCCTCGTCCACGACCGGCGCCACGGCTCGTGTTCACGAGGTAGGCGGAAGGCTTCATCAGGCCGAGCTCGCGCTCGCCGATCAGGTGATGCGTTTGCTCGGTCAGCGGGACGTGGAGCGACACGACGTCGGCGATGGCCAGCAGCTCCTCCAGCGGGATCGAGTGCACGACGTCCATCCCGTGCGCCTCCGCCAGCCGCGCCACCGCCTGCCCGATGCGGCCAAGGCCGACGATGCCGAGCGTCAGTCCGTGCAGACCGCGACCGAGCATGAACGTCGGCGCCCACTGCCACGGGTCCGCCGGCGCAGGAAGCGGTCGCCCTCCGCGACGCGGCGCGTGAGTGCCAGCATCAGCGCGATCGTCATCTCCGCCGTCGCGTCCGTGAGCACGTCGGGCGTGTTGGAGACCGTGATCCCGCGGCGCTCGCACTCCTCGAGGTCGACGTTGTCGAGGCCGACCGCGTAGTTGGCGACGATGCGAAGCTGTCGCCCGGCGGCGTCCAGCAGCTCGGCGTCGACGCGGTCGGTCAGCATCGTCAGAAGGCCGTCGCAACCGGCGGCGCGCGCGAGCAGCTCCTCACGCGGCAGCGGCAGCTCCTCGTCGTGCACGTCGAGCGCGAACGAGCGCTCGAGCTCCTCCCGCACGCGCTCCGGTACGCGGCGCGTGACGAAGACGCGCGGCTTCACGCTGCTGCCGGCTGGATCGAGTGCACGTAGCCGAGCCGTGGCGTGACGACCGCCGTCACGACCTGGCCCTGCCTGAGCCCGGCGTAGATCTGAGGCCTGCACCGACCACGCCCGTACCTCTTTCGACGTGCCGTCGTCGACCGCGACCCAGTGGCCATCACCTGGCCCCCTTCGTTCCGGGTGATGCGCAGCCGGACGATCTCGCCGGTCACCTCCCTGCTCTTGAAGAGATCGGCGCCTGCTCGCAGCGCGAGATACGTGCCCCCGAGCGCGATCGCGACCGGCACTGCGATCACGCCGAGGAGGATCAGGCGCGCGATCCCGTCCGCATCGTCCAGGGCATCCCACAGCACTGGTCCCGCGATCCAGAGGAAGATCAAGCCGACGGCGGCGATCGCGAGCCGCGCGAGCAGCGCCCAACCCGGGTGCTGTCCCCACTGCGGACCGTGGCGGAAGCGGATGTCCACCTGGTGCCAGCGACCGCCGTACGTGCTCCAGGCTCGGTTCTCCGGCTCGGCGCCCATGGGGATCGGCCGGATCGCCGCCGGGGCGACTCCGAGCGCCGCGCCGTACGCGAGCAGCCGCTCCCAGAGCTCGACCGCGTGCGGAGGCTGCTCGGCGAAGACCGGATTCTCGGCCAGCTTCGCCTGCACGGCGCGCCAGCGCGCGGCTGCTGCGAGCCCTTCCGGCGTGTCCCTTTGCCGCCGGCCGTAGCCGATCAGGACGATCACGGCTGCCGGCAGGACGAGGGACAGGTAGAACGCGTCGTCTCCCCACGCGATGCCGGTGATCAGGGCTGGAACAGCCGCACCGAGGACGACGGCGAGAGCGAGGCGTCGTGGCCACAGATCGCGTGACAGGCCGCGCTTCTGGGCGTCGTCGACGACCTCGTTGACGAATGCCTTCCACCACCGCTTCGACTCGTCGCCGGGGCCGGTCGTCAGCGCCTGCGCGGGTACGACGCCGCCCCGGACGCGCCTGCGCAAGAGGTTCCACACACGCAGCTCGTAGCGCGTGAGCTCCTCCTGCGGAGCATCGCGGAGCTCGCACGCGTACGTGTTCACGTCGACGCGCTTGATCTCGGCCAGTCCTCGGGCGCAGAAGTCGAGCAGTGTCGCCGGTACCGCGTCGCGCCGAACCTTGAAGTTGCCTGCCAGAAAGCCGGCGAGTGCCGGCGGCTCTGGGCCGAGGTCGAGCGTCGGCTCGAGCTCCGGGGGCTCGCGAGGCTGCCGGCGCACGCGGACGATGCCCACGGCGACGAGCCACACGGCCGTCGTCGCCGCGACGGCGATCGCGTACACGACGTCGCTACGGCTCATGGCCCGGCGACTCTATGCCTTGACGCCGTAGCCGAAGTTTGCAATGGATCTTACGAGGGCCACGGGGAGTCAGGAGGGGTCACCAATGGCCGAAAAGAGATCGCACGGGAGGCTCGCCGCTCATTGCCGCGCTCGTGTGCGTGTCGCTCATAGGGCTCGTGCCGGCGGCGGGAGCCCACGTCGATTCGCCGACTGTCACGGCGTTCCACGCGTTCGTCGGCGATCCGCTGTTCGGGCTGGACACGGCCCCGGCAAGTCTCTTCGGGGTCGCCCCCGACGAACGAACGGCCATGGCGAGCACGACGAAGTTGATGACGCTCGACGTGACGCTGCACGCCGTCGAGGAAGGCGTCGTCGAGCCTCGACGACGACGTCACGGTCGATGCCTTCGCTGCGTCGATCGAGCCGCCGAACAGCGTCATGGCCGACATCAACAACTGTCACACTCGAGCCTGGCGAGGTCGTGAGCTCTAGCTGAGGGGGAGGTCGCCTGATTCGCGGGATGATGTACCCGTCCGGTAACGACGCCGCGTGGGCGATCGCCTTCTACGTAGCCCAGGCGTACGGCGACGATGTCGATGGAAGCGGTCGTGGTGGATGGCGCCGACTTCGTCGAGATGATGAACCAGCACGCGCTCGACGTCGGGCTCACCGACACGCACTTCACGAGCGCGAACGGATGGGACGACCCGACGAATGCCAACCCCGACTCCGGCGATCTCAATCACTACACGACGGCACGGGAGCTGAGCGAGACGATCCACCACGGTCTCGAGTGCGCACCAGCACTTCGGCGAGGTGATCGGCTTTCACGGGACGTACACGGACACCTCCCAAGGCGGTGCCAACGGCACGAAGACGTACTCCTTGAACTGGGGCTTCACCTACCCCGGCTGGGAAGGGCAGCAAGGGCGGCGGCACCCAGAACTGCAACGGGCTGCCGAACAGGTTCTGTCTCGCGATCAGCGCGACGCGGATCGGGCGACGCGTCGTCGAGGCCTTCATGCAAGGCGCCCGGGGGCAATGAGATCACGGACATGTTCGACTTCGGCTTCGGCCAGATCTTCCACCCCGACGCCGTGGCTCCAGCGTCGGCCGTGGGTGACGCGCTGAGCACGACGATCTCAGTCTGCTTCTCGGCCAGCCGCTGCCTGACCGCCGCTCTGCCGGACAGCGGCCCGGTCGAGCTCGTCTCGTGGGCGCCTGACGTCGACGGCTCGTCGATCGCGATCCTCGATCAGGAGCCTCTGCCGAGGCTCCGGCCTGCCGCCGAAGGGCAAGGGCAAAGGGAAAGGACCGGGAGGCGACGTCGCGCTCACAAGGCTCTCTTCCGGCGCGATCATCGTCGCAGACCGCAAGGGGAACAAGGTGGAGCTGTCGCGCTGGTCGATGGACGGGGGCGGAGCCCTCTCGCTGCTCGACGATGGCACGAAGATCGGTCCTGCCGAGACGATGGACCTGCAGCCCGTCTACTCGGACATGTTCCTCACGACGGCGATCGCGCCTAACGGTGCGCTCACGGTGAAGTCGTGGGAACTCGACGGCTCGGGGCTCGCTCATCTCGACACGTACGAAGACGAGCTCCCGCGTGTACAGCGAGGTCGCGACGGCCGGGCCGCTCTCGACCGACGTCTTCAACGGCCACCGGGCCGTCACGGCAGCGATCGCGCCCAGGCGAGCTCGTGCACGACGTCTGGGGAGTCGACCAGGCGACCGGCGAGATCACGTTGCTCGGCGAGCTCCGCGCAGGCGAGCACGCGCGCGAGCGCCTCGAGATCTCGCCGTTCTTCCGTCAACACGACGTTCGACGGTGAGCTCTTCCCGCCCGCCTACTACGCCACCGTGGTCGCGCGGGGGCGGCAACGCCGTCATCCGTTTCTACCGGATCAACGCACGGGCACGCCCGTCGACGAGGGCCTGGGCACGCCCGGCATCGCGATGGAAGAGGCAGGTCTCGCGCCGCTCGGCACGGGAGGCCTCACTGGTCGCAATGCTCACCACGACGGGTCGGTCGAGCTGCTCGCCGTACGACGTGTTGCGCAACGCGAACAACTCGATCGCCGACGACATCGATCTCCCAGCACACGGGACCGGATGCGGGATCGCTCGATCTCGCGCGCGTGCCGTCTACGCACGCCGACGGGCGACTACGTGACGGCGGTCACCGACCCGCCAGCGGCGACCTACGGCTGCAGGGCGTACCGGTCGGGAGACCGTCCGTTCTGATCGTCAGCTGACGTAGTACTCGTCTGCGATCGCGAGGGTCTCGTCGAGGATGGCGAGTCCCTCGTCGAGCTCCTCGCGGGTGACCGTCAGCGGCGGCGCGACCATGATCACGTTCCAGTGGACGAAGAGGTAGAGGCCCGCCTCCAGCGCCGCCTTCGCCAGCTTCGTCATCGGCTCGGCGGCCTCGCCGCCGGCGTTGAAGGGCACGAGCGGCTCGCGCGTCTCGCGGTCGCGCACCAGCTCGAGGCCCCAGAAGAGGCCCTTGCCGCGGACGTCGCCGATCGACGGGTGGCGCTCTGCGAGCTTCGGTAGCTCCTCGGCGAGCACGTCGCCCATAGCGGCCGCGTTCTCGACGATGCCTTCGTCCTTGAACGTCTCGATCGACGCGACGGCGGCCGCGCACGCCAGCGGATGTCCCGAGTACGTGAGCCCGCCGGCGAAGAACTTGTCCTTGATCGCCTGGTACACGTGGTCGCGGACGGTCATCGCGCCGAGGGGCACGTAGCCCGAGTTGATGCCCTTGGCGGTCGTGATGATGTCCGGCACGACGTCCCAGTGCTCGCACGCGAACCAGCGGCCGGTGCGTCCCCAGCCCGCCATCACCTCGTCGAAGATCAGCAGGATCCCGTGCTGGTCGCAGACCTCGCGGATCGACTGGAGGTAGCCGTCGGGCGGGTAGATGAGGCCGTTCGTGCCGACGACCGTCTCCATGATCACGGCGGCGACCGTGTGTGCGCCTTCGTACTGGAGGATCTCCTCGAGGTGCGGCCCGCCCGAGCAGACTGGGCACGGGTCGGGGTGTCCGGCGGGGCAGCGATACGTGTACGGGTCGAGGATGCGCACGACGCCGGGGATCCCGGGCTCGGCGAACCAGCGACGGGGATCGCCGGTGAGCGTGATCGCGCCGCCCGTCGCTCCGTGGTACGAGCGGTAGCGGGCGATCACCTTGTGGCGGCCGGTCACCCAGCGGGCAGTCTTGATCGCGTTCTCGTTCGCCTCGGCGCCGCCGTTCGTGAAGAACGTGTGGTTCAGGTCGCCGGGCATCACCTCTGCGATGAGGCGGGCGAGCTCCGACCGCTTGTCGTTCGCCATCGGCGGGCCGATCGTGCAGAGCTTGTCGGCCTGGTCCTTGATCGCCTGGATCACGCGCGGGTGCTGGTGGCCGATGGAGACGTTGACCAGCTGCGAAGCGAAGTCGAGGTAGCGCTTGCCGTCGTAGTCCCAGAAGTACCGTCCCTCCGCGCCGGCGACGGCGAGGGGCTTCAGAGCGGACTGCACCGACCACGAGTGGATGAGGTAGTCGCGGTCGTCGGCGAGGATCCGCTCTGCCTCGGCGGCGCGGTCTTCGATCGTGGCCATGACCCGATGGTAACGCGCTACGCTCCAGGGAGATGACCGAGGTCGTTGCAGCGCCGCCAGGGCAGGAAAAGAGCGAGCTGACGCAGGTCGGTCACTGGATCGGCGGAGCGGCGCGTCGCGGGCACCTCCGGCCGCAGCGGGCCCGTCTACAACCCGGCCACGGGCGAGCAGACGAAGGAGGTCGCGTTCGCGTCCGTCGAGGAGGTGGACACGGCCGTTTCAGCGGCTGCCGCGGCCTTCCCCGTCTGGCGCGCCACGTCGCTCTCGAAGCGGGCGGAGATCTTCTTCCGCATCCGCGAGCTCGTCCACGACCGCCGCGAGGAGATCGCGCGCATCCTCACCGACGAGCACGGCAAGGTGCTCTCGGACGCGATGGGGGAGGTGCAGCGCGGCCTCGAGGTGATCGAGTTCGCCTGCGGCATCCCGACGCTCATGAAGGGCAGCTTTTCCGAGCAGGCGGCCACGGGGATCGACGTCTACTCGATCCGCCAGCCGCTCGGCGTCGTCGCCGGTATCACGCCGTTCAACTTCCCGGCGATGGTGCCCATGTGGATGTGGGCGCCGGCGCTCGCGTGCGGGAACGCGTTCGTGCTCAAGCCCTCGGAGAAGGATCCGTCGGCGTCGCTCTACACCGCCGAGCTGCTCAAGGAGGCCGGAGTACCGGACGGCGTCTTCAACGTCGTCCAGGGCGACAAGGTGGCCGTGGACGCGATCCTCGAGCACCCCGGCATCGCCGCGGTCAGCTTCGTCGGCTCGACGCCGATCGCGCGCTACATCTACGAGACCGGAACGAAGCACGGCAAGCGCGTCCAGGCGCTGGGCGGCGCGAAGAACCACATGATCGTGCTGCCCGACGCCGACATCGACATGGCCGCGGACGCGGCGGTTTCGGCTGCGTATGGGTCGGCCGGCGAGCGCTGCATGGCCGTCTCGGTCGTGCTCGCGGTCGGCGAAGTCGCCGAGCCGCTCGTCGCGGCGATCAAGGAGCGGCTACCGAAGATCACGGTTGGGCCGGGCCTCGAGGAGGGCTCCGAGATGGGGCCGCTGATCACGCGCGAGCACCGCGACAAGGTCGCGTCGTACATCGAGTCCGGGGCCGAGCAGGGCGCGACGCTCGTCGTCGACGGCCGCGAGTCGGCGCCCGACGGCGACGGCTTCTTCCTCGGCGTGTCGCTCCTCGACGACGTCACGCCGGACATGGACTGCTACCGGAACGAGATCTTCGGGCCGGTGCTCGAGGTCGTCCGCGCGGAGACGTACGACGAGGCGGTCGGGCTCGTCAACGCGAACCCGTACGGGAACGGCGTAGCGATGTTCACGCGCGACGGCGGCGCGGCGCGGCAGTTCCAGTTCGACGTCAACGTCGGCATGGTCGGCATCAACGTGCCGATTCCCGTGCCGGTGGCGTGGTACTCGTTCGGCGGCTGGAAGTCGTCGCTGTTCGGCGACCTGCACGCGTACGGACCGGAGAGCATCCAGTTCTACACCGGCGGCAAGGTCGTGACGGCGCGCTGGCCCGACCCGGCCACGAGCTCCGTCAACCTCGGCTTCCCCCAGACGCGGTAGCGTCGCCGAGCGGGTTCGATTCAGACGATCCCGCTGTGGATCGATTGGCGCAGAATTGGCACAACTCAGTGCCAGGCACTCTCAACAGAGCCTTAATCTGAAAGAGGCAGGTCCTAGAATGGCGCCGATGTCCTGGCTCGGATCGAGCGCGGCGCTCGCCATCCTCTCCTTCGACGTGGACGCCGAGTCGGCGATCCTCGCCGAGGGACGTCAGTACGCCGAGCATCCGAGCGCGATGAGCCACCAGCGGTACGGGCCGCTCGTCGGCGTGCCGCGCATCCTCGGGCTGCTCGAGGAGCTGAGCGTGCCCGCGACGTTCTTCGTCCCCGGCTGGACGGCCGAGCGTTACCCGGAGACCGTCGAGCGGATCCTCGCCGCCGGCCACGAGGTCGGCCATCACGGCCACTCGCACCGCAGCCCGCTGCGCATGACTGAGGCCGAAGAGCGGCAGGACATCGAGGCTGGCCTCGCCGCCCTCGACCGCTTCGGCATCCGCCCGCAGGGCTATCGCACCCCCAGTTGGGAGCCGAGCCCGCGTACGTTCGACCTCCTCGTCGAGTACGGCTTCGACCACGACTCCTCGCTCATGGACGACGACAAGCCGTACATGCTCGAGACGGCGAACGGACCGCTCGTGGAGCTGCCGGCTCACTGGAGCCTCGACGACTGGAACCAGTACATGTACCTCCCCGATCCGCGATCGGGCTCCGGCACGGTGCACCCGCCGTCACGGGCGATTCGCCTGTGGCAGGAGGAGCTGGACGGCATGCGCCGCCACGGTTGTCTGTTCTGCCTGACCATGCACCCATTTCTGTCAGGACGGCCCGGCCGCGTCGAAGCGCTGCGCGGGCTCGTCGAGTACGCGCTCGGTTGCGGGGACGTCGAGTTCGTGTCCTGCGGCGAGGCAGCGCGCCGCGCTCGCGAGGACGAGAGCCTGCCGCGTCGGCCGTTGCCCGTGCTCGAGCTCGGCACGATCTATCCCGAGTAGGCTGCGGCGCGTGACGGGGCCGCCGTACCGCCCGATCGATGCCCGCATCTACCCACGGTTCGCGGGTGTGCGGACGTTCATGCGGCTGCCGCATGTCACCGACCTGACAGGGGTCGACGCTGCCGTCTACGGCATTCCGTTCGACACGGCTGTCACCTTCCGCCCAGGTGCGCGTTTCGGGCCGGAGGCGATCCGTTCTGCGTCGGCTTTGCTCAGGCCGTTCCACTCGGGCTTCGACATCGATCTCTGCGAGACGCTCTCGATTGTCGACCACGGCGATCTGCCCGTAGCGCCGGGCGACACCGAGGGCACGTACCGCCGCGTGGAGGAGGCGTTGGCGCCGGTGGTCGAGGCCGGTGCCTTCCCGCTCGCGCTCGGTGGCGACCACTCGATCACGCTCGCCGAGCTGCGCGTCATCGCGAAGCGTCACGGCCCGCTCGCGCTCGTGCAACTCGACGCCCACGGCGACACCTGGGACGAGTACTTCGACCAGAAGTACTTTCACGGGACCACCTTCCGGCGAGCGGCCGAGGAAGGCCTGATCGACCCGGCCGCGTCCGTGCAGGCGGGAATGAGAGGGCCGCTCTTCCAGAGCTCGGATCTCGACGACGGCCGCGCGCTCGGCTTCCAGGTCATCCCGAGCGAGGAGCTGCGCGGACTCGGCCCGGAGGCATACGGCGAGCTCGTGCGCCAGCGCGTCTGCCGACCGGCCGGTGTTCCTCTCCTTCGACGTCGACTTCCTCGACCCGGCGTTCGCGCCTGGCACGGGCACGCCCGAGATCGCAGGCTTCTCGACCGCGGAGGCAATCGCGTTTCTTCGTTCGCTCAAGGGGATCGCGCTCGCGGGCGCCGACGTCGTCGAGGTGTCGCCGTCCTACGACGGCCCCGGCCAGATCACGGCGCTTGCAGCCGCAAACGTCGCCTGGGAGATCCTCGCGCTGCGGGCGGTCGTATGATCGCGCGACCCTAATGCAGGAGGACCGCATGAGAACGATCTTGCTTGTCGACCACCGAGTCGCTGACTTCGACGCCTGGTTGAAGGTGTATGACGAGGTACGTGGCTGGCAGCACGACAGCGGTGTCCGGTTCGAGCAGGTACTCCGGTCGATTGGACGATCCGAACCGAGTGCTCGTGACGCACGCGTTCGACTCCCGGTCTGCCGCCGAGAGCTTCGTCAACAATCCCGAGCTGCAGGAAGCGATGGGCCGTGCGGGCGTTGACGGTTCGTCGGTGAAGATCGACTACTTCGACGAGGTCGAGTCAGAAGACGTCTGACACCCGGCGCTGCGGACGGTTCAGGCTTCCGGGAGCCGCGAGCGCCTTCACGTAGCGCTCGAGCGCGTCCTGGCGGCGGCGTGAGTCCTTGATCTCACCTTCGAGGCGCGCCACTTCGCCGAGCCGTTCCTCGCGTTGGTCCTCCGGCGACTCACCGTCCACGCGGAACTCCTCGAGCCAGTCCTCGCCCTCCTCGCCGGTGAACGTCACGTCGAACGCCCCGCCCGGCTCGTGCAGGGTCTCTCGCACGATCGCGACATCCTCGGGATCCATCACCGCGAACGTCTCCTCGTCGACGCTGGGCCCTTCGAGCTCCGTGGCCGTCTCCTCGAGCTGGCCGCGGAGTGCCGCCTCGCGATCGCGCTCGTACTCGAGGGCCTCGAGCGCCTGCCGCCTGCGCTGAGCGCGCGCGATCTCGCGGAGTTCCACGAGCTAACGATAATCCAGCGGTGCCGGAGGGTCCGTCTCCCAGAGCCGTGCTGGCCGGCGCCACGGTCTCGCAAGCAGCCGTCTCGTTCGTCAACTTCGGCTTGCCGGCTGTCGGGCCGGAGCTGCAACGCGAGTACGGCCTGACGCTCGCGGAGCTGGGTGCCGTAGTGGTGGCAGCCTTGCTCGGCTCAGGGATGTCGCTCATCGCCGCCGGCAGCGCCGTCGACCGCTTTGGCCCGCGGCTCTCGACACTGGCGGGCACGGCGGTCGGAGCGGCGGGGCTTGCGCTCGCAGCGGTCGTCGACTCGACGGGGATGTTGATCGCGGCGCTGGCGCTGTTCGGCGTGGGCACTTCGGTCGTGCCCATTGCGGGCACCAGTGCGCTGTTCCGCGTGTATCCCGCTTCGCGTCGAGCCTGGGCGCTCGGTGTCCGCCAGATGGCCGTGCCGCTCGGTGGAACCGTTGCAGCCGTCGCCATGCCGCTCCTCGTGCGCGCCGGCGGGGTCGAGCTCGTCTTCGCGGTCGGCGCCGCACTGGTCGCCGTCACGGGCTGCGTCTTCGCGCTCATGCCGGAGCATGCACCCCGTTCCCCCGGCTCTCGGGCACCGCGCGCGTTCCGGAGCATCGTGCGGGCGCAGGGAATGTCGAGGCTGCTCGTGGTGGCCGCCTTCTACATCGTCGTGCTCCAGGCCGTGCTGGCGTTCACTGTTCCCGCGGTACGGTCGGCTGGGCTGTCGGCCCTCGTCGCGTCGACGGCCTATCTCGCGATCAACGTCACGGCGATGGTCGCCAGGCTGGTCTGGGGCAAAGTCGCCGACCGGCAGGAAGGAAGCCGTCGCGCGCGCACCCTGTTCGAAGTCGGTCTGGTGGCCGCGGCCGGCGCGCTCGTGTTCACGTTCGCCCTCCATGCTGGCCCCGTTGCTGTGATAGCGGCCGCAGTTGTCTTCGGCTTCGGCGCGCTCGGCTGGAACGGGATCGTCTACGTCAGTGCGGGCGAGCTCACGGCGCCGGAGCTCGCCGGGCGATCGGTGGCAGTGGCCGCGACGGTCGTGTTCCTGATTTCCGCGCTGTGCACCCCGCTGCTCGGCGCCGTTGCCTCCGCTGCCGGCTGGGACGCGTTCTGGGTCTCCATCGGCCTCCTGGCGCTCGCGGGCGCCCTGATCGCGGTACGGCTACCGACGCCCGTGTCCGCCACCGAACGCTGATTCGGACGCGGATTGCATTTTGTATGCTCGCTCGGTGCCGAGGATCCTTCACGACGGCGCGCCGCTCGTGCGGAATGCCGGTGTCGTTGCCACGGAGGTCATTCGCGAGGCGATCATCGACGGCAGGCTGGCGCCGGGCGAGCGCTTGAAGGAAGAAGAGCTCGCGGGTGAGCTCGGTATCAGTCGGACCCCCATCCGCGAAGCTCTCGCAGTCCTCCAGGCCGAGGGATTGGTCGACACGGCCCCGAATAAGCGGGGCTACGGTCCGCGCACACGACGCGGAGGATCTCGACGACCTCTACAGGCTTCGCGCTCTGCTCGAGGGGTACGCGGCGAGCCGCGCGGCGACGAAGATGGAGCCGGAACAGGTGGCGGAGCTGTTCGCGAGCTGCGAGCGCTTCGAGGCGATGGCCGACGGTGACGTCGCACCGCTCGTGAAGGAGAACGTGCACTTTCACAGCACGATCGTGGACGCCGCGGCGAGCGGGCGGGTTGCCGAGCTCGTGCGCAAGGTCATCGAACTGCCGCTGGTCTACCGGTCGTACATCTGGTACTCGCCCGAGCAGCGCCGCATTTCCGCTCACTTCCATCGCCAGATCGCCGTGGCGATCGAGGCGCGAGACGCAGACCGCGCTGAGTCGCTGATGAAAGAACACGTCTTCGAGGCTCGCGACCTGCTCGTGAGGCACGTTCGCGACCTGGAGAGCGCCGGGTGACCGAGGCGATGACGGAGACTGGGACAGCCCGCGACACGAGCGGTCCCGGGCCGTTGGCCGGCGTCCGGCTCATCGAGCTCGGGATGCTCCTTGCGGGGCCGTTTACGGGACGGCTGCTCGGCGATCTCGGCGCGGAGGTCATCAAGGTCGAGCCGCCCGGCCAGCCGGATCCCCTCCGCGAATGGGGAAAGGCGCGCTACCACGACCGATCGCTCTGGTGGCCGGTGCAAGGCCGCAACAAGAAGTGCGTCACGCTGAACCTCCGCGAGGAGGCGGGCCAGCGGCTCTTGCTCGAGCTCGTCAAGCACAGCGACGTGCTCGTGGAGAACTTTCGTCCCGGAACCCTCGAACGGTGGAACGTCGGCCCCGCGGAGCTGTGGGAAGCGAATCCGAAACTCGTTGTGTGCCGTGTATCGGGCTACGGGCAGACGGGCCCGTACGCGCCTCGTGCGGGCTTCGCCTCGGTGGCCGAGGCGATGGGTGGCATCCGCTACATCAACGGCTTCGAAGGCGAGCCTCCGCCGCGCATCCACATCTCCCTCGGCGATTCGCTCGCGGGCATGTTTGCCGCCATCGGCGTGCTCTCGGCGTTGTACAAGCGCGATTCGCTCGGCTTCGGTCGCGGCCAGGTGGTCGACGTGTCGCTGCTCGAGTCGTGCTTCGCGCTGCTCGAGAGCACCGTGCCGGAGTACGACCGGCTCAAGATCGTGCGCGGTCCCGGCGGCACAGGTCTGAAGGGCGTGGCGCCGTCGAACATCTTCAAGTCCTCGGACGACAAGTGGACCGTGATCGCCGCCAACGCAGACAATGTCTTCCGCCGGCTCTGCGGGGCGATGGAGCAGCCGGAGCTCGCTGACGACCCCCGCTTCAAGACGCACCTCGATCGCGGCGAGCACCAGGAGGAGATCGAGGCCATCGTCGCCGAGTGGGCGGGACGGCACACCGCCACCGACATCGACCGGGTGCTGAACGACGCCGGCGTCATCTGCGGCCCGATCTACACGATCGCCGACATCTTCGAGGACGAGCACTGCTGGGCCCGGGGGATGCTCGCACGCCACGTCGATCCGGAGTTCGGCGAGTACATCGGGCCGGGGATCGTGCCGAAGCTGTCCGAGACGCCCGGGGAGATTCGTTGGTCGGCGACCTGGGACGAAGGCAGCCACAACGAGGAGGTCTACGGCGGGCTGCTCGGGCTTTCGTCGGAGGAGATCGACAGGCTCAAGAGCGAGGCCGTGTTGTGAGCGGCCGCAGCGTCGTCATCTGCGACGTCGCCCCCCGCGACGGGCTCCAGAACGATCCCAAGACCCTCGAGCCGCAGGTTCGCGCCGAGCTCGTAGACCGGCTCGCAGATGCCGGGCTGCCGCGCATCGAGGCAGTGAGCTTCGTCAATCCGGCGCGGGTACCGCAGATGGCCGGGGCCGAGGACGTCGTGGTCGCGATCGACCGCCGGCCCGGGGTCGTCTATGCCGGTCTCGTCCTCAACGAGCGTGGCTACGACCGGCTTGTGGAAACCGGCTTGGACGAGGCGCACGTTGCCTTTGCGGTTTCCGAGACGTTCAACCAGCGCAATCAGAATGCGACCGTCGAGGAGTCGGTGCAGGCCGCCGAGCGGATCGTCGCGCGTGCGCACGAGGATGGGCTGCGAGCGACCGTCACGATCGGGACCGCGTTCGGCTGCCCCTTCGAGGGCGCCGTCGACCCGGGACGGGTCCTGGAGCTCGCGCGGCGTCTCGCGGCTGCCGAGGCCGACGAGGTCGTGTTCGCAGACACCGTCGGGGTCGGCGTGCCGCGACAGGTGCGCGAGCTCGTGGGGACGGCCACTTCGGAGTTGGAGTGCCCTGTCGGCGCGCATCTGCACAACACCCGCAACACGGGGTTCGCGAACGCGCACGCGGCGGTCGAGGCGGGTGCAACGGTGTTGGATGCCTCCGTCGGCGGCATCGGCGGCTGCCCGTTCGCCCCGCGCGCGACGGGCAACATCGCAACAGAGGATCTCGTGTACCTGCTCCACGGTGAAGGCATCGAGACGGGGGTCGACCTCGACCGGCTCGTCGCGGTAGCGGAGTGGCTGGAGGGAGTGCTCGAGCGAGAGCTCGAAGGTCAGGTCTATCGCGCCGGGGTCTTCGCCCCGGTCGCCGGCTGAACAGGAGGAACGGATGGCGCACAGGCTCGGAGTCGACGTCGGAGGGACCTTCACGGACCTCCTTCTCGTCCATGACGAGACGGGAGCGATGCACCGCGTGAAGACCCCGTCGACACCGGGGGACCCATCAGAGGGCGTGCTCGTCGGTGTCCGGCGCATCTCGGACGAGGCAGGCACTGCCGTGGCCGACATCCGCAACATCCTTCACGGCACGACCGTGGCGACGAACGCCGTGCTCGAGTCGAAGGGCGCGCGCGTCGGCCTGTTGACGACGGTCGGTTTCAAGCAGATCCTCCACCTTGCGCGTTCGCAAACGCCCGGGCCGCTCGCGGGGTGGATCATCATGATCAAGCCCGACCCGCCGGCCTCGCTCGCCGACACGCGCGAGATCGTCGAGCGGATGGACGCGAGGGGCGATACCGTGACGCCCGTCGACGTGAAGCAGGCCGAAGAGGCCATTCGCGACCTCGTCGAGTCCGGCGTCGAGACCCTGACGATCGGCTTCATCAACTCCTACATCTCGAGCCGGCACGAGGAGGAAGTGGGCGAGATCGTCGAGCGCTTGTACCCGGGCTTCCCGGTCACGCTCTCCTCCCACGTGTTGCCCGAGTTCCGCGAGTACGAGCGGACGCTGACCGCATGCATGAACTCGTACGTGCGGCCGAAGGTCGCGAGCTACGTCGAGCACCTCCAGTCGGAGCTGAAGGCCGTCGGCGCGACGGCGGACGTGAACATCCTTCGCTCGGACGCGGGGTTGATGACTACGCGCGAGGCGGCGCGGAACCCGATCTACGGCGTCCTCTCCGGGCCGTCCGGCGGCGTCGCGGGCGCGCTCTACGTGGCGCGCAAGGCCGGCTACGACAACATCCTCACGTTTGACATGGGTGGGACGTCAACCGATGTGTCGCTCTGCCTCGGTGGGGCTCCGACGATCGGGCGCGAGACGGCGATCAGCCACTTCCGCCTGCGTGTGCCCTCCGTCGACGTTCATACCGTGGGCGCCGGCGGCGGGTCGATCGCCCACGTGCCGGAGCTGACGAAGGCCCTGCGCGTGGGCCCGCAGTCGGCCGGCGCAGAGCCGGGTCCCGCCGCGTACGGGAAGGGTGGCATCGAGCCGACCGTCACCGATGCGAATGTCGTGGTCGGCCATCTCCCGCCTCGGTTGCTCGGCGGCGAGATGAAGCTGGACGCAGATGCCGCGCGGACAGCGGTGCAGGCGATTGCCGACGCGATGAGCCTGCCGTCGGTCGAAGACGCCGCCGAGGGCATGCTCGCCATCGTCAACGAGAACATGGCCGGTGCGCTGCGCGTCGTCTCCGTCCAGCGAGGTCACGACCCGCGCGAGTTTGCGCTCGTGGCCTATGGCGGGGCGGGGCCGATGCACGCTAACGCCGTCGCGCGGATCATGGGCTCGTTTCCGGTGATCGTGCCCCCGGCGCCGGGCCTGCTCTGCGCACTCGGCGACATCGTGGCCGACTTCCGCGACGAGTTCGCCCGCACGTACATCCGCGTGCTCGACGACGCCGAGCCGGAGGACGTCTCGAGCATCCTCGAGGAGCTCGGCGGGCGTGCCCGGCGCTGGCTCGAGGACGAGGGCATCGCCGAGGAGCTTCGCAGCGTCAACTACGTGGCCGACATGCGCTATCACGGCCAGGGCTACGAGATCCCCGTGAGCCTGACGCCCGGGGAGGTGCGCTCGGACGGCCTCGGCGAGCTCGACCAGCGCTTCAACGCGCTCCACGAGCAGCACTACGGCTTTCGCATGTACGAGACGCGCAGCGAGATCGTCAACCTCCGCGCCGTCGGCTTCGGGGCGGCGCCCAAGCCCGAGCTGCCCGAGGGCGAGGAGGGCGGGAAGGATGCATCGGCTGCGGTCGTGGAAGAGCACGAGATCGTCTTCGAGGGTGCGCGCCACTCGACGAAGATCTACGACCGCTCGAAGCTCGAGCCGGGACACGCGTTCGCAGGCCCCGCGGTGGTGACCGAGTTCGACGCCACCACGGTCGTGTTGCCCGGTCACGAAGCCCGGGTCGACACGTACTTCAACATCCTGATCACGCCGAGCACATAGGGGAGACAACGAGATGGCAACCACGCAAGAGAAGCTGCGGATCGCGCAGATCCCGACCGCAGTCGACGTCGATCCGGTCACGCTCGACATCATCGAAGGAGCGCTCAAGAGCGCCCGCTTCGAGATGGATGCCGTGCTCTTCCGCTCGGCGATGAGCCCTGTCATCCGCGAGCAGCACGACGAGTTCCCGATGATCACCGACCCGAACGGCCGCATGGTGGTGGGCCAGTTCGGCGCCTACATCAACGAGATGATGGCCGACTGGGAGGGCGGGATCTACCCGGGCGACGTCATCCTCACCTCGGACCCGTTCAAGTGCTCGGCGTCGATCTCGCACACGAACGACTGGCTCGTGCTGGTGCCGATCTTCTTCGAGGACGAGCTCGTCGGCTGGTCGAGCCAGTTTGGCCACCAGATGGACTGCGGCGGGCCGCTGCCGGGATCCCTTCCGACGGGCGCGCGGACGATCTTCGAGGAGGGCCTCATCATCCCGCCCCTCAAGATCATCGAGCGAGGCGAGCACAAGGAAGACGTCCTCAAGCTCATCTTCAACAACATGCGGCTGCCGGAGATGAACAGGGCCGACCTGTTCGCCATCGTCGCCGGTTGCCGTGCAGGCGAGCGATGCGTCGTCCAGCTCTGCGAGCGCTTCGGCAAGGAGACGTACCTCGCCGCCTGTCAGGCGCTGCTCGACCGCACATACGAGGCCATGCGCAAGTTGATCCTGGTGGCCATCCCCGAGGAGCCGCAGACCTTCGAGGACTGGATCGACGACGACGGGCTCGGCAACGGGCCGTTCAAGATGAAGCTGACGATCTGGCGCGAGGGTGACCACGCGTTCTTCGACTGGTCGGGCACGGATCCCCAGGCGCTCGGGCCGGTGAACTTCTACCTCTCAGAGGGCATGTTCAAGATGTTCATCGGGATCTACCTGATCATGGTCAACGATCCCCAGATCCTCTTCAACGACGGCTTCTATCCACTGCTGCACGTCGTCATGCCGAAGGGGAGCCTGCTCAACCCGCGCTTCCCCGCGGCGCTCGGCTGCCGCACGCACGCCCTCGCGCGGCAGTTCGACGTGCTCGGCGGCGCGCTCTGCAAGCAGGCCCCGGAGCTGAACACGGCGGCCGGCTACGGCACGAGTCCCTACATGCTCTACTCGGGGTGGGGCGACAAGGGCGACTTCTTCTACTCGATGGAGATCCTCTACGGGGGCATCCCCGGTCGTCCGATCGGCGACGGCATGGACGGGCACTCCTGGTGGCCGTTGTTCGAGAACATCCCCACCGAATACCTCGAGGCGTACTACCCGCTTCGCATCGACGGCTATACGACGGTCACCGACTCGGGTGGGCCAGGTCTTCACCGGGGCGGGAACGGCGTCGAGAAGCGCTACGTCTACCTCGAGCCCGGCGAGGTCTCGATCCATGACGACCGGTGGCTGACGAGCCCCTGGGGCGTGCTCGGCGGCTGGCCGGGACAGCGCTCGTCCAAGTTGCTCAAGCGCGCCGACGGCACCGAAGAGTGGCTGCCGTCGAAGTGCGACCGCGTCGAAGTCAACACCGGCGACATGCTCGTCTACCGGACGGCAGGCGGAGGAGGCTGGAAGGACCGCCTCGACCGGCCCGTCGAGGCCGTCGTACGTGACGTCGCCTTCGGGCTCGTCAGCCGCGGCCTGGCGAAGGAAGGCTACGGCGTCGTCATCGGCGACGACGGGCAGGCCGACGGGGCGGCGACGGAAGCCGAACGCGCTCGCCAGCGCGAGGAGCGCGGCGAAGCGCCCGACTTCGACTACGGCCCGCCGCTCGGTGAGCTGCTCCTGCGCTGCAAGGAGGAAACGGGCCTCGATCCTCCAACGCTCGCGCAGCCGCTCCGTTGGTCGCCGCTCGAGTCGGGCGAGGACGCGCTCGCGCGGGTGAGGGCCGGCGACGGGATGCCCGCGCCGTCTGCGTAGGCAGAGCGAGGCGTGAGGCACCGCGGGATTCCACGGCAGGGTCGGCTTCGGGCAGAGGCCGGCCCTGATCGTCGTCGACGTCAACCGGGGCTTCACCGACCCCGGCGTCGCCGCTCGTGTGCGATCTCGACGGCGTCGTCGAGGCGATCGGTCGGCTGCTCGAGGGGGCGCGGTCGGCTGCCGTACCCGTCGTCTTCACGACCGTCTCCTACGGCGAAGCCGACAAGCGCACGGCCGCAGCATTCATCGACAAGATCCCCGCGCTGCTCACGCTCGAGGCCGGCTCCGAGTGGGTAGACATCGATTCGCGGATTGCGCCTCGCGCAGACGAGCCCGTGCTGAACAAGCTGTTCGCGTCGGCGTTCTTCGACACGGCGCTCGCGAGCCTCCTCGAAGAGTGGGGCTGCGACAGCGTCATCGTCACCGGCGCCTCGACGTCGGGCTGCGTCCGCGCGACCGTTGTCGACGCGATCCAGCACGGCTACAGGCCCGTCGTGCCGCGTGAGGCGGTGGGCGACCGGAACCCCGACGCCCACGCGGCCAATCTCTACGACATCGACACGAAGTACGGTGACGTCGTGCCTCTGGACGACGTCCTCGCCCACCTCGAGGAGATGGCAAGTGCCGCACACGCTCGCTGAGAAGATCCTGCTGGAACACGCCGACGTGGACGACGTGCGGCCCGGAGACGTCGTCATGGTGCGGTGCGATGTCGTCATGGCCAACGACGTCAGCGGCCCCGTGGCGTTTCGCGTGATGGAGCAGATGGGCGCGTCACGCGTCTTCGACCCGGCGAAGGTAGTGATGGTCGCGGATCACTTCACGCCCGCGAAGGACGCACGCTCAGCCGGTGTTCAGCGACGGCTCAAGGCGTGGTCGGACGACCAAGGGGTGACGTTTTTCGGCCAGGGCCGGGGTGGAATCGAGCACACGCTCCTTTGCGAAGAGGGGTGGGTAGTTCCCGGCTCGGTCATCGCCGGGGGCGACTCTCACACGTGTACGTACGGCGCGCTCGGTGCCTTCGGCAGCGGCTTCGGCTCGACAGACATTGCGGCGTGCCTCGCCTTCGGCGAGTTCTGGCAGGCGGTGCCGGCAACGATCCAGGTCGAGGTCACTGGGAGGTTGGGTCCCTACGTGGCCGGCAAGGACGTCATTCTCGCGATCATCGGAGAGCTTGGCGTGGGAGGCGCGACGAACTGTGCGCTCGAGTTCGTCGGCGACGGCGCAGAGGCGCTTTCGTTCGACGAGCGTCTCGCTGTCTCGAACATGGCCGTGGAGGCCGGCGCGGATACGGGCCTCTTTCCGGCCGACGATACGACTGCTGCCTACCTCGAGGGCCGCACGGACCGGCCATGGCGGGCCGAGCGCACCGATCCCGACGCCGAGCTCGCCCGCCGGCTCGCTCTCGATCTCTCCTCCCTCGAGCCGCTCGTCGCGAAGCCCCACCTGCCGGGGAACGTCGTGCCGGTGTCCGAAGTGGCGGGGACGCGCGTAGACCAGGCGTACATCGGAAACTGCGCGAACGGCACGATGACCGACCTCCGGCAAACGGCCGAGGTGCTGCGCGGGAACCGCGTGCACCCCGACTGCCGGCTGATCGTCGTGCCGGCGACGCAACGCATCTACCGGGAGGCGCTCGCCGAGGGCCTCCTCGACCTCTTCGTCGAGGCCGGGGCCATGGTGTCCACGCCGACGTGCGGGGCGTGCTTCGGCGGCGGCATGGGCGTGCTCGCCGCCGGGGAGCGTGGCGTAACCACCACGAACCGCAACTTCCGTGGACGCATGGGCTCGCCCGAGGCCGAGGTCTACCTCGCCAACGCGTGGGTCGCCGCCGCAGCTGCGGTCGCGGGCGAGCTCGTCGACCCGGCGGGAGTCGTCTCCGGAGCGACGCCGTGATCATCGAGGGTCGGGCAGTGGTCATCCCCGGCGACGATGTCGACACCGACGTCATGTATCCGGGCCAGTTCCTGAACATCGAGGACCCCGAGCTGATGAAGGCGCACCTCTTCGAGGGCTACGATCCGACGCTCCGCGATCAGCTCGGGGAGGACACCATCATCGTCACCGGCGCGAACTTTGGTCTCGGCTCGTCGCGCGAGCACGTCGTGCAGGCCATGAAGGCCTGGGGCGTTCGCAGCCTCGTCGGAGTGAGCTTCGCCCGCATCTTCCGGCGCAACGCGGTCAATCTCGGGCTACCCGCGCTCGAATGCGCGGGCGCGGCCGGCGCGGCCCGGCCCGGGTCGCAGATCAGGATCGACACCGACACCGGCGAGGTGGACGTCGACGGCCAGGTATTCGGAGCGCAGCCCGTGCCGGAGTTCGTCGTCGACCTCGCGTGTTCCGGCGGCCTCGTCCCATGGGCCAGGAACCGGCTCGCGGGTCGTTCGACGTGATCGTCAGGGACCTCGGCGATGCCTGGCAGGTCATCCTCCAGACCGACCACGCCGACCTCTCGGCGCAGTTCGCGGCGAGCTGGTCGGAGCCCGCCGCGTCCGAGTCGCTGCAGATCGCGACTCGGCGCCACGACGACGGCTGGGCAGTGTGGGAGAGGGCGCCGAGGATTCACGGCGACGGCACGCCTGTGAACTTCCTCGATGTAGACGTCCGTTCGCACCTTGCCTTCTACCGCGCCGGGATCGCCGCGATCACGGAGCAGGATCCACACGCCGGCGTTCTCGTCTCGATGCACGGCGCAGGTATCTACCGCCAGCGCTACGGGCTCGATCCTGGCCTCGCGCTTACGCGCGCGCCGGAGGTGCAGGACGAGGTGGAGGCGTTCGTCGCCGAGCAGGAGGCGAAGTTCGGCGGGGAGCCGGGTGAGCATCGCGGCGACTATGAGCTGCTTCAGCTCTTCGACCGTCTCTCGCTGTACTTCTGCATGCGTGATGTGGAAGCGGGCGAGCCGGCCGACATCCAGGGCTATGCCTTGGAGCCGGTCGGCCCCTGGCACGTCCGGATCACTCCGTATCCGTTCGCAAAGGCGCCGGCCCACTTCTCCCTCGTGCGCCGTGTTCTCCCCAGCTCGGGCACGGCAGACGTGCTGAGTAGGCCGCCCGAGCGTGTCGCCGTCACGCTCGAGGCCTGAGGGCTACCCCTTACCCTGGTCCCACGCGAGCCAGTGGACAGGTTCGATCTCGACCACGGTCCGCCCTTCGAACCAGAGCATTTCCTCGAGCTCCGGGCCGCTGGCGCCTTCGAGATAGCGATCCTCCACCTTGCGCGTCGCTTCGCGGACGGCCTGCTCGTCTTCGACAAGCGTCGCCTTGCCGAAGCACACCACCGACCGCGGTGCCTTCGACAGGTCGGTGATCCTCGGGTCGTCGTCCACGCACATCGTCACGTGCGGGTCGGCCGCGATATGACGCAGATGGCGGCGGCTCTTGCCGAGTGTCAGGAAGAACCGACCGCCCTCCCACACGTACCAGATCGGTGTCACATGCGGCCAGCCGTCCTCACGTTGAGTTGCGAGCCGTCCGATGCGCTTCTCGGCGAGGAAGGCGTCGCGTTCCTCGTCCGTGAGGGCGTTCTCCTTCGTCGCAGTCGTGCGATTGAGCAGCGTGCTGGTCATCTCACACCTCCAGGATCGCGGCTACTGCACGGGAGCCCGAGTCTGACACACTCCGCGCGATACCACGAGGAGGTCTGATGGAAGGGACGACGGAGGTCAACGGCGTCAACCTCTGGTACCGCTCGAGCGGGGAGGGCGAGCCGGTCGTACAGATCCACGGCGCGGGCTTCGGGCACTTCAACTTCGATCCCGCGACGCCCGAGCTGTCCAAGCACTTCCGCGTGATCGACTACGACATGCGGGGATACGGCGCGTCGGATCGCCCGGTTCAGGACTACGACATGGAGGTATGGGCGGACGACCTGGCAGGCCTGATGGACGCACTCGAGATCGACCAGGCGCACGTCCACGGGACATCGATGGGCGGGATGATCGCCATCGTCTTCGCCGGCAAGTACCCGGAACGCACGACCTCCGTCGTCATCAACTGCGCGGCGGCGAAGCTCGGTGAGACCGGCCGCCTGATCTTCAAGAACTGGATCGACATCGCCCGGCTGGACCCGGACGGGCCCGGCAGCCGCGTCCTGGCAGAGCTGATCACCTGGCAGGCGATGTCCAAGCGTTTCCTCGAGGAGCAGAACGCCGAGGAGCTCACGGACCTCATCCAGCAGATCCTGCGCGACTCGAACCGGATCGAGGTGTTCACAGCCGCCTGTCAGGCCATGTGCGACATGGACCTGACCGAGTGGCTGTCGAAGATCACGTCACCGGCGCTCGTGCTCGGCGGAGACGAGGACTTGATGACGCCGTGGGATCAGGGGCCGGGCGGCGTCGGCCAGCAGGGCATCTACGAGGGCATCGTCGGCGCCGAGAAGCACGTGGTCAGGGGCTCGAACCACTCGACGATCTTCGACGGAACCGAGGAGCACAACCGCGTCGTGACGGAGTTCTTCCAGCGCCACTCGCAGTCCTGACATGAGCAGACGCGTCAAGGTCGAGGAGTACGGCGTCGAGCCGATCCCGCGAGAGCTCCAGACGGCGGGCTGGCGCGACCTCTTCGCCATCAACTTCACGTTCTTCCTCAATCCCGTCATGTACGTCCTCGGCGCTCTCGCGGTCGTCGACGGCGGTCTGCCGCTGTGGTGGGCGGTGCTCGCGATGGTGGTGGGTCAGGCGCTCGCGTACGCGATGCTGTGCATCGTTGCCCAGCCGGGCGTGGACTATGGGCTGGCGGGGCCGGTGCAGATGCGCGCGCACCTCGGTTACTGGGGGTCGCGACTGCTGTCGTCGCCCTACCGTGTGATCGCCGCGACGTACTGGTTCGCGGCGCAGGCGCTGACGGGTGCGCTCGCGATCCAGGCGCTCTACGGCGCGATGACCGGCGACCGGTTGCGGCTCGTCCCGCTTGCCCTGTGCCTGGGTGCCGTGCACGCGGTGCTCGCGATCCTCGGGTTCGACGTCATGCGCTGGCTGCTGAAGATCGTGCTGCCGGTGTCGCTCGCGCTGACCGCGATCATCGTCGTCCTGTTTCTCGGCACGGACGACGCGGGTTACGCCGTGGGGCGTGTCTTCGACTCGCCCGAGCAACAGCTCACGTGGACGGGGTTCGCCACCTACGTGACGGTGATGTGCGGGGCATTCCTCACGCTAGTGGCCAATATCTCGGACTTCTGCCGCTACACGCCAACGCGCCGCGACATGCGGATCGGCCTGGCCGGCTCCGCGGTCGCTGCGGCGGTCGTGACAACCTTCGTCGGAGGGTACGCCGCAGCCGCAACCGGGGAGATGAACCCGTTCATCGCAGTAGCCGATCTCGTGTCGAGCGACGTCCTGCTGGTCGTTCTGATGGCCGCGATCGTCGTTCAGGGTCTGGCTGCGAACATCATCAACGTCTACACCGCGGGCCTCTCGCTCGTTAACACCGTTCCGCGGCTCGGCCGGCTGGTGGCGACGCTCCTCGTGGCCGTCATGGCCGTGACACTGTCCGGGTTCCCGGACCTGATCGAGGAGGCGCAGCGGTGGATCACGCACCTCGGCAACTTCGGCGCGCCGCTCACCGGGGTCGTGCTCGCGGACTACCTCGTCGTCAAGCGACAACGTCTCGACGTGGACGCGCTCTTCGACCCTCGGGGGCGCTACCGCTACATCAAGGGCGTCAACGTGTCCGCAGTGCTCGCGATCGCCGGTGGCGTCGCCGTCTACTACCTCGCGTCGCATTCGTGGTTGAAGGTCGTCGTCGGGGTCGCAGCCGGAGCGGTCTTCTACCTCGTGCTCGTCGCAGTGCAGGCCCCGTCGGGAAGATTCGAGGCTACAACTGAGTCGCGGCGCGCAGCGTGAGGTGCCACGCTTGGAGGTGCGTTCGCCTCCCATTTGACTACCGCCCGCGACAGTTGTATACAGAGTCATCCTCTGCTCGGGTGTCATATGCGGTGGCGGTGGCGTGACGATCCGCGCATGCCCGGCGGCAGAGTGTCGTTCAATCACCACACGCCGCGGGAGGAAAGGGGTGTGTCCATGAGCGAGGACCACGAGTTCGATCCGCAGGAGTATGCGGAGCAGCTCGGGTACGTCGACGAGCAAACGAGGAACGACTTCACCGATCCGGCAGCGGAGCGGGCGCAGTCGCCAGGGGAGCTCCGGGTGAGCCGGCGCGACCTCCTTGTCAAGGGCGGCATCGGAGCCGCAGCGGCGGCAGGGCTGGGCGCCCTCGCCGGTCCGGCTGCAGGCGGTACGTCGGGCGCCGAGAAGTACACCGGGACGCTCAACATGATCTCGCTGGGCGTCGAGTGGCCTCCGGGGGCGGAACAGCAGGCAGAGAAGGACCTCGGCGTCAAGTTCAACATCCAGCTGATGGGGACGAACGCCCAGGTCCAGAAGTCGATCACCGCTCCGAAGAGCTTCGACATCGGGGGTCTCTACAACTACCAGTTCCAGCCGATCTGGCCGACCGGGAACTTCCAGCCGGTCGACCGGCTCAAGATCAGGGCCTGGAAGGACTTCTACCCCATCTTCACCAAGGGCAAGGTGCTGCTGACGAACAGGGGTTGCACCCAGGGACAGGGCGATGCCCCGTACCGGATGCTCTACGTCGACCCGAACGGCTCCACCGGGCTGCCGAAGACGAAGGAGGCCGGGCCGCAGAACAAGCAGATCGTCCAGTGGTGGAACCAGGCAACGAACAAGCCATTCGGGGGCAAGCCGCAGCCTCGGTGGCTCCTCGGCCCGCCGGCCCACTTCAACATGGACTCGATGGGCTATGACGGGAGCGTCCTCAACAAGGCGCCCGGACAGGTGTCCTGGGCCGAGCTGCTGAACACGAAGTGGAAGGGCCGCGTCGCCGTCCTCAACGACCCGGCCATCGCCATGGACGACCTCGGCAACGCCGTTAAAGCCCTTGGGCTCATGAAGATCAAGGACCTCGGCAACATGACCCGAGGTCGAGATGGACAGGCTGTTCAAGATCCTGACCAAGTACAAGAAGGACGGCCAGTTCCGTGCGTTCTGGGCGACCTTCAACGAGTCCGTGAACCTCATGGTCTCGAAGGAGGTCGTCATCGAGTCGATGTGGTCGCCGGCCGTGGCGCTGCTCGTCGCGCAGGGCGTTGACTGCCGCTACGCGTTCCCGAAGGAGGGCATCCGTGGCTGGTGCAGCGCCCAGGGCATTCCGTCGCACGTGACGGGCGAGAAGCTCGCAGGCCGTCTACGACTACCTCAACTGGATGTACGAGGGCTGGCTCGGCGCACTGATCATGCGCCAGGGCTACTACGTCGCGAACGGCAAGAAGCTCCTGTCGTGGATCGAAGAACGGGTCCAGGGCTCGCCGGCGTTCACCCGGCCGAGTACGACTTCTGGTATCTGCGGCAAGCCGGCGCCGCGCGACCTGCCGGGCATCACTGGCAAGGTCGGCGACATCAAGAAGGGGCAGGTGCGCGACGGAGGGTCGTTCGTCAAGCGGTCGTGCAAGTACACCGTCTGGAACTCGTTCTACGAGGAGAACGTGTACCAGGTGAAGAAGTTCAACGAGTTCCTCAGCGCGTAGGGCATGACGGAACCCGTTGGGCCTTCAGAGGGGGCGGCATCCGCCGCCCCCTCTGTCACAGAGCGGGACCGGGCTCGACCTCATCGACGTGACGGAAGGTCTTCCCGGGCGGCACGTGGCCGTCGACGACTTCAACCTGCACGTCGACCACGGCGAGTACGTCGTCCTGCTCGGTCCCTCGGGGTGCGGCAAGACGACCACGCTGCGGATGATCGGCGGCCACGAGTTCCCGACGAGCGGCGACATCCTGCTCGACGGGGAGTCGCTCGTCGACTTGCCGCCGCACAAGCGGCCGACGACCACGGTCTTTCAGCACTTCGCGCTCTTCCCGCACCGCACCGTGCTCCAGAACGTCGAGTTCGGGCTGAAGATGCACGGCGTCGGCAAGGAGGAGCGGCGGAAGCAGGCGATGTCCGCCCTCGAGATGGTCGGCCTCGAACCGCTCGCCGACCGCAAGCCTCGCCAGCTCTCGGGTGGGCAGCAGCAGCGAGTCGCCCTCGCGCGCGTGCTCGTCACCCAGCCCAAGGCGCTCCTCCTCGACGAGCCGCTCGGCGACCTCGACCGGCTGCTCCAGCTGCGAATGCGCGTCGAGCTGCGCAACCTCCAGCGCGAGCTCGGGCTGATGTTCATCCACGTGACGCACAACCAGGAAGAGGCTCTGTCGATGGCGGATCGGATCGTCGTCATGAACGACGCGAAGATCCAGCAGGTGGGAGACCCGCTGACCGTCGCGACCAGGCCCGAAACCGAGCTCGTGGCGCGGTTCATGGGCGACAACAACATCTTCAAGGGCACGGTCGCGCGGCGTGACGGCCACCGTCTCGTGATCGACGACGGCACCGTCCGGGCAAGCGTGGTCGCGCCCGACGACGACCGTGCGCGTGGGCGACGAGATCGCCGTGGCCGTCCGCGCGGCGGCTGTCAGCCTGGACTCCGCTGACGGTGGCGGCCCGGAGCTGAACTCGGCGGACTGCGAGATCGTCTTCGTCGAGTTCCTCGGCGACCTCGTGAAGCTCCACCTCACGGTCGGCGGACGAGCGGCTGCTGGCCAAGGTGCCGGGCGAGCGCTACGCATCCCTGCGCGGGCGCGAGGGGGAGCCGATTCGTATCTCGTGGAAGGAGGAGGATGTCCAGCTCCTCAGGACCTAAATCGCCCCGCCTCGACGTCGAGGAGCTCGAAGAGGCAGAGGAGATCGAGCACCCGTCGGAAGCGGCACTCGGCGAGAGCGGCGAGCAGGGCGCCGGTTGGATGACGGCCCTCTGGGCGCTACCAGGCGCCGTCTGGCTCGGCTTCTTCCTCATCGCGCCGCTCGTCTTCATCGTCCTCGTCAGCTTCTGGACGTACGAGCACGGGCGCGACGTACGGGCTTCGTCACCGACTGGACGCTCGACAACTACCGCGAGGTCTTCCAGGACCGCGTGTACTGGGACAACATGTGGGCGAGCTTCTACCGCTCGCTGATCGCGGTTGTCGCCTGCCTCGTCTTCGGCTTCCCGATCGCGTACTTTCTCGCGTTGAAGGTGAACAGCCTGCGCTACCAGATCGCGCTGTTCATCATCGCCCTCGCGCCGTTCTGGACGAGCACGCTCACCCGGTCGATCGCTTGGACGTTCCCCCTGACCGGCCGCGAAGGGGCGATCAACCAGGTAGGCGACATGATCGGCTGGTGGGGCCCCGACAACCCGCTCATCGAGCCGCTCTCGGAAACCTCGGTCTTGCTCGCGATGATCCAGCTGTACATCCTCTTCATGATCACGCCGCTGTTCTTCACGCTGTCGCAGGTCGACCGGACCGCGCTCGAGGCGGCGCGCGACCTCGGCGGCAACTGGTGGCGCACCTTCCGGGAGGTGATCGTTCCCCAGTCGATGCCCGGCGTCGTCATCGGGTCGATCTTCGTCTTCGTTCTCACCATGGGCGAGTACGGGACCGTGAAGCTCGTCGGCGGCAATTCCGTCACGTCGGTGGGCACGATCGTCAACTCCAAGGTCGAGCTCGCAGTGCAGTACCCACAGGGAGCCGCGTCCGCGGTGCTACTCGTCTTCGCGCTCATCGTGGGCGTCTTCGTGATCACGCGGTTCTCGAACCTCAGGGAGGAGCTCTAGCGTGCGCCGCCGTATCGACTGGTCGAAGTGGGGTCTGGGCACGTACTTCGTGCTCTTCCTCCTCTTCCTCTACTCGCCGATGATCCTCATGGCGGTGCTCAGCTTCCAGGGCGACTTCGGACAGCTCACGTGGCCCTTCCGAGGCCCGATCAGCCTGCACTGGTGGAAGTCGCTCTTCGACCAGAACGCCGATGCGCTATCCCACGCGAACGACATCCGCGTCGCGGGTAAGAACTCGCTCTACCTGAGTCTTGCCGCCGGAGCGATCGTGGCCTTCCTCTCCTTCACGCTGTCGATGGCCTTCCGGAAGCGGTGGCGGCTCGGTTCCGACGCCGTCGGCTTCTACATCGTCATGCTCGCGCTGATGACGCCGGGTTACCTCCTCGCTGTAGGCACGCAGATCTTCTGGGCGAAGATCGGCGAGGACGCGACCATCTGGAAGACGGCGTTGGGAGCGAACATCGTCTGGGGCATTCCATTCGGCTTCCTCGTCATGGTCGCCGTCTGGAACCGGTATGACGCCCGCGTCGAGGAAGCTGCCCGCGATCTTGGCGCCGACCAGCGCCGGACGTTCCGCGAGGTGACGCTGCCGCTGATCTGGACGGGGATCTTCGGCGCGTTCCTGTTCGGTTTCACGCTCGCGTGGAACGACTACGACCGTACGGTGCTCTTCCAGAACGCGTCGACGGACACGCTGCCGCTCACGATCGGCGGGCTGACCTTCACGGGCGCCATCAGGCCGGACCTCTATGCCCTGGGAACTGCGACGACGCTCGTCTCGCTGCTGGCGATCGGGCTTCTCCTCTTGGTTGCAGGCCTCAAGCTCCGCTTCTTCGGCGGCCGGCCTACCGCGCCCGCCAAGGAAGAGGAGCTCGGCGAGGCGCGAGGTCTCGAGGCCAGCGGCCTCACAGGAGGCCGTTCAGACGCGTAGCAGGCCCGAGGGCATCCGAGCGCGCACGGCGCGCGAATATTCCCGAGAATGACCGCGGTGCGCACTCACGTCGTCCTGGCCGGCCTACTCGCCCTCTCACTCGCGACAGGCGCAACGGCGGCGGACTCGGACAACGTCAATGTCTCGCGGCTCCCGGAGCTCCAGACCGGAGCGACGATCGCGATCGATCCCTCGGACAACGAGACGCTGCTCGCCGGTTCGAACAGCATCGAGGAGGGCACGATGCGCATCTATTCCTCGACGGACGGCGGCCGCTCGTGGACAACGGCGAGAGCACATCCGCCGCCGGCCAAGCCGCTGGCCAGCTGCTCCTCGGACCCGGGCGTCGCGATCGACGCGAAGGGACGCCAGTACTACTCGTTCGTGCGGGCAACGCCGTGCCGCGACGACGCGCGCCAGTACGTGTACGTCGTCGTCCGGACGGGCCCGGAAGCGACGTGGTCGAAACCGATCCGCGTAGCGGCGCTCGGGACGGCGAGGCTCGACGACAAGCCTGCCATCGCGGTCGACAACGCGCCCGGGAGCCCGCATCGGGGACGGGTGTACCTCGCGTGGACGCGTATTGCCCGCAATGTCGCGTTCAGCGTTGTCCTGAGCCATTCCGACAACGGCGGGCTGACCTGGTCGAAGCCCGTCAAGGTCCGGGAGGGGCGCGTGCTGACATACGCGACCGTCGCTACGGGACCGACGGGGGTTGTCTACGTCGCGTGGGACGACGTCGAAGAGTTCGGGATCTGGATGGCCCGCTCGACGGACGGCGGCGCACACTTCCGCGATCTCCGCAAGGTGGCGTCCTTCGTGGCAGTCACGATCCCGCACTGCGGTTCGGGAATCGTCATTCCCGCGCAGCCGCGTACCTGCGTCAATTCGAATCCCATCGTCTCCGTCGACACGCTCGGGTGGCCCCTACTCGGGACGCGTGTACGTGAGCTATGCGCGAACGGAGTTTCGCGGCCGCCAGGCGGCGCACATCGCCCTGTTTGACCCGCGGCTCCGTCGGATCGCGCCGGATCCCGACACGCGTGAGGGCAGGCCCGTGGCACCGATGTCCGCCGCCCGCCAGGCCGACCAGTTCTGGCCGCAATCGGCCGTGGACGCGTCGAACGGCACGGTGTGGGCGTGCTTCTACGACACGCTCGGGGATCCCGCGCGTAAGCGTGCGTTCTACTCGTGCACGATCTCGCGCAACGGCGGCCGCACATGGCGCCCGCCGATACGCGCGGCCAATGTGCCGTCGGACGAGACGGTGCCCGGCTCCCTCGGTCACTACGGCTACCACCAGGGCGTCGCCGCGTCCGACGGCGTCGCGCACCCGATCTGGACGGACACGCGCGAGCTGGCCGACCTGAGCGAGGAGATCTACACGACGTCGCTGCGCGACGCCGACTTCGGATGAACGCCTGGAAATCTGACGATTTCCAGGCGGGCGGTGGTCTCCGAGAGCCGTGGTGAGCCGCTCCCGCACGTGTCGGGAGCGGCGGCGGCGGGGCCAGCGCGACCCTGCGTGCCTATGGCTCTCCGGCCCGGTTCGGTGGCCAATAGATCACGTCTGCCCGGCCGATGATGTCGTCCCGGCGGATCACGCCCCAACGGCGCGAGTCGCAGGACATCGTGCGGTTGTCGCCAAGGACGAAGTAGCTGTCGCTGGCGATACGCGCCCAGTCTCCGCTCTCGCGGCCGCGGTAACCCGGCCGCAGGTAGGGCTCGACGAGCGAGACGCCGTTGATCAGGACGAATCCGTTCCGCATCGACAACTTCTCGCCGGGTAGTCCGACAATCCGTTTGACGAAGGTGCCACCAGCGCTGCAGGCCGCCTCGACTCGGGCAGGTGCCTTGAAGACAACGATGTCGCCGCGGCGGGGCTCGTGGAACCGGTACACGATCCGGTTCGCGAGTACTCGATCCGCCACCCGCGAGAGGCAGCCGCCGACAGGTTTCGCGCAGTGCAGGGTCGGCTCCATCGACGGTGTCGGAATGCGGTAGGGCTTCGCAACCTCCGCTTGGAAAGCAAGCACGGCGATGATCGCCAAAGCGATCGTCAGCGCCCAATCGACCACGGTTCGGAGCGGCTTCGGAAGTCGGGTCAGAGACCGATCGAGAATGCGCATGCGACTCAGAATGCCAGCCTCGTGCGACGCACGCCTGCTGTCACGCGCTAGGGCTCGGTTGAGTTCCTCTGACAGCGACGACTGTCAGCGTAAGGCCTAGCTCGTCAAGCTGTCCGAACAGCGATCAGCCCGAGCGCGGGTTCCGTTTCGCGAAGTCGTCGGCGATCTCGTCGAAGGTCGCCCAGCGCACGCCGTCGTGCTTGTTGATGTGGTCGATGATCCGTTCGTGCATGAGCAGCACCTGCGGGCGGCCGCTCACGTCGGGGTGGATGGTCATCGTGAAGACGGCGTACTCGAGCTCGCGGTAGACCCAGTCGAACTGGTCGAGCCACAGCTGCTCGAGGTCCCTCGGGCTGACGAAGCCGTGGCTGTTCGGAGCAGCCTTGATGAACATCATCGGCGGCAGGTCGTCCAGGTACCAGCTCGCGGGGATCTCGATCAGGTCCGTCTCCTCGCCGCGCACGAGCGGCTTCATCCACTCGTCGGCGCCCTTCGAGTAGTCGATGTTCGTCCAGGAGTCGCCCACCCGGACGTAGTACGGCTCGAAGTCCCTGTGCATCAGCGAGTGGTCGTACTTGATGCCGTGCTCGAGCAGCAGCTCGTTCGTGACGGGCGAGAACTCCCACCACGGCGCGACGTAGCCGGTCGGCCGCTTGCCGGACACGTCCGTGATGAGGTCGATGCAGCGCAAGAGGATTGTCTCCTCCTGCTCGCGGGTCATCGCGATCGGGTTCTCGTGCGTGTAGCCGTGCACTCCGATCTCGTGGCCGGCATCCACCACCATGGTCGTCTGTTCGGGGAACGTCTCGATCGAATGGCCCGGGATGAACCAGCTCGTTGTAAGGCCGGCCCGGTCGAAGAGGTCGAGTAGGCGTGGCACGGCGACCTCTCCCGCGAACATCCCGCGCGAGATGTCGTCGGGAGACTCGGCGCCGCCGTAGGAGCCGATCCACCCCGCCACCGCGTCGACGTCCACCCCGTACGCGCAGATGATCTCCTTCGCCATGTCAACTACCTCCTCGTCGCTGGTACAACCCGGACCATAAATGTGCAGCCTCTGCGGCGTCCTCCTGAACGAGAGCTGGGCCGAGCAAGGGGGCAGCCGGCGGGCTCGGGCACTTCGTGTGCGGCTCCTGAACCGCGTGCTCTCCCACTTCGGCCTCCGGCTCGACGAGTGGGCGGGCAGCGTCTACGTCCTCCGCGACCGGACGGGACGAACCGCGGTGGTCGAAGACCTGAGCTCGATCTGGCGCGAGGCCGAGCAGCTCGCAGGGAGGCCGCTCGACCCGCTCGACCCCGACCTTCTCGCCAGCCTTGCCTAAGACGCCCGTCACTCTCGTGACGGGTTTCCTCGGGAGCGGCAAGACGACGCTCATCTCGCGGTTGCTCGGCCATCCGGACATGGGCGAGACGGCCGTCATCGTCAACGAGCTCGGCGAGGTTGCCATCGATCACCACATCTTGCGCCGCGTCGACGAGCGTACGGTGCTTCTCCGCTCCGGGTGCGTCTGCTGCACGCTGCGCGGCGACCTGGCCGACGAGCTGCGCGATCTCCTGAGCAGGCGGGAGCGTGGCGAGATCCCGGCCTTCCGCCGGGTGGTGGTGGAGACGACCGGGCTCGCCGATCCGGCACCGATCGTCTACACGCTCCTCTCGGAGCCGGTCGTCCGGCACCACTACAGCCTGGAGACGGTGGTGGCGACGATCGACGCCGTCAGCGGCCTGCGCCACGAGGAGTCGCTGAAGCAGGTCGCGATCGCCGACACGCTCGTCGTGACGAAGGGCGACCTCGCGGCGACGAGGGGCGTGGTCGACCGGGCCGGGCGCATCAATCCCACGGCGGAGATCGTCGAAGCGTCCTTCGGCGACGTGGAGCCCGCCCGGCTGTTCGGGCGTCCGGCACGCGATCCGCGCGACGTGACGCCGTCCGGACACGAGCACGAGGACGCCATCCGCGCCGTGTGCCTCTTCCTCGACGACCAGCTCGACTGGACGGCTTTCGGCGTCTGGCTGACGATGCTCCTTCAGGCGCGTGGCGAGGACGTCCTCCGGGTCAAGGGTTTGCTCAATGTCGGTGCCGACGGACCCTTGCTCCTGAACGGGGTGCAGCACGCCGTCCACCCGCCTGAACACCTGGACGCCTGGCCGGACGACGATCGCCGCTCGCGGATCGTCTTCATCGGCAGAGGCTTCGACGGTATCGAGCTCGAACGCTCGCTCGCCGCCTTCAATGGGCTGGCGGGTAATCGCGCGGAATGAGCGCCGCCTTCTCCGCCTCCGCTGCCAGGCGCCGGTCGGCCGTAACGAGGGTCGCATCCAGGCCGATTGCGAGCGCGAGGTAGCACGCGTCGTATGCATTCAGTCCGCGCAGTCGCGCGAAGGCCAGAGCCTGCCGGCAGAGGAGCCGCAAGGGAATCGCCTCGAGCGGTGCGGCGACAATCTGGGTGAGACGTTCGTCGGCCTCCTCGTCGGTGATGGTGCCTCCGCGGACGTACGTCCGGAAGGCGCTCGCGGCCTCGACGTACGCAAGATCCGGAACGTGCGCGCGTACGCGTCCGTTGGCAGCCGCCCGAAGCCAGGACCGCGCCGCGTCATCGCGCTCTTCCCCGACCGCGCGCACGAGCGCACTGGCGTCAAAGACGGCCGTGATCGGAATCACGATCAGCTCGAATGATGTCCTCGGGCATCGGGGCGTCCGGCGAGATGGTCCATCGCGAGCGCAGCTCGTCGAGCCTCCGTGTGAACTCTGTCGGGTCCTGCCGGGCGAGGTCTCGCTCGAGGATGCTCACGACCTCGGCATTGATTGAACGGCCTTCAGCTCCGGCGCGTTTCCGCAGCCGCTTGTAGAGCTCGTCCGGCAGCCGGAGGTGGAATGCGGCCATCGGGCGATGATATCACAGTGATATCAGTACGAGCGCGGCAGACCGAGGACGTGCTGGCCGACGTACGCCAGGATGAGATTGTTCGACACCGGGGCGACCGAGTAGAGCCTCGTCTCCCGGAACTTCCGCTCCACGTCGTACTCCTCGGCGAAGCCGAAGCCGCCGTGGGTGTCCAGACACGCATTGGCGGCCTGCCAGGAAGCCTCGGAGGCGAGCAGCTTGGCCATGTTCGCCTCTGCACCGCACGGCATGCTCTGCTCGAACAACCAGGCAGCCTTGTAGCGGACGAGATCAGCGGCCTCGATCGCTGCGTGCGCACGCGCGATCGGGAACTGGACTCCCTGGTTCGTGCCGATCGGCCGGCCGAACACGACCCGTTCCGAGGCGTAGTCGACAGCCTTCGCGACGAACCAGCGCCCGTCGCCGATGCACTCGGCGGCGATGAGGATGCGCTCGGCGTTCATCCCGTCGAGGATGTAGCGGAAGCCCTGGCCCTCCTCGCCGACGAGAGCGTCCTCGGGGACCTCCACGCCGTCGAAGAAGATCTCCGTCGTGGCGTGGTTCATCAGCGTCTTGATCGGGCGGATGGTCATGGTTCCCGCGGCGAGCGCCTGCTTCATGTCGACGATGAAGGTGGACAGCCCCTCGGTTCGCTTCTCGACGTCCTCGAGCGGCGTCGTACGAGCCAGCAGGAGCATCAGGTCGGAGTGTTGTGCACGCGAAGTCCAGATCTTCTGCCCACTCACGCGGTAGCCGCCGTCGGCGTGTTCGGCCATCGTCTGGATGTGCGTCGTATCCGAGCCGACCGTCGGCTCCGTCACGCCGAAGGCCTGGAGGCGCAACTCGCCGGAGGCGATCGCCGGCAGGTAACGCTGCTTCTGCGCCTCGGAGCCGTGCCGGAGAATCGTTCCCATCGTGTACATCTGCGCGTGGCAGGCGGCGGCATTGCCGCCCGACGCGTTGATCTCTTCCAGGATGACGCTCGCCGCCGTCAGGCTCAGACCGGCGCCGCCGTACTCCTCCGGGATCAGCGCGGCCAGCCAGCCGTTCTCGGTCAACGCGGCGACAAACTCCTCGGGGTAGCGGTCAGGCTCCAGCCCGCGCCAGTACTCGCCCGGGAACCGCGCGCAGAGCTCGGCCACGGCCGTGCGGATCTCGTTCAGCCCCTCTGATACGGCGAAGTCCATCAGCCGCGCGCGTGGAGCTCGAGGAGCCGTCGCGCGATGACGAGCTGCTGGATCTCGTTCGACCCCTCTCCGAGGATGAGCACGGGGGCGTCGCGGTAGAGACGCTCGACGACGAACTCCTGCGAGTAGCCGTACCCACCGTGGATGCGCATCGCCTCGAGGGCGACCTCGGCCGCGGTCTCCGTCGCGAAGAGCTTCGCCATCCCCGCTTCGAGGTCGGCGCGGTCGCCTGCGTCTTTCCGCTCGGCGGCCTGGATCGTGAGCAGGCGTGCTGCCTCGATCTTCGTCGCCATCTGGGCCAGCTTGAGCTGAATGGCCTGGTGCTCCGCGATCGGCTTGCCGAACGCCTCGCGCTCCTGCGCGTAGCCGATGGCCTCCTCGAACGCGCGCGTGCGATGCCGACGCCGCGCGCCGCGATGTTGACGCGGCCGAGCTCGATCGCGCCCATGAAGTACTTGAAACCCTCGACCGACGCCCGCCTCGCCGCCGAGCACGCTGGACGCGGGCGTCCGGAACCCGTCGAACACGAGCTCGGTCGACTCGACGCCCTTGTATCCGAGCTTCTTCAGCGGGGGCGGGATCGTGAGGCCGGGCTGCTCCGTCACGCCCGGCTCCTTCTCGAGGAGGAACGCCGTCATGCCTCGATGCGGGGGATCGGCGTCGGGATCGGTCTTCGCGAGCAGCATGACGAGGCCGGCGCGCAGTCCGTTCGTCGCCCACATCTTCTGGCCGGTGATCACGTAGTCGTCGCCGTCGCGAACGGCCGACGTGCGGATCGCCTGCACGTCCGAGCCCGCATGCGGCTCCGTCATCGAGTAGGCCGAGCGCACCTCGCCTTTCGCCATGCGCGGGAGGTAGCGCTGCCGCTGGTCGTCCGTGCCGTACTGCTGGATCATCCACGCGGACAGGAAATGCGTGTTGAGCACGCCGGACAGCGACATCCAGCCACGCGAGAGCTCGATCTGGATCAGCACGTATGTCGTCAGATCGAGCCCGAGGCCGCCGTACTCCTCCGGGATGATCACCCCGAAGAGACCGAGCCCTTCATCTGCTCGACGAGCGTCTCGGGGAAGGCATCCGCATGCTCGAGCTCCGAGGCAGACGGGATCACCTCCGCGTCGACCCACGCGCGGATCGCGGTGACGATCTCCGTCCGCTCGGCGACTCATGGCCGTCCTTTGGCCTATGAGGGGGAGGGCTCGGGGAACCGGGAGGTTCCACCGACTGGGTCGAGCGCGCCGGCATGTACGGCGCGCGGGAGGCGCATTTGGAAGAGGGGCACGTCGGTTCCTCCACGGGAACGAGCCGAGCGAGCGACTGTCATGCGGGCACTCGCTCTCCGCGAGCAGCGGAAACACGCTCCGCACGCTCTCCTGCTCGTCGAGACTGAGCACGGCAACCTCCAGCGCCTCGGCGGCGTCGGCGGACAGCGCGAGCAGGGCGTTCTCGCGGAACTTCGCGCGGACCTCGTCCGCGCTCATGGGGTTCTCCGGCCCGCCCTGCTGGTACGGGAAGTCGGCCTCGAGCGTCCTGCCGTCGCGCGTGCGGATGCGGACGCCTCCCGGGAACGCCGCCGGGTACGTCGGGTAGTCCTTCGTCTCGTAGCGGACCCGCTTCGCCAGCTCGAGCGTGGCCGGATCGGCGAGTGCCTCCTCGGAGTACGTCTGCACGCCGACGCGGCCGTGGACGAGCATGGCGGCCGTCGAGTACTGGAGGCTGAACTTCCCCTCGTATTCCGTGCGCGGCGCGATCTTCGCGTTTGCCGGCTCCAGCACGAGCGAGACGCCCGCCTCGGGGATCGTCACGACGACCTCGTCGATCTCGTCGGGCGAGACGTCGCCGAGCAGGCTCGCGGTGGAGCCGAGCGAGCCGTGCATGAAGTGGCACGCCGGGTACGGCTTGTACGCGATCCGCGGCGTCTCCCAGCGCTCGCCGAGGTCCGCGAGCTGGCTCTCGATGTCGACCTCGCCCTTCTCGGCACCGAGGAACGCGTGATAGAGCCCGAAGCGCCCTTCGAGCACGCTCGGCGGGCCTTCGGCGCCGAGGGCAGCGAGACGCGCAGCCAGCACCGAACCGTGGGCCGCCCACGCGGCGTGCATCGGCTTCGTCGCCGTCCCGTCCTCGAGGTACGCGAACAGCCCGCCGGCGAACGAGCCGGCGATGCCGAGCGCGCTCGCCGTCTTACGCGCGTTGCAGCCCGCGAGGCGCATCGCTGCGGCCGTGCCGCCGAAGATGCCGCAGACGGCTGTCGGGTGGAAGCCGCGCTTGTGGAAGGCGCCGGACGCGGCCATGCCGACACGCGTGACGATCTCGTTCCCGGCCACGATCGCGGCCAGCAACTCTCGTCCGTCGGCGTCGTCCGCTTCGCCGACGGCGCCGCCACCGGCACGACGACCGTGCTCACGTGGGCCACGGAGTCGGAGTGCGTGTCGTCGTAGTCGAGGCCGTGGCAGAGCATCGCGTTCGCGAAGGCAGCGCCCGCGGCGGGAATGTTTGCGCCATAGCCGATCACCGACGCCTGAGGATCCCCCCCAAGCTCCGTCATGGCCGTGCGGCCTTCGGTCGCGATGCCGAGCGCGCTCGCAGCGAGTCCGCAGCCGAGCGTGTCGAGCACGTGGAGCTTGGCCGCCTCGATCACTTCGGACGGGATCGTCGTCGTACGCGAGCGACGTCGCAGAAGCTCGCGATGCGCTCCGCTGCAGTGGTCATGATGTCCTCCTCCTACCGTCCATTCGGTGTTCGTGCCCGGGAACGTGTCGCGGACCTCGTCCGCCCCGCGCCGGTAGGCCATGAACGTCCGGTCGAACTCGATCACGACCTCGCGACGCTGGTTGATGCCCCGGCACCGCATCGAGACGATGCCGACGCTCGGGTTCGATTGCGACTCGCGCACGGCCATGATCTCGCTCTCTGCCCACAGCGTGTCGCCGACGAACACCGGCTTGGGCAGCTTGATGTCGCTCCAGCCGAGATTGGCGGCCGCGTTCTCGCTGGTGTCGGCCACGGTGAGGCCGACGATGAGCGCGAGCGTGAACGTGCTGTTCACGAGCGGCTGACCGAACTGCGTCCGCTCCGTGTACGGCACGTTGAAGTGGATCTGGTTCGTGTTCAGCGTCAGGCAGGTGAACCAGATGTTGTCCGTGTCCGTGATCGTGCGGCCGAGGCGGCTGCGGAACACGTCACCGACATCGAAGTCCTCGTAGAACCGGCCGCGCCACTCCTTCGGCGCCTGGACTGCATCAGTTGGCATCGACAGGGCTCCTTTCCGCGAGCGCGAGCACCTGTCGCGCACGCTCTACCACGGGCAGGTCGATCATCTCGCCGTCGAGGGCAGTCACGCCTTCTCCCTCGCGCACTGCATGCTCGTAGGCCTCGACCACGCGGCGTGCTCTCGTGAGCTCCTCGGCGCTGGGCGTGAAGACGCGGTTCACGATCTCCACCTGATCCGGGTGTATGCAGGCTTTGCCCCGGAAGCCGAGTGATCGTGCGAAGCGCGTGTCCGCCTCGAGCCCGACGCTGTCCCGCACATCGGTCCACACCCGGTCGATCGGGGCTCGAACCCGCGCCGCCGCCGAGTCGGACACCGCCTTCGAGCGCGCGAACAGGATCTCGAGCCCGTCGTCGCGCTGCTCGAGACGTAGCTCGACTCCGAGGTCGATCGCTCCCACGATGAGAGCCTGCACCCGCGGTTGCGACGCGACCTCGTATGCCTGACGCAGGCCGTCGGCTGTCTCGACGATCGCAACGACCGGCGGCCCGTCTCCGCCGAGAGCGTCGACGGCCTCCGGTGTCGCCTTCGGCAGCACCAGCACGTCCGGCTGTAGCTCCTCCACGAGCGCGAGGTCTGCGGCGAAGAACGCGGTGTCCACGCCGTTCACCCGGATCGCGACGAGCCCGGCGGAGGGCTCGTCGGCGAGCACGTGACGCACGACCTCGCGCGCCCCGTCCTTCTGATCGAAGGACACGGCATCCTCGAGGTCCGCCACGACGACGTCCGCAGGGGTCCCCAGAGCCCTGCGCAACTTGTGGTCGTCGCTGGCCGGGACGAACAGCAATGAGCGGGCGGACGCGAGCGCGGGCATCGAGGTTGACAGAATTGCCAATGTCAGACATAAACACAAGCTCGGATCAGACGAGGGAGGAGGAGGGCTGTGAAGGCGGTCGTCTTTCACGAGTTCGGGGGCCTGGACGTGCTGCAGCTGGAGGACGTCGACGACCCGAAGGCCGGTGCAGGCGAAGTCGTCCTCGACGTGACGGCAAGCGCCCTGAACCACCTCGACGTCGACATTCGCGAGGGCGTGTCCCGCTTCCCCATCGAGCTCCCGCACATCCTCGGCGTCGAGGTCGTCGGCCGTGTAGCGGAGATCGGTGAAGGCGTCACCGGCTGGCAGGAAGGCGACCGCGCCATGGTGTTCCTCATGAACGTGTGCAAGGACTGCCGCTACTGCCGCACCGGCCGGGAGTCGCTCTGCCTCGGGCCGGGCTTCGTCGGCTTCTCGACATCGGGAGGCTACGCCGAGAAGATCGCCGTCTCCGCCGGACACCTGGTCGCGATCCCCGACGGCTTGCCCGACGAGCAGGCGGCGGCGCTCCAGATCGCCTTCGGGACGGCGTGGCACATGCTCTTCGCGCGCGGCCGCCTGCATCCGGGCGAGACGGTCCTCGTCAACTCCGTGGGCAGCGGCATCGGCTCGGCCGCGGTGCAGCTGGCGAGCATGGCCGGCGCGACCATCATCGGCACCGCGAGCTCCGACGAGAAGCTCGAGCGGGCTGCCGAGCTGGGGATGCATCACGGCATCAACCACACGCGCGAGGACGTCGTCGAGGAGGTCATGCGGCTGACCGACGGCGAGGGCGCCGATCTCGCGTACGAGCACGTCGGCGGCGACCTGTTCCAGAAGGCGCTCGACTCGCTCGGCAAGGACGGACGCCTTGTCATCTGCGGCGGTCACGGAGGAGAGGTCGTGCCCTTCGACATCATCCCCTTCTTCCGCAGCCAGAAGCAGATCATCGGCTCCTTCGTCTACAACCGGGACGAGGTTGAGCGCTGCATGGTGCTCGCGCAGCAGGGCGCCATCACGCCCCTAGTCCACAAGGTGTTCCCACTCGCCGAGGCGCGCGAGGCGATGGCCATGATGGAGCGCCGCGAGCACTTCGGGAAGATCGTCCTCACGCCATGAAGCGGCTCGGAGTTGACGTCGGCGGCACGTTCACCGATCTCATCTACGTCGACGACGAGGCGGGCAGGATCCTCGTCCACAAGCTGCCGACCACGCCCGCCGATCCGTCGCAGGGAACGGTGCAGGGCCTGCGCGAGGTCGCCGACCAGGCCGAGACGGCACCCTCGGAGCTCAACCAGGTCTTTCACGGGACGACGATCGCCACCAACATCGTGATCGAGCACACCGGTGCCCGGGTGGGGATGATCACCACCGAGGGCTACCGCGACATCCTCCACATCGCACGGCACAAGAAGCCGCTCAACTTCTCGAACTACCAGGATCTGCCGTGGCAGCGCTACCCGATCGTGCGGCGGCGCGACCGGCTGACGGTGCCCGAGCGGATCGTCAAGGACGGTTCCGTGCTCGTGCCGCTGGACGAGGAGCAGGCTCGCGCGCAGGTGCGTGCGCTCAAGGACGCCGGCGTCGAGGCGGTCGCGGTCTGCTTCCTGTTCTCGTTCGTCAACTCCGAGCACGAGGCGCGCGTCGCCGAGATCGTGCGCGAGGAGTTTCCCGATGCATTCCTCTCGGTCTCGTCGGAGGTGCTGCCGCAGTACCGCGAGTACGAGCGCTTCTCCACCGTGTGCCTGAACGCGTACGTCGGCCCGAAGGTCGCCGGCTACGTGTCGAGGCTGCGCGAGGAACTGGAGCGGCTCGAGGTGCGTACGCACTTCCACCTGATGACGTCGGCGAGCGGCGTGGCGACCCCGGACGCTGCCGTCGAGCGCCCGGTCAACCTGCTCATGTCCGGCCCGGTGGCGGGTGTGGTCGGGGGCATCTGGGCGGGGAGACAGGCGGGCTACGCCAACGTGATCACCCTCGACGTGGGCGGGACGTCGGCCGACATCGGGCTGGCGCAGGAGGGCCGCCTGCGCATGAAGCATCTGCTCGACACGAAGGTCGGGCCGTACCAGGCCATGATCCCGATGGTCGACGTGGACACGATCGGAGCGGGTGGCGGCTCGATCGCGTACGTCGACGTCGGCGGCATCTTCCGCGTCGGCCCGCGCTCGGCGGGCGCCGACCCGGGCCCTGCCGCATACGGACGCGGCGGCACCGAGGCCACGGCCACCGACGCAATGGTCAACCTCGGGTGGCTCTCGCCCGAAAACTTTCTCGGAGGTGGAATGGAGCTACGCGCCGACCTCGCCCGCACCGCCTTCGAAGACGGCCCGGCGAAGCACCTCGGCATGTCTGTCGAGGAGACGTCCTACGGCGCAGTCCAGATCCTCACGCACTCGATGGTGCAGTCGATCGAGGAGAACTCGGTGCGTAAAGGCTTCGACCCGCGCGACTTCGCCCTCGTCGCGGAAGGCGGCGCCGGGCCGCTCTTCGCCGCGCAGATCGCGCTCGAGGTGGGCACTCCGTGGGTGGTCGTGCCGCGGTACCCGGGCGTGACAGCAGCCATGGGCCTGCTCGCGACCGACATGGTCTACGAGTACGTCTCGACCGTCTACGAGCGACTCTCGAAGCTCGATGCATCTGCGGTGCAGCGCGCGTTCGAGGAGCTGGAGGAGCAGGCGCGGACGCAGCTCGAGGCGGACGGCCTGGCGCCCGACCAGATCCTGCTCCAGCGCGTCTGCGACTGCCGCTACCTGGGCCAGGGCTACGAGCTGCGGGTCGACGTCCCCTCTGGAGCGATCGACCACGACTGGATCGAGAAGGTGCGCGCCGACTTCCACGACATCCACGAGCGCGAGTACTCGCGCCGCTTCGAGGAGTCCGACATCGAGCTGCCGAACGTCCGCGTCCGGGGCATCGGGCTCATGCCCGACCTCGAGGTCCCGGAGGTGGAGCACGGCCCGGAGTCGCCCGAGCAGGCGCTCACGCACGAGGGTGAGGCCTGGTTCCGGGTCGACGGCGAGCTGAAGCCGGTCTCCACGCGCTACTACGACCGCGAGCAACTCCTGGCAGGGAACCGGCTGGACGGGCCCGCCATCGTCAACCAGTACGACTCGACGACGGTGATCCCGCCGGGGATCGGGGCCCACGTCGACCGCTTCGGGAACATCGTCATCGAGGTGGGGGCGTCGCGGAGGCGCGACAGCTGGCGGCAGGGATGGAGGTGACGGCATGAGCGTCATGGAATACGAAGTCGGCCGTCAGCCGGGGCCGCCCACGAGAGAGCGGATCGAGGTCGACCCGATCACGCTCCGAGTCCTCGGCGGCGCCTTCCACGCCATCGCCAAGGAGATGGCGGGCGTGCTCTTCCGCATGAGCTACTCGTCGATCATCCGTGAGTCGGAGGACCTCGGCGCGGGCATCTTCGACGCGGAGGGTCGCGAGCTGTGCGAGTCCGACTCGACGCCGATGCACATCGGCTCGCTGCCCTGGTACATCCGCGGCTTCATGCACACCCTGCAGGGGGAGGTCGAGGAAGGCGACGTCATCGTCCACAACCACCCGTACCTCGGCGCATCGCACACGCCCGACGTGGCCGTTGCCGTTCCCATCTTCTGGGAGGGCGAGCACCTCGGCTTTGCCGCCGTGACGGCGCACGTCCTGGACGTGGGCGGCTCGTTCCCCGGCATCAACGCCGACGCCTTCGACGTCTACGCCGAGTCGAAGCTCTACAACGGCCTTCGCTGGTACCAGCGGGGCACGCTCAACGAGGACCTCGACCGGATGATCTTCGAGAACGTCCGCACGGAGACGATGAACCGCGGCGACATGAACGCGATGCTGGCCGCCTGCCAGCTCGGCTGCGAGCGCTTCCTGCGCCTCGTCCAGCGCTACGGCGTAGAGACCGTGATGAGCGCCGGCTACGACTGGATGGACTACTCCGAGCGCATGCTCCGCGCGCAGATCGAGAAGATCCCGGACGGCGACTACAAGGCGCCGACCGGCTGGCTCGACGACGACGCTCGCAACCGCGGCGTCCGCCTGCGGGTTGAGACGACCGTGCGCGTCGAGGGCGACGAGATCACGATCGACCTCACGGGCTCGCACCCCGAGGTGCCGACCGGCTACAACGTCCCTCACGAAGGCTCGCTGCTCGTCGGCGCGTACTACGCCGTGCGCACGATCTTGCTCGACGAGGACGTGTTCCCCGAGCACGTGCCCCAGAACGACGGCATCTTCAGGCCGGTGAAGGTGATCGCCCCCAAGGGGACGATCTACAACCCGACCTTCCCCCGCGCCTGCTTCTCACGCTTCTGCCAGGTCCAGCGCGTGGTCGACAACACGATCCTCGCGCTCGCCGACGCCCTGCCCGAGCAGGTGACGGGCGGCAACTCCGCCGGCGTGCACTTCTGCTCGTACTCGGGCTTCCTCGAGGAGACCGGCGAGTACTGGATCTACCTGGAGGTGAACGAGGGCTCGTACGGCGGCCGCTTCGGCAAGGACGCGATGGACTCCGTCGACAACCTCATGGCGAATACTCGCAACAACCCCATCGAGGAGCTCGACCAGCGCTTCCCGGTGCGCTGTGACCAGTACGAGCTGCGGCCGGAGCCGGCGGCGCCGGGCAAGTGGCGAGGCGGCATCTCCATCGTGCGGCGCAACCGCTTTCTGGTCGACGGCACGTACTCGTGCGAGGGCGACCGCCAGCACGACCCGCCGCGCGGTGTCTTCGGAGGCTGGGACGGGCTCGTCGCCAGCTGTCGCAAGAATCCGGACACCGGGCGCGAGGAGTACCTCGAGGCGAAGGTGACCGGCATCGACTTCGGCGCCGGAGACGTGATCGAGTTCCGGTCACCCAACGGCGGCGGCTACGGCGACCCGCTCGAACGTGCGCCCGAGCAGGTGCGCGAGGACGTGCTCGACGACTTCGCCACGATCGAGCTCGCACGTGACGCCTACGGAGTCGTCTTCCGCGACGAGAAGACGCTCGAGATCGACGAGGAGGCGACGGCAGCCCTGCGCGCGGAGCTGGCCGCGGGGAAGAACGGGATGCGTTCGCTCACCGAGTACTACGCGGAGCGCGGCTTGATCCAGAAGAATCCACCCGTCTCCGTCGCCGGTAACCGCGAGTTCGGCATCGAGTAGTGCCGAAGGCGTACGAGCAGGTCGCAGACCGGCTCCGGCAGCTCATCGTCACGGAGGAGCTCGCACGCGGTGAACGCCTTCCCAACGAGCTCCAGCTCGCCGACGACTTCGGCGTCAGTCGCGCCACCGTCCGGGAGGCGCTCCGCCTGCTCGCGGCGCAGAGCCTCATCCGTACGGCGAAAGGAGTAGGCGGCGGCTCGTACGTGACCGCCCCGAGCGCCGAGAACGTCTCGGAGTCGCTGCGCTCGGGCCTCGGTCTGATGACGTCGTCGGCCGACGTGACGCTCGAGGAACTGCTCGAAGTGCGTGCGCTGCTCGAAGTCCCCGCTGCGAGGCTTGCCGCGCTGCGTCGCAGCGACGAGCACCTCGAGCGTCTGCGTGCGGCCATACCCGGCGAGCCGCTCCGCCTCGGCACCCAGGAGCAATTCGTCCACAACGCCGACTTCCATTCCACCGTGATCGACGCCAGCTGCAACACGCTGCTCTCGATCGCCGCCGAGCCCGTCTTCGCAGTGCTCCAGACGCGGCTCTCGCGCTCGCGGCTCGGACGGAGGTTCCACAGCTCCGTCAACGACCACCATCGAGAGATCGCAGCGGCCATCGAGTCCGCCGAGGAGCAGGCTGCCGGAGAGCTGATGCACGAGCACCTCGGCTTCCTGCGGCCGTACTACGAGCAGGCGTGGCGGGACATCGGCGACCGCACGTGACTGTGGCCTTCGGCATCCAGGGCAGCGGGCAGCAAGTCGACGGCGCGCCGGATCCGGGCGTCTTCCGCGAGCTCGCGCAGCAGGCCGAGGCGCTCGGCTACGACTCGATCTGGGCGGGCGACCACATCTCGTACCGCAACCCGATCCTCGACGTCGTCGTGGCGCTGTCGACGTTCGCCGCCGTCACGGAGCGGATCACGATCGGTGCCGGCGTGGTGCTGCTGCCGCTGCGGCACCCGAGTGTCGTCGCGAAGGAGTTCTCGTCGCTCGACTACATGTCGGGCGGCCGTGTGATCCTCGGCGTCGGCGTGGGCGGCGAGGGAGCGAAGGACTTCGAGGCGGTCGGTGTGCCGGTGCGCGAACGTGGTGCGCGGACGAACGAGGCGATGCGCGCGCTGCGAGCGCTGTTCTCCGGCAGCGGCACGTTCTCGGGTCAGTTCTTCTCCTTCCAGGACATCGAGATCGAGCCGGCGCCGGCCCAGCCTGGAGGTCCGCCCCTGTGGGTCGGCGGGCGCTCCGAGGCGGCGATCAGGCGCGCGGCGACGCTCGGCGACGGCTGGATCCCGCTCTGGGTCTCGCCCGAGCGGCTTGCCGCAGGCTACGAGCAGCTTCCCGAGCACGTCGTGCGCGCGGTGGCGCTCCCCGCGCACGTCGGCGAGAAGCGCCATCTGCTACGAGCACCTGCGGGAGCGCTACTCCGGCGACTTCTCGGAGCACGTCGTCGACCGGTACTGCATCGCGGGCTCGCCGGAGGAATGCGCGGCGCGGCTGCGCGAGTACATCGACGCCGGCGCCCGGCACGTCGTCTTCAACGTCTGCGAGCCGGAGGATGTCGAGCGGCTCAGAGAGGTTGCCCGTGCTGCCGCTGGCTGACGTCCGCGTCCTTGCCGTCGAGCAGTTCGGAGCCGGTCCGTGGGGCACTCTTCAGCTCGCCGACCTCGGCGCAGAGGTGATCAAGATCGAGGACCCGGCTGCCGGCGGCGACGTCGGCCGCTACGTCCCGCCCTTCCAGGAGGGCGAGCACTCGCTCTTCTTCGAGACGTTCAACCGCAACAAGAAGAGCGTCTCGCTGGACCTGCGGCACGCCGACGCCCGTGCGGTGCTCGAAGACCTCGTGCGCGTCTCCGACGTCGTCTACTCGAACCTCCGCGGCGACCAACCCGGGCGGCTGCGTCTTACGTACGACGACCTGAAGACGGTCAATCCGCGGATCGTCTGCTGCTCGCTCAGCGGCTTCGGGATGACGGGTCCGCGAGCTTCCGAAGGTGGGTACGACTACATGATGCAAGGGCTCGCCGGCTGGATGAGCCTGACAGGCGATCCCGACGGCCCGCCGACGAAGAGCGGCCTCTCGCTCGTCGACCTCTCCGGCGGGTACGCCTCGGCGATCGCAGTGCTGGCGGGGCTCTGGCGGGCTCGCCGCGACGGCGTGGGCTGCGACTGCGACGTCTCGCTGTTCGAGACCGCCCTGCACGAGCTCATGTACGTCGGGACCTGGGCGGCCTCGCGCGGCTACGTCGCCGCCTCGGCGGCGCAACTCCGCCCATCCCTCGATCGTGCCGTTCCAGGCCTTTCCGACCGCCGACGGCTGGATCGTCGTCGCCTGCCCGAAGCAGAAGTTCTGGGAGGCGCTCTGCGCTGCCATCGGCAGGCCCGAGCTGGCGAGCGATCCGCGATTCGGCGACTTCGCCGCGCGCGACCGCAACCGCGACGAGCTGGAGCCGATCCTCGAGTCGGTGTTCGGCGAACGCTCGTCGGAGGAATGGCTCGCGGTGCTTCACGAGGCCGGCGTGCCTTCCTCTGCGGTGAACGACGTGCCGGCGGCGCTCGACGAGGCACGGTTCGTGGAATACGACCATCCCCAGCTCGGAACGGTGCGCCAGGTGGCCTCTCCGCTGCGGATGAGCGGACCAGAGCCCGCCCGCCCGGAGGGCTCCCGAGCGCGGCGAGCACACGGAGCAGGCCCTGGTGGAGCTGTGCGGCTATACGCCGGAGCGCGTCCGGGAGCTCACGGACGCTGGAGTATTCGGTCAATGACGAAAGGAGAGGCAGATGCCGAGACAGGCGCTTCAACCTGACGGCGTGGCGGTGCCTAAGCCGCCGTTCTCGTCCGTGGTGGTCAGCGGCGATCTCGTTTACACGGCGGGGCAGGTCGCGCACGACGCCGACGGCTCACTCGTCGCGGGCGGGATCGAGGAGCAGACGAGGCAGACGCTCGAAAACGTCCGGGCCTGCCTGGAGGCTGCCGGTTGCACGCTCGACGACGTGCTGAAGGTGACCGCCTTCCTCGCAGATCTCGGTGACTTCGACGGCTACAACCGCGTCTACCGCGAGTTCTTCTCCGAGCCGTACCCCGCCCGCACGAGCGTTCAGGCCGGACTGCCGGACGGCATGCTGGTCGAGATCGAGGCATTCGCCAGACGGGACGCATGAGCCGCGACCTCGTCGGCTACGGGGAGCATCCGCCCGACCCGAAGTGGCCGGGCGGTGCCCGCCTGGCGCTCAGCTTCGTCCTCAACTACGAGGAGGGCGGCGAGCGGACACCGCTGGAGGGCGATCCCGAGTCGGAGGCGTTCCTGCACGAAGTCGTCGGCGCGCCGCCGACGGCCGGCCGGCGCAACCTCAACACCGAGTCGATGTTCGAGTACGGCAGCCGCGCGGGCTTCTGGCGCGTCCACCGCATCTTCCAGGCCCACGGCCTGCCGCTGACCGTCTACGCGGTGGGGCAGGCGCTCGAGCGCAACCCGGCTGCCGCGCGAGCGATGGTCGAAGCCGGCTGGGAGGTGGCCAGCCACGGCTGGCGCTGGATCGACTATCTGGACACGCCCGAGCAGGACGAGCGCGCCGACATGCGACACGCGATCGAGACCATCGAGCGGGCCTGCGGGCAGCGGCCGGTGGGCTGGTACACGGGCCGGGTCTCGGAGGCCACGCGGCGGCTCGTCGTCGAAGAGGGCGGCTTCCTCTACGACTCCGACTCGTACGCCGACGAGCTTCCCTACTGGGTCGAGGTGACCGGACACCAGCACCTCGTCATCCCGTACACCCTCGATGCGAACGACTTCAAGTTCCTCATCCCCAACGGGTTCGTCACCGCCTCCGACTTCCACGACTACCTCGTCGACTCGTTCGAGCGCCTGTACGAGGAGGGCGGCCGGATGATGTCGGTCGGGCTGCACTGCCGAATTGTCGGCCGGCCCGGGCGCGCTGATGGGCTCGACCGCTTTCTCGCCCACGTGAAAGCCAGGGACGGCGTTTGGGTGACCACGCGTGCCGAGATCGCCCGCCACTGGCACGAGCACCACGCACCCGCCTGAGCTGATGAGGATCGCGATCGTCGGCGCGGGGGCAATGGGATCGATCTACGCCGGACTCGCTCGGTGATGCCGGTAACGACGTCTGGGCAGTCGATCCGTGGGTCGAGCACGTCGCCGCCATCCGCGAGCACGGGCTGCGTGTGGAAGGGGCGAGCGGCAACCGCGTCGTGCGGATCGGTGCGACCTCGGATCCCGCCGAGGTCGGCACGGTCGACCTGGTCGTCATCGCCACCAAGGCGATGCAAGTCCGTGCCGCCGCGCAAGGCGCGGGGTCGCTGCTCGGGCCCGAGACGGTGGTGCTGACGATGCAGAACGGGCTCGGCTCGCCGGAAGTCGCAGCGGAGGTGCTCGGAGACGAGCGGATCGTCGTCGGCATTGCCGGAGGCTTCGGCGCGTCCGTCGTAGAACCAGGGCACGTTCATCACCACGGCATGGAGCTCGTGCGGCTGGGCGAGCCCCGGGGGCCAGGTGAGCCCGCGCGTGGCGCAGATCGCGGAAACCTGGCGCGCCGCCGGCTTTGCAGTACAGGCGGAGGACGACGTCGAGCGCCTCGTGTGGGAGAAGCTGATCTGCAACGTCTGCTTCAGCGGCACCTGCACCGTGCTCGAGTGCACGATCGGAGAGGTGCTCGACGATCCGCCCGCGTGGTCGGTGGCGTCGGCGTGCGCACGGGAGGCCTACGAGGTCGCCGTGGCGAGCGGCGTCGCCCTCGGCTTCGACGACCCGCTCGAGCACACCGCCGCATTCGGGGAACGGATCCGCGATGCGCGGCCCTCGATGCTCCTGGACCGGCTGGCCGGGCGGCCGAGCGAGATCGACGGCAATCAACGGCGCCATTCCTCCGCGCGCGGCCGGCCTCGGGCTCGTTGCGCCGGTGAACGCGACCATCACCGCGCTCGTGAAGGCCGGCGAGCCGCACCATGACACTCGATTTGAGCCAGACTTGAAGGCGTGAGCGACGAGTTCGTCCTCGACACGCCGACGGTACGCGGCTTCGTCAGCCCACGTCCGCCGGGCGATCGACTCCTCGGACTCACCGGAGGAGGCGATCGACGCCATCCGGCCGCGCTTCGCCGACCTGCTCGCGGACGACGGCTGGCTCCCGGCGCAGTACGCGGAGCCGGCGGAGGACAGCGGCATGGGTGGCGGGATCGGCCAGTGGCTGCTCTACCGGACTGACGACGGCTCGCTCTCGCTCTTCTCGCTCGTCGTCCCCTCTGCGTCAGAGACGCCGATCCACGACCACCTGGCCTGGGGTCTCGTCGGCCTGTACCGGGGCAACCAGGACGAGGAGATCTACGCGCAGCGGAACGGCGCGCTCGAGCTCACCGAGCGGCGTGCGCTTGCCCCGGGCGACTTCTACGCGCTCATCCCGCCGCGGGACGACATCCACCGCGTGCGCACGACATCCGCGGAGACGTCGGTCTCCATCCACCTCCTGACGAACGACACGGGGTGCGTCTGGCGACACGCGTTCGACCCGGAGTCGGGCGAGGCCCATCCGTTCCGCTCCGGCTATGTCAATGTCTCGTGCGAGGAGGAGGAGTGACGATGCGCGTCGCAGTGGCCCAGATCGAGCCGAAGCTCGGTGAGAAGGAGCACAACTTCGAAGTCTGTGTAGGTCGCCTGGAAGAGGCAGCCTCTGCCGGTGCGACGCTGCTCGTGCTGCCCGAGTGCGCGATCCCCGGCTACATGTTCGAGAGCATCGACGAGGCGATGCCGTACGCCGAGGAGATCCCCGGCCCGTCGAGCGAGGCGCTCGAGGACGCCTGCCGGCGGCTCGGCATGCACGTTGCCTGCGGCCTGCTCGAGCGCGACGGCGACGTCCTGCACAACGCCGCCGTTCTCGTCGGGCCAGACGGGCTCGTCGGCACGTACCGCAAGTCACATCTGCCGTTCCTCGGAGTCGACCGGTTCGTGACGCCCGGCGACGAGCTCGCTGTATGGGACACACCGCTCGGGCGCATCGGCGTGGAGATCTGTTACGACCTCCGCTTCCCGGAGGTGACGAGATCGCTCGCGCTGCAGGGCGCGGACATAGTCGTGCACCCGACGAACTTCCCGATGGCGGCGAGGATCCAGACGGAGCTGATCACCGTCGCACGCGCCGCCGAGAACCGGATCTTCCTGCTCACGGCAAACCGTGTCGGCAAGGAGCGCTGGGCCGAGTTCTGCGGCTGGAGCCAGATCGTCGACCCGTACGGCGTTCGCCTGGCGGAGGCGGGTCGGGACGGAAGAGGCACTGCTCGTCGCGGACATCGACGTCGAGAAAGCGCGCGACAAGGACTACGTCATCCCGGGCGAGTACGAGCTCTACCTCTTCGGCCACCGTCGGCCCGAGCTCTACGGCGACCTCGTCGCCGAGACGAACCTCGCCGGCTTGCAGACGACGTCCGACTAGGACGAGCCGAGCGCCTGCTTGAAGAAGGCGCCCACGATGCGCACCGCGTCGTCCGGGCACTCGAGCAGGTCGGCGTGTCCGATGTCCGGGAACTCGTGCGTCGTGATGTTCGGGTTCATCGCCGCCATCTGCCGCGCTCCGAAGCCGGACGGCGCGAGCTCCGGCGGGCAGAGGATGTCGTAGGTGCCGTTCGTCATGAGCAGCGGGACGGAGATCTCGGGCACGAGGGGAGTCAAGTCCATCTCCTCCATGGCGATGCAGGCCTGGCGCACCGTGTAGGGGTCGTTCCACCCGATCACCGTGCGGACGAGCTCGAACGTGTTCTTGCCCTCCTCGCTCTCGAGGAACTTCGGGCCGACGGCCTGCGTCGTCACGTGGTCGGAGAAGTCGTCCCAGGGCATGGACTCGGCCATGCGCCGCCAGACGCGGAACAGGGTCTTGCGGTAGACGTCGGGCTTCGCGAACGCGACGTCGGCGCAGGCGGCGATCGTTCTGCTCGCCGTGCTTCGCGGCGAAGGCGATTGCGATCATCCCGCCCATCGACGTGCCGTGTACGAGCACACGGTCGAGGCCGAGCGCGTCGAGCAACGCCGCACCGTCGTCGGCCCAGCCCTCGATCGTGAACTGCTCGTGCGGGTGGTCGGAGGCGCCGTAGCCGCGCGCGTCGAAGGCCAGGAGGCGAAAGCCGGCCTCCTGAAAGCCCTCGTTCACGAAGCCGAAGTTGTGGCGGCCGAACAGCCCGCCGCCGAACTGGAGGATCGTGGGCCCGTCGTCGGGCCCGAGGAGCTCGTAGTAGAAGCGGGTCTCGTCGGCGATTCTGGCGTACGGCACAGAAGCCGAAAGTCTGACACCATCACGCGTGCTGCGCGACTACTTCCAAGGGAGGACTAGCTATGGCTACGGCAGCCACTACCTGGACGCGTGAGGCACTCGCCGCCGCGCCGCAGACGTACTTCGACGCCGTCGACGCGATGGACGTCGATGCAGTGCTGGAGCACTTCGCGGACGACGCGACGCTGACCGTGCAGACCGACCACGCGACGTTCGCCGGCGCGGACGAGATCCGGCGGATGTTCGCGGACTTCTTCGACGCGTCGAACACGATCCGGCACGAGATCCTCAACATCGTGGTCGAGGAGGCCGCGGGCAAGGTCGCGACCGAGCAGAGCTACGTCGGCGAGCTGAAGGACGGCACGGTGAACGACATGCACAACTGCAACTTCTTCGACTTCGACGCGGACGGGCGCTTCAAGCGCGTGATCATCTGGATGGCCGGCACGAGCCCGCTGAAGTAGCGCGGACGAGGGTGGATCGAGCGGTGCCTCAGTCCCACTTCTTGCCGACTGACTGCCCCAGTCGACGTCGCTGGGCTGCCACTCGGTGTTGATCTGCGACATCAGCCGCTCCACCTTCTTCGAGCCGCAGCTCGGGCACGGTGGCGCGGGCTTGTCGGAGGTCGAGAGGTACTCCTCGTACCGCTCCTCGCACTTCTCGCACCGGTACTCGTAGATCGGCATGGGCGCAGAGTCTAGCCCCGTCCCAGCCGTCGAGCACCTGCGTGCACTTGCCGCTGCGCAGGGTGTCTTTCCCGAGCGACGAAGACCTGGAGGGCGTGCTCGGCTTCCTCGAGCGCATCCTGCCCGCGCTCGACGAGCTCGAGGAGCGTCTTCCTGCGGAGTCGACGCCCGTGACGCTCGACCCGTTCAACGCGTTTCTCCACCTCGATCCCCAACCGGGCAACGGCGGGCCGGTGATCGGCGTCAAGGACGTGATCGACGTCGCCGGCATGCCGACGAGGGCGGCGTCGAAGGTGCTGCACCGTGTGCCCGAGGAGGATGCCGAGTGCGTCGCGCGGCTGCGGGCGGCCGGCGCGACGATCGCCGGAAAGCTCAACACCCACGAGTTCGCGTACGGCGCTTCGACGACCAGCCCCCACTTCGGGCCCGCGCTCAACCCGTGGAATCCGGAGCACATCTGCGGCGGCTCGAGCGGAGGTAGCGGTGCCGCCGTCGCGGCGGGCCTCGTCGATGCTGCGCTCGGCACGGACACCGCCGGCTCGGTGCGGATCCCCGCCGCTTTCTGCGGCGTCACGGGCATCCGGCCGAGCTGGGGGCTGGTCTCGTCTCGCGGCGTCGTGCCCACGGCCTGGTCCCTCGACACGGTGGGCCCGCTGGCGTGGAGCGCCGAGGAGTGCGAGCGGCTGCTCGAGACGATGGCGGACCGGCCGCTCGGCGGCCGGTCGGCGGGCGGCGACCTCCGCGTGGGCATCGTCACGAGCGCTGTTCGAGCGCGCAGAGCCCGCGGTGGCGACGGTGTGCGAGCGGGCGCTCGACGAGCTGCCGGGGCGAAAGGAGCCGGTAACGCTCCCGCTTCACGACGAGCTGTCGACCGTCACGCAGCTGATCATGCTCCCGGAGGCCACGAGCGCCCACCTCCCCTGGCTGCGCACGAGGCTGGCCGACTACGGCGCAGACGTCCGGGCGCGGCTGCTGGCCGGCCTGCTGCTGCCGTCTACCGCCTACATCACTGGCTTGCGCGCCCGCAGCTGGGCGCGTGCCGAGTACGAGCGTGTGCTGGGCGACTACGACCTGCTCGTGGCACCGGCCATGCCGATCACGGCGCCGCGGCTGGATGCGATACCCGAGGACTACCGCCTGCTGATCATGCCGTACAACTCGCCGGCCGCACTGCTCGGGCTGCCGGCGCTGAGCGTTCCCTGTGGCTTCGTAGACGGGTTGCCGGTCGCGCTGTCTCTCACCGGCCGGCGGGGAGAGGACGGCACGCCGCTAGCCGCCGCGAAGGCGTTCCAGCAGGCGACGGACTGGCACGCACAGCGTCCGGAGCGGGCGCTGGCACGTGTTGCCGGTTGACCGGGCCGGGAGACGGTTGTATACAAGCAGCGGACTCTTCGGAAAGGGGTGGGAGCACCATGTCCGTTCTCATCAAGGGCGGCCGGATCATCACCGCGGCCGACGACTACGTCGGGGACATCTTCGTCGACAACGGCTCGGTGACGCTGATCGGTGAGTCGCTCGACGTCGTTGCCGACAAGGTGATCGACGCCGGCGGGAAGTACGTGATCCCCGGCGCGATCGACCCGCACACGCACATCGAGATGTTCTTCGGCGGCACGACGACGTGCGACGACTTCACGTCGGGCACCACTTCGGCGGCGTTCGGCGGCACGACGACGGTGATCGACTTCTGCATGCAGACGCCTGGCGACACATTCGCCGAGGCGCTCGAGAAGTACCACGAGAAGATCGAGCGCTGCAAGCCGGTAATCGACGTCGGCTTCCACATCGGCGTCACCGACCTGCACACGGGCGGCACCCTCGAAGACCTCGCCAAGCTGCCGGACGAGGGCGTGACCTCCTACAAGCTGTTCATGGCCTACAAGGGCGCCGTCATGGTCGACGACGACACACTCTTCCGGACGATGCTGAATGCGGCCGACTCCGGTGCGCTCGTCATGGTGCACGCCGAGAACGGCGACGCCATCGACCTCATCGTCAAGAAGGCGGTCGCCGAGGGCAAGACGGAGCCGATCTGGCACGCCCGGACACGGCCGATGGAGACGGAGGCCGAGGCGACGAACCGCGCCGTCCAGCTGTCGCGTGTCGCGGGCTGTCCGCTGTACGTCGTCCACGTCTCCTGCCAGCCGGCAGTCGAGCCCATCCAGCTCGCGCGCGAGAAGGGCTGGGACGTGCACGGCGAGACCTGTACGCAATACCTCTTCATCGACGAGAGCTCGCTCGACCAGCCAGGCTTCGAGGGCGGGAAGTACATCTACACGCCTCCGCCGCGCCCGAAGGAGCACCAGGAGCATCTCTGGAAGGCGCTCCAGTCGGACGCTCTCTCGGCGGTCTCGACCGACCACTGCCCGTTCAACTGGCCCGAGCAGAAGGCCATCAACGGCGAGGAGTTCCAGGTCGTGCCGAACGGTGGCCCCGGGATCGAGAACAGGCTCCACATGCTCCACCACTTCGGCGTGCGCGAGGGGCGGATCACGCTCAACCGCTTCGTCGAGCTGACCTCGACCAACATCGCGAAGCTGTTCGGGCTCTACCCGCGCAAGGGCACGATCGCCCCCGGCTCGGACGCCGACATCGTGGTGTGGGACCCCGAGAAGGAGCTCACGATCTCGGCGGAGACGAACCACTCGAACGTCAACTACAACCTCTTCGAGGGCACACAGGTCCGCGGAGCGCCCGAGGTCGTGCTCGTGCGCGGCCAGGTGATCGTCGAGGGCGACGAGCTCGTCGGGCAGCCCGGCGCCGGCCAGTTCGTCAAGCGTGCCCGCTTCGGCGAGGAGCTGACGCCACGGGCCAAGGCGGTGGCGTAGCCGTGTCGGACGAGCAAGCGCGGGAGGTCTACGCGAAGGCGCGGCTGGGCGAGAGCATCACGATGGGCTCTCGCCCGGCAGTGCTCGTCGTCGACTTCTCCTGCGGCTTCACCGATCCCGAATGCGCGCTCGGCTCGGACCTGACCGCGGAGGTGGAGGCGACGAAGCGCCTCCTCGACGCGGCTCGCGAGAAGGGGCTGCCGGTCATCTTCACGACGATCGGGTTCGAGGAGAGCCTCAAGGACGGAGGCCTGTGGCTGCAAAAGGTGCCGTCGCTCGGCGACCTCCAGCTAGGCGGCCGGTGGGTCGAGATCGACCCGAGGCTCGAGCGGCGGCCCGAGGAGACGGTGATCGTCAAGAAGGTGGCGTCGGCGTTCTTCGGGACGAATCTCGCCTCGGTGCTGATCAGCCAGGGCATCGACTCGGTGATCCTCTGCGGGGCGACGACGAGCGGTTGCATTCGTGCGACGGCGATCGACCTCCTCCAGTACGGGTTCCCGACGCTCGTCCCGCGGGAGTGCGTCGGCGACCGGGCGCAGGCTCCGCACGAGGCGAACCTCTTCGACATCCAGGCGAAGTACGCGGACGTCGTTCCGCTCGAGGAGGCGATCGCGTACATGGAGAGCGTCTCTCCCGTGGCCGCGCCCGCGTGAAGCACACGGATCGCGGTCCTTCCGGGCGACGGCGTCGGCCCGGAGGTGGTCGCCGAGGCGAGGAAGGCCGTCGACGCGCTGGGATTGTCGGTGTCGTGGACGGAGCTCCCGTGGGGCTCCGCCTGGTACCGGCGAGCACGGGAGGATGATGCCCGAGGACGCGCTGGACGTCCTCCGCGCCCACGACGCCGTGCTGCTGGGGGCGGTCGGCGATCCCTCGGTTCCCGATCACGTAGCGCTCTGGGAGACCATCCTCGAGATCCGCCAGAAGCTCGACCTCTGGGCGAACCTCCGTCCTTGCCGCCTGCTGCCCGGCATCCCCACTCCGCTCGCAGAGCGCGGCCCCGAGGACGTGGACTTCCTCGTCGTCCGCGAGAACACCGAAGGCGAGTACGCGGGCGTCGGCGGCCGCTCGCACCGCGGCCTCGACTCGGAGGTGGCCCTGGAGACGAGCGTCTTCACGCGTAGCGGCGTCGAGCGTGTCGTCCGTTATGCCTTCGAGCTCGCGGCTTCGCGTCGCGGAACGCTGACGAGCGCGACGAAGTCGAACGCGTCGCGCTACGGCTACGTGCTCTGGGACGAGGTGGTGGAAGAGACGGCGGCCGAATTCGACGGCGTCCGCGTCGAGCGGGTGCTCGTGGACGCGCTCGCCGCCCGCATGGTGCGCGACCCGGCGAGCCTCGACGTCGTCGTCGCGTCGAATCTCTTCGGCGACATCCTCACCGACCTCGCGGCGGCGATCCAGGGCGGCATGGGCATGGCCGCGAGCGCGAACCTCGCGCCCGGCGGCGACGTGCCGGGCGTGTTCGAGCCCGTGCACGGCTCGGCGCCGGACATCGCCGGCCAGGGAGTCGCGAACCCCGCCGGCGCGATCTGGAGCGCGTCACTCATGCTCGAGCATCTTGGGGAGGACGACGCAGCGGCGCGCCTCATGAGTGGCGCTGGAGAGAGTCTGCGCGGAGGGCCCGAGAACGCGCGACGTCGGAGGAGCGGCCACGACGGCTGAGGTCGGCGATGCGGTCGCCGACGCCGTCAGCGAGTTGCGCCGATGATGACGGCGCCCGCGACGACGAGGACACTGGCCAGAACCGTCCGGCGGCCGATCATCTCCGCGCGGCCGATGAGCAGTGCCGCGAACACCACGCCCCAGAGCGACTGCGTCGCGTTGAGCGGCGCGACCACCGTCACAGGTCCCCGGTCGAGCGCAGCGACGATCGACACGTAAGCGAGGCCGAGCGCGACCCCCGCCGGGGCGAACGCAGGAGTCGAGTGGCGTAGCTCGGCTCCCAGGCCGGCGCGGCGCCGGACGAGCACCCAGGCGAGCATGAATAGTGTCGCGGCCAGTAGCGTCGCGGTCGTCGCGGCGAGGACGGGCGGATCGGAGTCGTCGGCCGCCCAGCGCACGACGTTGTCGCGAACACCGAAGAGCACGGCGCACGCGACCGCGAGCACGGCGCCGAGCACGTGCCAGTCCTCGGGTCGCGCCCGTTCTCGGGCAAGAGCCATTCCTCCCGCCACGACGAGCAGCGTGCCGGCGACAAGGCCTGCGCGAACGGGCTCGCCGAGCAGGCTGACTGCCAGGAGCGCGGAGAAGAGCGGCGCGGTGCCGATGAGGATCGCGGTACGCGACGCCCCCGTCCGTCGTACCGCCTCGGTGAACAGGACCTGCGACAGGCCAGGCACGAGCAGTCCGATCAGGAAGAAGGGCCACAGGGCCTGGTCCAACAGATCCGAGAGCTGGCCTGCTGCCGCGGTGATGGGGAGCACGACGGCGAGCGCGGTCGCGGTGATGACGAGGGCGCCGACCTCCGGGTCTCGCCCCCGGCGCAAACCGAAGCGCACGGTGACCGCGAGCAGGCCGAAGAGAGCCCCGGCAAGCGCCCCGAAGAAGACCGCGCCCAGGTACTACGCTCCGCTCGTGGGAACCGCTCGCACGCTCACGGAGAAGATCATCGACGAACACCTCGTCGGCAGCACGCGACGAGGAGATCGAGCTGCGCATCGACCAGATTCTCCTCGAGGACGCGACCGGCACCATGGCCTGCCTGCAGTTCGAGCGACTCGGCGTCGACCGCGTGGCTGTCCCGACGGTCTCGTACGTCGACCACAACACGCTGCAGTTCGACAACAGGAACTCCGAGGACCACGCCTACCTCCGCAGTTGGGCCGCGCGTTACGGGGCGCTCTACTCGCGCCCCGGAAACGGCATCTCGCACTACCTTCACCTCGAGCGCTTCGGCCGGCCGGGCCACGTGCTGCTGGGCGCGGACAGCCACACGACCATGGCAGGGGCGCTCGGGATGCTGGCGATCGGCGCAGGCGCGACCGAGGTGGCCGTGGCGATGGCGGGCAAGCCGTACGTACTCGAGCGCCCTCGGATCGCGGGCGTCGAGCTGCGCGGCCGGCTGCAGCCCTGGGTGCAGTCGAAAGACATCGTGCTCGAGCTGCTGCGGCGGCGTGACGTCCGCGGCGGCCGGGGGCTGATCTTCGAGTTCTTCGGTGACGGCGTCACCGGGCTGACCGCAACCGACCGGGGGACGATCTGCAACATGGTCATGGAGACCGGCGCCACCACCGGCATCTTCCCCAGCGATCAACAGACACTCGAGTGGCTGACTCTGCAGGGCCGCGAGGAAGAGTTCGTCCCGCTGGCGGCCGACCCCGGGGCGGTCTACGACGAGCTCGAGGTGATCGAGCTGGACGAGCTCGAGCCGCTGATTGCCACTGCCGTCCTCTCCGGGCAATGTCGTTCCCGTTTCCGAGACCGCAGGGCTCGCCACGCGCCAGGTTTGCGTCGGCAGCTCGGTCAACTCGTCGTTCGAGGACGTGGCTCTCGTGGCGGCCGTCCTCCGCGGTCAGACCTTGCCGGAGCACCTCGATCTGACCCTGACGCCAGGCTCCCGCCAGATCCTCGACCTGTTCGTTCGCAGCGGCGTCTACTCCGACGCCCTTGCCTCGGGCGCTCGGATTCTCGAGCCCGCATGCGGGCCGTGCATCGGCATGGGCCAGGCCCCTGCGTCGGGCGCGGTGTCGGTGAGGACGTTCAACCGGAACTTCCCCGGCCGCAGCGGCACCCCCGGCGACCGGGTGTACCTCTGCTCGCCGGCGACGGCGGCGGCGACGGCGCTGAGGGGCGAGATCACGGACCCGCGCCAGCTGGGGGAGTGCCCGGAGCTCCCACCGCCGCCGAGCCCCGACTCTTCGGTGACCGACGCGCACTTCATCGCTCCCCCCGAGGATGGAAGCGGCGTCGCGCTGGAAAAGGGTGCGAACATCGTGCCGCCGCCCGAGGTGCCGCCGCTGCCCGAGACGATCGAGGGACGCGTGCTCATCGTCGTCCCGGACAACGTCTCGACCGGCGACCTGGCGCCCGACGGCGCGCTCGGCGTTGCGATCTGGTCGAACATCCCCGCGTGCGCCCGCTACATGTTTCGCCGCTTCGACCCCGACCTTCCGGCGCGTGCCGAGGAGTGGGGCGGTGGCATCGTCGTTGCCGGCCACAACTACGGCCAGGGCTCGAGTAGGGAGCAGGCTGCGTTCGCGGCTCTCTATCTCGGCGTGCGCGCCGTCGTCGCCAAGAGCTTTGCCCGCATCCACCGTACGAACCTCATCGCCCAGGGGATCCTGCCGCTCGTCCTCGTGGACGAAGCAGACTACGATCGCGTCGAGCAGGGCCAGGAGTGGCGAGTTCCCGTTGGCCTCGGGCACGAGGTAGAGGCCGAGACGCCGTTCGGCACCGCGCGGCTCGATGCGCGGCTGACGGCACGTGAGCGCGAGATCCTGCGCGCCGGGGGGCTCATCGCCTACGCCAGAGCGTCATGACACGTGCCGTCGCCGGGGCGTGCGGCTTGGCCGTCGCCACGGGCTGGAACGTTGCGAACACGGGCGCGATCGCGCAGGCGTTGGCCGCCGAGTACGGCGTAGGTCTCGCCGCCATCGGCCTCCTGACGACTGCGCTGTTTGTCGTTCACCTGGTCGTGCAGATCCCCGGTGGGCGGGCCTCTGACCGTTTCGGGCCGAAGCGGATGGGCATGCTCGGGCTCGCGTTGCTCGCGCTCTGCAACGGCCTCGCGCTCCTCGTGCCCTCGTTCGCGCTCGGCATGTTCATGCGCTCGCTGATGGGCATCGGCACGGGAGTCGCCTTCGTTGCGGGCGCGGATTACGTGCGGGCACACGGGGCCTCGGCGTCGGCACAGGGACTATTCGGAGGTGCCGGTGTGGCCGGTGGCGGGCTCGCACTCGCAGTCGTCCCTCAGGTGGAAGACTGGCTCGGCTGGCGCGCGCCGTACGCGACTGCGGCGATCGTGGCGCTGGCGGCGCTTGCCGCTCTGGCCGCCGCACCGGGTGACGTGCCCCGGTCAGTCCACCTGCACGAAGGAGCGGCGCCGCCTGGAATCTTCCGGGACGTTCGCCTGTACCGGCTCGGCCTGATGTACGCAGCCACGTTCGGCCTGAGCGTCGTCGTGGGCAACTGGGTGGCGACGCTGCTCGAGCGGGGTGGCGACCAGTCCCAGGAGGTAGCCGGCGCCGTAGCGGCGCTGACGCTCCTGCTCGGCATCGTCACGCGGCCGCTCGGCGGCTGGTTGCTGCGGCGCAAGCCGGACTGGACGAGAACGATCGTCGCCGGCAGCCTGATGGCCTGCGGTGTGGGCGCTCTCCTCGTGGCAGCCGCCGAGCCTCTTGCGCTCGTGGTCCTCGGGGCGACGATGATCGGTCTCGCCGCGGGTCTGCCCTTTGCGCCCGCCTTCCTGGGGGCCGCGCAGACGCGCCCCGATGCTCCCGCGACCGCGATCGGCTTCGTCAATGGCTCGGCAGCGCTCATGATCGTCGTCGGGTCGCCGCTGCTGGGGTTGGCCTTTTCGCTACCCGGCGACGGCCGGATCGGCTTCGTCGCCGCCGCGGCCGTCTGGCTGCTCGCCGTTCTGGTCGTGCCGAGCGAGCGTGAGCTCGGCGTGCCGGCGGTTACTGCAGCGACTGGATCGCGTTGAGGATGATCTGTGCCGCGAGCGCGGCGTCGGCCGGGTCGGCGTCCTCCGCGGGATGGTGGCTGACACCGTCCTTGCACGGCACGAAGACCATCGCGCTCGGGACGCGCTCGGCGACACACATCGTGTCGTGGGCCGCACCCGAGTGCATCGTCATATACGGCTCGCCGGTCTGCTTCGCCGCCTCCTCGAGCGCGGCCACGATTCGATCATCGAGCGGCGTTGCCTGCAGTGCCTGGCGCTGCGAGAACTCGGCTTCCATGCCGCGCCGGCTCGCCGCCTCCTCGGCGAAGGCGGCGACATCGCGCGCGACGGCGCGATATGTCTCATCGTCCGGGCCCCGGATGTCGAGCGAGAAGCGGACGCGGCTGGCGATCGCGTTGATGATCCCGGGCTCGACCTCGATCTCACCGACGGTCCCAACGGTCCCCTTACCGGCCTCCCGTGCCAGGCGCTCGAGCTCGAGGATCGTCTCGGCCATGGGTACGGTCGGATCGAGACGGAAGTCCATCGGCGTCGCCCCGGCGTGGTCGCCGCGGCCGTGGATCACGACGTCACCGTGCACGTAGCCGGCGATCGCCGTGACGATGCCGATGCGATTGCCCGTGTCCTGGAGCACGCGCGCCTGCTCGATGTGCATCTCGATCCAGCCCGTGAGGCCATCGAGTACGCCGAGGCAGTCGCGCCAACGCTCGGGCTCGTAGCCAGCCTCTTCTGCGTGCTCCCAGAAGCTGCGCCCGTCGTCGATCGCCCGGAATGACTCGCGCAGCTCCTCCTCGGTGACGCGCTGGAGCATGATGCGGCTGCCGAGCAGCATCTGGCCGAAGCCCGAGCCCTCCTCCTCGAGGAACGAGATGAGCTGCAGCGGCAGGTCGAGGCCGAGCTCGGCATTCAGCCGGCAGACCTCGAGTGCTGTGACGACGCCCATCGTCCCGTCGTACTTGCCGCCGTTGCGGTTCGAGTCGCAGTGAGAGCCGACGCCGAATGCCGGCTCGCCTCGTGGCCGGTTGCGCGCGACGAGCGTCCCGACCGGATCCTCGAACACCTCGAAGCCGATCTCGCGAAGCTGGCTGGTGAAATAGTCGAGCGTGTTGCGGTAGACCGGCGTGTAGGCGTAGCGGCGGATCGCCTCGTCGGAGAGCGTGTACTCGGGGCCTGCGAGCGTCTCGATGTCGCGCTCGATGCGCTCGGCGCTCGGAGCCAGGTCGAAGGCCACCGCGGAGGCCGCCACGCGCCGAGTCTAATATCGGCGCGGCCGTGGCAGAAGAGCACTTGGACGAGTGGCCGCCGCCGGACGCGCGCTACCGGTCGGCGCTGTGGCGTGCCGAGGGTCACCTCGAGCGAGGCGAATGGGCTCAGGCCGCAGTGACGCTCGACGACGTCCTAGGCCTGGGTGACGACGAGCTCGTGCGCGGGTTGCGGCACCTCGCAGCGGCGGGGTATCGCGCGCAGGACGGCGATCGCGAACGAGCCCGGAAGCAAATGGTGCACGCACGCCGCCGTCTGGGTCCGTATCTCCCCGAGCAGGAAGAGATCGATCTCGCCGCGCTGATCGAGCTTGTGCGCCGCCAGGTCGAGTCGTAGAGTCGGGTCGATGTCCGAGAGCTGGCGGAACCGCAAGACGCTGATTCTCAGCCGCACGGACATGATGGGCCTGTTGACGCCGTCCGAGTACGTCGACTGCGTCGAGCACGCGTTCCGGATGCACGGCCTCGGTCGCGTGTACATGGAGCCGAAGGGCCACATCGTGCTCGACCGCTACCAGGGCGAGTGGGAGGTGATGCCCTCCTACATCGAAGAGCCGGAGGCGGCCGCCTGCAAGTGGGTCTCGATCCGCGAGGACAACGCGAAGTACGACCTGCCCGCTGTGTTCTCGATCCTCGTCTACACGCACCCGGAGACCGGCTTCCCGCTCGCCATCTGCGACGGCTCGTTCCACACGCTCATGCGCACGGGCGCGTCCGCGGCCGTGTCAGCCAGGTGGCTCGCGAGGAAGGACTCGACCGTGCTCGCCATCCTGGGGACGGGCAGCGTCGGCCAGGGCACGCTCGCCACCTGCGACACGGTCTTCGACTGGGACGAGGTGCGTATCTGGAGCCGGACGCAGGAGTCGGTCGACCGCTTTCTCGAGTCTGAGGGCCGCGCTACCCGCATCTCCGGCTGGTGGGCACGACGGACGTGCGCACGGCCGTCGAGGGCGCCGACGTGATCGTCACCGGCACGCACGCTCGCAGCTGGCTCGTGGACGACGCGTGGGTCAAGGACGGAGCGCACATCGCCGCGCTCGGCGCCGACCTCGAGGGCGAGCAGGAGCTCGACCCGCGGATCCTCCAGCGAGGGCGCGTCTTCGTGGACGACATCCGCCAATGCGTGCCCGACGGCGAGATCAACGTCGCGCTGCCCGAGGGCCTGCTCTCCGAGGAAGACGTCGCTGGCGAGATCGGCAAGGTCATCTGCGGAGAGCTCGAGGGGCGCCAGTCCGACGAGCAGGTGACGGTCTTCGACTCGACCGGCATCGCGCTCCAGGACTCCGCGACGGTGCCGCTCGAATACGAGCGCGCCGTGGCGGCCGGCGTCGGCGTCGAGAAGAAGATGATCTCGACGTGACGCGAGTCGCCGCGATCTTCGAGGCGCAGATGAGCCGCGAGCAGGCGGAGCAGCTCGCGGCACTGATGGACGAGGCGCGTCCCACACGGCCGGAGGGCGTCGAGACTGCGGCGCTCCTCGTCGACGGCGAGTCGGTGCAACTCGTTGCGATCTGGCGCGACCGCGAGACCCTCGATGCGTACCTCGCCACGGCGGACGTTCCCCGCGGCACGGAGCTCATGCGCAAGGTCGGCGTCGAACCCGAGATGCGGATCGTCGACGTGCTCGACCTCGGCTGAGTCGCTTCAGACGCGCGGGACGAGCGGCTCGCCGACGAGGAACCGCTCGAGCCCGCCCATGCCCCAGTGGCTCTCGCCGTCGTCGGTGACGAGCGTCGGGACACCGCGCACGCCGGCCGCTTCCGCTACGCCGCGGATCGCGCGGATCTGCTCGAAGCGCTCGTGTGAGTAGGCAGCCGCGACGGCGCCGTCGGGGTCGAGCCCGGCCCGCTCCGCCGCGCGCGCGATCTCGCGGTCGGTCGCGATGTCCTCGCCTTCGCAGAAGAACGCCTCGTACAGCGCGTGCTTGAACGGTCGCAGGGCGCTCTGTTCACCGGCCCAGAGGCACGCGGCCAAGGGGAGCGTCGACCGTGGTTGGTACCGGGGCAGGTGAATCTCGACGCCGCGGCCCTGTGCCAGCCGATAGACGTTCTCCGTCCAGTCCGTGCGCAGGTGGTCGCCGCGGACCTCGAGCAGCGGACGCGGTGCCGGGCGCAGCTCGAACGGCAGCCACTCGATCTCCACCGTTCCCGCGTCCTGGACTTCCTCGACGATGAAGCCCTCCATGTACGAGTACGGGCAGACCACGTCGTAGTAGAACCGCACCTTCCGCATCGCGGAGCACCCTATTAGACTCGGGCGACCCTTTCGAAGGAGGAGAGCCCATGGCCACGGTGGAGGAGAGCCTCACCTACGAGGCAGTTCTCGAGCAGGACGGTCTCAAGGTCTCGAAGAGCCCGTGGGGCCCGGACGACGAGATCGGTCGCCTCAACTGGATCACGCAGGACACGAACCGCGCGATCCTCGAGCACCTCGACGGGAGCCATGTGTTCGACCTCAATGTCGAGTTCTTCGTCGGCATGCCGTCGTGGGTCGCCGCGGGCGACCCGCCGTACGGCATCTGGATGACCCACACACCGCAGGGATCCATCAACGACAACCTGTCGGGCGTAGGCAGCGAGGTGCACGAGAAGTACTCCTACTGTGGCGACTCGATCCACATGTACACGCACTGCGGCACGCACATCGACACGTTGAACCACCTCGGCTTCTACGGGAAGTTCTGGAACGGCTGGACGGCAGACGAGGACCTCGGCAGCCGGATGTGGAACAAGGGCGGCCTCGACAAGTACCCACCGATCATCGCCCGTGGTGTCCTGCTCGACGTCGCCGGGTTGCACGGCGTCGACTGCCTGGACGACGGCTACGCGATCACGCCTGACGACCTGAAGAAGGCGGCTTCGGAGCAGGGAGTCGAGATCCCGCCGAAGAGCGTCGTCCTCGTCCGCACGGGTCGCATGACGAAGTGGCCGGACTTCGACGGCTACCTGAGCAATCCGCCGGGCATCGGCCTGCCCGCAGCCAAGTACCTTTGCGAGGAGGCCGGCGCCATGTGCATCGCCGGCGACTCGATCGCGCTCGAGGTGCTGCCCTCCGAGGAGCCGGACGTGTTCCTGCCGGTCCACGCCTACATGTTCGCCACCGCAGGGGCGCAGATCATGGAGGTCGTCAACATGGAGGAGATCGCGGCCGAGAAGCAGTACGAGTTCGCGTTCCTCGGCTTCCCGCTCAAGCTGCGCGGCGCGACCGGCGCGCCGATGCCCTCCTACGCGGTGCCGCTCAAGGGCTAGGTCGCGAAGATGTCGAGCGGAAGGAGCGCGGACACGAGCGGGTAGGGGATGTCCACGACCTCCGAGATCCGCAGGTCCACGGCGACGGAGCACAGGGCATAGGCCGCGGCGCGGTCCACGCCGAGCCTGCGCGTGAGGTGGTCGATCATCTCGAGCAACGCGACGCGCGCTGCCGCGTCGATGTCCATCGGCCTGTCCAGCGCGATGCCGGTCGTGGCGAATGCGCGCCGGCCGGGTCGGGCAGGCGTCTCGAACGTCGGCAGCCGAGGCGCGCTCTGCTCCTTTCTCACGGCGAAGCGGAGCGTGACGGCGCCCGCCACCTCGATGCCGGTGCCGCAGACCTCGCCGTCGCCCTGGGCGAAGTGGAGGTCTCCGACCGAGACGAGCGCTCCTTCGACGTGCACCGGGAGCGTGATCCGCGAGCCCGCGACGAGCTGGCGGATGTCGAGGTTGCCGCCGATCTCTCGTGGCGGAATCGTGCGCAGGCCGGCGCTCGCGGCGGCGGGGATCGCCGTTTCCGGCAACTGGTCGGCAACCGGGGCGCCTTCGTCGGCGAGCGCCTGCTCGCGCTGCGCGATCGCCTCCATCAGCTCGTGCGAGGGCGCGACGCCGATGACTCCGGCGAAGGGGTCTCCCGCAATGGCCACGCCCGGCAGCTCCGGCGATCTCGCGTGGTCGCCGGCGATGTCCCATTTCACGAGAAAGGGGTCGGCGAACAGATCCGGGAGGTAGCCGAAGCCGGGGATGACTGCGGTCACGCCGAACTCGGCGGTCTCGTAGGCAACGAACTCGACGTCGACGACGTCGCCCGGCTTCGCGCCGTCGACGTAGATGGGGCCCGTGAGCGGATGGCCGAGCCCGAGGTCGAGCGTGAGCACGTCCGTGTGCGAGCTGTCGGGCGCGAGTTGGCCGTCGAGGCCGTCGCGCGTCTCCACCGTGATCTCGTCGCCGGGCCGGACCGTGGCCACGGGCGCGAGGTCAGGGTGCCAGCGGTTGTGCGCTCCTGTTGCGGGGATCCTCACAGCAGTCCCGCCACCCGGCCGGCAGCTTCCGTGGCAGCAGCGATCTCCTCTGCCGTCCAGGTGCGCGGCCGCCCGAGCTGGTGCAGGGAAACGACCGCTTTCAAGCGGTCGCCATCCAGGACGGGCGTGACGATCTGGGCCGCGAGGCCACCGTAGGCGTCGAGCATCGCCTGGAAGGCCGGATCGTCATACGCCGTCCGGCAGTCGTCCTGGACGACCTGTCGTCCCTGCTGTAGCTCGAGAACGACCGGCTGCGTCCGAAGGTCGACCGTGCGCTCGTCCCCGAAGTGACCCCACGCCGTCACCGAGAGCCTCGTGGGTGACGGGGAACGCGTAGTCGCCGGGCACGTCCTGGCGAAGCGTGACACGGCTGGCGTCAGTCGTGGTGAGCAGCGCCTCGAGGATGTCGTCGACGCTTCCGACCACATCGCGTGTCATGGAAGGAGCATCGCAGACGCGACCGTGCGTCGATTAGGCTCCGCCGCGTGCCCCTCCAGCCGTCCCGCACCGTCGAGGAGCTGCGCGAGCTCCAGCAGCTGACGGGAGACGAGAACGGCGCCCAGCGCGTGGCCTGGACGGAGACGTGGGAGCGGGCGCGCGAATGGCTGCGCGGAAAGCTCGCCGCCGTGCCGGTCGAAGAGGAGATCGACGAGGCCGGCAACCAGTGGTTCACGCTGCCCGGCGCCTCCGAGCGTGCGCTGCTGATCGGCGGCCACATCGACTCGGTGCCGAACGGCGGCTGGCTCGACGGCTGCCTCAACGTGATGGGCGGCGTCGAGGTGCTGCGCCGGCTGGCCGAGGAAGGCGAGCCCGCGGTCACCGTGCGACTGGTCAACTGGGCCGACGAGGAGGGCGCGCGCTTCGGTCGCTCGCTGTTCGGCTCCAGCGCGGCGGCAGGCTCGATGGCCGACCAGGACGAGCTGCGCGAGCGGCGAGACGCCGACGGCGTGGCGCTGCCGGACGCACTGGCGGAGCACGGCGTCGACCTCGACCGGGCCGTCGAGGCGCGGTCGCAGCTCGAGAACGCGGCCGCCTACCTCGAGCTGCACATCGAGCAGGGCCCCGTGCTCGAGTCGCTCGACCTGCCGCTCGGCGTCGTCCTGGGCACGTTCGGCGTCGAGCGCCATCTCGTCACCTGGAAGGGCCAGGCGGCACACGCCGGCTCGACGCCGATGGACGCGCGGCGTGACGCGCTTGCCGGTGCTGCCAAGCTGGCGCTGGAGCTGCGCCACATCGCCGAACGCGCCGGCGGCGGGGCCGTGTGCACGTCGGGGGGCGTCGTCTGCAAGCCGGGCATCGTCACCTCCGTCGTCGAGACCGCAGAGCAGCTCCTCGACCAGCGCCACCTCGACGGCGACACGCTCGCCGCGATGCTCGCCGATGCCAGGGAGAGCTCCGAGCGCTTCGCCGCCGAGGAGTCGATCGACGTCTCGTTCGACAAGATCTGGTCGATCGAGCCGATCCTCTTCCACCCCGAGCTGATCGAGCTCTGCGACGAGGCGATCCTCGAAGTCGACGCCGACCTCGCACAGGCTGCCGTCAGGCCCGCTGCACGACGCCGCGGAGGTCTCGCGCGCCGGCGTGCCGACGGTGATGCTGTTCTGCCAGAGCCTCCGCGGCCTCTCGCACACGAAGCTCGAGGACACGAAGGAAGAGCACCTCGAGCTGGCCGTCCAAGCTCTCGACCGCCTCACTTCGAAGACGATCGCCTGGCTGACTGAGCGGGGTTGACTTTATTTAGCCGATCTGATAATTAGTAAGAAGGCTAAATGAAGAAGGATCAACTCAGCACCACGTTCTCTGCCCTCGCCGACCCGACGCGCCGGGCGATCCTCAGCCGCCTGACGGAAGGCGAGGCGACGGTCAATGAGCTCGCCGCGCCGCACGCGATGAGCCTGCCGTCGGTTTCGCGCCACCTCAAGGTGCTCGAGCGGGCCGGGCTCGTCGTCAAGGGACGGTCGGCGCAGTGGCGCCCGTGCCGGCTCGACGCCGCGCCACTGGTCGAGGCGGACGCCTGGATGGCGCCGTACCGCAGCTTCTTCGAGCAGCGCTTCGCCCGTCTCGAGGAGCAACTCGCAAACGAACGGAAGAAGGAGGAGTCATGACGAACACTGCTCAAAAGCACTCGTTCACCCTCAACTGGGTTCTCGACGCCCCGCCCGCGGAGGTCTTCCGGGCCTGGACCGACCCCGAGCACCTCGGCTGGTTCTACAACCCCGACAACCCGATCCCGACCGAGCCGATCGAGCTCGACCTCCGTGTCGGCGGGGCGTGGCGACAGCTGATGGTCATCAACCGCAGCACGATCTACACGACAGGCGGCGTCTACCGCGAGATCGTGCCGGACGAGAAGCTCGTCCTCGCCTGGGGCGCGACCGGCGGCTGGCCCGAGCTCGACCCCGACAGGCTGGACGACAGCCCGCAGGTCACCGTGACCCTGGCCGAGGTCGACGGGCGCACGGAGATGAGCGTTCACGTCGAGCTGCCCGCGAGCATGCCGGACGACGGCGTGCCGGAGTGGTGGTCGATGTTCGAGGGAGGCATGCGCGACACGGTCGACCGTCTCGCGGCAGCTCTCGCCGGTACGACGACCGTCGCCTGAGGCTCACGCCAAGCACGGAACCCGCCTGTTGGGCGGGTTCCGTGAGGCGCGAAGGGCGCCGGCCCGCGAGGCTGAATTGGCAGCATTAGACTCGCGTTCTTCGCATGCTGAGCTTCGGCGTCACCGTTCTGCCCGATCCGCCGGCGAGCCGGGTCGTCGAGCTGCTCTCGCTCGCCGAGCAGCACGGCTTCGAGTACGGCTGGACGTACGACTCGCACATCCTCTGGCACGACCCGTATCCGCTCCTGACGATGGCGGCGCTCGAGACGTCGTCGCTGAAGCTCGGGCTCAACGTCACGAACCCGGGCACGCGCGAGCCGACGGTCACCGCGAGCGCTTTCGCAACGCTCCAGGCGATCTCCGGCGGCCGCATGGTGATCGGCATCGGCCGCGGCGACTCGGCGCGCCGGACGATCGGCCTCAAGCCCGTGAAGGTGGACGAGTTCGAGCGTTCCACGGCGATGATCAAGGAGCTCGCGAATGGCCGGCCCGTGCGCTGGAACGACTTCGACGTCCACCTCGAGTGGGCAGCCGGGCAGCCCGAGATCCCTGTCTACATCGCGGGCTACGGACCGCGCGTGCTAGCCGTCGCCGGACGGATCGCGGACGGCGTCATCATCCAGCTCGCCGATCCGGAGATCATCGAGTGGATCGTCGGCCAGGTGCGCTCGGCCGCGGACGAGGCGGGGCGCGACCCGTCGGAGATCAAGGTAGTGGCGTGCGCGCCCGCGCACGTGTCCGACGACATGGCCGATGCGTGCGAGCAGGTGCGCTGGTTCCCGGCGATGGTGTCGAACCACGTCTTCGACCTGCTCTCGAAACACGACAAGTCGACGTTGCCGGCCGCGCTGACCGACTACGTCGAGCGGATGGAGCGCGAGCAGTACGACTATTCGGAGCACAGCCGCGTCGGTGCGGAGCACGGCCAGCAGGTGACGGACGAGACGTGCGAGCGCTTCTGCGTCCTCGGCACGCCCGAGCAGCACGTCGAGAAGCTGCGGCGACTCGAGGCGGCTGGCGTCGACCAGTGGAACATCTACCTCATGACCTCCGGTCAGGAGGAGACGCTCGACGTCTACGGCCGCGACATCATCCCGGCGCTGGCTGCGCCGGGATAGGCCGGCGCGTCACCCAGACGAAGCCGGCTCCGGCGGCGATCCTGCCCGGCTGCCCTCCCACGTCGATCGTCTCCGCCAGGACGTTCGTCACCGGGTCGACGCGAGAAACGGTTCCGTCGAGGCTGTTCGCAACCCACACTGCGTCGGCTCTGACGGCGACGTCGACGGGACCGTCCCCGACGCCAATCGTGGTCACCGTCGGAACGCGTCCGCGGCCGAACCGAACTCGCGTCACCGTGTCGTCCTCGTAGTTCACGACCCAGAGCGAGTCGCGTCCCGCTGCGATCGCACCTGGAGCCCGGCCCACGGTGATCGCCCGAGGTACCGCCGCAACGTTGGTGGCGGAGTCGATCTCCGTGACGGTGTTCGCCGCGCGGTTGAGCACCCAGGCCGAGCCGAGCCCGAAGGCGATGTCCGAGAACTGCAGCGGGACGAAGACCCCGCCCACGTCGAACGCCGTGGGCGACGGTACGCCGCTGCGGAGATCGACGCGCTCGAGTCGTGTGTGGCGCATGCGATCCAGCTCGTTCACCGTCGACCGCCAGGCTCGCCAGCTGCGCGCCGCAACGAGTGCCCTGGGTGAGGCTGCCCGCGAAGCTGTCGAGCTTCAACCTGAGCAGGGACGGCGCGGTGAATGCCGGGTCGATCCGGGTGAAAGCGTCAGTCCGTGAGAGGAAGACCCAGACTGCCCCGGCGCCGAAGGCAACGTCCGTTGCGATCCTCCCGGCCGGGACGGTGCTCACGGCCGTTCGCGTCACCGGATCGATCCGCGAGACAGACTCGTCCTGGAGGTTGGCGACCCATACCGCGCCGCCCCCGACCGCGAGCGGACCGGGCCCTGCGCCGACCGGGACCTCGGCGACGACACGATTCGTCGCAGGATCGATGACGCCGACCGCGTTCGTGGAGGTCCAGATGCGCGGGCTCGCGCGGCCGGCAGAGTGGAAGCCGAGAGCGCCGGCGGTGCCGGCGACAAGCACCGTGGCGGCGATTGCGACAATCCACCTTTTGCGAACCGTGCGCTCGCGCTGCAACGAGGTGCGCCACTGCGTCCCTTGCCCGGCGCTGTCGGCGCGGACATCGGAGCGCTGCCTTGGCAGCGGCGCCGCAGGCACGTCGTGCTGGAGTATCGATCGCTCCAGCTCCTTCAGCTCGTCACCCGGCTCCAGGCCGAGCTCGTCCATCAGGAGACGACGCCCCTCCTGGTAGGCGCTGAGCGCGTCCGCCTGCCGCCCGGACCGGTAGAGCGCGAGCATGAGCTGCGCGCGCGGGCGCTCTCGATAGGGCTGCTCGGCGACGAGCGCCTCGAGCTCGGGCACGAGGGACGCGTGCCGACCGAGGGCGAGGTCGGCGTCAACGCGCTGCTCGAGCGCCTCGAGCCGCAGCTCTTCGAGCCGCGCGACCGCCTTGGCTGCGAACGGCTCGGCCGTAAGGTCAGCGAGCGGCGTGTCGCGCCAAAGCTCGAGCGCCTCGCGTAGCAGGTCCGAACGGCGCTCCTCGTCGCCGGCCGCCTGCGCGTTGGCGCGCAGCGCGATGAAGCGGTCGAGGTCGCAGCGTGCCCGGCTCGACATCCAACACATAGCCGGGCGCGCGCGTGCGCAGCGCGCTCACGTTCCCGCCGAGCGCCTTGCGCAGTGCCGCAACGTAGACCTGCAGCGCAGACCGCGCGGTCTCGGGCGGCGTCTCGCCCCAGAGCTCGTCGATCAATCGCTCCGTGGGCACGACGTGGTTCGCGTTCAGCAACAGGATCGCGAGCACTGCTCGCTGCTTCCGGGCGCCCACGTCCACGATGGCGCCGCCGCTCCAAACCTCGAGCGGGCCGAGGATGCGGAACTGCAGCGTCGGTGCGGCTGCGACACGCGTCGGCCTGGTGGACAGCGTCATCGCCCAGAGTCTAGGCAGGAATTTGGCGGTTCTTTGGCGTGACTTCAGGACGGCCGCGCATCGTGACGGACCTCGTAGCGGATCGCGACGATAGGAGGAGACCATGCGGAAGGCGCTGCTCTTGACCGTTCTTGTCGTCGCGGCCATAGCGGTTACAACTCCGGCCCTGGCCGAACGCGCAGCGACAGCCGAGACCGGGACGCTCGCCTTGAGCGCCCGTGTCGTAGGCAGTTCAATTCGGAACCAGCCATGCCCGCCGGGCTATGACAGGGCAACGACAGAGTGCGCCGCACGCACGGTCAGTGGCACCGTTTCGGGCCTTGGCACGGTGAGCATGTCGTACTTCTTTCCAGTGGACATTGTCCCGCCTGACTGCCTATCCGGACACATCCGAGCCCTCAGCACCGACGTCCCCGTCCTCGTCTCCGGCAAGGGGGAGCTCACCTTCAGGACGGCCCCGTCTGCATGTCTGTCGCTCGCGGCCCTCGAGTATCTGAACCCGGCCAAGCAGGAGTTCACGATCACCGCGGGCACCGGATCTTCGCCGGCGCGTCGGGCACAGGCACCGTGACTCGCAACATGGCTCAGACGGCCGAGGGTGCTGCGGGATTCGAGACGTGGACCGGAACGCTCACCGTGTCAGGTCTCGAGTTCGACCTGACCTCGCCGAACCTGAGCGGCGCAACCGCGAAGACGGTGCGCGCGGCGAAGGGCGCCAAGACCGCTCGCGTGACCTTCAAGGTGACGGCGACCGACGACGTGGACGGCCCAGTGCCTGCGTCGTGCCAGCCGAGGTCGGGCAGCCGCTTCAAGGTCGGCCGGACGACCGTCCGCTGCTCGGCGACCGACGCGAGCGCGAACACGGCGCAGGCTTCGTTCGTCGTGAAGGTGAAGCCGAGGGCTAAACGACCGTGACCGGGACGCGCTGGACGGCGTTGTTCGCGTAGCCGCCGAGGTTCCACGACGGCTCGAGCGGCTGCTCGTTCCCGGCCGCGTCGCGGGCGCGGCAGCAGAGCTCGTGCTCGCCGGCTCTTGCGTCCCACTCGAACGTCCAGCGGCGCCACGCCCACGGCGAGCCGAGGTCGTCCTCGACGCTCGGCGACCGCCCAGCTGCCGCCGCCGTCCGTGGACACCGAGACCGCCTCCACCTCGCCCAGCCCTGACCAGGCACGGCCCTCGAGCAGGCACGGCCCGGCGGGCACGATGCGGCTGCGTGTCGCGAACTCCGGGAAGCCGGGCGGAGCCATCAGCGCCCGCGGCAGCATCCGCGACAGCGGCTCGCCGTTCTCCTCCTCGGCCTGGCGCAGCCGGTACGAGTGCGACTGCTGGTAGCCCTCGAAGGGACGGTCGACGGCGGTGATGCGGCCGAGCCACTTGACGCTCGTCATGCCGTACCAGCCGGGGACGAGCAGACGCAGCGGGAAGCCGTGCTGTGGCGCGAGCGGCGCACCGTTCATCTCGTACGCGAGCAGAACCTCGGGGCGATGCACGTCCATGAGCGACAGGCTGCGCTGGTAGGCCTGCTCGATGCCGCCTTCCAGCCCGTGGTCGAGGCCTGTGAACACGACCTCCACCGCGTCGTCCGTGACGCCGGCCTCGGCCAGGAGCGCGCGCAGCGGCGTCCCTCGCCAGCGCGCGGTGCCCACTGCCTCCTGCAGCCACGGCTGGCTGACGACGTGCGGCTCGATCAGCGCGCGCCCGTTGCCCGCGCATTCCATCGTCACCGCCAGCTCCACGGCCGGCCGCGCGCGCAGCTCGTCCAGCGAGAGCGACAACGGCGTGGCGACCAGGCCGTCCACCTCCAGCCGGTAGGTCGCCTCGTCGACGGCCGGAATGTCGTAGTGGATGAGCAGGTAGTGCAGGCCGGGCGGGGTGATCGGGTAGCGCAGCGCCTCCAGCGGCATCGCGTGGTTCCTCGCCGCGAGGCGAAGCTCCTCGATGCTGATCGGCGTCTGCGTCTCGCTCATTCGCCTTCACCTCCGCCCAGATGCGCTCCCGTCGCCGCCAGTGCCCTTGGGCGACAGGTTGCTCGGCTCCAGGCGCCTGTACGTGGCCGCGGGCGGGAAGACGTCGGGGTTGCGCAGGACGGTCGGCGCGAGGATCGGCGCCAGCAGCGAGCGCCGGACCGGCGAGCCGAAGTACGTGTAGAGCGTCTCCATCGCGCTGATCCTGGGCTTGTACACGAAGTCGATCCACGCGTGCGCCGCGGCCGGGTTCGGCGCGCCCTTGGGAATGACGTGCGCGTCGACCCACAGCTCGCCGCCTTCCGCCGCGACGACGTAATCGGCCGCGTGGTTGGGCGTGTGCGCGATGACGTAGGCGCCGTCGCCGTTCCAGCCGAGGCCGCCGTAGGCCTTGCCCTGGGCGATCGCCGTCGCGTAGCCGCGCGAATCGAACGCGCGGACGAACGGCCGCAAGCGGAGCAGGAACGTCCGCACCCGGTCCAGCTCCTTCTCGGCGTCGGTGTTGAACGAGTAGCCCATCATCACGGCCACCGAGCCGATCACCTCGGCGGAGCCGTCGAGCAGCGTCAGCTTGCGCGGGTACTTCTCGAACAGCGAGAAGAACTGGGCCCACGACGTCGGCCGCTCCTTGATCTTGTCCGTCCGGTACATGAAGCCGGTCGTGCCCCAGTCCTTCGGCACCGACCAGCGGTCGTCCGGGTCGTGCGGCAGGCCGAGGAACTTCGGGTCGATCGTCTGACGCACGTTGGGCAGCTTCTTCCAGTCGATCCGGCGCAGACAGGCCTTCTTCTGCGAGCGTGGCGACCGTGTAGCCGGTGGGCGCGGCGAGGTCGTAGTCGCGGGCGCCGCTCCTCAGTCTCGCCAGCAGCGCCTCGTTGGATGCGAAGTACGACCTGCGGACAGCGATGCCCGTCGCCTTCGTGAACGCGACGTACGTGTCCGGGTTCACGTAGTCGATCCAGTTGTAGTAATGCAGCATCCCGGAGGCCGCCGGGCGGGCCAGCGCGCTGCCCGCGCGCGAGGCGGACAGCGCGAGCGCAGCACCCGCCGCCAGCACGCCTCTGCGGTCGTATGTCCGCATGTTCTCTCGCGAAGTCTGCCGTAGACTGCGGATCTGGCCACTCGAGAGACGACGGATACCGAGCGGATCCTCGCCGAGCGCGATCGGTACGTCGCGCGCGGGATCGCTGCTTCGAAGATCGTCGTCGCCCGCGCGGAGGGTGCACGCGTCTGGGACGTCGACGGCCGCAGCTTCATCGACTTCGCCGGCGGCATCGCGTGCCAGAACACCGGGCACGGCTTCCCGCCCGTGGTCGCGGCGATCCACGAGCAGGCCGACCGCTACCTCCACCAGTGCTTCATGGTCGGCGTCTACGAGCCCTACGTCGAGGTCTGCAAGCGCCTTGCGGAGCTCTCACCGTGCGGTGGCGGCGAGCAGCGCTCGATCCTCGTCTACTCCGGCGCGGAGGCGATCGAGAACGCCGTGAAGATCGCCCGCGCGGCGACCGGCCGTCCCGCGGTGATCGTCTTCGAGAACGCGTTCCACGGGCGGACGCTGCTGACGATGACGATGACGGCGAAGCTCACGTACAAGAAGGGCTTCGGCCCGTTCGCGCCCGAGGTCTACCGCGCACCGGGGCCGTACCCGTACCGCGGCGTCTCGAGCGACGCTGCGCTCGAGGCGCTCGAGGATCTCTTCCGCTCGGATGTCGACCCGGAGTCGGTGGCCTGCGCGGTGCTCGAGCCGGTGCAGGGCGAGGGCGGCTTCATCCCCATGCCCGACGACTTCCCCGGACGGCTCAAGGAGCTGCTCTCGAAGCACGGGATCCTCTACGTCGACGACGAGGTGCAGTCGGGCATCGGTCGCACAGGGCCGGTCTGGGCGATCGAGCACTACGGCGTGGAGCCGGACATCGTCGTGTCGGGGAAGTCGCTGGGCGGCGGCCTGCCGCTGGCCGGCGTGACCGGCAGGGCCGAGGTGATGGACGCTCCGCACCCCGGCGGGCTTGGAGGCACGTTCGGCGGCAATCCGCTCTCGTGCGCCGCGGCGCTGGCCGTGCTTGGACGAGGTGGCGACGCGCCGAGTTTCGCGCCCGGGCGGACGCGCTCGGCGAGCGGCTGCGCTCGGCGCTCGACGAGCTGGCAGCGAAGGTGCCGGCCGTCGGCGAGGTGCGCGGCCTCGGCCCGATGCTGGCCGTAGAGCTCGTCGCCGGCCGCGAGTCGAGGCAGCCCGACGGCGAGCTGGCCAAGCGGACGGTCGAGCTGGCGCGGGAACGCGGCCTCATGCTCCTCTCCTGCGGCATGTACGGGAACGTTCTCCGCCTCCTGCCGCCGCTGATCGAGGCGGACGAGGAGATCGAGGAAGGGCTCAGCATTCTGGAGGGTGCGCTTGTCGACGCAAGCGCGCGAGCGGCCTAGCACGATCGCGGAAGCTCAGGTCGTACGAGGCCGACATCCGGCTCGTCGCGGTCCGGAAGACTGTTCGGCGACGTCGTTGCCGTCGACTCGATCGACCTCGAGATCCTGCGCGGGGAGTTCTTCACGATGCTCGGACCGTCCGGGCTCCGGCAAGACAACGACGCTGCGCATGATCGCCGGCTTCGAGCGGCCGGATTCGGGGCAGATCCTCCTCGGCGGCGTCGACGTGGCCGGCAAGCCACCTTACGAGCGCGACGTCAACACGGTCTTCCAGGACTACGCGCTCTTTCCGCACATGACGGTTGCAGAGAACGTCGAGTACGGCCTCAGGGTCAAGCGCGTACCCAAGGAGGAGCGCCGAACGCGCGTCGCGGAGGCGCTGGACACGGTGCGCCTCCCCGAGTTCGGCGCGCGGAAGCCGTCACAGCTCTCGGGCGGCCAGCAGCAACGCGTCGCGCTCGCCCGCGCTCTCGTCAACCATCCGCGCGTGCTGCTGCTCGACGAGCCGCTGGGCGCGCTCGACCTCAAGCTGCGCGAGGAGATGCAGATCGAGCTGAAGCGCATCCACCAGGACGTCGGCATCACGTTCGTCTACGTGACACACGACCAGGACGAGGCGTTGACGATGAGCGACCGCATCGCCGTCTTCAGCCACGGCCGCATCGACCAGGTGGGGACGCCGGTGGAGGTGTACGAGCGACCAGCGACGGAGTTCGTGGCCGGTTTCGTCGGCGTCTCCAACATGCTGGAGCGGAACGAGCGACGCTTCACCGTGCGACCTGAGAAGATCCGCCTGCTCGACGCCGGCGAGGCCGCCGCACCGGGTGAGGAAACGGAATCCGGCGTTCTGCGGGAGGTGGTCTACCTGGGCTCGGTCACGCGTTACATCGTCGATCTCGACGCTGGTGGAACGCTGACCGTCGTCCGCCAGAACGTCGAGGACGTAACGGAGGAAGAAGGGCCGCCCAGTGCACCTCGCCTGGCGGCCCGAGCACACGTACGTGATCGAACAACGGGGGGAAAGGGAGGGCATCGAATGAGAGGGAAGGTGCGGAGGAAGCATCTCGGTCTAGCGGCGCTGGTCGCCCTCGTGGGCGCGCTCGCATTCCTGGCTACCGGCTGCGGCGGCGGCGGCGACTCGAGCGCGTCTGGTGAGGACTGGCAGATCGAAGGCCTCGGCTCCACGCTCGAGGAGATTCAGACCATGGCGAAGGACGAGGGCGAAGTGAACCTCGTCATCTGGCCTGGCTATGCGGACAAGTCCTGGGCCGACGAGTTCACGACGCAGACCGGCTGCAAGGTCAACACGAAGGACGGCGCCAACTCCGACGACATGGTCGACCTGGTCGCCACCGGAGCGTACGACGGCGTGTCTGCTTCGGGCGACGCGACGCTACGGCTGATTGCCAAGGGAGACGCTGCTCCCGTGAACTTCGACCTGACCTCGAACTACGCCGATGTCTTCGAGGAGCTGAAGGACCAGTCCGTACAACACCGTCGACGGTGTCGGTTACGGCGTGCCGCACGGCCGCGGCGCGAACGTGCTGGTCTGGAGAAACGACGCCCTGCCGGCGGACACCGACAGCTGGGCGGCGATCTGGCCCGGCGACGACTTCAAGGGCAAGCTCTCCATCTTCGACGGCGTGGTCTTCATTGCCGACGCGGCCCTGTATCTGAAGGAAACGCAGCCAGACCTGGGCATCGAGAACCCGTACGAGCTCGACGAGGACCAGTTCAATGCCGCCGTCGACCTGCTGAAGCAGCAGCGGCCGAACATCGGTGAGTACTGGGACGGCATCACGTACGCGAAGCAGGTGACGTCCTTCAAGTCGGGTGAGTCCGCGGTCGGCACGACGTGGGACTACATGGTCGGGCTGATGGGTGCTGAGAAGCCGCCTGTGGAGGTCACCTCCGTGGTGCCCAAGGAGGGCTCGACCGGGTGGTCGGACACGTGGATGATCTACTCCAAGGCCGCGCATCCGAACTGCATGTACCTGTGGATGAACTACATCATCTCGCCCGAGGCGAACGCGAAGGTCGCAGAGTACTTCGTTGAGGCGCCCTCGAATGCGAAGGCATGTGATCTGACCACGGATCCCGATTTCTGCACGACGTACCACGCAGATGACGCCGCCTACTGGGAGAACATCTACTACTGGACCACGCCCCAGGACGGACTGCGGCGACAGCCGTGGCGAGGTCTGCAAGTCGTACGAAGACTGGCGTGCTGCCTGGACCGAGATCAAGGGCTAGCGAGACTCGCTAGGTGAGCTCGGCACCCAGCGTTGAGCCGCCGCCCCGGGTGAGCCCGGGGCGGCGGCTCTCGTCGTTCTTCCATCGTCACGAGCACGGCCGGTTGGCGAGCCTGCTCGCCGCGCCGGTGGCATGGCTCGCCGATCGTCTACGTCGGCTCACTCGTCCTGCTGCTCGCGGCGGCGTTCTGGGACACGGAGCCGTTCACGAACGACGTCGTCCGCCACTGGAACCTCGACAACTTCCGACGGATCTTCGAGCAGGACGTCTACCGCGACGTCGCCTGGCGCACGATCCAGATGGCCGGCCTCGTGACGGTCGCCGACGCGATCCTCGCCTTTCCGATCGCCTACTACATGGCGCGTGTCGCCTCGCCCCGGACGCGGGACATTCTCGTCGTTGCCGTCCTCACGCCGCTGTGGGCGAGCTATCTCGTCAAGGCGTTCGCCTGGAACGCGATGCTCGGCGAGCAGGGCTTCATCAACTGGCTGCTCGAGCCGTTCGGGCTCGCCGCTCCCGGGGAGTGGACGGGCCTCTGGCTGACATTCACGTACTTCTGGCTCCCCTTCATGATCCTGCCCATCTACGCGGGCCTGGAGCGGATTCCCTCGTCGCTGCTCGAGGCCTCCGGTGACCTCGGCGCGCGCTCGTTGCGAACGTTCTGGAGGGTGACGCTGCCGCTGGCGTTTCCCGCCGTCGTCGCCGGCTCGATCTTCACGTTCTCGCTCACGCTCGGCGACTACATCCTGCCCTCGCTGATCGCCGACCAGCAGTTCATCGGCACGGTCATCTACGGCGACCGGAGCTCGAACCTGCCGGTGGCCGCCGCTTTCGCGATGGTGCCGATCGCTGTCATGACCGTCTACCTGCTCGTGGCGCGGAGGCTCGGCGCCTTCCGCGCACTCTGATGGTCGAGTCGCAGACAGCTCGCTGGCTGCTTCGTCTCGGCGCGGGCCTGACCCTGGCGTTCATCTACGTGCCCCTGTTCGTGATCGCGATCTACGCGTTCAACGAGAACATCTCGCAGACGTGGCCGATCGAGGAGTACACGACGAAGTGGTTCCGCATCGCCTGGGAGGACGAGAACGTTCGCGACGCTCTGTGGATGTCCGTGAAGGCGGCGCTCGGCGCGACGGCCATCGCGCTCGTGCTCGGCATGCTCGCCTCGCTCGCGGTGGCGCGCTACAGCTTCTTCGGCAAGGAGACCATCTCGTTCGTCGTCATCCTCCCGCTCGCGCTGCCGGGGATCATCACCGGCCTCGCGCTTCAGGCGACGATCCTCAACGTCTTTCAGCCGCTCGGCATCAGCTTCTCGATCTGGACGATCATCATCGGCCACGCCACTTTCTGCGTCGTCGTCGTCTACAACAATGCGGTGGCGAGGTTACGACGCGTATCGGGATCGCTCGAGGAGGCATCAGCCGACCTCGGCGCCGACTCGTGGCAGACCTTCCGCCACGTGACGTTCCCGCAGATGCGCTCGGCGCTGCTCGCCGGCGGCCTGCTGGCGTTCGCGCTCTCGTTCGACGAGGTGATCGTCACGATCTTCACGGCGGGCGCACAGCAGACGCTGCCGATCTGGATGTTCACGAATTTTGGCCGGCCGCGTGAGCTGCCGATAGTCAACGTGGTGGCGCTCTTCGTGATCCTCGCTTCTATCGTCCCCGTATGGATCGCCCAACGCATCAGCTCCGAGCGGCCGGCGACGATGCAAAGGGTCGCTGAGTAGCGGTGCGCTGGGCGCTCGCCACTCTCGGCCTGGCCTGCGCAGCGGCGCTGGCCGTTCCCGTGTCCGGGGTCAGTTCCGGGGACGCCAAGCTGCCGCAGAAGGTCGGCAAGGGCGAGGGCTCGCTCGTGTTGCTCCAATGGCCGGGCTACTCGCACCCGAGCTTCGCCGGCGACTACGAGCGCGAGACCGGCTGCAAGATCTCGAAGCGAGAGGTGAGATCGTCGGCCGACATCGTCGAGCTCATGCGGCGCGGTCCCTACGACCTCGTCTCGGCCTCCGGTGACGTGAGCGGGGAGCTCATCAAGCGCCGCTACGTCCAACCCGTCAACGTGAAGCTGATCCCCGGTTGGAGGCAGCTCGCGCCTTCGTTCAGGTCACCGGCCTACAACACGGTCGGCGGCGTGCATTACGGCGTCAGTGTCATGTGGACGCCGAACGAGCTCCTGTATCGCTCCGACTCGGCGAAGCCCAACCCTGTCTCCTGGCGAGCCGTCTACGACGATCGTTTCCGCAACAGGGTTTCCGTTCCCGACAACCCCATGCAGATCGCGGACGCCGCCGTCTATCTGAAGGCGCGCGACCCGAAGCTCAACATACGGGACGTCTACGAGCTCACGCCTCGACAGTTCGACTCCGCCGTCGCGCTGCTGCGCCGCCAGAGGCAGCTGGTGACGCGCTACTGGCAATTTGCGAGCGAGCAGATCCTCGATTTCCGTACGGCGGCCGCGGTCGTCGGCGCGAGCTGGCCGTACCAGCGTCAGGTGCTGACGGCGCAGGACGTGCCGGTCGGCCGGCGCGTGCCCCGCGAGGGCGCGACGGCCTGGGCCGACAGCTGGCTGCTCGCGAAGCAGGCGAAGCACCCCAACTGCGCGTACCTCTGGATGCGCCACGTGCTGACGGCCGACGTCCAGTCCGCACAGTCTTTGCTGCTCCGTGAGTCGCCCGTCACCCCGCGCGCCTGCCCGCTGATGGAGGCGACGGAGGAGGGGTCGTGTGCGGCCTACTACGGTGCCGCGCCGGCCGCGCTGCTCAAGCGCCTCGTGTTCTGGAAGACGCCGGTCGCCCGCTGCGGCTTCGGCGGCCGCACGGACTGCGTGCCCTACAAGCGGTGGCAGCAGGCCTGGGCGAACGTCGTCGGTTGATAATGCGCGGAGGACGCGCAACGGCGAGGAGGTCGTGAGATGGCGGTGACGGTCGCGAAGCACAAGAACCTGATCGGCGGCAAGTGGGTGGACGCGGCCGACGGCCAGACGATGGAGGTGCTGAACCCGTCGACCGGCGAGGTCATCGCGGAGGTGCCGCGCGGCTCGGCAGAGGACGCCGAGCGGGCGATCGACTCTGCGGGCGACGCCTGGGACGACTGGCAGTCGAAGACGCCGAAGGACCGGATGGAGCTCCTGCTCGCCCTCGCCGATGTCATGGAGGAGAACGCCGAGGAACTGTGGCAGCTCGAGTCTCTGAACGTCGGCAAGCCCGCCGCCATCGCGCGTGACGAGATCCCGTTCTCCGTCGACAACCTCCGCTTCTTCGCCGGCGCGGCACGCAACCTCGAGGGCAAGTCGGCGGCGGAGTACGTCGAGGGCTACACGTCGATCATCCGCCGCGAGCCGCTCGGCATCGTCGCCGGCATCATGCCCTGGAACTACCCGCTGATGATGATGGTCTGGAAGCTCGGCCCGGCGCTCGCTGCCGGCAACGTCCAGATCCTCAAGCCCGCCGAGCAGACGCCGCTGACGACGCTGCGCTTCTTCGAGCTGGCGCAGGACGTCGTGCCGCCGGGTGTCGTCCAGGTGATCACCGGCGAGGGTGTGCCCGTGGGCGACATGCTCGTCCGGCACCCCGAGGTGCGGCTCGTTTCCCTGACCGGCGACGTCGAGACGGGGAAGACGATCGCCCGCAACGCCGCGGACACCCTCAAGCGCGTGCACCTCGAGCTGGGCGGCAAGGCACCGATGGTCGTGCTCGACGACGCCGATCCCGCCACCGTGGCCGAGGCGGTCAAGATCGGCGGCTACTGGAATACCGGCCAGGACTGCACCGCGTCCTCGCGGATCATCGTCCACGAGGGCGTGTACGACGACGTGCTCGCCGAGTCGGTCAAAGCTGTCGAGGCAATGAAGGTCGCCGATCCGGCCGACGGCGAAGACGTGGACATGGGCCCGCTGATCTCCGCCGAGCAGCGCGACCGCGTGCTCGGCTTCCTCGAGCGCGCCGTCGACGCGAAGGCGACCGTCGTCACCGGGGGCGGCACCGTCGGCGACCGGGGCTTCTTCGTCCAGCCAACGGTCGTCACGGACGTGGAGCAGGACTCAGAGATCGTGCAGAAGGAGGTCTTCGGACCCGTGGTCACGATGCAGCGCTTCTCGTCGGACGACGAGGCGATCGCAATGGCCAACGGCGTCCGCTACGGCCTCGCTGCCTCGGTCTTCTCCGAGAACGTAGGGCGGGCGCTGAAGGTGGCCGCCAAGCTCGACTTCGGCACCGTCTGGGTCAACGAGCACCTCTTCCCGCTGACGTCGGAGATGCCGCACGGCGGCTTCAAGGAGTCCGGCTACGGCAAGGACATGTCCATCTACTCGATGGAGGAGTACACCCGCATCAAGCACGTCGCGGTGATAGCTGGCGCCTGAGCGACGCTCCGCATCACGAGCACCTTCACCTTCCGCACATCGAGGAAGGTGAGCTCGCGCACGACGCGATCGGCTTCCGAGAGGCGCTCGCGGTCGGGCTGTCGTCGACGGCGCCCGCCTACTCGCTCGCGGCCGTGATCGGCACCGTCACCGTCGTCGTCGGCTTCCAGACACCGGGCGCGCTGCTCGCGTCGTTCGTGCCGATGTTCCTGATCGCGGCCGCGTTCTTCTACATGAACCGCGCCGACCAGGACGCGGGCACGACGTTCTCGTGGTGCACGCGCGCGCTCGGTCCGTGGATCGGCTGGATCGGCGGTTGGGCGATCTGCACGACCGGCATTCTCGTCGTCGGCTCGCTGGCCGACGTCGGTGCCCGCTACACGTATGCGCTCTTCGGCTGGGACGGCGCCGCCGGCTCGAAGACCGCGGTCATGGCGCTCGCCGTCGGCTACATCATCGTGCTGACCGCGATCTGCATCATCGGCACGGAGCTGACGGCCGAGGTCCAGGACGTCATGATCATCCTTCAGATCGGCGCACTCCTGCTCTTCGCCGGCGTCGCGCTCTACAAGGTCTACGACGGGACGGCGCCCGAGGGATCGACGAAGCCGGAGCTGAACTGGCTCTCACCGTTCGCCATCAACGACTTCTCCGCTCTCGTGTCGGCGCTACTGCTCGGCGTCTTCATCTACTGGGGGTGGGAGAGCGCCGTCAACCTGACCGAGGAGACCCGCGACTCCGCACGGGCGCCGGGGCTGGCGGCGGTCGTCTCCACCGTCATCCTGCTCGTCACGTACCTCGGCGTGTCGATAGCCGTCGTCGCCTACGCCGGCCTCGAGACGCTGGCGGACTACGACGACGACGACGCGATCTTCGCGACGCTCGGCGCGGACGTGCTCGGCTCGCCATGGGACAAGCTCGTGATCCTCGCGATCGTCACGTCGGCTATCGCCTCGACGCAGACGACGATCATCCCCTCGTCACGGACGTCGTTCTCGATGGCCCGCAAGAAGGCGCTCCCGCATGTGTTCGCGGCCGTCCATCCGCGCTTCCATACGCCGTGGTTCTCGACGGCCGTCGTCGCCGGTCTCGCCATCGCGTGGTACGTGCCGGTCAACCTCTGGTCGGAGAACTTCCTGTTCGACACGCTGTCGGCGCTCTCGCTGATGATCGCCTTCTACTACGCGCTCACAGGAATCGCATGCGCTGTCTACTACCGCCGCGAGCTCCTGAAGTCCGTCAAGAACTTCCTCTTCATCGGCGTCGGGCCGCTGGTGGGCGCCGTGATCCTCGGCTATCTCTTCGTGAAGTCCGCGATCGACCTCTACGACCCGGCGAACTCGTACTCGGGCGAGGAGATCCTCGGCATGGGCGCGCCGTTCGTGATCGGCATCGGCTTCCTCCTGCTCGGCGCCGTGCTGCTCGTGCTCTGGCGCCTCGGCGGCCCGAAGGAGTTCTTCGACCGCCGGCCGTTCGAGGCCGTCGATCCGCGCGTCGCGGCCGGCGAGGCTGCGCCGGCGGAGGCTGCTCCATGAGCCCGGGCACGATCGTCGTCGGCGTCGACGGCTCGCAGTGCTCGGACGCCGCCGTCACGAAGGCGATCGAGCTGGCGGCCGGGCTGGGGGACGCGCTCGTTGTCGTGTACGCGGTCGAGCCGCCGTTCCGCGGCGTCGGCGACGAGTGGAAGGAGTCGCAGCAGGCGCTCCAGGAGCTCGGGGCGCCGATCGTGGAGCAGGCGGTCGCGCGTGGCGGGCGAGGCAGGCGTGACGGCCGAGTCCGCGCTCGTTCCGAAGCGCCCAGCGGAGGCATTGCTCGAGGTCGCCACGGAACGCTCGGCGCGCCTCATCGTCGTCGGCACGGCGAGTGAGCGCCCGCTCACCGGCGTCATTCTCGGCTCGGTGCCACACAAGCTCGTCCATCGGTCGAGCATCCCCGTGCTCGTCGTGCCCGTTCCCGAGGCCGGTTGATCGCATGACGGTCGCCGATCTCCAGCGGGCTGCGCGTGACCACCTGTGGTTGCACTTCACGCGCATGGGCGGGTACCGCGACGCCGAGGTGCCCATCATCGTGCGCGGCGACGGCTGCTACCTCGAGGACGTGCACGGCAACCGCTACCTCGATGCCCTCGCCGGCCTGTTCTCCGTCAACCTCGGCTACTCGTTCGGCGAGGAGATCGGCCAGGCGGCGCTCGAGCAGATGCGGGAGCTGCCGTTCTACACGAACTGGTCGTACTCCCATCCGCGCGCGATCGAGCTGGCAGAGGAGGTTGCGTCGCTCGCGCCCGGCGACCTCAACCGCGTGTTCTTCGTGTCCGGCGGGTCGGAGTCGGTGGAGTCGGCCTGGAAGCTCGCCCGCCAGTACTACCTGGCGCGCGGCCTCACCTACCCGCGCCGCTACAAGGCGATCGCCCGGCGCGTCGCGTACCACGGGACGACGTTCGGTGCGCTCTCGATCAACGGCATCCCCGCCATCCGCACGCCGTTCGAGCCGCTCGTGCCCGAGGTGCGGCACGTGTCGAACACGAACCGCTACCACCGCCCGCCCGGGGAGACCGAGGAGGAGTTCACCGCGTTCCTGCTCGACGAGCTCGAGCGAACGATTCTCGCCATGGGGCCGGAGACGGTGTGCCTCATGCACATGGAGCCCGTCCAGAACGCGGGCGGCGCGTTCGTCGCGCCCGCGGGCTACTGGCAGGGCGTGCGCGACCTGTGCACGGAGTACGACATCCTGCTCTCCGCCGACGAGGTGATCACGGGCTTCGGCCGGGTCGGCCACTGGTTCGCATCCGAGCGCTACGACATCCGGCCGGACATCGTCTGCTGCGCCAAGGGCCTCTCGTCCTCCTACGCGGCGATCGGCGCCGTCGTCGCCACCGACGGCGTCATGGAGCCGTTCCTCTCCGACACCTCGATGTTCTCGCACGGCATCACGTTCGGCGGCCACCCGGTGATGTGCGCGATCGCGCTCAAGAACATCGAGATCATGAAGCGGGAGCGGATCCTGGAAGGCGTGCTCGAGCACGAGGACGCGTTCCGCTCGACGCTCGAGCAGCTGCTCGACCTGCCGATCGTCGGCGACGTGCGCGGAACCGGCTTCTTCTACGCGATCGAGCTGGTCAAGGACGCGGATACGCGTGAGACGTTCACCGACGAGGAATGCGAGTGGTTGCTGCGCGGCTTCCTCTCCACCCGCATGTTCGAGCGGGGGCTCATCTGCCGCGCCGACGACCGTGGAGATCCGGTGATCCAGATCTCGCCGCCGCTCGTGGCGCGGCAGGCGGAGTTCGACCGCATGGTGGAGGTGCTCGGCGAGACGCTGGCCGAGGCGTGGGACGAGCTGAACAAGCGCTGACGGTAGCGCCCGGTCTCACCGCACCGTGGTGGTTGCAGGACGCGCCGCCGGATCCCGAGCAGCCCTCGCTCGAGGGCGATACGCGGGCCGACGTGGCCGTCGTCGGCGCCGGCTTCACCGGCCTCTGGACGGCGCTCGAGCTGAAGCGGCGGGAGCCCGCGCTGGACGTCGTCGTGCTCGAGGCTGCGCGCTGCGGGCTCGGCCCCAGCGGTCGCAACGGCGGGTTCCTGCACGGCTACTGGTCGAGCCTCGCGCGCTTCCGCGACGTGCTCGGAGCCGACGGGGCACTCGCTGTCGCACGCGCAGCCGACGGTGCCATCCCGGCCGTGCGCGCTCTCGGCGAGGACGTGTGGCTGCGTGAGGGTGGGCTGCTGCGCGTCTCGACGTCGCCCGCGCAGGACCTGATCCTCGACCGCTCGCTGGCCGTCGCCCGTGAGCTCGGTGTCGAGGAGGAGGCGGTTCCGCTGTCTCGCGAGGAGCTGGCGCGCCACTGTTCTTCAACGGCGTTCCGGCGCGGCGTCTTCTTCCGCGACGGCGCCACCGTGCACCCCGCGCGGCTCGTGCGGGCGTTGCGGCGGCAGGCGCTTGCCGCGGGCGTGCGGCTGCACGAGCGGACGAGGGTCACGCGCATCGACAACGGGCTGCTCGAGACAACGCGCGGGCTCGTGCGTGCGCCGGAGGTCGTCGTCGCCACGAACGCGTGGGGGGCGGAGTGGAAGCCGCTGTCCCGGCTGCTGACGCCGTTCGGCAGCTACGTCGTCCTCACGGAGCCCGTGCCCGAGCTGCTCGCCGAGATCGGCTGGACCGGCGGCGAGGCGATCACCGACTGCCGCATGTTCCTGCACTACTTCCGCGCGACCGCCGACGGGCGAGTGCTGATGGGCTCCGGGTCGGGCCCGATCGGCTTCCGCGGCAAGATCGACAAGCGCTTCTCGGCCGACCGCGGCACGGCCGCGCGGGCAGAAGCCGGGCTGCGCAAGTTGCTGCCAGGGTTGGCGACGGCGAAAGTGGAGCACGCGTGGGGAGGCCCGATCGACGTCTCCGCCGACCACTTGCCCGTCTTCGGCACGGTGCCCGGCACCCGGATGCACTACGGCGCGGGCTACACGGGCAACGGCGTCGGGCCCAGCTGGCTCGGCGGCCACGATCCTCGCGTCGCTCGCGCTCGGCGTGGACGACGAGTGGTCGCGCCTGCCACTCGTCGATCGCCGCATCAGGAAGCTGCCTCCAGAGCCGATCAACTTCCTCGGCGGGAGCGTCGTGCGGAAGGCGATGATCGCCGTCGAGGAGGCGGAGGAATCCGGCCGGGAGCCATCGGCGCCGGCGCGCTTCGTAGCCTCACTTCCGCAAAGGCTCGGCCTGCGCGTCGGGACTCGCTAGTCCGCCACTGTGACGCGGGAGCGCTTGAGCCCCACGTAGTACGGGAGGCTGCGCAGGGTGAGACTCGTGGCGTGCGCTGCACGCTGCGACTTCGTCGGCTGCGGGACGGGCTCCGGCTCCGCGGCGATGCGACCGATGTCCACGAACCACAGGCGCTCGGTGCCGAGCCCTTCGAGCTCTTCCTCGATCTCGGTGCCGTGCTCACGCACGAACGGCTCGCAGGCGTCGTACGCCGTCTCGGTCATGAGCACGTACTCGGGCACCGGGACGGAGTTCTTGAGCATTCGGTGCACGAGGATGACGTCGACGCCGGCCAGGCTCACGCGACCGCGGACGTCCTGCTCAGCCACCTCGCCCACGTGGGCGACGATCTTCACCGACAGCTCTCCCGTCTGCGCGCATGCGTCACAACGGCAGACGGTCAGCGCCTGCAGCTCCTGCTGCTCCGCGTGGAAGGCGCCGTGCATGGCCCTCGCGAGGCCGCCGAGCGAGCGCGTCACGTCGTCGGCGTCCGGAGCGGGGAGGTAGAGGAACGCCGCGTCGCCCTCGATACCGACGAGCCGGAGACGTGGCTCCGCGTCGATCACGGCGTCGAGCAGCCGCAGCGTGTTCTCCTGCGCGTGTGCGAGGCTCATGCGGTGCAGGCGCATGAAGCGCGTGTAGCCGCCGATGTCCGCGATCACGAGCAGCGCCTGGCGTGTCTCCACGCGGCCAGTCTAAGCGCGAACTATGCGCCGAGCAGCCGATCGACGGCGGCCTCGACGTTCACCCGCGCCGCGCCGTGCGTGGCCACGTAGCCGGCGGCTCCCTCCGGGCGCCAGACGGGCAGTCCGACCTCTACGACGATTGCGTCTCCGGCCGCTTCGACCAGCCGACTGGCCGCGTCCTGCTGCCACTGGTGCCGGTGCGCGTCCTGCAGTACGACCACGAGCTGGCCGCTGCTGGTGCCGGTGCCGCCGTCCTGAGCCACGCGCGCGTCGGGCTGACGGCTCGCGAGCAGGTCGCCCAGCCCGCCGTTGCGGGCGTCGACGGCGATGGTCGGCTCGGGTCGCAGCTCGACGACGACGGCGGGGCGCGTCAAGAGGACATCACCTTCCGTGCGCAGGGCCCGCCGGGCGGCGGCCCCGCCGACGGTCGAGTCGGGCGCGTCGGCCGGCGGACGTTGCTCGACCACGCTTGCGACGCGTGCGGCTGCCTCGGAGAGACGTTCCTCCGCGAGTGCTCCATCCCGTACCGCCTCGACGACGGCGTGGACGATCCGCTCGACCGAGTCGGCGCCGAGATCGTGTCCGAGGCAGAGCGCGTCGGCGCCGGCAGCCAGTGCTTGAACGGCTCCCTGCTCCACGCCGACCGTGGCGCTGATCGCCTTCATCTCCAGGGCGTCGGTGATCGCCAGGCCCGAGAAGCCGAGCTCGTCGCGCAGCACGTCGGTGAGCAGCGCGCGACTCAGCGTGGCCGGCTCTTCTCCCACCTCTCGGACGCGGATGTGGGCGGTCATGATCGCCGAGACGCCGGCGTCGATGGCCTTGCGGAACGGAAGCAGCGCCTCCGGCCGCAAGGTGTCGACCGTCGGCAGCTCGAGGTGCGAGTCCTCCAGCGTGTCGCCGTGCCCCGGGAAGTGCTTGGCGCACGCGGCGACGCCGCCGGCCTCGAGCCCCGCGACGAAAGCGGCCACATGGCGCGCGACGAGCCCTGCGTCCGAACCGAAAGAGCGAACGCCGATGATCGGGTTGTCGGCGGTCGTGTTCACGTCCGCGACCGGTGCGAAGTCGAGGTTGATGCCTGCGTCGGCCAGGTCGGAGGCCATCGCGCCGGCCACGGCCCGCGTCAGCTCGACGTCGTCGACGACGCCGAGCGCCCAGTTTCCGGGATACGAGCTGCCTTCGCGAGCCTCGAGGCGCGTCACGTCGCCGCCCTCCTCGTCGATGGCGATCACAAGCTCTGGGCCGCTCGGCGCGGAGTGCGTCCGTCAGCGAACGCAGCTGTGCCGGCTCGCCAACGTTCCACGCATAGAGGACGACGCCGCCAAGCCCGGCTTCGAGCAGCCGACGAATCCAGTCCGGCGGCTCCTCGCCCGGGAAGCCGGGCAGCAAGCAGCCCAGGGCAAGGCGCTCGAGCTCGGCGGCCGTCACGGCGTCATCCCTTGACGGCGCCGGAGGTGAGCCCGAACCGGATCCGCCGCTGCAAGAGCAGGAAGAACGCGACGACGGGAATCGCTGTCAGCGTCGACGCCGCCATCAGGCCGCCCCAGTCGGTGTTGCGGCTCCCGCCCGTGAAGTACGAGAGCCATATGGTCAGCGTGTGATTCGACTGATCGGTGAGGATGACGTTGGCGAAGATGTACTCGTTCCACGCGGTGATGAAGACGAAGACCGACGTGGCCACGAGGCCCGGTGCCACGAGCGGTAGCAGGATGCGGGAGAAGGCGCCCAGCCGGCTGGACCCGTCGACCATCGCTGCTTCCTCGAGCTCCTTGGGAATGCCGAGGATGAATCCGCGCAACACCCAGACGGCGAAGGGCAGGACGAACGTCATGTAGGTGATCGTCACCCCGGTCAGGGTGTTCGTCAGGTGGTACTGGGCGAGCACGACGTACAGCGGGATGATCAGCCCGGCCTGCGGCAGCATGAGGATCCCGATCATCAGGACGATGAAGATCTTTCGGCCGGTGAAGCGGAACTTCGCCAGCGCCACCGCCGCCAGGAAGGCGAGCACCATCGAAAGCGCAACCGTGACGGAGACGATGATGAGGCTGTTCTTGACGCTCGACCAGAAGTACGGTCGGTTGATCGCGTCGCGAAAGTGATCGAGCGTGGGGCCCAGGGAGAACCACGTCGGCGTGAGGCTGACGATCTCGTCGTCCGGCTTGAAGGCCGTCGAGATCATCCAGTAGACGGGAAACACGAGGACCACGAGGAGGGCCAGCCCGACGAGGTTCCACACCGTCTTGCGCAGCCTGCGCCGTCGGCGTCCGTACAGAGCGTTGCTCATGCGGCGGCCTCTTCCTCTCCCTCCCGCACCATCCTCCGCACGTAGAAGACGCTCAGCACCGCGACCATCGCCAGCATCAAGATCGAGATGGCCGCGCCGCGCCCGAAGTCGCTCTGGAAGTAGCCCTCCTCGAAGAGGTAGATGGCCATCAGGTAGTTGTCGACGTTGAGCTGTGCCTGGCCTAGCAGCAGGTACGGCTGTGTGAAGACGGCGAAGTCCCAGATGATCGACAGGCTGGTCAGGATCAGGAGGATCGGCTTCAGGATCGGGAACGTGACGTCGCGGAAGACCCGAAGCGAACCGGCGCCGTCGACCTCGGCAGCTTCGACGAGCTCCCGGGGGACCTGCGCGAGGCCCGCGTAGACGCTGATCGCGACGAAGGGGAGGGCCCCCCAGACGATGAGCGAGGTCACGAGGCCGAGCTGGGACGAGGTCGATGCGTACCAGTCGTGCTGGCTGTAGTCGCTGAACGGAAGCGCGTTCAGCACGTAGTTGAGGATCCCGTTCTGGAAGTTCGTCATCCAGTACCAGACCTGGACGGCGACGACGATCGGCATCGACCAGACGAGCACGAGGCCCGCGGTCAGGAGGATGCGGACGACGGAGCTGACCTCCACGAGCAGCAGCGCGATCAGCGTGCCCAGCACGATCGTCAGACCGACGTTGACGACCGTGAAGACGATCGTCCGTACCAGCGTGTCCCAGAAGACTGCGTCGTGAAGGACGGAGTCGTAGTTGTCCAGCCCGATCCACTCGCCCTGGCGCTGGATGAGCTCGAAGAGGCCGTAGCGCTCGAGCGAAAGCCGGACGAGGTTGTAGATCGGGTACCCGAGGATCGCCCCGATGGCCACGACCACGGGCAGCACCAGGAGGTAGGGCGTCGACAGACCGAGTAGCGCGACGGCCCGTGGGACGCCGACGCCTCCGGGCCGACTCTATGGCCGGCCCGGAGGCGAGGGAGGGACTGTCGGGGAGCTGGCTACTGAGCACGCCGCCCCCCGATTCTGGCGCTATCCGTTCAGAACGGACGTGATGTTGTCACTCGCCGACGACGCTGCCTGCTTGACCGTCAGCTTGTTCGTGAGGATCTGGGTCAGCATGTTGCGGATGACGTTGCCGTTCTCGACGTTGACCCAGTTCTTCGCGTTTGGAACGAACCAGCTGCGAACGGCAGCACGCTCGTTGACGCTGTTCCCCAGCAGGTTCGTGGCGTTGGGGATGTTGCCCTTCGCCTGAAGGGCTCGCTGCGACGCCGTGTCCGTGAACGCCTTGATCCAGTCCACCGCCAGGGCCTTGTTGGCACCGATGGGCGCCGAGAGAATCGAGCCTCCGAGGAACCCCGGCATCGGCTTCCCCTTGTCGTGGCTCGGCATGACGAACGTGCCGGTGACGCCCTTGTACTTGTCTCCGACGCAGCAGGTGAACCACGAGTTGCCGATCATCGAGGCAGCCATGCCCGGGGCGTACACCTCGTACGGCCACGGCTTGGTCTCGATTGTCGACTTGCTGGCCCGGGATGCCGTGAGGAAGAACTTCTTGAAGGCGGTCAGCCCGGCGATCGACTTCGGTGAGTCGAGCGTGCCCTGCCACTTGCCACGGTAGACCTTGGCGATCTGTCCGCCGTAGTCGTACACGAAGCTCAGGGCCACGTACCAGTCCTGACCGGCGATGTAGACCGGCGAGAAGCCCTTCGCCTTGTTCGTCGCCGCGAGCTTCCTCGCAACAGCGGTGAACTCCGCCAGGCTCGTCGGCGGCTTGGCAGCGCCCGCCTTCCTGAAGAGGTCGGTCCGATACGTGACGATGCGCGAGCCGGCGTAGTAGGGAACGCCGTACAGGCGGCCGCCGTAGGTGCCAGCCTCCCTCAAGGACTTGAGCCAGTTGGCCGAGTTCGCGAAGGACGACCGGTCGGACGTGATGTCCTGTAGCGCGCCGGCGGCCGCGTACTTCGTCACCTCGGTGTTCCCCATCTCGATGACGTCCGGCGCGTTTCCTCCGGCCAGCGTCGCGTCGAACTTCTGCAGATGGGTTGGCCACGTTTGGTACTGCACATTGACGTCGACACCGGGATGGTCCTTTCCGAACTGCGAGTTGACGGCGGCGACGAGCTCTGGCCAGCCGTTTTGTGCGTCGGTCTGCAGCCAGACGGTGATGCTGGCCTGCGATCGGGCGGTGCTGGACGAGGCCGTAACCCCGACAACCGCAAGCACAGCGACCGCTAGAAGGATGCGTGCTTTCATGAACGAACCTCCATAGGCGTGGGACACGGCCTCCCCGCGCTCCGATCCTGTGGCGAGGTCGGGGAAGCGGTTCTGGCCCTAAATTGGTTTAGACCACTTGCCACGGCCGGGAGATTTGCACATAACCACTCTGGTGTCAAGATCTTCACCATCGTGCGTGTCACGGTCGTGTGTGGCTCCAGTCGTCGTTGCGCGCCGCGAGCGCCATGGGCGATGAGAGCCCGTGCGCGCCACGTCGGAGCTCGGTGACGAGACGGTACCGATCTCCGCGGTAAACAGAGCGGACGTACTCGACGATCTCGTCGGCTTCCGATCGCGTGACGCGCTCGAAGACGAACGCCGGGGAGTGGAGAGGCACACCGAGCGCCGCTGACTCGTCCTCACCGGTCACGGTGGGCTCGACGGTCTGCAGGCCCGTGACGAGCTCGATCCCGTACCGGTCCTGAAGCAGCTCGTAAAACGAATGCTCCTCGAGATCACCAGCGCTGAGATCGGGCACGAGCGACTGGCGGACGTGCAGCGTCTCGATCGCCATCGTCTCGCGATCGGCGAGCCGTAGGCGCGTCGCGACGACGATCGGCTCCGACGGCGAAACGTGAAGAATGCGGCCGAGGCGGGCGCCGGCAGGCACCGTACGCAGCTCCAGCGTTCGGCTGGCGGGCTGCATTCCGCGCTGACGCATGTCCTCCGTGAAGGACGTCATCGTCAGCTCCTGCGCGATCTTGGGCTCGCTCACGAACGTTCCCGCTCCCCGGCGGCGGACGAGGTAGCCCTCGCGCACGAGGTCGTCGAGGGCTGCCCGCACCGTCAGGCGAGAGACCTTGAGGTCGGTGCTCAGCGCGCGCTCGGATGGGATGGCGTCCCCGATCGACAGCTGGTCGATCAGGTCGAGCACCTGCTCGCGCGTCTCGGCTTGCTTCGTCACTCGGCGCTCAGCGCAGGCTCTCTCGGCGAAGGCACGTCGATCGGCGCTCGATCCATGAGGCTCGAGCCGGTCTCGCGATCGAAGAAGTGGAACCGCGACGCGTCGACTGCGAGGCGGATCGTGTCGCCGACGCGGATCGGCGCGCGCGGATCGACGCGTGCGTTGAACAGCGACTCGCTCTCGGCCAGGATCGTCGCGTCGTCCTCGGCCTCGAGGCTCTCTGCGCTGATGCGCGGCGCGTTGACGGAGAAGTACACGTGGCCTTCCGAGCCGACCTCTTCGATCACCTCCACGTGTGCTTCGATGGTTGCAGAGGCATCCGGTGCGAACGTCGCCTCCTCGAAGGCCTCAGGGCGGATGCCGAGCACGACGTCCGTCGCGCCCGTGGGGGGCCGGCGGAACGGATCGAGTGGCACCCGAAACTGGCCGAACGTGACGTCGTCGCCGTCAATGTGGGCCTCGACGAGGTTCATCGCCGGCGAGCCGATGAAGGCGGCCACGAAGAGGTTGCGCGGCTCCTTGTAGAGCTTCTGCGGAGCGTCGACCTGGAGGATCTTGCCCTGGCGCATGACCGCGACGCGCTGCCCGAGCGTCATCGCCTCCACCTGGTCGTGCGTGACGTACACCGTCGTCACACCGAGTCTCACGTGGAGCTGCGACAGCGAGGCACGCATCCCGACGCGGAGCTTGGCGTCGAGGTTGGACAACGGCTCGTCCATGAGAAACGCCTGCGGCTCCCGGACGATCGCGCGGCCCATCGCGACTCGCTGGCGCTGGCCACCCGAGAGCTGTGCCGGCCGCCGATCGAGGAGCTCGTCGAGCCCGAGCAGCTTCGCGACCTCGTCGACGCGCTTGCGGATTTCTTCCTTCGACGTCCGCCGCACCTTGAGGCCGTAGCCGAGGTTCTGGCGGACGGTCATGTGCGGATAGAGCGCGTAGTTCTGGAAAACCATGGCGATGTCGCGGTGGCGCGGTGCGAGCTCCGTGACGTCCCGTCCGCCGATCGACACCGTGCCCCGCGTCACCTCCTCGAGACCGGCGATCATCCGCAGCAGCGTCGACTTGCCGCAGCCCGACGGGCCGACGAGCACGATGAACTGGCCGTCGGGGATCTCGAGGCTTACGTCGTCCACGGCGACGAAGTCGCCGGAGAACACTTTCGTGACGCGGTCGAGGCGGATCACGGCCATGCGGGCTGCCAGCATACTCGATCCCGAGCAAAAGTGGTATTGACCACTGGGTCTGATTGTGCATACACTGGATCATGGCGCAGACAGATCAGGACGACCTGATCACCGAGGCGCGTGGCGCGAGCGCAGACATCGACCTCTTGACCTCACAAGAGCTCGTCGAGCTGATGAACGACGAGGACGACAGCGTGGCGCCCGCGGTTCGCGCTGCGTCCGTCCAGATCGCGGACACGATCGAAGCGATCGTCGACAAGCTCGAGAGCGGCGGCCGCCTGCTTTACGTGGGCGCCGGGTCCTCGGGCGCGATCGCGGCGCTCGATGCGTCCGAGTGCGAGACGACGTTCGCGCTCCCACCTGGACGTGTGGCGGCGATCGTCGCCGGCGCGGGGCTCGCGTCTGCGGCCGAGCGGGATGCTGCCGAGGACGATGCCGAGGCGGGTGCGCGCGACGTCTCGTCCGCCGTGGTGACCGCGGCCGACGTAGTGCTGGGCATCAGCGCGAGCGGACGGACGCCTTACGTCATCGGTGCAATCGAGGCGGCTGCTGTGGCCGGCGCGCTCACGGGAGCGGTCGTCTCCGCGCCCGATTCACCGCTCGCTGCCCTGGTCGACCACGAGATCGCCGTCATCGTTGGCCCCGAGTTTCTCGCCGGCTCGACGCGGCTGAAGTCGGGTACTGCACAGAAGCTCGTCCTCAACACGATCTCGACCGTCTCGATGGTGCGGACGGGCAAGACCTTCGGCAACCTCATGGTCGACGTCCGGGCAACGAACGACAAGCTTCGGGCCCGCGTTCGCCGCATCGTCGAGCTGGCCACGGGCGCGCCACCTGACGACGTCGAGGCCGCTCTCGAGGCGGCAGGCGGCGAGGCCAAGGTCGCGATCGTCTCGCTGCTCGCGGAGGTCGACGCGGACACCGCACGCTCCCGGCTCGACGCGGCCGAGGGGCGAATACGGGTGGCTCTCGACTCATGAGACTCGGCGTCGAAGCAGCTCTGGTCGGGCGCGAGCTCGTGGCCGGGGACGTCGAGCTCGTCGACGGCCACATCGGGCGCGTCGGGCTCTCGTCCACCAACGGCAAGGGCGTGGCCTCGCCCGGTTTCGTCGATCTCCAGGTGAACGGATTCGGGGGCATCGACTTCCTCGAAGCGGACGCCGCCGGCTACAGGATCGCCGGCGAGGCGCTCCTCGAGACGGGCGTCACGGCGTACCTGCCGACGTTCATCACCGCTCCCGAGGACCAGCTCGTGGCCGCGCTGACGGAGGTGCCGCGCGACTCGGAGCGCCCGCACGTCCTCGGTGCGCACCTCGAAGGACCGTTTCTCGCCCCCGAGCGACTCGGTACCCATCCGCAGGCTTCGCGCCGCGATCCCGACGCGGAGCTGCTCGAGCGCCTGCTCGCGGCCGGCCCGGTGCGACTCGTCACGCTCGCCCCCGAGCTCCCAGGCGCCGGCGCGCTGATCGACCTGCTGCAGCGGCGCGGAGTCACGGTCTCCTGCGGTCACACGGATGCGGACGCGTCCGAGGCGAACGCGGCCTTCGACCTCGGCGTGCAGACCGTCACCCACCTTTTCAACGCCATGCGCCCGTTCAGCCACCGCGATCCCGGCATCGCGGGTGTGGCGCTCTCGCGCGATGACGTGATCGTCCAGGTGATCCTCGACGGCGTTCACCTCGCTCCCGATACGGCCAAGCTCATCTGGACTGTCGGCGGCGGCCGCGTCGCCCTCGTCACCGACTCGATGGCCGGCGCGGGCAACGGCGACGGCTCGTACAGCCTCGGTGGGCTGGAAGTGGAGATCAGAGACGGAGTGGCCAGAGGCCCCGACGGTGTGCTCGCCGGCAGCTCGCTGACGATGATCGAGGCGGTTCGCAACCTCCACGGCCTGGGCGTTCCGCTCGCGGACGCGCTCGACGCGGCGACGGCCGTGCCGTTGCGGATCATCGGGCAACCCGCGGAGGGCCTCGTCGCCGGTGCGCCCGCGGACGTCGTCGTCCTCGACGACAACCTCGAGATCGACCGCGTGTTCGTCGGGGGTGAGCTCAGTGGCGTTGCCTGAGCCGAGCCCTGCCGAGCTTGCACCCGGGGCGCTGTTCAGCGCCGAGATCCGCGAGCAGCCGGCTGCTATCGCACGCCTTGTCGCGCAGCGGCGGCTCTACGCGTCGGTGGGCCGGAAGCTGGCGAAGCTCCAGCCTCCTGCCGTCCGTCTCGTCGGCCACGGCTCTTCCGACAATGCGGCCGCCTACGGCGTCTATGCCTTCGGCTTGCTGCCCGGTTGGACGGCGATGCGCGACTCGATGTCGCTCACGATCTATTACGGCGCCCGCGTCGACTTCGAGCGATCGGCGATCGTCGCGCTCTCCCAGTCGGGACAGACGCCGGATGTCGTCGAGTATGTCGTCCAGGCACGGAAGCGGGGCGCGCTGACGATCGCGGTCACGAACGCGCCGGCTTCAGAGCTCGGCGAGGCCGCCGACTTCGTCCTGCCGCTGGAGGCCGGCCCAGAGCACGCAGTGGCGGCGACCAAGACCTACGTCAACCAGCTGGCCGCGCTGGCGCTGCTCGCCGGCTGCACCGCAGGTGGGCGGAACGGCGTTGTTTCAGGGCTCGAGCGGGTCGCCGACCAGATGGCCGGCGCCATTCCGGGGCTGGCCACTGCCGTCGCGGCCCCGGCCAACGCGTTCGCATTCGTCGGCCGCATGTTCGTCATGGGTCGAGGCCTCGAGTTCGCCACCGCGCGCGAGGTCGCGCTCAAGTTGAAGGAGACGTGTCGGATCGCCGCCGAGCCGTTCACGGCGACCGATCTCGTCCATGGTCCGATCGCCGCGCTCGATCCGCTCTTTCCCGTGTGGACGATCGCATCGCGCGATGAAGCGCTACCAGCCGTGCTCGAAGCGAGTGCACGGGTACGAGCGGCGGGCGCGGCGATCGTGGCCAGTGGAAATGCAGCGGTGGACATCGAGGACCCCGCGTACACGCTGGCCGTGCCCGAGCCGCCCTTGCCGGTGCTCGCGCCGCTCTTGTCAGTGTTGCCCGGCCAGCTCTTCGCCGGCGCTCTCGCCCGCGCGAAGGGGCTCGATCCCGACAAACCGGTCGGGCTGAGCAAGGTCACGCTGGCTCGCTAGGACGTAGCCAGCGCGAGTTGCCGGAAGGGCTCGATGTTGGAGAGCCCGAGCCCGACGAGGCGTAGCGGGCCGGCGCGGTCGCGCAGAGCCCGATCGAGCAGCCGGCATGCGACGTCGCCGATCGTCTCCGCGTCGTCGACCCCCGCCGCCAGCGTCGTCGAGCGGCTACGAATGGCGAAGTCTGGGTAGCGCACCTTCGTCGTGATCGTGCGTGCTGCCTCCCCTCGGGAGGAGAGGTGCTCCGCCAGCCGGTCGGCCATCCGCCGCAGCTCTGCGTGCAACACCGCGCGGTCGGCGACGTCGCGCTCGAACGTCTCCTCGTTGCTCACGGAGATTCGCTCGACGGCGAGCTCGAGGCCTCGTGGATCGATGCCGCGCGCCCGGTCGCGAAGCAGGCGGCCGACCTTGCCGGGTAACAGCCGCCGCAGATCCGTGTCGTCGAGCGCCGCCAGCTGACCGATCGTCTCGAGCCCCGCGGCGCGCAGCCGTTGCTCGGACCTGGGGCCGACGCCGGGCAGCTTCCGGACGTCGAACGGAGCCAGGAATGCGGCTTCCCGCCCGGCGGGTACTACGAGCAGGCCGCCGGGCTTCCGCAGGTCGCTCGCCACCTTGGCCACGACCTTGCACGGCGCGACCCCCAGCGAGCACGAGAGGCTCGTGGCGCCGCGCACGGCCGCCTGCACGGCCTCGGCCACACGGCGAGCCTTGAGGAAGTCCGCGGCGATGTCCGTCATGTCGAGGTAGCCCTCGTCGATTCCCGTCCGCTCCACCGTCGCCACGACGTGTCGCACCGAGTCCCAGACGGCACGCGAGTAGTCGCGGTAGAGCGCATGCCTGGGCGTCACGAAGACGGCATGCGGGCAGCGGCGCTTGGCCTCGGCGCAACTCATCGCCGAGTGAATGCCGAAGCGCCGAGCCTCGTAGTTCGCCGTGGCCACGACGCCGCGGCCTTGCGGGTTGCCGCCCACGACGAGCGGCTGCCGGCGCAGTGACGGGTCTTCCAGCTCCTCTACCGCCGCGAAGAACGCATCCAGGTCGAGATGCGCGACGATCACCGGAACACGCCGATCAGGACGCCTCCGCAGACGATGAGTCCTGCCGCAACGATGACATGTCGTCCGATCAGCTCGCTCCGCCCGATGATGACGGCGGCGAACAGCACTCCGAAGAGTGCCTCCGTAGCCACGAGCGGGCTGACAATGCTCACGCGTCCACGGTAGAAGGCCTCGAAGATGGCGGCGTAGGACAGGCCCCAGAGCACGCCGGGTAGGGCGAAGGGACGGAAGGCCCGGCGTACGTCTCCGACGATCCTCGGACCTCTGAGGTAGAGAACGTAGGCGGCCATCACCGCCGATCCGCTGACGAGCGTCGCCGTGGCGGCGAGCTGCGGATCGACCGTCGTGTCCTCGGCGAGCCACCTGACGACGTTGTCGCGCGTGGCGAAGAACACGGTTGAGCCGAGCGCGAGCACGATGCCGATCAGCCGCAAATGCTCCGGCCGGTCACGTTCCCCCGCGAGGGCCAGAACGCCGAGGACGATGAGCACGGCACCGGCCGCCAGCGCCGGCTCGAGCGGCTCGTCGAGAATCGTGAGGGCGATCGTGACCGCGACGAGCGGCCCGGCCCCGGCGATGACAGCCGAGCGCGACGCGCCGACCTCCTTCACGGCCATGACGTAGAGCAGGTGCGACCCGCCGGGGGCGATGAGCCCAGCGAGGAAGAACGGCGCGAGGTCGCCGCTGCCGGATAGCCCGTTCAGGGAAAGCGACGCGGTCACCGCCAGCGCGACGAGACCCGTGACGAGCGCTCCCGCCTCGGCGTCCGAGCTTCGCTGAAAGGCGACGCCGAGCGTGGCGGCCATCGCACCGAATAGGACGGCAGCGACCAGCGCCAGGACGACCGCGGACATCGGGCGAGGCTAGCCGCTCAGCTGGAGACGGTTGGAGCGATGAACGGCCGACGGGGTCAGGTATCCTGCCGTGCGTTCGAGCTCTGCCCAGGAGCTCGATTATTTTGGGGCCACCTGAGATGAGCATCACACACCGTCGTCTGACATTGAGCCTGGCCGCCGTGGCCGTCGCCCTTATGGCGGCGACAGCAAGCTCGGGCTCGACGGCCAAGTGCGAAGAGGGCCCCGGGAAGTCCGGTGGGAGACTGTGGGTCCAGTACTGCGGGCCCGCGACCGCGACCGTAAAGCTGGCGGGCAAGCCGTCGGTGAAGTTCGCGAGCGGCCACTGCATCAAGCGGGAAAAAGTGATGATCCTCTACCTCGGGCGGCGACCGTTCAACGGGACGGCTCTGAAGACGAAGTACTGGGAATTCGTCGGAGCAGTGCCGGGCGACGGCGTCTATCGCAAGGGTGTCTTCGTCGAGTGGTGGCTCGGGAAGAAGCACTACGTGCTCGACGAGAGAAACACCAAGATGACCGTGAAGAACAACCAGCGGCAGGCGACGTTTGCGGGAAAGCTCCTGCTGGGTGGCAAGGGAACGGCCTCGGGCTCGTTCAAGTGCTGACCGCCTAGCTCGCCTTCGCCTTCTTCGCCTCCTCCACCTGAGCCTCGAGTGCGTCGAGCACGCCCGTCACCTGCTGGTTGACGATCGGCTGGAACACCCGTTGGCCCATCGAGCCGACCGGCCCTGCCACGCGCACATCGGCTTCCCAGCGCATCATCGTCCCGACGCCATCGGGCGCGAGGTGGAACTCGGTCTGCATGTTCACGATCGCGCCGACACCCTGGCCCTTGGCGCTGAGCTTCGCGTAGTCGATCGGCCGCTTCTCTAGTTGCTCGAAGGCGAACTTCAGCTTCAGGGCGCCCATGCCGAGCGGCACCTTGACGGCAGCGGTCCAGTGGTCGGCGTCGTGCACCTCGAAGCTTTCGACCCCGGGTAGCAGCTTGGCCATCCGCTCCGGGTCCATCAGCACTTCCCACACGAGCTCCGGTGCTGCGTCGAACGTCTTCGTGCCCTCGACCTTCACGGGAGCACTCTACGCATCGAAATGCGGAACGTCTCCGCCAACGATGCGCGCGAGCACCGGTGCGTCGATGTTGCCGCCCGAAACGATGCACACGACGTGACCCGAGCCGGCTCGACCGGCCAGTGCGGCGGCCGTGGCAAGGGCGCCGGCTCCCTCCGCCACCACTTTCGCGTGTTCCAGGAGCAGGCGCACGGCCCGCGCTGTCTCCTCGAGGGAGACGGTGACGGCCTCGTCGACGACCTCCTGCAGCAACGGCCACATTCCGGGCAGGATGCTGCGGCCGCCTGCGCCGTCGACGAAGGACGGCTCGTAGGCGATCTCGGTGGGCGCACCGGCGGCGAGCGAGGCCGCCAGGGGCGCGGCCGTCTCGGGCTCGACGGCGACGATGCGCGTCCGCGGGCTCGCCACCTTGACTGCACTGGCGATCCCGCTGAGCAGCCCCCCGCCGCCGACGGGTACGACGACGGCATCGGGCTCGGCCAGGTCATCGACGATCTCCAGCCCGATCGTGCCGTTGCCCGCCATGACGAGCGCGTCCCGCACGGGGTGGACGAAGAATTCGTCATGGCCCTCGAATCGCCCCTCCTCCATCACCTGCCACCATCGCGCGAACGGCACCGTGACGACCCGTCCGCCGAGCCGCTCGATGGCCGCCAGCTTCACGCGCGGGGCGTGGTCGGGTGCGACGATCGTGGTGCGGACGCCTGCGTCGCGGGCCGCCCACGCGATTGCCTGCCCCATGTTGCCGGCGCTCGGCGTGACGACGCCGGCGGCCAGCGCTTCCGCAGGGGCTTGCCTGATGGCATTCAACGCTCCGCGAATCTTGAAAGCGCCGACCGGCTGCAAGCATTCGAGCTTGAGCCAGATCTCGCACGGTGCGTCAGGCAGTTGGGCACGCACGAGCGGGGTGCGCAGTGCCCCGCCGGCGATCACGTCCGCCGCCCGGCGAATCTCGTCGATCGGAATCAAAAGTCGGCGGTGATGCCGCGGCCGGTCTCCCGCGCGCGGCGGACGACGTACTCGGCCGCGAAGAGGTCCTCGACCGCGACGCCCAGCGACTCGAAGACCGTGATCTCGTCTGCCGACGTACGGCCTGCGTGCTTCCCGGTGAGCACGTCGCCCAGCTCGGCCGCGATGTGGCCTTCGGCGATTGCGCCGTCCGCCAGGGCCAGGCGATAGTCGCCCGACTCGTTCTCGGCCGACTCGCGGCGGTCGGCGATGAACGTCGACGCCGCGACGGTGTCCGAGTCCAGCTCTCGCGTGTTGGGGAAGCAGGCACCGACCGCGTTGATGTGGGCTCCGTCGGCGACCCACTCGCGGGCGAGGACCGGGTCAGCGGAGCTCGTCACGGTCGTGATCACGTCGGCGCCGCGAACGGCTTCCTCCGCGGACACCGCCCGTGCCGCCGGATGCTGCCCGGCCAGCTCCTCCGCTTTCGCGTGTGTTCGCGAGGCGATGCGGATGTCGTCGAACGGGCGCACTCCGACGAGCGCTTCGAGGTGCGCCTTGGCCTGATAGCCGGCGCCGACGATGGCGAGCGCCCGCGCGTCCTCCCGCGCCAGCTCGCGGGTGGCCAGCGCGCTCGCCGCGGCCGTACGGATAGCGGTGATCGGGGACGCGTTCATGACGGCGATCGTCTGCCCTGTCTCGCCGTCGAACAGCGTCACCGTGCCCTGATGGGGGTCGAGGCCTCGTGCCGAGTTCTCGGGGACGATGACCACGGTCTTCAGGCCATAGAGCCGCTCGCCGCCGCCGCGGTGGACCGGCATCAGCCCGATCAGGCTGTCCTCACCCGGCGGCCGCACGATCAGCCGCAACGGGAGATGGACGTCGCCGGTCGCGAGCGCGACGAGCGCGCGCTCCACGGCGTCGAGGCAGCCGGCAGGATCGAGCAGCTCCTCGACGTCCGTTTCTCCCAGCACCAAGATCTCGCGCAGGCTGGGAATTCTAGAATCGCCAGGACAACCACAAAAGGAGACCCGCATGGCCTTCGAGCTTCCGTCACTGCCCTATGACCACGCAGCGCTCGAGCCGCACATCGACGCGCAGACGATGGAGATTCACCACGGTAAGCATCACCAGGCGTACGTCGACAACGCGAACAAGGCGCTCGAGGGCACGCAGTGGGCGAACCAGTCGGTCGAACAGGTGCTCGCGAACCTCGACGCGCTGCCCGAGGACGATCCGCACCGCCGTCCGCAACAACGCCGGCGGTCACGCCAACCACTCGCTCTTCTGGACGTTCATGAGCCCCGACGGTGGCGGCGAGCCGACCGGAGCGCTCGCAGACGCGATCAACGATGTCTTCGGCGGCGTCCAGGCGCTCAAGGACGCGGTGAACGACGCGGGCGTGAAGCGCTTCGGCTCCGGCTGGACGTGGCTCGTGTGGGACGGCACGGGACTCGCCGTCTACTCGCTGCCGAACCAGGACAGCCCGCTGCTGACCGACGACGTGCCGCTGCTCGGCATCGACGTCTGGGAGCACGCGTACTACCTCAAGTACCAGAACCGCCGGCCCGACTACCTCGCCGCCTGGTGGAACGTCGTCAACTGGGACGAGGTCGGCCGCCGCTACGACGAAGCCTCGGGCTCGTAGCCGAGAACGCCGGAGCCGCGGCGGTCGCCGCGGCTCCTTCGGGAGGCATGGGCCGTGGTCTGGGAGGGCCTAGTGGCTCATCGTCCCGTCGGGATTGCCGACCTTCAGCAGCCCGACGAGGCCCATGTCGACGCTCGCGAACGAGTGCGACACGAACGGGTAGAGGCCGGCGTCGTCGATCTTCACGTCGAAGACTCCTCCGCCGCCGGCAGGCACGGAGACCGTCTGCACGCCCTGCTGGTACTGCGTCATGTCCTGGTTGACCCAGGCGCGGTTGAGGATCGTGCCGACGACGTGGAACGCCGTGTCGAACGACGGCCCGGCGGTGACGACCCAGAAGCGAACCGTGTCGCCCGGGTCGGCCGTGAGCGGGTGCGTCACGTACTGGCCCGCGTATCCGTTCCAGGTCACCCAGTCCGGCGTCATCTGGTGCGCCTTCAGCATGTCCAGCGAGGCGGGCGCGTCGAGCCCGGGCGACGAGAGGTACCACTCGCTGGCGACGAGCACGTACTCGTGGTCGGCGGGCGGCAGCGGCGTCTTCGGCTCGACGATGATCGCGCCGTACATGCCGTTCGCGATGTGCGCGAGCACCGGCTTCGTGCCGCAGTGGTACATGTAGACGCCCGGGTCGTTCGCGACGAAGCTGAAGCTGAACGACTTGCCGGGTGCGATGTCGCGGAAGGCGACGTTGGGGGCGATCCGCGCAGCGTGAAAGTCGATCGAGTGGGGGATCGGGGCGTTGTTCGTCATCGTGATGTTCACCCGCTGGCCCTCGCGCACGTGGATCGGGGGGCCGAGGACGCCGTTGTCGAACGCCCACGCGTCGTACTTGACGCCGGGTGCGATCGAGACGGTGCGGTGCACGATGCCGAGCTCGACGTTGGCCACGGGACCGGGCTGGAGCGCCGGCATCTCTGCGGGGTACGGCCTCGTGCGCCGTCGCGATCGCCTCGGCGTTTGCGGGCGCGATCGCCCACGAAGCTCGGCGTCGCGGCCGTTGCCACGGCCGCCGCCGAATGGTGATGCTCGGTGGAGGCCGGTGCAGCCGCCGTCGCTCCGAGTCGTCGGACGTCGCGAGCCAGATGGCGAGGAGAGCCAGCACCGCGACCGCGATCCCGAGGAACACCGCGACGACCTTGGCGAGCACTCCAGACTCGGGCTTGGGGATACGGTGATGCTTGGTAGGCCACGTCGAGTCCCTTCCTTCGTCGTTGCCAGTTTTCACGACGACGATAGGACAAACCGGAGACGCTGCAGTCCGCGTCCAACCGCAACGTTCATCAGGGAATTCCCTGATCTTCCGCGTCACGTACAGGCCGGTACAATCCACATCGCATATGGGAGAAACAGCACTCGAGCAGCCGACGTCGTGGCACCGAGCGCTCGCGGACGAGCGCCGGTCGCGAATCGTCGAAGAGCTACGGGCGCAATCGAGTGGCGTCGATGCCCAGAGGAGTTGAGCCGGCGGCTCGGTCTGCATCCCAACACCGTTCGCTGGCACCTCGGCATCCTCGCCGAAGCCGGCATCGTTGCCGCCCGCCGCGCCCGGAGCCGCACGCCTGGCCGGCCGCGAGCGCTCTACGCACTCAGCCCGGAAGCCGCCGCGTCGGGCAAGGACGAGTTTCGGCTCCTCGCCTCGGTGCTGACCTCCGCCCTCGCCAACCAGCCGGACGCGGCAGCGAAGTCGGAGACCGCCGGACGGGAGTGGGGCCGCTATGTCGCTCCGAAGCGCTCGCCGCTCGCGCGCGCGACACGCGAGGAGGCGACCGCAGACGTCGTGCGACTGCTCGACGAGCAGGGGTTCGCTCCGGAGGTTGCAGATGACGAGATCCGCCTGCACCGCTGTCCCTTCCTCGACCTTGCCGAGCAGCATCCCGAGGTCGTCTGCTCCGTGCACAGAGGACTGCTGGCCGGAGCGCTCGAGGACTCCGCGCCGCAGGTGGGCGTCGAGCTCGAGCCGTTCGTCGAGCCGCACGTCTGCCTCGTGCGGCTGCGCTCCACCTCGTAGTATCGGCCGGTGCTACTGGACCTGACGCCCGACGAGGTGCTGACGACGACGCGGGCGGTGCGGCGCCGGCTGGACCTGGAGCGGCCCGTCGAGCGTGAGGTGCTGGAGGAGTGCCTACGCCTCGCGCAGCAGGCGCCGGCGGCCAGCTATCAGGAGGACTGGCACTTCGTCGTCGTCACCGATCCCGAGAAGCGGGCCGCGCTGGGTGAGCTCTGGCGGCGGTTCGGCGAGCGCTATCTGGGCGGGCAACGTCCCGACCCCGAGGTGGAGCTTCCGAACGGCACGAAGCGGCTACTCGACTCCGTCTGGCATCTCATGGACCACATCGGGGACGTGCCGGTGCACGTCATCCCGTGCATCGAGGGCCGCACCGACGGCAAGGGAGTACCCCAGCAGGCATCGCGTTTCGGCACGATCGTGCCCGCCGTGTGGAGCTTCATGCTCGCCGCCCGCACGCGCGGCCTGGGGACGTGCTGGACGACGTTCCATCTCGCCCACGAGGAGGAGGCCGCCGAGCTGCTGGGGATCCCGTACGCGGAGGTGATGCAGGTCGCGCTCATCCCCGTCGCCTACACGATCGGCACGGAATTCCGTCCCGCGCGGCGCAAGCCGCTCGAGACGATGGTGCACTGGGACGCCTGGTAAGGACATGTCCTAGGGACAGTCCCTCAGACGTGTCCCTAGTAGGCGCGTTTCCAGAGCAACGGGAAGACCTCGTGCTCCATCGGCGCGCCCGGGGGTAGGGCCGCGAGCTCGGGAAAGTCGGGCGATGTCTTCCAACGGCGCGGCGCGTGCGTGGCGTCGTCGCCGAGGAAGCGAACCGAGAGCGCCCGGCGCCGCCGCGTGGCTCCGCCCGCTGCGTGCAGCGTCAGCATGTGGAAGTAGACGCAGTCTCCCGGCTCGAGCTCCCACGCCAGAATCTCGAAGGCGTCGCGATTTCCTTCGATGTCGGGGAGGTCGTCGAGGCTTCCCTCCGGGAACCATTTCGCTTCCGAGTCCATGAATGTCCTCGGCATGAGCCAGGGACCGATATGCGAGCGGGCCACGAACTCGACCGTCGACTCGCGGTCGACCGGGTCGACCGGCATCCACAGCGAGCAGACCTGCCGGCCGTCGACGTTGTAGTACGGCTGGTCCTGGTGCCACGGCGTGGGCTGGCGCGTCGCCGGCTCCTTCACGAGCACGTGGTCGTGGAAGAGGCGTACCTGGCGTGACCCCATCAACTCGCCGGCGATCTCGGCCGCCGCCGACTCGCGGATGAACTCCTCGTACTCGGGGATGCGCTGCCAGCCGCGGAAGTCCTCGAAGAAACGGCCGGGATCGTCCGGGCGGCTGGCGACGAGCGCCAGCTCACTCGGCTCGGCGAGATTGCGCTCGATACCGCGCGCGACGAGTGCCACGTCATCCTCGGTGAAGGCGCCGCGGACGCAGACCGCGCCGTCGCGGCGGAAGGCTTCGACGAGCTGCGCATCGACCATGAAGTGATCGTAGAGCGCTAGAGTCGCGTCGTGTCGCTGGACGATCTCGTCGACCTCGATCGCTACCCGATTCACGAGCTCGAGGGCTCGGCTGCGCAGGCACTGGTGACGGAGTGCCGAGACGCCCTTCGCAGCGAGGGTGCCTGCCGCCTCGACGGGTTCGTCCGGGTGGACGCCGTCGAGCGAATGGCCGACGAGGCCGGCGACCTCGCCGCGGCGAGGCTACCCGAACGACGCTGCGCACAACTGCTACTTCGACGACGAGATCGACGAGTCGCTGCCCGTGGATCATCCGCGCCGTATACAGGTCCGCTCCGCGCAGAAGGCGGTCGCGATGGATCTCTTGCCGGAGGACTTCGGGGCACGACGCATCTATGCGTCGGACGAGGTGCTCGCGTTCGTCGCCGCCGCCCTGGAGAAGGACGTGCTGCATCGCAGCGCCGACCCGCTCGACGGCGTGAACATGACGGTCTACGAACAGGGAGACGAGCTCGGCTGGCACTTCGACCAGAGCGAGTTCTCCGTCACTTTGATGATCCAGCGTTCGCAGGCCGGCGGCGAATTCGAGTACGCGCCCATGGTGCGAACGCCCGACGACGAGCGCTATGACGCAGTCCGCTCCGTGCTGATCGGCGAGACACCGGCCAAGAAGCTCGCATCCGATCCCGGGCACGCTCGCGTTCTTCCGCGGCCGCTACTCCCTCCACCGGGTGCCGCCGGTCGTCGGCTCGACGCCGCGGATGAACTCCGTGCTCACGTACTCGGTCGAGCCCGGGCACATGCTGAGCGAGATGGCGCAGCGCATGTATTACGGTCGCACCGCACCGCGCTGACACCACGCCTTACGCCGCACTTACGTCCCTCTCAGGCGGCATTTACGGGCGGCGCCTAGCGTTGTGGCTTACCGACGACGGTTTTTTGCGTCCAATAAAGGGGTAGGACGCTCACATCGAGGGGGTGTTCGGGTGACGTCGATACGCAAGGCTTTCCGCGTACCTGCGTGCCGCATGTGGTGCTTCGGTGCTGCTGGCGGCCGTTGCGCTGGCCCCTGCGACGGCGTCCGCAGAGGAGGCGTGCTGGCAGAGGCTCGTCACCGACTGGAGCGACGGCGCGATCAGCAACCTCTACCCGATCAGCTGCTACCGGCAGGCCCTCGAGAACATGCCCGAAGACGTCCGGTTGTACTCGAGCGCGAGCGACGACATCAATCGAGCGCTCTCCGGACGCGTCGTGTCGCGAAGCCTGGCCGGCTCCAGCGCTGACGGCGCTTCCGCGCCCGCTGTCGCCGCCGTGTCGGCTGACGGCAGTTCGGGTACGCCGTTCGTGCTTGCTGGATCGCTTGCCGCCCTGCTTGCCCTCGGTGGCGTCGGCGCCTTCTACGCCCAGAGGAAATGGAGAGGCGCCGCACGCCTCCGCGCGCCCAACGACTGATGACACTGCTCAGGTGCGCAACCTTGGCCGCCGTGGTGGTGGCGGTCGCTGGTTTCGGTACTCCGACGGCGAGTGCAGCCTCGGGGGCGAAGTTCGGGATCCACGACGACGCCTGGCTGCTGAGCGGCCCCGGCTCGCTCTCGGAGCGCACTGCCGAGCTCGACCGCATCGGTGTGGACATCGTCCGCTTCACGCTGCGCTGGGATCAGATCGCCGTTCGGGAGCCGCGCGACCCCACGAACAACCGAGACCGCGCCTATCGCTGGCGCAACCCTGACCGTGTTCTGACCGCACTGAACAGGCGTGGCATCGCCGATCGTCGTCACGCTCGTCGGCACTCCATCGTGGGCCAACGGCGGCTTCGACGCCAGCTGGGCACCGGATTCGCCCACGGCGATCGCCGACTTCGCGCATGCGGCAGCGAGCCGCTACCCGTTCGTCCGCTACTGGACGATCTGGAACGAGCCCAACCAAGCCCGGTGGCTGAAGCCCACAACGCCGAAGATCTATGTCGACCGGCTGCTGAACCCCGCGTACACGGCGATCAAGCAGGTTCTTCCCGGGGCGCGCGTCGGCGGTGGCGTCACGGCGCCGCGCGGGAATAAGGGTGGCCTCTCTCCTCTCGCCTGGATCGCCGGCATGGGTCAGGCGAACGCGAAGCTGGATGCCTACGCACACCACCCCTACCCGGTTCAGCCGCAGACGGAGACGCCTTGGAGCGGCGGGTGTAAGCACTGTCAGACGATCTCGATGGCCTCGCTCGAGCGGCTAACCGCCGCCGTGCGCAAGTGGCTGGGCCCGAAGCGCATCTGGCTGACGGAGTACGGCTACCAGACGAATCCGCCTGACACCTGGCTCGGCATCGAACCTGCGCTGCAGGCCATATACACGGCCGAAGCAGCGCTCCGGGTGTGGAAGGCGCCTTACGTCGACATGCTGATCAACTTCCTCTACCAGGACGACATCGCCGATACCAACGGCCAGTCATCGGGCTGGCAGAGCGGCTTCGTCACCGCCCGTGGCACCCCCAAGCCCTCGCTGCGCGCGTTCATGCTGCCGCTGGTGCGGGCCGCACGCCACGGCGAGCAGACGACGCTCTGGGGTCAGGTGCGACCGCGCAACGGAGTGCAGCGTTACCGGCTGCAAGAGATGCGGTTCGGCTCGTGGCAGTGGCTCGGCGGCGCCCGCCTAACGTTGCCCAACGGATCGTTCCGGGTGACGGTGAAGGCGGGTCGCGACACACGCCTCCGCATCTGGTCGCCGCGTGACGACATGTTCGGCGTCACGCTCAGAGTCCGCTGAGCTAGAAGACCGTCTTAGGCGGGTGCGGGCGTCGGCCAGCTGACTGGCGCGTCCACGCTCCACGGGAAGTCGATCCAGCGATCGGTGCGCCTCCAGACGTACTCGCAGTTGACGACCGATCCCGGCTTCTCGTACAGCACGGCCACGCGCGCCTCGCCGACCTTGCCGGCGAGGAACTCCTTGACGAGCACGAGCGTCTGTCCCGTGTCGGCGACATCGTCCGCGACGAGCACGCGTGCCTCGCCAAGATCGACGAGGTCGGGAACAGGAGGCAGGATCATCGGCATCTCGAGCCGCTCGTCGATGCCGGTATAGAACTCGACGTTCATCGTGAACGTGTTCTTGACGTCGAGTGCGTAGGCGATCGCTCCGCCGACGAGGAGCCCGCCGCGTGCGATGCCGAGGATGATGTCCGGCCGCCACCCGTCAGCCGCGACTTGGTCTGCGAGCGCGCGCACTCCGATGCCCAGCTCGTCCCACGTCATGCGCACCCGCTCTGCCATCGCGCCCGACTCTACGACAAGCCTGGATCTTTGACCCTGAAAACGCCAAGTCCCCGGCGATCCGAAGATCTCCGAGGACTTGACGGAGAAAATCTTTCACGTTCGCGCAAGCTTGTCAAGGGGTATCGTCGCGTGTGCGATGTGCTTCGACGACGACTCCTCTCCGCCGGTCCCCATCATCTCCGGCGCAGCCGTCTCGCACGAGGAGCTCGTGCTGGACGCGGCGGACGAAAATCGCTTCGCTGCCTTCGCCGCGCTGCCCGACGAGCCGAGCGACACGGGCATCGTCATCCTCCCCGACGTTCGCGGCCTCTACCGCTTCTACGAGGAGCTCGCACTTCGCTTCGCGGAGCGCGGCTACCCGGCGATCGCCTTCGACTACTTCGGCCGCACAGCGGGCGTCGCCAAGCGCGACGACGAGTTCGAGTACATGCCGCACGTGCAGGCGGTGAAGCCCTCGGAGATTCAGGCCGACGTCGCTGCAGCGCGTCGCCTGGCTGCGCGAGCAGGGAGCGAAGAGGATCTTCACCGTCGGCTTCTGCATGGGCGGTCGCCACTCGTGGTTGTCCGCCGCCGGCGGCCACGGCCTCGCAGGGGCGGTCGGCTTCTACGGACGCACCGGTGAAGGGCCCGACGGCTCACCCGGTCCGATCCAGCGCGCCCCGGAGATGGAGGGCCCCATCCTCGCCCTGCAAGCCGGTGACGACCAGAACATCACGGCCGAGGACAACGCGGCGTTCGAGGAGGCGTTGCGCGCGGCGGGCGTGGCGCACGAGCTCGTCACGTACCCTGGCGCGCCGCACAGCTTCTTCGACCGCAAGCAGGAGGATTTCCAGGACGCGTCGGACGACGCGTGGGCGCGCGTGATGGCGTTCGTCGCAGCCGCCGACTGACTCAGGCTTCGATGAGCTCTGCCAGCGGCTCGGTCTGCGCGCTCGTTGCGCCGCGTCCTTCGAGCTCACCGACCTCGACCTCTCCGAGCACATCGGCAAGCACAGAACGCGTCGCCGGGTAGAAGATCTCGAACCCCGGGACGGATGGCTGGACGCCCGTGTCGTAGAGGGCCTTGGCTGCTCCCAGCAGGCGCGCTGCGCGTTGTGGATCGCGAGCGGCCACCGTCGCGGCGACGCCTTCCAGGCAGACGGGTGCGTTGGCTGGATCGCCTGACTTGCACGCAGAGGTCGAGCGCGTCCGCGTAATGACGCTCGCCTTCATCGGCGCTTCCGTCCAACCGCGAGATGAGACCGAGTGCGATCAGGCTGCCACTCGCCATCTTGAGATCACCGACCTCCACCAACGCCGGCGCAGTACCGTCGAGGGCTGCACGGGCCGCATCGAGCTCGCCGAGCTGCAGCAGTGCGAACGCGAGGGAAATCGACGCGGACGCCCGCGACCACGAGTCACCGAGCTCGCCGAACTCCTCGACGGCTTCGGACGCCCACGGCCGGGCTGCGCCTGGATTCCCGGCCAGCAGCGCGACGAGCGCCGAGATCATCTTCACCCACGCCACAGTCCAGCGATCTCCAGTCCGCTCCGCGATGGCGATGGCGTCAGTGCTCAGCGCGTGAGCACGCGCTGCACTGTCTTCGTCCTGAGCGCCGCTGGCCTGGCTCCATCCGGCGAGTGCGCCTGCTCCGAGGCCCTGCGCAAGAGCGAGCCGCTTGTCGTCGCCAAGTGTCTGGCTGAGAGCAACGGCCTGCTTCGCGTACTCCCGAATGACGTCCATGTCGCCTTGCCGGCCGCACAGATCTCGGCCGTGAACAGCGCGCCCGCGCGCGGTCGACGTCGGTTCGGCAGCACTGGGCAGGCTGAGGACGCGCTCTGCCCAGGCCAGTCCCTCGCTGAACGACTGTCCACCACCACAACCAGAACGCAGCGAGGATGCGAAGACCGACCGCGGCGTCGTCGTGATCGACCGACCAGGCCAGGGCGGCGCGGAAGTTGTCGCGGTCGTCGGACAGCCTGACCAGCCACGGAGCCCTCGCGTCGCTGTAGAGCGACGGCTCGACGGTCTCGGCATAGACCGCGAAGTACTCCGCGTGCCGCTCGGCGAGCTCGTCGGCCTCGCGGCTCTCTTCGAGTCGCTCGCGTGCGAACTCGGCGATCGTCTCGAGCAGCTCGTAGCGCGTGTCGCCGAGCTCGTTCCAGCGCGTCTCGACGAGGCTGTGCTGGACGAGCGTCGAGAGCGTCGAGAGACCGTCGGTGCCGCACACGCTCTCTGCGGCTGCGCAGGTCGCAACCGCCGCGGAAGACGGCGAGCCGCCGGAAGAGCGCCTGCTCGGGCTCGTCGAGCAGCTCGTAGCTCCAGCTGATCGTGTCGCGCAACGTTCGCTGCCGAGCCGGGAGATCGGTGCGCGCCGGCGGTCAGCAAGTCCAGTGGATTCTCCAGACGCTCGAGCATCGCTTGCGGGGAGAGCAGCCGACTCATCGCAGCCGCGAGCTCGATGGCCAGCGGCAGACCGTCCAGCCGCCGGCACACCTCGCTGACCGCCTGCTCGTTCGCCGCCGTCGAGCGCGAAGTCGTGTCGGATCTCCCTCGCCCGCTCTCCGAACAGCTGTACTGCCGGCGAACGGACGACGTCGTCGAACGCTGCATCCGGCGTCGGGAGCGGTAAGGCTGAACGCGAAGCTCATGCTCGCCCCGCACGCGAAGCGGAACTCTGCTCGTCGCGAGCACTCGCGTGCCCGGGGCGTGCGCGAGCACGGCTGCGACGTCGGTCGTTGCACGAACCACGTGCTCGAAGTTGTCGAGCACCAGGAGCAGCTCCTTGCCGGCAAGGTGCGTGACCAGCGCCTCGACCAGCGTCCGATCGGCGGGACTCTGGACGCCGAGCACGGTTGCGATCGCAGACGTGACGAGGTTGGCGTCGATAAGGGGGGCGAGCGCAACGAAAAAGACCCCGTCCGGAAACGAGTCGAGCAGCCCCTCGGCTCGCCTCCAGCGCCAGGCGAGTCTTGCCCGTGCCTCCCGGGCCCGTCACGGTCACGATGCGGATGCCCGGTGAGGTCAGGAGCTCCTGAAGAGTCTCCAGCTCGTCGCGCCGGCCGACGAACGTCGACATGTCGGCCGGGGAGATTGCTCGGCCTACCGGCCGAGCGCAGAGGCGGGAAGTCGGTCTCCAGCCCCGGGCGGGTGAGCTGGAAGACGCGCTCCGGGGCTTGCAAGTCCTTGAGCTGGTGCTGTCCTAGGTCGATCAGCGTTCCGTCGACCGATTCGCGAACGAGCGATGCTGTCCGCTTCGAGAGCACGACCTGGCCTCCGTGCGCCGTGGCCATCAGGCGTGCGCATCGATAGAGCGCAGCGCCGAAGTAGTGGGTCTCGCGGCGCTCGACGGGGCCGCTATGCAGGCCCATTCGCACCGTGATCGCACTCAGCGGAGCCCAGTCTTCGGCGGCTAGGGCAAGCTGGCCGGAGAGCGCCGCCTCGGCGGCGTCCGCTGGACTCGCGAAGGCTGCGTACACCGCATCGCCGATCGTCTCGAAGACGACTCCTCGCTGGTCGGCCACGGCCTTCGCCAGCAACTCGTGATGCCGTGCAAGCTTCGCCCCGTAGTCGGCCGGGTACTGCTCGAGCAGCCGCGTGCTCCCTTGCACGTCAGTGAAGAGAAAGGTGACCTCACCCTCGGGCAGGTCGACGCGGCCGGACACGAGGCCGCGATTGTCGCAGACCTGGGCTTCAGCTCCTGAGCGCTGCGGCGAGCACCGGGTCTCGCCCGGCAAGGAAGTCTGCGATCGTGACGTTGACCTTGCGGTCGGGGTTGACGGCGAGGCGCCGGTCGCTCGAGCCCTTGCCGAAGTCCCAGTAGCGGGCCGCGATGCGCACGTTGATCCCGCTTTTCGGGAGCAGGATGGACACGGTGTCTCCGTAGCCCTTCACGAAGCCGCCCGTTGGCTCGCCGACGAACGTCGCCTTCGTGAGCCGGTCGACGATCAGCGGCGAAGTTCGCTGCGGCCGAGAACGTCGCACGCCCGATGAGCACGAACAGCCGCCCCTTCCGGTTGACGGTCGAGTCGTTGAGGGCGTTCAGCAGGCTCGCCGTACGTCGTGTTGTCCCCGCCGCCGTTGAGACGGAGGTCGACGATCACGCGCTTGACCTGCCGCCCGCGCGAGAGCTTCGTCACGCGGTCCACGAGCGCCTGGCTCGGACGTTGCACGGCGTTGAAGCCCACGAAGACCGCGCGGCCTCGGTCGAGAGTCCCGACCCAGAGTGGACTCGCGCTCTTCTGCAGGTAGAGAGGAGTGGGCTTCCGGCGTGGGAGGAGCGACGGGTAGTGGCCGTAGCGAGGATCGCTGAACGTCGAGATGTAGGACGGCACGGTCACCGGGGAGAGCGTCACCGACCGCGACTTGCCGCCCTGCGCGAACGTGAACTCGAGCGGGGCGACACCGTCGGCGACGCCGAGCCCGTCGAGCACCTCGGCGGTCAGCAGGTAGTGCGGCAAGAGCCCCTTCAGGTGGCTCGCGTTGTCGTGCGGGACGAGCGGACGCACGCGCTTCGCGACCTCGGCGTAGGGAACGCCGCCGACGGCAGTGATGCGCGCGCCGACGAGGCCGTCGCTGCCCTTCTCGTCGACGACGTACGTCCCGTCGGGGAACGCGAACAGGCGGAGGGGATAGAAGTGGATGTCGCGACGGTGTTGCGGGTCGCCGGGGAAGATGCCGCTGTGCCCGTTGCCGATGCCCGGCAAGGCAGCGATGCGCATCAGCTCGACGAGCAGCTCGTTCTCCGATAGCTGGTCGGCGCGTGCAGCGGCGCTGTCGACGGTCGACCTGAAGCGCGCGCGAGGGACGCTGGCGAACAGGTCGGGATGGACCGCCTCCAGCTGCTGCGCGAGCAGGCGCACGTCCGACTCGGCGCCCGGAACCGCCGCTGACGCCCCGCTCGACCCGACCGCCACCAGGAAGAGGGCGACTGCCAAGAGCAGCCGGGTGAGCAGGGTCATGCGGCCTCGCGCTCCTCGAGCTCCTCGAGCACCCAGTCCGACCAGCGGAGCAGGTGCTCCATGTGCTCGATGCCGAGACGGAGGAGGAAGTAGTGGAAGAAGTCGTTGCCCGTCCGCGTGTTCGTGGGCTCGATTGCCAGGTACTCGTCGAGCTGAACCTGGGTGCGCTCGCGGAACCACTGCACGTGCTCGAGCAGCACCTCCGGCGGCACGAGCCTGCCGACGAACAACCGCAGGTGGAACGTCTCCACGGACTCGGGCTCCGCTACGAGCCACTCGTCGAGCTCCGTTCGGCCGGCATCGGTGATCTGGAAGAGCTTCTTCTCCGGGCGTGCGCCTTCGCGAACGGTGCGACTGGTCGCGAGGCCGCGGTCTTCGAGCCGGGGGAGGAGCGCGTAGAGCTGTGTCTTGGCCGGCGTCCAGACGTAGCCGATCGCCTTCGACACGCTGTTCATGAGGTCGTAGCGCGATCGCTCACCCTCGACCGCGAGCAGGGCAAGCACCGCTGCCTCCGTGGTCGTGAGGCTGGTGATGCGGTCGGCTGTTGTTCCTGAGCGGACTATTTCACTCGGGAATATACCACCTAGAATTCCCGCGTGATCCAGACGGCGTTCAGCCAGCTTGTCGGGATCGACCATCCGGTCGTCTCTGCGGGAATGGGCGGCGGGTTTTCGGACGGGGATCTCGCCGGGGCGGTGAGTGAGGCAGGCGGCCTCGGCATCATCGGCGCCTCGTGGCTCTCGGCCGAGGGGGTGACGGCGATGGCGGCGCGCACCCGCGAGCTCACCGACAAGCCGTTCGGCGTGAACCTGCTGCTCTTCGGTACTGAGGATCTGCTCGACGCCGCGCTTGCCGTCCGGCCGGCGGTGCTGTCCACCGCCTGGCCGCGCGAGGATCAGGATCTCGCTGCGATCTTCGCGCGGGCTCACGAGAGCGGCACGATGGTGATGCACATGGTGGCGAGGCTCGACGAAGCCGAGCGCGGAGCAGAGGCAGGAGCCGACGTGATCGTTGCCCAGGGCAGCGAGGGAGGCGGACATGTCGGCGAGATGGGGACTACCGTGCTCGTGCGGCAAGTCGTGAAAGCGGTCTCCCCGTTGCCCGTCATCGCGGCCGGCGGCTTCGGTGACGGCGCCGGGCTGGCCGGCGCGCTCGCGCTGGGGGCGGACGGCATCCTGCTCGGCACGACGTTCCTCGCCACGCAGGAGAGCCCCGTGCCGGACTGGCTGAAGCAGATGATCGTGGACAGCGACGGCCACGACACCATCGTCACAACGGTGCCCGATACCTATACCGGCCGCGACTGGCCGGGTGCGTGGTCGCGCGTCTTGCGCACGCCGATGATCGAGGAGTGGCTCGGCCGCGAGCCCGAGCTCCGCCGCCGGCGAGCGGATATCCGCGCTGAGCTCGACGAGGCGTGGGACAACGCGCCTCCCTATCCCGGCCCCGTGTGGGCCGGCCAGTCGGCGGGGCTCGTCGACGAGGTGCTGCCTGCCGGCGACGTCGTCCGGCGGATCGTGGCCGAGGCGGAGGAGATCCTGAGCTCGCTGCCGTGAGGTTTCACATCGAACCGGCGACCGACGCGCTGTTCGCCGAGAGGGCCGAGTGGCGGTACCCGCCGCCGTACGACTTCTACAACGACGACGGGCTCCCGCCCTTGAACCCGGAACGTTTCTACAGCGTCCACACCGACGACGGTGCCATCGCCGGCTACTACTACTTCGAGCAGCGCGAGGACGCGGTCTTCTACGGCCTCGGGCTGAGGCCCGATCTGACCGGCCGTGGGCTAGGGCTGGCCTTCGTGACCGCCGGTCTCGACTTCGCGAGAGAGCGATTCGGAGCGAGCCGGTTCGTGCTGGACGTCGCCGAGTTCAACGAGCGAGCGATCCACGTCTACGAGCGCGCCGGGTTTCGGCGGACGGGCGCGAAGACGCGGTTCTTCGAGGGCTGGGGGGACGTGCCGTTCGTCGACATGGAGCGGCCGAGCGATTAGCCGAGCTGGCGATCGAGGTTCGTCGCGGCGCTGATCAGCGCCAGGTGCGTGAACGCCTGCGGGAAGTTGCCGAGCTGCTCGCCGTGCGGGCCGATCTCCTCGGAGAAGAGGCCCAGGTGGTTGGCGTACGTGAGCATCTTCTCGAAGGCGATTCGCGCCTGAGTCGAGCCGGCCGGCGCGCGCCAGGGCCTCGACGTACCAGAAGGAGCAGATCGAGAAGGTGCCCTCCTCGCCTTGCAGGCCGTCCGGCGAGGCCTTCGTGTTGTAGCGGTAGACGAGCGTGTCGGAGACGAGCTCCTCAGTCATCAGGTCGAGCGTGGAGAGCCAGCGAGGATCTGTCGGCGACACGAACTTCACGAGCGGCATCAGCAGGTTGGAGGCATCGAGGACGTCCGAGCCGTAGTGCTGCACGAACGCCCCGCGTTCTTCGTTCCAGCCCTTCTCCATGATCTGCCGGTAGATGTCGTCGCGCGTCCGCGCCCAGGCGACGAGATCGGCCGGCAGGCCGCGCTGGCGCGCCATGCGGATGGAACGTTCGACCGCCACCCAGCACATCAGCCGCGAGTACGTGAAGTGCTGGCGGCCGCCGCGTGTCTCCCAGATCCCTTCGTCAGGCTGGTCCCAGTTCTCCGAGACCCAGTCGACGACGTGCGTCAGATCCATCCACGCGTCGTGAGAGATCGGCGTCCCGTACTTGTTGGAGAGGTAGACGGAGTCGACTAGCTCGCCGTAGATGTCGAGCTGCAGCTGGTCGGCTGCGCCGTTGCCGATCCGCACCGGAGCGGATCCGCAGTAGCCCTCCAGGTGGTCGAGGAGCTGCTCCTCGAGATCGGAGCTGCCGTCGATCGCGTACATGACCTGGAGCGGCCCGGACTCGCCCTGGCGCCCCTCGCGGAAGCGGTCGGTCAGCCAGCCCCCGAACGCTGCGGCCTCCTCGGTGAACCCGAGCCGCAACAGCCCGTAGAGCGAAAAGGCAGCGTCGCGAATCCACGTGAAGCGGTAGTCCCAGTTGCGCTCGCCGCCGAGCTGCTCGGGCAGGCTCGTGGTCGAGGCGGCGACGATCGCGCCGGTCGGCCTGTAGGTCAGGAGCTTCAGCGTCAGCGCGGAGCGCCGGACGATCTCCCGCCAGCGACCCTGGTAGCGCGCCGCGGCGATCCACCGCAGCCAGTAGTCGACCGTCTCGTTGTACAGCTCGCGCGCGTCGTCCTCCGAGTACGGCCGCGGCTGCTCGCCGTGCTCGAGGACGAACGTCGCGCTCTGTCCGTGATCGAGCGCGAAGCCCGCGCGAACGCCCGCCTTCGTGCGCTCGAGCGCGACTGGCGCCGAGAGCGACAGCGTCAGGTCGGGTGTCGCGAAGACGGCGCCGCCGTCCGTGACGGCGATGTCCGCGGTCGCACGCCCGTAGTCGAACCGCGGCTCGACCTCCGCGTTGAAATGCAACGAGCCCTTTACGCAGAGGACGCGGCGAATCAGCCGCTGGCGATGCGTTCCTTGCCGGAGATCGTCGACGGGCATGAAGTCGATCAGCTCGCCCACGCCGTCCTCCGACAGGAAACGGGTGATGAGCACGTTCGTGTCGGGCACGTACAGCTGCTTCGAGGTCCACTTGCAGCGGACGGGCGCGATCCGGAAGAAGCCGCCGCGCTCGGCGTCGAGGATCGAGGCGAACACGCTGGGCGCGTCGAAGCGGCCGGGGCAGTACCAGTCGATCGTGCCCTCCGTGCCTACGAGCGCCGCGGAATGGAGGTCGCCGATGATGCCGTGCTCGGCGATCGGCAGGTAGTCGTGACGCGGAGTCGCCTCGGCCACGCCGCGATTCTACGTCGGGCTGCTCAGGCGGCTGGATCGCGCGGTTTGGGCTCCATGGGCATGCCGGGCGCCGGCTCCATCGACATGTCGGACATCGGTCCAGGGGCCGGGTGGCGACGTACAGCACGGCGGGCGTGCTGCTCGTACTCGGGGTACTGCTCGTTGCGGCTCCCGACGCCATTCCCTGGCTGACGACATCGCTACCTCCTTGCGGCGTGGGACACGTCGATTCTCGACCCTCCTTGGGGAATGCGTCAAGCCGCCCGCGGGCGCGAGCGGCTGTTCCACCTAGATCGACCGCAGGATCCGGCAGGGGACGCCGGCGGCGACCGAGCGCGCGGGCACGTCGCGGAGGACCACGCTGCCAGCGCCGATGACGGCGTCGTCGCCGATGGTGACGCCCGGGCCGAGGATCGCGCTTGCGCCGATCCAGACGTTGCGACCGATCGAGATCGGCTTCGCGTACTCGATGCCGTCAGCACGCTCTTCAGGGTTCACGGGATGCGTAGCTGCGCAGAGCTGCACCGCCGGGCCAATCTGCGTCAGCGCACCGATCGTGACCGGGGCGCAGTCGAGGATCACGCAGTTGAAGTTCAGGAAGACGCGTTCTCCGAGCGTGATGTTCCAGCCGTAATCGCACTGGAACGGCGGCTCGATCCACGCTCCGTCGCCGACCTCTTCGAACAGCTCGGTCAACAGTGCGCGCCGCTCGTCGCCGTCTTCCTGTGACGTCGCGTTGTAGCGCGCCGTCAGTCGGCGCGCACGTGCGCGTGCCGCCACGAGCGCCGGATCCGAGGCGTCGTACGGCTCGCCGGCGACCATGCGCTCTCGTTCGACGCCTGAGTCGGGCGGCACTACTTGGGCGGCAACGTCGTCGTGAACGCCAGCGAGCGATCGACCCAGGCCTTCACGTCACCCTCCGAGGCGACGCCCGGCGCTGCGACCAAGACGAACCCGGTCATCGGCCTGCCGGTGAAGTCCATCATCCGAGCGTGTGGCTGGGCCAGCGCGCCATCGTCGCCGTCTGGCCCGACGCGTGCCATCAGCTCGTTCTTGACGACGCCGACCGTCATGTGGCCGTCGACCATGAATGCAATCCCGCCGAACATCTTCTGTTCTCGTACGCGATCGGCGTGGTCGGCTAGCACGTCACGGATCCGGTCGGCGAGCGCCTCGTCGTACGCCATTCGTCAGTCCTCGTCCTCCCAGTACTCGAGCTCCGGGCCGGGGCGGGCGAACAGAATCCGATCGCCGGCGACGCTGCGCGCACCCACTTTGCCCGTGTCGAGGTACTCGACGATGTCCGGCGCGATCGTGGTCGACAGCATGAGCACACGAATCGGCGCGTCCGTATCGTTGCGGATCTGGTGCGCGCCCTCCTTGCCGCGGGGGAAGGCAACCACATCACCCTCGCGCAGTACCTGCTCGCCCTCGTGCGTGCGGAGCGTCGGCTCGCCGAGGAGGACGATCACCCACTCCTCGTTCGCGTGGTGTGTGTGGAACGGCCAGAGCCGGTTGCCCGGCTCGAGCTCGTACATGCTGCCGCCGATCAGCTCAGACCCGATGTGGTGGCCGACCCAGGCATCCGTGCTCCGCCAGCCTTCGCGCTCCTCCGTGCGATCCCATTCGTCCCCGTTGAGGTTGAAGATCTTCATGGCGGAAGCCTAAGCGCTAGGCCCCGAGTAGAGGTTGTTACGATCGCCCGACCAACACGCGACCAAGGAGGCTCTGATGCCGGTTGCCGTCGAGATGAACTTCAAGGGTGCGACCCTCGATCAGTACGACCAGATAATCCAGAAGATGGGTCTGACGCCGGGCGGTGCGACCCCGCCGGAAGCGATCTCCCACTGGGTGGCACAGACGGACGAGGGAGTCCGAGTCGTCGACGTCTGGGAGACACAGGAGGCATACGACAAGTTTGCCGCGGAGCAGATTGGCCCGTATTCGGCCGAGGCCGGCATCACCGAACCGCCCGAGATGCGCGTCTACGAGGTCCACAACTACCTGACGAAGACCTAGCTAGCCGGCTGCTGACAGGCGGTCGCCGCGGGGGCGGACGAGGTACCACGCTGGCACCACACCGACCGGCGATCCGAACGCGAGATACACCGCCCCCCACAACGCCGCGACCGGCAGGATCAACACCGAGATTAGGACCAGCAACGCTTTTCGAGCACGCAGGTCCTCGTCGTCGCGGGGATCGGCGCCGACAAGCATCAAGCGCTCGGCGACGCGATCCGCCGCCGCTCGGATCCGGTCCAACAGGTGCATCGCCGAAGACGTCACTCATGGAGTGGTACCCATACCGCGCGTTTCTGCGGCCGATTCGGGGAAGGATGTCCCCGTGAGCCTCACGCAGTACTACACGGCGACAACGCTCGACGGCTTCATCGCCGACGCGAACCACTCGCTCGACTGGCTGTTCACCCAGGATCAGGACCGCGCCGGAATCCTCAACTACGCGGCGTTCATCGCGGACGTCGGAGCGCTCGCGATGGGCTCGACGACGTACGAGTGGATCCTCGAACACGACCGAGCCGGCAAGGATGCCGCCGAGTGGAAGTGGCCGTACGACATCCCTGGCTGGGTCTTCACGAGCCGGCAGCTGGAGGTGGTGCCGGAGGCGCCGATCGAGTTCGTGAGCGGCGACGTCGCGCCGGTGCACGCGGAGATGGTGGAGGCGGCCGGCGGCAAGAACGTCTGGATCGTCGGCGGAGGAGACCTCGCCGGTCAGTTCGCCGAGGCCGGGCTCCTCGACGAGGTCATCGTCTACATCGCGCCCGTGACGCTCGGCTCCGGGGCGCCGCTGCTGCCACGCCGCGTCGAGCTGCGCCTCGAGGAGCTCGGCCGCAACCGCGACTTCGCGTGCGCGAGGTACGCGGTCGTACGGGATCCCGCGTGAACGAGGCGGACCCCAGAGCGAAGTTGGAGCCGTTCGAGACGTTGATCGGCGAGTGGACGGTCGAGCTGACCCACCCGGCCGTCGAAGGCACGGTCATCCGCGGGTGGACCACCTACGTATGGCTCGAAGACGGGCGGTTCCTCATCCAGCGTGCGGCGAACGAGCACCCCGACTTCCCCGACTCGCTCTCCGTGGTCGGCGTGATGGAGGGTGACACCGACCTCTCGATGCAGTACTTCGACTCGCGCGGCGTTCATCGGGTGTACGCGGTCGCGTTCGACGGCCGCGAGCTGACGCTGGCGCGGGACGAGCCGGGCTTCGCCCAGCGTCTCAGCGCGACACTCAGCGACGACGGCTCGACGTTCACGGGCGTCTGGCAGCTGAACCAGGACGATCAGGGTTACCGCAACGACCTCGCGTTCACGTTCCGTCGCGCTTCTGGGGACGCCTAGCGGCGACGCTGACCGCGGCGAAGGGCGTCCAGCCGTCTCCGGTCGCGCTTGGTCGGCCGCACGCCGAGGTCGGCGCCGAGCGGCCGGCTCGCCTTCGCCTCCAGGCGGCGCTGCTCGCGGGCGGCCGCGGACTCCGGCGTCTCCTCGTAGAGTTCGCGCGCGGCGGCCGCGGGACCGCGCCGGTCCGCGAGCGCCCGCACGTCGATCGTCCACCGATCGCTGCTCGTTCGCACCTCGACGCGCTCGCCGACCGCGACCTCGCGCGACGGCTTCGCGCGCTCGCCATTCACCTTCACGTGACCACCGGCGACGGCGTCGGTGGCGGCCGATCGGGACTTGAAGAAGCGGGCCGCCCAGAGCCACTTATCGATGCGCGTGCGCTCCATGCCTAGCTCACCTGCCGCTGATCGTCCACGCGCAGAACGATCGAGCCGATTCGAATCATTCCGGCGATGTTACGCCGGGAGCGGTCGGCCCGAAGTTGCCTAGTCCTCGTCCTCCCAAAACTCGAGCTCGGGTCCCGGGCGAGCGAACAGGATCCGGTCGCCCGCGACACTGCGCGCGCCGACTTTGCCGGTGTCGAGGTACTCGACGATGTCCGGCGCGATCAACGTCGAGAGCATGAGCACGCGGATCGGCGCGTCCGTGCCGTTGCGGATCTGGTGCGCGCCGTCCTTGCCGCGCGGGAAGGCGACGACGTCCCCCTCGCGCAGCGCCTGCTCGCCCTCGTGCGTGCGGAGCGTGGGCTCACCGCGGAGAACGATCACCCATTCCTCGTTCGCGTGGTGCGTGTGCAACGGCCCGAGCTTGTTGCCCGGCTCGAGCTCGTACATGCTGGCCGCCGATCAGCTCGGCGTCGATGTGCTGCGCCGACCCACGGCGTCCTTGAGCGCCAGCCGTCGACGCTCTTCGGTGCGATCCCTCCGGGTCGCCGTTGAGGTTGAAGATCTTCATGCCGTGAGCCTAGGCGATCAGCCCGGCAACTCGAGCGTAACGGCTCGGGGGCCGCTCAGTCCTCGTCTTCCCAGTACTTGAGCTCCGGGCCGGGGCGGGCGAACAGAATCCGATCGCCGGCGACGCTGCGCGCACCCACTTTGCCCGTGTCGAGGTACTCGACGATGTCCGGCGCGATCGTGGTCGACAGCATGAGCACACGAATCGGCGCGTCCGTATCGTTGCGGATCTGGTGCGCGCCGCCCTTGCCGCGCGGGAAGGCGACCACGTCCCCTTCGCGCAGCACCCGCTCGCCCTCGTGCGTGCGAAGCGTGGGCTCGCCGCGGAGGACGATCACCCACTCCTCGTTCGCGTGGTGGGTGTGGAATGGCCCCTGCTTGTTACTCGGCTCGACCTCGTACATGCTCGCGCCGATCAGCTCGGCGTCGGTGTGCGCGCCGACCCAGGCGTCCTTGATCCGCCAGCCCTCGCGCTCTTCGGTGCGATCCCACTCCGGGTCGCCATTGAGGTTGAAGATCTTCACGCCGGGAGCCTAGCCCGGGGCCCTGGTCACGCTATGCCGTCCCACCTCGCGCGTAGGTGCCTAGCTACTGATCAAACCCTTCGGCTACTGAGCAGCCATCGCTCCCACGCGCGGCCGTATACGCCGACCTGCTACGAGCAGCCGGTGTTGGTGCCGCAGTCCCTGCACGTATAGCAGGAGCCCGTCCGCACCATGCGGCCGCCGCAGCGGGCGCACTCGACGGCGTCTTCGTGCGTGTTGAAGAGTGCCGTTTGGCCGGGCGGGGGTGCAGTCCCTGCACGTGTAGCAGGAGCCTGTCCGCACCATGCGGCCGCCGCAGCGGGCGCACTCGACGGCGTCTTCGTGCGTGTTGAAGAGCGCCGTCTGGCCGGGCGGGGGCGCGTCGAGCGGCACTGCCGCCGACTCCGCGCTCGCCGGCTTGCCCTCGCCGTCTGAGTAGCGCTCCGCCAGCCGGGCTCGCACCTCGGCCGAGAGGATGCCGATCTCCTCCTGCTGGTCGATGGTGAGGAACTTCTTGCCCATCCAGCGGAAGATGTAGTCGACGATCGACTTCGCGACGCGGATGTCCGGGTCGTTCGTCGGGCCGGCCGGCTCGAAGCGCATGTGCGAGAACTTCGAGACGTAGACCTCGAGCGGCACGCCGTACTGGAGCCCGAGCGAGACGGAGATCATGAACGAGTTCATGAGGCCGGCGAGCGTCGTGCCCTCCTTCGCGATGTCCACGAAGATGTCGCCGGGCGTCCCGTCGTCGAACAGGCCGACGTGGATGTAGCCCTCGTACTCGCCGACGCGGAACTTCCGGCCGACCTCGGTGCGGTCCTCCGGGCAGCCTCCGCCGCTGCGGCGCGAGAGTCACGCCCGGTACGAGCGCCCCCGCGGTCGCCTTGTCGCCCGAGGACAGCGGCTGCGCGACCTTGCAGTTGTCGCGGTAGATGGCGATTGCCTTGACGCCGAGCTTCCACGCGTCGACGAAGAGGTCGCGCACCTCCTCGACGGTGACCGTCTCCGGCATGTTCACGGTCTTCGAGATGGCGCCGGAGATGAACGGCTGGACGGCGCCCATCATCTTCACGTGGCCGGAGTAGTGGATGGCCCGGTCGCCGATGGCGCAGTCGAAGATCGGGTAGTGCTCGGCCTTCACGAACGGCGCGCCGACGACGGTGTTGCGCTCGTCGACGAAGGCCACGATCTCCTCGACCTCCTCGGGCGCGTAGCCGAGCTTCTCGAGCGCCATGGGCACCGTCTTGTTGACGATCGTGATCTCGCCGCCGCCGACGAGCTTCTTCGACTTCACGAGTGAGAAGTCGGGCTCGACGCCGGTCGTGTCGCAATCCATCATGAAGCTGATCGTCCCGGTGGGCGCCAGCACGGTGGCCTGCGAGTTGCGGAAGCCGTTGACCTCGCCGGCGTCGAGCGCGTCGTCCCACGCCTTGCGGGCAGCCGAGAGCAGGTCGTTCGGCACCGATTCGGTGTGCTCGATGTTGCCGACCGCTGCGCGGTGCTTCGCGATGACGCCGGTCATGGCTGCCGCGTTCGGCTGGTAGCCGGCGTACGGGCCCATGCGCGACGCGATCTCGGCCGACTTGCGGTAGGCGCGACCGGTCATGAGCGCGGTCACGGCCGCGGCGTAGGCGCGTCCCTCATCGGAGTCGTAGGGCAGGCTGCGCGCCATCAGCAGCGCGCCGAGGTTCGCGTAGCCCAGGCCGAGCTCGCGGTAGGCGCGCGCGTTGCGCTCGATCTGCTCCGTCGGGTACGACGAGTAGCCGACGACGATCTCCTGGGCGAGGAACACGACGTCGACCGCGTGCTCGAACGCTTCCACGTCGAGCTCGCCGTCGTCGCGGCGGAACTTCATGAGGTTGAGCGACGCGAGGTTGCACGCCGAGTCGTCGAGGTGCATGTACTCCGAGCACGGGTTGGAGGCGTTGATGCGGCCCGAGTTGGGGCACGTGTGCCAGGCGTTGATCGTCGTGTCGTACTGGACGCCCGGGTCGGCGCACTGCCACGCCGCGTCGGCCATCTCGCGCAGCAGGCCACGTGCGTCGACGGTGTCGACCGCGGTGCCGTCGGTGCGCGCGTTGAGGCTCCACTCGGCGCCATCCTCGGCCGCCTGCATGAACGCGTCCGTCACGCGCACGGAGTTGTTGGCGTTCTGGTACTGGATCGAGGCCCAGTCGGGCGAGTCGAGCGACATGTCGTAGCCCGCCGCCTCGAGCACGCGCGCCTTGCGCTCTTCCTTCGCCTTGCACCAGATGAACTCTTCGATGTCCGGGTGGTCGACGTCGAGCACGACCATCTTCGCCGCGCGCCGCGTCTTGCCGCCCGACTTGATCGTGCCGGCGGACGCGTCGGCGCCGCGCATGAACGACACCGGGCCGGAGGCGTAGCCGCCCTTCGACAGCTGCTCCTTCGACGAGCGCAGCCGCGAGAGGTTGACGCCGGAGCCCGAGCCGCCGCGGAAGATGACGCCCTCGCGGCGAATCCAGTCGAGGATCGACTCCATCGAGTCGTCGATGGAGAGGATGAAGCACGCCGAGCACTGCGGCTTCTCCTCGAAGCCGACGTTGAACCAGACCGGCGAGTTGAACGATGCGAGCTGGTTGACGAGGATCGTCTTCAGCTCGGCCTCGAACGTCTCGGCCTCTTCCTCGTCCGCGAAGTACTCGCCCGCTGCGGCCCCAGCCGCCGATCGTGGACACGACGCGGCCGATCATCTGGCGCACGCTCCACTCGCGCTCGGGGGAGCCGAGGCGACCGCGGAAGTACTTCTGGGCGACGATGTTGGTGGCCGTCTGCGACCAGAACTTCGGGAACTCGACGCCCTTCTGCTCGAAGGCCGGCTTGTCCTTGCCGGGGATGAAGGCGTCGCGCATCTCCCACTCGATCTCCTCGAACGGGTCGCGGCCGGGGATCGTGAAGTAGCGGCGAACGCCGGTGTGACGCTCGGCGTCGAGCACCGAATTCTCGAACAGGGTGTCGGTGATCTCGTCTGTCTTCACGGTCGCCATATTGTGCCTCCCGGGCATCGAGTGAGTCCTATGTTGTTCCCGCGTGGCCGCGAGGGGTCGCAGGCCGAGCGGGGGGACCACCGTAGAGCTAGCGTCGGACGGAAAAGGGGTCGCTTACGCGTCGCCGCGAGGACCGACCGTAGCGCGGCGTGTCTGCACGCGCCGGGCCACGAAGCCGGCGGCTCCGAGCGTCAACAGCAGGATCGAGAGCCCGGCCAGCACGAGTAGCGGCACGGGCACCGAATCCGCGTCGCCCGGGCCGATGGAATCGAGCGCCTGGCCGACCGCCCCGCCTCCCGGGTCGCGGCCGTCAGATGCGAGAACCGCACCTTCGCGCTCCGCCGTCGGGCCGCCGTGGAACGTGCTCGTCGGAGGGGGAGCTCGTCTCGCCCTTCACGCCGCCCGACGTGGGAGGGGCGCGGCGGTCCCGCCCGAGCTTCCTCCGTTCGACCCCTGGGCCGCGATCGCCGCCTGCAGCGCCCGGTTGATGTCGTCGCCGAGCGTCGAGTACTGGGCCACGTCCTCGGGCATGTGCTCGAGAGCCGCCCGGTAGCACGGCACGGGATAGACGTTGTCGATCCGGCCGTCGTACCAGTCGTCGATGAGGGTCTTCCAGCAGGGCTCCTTCGCGGTTGCCGTGCCGGCGAGGAGCAGTGCTCCCGCGGTGGCCACTAGCACGAGCAGCGCTGTCTGGAGGGCTCTTTTCACGAGGCTTGGCGTCGGAGTGGGATCAGGTTTCGTCCGTACGTCGGGGCTGAGTCTACGCAAATGCCTGCCGATCGCTCGGCAGCAACTGCTGGCAGTCTCGTCCATGGCAATGACGGCGCGATTGCCGCGTAGTTAGGTGTCTGTAAAGAGTGAGTCCGGCCCATCACCCAATTCCCACCTGAGCCTGTGCTAGCTTCGATCGATGCGAGCCGCAGGGCTTTCGGTCCTCGGCGTCGCGGGCGCACTGCTGGCGGTGGCGCTCTTCTTCGGTCACGGGTCGAGTGACGGGCGCCTGTTCTGGATAGGGATCGTTGCCTCGCTGGCGGCACTTGTTCTGATATTCGCGACGCTGCTTGGGTTTCTTCCCCGTCCGGCGCCGACGAAACATGGCTGGTGGGCGCTCGGGCTGTTCGCGGCGTTCGTGCTCTGGAACGGATTGACGATCCTCTGGTCGATCGCGCCCGACCGGTCGTGGTCGTACCTGAACCGCGGCCTGGCGTATCTCGCGCTCGCCGTGCTCGGGCTGTACGCGGGGGCACTCGTGCGACGGAGGCCCGTGGTGACGACCGCCGGGCTGCTCGCGGTGCTGTTTCTCGGCGTACTCGGCTGGGCGCTCCTGGGCAAGGTCTTCCCTGGCCTGTTCCCCGACGGTGCGCGGGTGGCTCGGCTGCGGAACCCCATCGGCTACTGGAACGCGCTCGCGCTGATCGCCGCTCTGGCGTTGCCGCTGGGCCTGTGGCTGGCCGCGGGACGGCGGCATGCGCGCCTGGTGCGAGCCGGCGGTGTCGTCCTCCTCTACGTGGCTTCGATCGCCCTCGTGCTCACGTACTCGCGGGCGGGCATCGTGGTGGCGGCGGCCGGCGTCGTGCTCTGGCTCTGGCTCTGCCGCGACCGCTTCGAGGGGCTGCTGATGCTCGTCGCGGGTGTCGGGCCGGGGCTGGTCGTCGTCGCGTGGGCGGCGACGCAGCCGGGCCTCGTCGACCACCTCCAGACCTCCGCGACGCGCGAGCGGGCCGGCGCGTGGTTCGCGCTCGCTCTCGTGCTCGGCGTGGCCGCCGCGCTCGCTCTCTCGCACTACGGCGCACGGCTCGGTGAGCGCTTCTCCGACGAGGAGCGGCACCGCTGGGCGACGAGGCTCGGAGCCGGACTGGTCGGGCTGGCCGCCGTCGCCGTGATCGCGGCCACGATCGCCGTCGGCGGGCCGGACGAGTGGTTCGACGAGTTTCGCGGCGGCGACGTCGCGCAGAGCTCGGGGCGGCTCGCGGAGCTCAGCTCCAACAACCGCTGGACCTGGTGGCAGGAGTCGTGGGACCTGTTTCGCGACGAGCCAGCCGGCGGTCACGGCGCGCACACGTTCGAGATCGCGCGGCGACCGCTGCGCGTCGGCTCCGTCGTGACGGAGGAGCCTCACAACCTCGGCGTCCAGTCGCTCGCCGAGCTGGGAATCGTCGGCCTGCTGCTGGGCATCGGAGCCGCCGGCCTGGCACTGCTCGCCTGCGCGGAGGCCGTGAGGCGGCTGGAAGGTGACGAGCAGGCAGCGGCCTACGGCGCTCGCGGTGCTGCTGCCCGTCTACCTGCTGCACGCGCTGGCCGACATCGACTGGGACTTCGTGGCCGCAACGGCGCCGGTGCTCGTCGCGGTCGGCGTGCTGTTGTCCGCCGGTCGTCCACCGACCGAGTCGCGGAGCCGTCTGCCGCTGGCGCTCGTCACCGGGGTCGCCGCGCTGGCCGTCCTCTACTCGATCACGGCGCCGTGGCTCGCGCACGGGAGGGTGGAGGACGCGTACTCGGCCATCGCCAGGGGCGACGCGCGCGAGGCGCGTGTCCGCGGCGCGCCAGGCTCGCGATCTGAACCCGCTGTCGGTCGAGCCGCTGTGGGCGTGGGCACTCGCGGAGGCGACGGCGAGGAATCCGGGCGGGACGATCGAGCGCTATCTCGACGCCGCGGAGCTCCAGCCCGAGAACTCCGACACGTGGTTCGCCCTCGGCGCGTTCGAGTTCGAGCTCCGCCGCTACCGCGACGCGTACGTCCATCTCGACCGGGCCTACGGCCTCGACCCCTACGGGCCCGCAGGGCTGCCGGGCGGCCTGCTCGACCAGGCCCGCGCGAAGGTGGAAGGGCCGCTAGCTAGTTGCGCCGAGGACGACGGCAACGTGGGCGCCCATCAGGTCCTTCCGGCGCAACCCGTCGAGCGGCGACACGACCTTCACGCCCAGGTCGCGTGCGAAGCGCGCAGCCTCGGGCGCGTAGCCCGGCCGGTACATGACGACGCTACGCCGGTAGTCGTTCCGCGGCGCATTGCCGACCTGCGCGACGACGTAGCCCTTGTGGCGCACGAGCTGGCCGGCCGACGCGGCGGCGCCGGCGATGCCGTTCCCGTTGAGCACGAGCACGGACGTCTCCGTGCGGGCGAGCTTCGGAGCAGCCGACTCGACCGGTTGTCGTGCCTGCTGGCTCTCGGCCGGCGGCTTCTGCTCCTTGGCTGCCGGTGCCGCGCCGAGCTCGGTGGTGCCCTGCGCCCAGTCGAGCAGCGGCTGGCCGAAGAGCGCGACGGCAAAGCCGATGAGGATGAAGAGCTCCACGGCCGCGACCAGCGAGGCGACGATGGTCGCCGTGCGCCAGGGTCGGACCAGCGCTTCACTTGTCGAGACGGAGGACTCCACGGGCCCAGGTCACTTCGGCGCCTGCCCCTTCTAGTCCTCCCAGGTCCTGCGCAGGCCTGCTTCGAGCTCTACCTGCGCGTGCCAGCCGAGCTCCCTCCTTGCGAGCGAGGCGTCGAGGACACTCCGGCGCGCGTCGCCGGGTCGTGCTGGGCCGTGCTCCGGGAGCTCTGCTGGAGCCGGCGACGTCGCGACAGAGCTCGTGCAGCCGGTTGACGGACGTCTCGAGGCCGGTGCCGACGTTGAAGATGCCGTCAGCACGCTCGGCTGCGGCGAGGACTGCGCTGACGACGTCCCCGACGTAGACGAAGTCCCGGGTCTGCTCTCCGTCGCCGAAGATTGATGCTCCCTCGCCCGCTTCCAGTCGCTCGAGGAAGATCGCGACCACTCCGCCTTCGAGCGCTGCCGACTGACGCGGCCCGTACACGTTGGCGAGACGTAGCACGACCGTGGCCGATGTCGTGGACGCGGCTCCAGCCGGTGACGTACGCCTCTGCCGCCTGCTTCGCCATCCCGTACGGGGAGACCGGCCGCAGCGGCGTGTCCTCGGCGGCAGGGGCCATCACCTCGCCGTAGATCGCGCCCCCGGTGGACGTGAAGACGACCGTGGCACCGGTTGCGCGCGCCGCCTCGAGCACGTTGAGCGTGCCGAGGACGTTCACCTCGGCGTCGAAGACCGGCTGCTCCACCGACGTTCCGACGTCGGCCTGCGCAGCCAGGTGGAACACGAGGTCGGCGTCGAACGCGAGCGGTTCGCGGATGTCGTGCTCGATCAGTTGCGCGCCGGGATTGACGAACTCACGCCGTCCCGTGGACAGGTCGTCGATGACGGTCACCTCGTCGCCGCGCGCGACGAGCGCGTCGACGACGTGTGAGCCGATGAAGCCCGCTCCCCCGGTGACGACCGCGCGCACGCGTCGTATCGTAGTCCGCGTGTTCGTGACATTCGAGGGTGTAGACGGCTCGGGGAAGTCGACTCAGGCGGCGCTGCTCGTCGAGCACCTGGCGAGCCTCGGACGGCAGGTCGAGGCGACGCGGGAGCCGGGAGGGACGCCGCTCGGCGAGAAGATTCGCGGGCTGCTGCTCGACGGCGAGGAGCCCGCGCCGTGGACCGAGGCGGCGCTCTTCGCGGCCGCGCGGGCGGAGCTCGCGGAGCGCGTCATCCGCCCGGCGCTGGCGGCCGGCACAGACGTCGTCTGCGACCGCTTCCTCGACTCGTCGCTCGCCTACCAGGGCGTCGCGCGCGGGCTCGGCATCGATCGCGTCCTGGAGCTGAACGTCGGCGTGGCCGACCTCACGCCCGACCGCACGTTCGTCCTGCTGCTCGACCCGGCCCTGGCCGCCGCGCGCGCCGGGTCGTCCCCGGATCGGATGGAGCGAGAGGACGGCACGTTCCGGGCGGCCGTTGCCGAGGGCTACCGTCAGTTGGCCGAGCGCTATCCCGAGCGCATCGTGGTGCTCGACGGTGCGCGACCCGTCGACGAGCTGGCCGCACGCATCCGCGAGGCCCTCGGTGTTTGAGGAGATCATCGAGCAGCAGGCGGCGAAGAGCCTGCTCCAGGCGGCCGTCGAGGAGGGCCCGGTCCATGCCTATCTCTTCCACGGCCCGCCCGGCGTCGGCAAGCAGAAGACGGCGCTCGCGTTCGCGGCTCACCTGCTCGGCGATCGCGGGCGCGTCGAGCGGCGGGCGCATCCCGATCTCTACGTGCTGGAGCCGCTCGGCGACCAGATCCGCATCGACGAGGTGCGCCGCCTGCGCCGCGACCTCCACATGCGGCCGTTCGAGGCCGATCGCCGCGTCTACCTCCTCGTCTCGGCGCATTTGCTGAACGAGGAGGCGGCGGACGCGCTGCTCAAGGACCTCGAGGAACCGCCGCCGTACGCGGTGATGATCCTGCTGGCCGACGAGCTCGGGCCGCTGCCGGAGACGATTCGCTCGCGCTGCCAGCTCGTCCCCTTCAGCCGTCTGTCCGAGAAGGCGGTGCACACCGTGCTCGCCGCGCAGGCGCCCGGGCTGGCCGCCGATCGCATCACGGCGCTGGCGCGCGTGGCCGGCGGCCGCCTCGACCGCGCCGAGCGGCTGCTCGACGAGGATGCCGCCGCGCGGAGGGAGGAGCTGCTGGCCCTGGCGCGGGGCGTCTACGCCGATCCGTCGTTCGAGCCGTCGTCGGCGGCCGCGTCCGTCGTGCGCATGGCGGAGACGGTCGCGCGCGAGGCTCGTGCCGAGGCAGAGCAGGAGGTGGAGTGGCTCGACCTGCCTGATCGCGAGCGCGACCAGTGGCTACGGCGCGCGGAGTTCGGCGCCAACCGGGAGAGCGTGCTCGAGGCGCTGGAGGAGCTGACGGCGTGGTACCGGGATCTCGTGGCAGTGGCGGTCGGCGCGGAGGCCGTCGTCACGCATTTCGACCACCTCGACGCGTTGCGCGACGACGGAACGCCCGAGCGACTCCCGGGCGCCACGCGGGCGGCGGAGATCGTGCGCGAGTCGTGGCGCTGGTTCGAGGAGCTCAATCTCCAGCCGCGGCTGGCGCTGGAAGCGTTGTTCGTGCGCCTGCGCCGCGAGCTGGCACCCGCACGTGTTTGAGTCACCGTCCTACCGGGAACAGGGATCGAGCCGTTCGACGTCGAAACCGATCCCGGTCTTTACATCGGCAGCGACTGTCGCCATCATGGCATGCGGTCGATGCGCACGTTGGCGTCGCTGCGGCACCACGTCCGGAGCTTGTCAGTCGATCAAGGAGGTTCAGATGAGGGAAGGTCGATCTAGAAGAGTGCGCATGTACGCCTTGTTGGCGGGCGCGCTCGCCATGTTTGCACTAACTGCATCATCTGCAACTGCCGTCACGGTGCCGCCGAAGGCGCCGTCGGCGCTCGTCTCCGTGAGTCCAGGGCCCGGCACCGGGCCGCCACCGGCCACTCTGGGCGGTTTCTTCATGACTCCCTTCCCGCTCGATGCCCAGGGAGCCCCGGTTACCAGCGTCCCCAGCCCGCTCGGCTGCGATGTCCTGTTCGGGACGCTCGCGAGCCCGCAGTCGATCGAATCACACGACGGTCGGCGTCGGCTGGGCAACCTGGAGCCACGGCTACACCGGTGACGTCTACCCGAACTTCACGCCTGGCGGACCAAGTTCTGTCAACGACGTCGACACCACGACGTATGCTGACGATGCCGGAGGGCACGAAGGCGTTCTACCTCTACGCCGAGCCGAACGACTTCGGCCTGCATCGGATCAACGCAACAGCGGTCGGTAGCGACGGATCGTTTGCATCGTCGGGCTACGTGCAGGTCCTGGGGGCCGCGGGAGCGAGGTTCTACGGCTTCTACGCAAGCGCAACGACGACGATCACGCGCATCGTCGTCACGGCGAAGTCGGACGCGAGCGGGTTCGCCATCGGCGAGTTCGGCATCGCGGGCGGCTGCGACGACTAGGCAACGATTCAAGGGAGCGCTTCGAGCTCCCAACAGCGACGGGCGGTGGCCGGGGACAGCTCCGGCCACCGCCGTATCTCGCGGGGTAGCATGGATCGACGCCGACGTAGCTCAGCTGGTAGAGCACTTCACTCGTAATGAAGGGGTCCGCGGTTCGAATCCGCGCGTCGGCTCTCTCGAGCCCTGCAAGAGGTGCGGTTTCTCATTTCGATGATCAAGCGAGACTCCGCAGGGCCACTAGGTTGGGGTCGAGGTCAGGGCTAGTTGGTAGTCCGGCGTAGCCGTTGCGAACCGAGAGAACCCGGCATGGAGCTCGTTGACGACGACGGGCGCGTTTCCCTGCAACTGTGCCTTCTGGCGCATCTCTTCAGCCAGCTGCCGCAGACTGCTGATTTCGCGTAGCGGGGAGGCGAGTCCGCCTGGTGTCGAATGGGCCGTGCCTGCGCCTGCGGGACCTGAGACGCCAACGGGCGGCCCGAAGGCCGCCCGTTGGCACTGACCGGTGAGCGCGGTTCTACCGTGCCGGCGGGAGGAGAACTTTGTTGATGACGTGAATCGTGCCGTTTGACGCCGCGATGTCGGTCTTCACGACCCGCGTCGAGCCGTTGAGGAAGACGTTCCCGCCGCGGATCTTGATCCGCACGGATGGCCCTGCGAGGGTCTTGGCCGAGCGGAGCCCGACCACCTGGGCCGCCTTCACGTCGCCCGCGACGACGTGGTAGAGCAGTACCCGGCGAAGCTGTGCTCGGTTGCGGAGCAGCTTGTTCAGCGTTGCCTTGGGCACCATCTTGAAGGCGGCGTCCGTCGGTGCGAAGACGGTCAGCTTCTTCTGGCCGGTGAGAGTGCCGGCGAGGCCCGCGCGCTTGGCGAGCATGACGAGCGTCTTGAACTGGCCGGCAGCGACTGCGGTCTCGACGATGTTCTTCTGAGCCGTCGGGCTCTGGGCCGGAGTTGCCGCGCTCGTCCCTGCGGCCGCGAACGCGGCGATCGCGAGAACGGAGGCGGTGAGGATTGCTGCGACGAGCTTGGTCATCGTGACTCTCCCTTTCCACTATGCGGTTGTGACTTGTGGGTTACGGCTCCAGCGGCGCCGGATGGCGCCCTGCTGAACCACCTGATAGACGGCCGCGAGACCGACGAGGCCGTAGATCACACGGCTGGCCGCGTTCGTCTCGCCGAAGTCGAGGCCAACGAGCGCCGCCACGAGGTCGAACTCGGCGAGGGCAACCAGACCCCAGTTGAGCCCGCCGACAACGAGAAGGACGGCTGCGAGGATGTCGAGCTTCTTCACTGTGTGCTCCTTTCTGTACAGCATTTGTCGAGAGATCGTACAGGTATCGCGGCCGCCTTGTCAAGTGTTTGTTCAATGTCTGTAGAATGCTGGCATGGAACCCGCGACCGAGCAGCTCCGGATCGGCGAGCTGAGCCGACGAACAGGTGTCAGCGCCGAGCTCTTGCGCGCGTGGGAACGCCGGTACGGGCTGCTCCACCCGACTCGCACCAGCGGCGGATTTCGTCTCTACTCGCCGGCTGATGAGCGGCGGGTCTCGCTCATGCGCTCGCACTTGCAGCATGGGATGTCCGCTGCAGAGGCTGCCCGCCTCACCCTGACGGAGGCGGACGGCGGCACTCGCGATGATGATGAACCGCTCCTGCAGCGCCGTGCTCAGGAGCTTCGCCAGGCGCTGGACGACCTCGACGAGGGCGCCGCGCAAAGCGCGCTCGACGGCGTTCTCGCGGAGTTTTCGACCGAGACCGTGCTAACGGATCTCGTGCTGCCCTACCTGCATGAGCTCGGTGAGCGCTGGGCGAGCGGCGAGGCGTCGGTGGGTCAGGAGCACTTCGCCAGCCAACTCATCCGAGGCAGGCTCCTCGGGCTCGCGAGGGGCTGGGATCGCGGCGCCGGCCCGCGTGCTCTCCTTGCCTGCGCTCCGGGCGAGCAGCACGATCTCGGGCTGATCGCGCTTGGCGTCGCCCTGCGCGCCCGAGGCTGGCGCATCACGTATCTCGGCCAGGACACGCCACTCGAAACGCTTGCCGAGAGTGCCCGCTCGCTCGGGCCGCTCGCGATCGTGATCTCATCCGTCTCGCCCGACCGGCTCTCGAGGTCGGGGGCCGAGTTGCGACGCCTGGCGGGCATTGCACACGTGTGGCTCGCCGGGCCAGGCGCCAGCGAAGCTCTCGCCAAGAAGACGCGGGCAACATTCCTCGACGTCGACCCGGTGGCCGCAGCGGACCGCGTAGCCGCCACAAGACCATGAGGCCTGCCTGAAACCCGTGACGTCCGTCGAAACGGCGACCGCCATCGGACCCGTCGTCGAGCCGACGCCACGGGGGGCTGAGATGCTCGCCGCCAGCTACTGGCGCGAGGTCGAGGCGACGACGCGCCGCATTGTGCAGGCAGACGCCATTGCCGGGCGCATCGATGTTCGCCTATTCGGTCGAGGCCCCGTCCTCATCAGGCTTGGACGTCCTGCCGTCCGCGCCGACCTCACATCCGTCACGTGCACGTACCCCATCGTCGGCGGGCTCCTAGTGGGCCGGCCCGGCGGGGCGCTCGCGCTGGAGCAAGTCAACGGTGACCCGGTCGTTCTGCGCTCGACGCTGACGGAATACGTCCCCCGGCTTGCGGGCACGCTCTACTTTCAGGTGCAGGCTCGCCTGCATTCACTGATCAGCCGCCGCCACTTCGCGCGACTCGGCCGGCACGCACGATGAAAGTCGCCGTCTTTGGCGCGACCGGCACCATCGGCACCGCTCTGCTGCCGGCTCTGGCGCGGTCGCATGACGTCGTCGCGCTGTCGCGACGCGAACGGGAGGGCGGCGGAGTGAACTGGTTGAGGGCCGACGCCGGCGACGCAGAATCCGTCCGCAGGGCTCTCGAGGGGGTCGACGTCGCCTACTACCTCGTGCACTCGCTCGGCACGCGTGACTTCGAGGAGCGCGATCTCGCCGCGGCCAGGACCGTCGCCGAGGAGGCCGGGCGGGCCGGGCTTAGCCAACTCATCTACCTGGGCGGCCTCGGCGACGATTCTCCTGAGCTGTCTACGCACCTCCGTAGCCGACTCGAGACCGAGAAGGAGCTCGCCTCTGGTGCCGTCCCGCTGACCACGCTACGAGCCGCGATCGTCATCGGCTGCGGCAGCGCCGGCTTCGAAACGATCGTCGCGCTCGTGGACCGCCTGCCGGCAATGGTGTGCCCGCGCTGGGTCGGCGTACGTACCCAGCCGATCGCCATCGTGGACGTCATCGAGTACCTCGCCGGTGTCTGCGGTCTTCCCCAGGCGATCGGGGAGAGCTTCGACATTGGCGGGCCCGACGTGATGACCTACAGGGAGATGATCGAGCGGGTTGGGATCGAGCGCGGCAAACGGCCGCTGATCGTGGAAGTCCCCGTGCTCACGCCCCGCCTCTCCTCGTACTGGCTCCACCTCGTGACACCTGTGAAGGCCTCGGTCGCCCGTCCGCTGATCGAAGGTCTGCGAAACGAGACCGTCGCGAAGGACGAGCGCATCCGGGAACTGCTCCCTGTCGAGCTCACGCCGTTCGACGTAGCGGCGCGAGCGGCGCTCGACTGCTAATCGAATGCGCGCGTCGGCTCTCCGGGACGGGCGAGGGAGGCTCAGATGAGGGTGACGTTGCTGGGTGCGGGTGTTCCGACGCCTACGCCCCGCCGGTTCGGATCGGCGTATCTCCTCGACGTGGCAGAACGCTGCGTCCTGATCGACTGCGGACCGGCGACGACCTTCAAGTTGATCAAGGCCGGTCGACAGGCCCCAGAGGTGTCGATGCTGTTGTTCACGCACCATCACTTCGACCACAACGCCGACTATCCGTGCTTCGTGCTGACCCGCTGGGACCAGGACGTCGACCAGACTCCACTCCGGGTCTTCGGGCCGCCGCCGACCACGGCCCTCACGCGCAGGTTGTTCGAGGCGCCCGACGGCGCATATGTCTGCGACTGGACGGCGAGGGTGGAGCATCCAGGAAGTCAGCGCGTCTTCGCGAATCGGGGCGGGCAGCTGCCGCGCACGGCGCCGAAGATAGACGCGACCGACATCGATGCGACCTTCGCGCTCGGAGAAGCCGGGTTCTCCGTCCGCGCAGCCGACACCGTGCACGCGCAGCCGTACCTGGAGTCAGTTGCCTACCGGATCGACAGCGATGGCGCATCCATCGTCTTCACGGGGGACACGGAGCCCGTCGACAGCGTGGTCGAATTGGCGCGCGGCGCCGACATGCTGATCTGCATGTGCTGGGACACCGACCGCGCGATGGAGGAGGACGGCGTGAGCGGGGGCATGACCGGCACCACCTCGGCCGGCATGCTCGCCGAGAGGGCCGGCGTTCGAACTCTCGTCCTGACTCATATCAATGCCCATCTCGACTCACCCGCCGGTCGCGAGGAGGGCATCCGAGACGTCGCGTCAGTCTTCGACGGCCGGGTTGTGTTCGGCGAGGAGCTCTCGTCGCTCGACGTAGTCGAGTGACACTCGCGGCCGCGGTTCGAATCCGCGCGTCGGCTCTCGGCGAGTCGCGAGATTAACCAGGAACGTAGGTCAGCCTGACCACATCCTCGCCAATCCGATCATGAGCCATAAGGCGGAGCGGCGGCCGGGGTCCGGCGAAATATGGCTTGCCGTGACCAAGCACGACGGGGTGCAGGTAGATCCGATACTCATCGATCAGGCCAAGTTCGGTGAGGCTTTGCGCCAAGGACGGGCCAGCAACTTCGATCTCCCCGTCGCGCTCGGCCTTCAGCTCGCGGATCGCGCCCTCAAGATCATCGTCAACAAGGGTGGCGTTGGGGCCGATCGACTTCAACGAGCGTGAGACGACCCATTTCGGCTGGTTCCGCCACGCCGCCGCGAAGGCATGTTCGTCTGCATCCCATTCAGGATGATCGTCGTCCCAGTAACGCATGACCTCATACATGTGGCGACCGTACACACTGCCCGCCTGCCCCTGAGCCTCCTCGATGAAGTGGCGGAAGAGCGTGGGGCTTGGCGCAAACGCCATGTGGTCGACGTAGCCGTCCAGGGACTGGTTCATTCCGAACACGAGCTTGGCCATACCCGCTTCCCTTCCTTACGCGGCATATCCGCAACTGCACTTGGCGCTGAAGCCGTCGCACCAGAGTCTCTTCCTTGTAATCGCTGAAATCATGCCCGCTTCGCGCCCGATCGCCGTCGGCGCGATGTGACCAGAATGTGGACAGAGCGCGTTGGTCCGGGTTGTGCTCCGTTGCCTCAGACGGTCTTAGCCAACTAAGCAACGGTCTGGACGCTACGGCGTGCAACTGGGCACAACGGCCAACGCAGCCTCGAATGTCACTCATAATGAAGGGGTCCGCGGTTCGAATCCGCGCGTCGGCTTCACGAAAGGCCCTGGAAACAGGGCCTTTCTGTTGCAGCGCTGAAGCGGGCTGACGTACGGGGGGCAACGAACGGGGCAACCGAGGCGTGGACAGGCAGCTGTACGGTGAGCGAAGACCGATCAGCGCGCTCATCGCGTGTCGGCTCCGGGAGTTCTACGATCGTTGTTGTGGACGAAGAGCAAGTCCAAGCACCTGCATCGAATGACCACGGCTGTTGGGGTGGGGTGGAGCACCGCCGCAGCAGTCAGCCCAACTGCGAGCTACCGGCGCCGCGGGACGAACTTCACGACCAGGGAGCCCGTGAAGGTCTCGGCACAGAACGGCGGGCCGCCCTCGGCGCATCGTGATTCGTTGCGTATCGCGCCCGTTTGGATCGTGAAGCCGTCACCTTGCGACAGCCGGTCGAGCGGGGAGAAGATCCTCGGCGACTTCCGCTCGACCTGGACGGTGACGAGCGTGATCGGATCGGAGACGTCCGTCCACGTCAAGCCACCCCGCACGATGTAGCTGTACTCGCGCCTCGACTCGATCCACACCGGCTCGTCGCTGTATTTGGGGCATTCGCTGCGAACGCGCTTACTGACCGTCTCCGCAGGACCGTTCAGCATCTGCGAGCTGAAGCTGAACGTGTTACCGAGCGGCGGACCCCGAGAGCCGGTGAGCGAGGTGCGGGACGCGAGCGTCTTCATGGAGAAGTTGCCCCGGCACGGACCCCACACACCCTCTCGTGCGTGGTTGTAGCTGAAGACGATGTTCGTCGTGCCACGCGCGAACAGGCTGCCCGCGGGAACGAGCGTGAACACGTCTGAGCTGACAGTCGTTTTCTTGAAGGCGACGTTGCGGTAGATCGACTTCCACACGAGCTCGACGTCGATCGTGCCGTTCGTGTTGTTTCCCAGGTCCGGCGGCCTGGTGTCCCCGGAGATGCGCTGGACCGTATGGGCGTCGCCGGTGACGGTGATGTCGTAGCGGTAGATCGTCGGTCCTGTGCTGGGAGGCGGTGGTGGTGACGTGCCTGTCCCCCCGCAGGAGGCAGAGACCGCGACGCGGCCGCTCATCTTCCCATCCACCTTGTAGCGGTAGCAACCGGCTCGCGTGAAGCGCACACTCCTGCTCTTCCTGGGGCGCAATGTGAAAGACGTCCAGGCGCGCGTGTCGCTGACAATCGTGTGCGGCTTTGCGCCCTGGTTTAGCCAGCGCACGGAGTCGTTGACCGCAATGCTCGCTTCGACCGGGGCGAGCGCGCTGTCGGTGAGTCGCACGTCGCGCGCGGCGATGTCCTTCGCTCCGGCAGCGGCCGGGAGCAGTCCGATGGCAACCACCGGTACAAGGAGTAGCACGCGCATGCCGCGACCTTATCGTGCCTGCTCAGATCTAGGGCTTGTCCGGGGCCACCAAGAGGCCACACAACCCCCCGAAAATGGCCGAACTTCCAGCCTCCGAAAAGGCCAAAAAAACCCGCCTGATTCCAGGCAGACCGAGACCGGCCCAGACAGTGGCAAGCCTCTCGTAATGAAGGGGTCCGCGATTCGAATCCGCGCGTCGGCCTCCCAGACGCTCGCCCGATCGGACTCGTTGGAACCCTAGACGTCCGGTGCTTCGAGACGTTTCGCCCTCTTCGAGCATCCCGTGTGTCGGGCCGAGTCGCGTGGGTCGACGCGAGTCTGCTCGTTTAGAGCGGCTGGAGTCGCCTTCGTGCTAACGGACGGCCTCTTCGCGCTCGCGTTGTGCCCCGTAAACGCCATCGCCGAAGCGGTGACGGCCGTGACGGCCACGAGGAACGCGACCGCAAGCGCGAAGCGCAGGTTTCTCTTCATCGCACCTCCCTTCGAGCCATTCTCGTCGATCTCACGTGATATTCAAGGCGACCGCACGGATCTGCCCGCGGATCTCCCCTGCTGGGTTCTTCTTCGTGTGGATGTTCACGTACGCGCGCCCCTTCTCGAGCGCCGCCAGTCCTGCCGCAGTCAGGTTGGCTGTTCCGCGTGCACCGTTGCGGCACGGCCCACAGAGCGGCACTGCGACGGGGCCGGCTTTCCCTCTCTGGCCGATGTGGATGTGCGCTGCCACTGCCGCTCCCGTCAAACGCGAGAACCGGAGGCGCCAGGCGATCCTGCCGGTCGTCCCCGACTTCGTCACCGTCGCGGTGAACGTCCCTGTCGCGCGACCGACGTTGCCCGTCGGCTTCGGCCGTTCCTGCCGAGCGTTGAGGCTTGTCGTGATCGGCGCGGTGGTGGCGAGCTGTCCGCGGATCTCGCCCGCCCCGTTCGTCGGGGTGTGGACGTTCACGTAGGCGTCGCCCGCTTCGAGCGCGTCGAGTGCCGCCTGCGTGAGGTTGCCGGTCCCGGACATCGGGCTCTGGCACGGTCCGCACAGCGCCAGCACGACGCTGCCCGGCGTTCCGGTCGCCCCCTGGTGGATGTGCGCTGCGACGGCATCACCCGTCAGGCCGCTGAACGACAGCTGCCACGCGACGGACGCTCCGGCGGCGCCCTTCGTCACCGTTGCCGTGAACGTGCCTCGGGCGCCGCTCACGTCTCCTGTCGGCGCGGGCACCTCCTGGGCCGCGTTCATCACCGTCCCGATCTGAATCGACGTCGCCTGCGGCCTTGCGGACGCGCCGGCGGTCACCGCGAGCGCGATCCCGACTACCGCACTCGCCAAGAGCAGTGGTCGTCCCACGAAAGCACCTCCTTCTCGGACTTCTCTCGTTACTACGCAGAAGCGACAGAGGCGGTTTCAACTTGTGTACCTTGTACTTCTATGCATAGAGGTCCGAGCCGTGGAGGACGGGTATGCGCATCGACAAGGACCTAGTCGCGGCGTCGGCGACTCCGCTCGTGCTCGCAATCCTGGCGGAGGACGAGAGCTACGGCTACGCCATCCTGAAGCGGGTACGTGCGCTCTCCGGGGGCGAGCTCGAGTGGACCGACGGGATGCTCTACCCGCTGCTCCATCGCCTCCATCGGCTCGGGTACGTGACGACCGAGTGGCGAACGCCACCGGAAGGGCGTCGGCGCCAGTACTACGTGATCACCGACGACGGGCGAGCAGCACTCGCGGACCAGCGACGGCAGTGGGTGACCATCACCCGTGCGCTGAATGACGTCTGGCCGGGCTCCGGTGCGCTGCTGACCGCCCTCGGCGAGGCGTGAGCCATGGAGAACGTGGAGTCACAGATCGCAGAATGGCGGGCCTACGTCGCCAACGCCCCGGGCGTCAACGGCCACGACGTCGACGAGCTGGAGGATCATCTTCGCCACCAGATCGCCGAGCTGAGCGCCGTCGGCCTCGCAGCCGACGAGGCGTTCCTGGTCGCCGTGAAACGCATGGGCGACCTCGACGACCTCTCCCGGGAGTTCGCACGCGAGCACAGCGATCGGCTGTGGAAACAGCTCGTCCTCAGAGGTGACGACGAGCAGGAGCGCGCGTCCAGCGGCTGGTTGACAGCGCTCGTCTTCGCCGTGGCTGCGGCTGTCGTGATCCAGGTTGCGTGCCTCGCTGCTGACTTCCCCGACGAGGAGTCGAGCTGGCTGGCGCGGAACGTCAGTCTGTTCGTGTTGCCGTTCCTCGCCGCGTACTTCGCCTACCGACGGCAGCTCGACACCCTGCACTGGGTGCTGACGGCGGTGCCGTTCGTGCTCGCTGCGCTCGTGGTCAACCTCTACCCGTGGGGTGCGGACTCGGCCACCGAGGTCCTCGTCGCGCTCCATCTGCCCGTCGTGCTGTGGTTCGCGGTCGCCTACCCGTACATGGACGGCACGCTCCGATCGCACGAGCGGCGCATGGACTTCGTCCGCTTCACGGGCGAATGGTTCATCTACTACGTGCTGATCGCGCTCGGGGGTGGCGTGCTCATGGGGTTGACCGCGGCGATCCTCGAGCCCACGGGTGTCGACGTCGACCGCATCGCCGCGTGGGTGCTGCCGTCAGGCGCGGCGGGTGCCGTGATCGTGGCCGCGTGGCTCGTCGAGTCGAAGCAACGGGTCGTGGAGAACATGGCGCCGGTGCTCACGATGCTCTTCACGCCGCTGTTTGCCGTGATGCTGGTCGGCGCCGCCGTCGTCTACGCCGTGACCGGGCTCGGCGGCGCGTTCGACCGCGAGCTCCTCAGCGTCTTCGACGCGCTGCTGGTGGTCGTCCTCGCGCTCGTCCTGTACGGGATGTCCGCGCGGGACCCGTCCACGTCGCCGGACTGGATGGACCGCATCCAGCTGGTCGCCGTCGTCAGCGCCCTCGTGCTCGACGTGATGGTGCTGGGCTCGATGATCGCTCGGATCGGCGAGCTCGGGTTCACCCCGAACCGAACGGCAGCGCTCGGCCTCAACCTCGTCCTCCTCGTGAACCTCGCCGGGGCCGCCTGGCTATCGGCCCGATTCCTCAGACGACGCAGCACGCTTCACCGGCTCGAGCGCTGGCAGACCACCTACCTTCCCGTCTTCGCCCTGTGGGCCGCCACGGTCGTGGTCATCCTCCCGCCGGTGTTCGCCTTCGACTGATCGCTTCGTCGGCTTCCTAAGCCGTCTGCTGCTCGGCGCCTGCCAGCAATGACTCGGCCTCGGCGATGAACCGCGTCGCACGGACACCGCGATAGAAGGCGAGCGCCCGCTCGAGCTGATCGACGCCCTCCTCGACCTGACCCTCGCCGAGCAGCCGCTCGCCCGCGCGGAGGCGGAGGTACGTCTCGTGGCTCACGTGCCCGAGCTCCGCGAGCGCATCGGCGGCGCCGACCAGGTCACGATCGAGCAGCGTCGCCGTGGCACGCCTCTGCGGCGTGTCCAGCACGCCCACTGGGGGCAGGCCGAGTTGTTCCGAATCGAGATCGAGAAGCGCGGTGACGAGCGCCGCCTCGTACGCGATCATCTCGAGTCCGATCTCTGTCCCGCGAGCGATCTCGAGCGCGGAGTCCAGCGACGCCCGCGCGCCCGGAAGGTCACCGCACAACACACGGAGGCACGCGACGACCGCGACGACGGGCGCAGTCGCCTGAGGGTCGGTTGCCTTCGCTGCCAGCTCGAGCGATCGGTCGATGTCATCGGCGAACGTGCGGTCGTCGCCGCGCGCGAAGCTGATGGCGGCACGAGAGAGGCGACTGCCCGACTCGAAATAGTGCGGCGTGCCCGCTGCGACGTAGGCGAGCACGGCCTCGATGTGCTCGAGCGCCTCGTCCCAGCGGCCGACATCGTACGCGCTGCCCGCGAGCTGGCCACGGGCCCACCACGTCTGCCCGACGTGGCCGTAGCGTTGCATGGTCTCGTAGTTCCGCTCCTGGAGCTCATGCGTCCGTTGCAGGTCGACACCGGAGTACCTCCATGCGAGGTTGTTGAGCGCGCGCGAGAGTGGCAGTGGCGCGTTGGCGGCCTCGGCCAGCTCGATCGCGAGCTCGAGGTCGGCATCGCCGGCGCCGACTCCCGAAGTCCGCACGCGCCGTGCCAAGCGTCGCGAGCGCGTCGGCGCGAATCGCGTCGAGGCCGAGATCGGCGGCCATCCGCTTCAGCTTCCCGGCCGGTGTCGATCGCGTCGCGCCAGCGGCCGTCGAGCATCGCGAAGCGGGCGGCTTGCCCGAGCGCCCGCGCCACCGCAGCCGAGGGCGGACGTCCGTGCACGAGCTCGACAGCGCGACGTGCATGCGCGTCGACTCCCGGGGCGTCGCCGGTGGTGAACGCGATCTGCGCCAGCATGGTTTCCGCCTTCCGCGGCCGTTTCGGGGTCACCTGCCGCGAGGAGGGTCGCCGACGCCTCGACGAGACGATCGACAGCCTCGGCATCCGCGAGCGCCGTGAGTGCGCTGCCGAGCCCGAAGAGGAACAGCCCGGCTCCCCGCCGCCGCCGATGTCGAGTGCGCGGCGGTAGAAGCCGGCAGCGGCTCCGTACGCGTTGAGCGCGAGCGCTCGATCTCCCGCCTCGCCCAGGGCGGCGGCAGCGCGTTCGGCGAGCTCGCCGTCGGGCTCCGAGTAGTCGAGCACCGCGATGTAGTGATGCGCGAGGAGCTCGGCAAGATCGTCGGGCCGGCCGAGTTTTTCGAGCCAGTCGGCGACCCTGCGGTGCTTCTCCCCTCGCTGGGCCCTGGGAATCTGCTCGTACGCGACCTCGCGGACGAGAGCATGCCGGAACGCGTACTCAGTCTCGCCGGCGACGGTGCTCCGGCGCTCGCGCTGGACGAATTCCCGTCGCTCGAGGCGATGGAGCGCCTGCTTCTGCCGCCTCCCGCTCCTGACCGAGCCCGCCGACCCAGAACGTGCGACCGAGAACGGCAGCGTCCTGCAGCAACTCCTTCTCCTCGCGGGTCGAGGACGTCGAGGCGGGCGGCGATGATGCCCTGGACGGTCTCCGGCAGCGCGGCGCCGTTCGCGCGCTCGTCGAGTAGGCGCACGAACTCCTCGGCGTACAGCGGGTTGCCGCCGGCCCGCTCGAGGAGCGTCGCCTGGATGTCCGCGGGAATCGCGGCCTGTTCCAGGAGCCCATGCACGAGCTCCGCGGTCTCCACGCCCGAGAGCGGCGCGAGCGAGAGGGTCAGCGCATTCGTCTTGCCGCCTCCCCAGGCCGGGCGACGCGTGAGCAGTTCCGAGCGGGCTGTACCGACAACGAGCAGCGGTACGCGCGTCGCCCAGTCGACGAGATGGTCGACGAAGTCGAGGAGACCTTCGTCGGCCCAGTGGAGATCCTCGAAGACGAGGACGAGCGGGCTCTCGTCGGCGATTCCCTCGAGGAAGCCACGCCACGCGGCAAACGCCTCTTCCTGCCTCTCATTCCGGCCCGCGATGTCCTCGATCCCCGCCAACGGGCGGAGATGGCTGAGAGTCCATCCGACGTCTTCGTCCGGTAAGGCAGCTTCGACGGTTGACCGGAGTTTTCGCTCGGCCTCGTCCTTCGCGTCCGTCTCGAGGATGCCGGCGTGCGCCTTCACCATCTCGCCGAGCGCCCAGAAGCTGATCCCCTCGCCGTAGGGCAGCGACCGGCCCTGGCGCCAGTAGATGAGCTCGGGGTCGTGCTCGACGGTCTGAAACAGCTCGTAGACGAGGCGGCTCTTGCCGATCCCCGGCTCACCGACGAGCGTCACCAACTGGACCTGGCGGGTGCTCTTCGCCCGCTCGAACGCGTCGAGCAGCGTGTCGAGCTCGCGTCGACGGCCGACGAGCGGCGTCCGTACGCGGCCCGAGATGTCGACGCCGACGCGCGCCAGTGCCTCCACCGCCTCCCAGGCCTCGACGGGCTCCGCCTTGCCTTTCGCCTCCACGGCTTCGGCCTCGCGGTAGTCGATCGTGTCGCGCGTCGCGCGCCACGTCGTCTCGCCGACGAGGATTCCGTTGACGGGTGCGTTCGACTGGAGCCGGGCGGCGGTGTTGACGACGTCCCCGGCCACCATCCCCTCGCCTTCCTCCGGGCGGGCGCCGAGGGAGACGAGCGCCTGCCCGGTGTTGACGCCGATGCGGAGCTGAAGCTCAGCCTGCTCGTCGAGGATCCAGTCGCGGATCGCGAGCGCGGCGCGGACTGCGCGCTCCGCGTCGTCCTCGTGCGCCACCGGCGCGCCGAACACCGCCATCACGGCATCGCCGATGAACTTCTCCACGGTGCCGCCGAAGCGCTCGAGCTCGTCCCGCAGGCGGGCGTGGTAAGGACGAAGCAGTGACCGCACCTCCTCCGGATCCATCTGCTCGGCGCGTGACGTGAACCCGACGAGGTCGGCAAAGAGCACCGTGACGACCTTCCGCTCCTCGAGTAGCGTTTCCGCGGCCGGGGCCAGTGGTGCAGCGCAGGCGTTGCAGAAGCTGGCCCCTTCGGGGTTCTCCTGGCTGCAGCGCGGGCACGTGATCATCACGACCAAGCCTACGATGAACGGCGGTAAGCTGCCGGTGCAGGAACTTCCCGTCTCAGTCAAGCCCGCCCCGATCGACGCCGAGTGTCGGCGCGACTTCTATCCGGCGTACCGCACGTCCGGCAGGCGGCCGCTGGCGGCGGTCACGTGGATCGTGATGCACTCGACGGAGGGCGGCACGGCTGCGAGTGTCGCCCGCTACTTTCAGAGCGCGAGCGCGCGCGGCTCCGCGCATCTCGTCGTCGACGACTACGAGTGCCAGCGCTGCCTGCCGAACTCGGCTGTCCCCTGGGCCGCGCCGGGCGCGAACTACGCCGGCTTCCACATCGAGCAGTGCGGCTTTGCGAAGTGGTCGTCCGAGGAGTGGAAGTCGCATCGCGCGACGCTCGAGCGGGCGGCCTACAAGACCGCCGTGCACTGCAACCTCTTCGGCATCCCGCCGGTGTTCCGGAAGGCAGCCGACCTGAAGGCGCGCCGGCCGGGCATCACGACGCACGTCGAATGCTCCGAGGCGTTCGGCGGGACGCACTGGGATCCGGGCCCCGGCTGGCCGCGCTCGTTGTTCATGACGCTCGTGCGCCGCTACCTGAAGGAGATAGGACGACTGCCACCGGGGCACCCGGCGTCGGCGTAGCGTTCGTGATTGGCTCGCGTGATCTGTGGGTAACCTCGTCCCATGGGTGGCATCGGCCTTGGCGGCATTCTCGTAATCGTGGGGATCGTCTTGGTCATCGTCTGGAGCTTCTGGTGGGGGCTCATCGTCGGCCTCATCGGGCTTGCCGTCTTCGGCGGCTTCGCAAAGGGCAAGTGGTACTGAGGCAGGTCGCGCCGGGGTAGCCGCGCCTTCGCGAAGTGCAATATCCAATCCGCACGCACGTTTGGTGCCTATAACCAGATGCAAGAACCGCCCGCCCGTAACCGGAATCGTCATGGGGAGAAACGCGTGGATCAGGCGCACGCCATCAGCTTGGCAAAGCCCGCGGCTTCGAGACCCGCAGTCGTGGCACGCGCCCGTGCGCCTGGTGAGGACGAGCGCCTGCTCGAGCGGATCGCCGACGGGGATCACGACGCCTTCGAGATCCTCTACCGGCGCTACGCTCGACCCGTCTTGGCGCTTGCGCAGCGACGGCTCGGCGACGCCGGGAGGGCCGAGGACGCCCTTCAGGAGGCGTTCGTGTCCGTGTGGCGGTCGGCCTCGACGTTTCGGCCCGAGCGGGGGACAGCCACCACCTGGCTCTACACCGTCGCGCGAAATGCCATAGCCGACCGCGGTCGGCGGCGTCAGGAGCCGCCCGCGGAGCCTTCGGACCAGCCCTCCATGGATGCCGGCCCTGACGAACGGGCGGAACATGAGTGGCTGCGTTGGCGGGTGCATTCCGCGCTCGAGAAGCTCTCAGAGAGCGAACGGGAGCTGATCGTGCTCGCGTACTGGGGAGGCCTCTCCCAGAGCGAGATCGCCGACCGCCTCGACACCCCGCTGGGGACAGTGAAGACCCGAACGCGAACCGCCCTCTCTCGGCTCGCGACGCTGCTCGACGAGGAGCTGGGTGACCCGGCCGCCTGACCTTCGCGACCTGGTCGGCGACGACGGTCCTGCGGACGAGCGGCTGGCGCGCGTTCACGAGCTGCTCGTCGACGCTGGGCCGCCGCCGGATGCGTTCCCTCAGCCGCCAGACGTGGCCGGTCGGGTTGTCCGGGCGCGCCCGCGCCGAAGGCGATGGACCGAGCTCGCTCTGGCTGCGGCGCTGGCATCCGTAGCGCTCGCCGTCGGCTTCGTCGCCGGCAGTTGGGATGACGGGTTCGAGTCCGTAGCCACGATCCCTATGCACGGCGTGTCACCGGTGGTCAACGCGAGCGCCGAGCTCGCAGTCGGCGAGCGCGACGAGAGTGGGAACACCGCTCTCGAGATGGTCGTCGCGCGCCTCCCGCAGCTGCCGCAGGGAGGCTGGTACGAGCTCTACCTCTCGAAGAACGGGGTAATCGGCGCCTCGTGTGGCACGTTCGTAACCGGCGGAGACGAGACGACGGTGCGTCTCAGCGTGGGCTACGACCTCGGCGCCTGGCGCGACGCGGGCCGCTACGACGGCTGGGTCATCACGGCGCACGTGCCCGGCCAGCCCGGCTCGGCCAAGCGAGTCCTTCTGACGACGTAGCCGCGATCGAGCTGGGCTAGGGTCCGCGCGTGCCGGACGACGCGCGCGGCGAGCCCGAGCCAGACCCGGAGCACCAGGTCACCCCGCTCGAGCTCTTCTTCGACCTGACCTTCGTCTTCGCCCTTACCCAGGTCACGATCCTGCTCGCGAACGACCCGACGTGGCACGGGATTTTCCGTGGGATGCTCGCCCTCGCTGCGCTCTGGTGGGCGTGGTGCGTGTACGCGTGGTTGACGAGCGCGATGGACGTCGACGAGGGCGGCATCCGGCTGATGATGCTCGCCGCGATGGGCGCGATGTTCACCGCCGCGCTGGCGGTGCCGGGCGCCTTCGGAGACGACGCGGTGCTGTTCGGTGTCGCGTACTTCGTCGTCCGCCTGCTTCATCTCCTCCTCTCCACCATCGTCGTCCGTGACGATCCCGACCGCCGCAGCGCGCTGCTGCGATTCGCGCCGACCGCGATGCTCGGCGCCTCCTTGCTCGTGGTCGCCGGCTTCCTCGATGGAAACGACCGCATCGCCGTCTGGATCGTTGCTCTGGCGATCGACTACCTCGGCCCGGCCGTGATCGGTGCGGGAAGCGGCTGGCGCGTCGCGCCCGAGCACTTCGCGGAGCGATACGGGCTGATCATCCTGATCGCGCTCGGCGAGTCGCTCATCGCCATCGGCCTCGGCGCCGGCTTCGACCTGGACGCGGGGGTGATCGCGCGGCAGCGCTCGGAATCGCGGTCGTCTCGGCGCTCTGGTGGCTGTACTTCGACGTGGCCGCGATCATCGCGCAGAGGCGGCTCATGCAGGCGGTGGGTCTCGAGCTCCACCGGCTCGCGCTACACGCCTACAGCTATCTCCACCTGCCGATCGCCGCCGGCATCGTGCTCTTCGCCCTCGGTCTCAAGACGACGGTCGGCGATGTCGGGCGAGACGCTCGACACCGTGCCCGCAGTTGCGCTCTGCGGCGGTGCAGCGCTGTACCTCCTCGGGCACGTGGCCTTCCTCTTCCGGATGACCCACCGCATCTTCCGGCGGCGGACGACTCGGGGCGGTCGTGTTGCTCGCGCTCATTCCGCTTGCGGTGGCGATTCCGGCGCTCGCGGCCCTCGCCCTCGTCAGGTGCCGTGTGCGCGTTCGTCGTGGCGTACGAGGCAATCCGCCATCGCGAGCACCGGGTGCAGGTCAGGCACCCGGAGATCGCGCGTTGATGGCGGTGATCCTGATCACCGGGATGTCTGGAACGGGCAAGTCGGCTGCTCTCGCCGAGCTGGCGCGGCGCGGGCACCGCGTCGTCGACACCGACCACGGCGACTGGATCGAGGACGTGAAGCTTCCGGACGGTTCGATGGAGCCGCTGTGGAACGAGGAGCGGATCGACGCGCTCCTCAACGGGCATTCCGACGGCGCGCTGTTCGTTGTGGGCACCGTCGCCAACCAGGGAACGTTCTATCCGCGGTTCGACGCGGTCGTATTGCTGAGCGCCCCGCTCGATGTGATCCTCGAGCGCGTGGCCTCCCGCGATGAACCCGTTCGGCCGGACGGAAGTCGAGCGTGAGAAGATCGCAGACGACCTGGCCGCGTACGAGCCCCTGCTACGGGCCGGGGCGACGGCGGAGATCGACACTCGGAGGCCGCTCGCCGAAGTGGTCGACGAGCTCGAGTCGATCGCCCGTCAGACCGGCGATGTAGCGGGCGCCGAGGGTCGTCGCCAGCGTCCTGTGCGCTGCGCTCGCTCCGACGAGCGTCGAGCGGGACGGATTGACGCCGTGTGCCCGCGCGAACGCGAGCAGCAGCCCTGGCAGCGGCGGTCTGCACCAGCAGACCGGCGGGCCGCCGGGATGCGGGCAGATCGCGCCTTCCACCGGCCCCGAAACCCTGCCCGCGAGCTGCCGGACGGTGTCGGCGAGCGCATCCGGCGCGCCGCCGGGCAGCCAGTCGAACACGAGGTGCGGAGCGTTCGACGGCAGGTCGCATGCTCAACGGCAGCTGCCGCGACGAACACGCCAGCGAGCTCCTCTCGCCGCCGGAGCCCGTTCGAACGCGATCTGCTCGACGCTGGCGAAGCCCTCGTCCGCGTCCGGCGGCTCGAGCTCGCGGAGCGCTCGCATCTGCGACGTCGGAGCGAGCAGGCCCGGCTCGAGTCGTCCCAGCGCGCGAAGCTCCTCGGGAGTCGGCAGGTGGCCGAAGCGCTCGAGCAGCCGCTCGACGAGATTGACCTGCGCCTGCGCGAGCGGCGTGTCGAGCCAGACGCAACGCGCGGCGACTCCATGCCGCGCCGCAGCCTCGATGACGTGGCTGCGCGTTGCCCGGGTCAGGTACGTGTTGTCGAGCACGACGTTCCGCATGCCGGACGACAGTTGCTCGTCGAGGGCGGCGGCGATGTCTCGCAAGGTGCCTCCGCGGTCGTCGCGGTTCAGACGGACGTACCCGCGGTCGACGTGTTCCGCGGCAACGCGGCTCTTCCCGGCTCCGGGAATGCCCATCACGACGACGATGTCGCCGTCGGCCTCGCCGGCGAGCGGCCCGCGCTGGGCTTGGAGACGCCGAGGGCGGCCCGCTCGCGGGCGTTGAGACGGAGCTTCGCGGCTCGCGCGGCCGAGCGGGCCGTCTCCGGGCGGCGGGCGCCGGGAATCGCGACGACGACGGGGGAGAGCTCGAGCAACCAGGCGAGCGCGGCCCGGCCAGTCCCTCGCGAGCGAGGCGGCCGGACCGGCGTGGCCCGCCAAGCGGCGAGTGCGCGATCAGCGTTATGCCGGCTTCGTCACAACGCTCGAGAATCCCGCCCCTCAATGCGGTGTCGTCTTTGACGCTGAGACCCACCTGGACGGCGGCGACCGGCGCGAGCTCGAGCGCCTCGTCCAGTTGCCGCCGGTTGACATTCGCCACGCCGACGCGCTTGACGAGGCCCTCGTCCACGAGTCGCGCCAGCGCACGCACCGAGGTCTTCCACGGCGTCCCGGGATCGGGCGCATGGATGAGGTAGAGGTCGATCTCGAGGCCGTTCAGTGCGACGAGGCTGGCTTCGCAGTCGCTGCGGATCGCCTTCGCGCGGCCGTCCGGGATCCACCTGCTGTCCGCTCGTCGCATGCCCCCTTTGGTCACGATCCGCGCGCGTTCCGCGGCACCGGCACGCCGTAGAGCGCGCGCAACGAGGCTCTCGTTGTCGCCGTAGGCGCGCGCCGTGTCGAACACCGTGATGCCGGCCTCCACGGCGGCCGCGATCGTCTTTGCAGACGTCAGGCGCATGCAGCCGAGACCGATGCGAAGCTCCGCTGCGTCGAGCCAGCTCGGCGGGCTCAAGACGCCTGGCAGCTGGGGCAGCGCCCGGTCACTTCGACCGTGTGCGCTTCCAGCGCAAAGCCGTGTTGCGCGGCGAGATCGGCGAGCCACGGGTCGAGCTCGCAGTCGCCGAGCTCGATGACCCGGTGACAGCCAGAGCAGACGAGATGGTGGTGATGGCCGTCGCCGCACAGGCGGTAGCACGTCTCGCCGCGGTGGTGCGAGAGCGTGTCGACCACGCCGCTCTCGGACAGGCTCTTGAGCGTGCGGTAGACGGTGGCGAGCCCGACGCGCTCGCCGCCGTCGACGAGCAGGGCGTGGATCTGTTGCGCCGTCGCGTCGTCGCGCGACGCCAGTGCGCCGAGCACCGACACCCGCTGCCGCGTCGGGCGCAGGCCGTGCTCCGCCAGGAGCCCTTCGTAGTCCGCTTGCCGTGCGTCCGCCACGGCCATACGATACAGCGTGATGAGAATGAGAATCATTCTCTTATTGGGGATGGTGGTTTGCGCGGGCTGCGGCGGGGGTGGCGGCGGCTCGGACGATGCACGCACCGACGTCGTCGCGTCCTTCTATCCGCTCGCGTTCGCCGCAGAGCAGGTCGGCGGATCGTCAGTCAGCGTCCGCAACCTCACGCCGCCCGGGGCCGAGCCGCACGACCTCGAAGCGACGCCCGGCGACGTCCAGGAGCTCCACGACGCCGATCTCGTGCTGCTGCTCGGCGAGGGCTTCCAGCCGCAGCTCGAGGACGCTGCGGGAGACGGCGACCACGTCCTCCACCTCCTCGAGACGCCCGGTCTCGACCGCCTGGAGGACGGCGACGTCCATGTCTGGCTCGACCCTGTGCGCTACGCCGTCCTCGTCAAGCGGATCGGCGACGAGCTCGGCCGTCCGGATGAGGCCGACGCCGCTGGTACGTCGCCTGCAAGACCTCGACCGCGCCTACCGGGACGGGCTCGCGGACTGTGCCCGCCGCGAGATCGTCACGAGCCACGCGGCCTTCGGCTACCTCGCGGATCGATACGCGCCTCCAACAGCTCCCGATCAGCGGCAGTAGCCCCGAAGGCGAGCCGGCGCCGCGCGATCTCGAGCGAGCGGTCGACGCCGTGCGCGAGACCGGCGCGACCACCGTCTTCGTCGAGCCACTGGTCTCGGCGCGACGTCGTCGAGGCGGTGGCTCGCGAGGCCGGCGCGCAGACAGCCGTCCTGAACCCGATCGAGGGCCTGACCGAGAGCGAGCAAGACCGCGGCGCCGACTACTTCTCGCTCATGCGCGCGAACCTCGTGACGCTGCGAAAGGCCCTTGCATGCCGCTAGTCGCCGAGCTGAAGGGCGTGAGCTTCGCCTATCCGGGCGGGCCGCCGGTGCTGCGCGACGTGAGCCTCGCCGTCGAGCAGGGCGAGTTTGTGGCGGTGGCCGGTCCGAACGGCGGTGGCAAGACGACGCTACTTCGCATCCTGCTCGGGCTGGAGCAGCCGCAGGCGGGAACGGCAGCGCTCTTCGGCGAGCCCGCCGGTCGCCTTCGCCAGCGGTACCGCATCGGCTATCTCGCCCAGCGCTCGCAGCTGGGAATCGAGTCGCCGGTGACGGTGGAGGAGGTCGTCGCCGCGGGACGTGTCCCGCGGCGCGGTCCCATTGGACGGCCTGCGCGCCAACGACCGTGCTCTCGTCGCGTCCTCGATCGATCGCGTGGGGCTGGCCGAGCGGGCCTCGGAGCCCGTTGGCACGCTCTCCGGCGGTCAGCAGCAGCGGGCGTTCATCGCCAAGGCGCTGGCGGGTGAGCCCGACCTGCTCGTGCTCGACGAGCCGACGGCAGGCGTGGACGCCGATGCGCAGGAGTCGCTGGCGGCGTTGCTGGCCGAGCTGCACGACGAGCTCGACACCTCGATCCTCTTCGTCTCGCACGAGTTCGGCGCAGTCGAGCAGTTCGTCGAGCGGCTGGTGCTGGTGCGTGGCGGAATCGTCTTCGACGGTCCACCGTCGGCCCTGCCCGGCGAGTGGCACGACCCTTCCCATGTCCATCCTTGATGCCGACTTCATGCGGCTGGCCTTCGCGGCCGGCGCGATCGTCGGCGTGGTCGCGCCCGCGGTCGGTTTCTTCCTCGTGCAGCGCCGGATGAGCCTCATCGGCGACGGCATCGGCCACGTCGCGTTCGCGGGAGTGGCGCTCGGCTATCTGCTCGGTATCTCGCCCGTCGGCACCGCGCTCGTGGCCTCGGTGCTCGGCGCGGTCGCGATCGAGTGGCTGCGCACCCGCCGCCAGGCGGCAGGCGACCAGGCGCTGGCGCTGCTCTTCTATACGGGGATCGCGGCGGGCGTCGTGCTGATCTCGGCCGCGGGCGCGCTCAACGCGAGCCTGTTCTCGTTCCTCTTCGGCTCGATCCTCACGGTGACGCACGAGGACTTGCTGCTGGTCGGCGTGCTCGGTGCCGTGGGCCTCGCCGTCATCGCGGGGCTCTACCGAGGGCTCGTCGCCGTGGCGCTGGACGAGGAGAGCGCGCGCGTGAGCGGCGTTCCGGTCGGACCGCTCAACGTGGCCCTCGCGGTGCTCGCGGCCGTGACGGTGGCCGTCTCCATGCGCATCGTGGGGGTCCTGCTCATCGCTGCGCTGATGGTGCTGCCCGTGATCGCGGCCGGGCGCGTCGCGTGGAGCGTCCGCTCCACGATTCTCATCGCGATGGGCATCGGCCTCGCCTCGGCCGTGATCGGTCTGACGATCGCGTACTACGCGAACCTGGCGCCGGGTGGGACGATCGTCCTCACGGCAGCAGGCGCGGCAGTGCTCGCGAGCTTCTACCGCCGGTGAGCGATTGGGCGGCAGGGCCCGTCCCTCGCGGGCCCTGCGCAGCCCGTCCAGCTATGGCAGCTATGCGGCCAGGCGCGTTGCTGCGGTCTCGGCCGTCACGGCCCCGATGACGACCGCCGGGCCTGACTCGATGAACTCCAGCGCGTGCTCCTCCACCCACTCCGCTGAGCGGGAGGTGGACTCGTCGACGCCCGTCTTGTCCTCGCAGATCGTGATCGAGCTCGCCACGCCGTCGCCGGCGTCGACGACGTAGTACGCGACGAAGCCGGGGACGCTCTCGACGATGGGCACGAACCCGTCCTTGACGAGCTCCGACAGCTCGTCGATGTCCGTCACTCCGTAGGTGCGAATCGCTGCGAACATCAGCTCTCTCCTCTCTCGAGCAGCCGCTCGAGCAGCGACTCCTCGACGTCGTCGAGCCAGAAGTTGTCCTTGACGACGTAGAGCACCCTGACGAGCGCGTCTCTCTCCGCCTCGCCGAGCACGAGCGCGACGAGCCTCTCCGTCTCGAGGGTCTCAACAGTCGCCATCGCACGAAACCGTGCCTGGCGGCCGGCGATCCGTGGGTAGCGGACCGGTTGCCAACCGGCAAAGGCTGATCTAGGGCCTGAGCAGGCGTTTCATCCGATTGCGGAACGCCTGCCGATAGCGCTCTCCGCGACGGTACTTGGCCGCCGGCCTGATCGCCCACTGGATCTGCTCGTCCGCGCGAACCACGTCCCACATGCCTTCCCGGACGAGCTCGTGGACGGCGCGGAAGACGCCGTGGTGGACGTCTTCCGGATTCGGCCACCAGTCGTCGCCGAGCACGATGCCGTCGCGGCGCAGCTTGGCGCGGAGCAGGCGCAGCTCCTCGAGCGTCTCGCGGTACAAGTGGGTCGAGTCGAGGTAGACCCAGTCGAGCGACGCGTCGGGCAGGCTGCGCAGCCAGTCGGCCGAAGTGGACACATGGACGTGCACTTCGCAGTCGCCGCGCGCCGCCTCGGCGCGCGTCACGGCTGCTTCGTGGGCGACGCGGGTGGGCAGCGTGCCGCGCGCCGTGTACGCGCCCCAGTTGGGGTAGACGTCGCCGTAGGCGAGCCACCAGGGATCGACGAGATGGAGCACGGCCGGCCGGACGGTCTCGAGGATCGCCTCGGCGAAGAGGCCTGTGAAGACGCCGAGCTCGGCGCCGACCGTGCCGGGCTCGAGCAGGCCGAGGATCCCGAGTCGTCCCTCGACTCGATGCACCCCGTCGTGCTCGGCGGAGTAGAGCTCGGGATGGGCGGCGTACAGCGCGTCGATCGTCATGTGGTCAGCACCGCGGCCCCGCGGATCTGCCCTGCGCGGAGTCGGTCGAGGGCATCGTTGGCTTCCGTCAGTGGGAACTCCTCCACGACTGTTCGTACCGGCACCTGGGGGGCAAGCTCGATGAACTCCTCCGCGTCGGCGCGCGTGAGATTGGCGACCGAGCGCACGACGCGCTCTTCCCACAAGAGCTCGTACGGAAACGAGGGGATGTCGGTCATGTGGATGCCGGCGGTCACGACTGTCGCCCCCTTCGCCGTCGCCCGCAGCGCCGCGGGAACGAGCTCGCCGACGGGAGCGAAGACGATGGCGGCGTCGAGCTCTTCCGGCGCCGGGCCGAGAGAGTCGCCCGCCCACTCCGCGCCGAGCTCGAGGGCGAGCGCCTGGGCCTCGGCGTCCTCGGCGCGCGTGAAGGCGAAGACACGCCTGCCCTGATGGCGTGCGACCTGGCACACGATGTGTGCCGACGAGCCGAAACCGTAGAGGCCGATGCGCTCCCCGTCGCCGGCGAGCTTCAGCGCGCGGTAGCCGATCAGGCCGGCGCAGAGCAGCGGCGCAACCTCGAGTGTCGGAGTAGCCGGCGGGCAGCGGCGTGCAATAGCGCTCGTCGGCCACGACCAGCTCCGCGTAGCCGCCGTCGAGGTCGTAGCCGGTGAAGCGGGCGCGGTCGCAGAGGTTCTCGCGGCCGCTCGTGCAGTAGCGGCACTCGCCGTCCGTCCACCCGAGCCAGGGGATGCCGACGGGATCGCCTGCCGCGAATCGCTCTCCGCCCGTGACCGCGCGGCCGACGATCTGGTGACCCGGAACGAGCGGCAGCTTCGGCTCCGTCAGCTCTCCGTCGACGATGTGCAGGTCGGTTCGGCAGACGCCGCAGGCCGTCACTGCCACGAGGATCTCGCCCGCGGCCAGGCTCCGGATCGGGCAGGTCGGCCTCGCGCAGCGGCGAGCCCGGCGAGTCGAGAACCATCGCACGCACGGCTAGCATCGTTCCATGGCGATGGACGTTGCCGCGGTCGCTGCCCGCGCGCGTACGGAGAACTTCCCGGTCGCGTCGCTGCTCTTCCCGCGCGAGCACCGGCCGCACCTGCGCGCGATCTACGGCTTCGCCCGGCTCGTCGACATCCTCGGCGACGAGTGGGAGGGCGACCGGCTGGCCGCGCTGGACGAGCTGGAGGCGCAGCTGGATGCCTGTTACGGCGCCGGCGAGCCGGACTGGCCGGTGATGCGTGAGCTGAAGCCGACGATCGAGGCCTGCGGGCTGCCGCGGGAGCCGTTCGCGCGGCTGATCGAGGCGAACCGCATGGACCAGCGGATCTCGGAGTACGAGAGCTGGGACGAGCTGCGCGAGTACTGCCGCCACTCCGCCGACCCTGTGGGCCGGCTCGTGCTGGGCGTGATCGGGCGCGCCGGTGACGCGCAGCTCGTCGCCTGGTCGGACGACGTCTGCACCGGCCTGCAGCTGGTGAACTTCCTGCAGGACGTGCCGCGCGACCTGGCCCTGGGACGCGTGTACCTGCCCGCCGAGGATCGCCGCCGCTTCGGCGTCACCGTCCTCGACGAGCCGAGCGAGCCGCTGACGGAGCTGCTCGAGTTCGAGGCCGATCGGGCGGGCGGCCTCCTGGCCGCGGGTGAGCGGCTTCGCGACGCGATCGGCGGGCGCACCGGCAAGGCGGTCGGGCTCTTCGCCCGCGGCGGCCTGGCCGCGCTCGACGCCCTGCGCGACGCTCGCTGGGACGTCTTCAACGGTCGGCCGCGCCCCTCGCGTGCACGCCTCGCACGCACCGCCGTCTCCTCTCTCCTGCGATGACTACGGTCGAGGAGGCCTACGCCGACGTCGAGCGGCTGACGCGAGCGCGGGCGCGAAACTTCGCGTACGGGATCATGCTGCTGCCGAAGTGGAAGCGGCGGGCGATCGCCGCCATCTACGCGTTCGCCCGCGAGGTGGACGACGTCGCGGACGATCCCGGGCTCGACGACGCGACGAAGCGTGAGCGGCTGGAGGCACTGCGCGCGCACCTGGACGACGACGAGGCGGCCGACGCGATGTTCGTTGCGCTTGCCGATGCGCGACGCCGCTATCCGATTCCGTCAGCGGCGCTGCACGACCTCGTGGACGGCGGCCTGCAGGACACGGAGCAGGCGCGGTACGCGACGTTCGACGATCTCGCCGCGTACTGCCGTCGCGTGGCCGGGGCAGTTGGTATCGCGTGCGTCGCCGTCTACGGGGCCGATGAGCCGAAGCGCGCCGAGACGCTGGGCGTCGCGCTCCAGCTGATCAACATCATTCGCGACGTGGCCGAGGACTGGGACCTGGGGCGTGTCTACCTGCCGCAGGACGAGCTGGCCCGATTCGGCGTGTCCGAGCAGGACATCGCGGCACGTCGCTGCACGAGCGAGTGGCGCGGGCTGATGGCGCACCAGGCGCAGCGCGCGCGGTCGCACCTGGCCGAGGGGCGGACGCTGCTGCCGCGGCTCGACCGGCGCAGCGCTGCCTGCGTGGCGGCCTTTGCGAACCTCTACGCGGTGACGCTCGACCGGATCGAGGAGCGCGGCTTCGACGTGTTCGGCGGGCCGCCGCAGCTGTCGCCGCTGACGAAGCTCCGGATCGTGGGAGCAGGAGTCATCCGGCCGTGAACGTCGCCGTTGTCGGAGGCGGTCTGGCCGGCCTGGCTGCCGCGCTGGAGCTCGCCGACCAGGGTCACGCCGTCACGCTCTACGAGGCGCGGCCGACGCTCGGCGGCGCGGTCCAGACGCTCCCCGAGCGCGAGGGCGACCCCGAGCCACCGCCCGACAACGGCCAGCACATCGCGCTGGGCTGCTTCACGGAGTACCTCCGCTTCCTCGAGCGCATCGGCGAGGGTCAGTCGTACCGCCGCCTTTCCCTTGACCTGCCCGTGATCGCCGAAGACGGCCGCACGGCGTCCATCGGCCACTCGGCCACGTCGTTCCTCCGTTACCGCCATCTCTCGCTGGCTGACCGGCTGCGAGTGGCGAATGCCGTGCGCCGCTTGCCGCAGAGCGGATCCAACGAGCAGACCTTCGGCGCGCTGCTCCGCGAGCTCGGCTGCCCGGACGAGTCGATCGAGCGCTTCTGGGACGTCTTCGTCCGGCCCGCGCTGAACCTCCGCACCGACGAAGTGAGCGCCGAGTGGGGCGTGTTCACGGTGCGCACCGCGCTGCTCGCCGATCGCACCGCGAGCGACGTCATCCTCCCCGCACGACCGCTGGGGTGGATGCACGGCGATGCCGCCGGCCGGGCGCTCGAGGCGGCCGGCGCGACGATCCGCACCGGCGAGCGCGTCGCATCGCTCGAGGATCTCGACTCCGACGCGGTCGTCGTCGCGACGCCTCCGTCCGAAGCCGCAAACCTGCTCGGCGAGCCCGATCCCGCGCTCGAGCACTCGCCGATCGTGAGCGTCCATCTGCTCTTCGACCGGCCGCTGCTCGGCCACCCGCTCGCCGCCCTGCTGGACACCGATGCGCACTGGGTCTTCGATCGCGGCGCGCTCACGGGGCAGGAACCGGGCGGGGGACGTCAGTATTTGACAGTGGTGTCGAGTGGCGTGCCTGAGCTGATGGAGATTCGTGGCCGGGAGCTCGTGGACCGCATCGCCGGGCAGCTCGTGGAGCGGCTCGGTTCCGCAGAGCTCGTCTGGTCGCGCGTGAGCCGCGAGCCGGAGGCAACGCTGGCGCTACGGCCCGGCGTCACCCGCCCAGCGGCCGAGACCGACCTTTCCCACGTCGTCCGCGCAGGCGCGTGGACGGACACCGGCTGGCCCGCCACGATGGAGGGCGCGGTGCGGAGCGGCCTTGCCGCGGCACGCGCGCTGACACGGCCGCGCGCGGAGGTGCCGGCATGAGCATCGCCGCCGAGCCGACCACTCTCGACCGCACGATCGACGCGGGCACACGACGGCTTCTCGAGCTCCAGGACGCGGACGGCTGGTGGGTCGGCGAGCTGGAGTCGAACGCGACGATGATCGCGGAACACCTCTTCTGGCTCCACGTGCTCGGGCTCCGGGACCGGGCGACGGACCGCAAGCTCGCGAACGAGCTGCTCGCCCGGCGCCGCGACGACGGCACGTGGTCGAACTGGTGGCAGGGCCCGCCCAATCTCTCGACCACGGTCGAGTCCTACGTCGCGCTGAAGATGGCCGGCGTCGACGCGGGCGACGAGACCCGTGCCTACATCCAGCGGGAGGGTGGCATCGCGAACGTCAGGGTCTTCTCCAAGTGCTTCCTCGCGCTCCTCGACGCCTGGCCCTGGCAGGAGATTCCCACGGTGCCGGTCGAGCTGATCCTGCTGCCGCCCTCGGCACCGCTCTCCGTCTACAACTTCGCCTGCTGGGCCAGGCAGACGGTCGTCCCGCTGTCCGTCGTCCAGGCGCTGCGCCCGCTGCGACCCTCCGGCGTCGACCTCCAGGAGATCGGCGGTCGTCACGGAGCCTCGGCGCCGCTGCGCCCGCAGTCGTCGCTACGGCGGCGGGCCGTCGCGACGGCCGAGCAATGGGTGCGCGAGCGGCAGGAGGCCGACGGCAGCTGGGGCGGGATCCAGCCGCCGTGGGTGTGGTCGATCATCATGCTGGCGGCGCTCGGGCAAGGACTTCGACGATCCCTGCCTGCGCCAAGCCGTGGAGGGCTGGAGCGGCTTCCTCGTCGAAGAGGAAGACCGGCTGCGGCCGGAGGCGTGCCAGTCACCGATCTGGGACACGGCGCTCGCGGTGCTCGCGCTGCGTGCCTGTGGCGTGCCCGCCGACGATCCGCAGCTCACGAAGGCGGGCGAGTGGCTACTCGGCGAGGAGGTGACGGTCACCGGCGACTGGGCCGTCAGACGCCCGGAGCTCGCTCCCGGCGGCTGGGCGTTCGAGTTCGAGAACGATCTCTATCCCGACGTCGACGATGCCGCCGTCGTCTGCCTGGCTCTGCGGGAGCTGGAGATGGGAGAGGACGCGGTGCAGCGCGGTCTCGCGTGGATGGCCGGCATGCAGTCGGAGAACGGCGGCTGGGGCGCCTTCGACGCCGACAACACGAGCACCTGGCTCTACAAGCTCCCGTTCTGCGACTTCGGCGCCGTCATCGATCCGCCCTCGGAGGACGTGAGCGCGCACGCGCTGGAAGTGCTCGCCCAGGACTCCGAGTACGCGCCCGTCGTGCGCCGCGGCCTCCACTACCTGCTCGGCAGCCAGCAGCGCGACGGCTCCTGGTGGGGCCGGTGGGGCGTCAATCACCTCTACGGCACGGCCGCGGCGGCCCCGGCGCTGGAAGCATGCGGCATCGGCCCGGGGCATCCGGCGCTGGAGCGCGCCGCCGCGTGGCTCGACTCGGTGCAGCACTCCGACGGCGGCTTCGGCGAGGACATCCGCTCGTACCACGAGTCCGCCTGGCGAGGACGCGGCGTGCCGACGGCTTCACAAACCGCCTGGGCGCTAGTAGCCTACGTCGCCGCAGGCAAGGCGACAGGGACGCCCGCCAGGAGGGCGGCGGACTATCTTTGCGCGACGCAGCGCTCGAACGGCGACTGGGACGAGCAGCACTACACCGGGACGGGGTTTCCAACCGACTTCATGATCCGCTACCACCTGTACCGGCTCCACTTCCCATTGCTGGCGCTGGGCCGGTTCAGGCAGGCTGTTTCCTGATGGGAGGCCATTGATGCCGAAGTTCCCGCTTCGCTCGACGATTCAGATCGGCAAGTACGTTGCGCAGCAGCGCCGCAAGGGCGACCTGTATCCGCTCGTGCTGATGCTCGAGCCGACTCTGGCGTGCAACATCGCGTGCATCGGCTGCGGGAAGATCCGCGAGTACGAGTCGAACAAGGCGAAGCTGTCCGTCGACGAGTGCATCGACTCGGGCGTCCAGTGCCCGGCGCCCGTGGTCTCCATCTGCGGCGGGGAGCCGCTCGTCTTCAAGGGCATCGAGGACGTCGTCGCCGGCTTTCTCGAGCTCGGCAAGACGATCGACCTCTGCACGAACGCGCTGCGCATGGAGGAGTTCCTCGACGTCTTCGAGCCGGACCATCGCCTGACGTTCGTCGTCCACCTCGACGGCATGCAGGAGATCCACGACTACATCTGCGACTACCCGGGCCTGTGGGACGTCGCCGTCGACGCCATCAAGCGCGGCCGTGAGGCCGGGTTCCGCGTGACGACGAACACCACGATCTTCAAGGAGACGTCGGTGGACGACGTCATCGAGATGATGGCGTTCCTCACGAACGACATCGGCATCGACGGCATGCTGATCGCGCCCGGCTACCAGTACTCGCAGATCGACCCGGCGCTGACGATGACGCGCGCCGAGCACGAGGAGAAGTTCCGCGCCGTGCGCGCGGCCGTCAAGGAGCACGGCTACCGCTGGCTGGCGAGCCCCATCTACCAGGACTTCCTCACGGGCGAGCGGGAGCTGCCCTGCGCGCCGTGGGGCTCGATCACCCGTAATCCGTACGGCTGGAAGGGCCCGTGCTACCTACTGACGGACGGCATCTTCCCGAGCTACGAGGCGCTGCTCGAAGGCATCGAGTGGGAGCACTACGGGCCGGGCAACGACCCGCGCTGCGAGCACTGCGGCATCCATTCCGGTTTCGAGCCCTCGGCGGCGTTCGTGGCGACGAGCAGCGTCAAGGAGACGGTACGGAGCATGGCGTGGACGCTGACGGGTTGACGATGGCGTGCGCAACGACCGCGGAGCAGCGCGCCGCGCGGCGCGCCGGGTTGCGCGCCGAGCTGGTTGGCCTCGGTGCGAAGAACGGCATTCCGGGAGACAGCGTCGTCTCGTTCGGGCTCGCCGGCGGCCTGGGCGACCTGCCGTCGGGCACCGTGATCGACGCGACGCGCGTGGTCGACGAGCAGGGGCAGGTGCTCTGGGAGGGCGCTCCCCTCGGCGTGCCCGGTGCTCGTACGGGGACCTTGCTGGGATCCGACCGGGTGATCGACGATCCGGCTGAGCGCCAAGAGGCCCACCGGCGCACCGGCGCCGACGCGGTCGACCTCGAGTCGGGCGTGCTGGCGTCATCGGGACAGCTCGCCGGCTGCCTGCGCGCCATCTCGGACACGCCCCAGAGGACGCTGCATGGCATCTGCAACGCCGTTCACGAAGACGGCCGCTATGCGTGGGGTGGTCTCGTGAAAGCGTTTGCTCGCGCGCCGATCGGCTTCAGCCGTGCGGGCGCAGACGGCAAGCGCGCTCTCGACGCACTCACGCGCGCGGGAGCGAGGTGGACGTCGTGAAGGTGCTGCTGGCGGCGCCGCGGTCGTTCTGTGCCGGCGTCGACCGCGCGATCGAGATCGTGGAGCGGCTCCTGGAGTCTCACGGCGCGCCGGTCTACGTCCGGCACGAGATCGTCCACAACGACAACGTCGTGCGCAGGCTCGAGGGACTGGGCGCGGTCTTCGTCGACTCCGAGGACGACATTCCACCCGGCGAGATCTGCGTGCTGTCCGCGCACGGCGTCGCGCCGTCGGTGCGCGAGAACTGCGTGGCGCGCGGCCTGCGGGTCGTCGACGCCGTCTGCCCCCTCGTCTCCAAGGTGCATGCCGAGGCGCGCAGGTACGCCGACTCGGGCCACCTCGTGGCGCTGATCGGCCATGCCGACCACGTCGAGGTGATCGGGACGAAGGGCGAGCGACCGGACCAGATCGTCGTCGTGGAGTCGCCGGAGGATGCCGCCGCGCTGGAGGCCGACGGCAAGCCCGTGGCCGTCGTCTCGCAGACGACCCTCTCCCTCGATGACGTGGCGGCCACCGTCACCGCCCTCGAGGACCGCTTCGGAGACTTGAAGCGCCCGGGCGCGGACGACATCTGTTACGCGACGCAGAACCGGCAGGACGCCGTCAAGGAGATCGCGAGCCTCGGTGGCACGTTGATCCTCGTCATCGGCTCTCCGACGAGCTCGAACGCCAACCGGCTCGTCGAGGTGGCGAGGGTAGCCGGCGCCGACGCCGCGCTGATCGACGGCGAGAGCGTGCTCGAGGACGAGCTGCTGGCGGGGCACACGGTCGTCGGGCTGACCGCGGGCGCGTCGACGCCAGAGGAGCTCGTGCAGAACGTGCTCGCCGATCTCGCCAGCCGCGGCTATGACGACGTCGAGAACATCACCGTCGCCCGCGAGGACGTCCATTTCAGGCTGCCGAAGGAGGTCGTCGCCGGATGACGAGCGTCGAGATCCCGAGCTCGGTTGCGGCAGCGCTGCCGACCCTGTCCGTCTTCGACATCACGAACGAGGTCTCGCGCGCGATCGAGAGCTCGGAGCACGCGTCGGGGCTGGCCTACGTCGCCGCCGGCTCGCCGCTCGCCGTCGTGCGCGTCACCGAGCGGGAGGCGGGGTTCTTCCACGACTTCGAGGCGATGCTCTCGCGGCTCGTCCCGCAGGACACCACGGAGCGTGAGCGCCTCATCGTCGCCCTGCTCGGCTCGCGCACCGAGCAGATCCCGTTCGCCGACAGCCGCCTGTGCCTCGGCCAGTGGCAGCGCGTGCTGCTCTTCGGCTTCAACGGCGACGCCTGCGCCGACTACACGCTCACGCTCCTCGGCTGATCGCTCGTTAGGCGCTCGCCATCAGCTTGAACGCGGTGCCCGTGGGATCTGCGGCCTGTGCCAGCCGGCCCCACGGCGTGTCCTTGGCCGGCTGCGTGACCTTGCCGCCGAGCTCGACGATCCGCTCGAGAGCGGCATCCGTGTCGTCGACGCCGAAGTAGATCGTCCAGAAGGCCGTCGCGCCTTCGGGCAGGAACTGCGACGCGTCCATGATCCCGGCGAGGTCGTCCGCGCCGGCGCGAAGCGTCGTGTAGCGGAAGTCCGGCTCGTCGCTGTACGTGTTGCGTGTTCCACCCGAACACGTCGCGGTAGAAGTCGACGCTGGCGTCGTAGCTTCCGCGTGTGCAGCTCGAACCACCGCGGCGCGCCGGGCTCGTTCCAGACCTCGAAGCCCGTGACCTGGTCCGGCTGCCACGCGCCGATGCCGGCGCCGCCGGGGTCGCCGATGATCGCGAAGGAGCCGTTCTCCGCGACCTGCATCGGCTCCATGTGCACCTGGCCGCCCTTCGCCTTCGCGTCGGCGGCGGTTCGCTCGACGTCGTCGGTCGTCAGGTACGTGGTCCACATGTCCGGCATGCCCTGCTGGCCGTCGTTCGCCATGCAGCCGCCGACGTGCTTGCCGTCCTTCAGGAACGTGAAGTAGCCGCCGAACTCCTCTCGCTGCAGCTCGGTCGTCCAGCCGAAGAGCCCGCCGTAGAACTCGGTGGCCTTCTCGGTGTCCGACGAGTAGAGGTCGATCCAGCAGGGTGCTCCGATGACGAGTGTTGGTGATGGGCATCTGAGTCCTCCTTGGGAGATGGTCGTCACACGGTACGACTTCTCCCTACCCCGAAACTCATCGGTCAACCCTAAGCTCTCGCCATGGAGCGCGACCACTGGGACAGGATGTTCGACGAGCTCTACCTGCGGACGTATGCGCTGCTTCAGGAGAGCCTCGACTCGGAGGGACAGGCGCTCGCGGCGGTGGCCCTCGCGGGCGTCGCGCCGGGCGCGGAGATCCTCGACGCGCCGTGCGGCTACGGCCGCCATTCGATCCCGCTCGCCCGCGCCGGCTACCGCGTAACCGGCGCCGATCGCTCGCCCGTGCTGCTCGACGAGGCGCGCCGTCGTGCGGGCGAGGGAGAGTGGCCGCGCTGGGTCGAGGCCGACCATCGCGAGCTGCCATTCGACGACGCGAGCTTTCGACGCCGCGCTCAATCTCTTCAGCTCGCTTGGCTACCGAGGCGAGGAGGGTGACCGGCAGGACGCTCGGGGAGCTCCGGCGCGTGCTGCGGCCGGGCGGCGCGCTGGTCGTCGAGACGGCACACCGCGACGCGATGATGCGCAGCTTCCAGCCTCGCGGCTGGGACCCGCTTCCGGACGGTGGTGTCGTGCTGGAAGAACGCCGCTTCGACCACGTGGCGGGCGAGATCGAGGCGACGCACACGCTTGTGGCGCCGCGACGGCACGCGCGAGTCGCACGCGTACCGCCTCCGCGTGTACACGCGTCACCGAGCTCGTCCGCCGATGCTGAACGAGGCCGGCTTCGACGAGGTCGAGGCGTACGGTGGCCTCGACGGCGGCGAGCTGTCCGAGCGCGCATGGCGGCTCGTACTGGTTGCGAAGGTGCCATAGACTCGCGCCGACACCATCGAAGGAGGGAGCAGCATGTCGGAGGAAAACAAGACGATCGCCGCGCGTGGCTTCGAGGTCTACTCGCACCGGCGAACTACGACATCATCGACGAGATCATGAGCTCCGACTACGTCGGCCACGACCCGGCTCTGCCCGAGCCGATGCGAGGGCCCGAGGCCGTCAAGGCGCAGGCAGCGGGCTACCGCGCGGCGTTCTCGGATCTCGAGCTGACCATCGACCAGCAGATCGCAGAAGGCGACTATGTCGTCACGCGCTGGACGGCACGCGGAACGCATGACGGTGAGCTGATCGGCATCCCGCCGACGGGCAAGTCCGTGAGGCGCATCGGGCATCTCGATCGCGCGGATCGTCGACGGCAAGGATCGTCGAGGACCGCACGGAATGGAATGCGCTCGGCCTCATGCAGCAGGTCGGCGCCATCCCGGCGATGGCCTAGCGCCCCGTGCGGCCCGAGGATCTCTACGACCTCACGTGGGCGTCCGACCCGCGGCTGTCCCCGGACGGGAAGACCGTCGCGTACGTCGTCAGCTCGATCGACCGTGAGGAGAACACCTATCGCGGCGCGATCTGGCTGGCGGCTGTCGACGGCTCGTCGCCTCCCAGGCAGCTGACTACGGGGAAGAAGTCCGACGGCGCGCCTCGCTGGTCGCCGGACGGCACGCGCCTCGCGTTCACGTCCAACCGAGACGGCGACAAGAAGCAGCTCTACGTGCTGCCGCTCGAGGGCGGCGAGCCGACGTGCCTCACCGAGCTGAAGGAGGACGCGGCGCAGCCGGCGTGGTCGCCCGACGGCACGCGCCTCGCGTTCACGGCGCGCGTGCCCGATCCGGCGTACGAGGAGGAGGACGAGAAGAAGCGCCTGCCGCGCCGCTTCACCCGCCACCGCTACAAGCTCGACTCCGTCGGCTGGACCGGGGACCGGCGGACGCACGTGTTCGTCGTGCCCGCCGACGGTTCGTCGCCCGCGGAGCAGCTGACGGACGGCGACTTCGAGAACGACGCGCCGACGTGGTCTCCCGACTCGTCGAGGATCGCGTTCTCGCTCCGCGCGCGACGACGACTGGGACGTGCAGCTGCGGCAGCAGATCTGGGTCGTCGACGCCGCCGGAGGCGAGCCGCGGCGCGTGACGCCCGACGACGACTTCTACGACCTGCCCTCGTGGTCGCCGGACGGCTCTGCGATCGCGTGCAACTGGAGCCCGGGCGGCTTCGACCGGCCGCGGCACGACCGGATCGCGGTCCTCGACGCCGCGACGGGCGAGCGGCGAGTGCTGACGGAGGAGCTCGACCTCCAGTGCGGCGCGTACCCGTCCGTCCGCGAGCCGATCTGGGACGGTGACTCGATCCTCTTCGCGGTCGAGGAGCATGGCAACACCCACGTGCGGCGCGTCGCCGGCGGCCGGCGGAGCAGTCGAGCCGGTCGTCGGCGGCGACATCTGGGTGAACGGCTTCGACGCGGCCGGCGGCGTCGTCGTCCACGCGGCGTCGACGCCGACGATGCCGAACGAGATCTTCGTCGGCGACCGGCAGCTGACCGAGGTGAGCAAGGCGTTCACGCGAGCAGGCGCCCTGCCAGCCGTCCGAGCGCTTCGTGGCCACCTCGCCCGACGGTGAGGAGGTGGAGGCGTGGCTCGTGCGGCCGCACGACTTCGAGGCGGGCAAGCGCTACCCGCTGCTGCTCAACATCCACGGCGGGCCGTTCACGCAGTACGGCAACAAGCACTTCGACGAGTTCCAGGCCTACGCGCGCGCGGGCTACGTCGTCGTCTACTCGAACCCGCGCGGGTCCTCCGGCTACTCGGAGGCCTGGGGACGGGCGATCCGCGGGCCCGTGGACGGAGGCCCCGGCTGGGGCTCGCTCGACTACGACGACCTGATGGCCGTCGTGGACACGGCCCTCCAGCAGTTCGACTTCATCGACCCAGACCGGCTGGGAGTGATGGGCGGCTCGTACGGCGGCTACATGACGACCTGGATCGTCAGCCACACGGACCGCTTCAAGGCGGCGATGCTCGGAGCGGGCCGTCAACAACATGCTCTCGGAGTTCGGCTCGGCGGACTTCGGTGGTTCCACCGCGCGTACACGGGCGTGTGGCCGTTCGAGGACGTCGAGCCGTACCTCGCGCAGTCGCCGACGACGTACGCGGACAAGATCACGACGCCGCTGCTCATCCTCCACTCCGAGAACGACCTCCGCTGCCCGATCGAGCAGGCCGAGCACCTGTTCACGATCCTCCGCCTGCTCGGCCGCGAGGTGGAGTTCGTGCGCTTCCCGGCGGAGAGCCACGAGCTCTCGCGCTCGGGATCTCCGTTCCATCGCGTGACGCGGCTCGAGATCGTGCTGGACTGGTTCGAGCGCCACCTGCAGTAGGCTCGTCCCAACTCGACTGAGGAGGATGGCATGGCGAAGTGGGTCGCACTCACCGCGAGGAAGCTCAAGCCCGGGTCGTACGACGACTGGCGGCAGGCCTGGGAGACGGGCGACGCGCCCGAGGGCGTCACCGCGTACATCTGTCGTAACGTCAACGATCCGGACGAGATCGTCGCGTTCGGCATCATCGAAGCGTCGGCCGAGCAGATGCAGGAGATGAAGCCGGCGGAGGGTGCCGAGGAGGCCCGCACGGCGGCGATGGCGCCGCACGTCGAGTCGACCGGCACCGACGGCTTCTACGAGGTCATCGAAGAAGTCACGTTCTAGGAGGGTCTGGCGAAGCAGTGTCTGTGCCGCCGGAATCACGCTGGAGGCCGCGCTGCGGCGTCCTCGGTCGCCCGCGTACTCAGGTAGTACGCGGGCTCCCTGCGTCCTTGCATCACAACCTCCAGCGCGCCCCAGCGACGAGCACCGTTCCGCCAGACCCTCCAGGCTCGACAGGTCCGGTCGCTACAGTGGCCAACGTGGCCACGGCCGAGCAGCGCGTGATCCCCGACGGCGCGATCGCTGTGCTCGATCACGGCTTCGTACGGCTCGACGATGCGATGGCCAGCGACCTGTCAGTCGTCAACTCGGCGCGCGTCAGCTTCGGTCAGCGCAAGGAGGAGATGGACGAGTCCGACGAGGGGCTCGTCCGTTTTCTCATGCGTGACCGGCACGGGACGCCCTTCGAGCACAACGCGTTCCGCTTCCACATCCGCGCGCCGATCTTCGTCGTGCGGGAGTGGATGCGGCATCGCGTGGGCTCGTTCAACGAGTTCTCGATGCGCTACGCGAAGGCGACGAACGACTTCTACGTCCCCGACGCCGACGACGTCAGGTCGCAGGTCGGTAAGCCGGGCGCGTACTCCTTCGAGCCGGTCGATGCCGAGCTGGCCGAGCAGACACGCGAGGAGCTGCAGGCCGTGTACGAGCAGGCGTTCGAGACGTACGAGCGGCTCGTCGAGCAGGGCGTTGCGCGCGAGCTGGCCCGCTCCGTGATGCCCGTCGGCGCCTACACCGAGTTCTACTGGACGGTGAACGCGCGGGCGCTCATGAACTTCGTCTCGCTGCGCGCTGCGGAGACCGCGCAGCGTGAGATCCGCCGGTACGCCGAGGCCGTCGAGACCTTCCTCGCCGAGAAGATGCCGGTCACGCACGCTGCGTTCGTCGCCGCCGGCCGCGTAGCCCCGTAGCGCGGCACCGCGTTATCCTCCGGGCAACCCTTACGACTGACGGAGAGGACGCGCATGGCGACGCTGGCATACAACGCTGTGGAGATCGGGGCGCGCGCGCTCGACCCCCGGCTGCTGGAGCTGGACGGGATCTCCCGCCAGACGATCGAGGCCCACTACAAGCTCTACCAGGGCTACGTGGCGAAGCGAAACGAGATCCTCGGCAAGCTCGGCGAGATCGACGCGTCGGCCGCGAACCAGGTCTACTCGGACATCCGCGCGCTCAAGGTCGACCTCACGTTCGCAGTCGGCGGCGTGAAGAACCACGAGGTCTACTTCGCGCACCTCGGCGGCGACGGCGGCGACCCCGACGGTCCGATCGGCACGCTCGTCCGGCGTGACTTCGGCTCCATCGACGCCTGGCGCACGGATCTCAAGGCGACGGGAATGGCCGGCCGCGGCTGGGCCTGGACGGCGTACGACTGGGACGAGGGCCGCCTCTTCAACTACGTCGGCGATGCCCAGAACACGTTCCCGATCTGGAACGCGTCGCCGCTCGTCGCGCTCGACGTCTACGAGCACGCGTACTTCCTCGACTACCAGACCGACCGCGGGGCCTACATCGACGCGTTCTTCAACAACCTCGACTGGACGGTCGTCAACGGCTGGATCGAGGCGTACGGCATCCGGCCGTAGTGCCCTGATGTGACGACGGCGCTCTTCGTCGCCGCGGGCTACCTCGTCGGGTCGGTGCCCTTCGGGTACTGGCTCGTGCGCGCCACGAAGCACGTCGACATCCGCACGGTCGGCAGCGGCAACATCGGCGCGTCGAACGTCTGGCGGGCGTTCGGCTGGCGCTACGGCGTCGCGGTCATGCTCTTCGACATCGCCAAGGGACTCGTGCCGGCGCTCGTCGCCACAGAGGTCGCCGGCTCGCTCGCAGGAGTGCTGACGGGCGGCGCGGCCATGGTCGGGCACGCGCGACCGCTCTTCCTCGGCTTCGCGAAGGGCGGCAAGGCCGTAGCGACGGCGGGCGGCACGATTCTCGGTGTCGCGCCGATCGTGGGGCTGATCGCGGCCGGCGTCTGGATCGTCGTCTTCGCCGTCACCCGCTACGCGTCCGTCGGCCTCGATTATCTCCGCGGCCTCGCTGCCGCTCCTCGCCTGGGGGCTGGGCGAGCCGTGGCCGGTGATCGCATTCGGAGGCGCGGCTGCCGCGGCGGTGATCGTCCTGCACCGGCAGAACGTCCGTCGGCTGTTCGCAGGCACCGAGACCCGCGCGAGGCCTTGGCGGGAGCAGCTGCGCGCGGTTACTGCTCGAGCGGCGCCATCGTCAGGCCGGAGTCCTTGAGCCCCGCCCAGTAGAGCTCGGCCTGCTCGCGGTGGCCGGACCAGACGATGGCCTGGCCCGTGTTGTGAATCCTGTCGGCGAGCCGAAGGCCCTGCTCGTACGTGACGCCCGGCAGGACGCGGGAGAGCGCAGCGGCCACGCCTTCGAACGTGTTGTGGTTGTCGTTGAGGACGATGACGTGCCACGGCGAGCCGAGATCCGTGCTCGCCTCCGATCGACTCGCGCTCGCGCGTCTCCGGCGGCGCTCACGACCGCAGCCACTCGGCGAGCTCCGTCTGTGTTCCGCCCGCGGCACCGGACTCGAGCTCGGCGCGCAACTCTCCGACCGTCCCGGCGCGCTCGGCCAGCACGTCGTGGTCGTGGATCGTCTCGAGATTGACCTGCCGCGAGAAGACGAAGTCGTCGTCGTCGAGCCTTGGGTACGCCGAGAGCGTCTCCTGCAGCGCGATCCGCACCGAGTCCTCGACGAAGCGCGGCCGAAGGTGGGCATGTTCGACGACGAACAACTCGTCCGGCCGCTTCAGGAGCTCGTAGACGGGAGCGCTCATCGACCGCTCCACGATGTCGACGAGATCGACGGCGTCGACGGGGCTCTCGGTGCCGACGAGCAGAGTTCCGCGCCCGCGCTGATTGTGCGTCGCGAGCGGCACGAGCTCGAGGATGCGCTCGACGTCGTCCTCGCCGAACCCGGCCTCGAGCAGGCGTTCGGTAGCGCTGCCGCGCACGAGGCCCTGCGCGCACGGACAGGCGTTGATGCCGGTCGCCTCCACGCCGACGACCCGCCGCGTCCGCTCCGGCGACGCAGCCGCCACGCCGATCAGCGTCACCATCTCCTGCGTGGCCAGTCGTGTGACCGGCGTCTCACGGCGGATCGGCCACAGCGCGCGGATCGTCACCTCGGCGCGCAATGCCTTCTGCCGCTCGACGATGCGGCTCGCGATGTGCTCGGCGATCACCTCGACGAGCAGCGCCTCCTCGAAGACCACGGAGTCGATCGCCTCGTCGAAGAGCTCGGGGAAGCGCGACATGTGGACGCCCTTCTGGTCGGCGGCCAGGTCGACCGTGCAATCGATCGTGGCGGCCATCACCGTCTGCGACTCCTTGCCGGCGATGCGCACGGCCTTCGAGACGCCGGTCACCCCGGCGCGTGACAGGCCCAGACGCACTTCCGGCGTCGAGGCCTGGAGGTCGTCGGCGAGCCCGGTCTCCGTCCTCTCGTTCACGCGGACACGCTAGCGGCCGCGGTCGCGAGCGAGCGAGACGACAGTCGCTAACGTCGGCTGCAATGGAGGAGTGGAGAATCGACCAGACGGAGTCACGCTGGCGGCGAGCTATTCGCCTGCTGGCGACACCGCCGTTGTCGCACTGCACGGAGCAGGCGAAGGGATGCGCGACGGCCCTTCCTACACCCATCTTCATGAGTTGCTCCCGGCCGCAGGCGTCGGCGTCGTCACTTTCGACCGCCGCGGCGAGGGTGAATCGACGGGGGACGTGACACGTGGTCGCTTCGAGCTCCAAGTCGAGGACGCGCTGGCGGTGATGGATGCGATCGACGCGAAGCGGGTCGGCCTCTGGGGGATTAGTCAGGGCGGCTGGATCGGGCCCCTCGCCGCGGCTGCGTCAGACGACGTCGCGTTCCTCGTCCTGATCGCGTCGACTGGCGTCTGGCCGTCCGAGCAGATGCTGTACGCGGTGGAGCGGCAGCTCGTCCTCGCCGGCTACGGACAGGACGTGGTCGGTCGAGCACTCGACCTCCGACGGCGATTCGATGACTGGGTACACCACGCCTCTCCCGCACGGGACGAGCAGCTGGCCGCCGAGCTCAAGGCCGGCGTCGACGAGCCGTGGTGGCCGCAGGTCTGGCTGCCGCCGGGCCTCCTAGACGAGAAGGTCGGCGCCTCTGGATCGAGGAGATGGACTTCGACCCTCGCCCGGTCTTCGCTCGTGTTCGGGTGCCGACACTCCTCTTCTACGGTGGCGCAGACTCCTGGACGCCGGTCGAGCCAAGCGTCGCAGCGTGGCGCGCCGCGCGCGGCGACGAGGTCGAGATCGTCGTCATCCCCGGCGCCGAGCACGAGTTGACGATGCCGGACGGGACGTTCGCAGCCGAGTACGAGCGACGGCTCGTCGAATGGCTTAGCGGAGAAGCCGCGAGAGCCGGCGGTCCTTGAGCACCCGGCCGCCGGTCGCCTGGCTCGGGCTGTCGCCTTCGGCAAACTGCTGCCGGGGATAATGCGCGCATGGCGTCCGAAGTCGATGCGGCGCAAGACTTCGTGATCTTCGCCAACTTCGAGAATCGCCACGCTGCCGAGCACATGCTGGTCTCGCTCAGACGGCGATTCCGCGAGAAACATCACAAGCGACACGCGACGGCTCTCGTGATCAGCGGCAACAAGGACGGTTCGCTGAGGCTCAGCCAATCTCGGGTGCTGACGGCGAATGGCTTTGCGTACACACTGATCCGTATCTCCCTTTCGTGGACGGTCGGGTTCATAGGCATCACCTCGATGCTGCGCGGCGGTAAGAGCGCAGTCCGCACGGGCCGCGTGCGCCAGTCGCACGTCGGATCGGATGAGCAGGCGGTTCATGCGCTCCTCGCGCAGGTTGGCCCGGATGCTGTCGTCGTGCTGGTCTGTTGCGATGACCAAGAGATGCGGCAGGCGGTCGTTGCGCGAGCGGCTGACCGTGCAAGCCAAAGCTGGCACGGCTCGCGCGCACAGTTCCTCGCTGGCCTTGATCCCGGCAGCCAGCACGACTGGGTGCGCACCGCCATCGGCGAGTCCTCCTGATTGCACCCGTAAGGAAAGGACGCTCTCACCGTCTCGGGCGCTTCCGCCGAGCGAGACCGACCTTATCCCACTGTCGAGCCTTGGAATAGCCCCGTACTGGATTTAGGCGCTTCCCCCCGGTCGTCTGACTCGGGCTGTCGCCTTCCCCGCAGATCGCGACGCAGGACAGGGCACCTGAGCGCACGACTCGATCCCACCGCCTAGACGTACTCCTCTGCCGGGAAGGGTTCGTGGAGACGCTCCTCGTGCCGTTCCTGTTCGGCGTTGGGAAGGAACCACCGTTCCGCGATGGCAGTTGGCACAACGGCCGAGAGCACAACAACCGTGACGAGCAGCGAGAACTGCGTCCGGTCGATGATGCCCGCGTTGAGTCCGTACAGGGAGGAGATGGTTCCGAAGGTCAGCCCCGTACTCATCAGAAGCGTCGTGAAGGACGCGTGCCTCCGCGAAGCGCGACGAGCGAGGGGGTAGACGACGCCGATCTTGGGAAGCATCTTGGCGGTCAACAGCACCGCGAGCAGCCCCAGGTTCGCGAACACCGCGTGGAGGGAAACGTTCATGCCGCCCTTGAGGAAGAAGAACGGCGTCAGGAAGGCGAAGGCGACGACGCGCAATCGCTTCTGCTCTTCCCGGTGCTCCTCGTAGTGGCGACTCATCACCAGCCCGAGCACGAAGGCGGGCAACACAGCATGGCCATTGGACGCGTTGGCCAGCACCATCAGGAGTAGAAGGCAGACGAACACGAGTTTGATCTCGGGCTCGATGACTCGGTCGCCGTAGCGCCCGAAGAACCAGGGTGCGACCCTCGGCAGGGCGAAGATCAGCGCTAGCGAGACGACAAGGAAGGCGGGGAACCAGAGATTCGGCTTGATGAAGATGGCCGTTAGCGCGAGCGCCGTACACAGATCGGTGACAAAGGTGGCGCTCATCAACAACTTGCCGATGCGCGTGTCGGTCAGTTCGCGCTCGACGAGGACGGCGTAGACGACGGCCAGTGATGTGGTCGAGAGCGCCGTCCCCGCGATCAGCGACGCTTGCAGCGACCAGTCGAGCAAGGCGAAGGCGACGAGGGTGCAGACGACGAAGGGGGCGGCAAAGGAGGCTACGCCGATACCCACCGTTGCCTTTGCGCGATCCCGCATGTAGTCGGGATCGACCTCCATCCCCGCCAGGAATGTCAGGACAACGGACGCGAAGGCGGCGATGAAGTCGAGCCACTGCTGGGAGTGAAGATTGAAGGCGTTCCCAACCAGAACGCCGAGCGTCAACTCGATCAGAGCAACAGTGATTCCAAGTTCGACGGAGACGATGCTCGCCACGAGGACGACAGCGGCGAGTGCTGCGGCGAGTTGAACAGGTTCCACGCGGACACCTCCACCAACCTCGACAACAGGGGGTAGAGGCCATCAGCCCTTGCGGGCGGTTGAGCGCGAGCCTCATCGCGCGGAATGGCGAAATCGTACCGATCCGAGAGCGCGACGAGTTTCTCGAACTCGCGGACGGGCCGATGCGTGTTGCCTTTCCACCAGAACGCGACACGTTCCGCTGTCAAAGGCTGGGCAGCGTCCGTCAATAGGACAGACCGGCTCGACGTGCCGCAGTAGTGTCAACAGACACGCGCAGACAGGGTTCAGAGAATGAGCGCTCTCACCGTCTCGGCCGCTTCCGCCGCGCAAAGCCGACCTGATCCCACTGCCGAGCCTTGGAATAGCCTCGTACTGGACTTAGGAGCCTTCCCCCGGTCTGGCAGTTCGGGCAGTAGTAGACCGTGTGCTCCTCGTAGTCGACGCGGGCGATCGGCGTTCCGCACTCGGGGCACGGCTCCCCGAGGCGGTTGTGGACGCGGTAGACGGCCTTGTCGTCCTTGCCCTGCTCGCGCAGCTCGAGCGCACGAGTGAGGTCGACCCGGATCGCCTCCGTGAGCCGCCCAAGCTCCTCCTCGCTCAGGTCGGTCGAGGCTTTGAACGGCGAGAGCCGGGCCCGCAGCAGAATCTCGTTCGCGTGCGCCCGGCCGATGCCGGCGATGGCGCGCTGGTCGCGCAGCAACGGATGGAGCTGGCGGCGCTCCTTGCCCAGGATCTCCCCGAGCGACGCGGCGTCGAGGTCGAGCGCATCGGGCCCCAGGTGCGCAAGAGCCTCGTCCAGCGCATCCGGCGTAACGAGCCAGACCCCGGCGCGCTTCTTCTTCCCGCCCTCGGTAAGCACGAGCTCGGCGCCGCCATCGAAGCGGAGGCGGAACATCGGCGACTTGGGCTTCTTGGCGCTCGCCGCGAGGAAGCGCAGCCTGCCGGCGCTCATCAGGTGGACGCGCAGGACGAGATCGTCGTCGTCCACAGGGAACAGCAGGTTCTTGCCGCGCCGCTCCGCGCCGTCCAGCCGCTTGCCGTTGAGTGCAGACAGCGGTGGGTCGAACGTCTTGAGCGTCGCGATGTGCGCGGGACCTGCCTGCTCAATCGCGTGAGCCGAAACGAGCGGGTCGAGCTCGCGCACCCACGCCTCGATTTCCGGCAGCTCAGGCATCGGCGGCGGCGCTCGCGGTCCCCGGCGGCCCGAGTGGCACAGACGGATCATGCTCGGACTCGGTCGGCATGTCGTGGATGTGACGGAGGGGCGACAGTGCAACGGGCACGAAGCAGACGGATGCTCCGATCGCCCCTACCCACAACGTCTCGTGCAGACCGATCACCGAGGCGAGGGTGCCGCCGACCAGCGATCCGAGCGGGATCGTGCCCCAGACGATGAAGCGGCGCGAGGCGTTCAGCCTGCCTAGCAACCGTTCGGGCGTGAGTGTCTGCATGAGACTGATGGCGCTGATGTTGTAGAGGACAGCACCCGCGCCGGCGAAGACGAACGACGCAACGAGCAGCGGGATCGGGAAGGACTGCGGGGCCAGCGGCACCAGCATCAGGGCCGGGCCGAACAACACCGCCGACGCGACGATCGTGGGACCGACGCCGAGCCGGGCCGAGATGGGCCTACCGAGAACTGCGCCCAGCAGCCCACCGATGCTGCCCAGGGAGAAGGTCAATCCGATCACCGCCGGGGAGAGGTCGAGGTCGCGCACGGCGTAGACGATGATGATCGACCCGCACATCGTCCAGAAGAAGTTCGAGCTCGCAGTCGTGATCGAGATCGGCCGCCAGTAGCGATGACGCACGAGGTACTCGAGCCCCTCGCGCAGTTCGCCCCACATGCTCGGCTTGTCGGTCACCGGCGGTGGCTCTTCCTCCGTACGAATCACCGTCAGCAACGCTGCTGATCCGAGGAAGCTGAACGCGTCCAGCAGGATGGCGTACGGGGCCGTGATCGCTCCAACGAGCAGCCCGGCCAGGCCGGGACCGCCGATCTGGGCCGCATTGCGTGACACCTCGAGCAAAGAGTTCCCCTCCACGAGCTGGTCCTTGCGGACGAGCGACGGCAGATACGACTGGTACGAGACGTCGAAGAAGACCGTGCAAATGCCGACGAGAAAGCCGACGACGTAGAGCTGCCCGATGGTCAGCGCGTCGAGGAGGTACGCAACCGGTATCGAGGCGAGGAACAGCCCGCGACAGAGGTCCGTGACGATGAGGATCGGACGCCGCCGCAGCCGGTCGACCCACACGCCGGCCGGCAGCGCGAAGAGCAAGAAGGGCAGGAACTCGACCGTTCCCAGCAGGGCGACCTCGAACGCGCTGGCGTCGAGCACGATCACGGCGGCCAGCGGCAGCGCCAGGGCCGACACCTGGGAGCCGACCTGGCTGATCGTCTGACCGGACCAGAGCTTCAGAAAGTCCGGGTGCCGCCACAACCCGCCGTGCGGCCAAAGAATTAGCCTTCTCCCCATCGAGGCGATCAGCGTATCCGTCCGCCGTGGAGGCACCATCGAGGCGCGCCACCGCGTCCACGCCGTCGCCGTCCGCGACGGCGAAGTCGTCACTGCCGCCGGCGATCCGCAGCTCGTCTGTCTCTTCCGGTCGAGCGCCAAGCCCATTCAGGCGCTCCTGCTCGCCCGCCTGCGGCCCGACCTCGACGACGCGGAGATTGCCATCGCGTGCGCGTCGCACCGCGCCGAGCCCGCGCAGCTCGCGGCCGTGCGCAGCCTGCTCGCGAAGGCTCCGGCCACCGAGGACGACCTCGAGTGCGGCGAGCAGGAGGGGCGGCCGCCTGGTCGCGATCCACCACAACTGCTCCGGAAAGCACGCCGGCTTTCTCGCCGTCTGCCAGGCGCGCGGCTGGCCGACCCTCGGCTACCGGCTGCCCGACCATCCGCTGGAGCAGGAGTTGGTGCAGGAGATCGCAGCAGCAGTCCGGAATGCCTGCCGCCGAGATCGCGACCGCAGTCGACGGCTGCGGCGTGGTCACGTTCGCGCTGTCGCTCGAGCGCATGGCCGCGTCGTTCGCAGGACTCGCCGCGCGGGACGGCGCGGACCGCATCCTCTCAGCGATGCGCGCGCATCCCGAGCTCGTAGGCGGCGAGGGCTCGCTCGACACGCGCCTCATGCGCAGGCTGCCCGGCTGGGTGGCGAAGGGCGGCGCCGAGGGGCTGCTGTGCGGAGTCGCGCCCGACGGGACGGGCTTTGCGCTCAAGTCCGAGGACGGCAATCCTCGCCCTCTGCGGGCGGCGCTCGCGCGGTTTCTCGAGGCGGATCTCGGTACCGTGCCGGTCGAGAGCTCACGCGGCGAGGTCGTGGGGGAGGTGGTCGTGGAATGACGGAGTTCCGCACGCGATCCGAACGACGTCGCGGCCTACGACAAGGCGCTGGCCCAAATTGTGGTCGGCGAGCCCAAGCCGCTCACGGCGCCAATCGAGATCGTCGACTACGACCCAGGCTGGCCCGCCCTGTACGAGCGGGAGGAGGTGCGCATCCGCGCGGCGCTCGGCGAGAAGGTCGTGCGGCTGGAGCACGCGGGCTCGACATCCGTGCCGACCCTCCCCGCCAAGCCGATCATCGACATCGTGCTCGAGGTCCAGGATTCCGCCGACGAGCCGGCGTACGTGCCCGACCTCGAGGCGGCCGGCTACGTGCTTCGCATCCGGGAGCCCGAGTGGTTCGAGCACCGAATGTTCAAAGGGCCGGACACGAATGTGAATCTCCACGTGCTATCAGCGAACGAGCCGGAGACCGATCGCATGCTCCTGTTCCGTGACTGGCTGCGCGCGAACGACGGCGACCGCGAGCGCTACGCGAGTCGACGAAGCGGGAGCTCGCGGCACGCGACTGGAAGTACGGGCAGCAGTACGCGGACGCGAAGACGGCGATCGTCGCGGAGATCATGTCCAGGGCAGAGGCAGCGAAGCAAGGGGGAGAGGCATGAAGGTGCACATCATCAGCGACATGGAGGGCGTCGCGGGCATCGTCAAGTGGGAGCAGACGACCGGCGGCGACCCGATGTACGAGGAGGGCCGCCGTCTCTACACCGAGGAGATCAACGCGGCCATTCGCGGCGCGAAGGCGGCCGGCGCGACGGAGATCGTCGTCATGGACTGCCACGGTGCAGGCAAGGGCTGGTCGTTCAACTCGCTGATCCCGGACCTGCTCGACCCCGCCTGCGAGTTCGTCGTGCAGCAGGAGTGGACGGAGTACACGGGCTTCCTCGAGGAGGGCTGCGACGCCGCGCTCTTCGTCGGCATGCACGCGCGGGCCGGGACGCGCGACGGGGTCATGAACCACACCGTCTCCGGTCAGTCCTGGCAGAACCTCTCTTTCAACGGCACGCTGGTCGGGGAGTCAGGGATCAACGCGGCACTGTGTGGGAACTGGAACTGTCCCGTGCTCCTCGTCACCGGGGACGAGGCGGTCTGTCGCGAGGCGACGCGAGCTGCTCGGCGACGGACTGACGACGGTGGCCGTCAAGAGCGGCCTCGGGCAGTTCAGCGCCCGTCAGTTCCCCGCCCAGCGCGCCCGCGAGCTGATCGAGGCGGGAGCGAAAGCTGCGCTCTCGGATCTGAACGCCGTTGCGCCGTACGACCCGGGCAGCCCGTGCACGATCGAGGTCGAGTTCACGAGGACGGCGTCGCTCGACGAGTACACCCGGAAGCCTGGCGTCGTGCTCACGGCCGAGAGGACGATCACGTCGACCGCAGACACCTGGTGGGAGGCTTGGCAGCAGTTCTTTCTTCGCTAGCGGCGGTCGTCGTCGCGCTGAGCGGCGCCGCCTGGCAGTCGCGCGAGCCGCTGCCCGTGCCGCGCACCGAGGTCGCCGCCGCGCCCTTCCGCGGAGACATCGCCGTCGTCGGCGGCTACCTCGCCGACGGGACGTCCACGGACGACGTCGATCTCTACGACCCGGCAGCGGACGAGCTGGAGCCGGCTGCCGGACCTGCCCGTCGGCGTCAATCACGCCGCGGCCGCGTCGGCAGGCGGAAAGCTCTACGTCGTCGGTGGCTACGGCGGGCCGGGAGTGAGGCTGCGCTCGGCGTACGTCTTCGACGGCGACCGCTGGCGCGGTCTGGCGCCGATGCCCGGCGTGCGCGGCGCCGCCGGGGCGGCGATCGTCGGCGGCAAGCTCTACGTCGTCGGGCGGCGTCGGGCCGAATGGGCTCGCGCGCCGTGCGTTCGCCCTCGACCTGAAGACGGGCCGCTGGGCGTCGATCGCCGGTCCCACGCCGCGCGAGCACCTGGCCGTGACGGCGGCCGGCGGCAAGGTCTACGCGGTGGCTGGCCGGCTCGCCGGCGATCGACACGAACCTCCGCGCCTTCGAGTCGTACTCCCCGGCAACGAAGCGCTGGTCGAAGCTGGCGCCGGTGCCGGATCCGCGCGGTGGCACGGGAGCCGCCTACGCGAAAGGGCTCATCGTCTCCGTGGGCGGCGAGGAGCCGCAGGGCACGATCGGCTCCGTCTACGGCTACAACGTCACCACGAAGCGCTGGCGTCGCCTCGCCGATCTGCCGACGCCGCGCCACGGGGTCGGCGTCGCGGCGGTCGCCGGCCGTATCTACGTCATCGGCGGCGGTACCGAGCCGGGCTCTGTCGTCAGCGGCGCGAACGAGTCACTGACGCTGCCCTAGGCGACGGGCGCGGCGCTCTCGGCCTGCTCCTTCGCCTCCTTGGCGCGCGCGGCGGCGAGGTCCGGTGCGTCGTCGGGCTTGCGGATGTCGAGCGCCCAGAGCTTCAGCTTGGCGATGCGCCCGCGGATCTCGAGCTCGTCGTAGTAGGCGAGATCCGTCGGCCGCTCGCTCATCATCTCGATCGTCGACTCTGCGATCAGCACCGAGAACGGCGTGCCCTTCGTCATGCCCTCGATGCGGGAGGCGGTGTTCACGACGTCGCCGACGGCCGTGTAGTCCATCCGCCGCTCGTGGCCGACGTTGCCGGTCATGACCGGCCCGGAGTTGAGCCCGATGCCCATGAAGTACCCCTCGCCGTAGCCCTGCTCGCGCATCCACGCGTTGAACTTCGGCAGCCGCTCCAGCAGCATCTCGCGCGAGGCGGCGAGCGCGCGGTCGGCGTGATCCTCCTGCTCCAGCGGCGCGCCCCAGATCGCGTAGATGCCGTCGCCCATGTAGCAGACGAGCGTGCCGCCGTGGTGCGAGGATGGCCTCGCTCATCTCCTGGAGGTAGTAGTTGAGAACGGTGATGACGTTCTCGGCCGGCATGTCCTCGGCGCTCGACGTGAACCCACGGAGGTCGGAGAACATGACCGTCGTCACCAGTTCCTTGCCCTGGAGACGGAGATCGGCGTCGGCCTGCGCCAGTACCTGGTCGACGACCTGTTCCGGCACGAAGCGCGAGAAGACATCGCGCACGCGCTCGCGCTCGAAGGCCGCGAGCGTGTAGTGCGCGCCGACCGAGCCCACGGTCGCCATCAGGAGGGCGGCGGTCGGATAGACGTAGGACGACACGCGTCCGCCCTGCTCGAACGCGAGCTGCGTGCCGAGTGAGAAGAGCCCGTAGCCGACGATGCCGACGGCGACTGCGACGCAGCGGACCGGCCCGGAGGCTGACGAGCGGGACGAGCAGTCCGAGCGCGAAGATGAGCACGATGTTCCAGCCCATCGAGAGGCTGCGCAGCGGGAAGCCGGCCAGCGCCGTCGCGATGGCGTTCGCCTGGATCTCAGGCCCGGACATCACAGCGCCGGTCGGTGTCGCGTGGATGTCCTGGAGCGACGGCGCCGTCGCCCCGATGACGACGATCTTGTCCTTGAACACGCTCGGCGGGACGGTGCCATTCAGGACGCGCGAGTACGAGTACGCGGTGACCGTCCCCGGCGAGCCGGCGTAGTCGATCCACTGCAGCTCGCCGCCCATCTCGTCGCTGTGATCGGCCTGCCGCGTGCGATCTCCGCACCGACGAGCGCGAATCCCTTCAGCCCTTCCACCTCGAACGGGAAACGTCGGATGATGCCGTCCTTGTCGGTGGGGAGGTTCGCGTTCCCGGCGCGGGCTCCGAGCTCCTTGAGGGCGGCCGCGTCGAAAATGAGGTTTGGCCTACCCTTGTCGTCCACTTCGGTGGTGGAGAGGACCACGAGACCAGGGTGGCGAAACAGCGCGTTGCCGAGCGCGTTGTCCTCCGCGGCCGTGCCGTACTCCGAGAACTGGACGTCGAAGGCGACCGCCCTCGGCTTGCCCTTGGCGATCGCGTCGAACACCCGGGCGTGCATCCCTCTCGGGAACGGCCACTGCTCGTTGAGCTCCTGGAAGCGTCACGTCGTCGACCTTGACGATGACGACGCCCGAGGGCGGCGGCTGGTCGCCGCGGATCGAGAAGCGGAGGTCGATCGTCTGGCGCTCGAGGTTGTCGAGGAAGCGGAAGTGGAGCACGTACGCGGCGGTGGCCGTGAAGATCGAGCCCAGGGCAACGAGCAGGAAGAACCGCGTCCGGAGGCTCATGTTCCGCGGATTCATGGCCTAGAAGGATAGGCTCGCCGTCACGCGAGCGCAGCGACCCGTGCGCCCACGGCCGGCGCGAACTTGAAGCCATGGCCCGAGCAGGCCGAGCACACGACGATCGTGCCGTGTCGCTCGGTGACGAAGCGGTCGTCCTCGATGTTCGTGTAGAGGCACGTCTCGGCGCCGCGTCGGGCGGGGATCGGCGGCCGGATAGCGCTCGCCGACCCACTCGGACGCCGCCTCGACGACGGCCGGGTCGGGGTCGCCTCGCTCGCCGGGCTCGACGGGCACGCCCGAGTGGTGGAGGCCGACCTTGAGGACGTTCTCGCCCGCCGACAAGCGAGTACGCGTGCCTGCCCGTGTCCTCGTTCCAGTCGATGACCGACGGCAATGTGTGCGAGCCCGGGAGGTCGAAGTACGCCACGGTCTCCTGCGACACGTTCGTGTCGAGCTCGATGCCGGCGCCCGCGAGCAGGGGCGTCGCCCAGGCGCCGGCGGCGACGACGGCGAGCGCGGCCTCGACCGTGCCGGCCGAGGTCTCGAGCGACACGCCGTCCTCGCGGGCCGTCAGCGCGAGCACGCGAACACCGGTCTCTACCGGAATCCGCCGCGAGAAGGCGGCGAGGGCGCGGTCGGCGCGGACGATGCCGCCGTGCAGCTCGAGCACGACCTCGCCCTCTAGTTCGATGCCAAAGCGCCGCCCGGCTTCGCCGGCGGCGAGCACCTCGTACTCGGCAGAGCAGGCGTCGAGCGCCGACCGGAGCGCGGCACTGTCTCCGCTCGAATCGAGCAGGCCGGTGAGTGAGAGCAGCTCCGTCCCCGATTCGTCCTCCAGCTCGCGCCACAGCGGCAGCGCCTCCTGCGCGAGAGCGACCCACTCCGTCTCGTCGTAGGCGAAGCGAAAGATGCGGGACGCCCCGTGGCTCGACCCGTACGGGTGGCCGATCTCGAACTGCTCGAGCACGATCGACGTCGCGGCCCGCACGCGCGAGCGCCCACGCAGACGCGAGGCCCATCACTCCGCCGCCGACGACGACGACGTCAGTGGTGCGCGTGGGCGAGGCGTGGCCCCGGCCACGAGCGATCAGCCAGCGGTTGACGGGAAAGGCGGCGACGAAGGCGACGGCGAGCGCGAGCGCCAGTGAGCCCCAGAAGAGCAGCGAGTCGAGCCCTGCCTCCATCGCGCCCGGCACGGCGAGAATGATCGCATTGTCGACGATCTCCATCACCGTGATCGAAATCGTGTCAGCCGCCAGCGCGATGCCGACCGCGGCGCCGACGGCGAGGCCTCCGCGGATCAGCGGCACGAATGTGAACGCATAGCCGAAGAAGAAGGCGAGCGCGATCGCGAGCAGCGATCGACGCGACGTTTCCCCAGCCGAGCGCAGTGGCGATCACGAGGCCGAGCACCTCGCCGATGGCGCAGCCCGTCAGGCAGTGCAGCGTCGCGCGTAGCGCCAGCCGGTCGGCTCTCGTGTCGTGCTCCGCCCAATAGGCTCTCCGCATGCTGACGTCGATCGCTATTTCACGCGAAGAGCACGCTGCGCGTCGAGCGGGCTGCGCGAGCACCTTGCGGCCGCGGCGCTCTCCGGCGCCGTGCTCTTCGACCTACTACGTCCTCTACTACACCGGGTTCGCGTTCATTCCCACCGAGCGGCCGATGGCGTTCGTCGTCTCGGCCGAGGGCGAGCAGGCGCTGCTCGTGCCTCGCCTCGAGGTGGAGCACGCGGGCGGTGCGACCGGCATCGAGCGGATCGCCCACTACGACGAGTACCCGGGCGACGCCGCGAGCGGAGCATGTCGCTCGCCGAGTTGCTCGCCGACATGGGCATTGCCGGCCAGATCGGAGCCGACCAGGACGGCTACCCGTGGATCCTCGGCTACCAGGGCCCGTCGCTGTCCGAGCTGACGAGCGCCGAGGTCGTCCGCGTCGTCGCCTTCGTCGAGGCGCAGATGGCGGTGAAGTCGGAGGCCGAGCTCGCCCTGATCCGCGAGAGCTCGAAGTGGGGGAATCTCGCGCACCGGCTCTTGCAGCAGTACACGCGGGTCGGCCTCACGGAGACGGAGGTGACGCAACGCGCGTCGGACGAAGCGACGATGGCGATGCTCCAGACGCTCGGGCCGCTCTACCGCGGCCAGAACCCGGTCGTCCGCGGCGCGCACGCCGGCTACCGCGGCCAGATCGGTCGAGGCTCGGCGATTCCGCATGCGCTCGCGAACAACGTCGTCTTCCAGGCGGGCGACGTGCTCGTGACCGGGGCGAGCGCAGCCGTGTGGGGCTATCTCTCGGAGCTGGAGCGGACGATGGTGATCGGGCGAGCCGACCGACGAGCAGCGCCGGCTGTTCGACCACATGGTCGCGCTCCAGGACATCGCCTTTGAGGCCATCAAGCCCGGGCGCGCGCTGCTCCGATGTCGATAAGGCGGTGCGCGCGTACTTCGACGAGCACGAGCTGATGCCCTACTGGCGCCACCACACGGGCCACGCGATCGGACTGCGCTACCACGAGGGCCCGTTCCTCGACACGGGCGACGACACGGAGATCGTCCCCGGCATGGTCTTCACCGTCGAGCCGGGCCTCTACTCGCCGGAGCTCGGCGGCTTCCGCCACTCCGACACCGCGGTCGTCACCGAGGACGGAATCGAGCTCGTGACGTACTACCCCCGCGACCTCGAGAGCCTCACGCTGTCGCAATGACGTTTCTCGTCCACCGGCGCGGGTAACACGTGTGACGTGAGCCGCACTCGCGTTCTTGTCGCAGGCGCGGCGGGCTTGCTGGCACTTGCAGCGACGGGTTCGGCAGCTCGCATCGTCGGCAGCAACGGCAACGACACGCTTCGCGGCACCGGCGTTGCCGACACGCTGTACGGCAGGAAGGGCAACGACACGCTCTACGGCGATGGCGGCAACGACCTGCTCGTCCCCGGGCTGGGACGGGACACCGTGTACTGCGGCAAGGGCAGGGACACGGTCCAGGCGGACTACCAGGATCGCGTCTCCAAGGACTGCGAGGTCGTGAAGCGGACGATCCCCCCGCCGCCCTCCATCGCCACCGCCGCCTCCACCACCCCCGCCGCCGCCTCCACCTCCACCGCCACCGCCACCACCACCGCCGGCGGTTGCGGGCCTGTACGCGGGCACGACGAGCCAGAACGAGAAGGTCACGTTCGAGGTGCTGTCCGGCGGAACGTCGCTCAAGAACGTCAAGTTGAGCGACGTCAACCTCTCCTGCCAGCCGCCGGATCTCGTCTCCGTCAACGAGCCGGGGACGACTCTGGCCAAGGAGCCTGTCACGATCAAGCCCGACTCGACGTTCATCATCGACTCCTCCGAGACCGGCGTCGTCGAGGGCACTCCATTCACGGACACCATCAGGGTGACGGGGAGCTTCTCGGGGACGACCGCGTCGGGCAAGTTCGATGAGACGTTCAACGTCGACCTCGGCTTCGTCGTCATCTCCTGCACGGCGCCGAACGTCACCTGGACGGCGTCGCTCGCAGCCGTAGCTAGAGCCCGGGCGGGAAAGGGAAGAACGAGGGAATCGGCTTCGGGATGGAGGCGAACGTCCCGTACGCGACGACGATCTCCTGGTGCTCCCTGAGCGCGATCTGGCGCGGGTTGCCGAGCCAGCGTTTGCCATTGACGAACACCCAGACGCGCTCTTTGCCCTTCGCGCAGTAGCCGCCGAGGCACGTGGCCGAGAAGCGGAGGCCCCACACGTCGAAGAACTGGCCGAGCGTGAACTTGCGAATCGTCGGCGACTCGACGTGCGTGATCCCCGAGAAGTCGTGCGTGTGCAGCGGCGAGATGAAGCGCTCGTTGAAGTCGATGCCGATGCCCGCAGGGATCGCGTAGCCCCTGCCGCGAACGACGACGTCGAGGTGCTGGTGCGTGTGCAGCCGCTGACCCTCGGCCTTCAGCGCCGGTAGCCCGATCTGCTCCAGGCGCGCGTGGAGCAGTGCGCGGTTGTTCGCGGGCCACGGTGCTTTCGACGTCATGAGCCCCGGCAGCCTGGCTTCGCGGGCGGTTGCCGAGCCGGCCAGCGCGGCCGCTGCCAGCAGCACGAGAGCAAGTGACGCGACCCGGATCACCTTCGAATGTTAGGGCTCGGAGGCGGGGCGCAGCAGTTCCAACCGGTCGACGCGCCGCAGGTCCGGGAAGAAGCGCCACCAGAGCCCCGCGATGACGATGGTCGCGACGCCGCCCAGCACGACGGCCGGCACGGCGCCGATCAGCGCGGCCGCGATGCCCGACTCGAAGGCTCCCAGCTCGTTGGAGCCGCTGATGAACACCATCTCCACGGCATTGACGCGGCCACGAAGCGCGTCGGGGGTGGCGAGAGCCACCGTCATCGAGCGGATGTTCATGCTGAACATGTCCGCGAAGCCGGCGACAGCCAGGGCCGCGCAGGAGAGCGGGAACGACTTCGAGAGGCCGAACACGATCATCGCCGCTCCGAAGATCGCCACCACGACGAGCAGCGTCCGGCCCGCGTTGCCGCGGATCGGCCGATGGGCGAGGAGAACGCCCGCGGCGAGAGCGCCGACGGCGGGCGCGCTGCGCAGAATGCCGAGCCCCACGGGCCCGGTGTCGAGGATGCTCTTCGCGAAACAGCGGGCAGCAGGGCCATCGCGCCGCCGAAGAGCACGGCGAAGAGGTCGAGGCTGATAGCGCCGAACAGCACCGGCGTGCCGGCGGACGAAGCGCGCACCTGCGAATAGCGCCTCGCGGCTAGGCGCCGCCTCCAGCAGCCGCTCCTCCGTGCGCTCGTTGACGGCGAGGATGCAGCAGAGCGCCACGACGAACAGCGCGGCCGCAACGACGTAGACGAGCTGGGCCCGCGTGGCGAAGATCAGTCCGCCGATAGCCGGCCCGATGATCGTCGCGCTCTGGAATGCGATTCCCCGCAAGGCCATCGCGCTCGCGAGCAGGTCCGTCGAGACGAGCGTCGGCGGCATCGAGCGGGCGGCGGGCCAGCCCAGGGCGGCCGCGGACCCGGCGGCGAGCGCCAGCAGGAGGAACGGCCACAGCGAGCTCGCGCCCGCCATCGTGACGACGATCAGGCCGCCGGCGACGAGGCCCTCGAGGACGATGGCTGCCGCGTACACGCGTCGGCGTGGCAACCGGTCGGCGATGTGACCGGCAGGCAGCGCCAGCAGCGGTAGCGGCAGGAACTCCGCCAGGCCGATCAAGCCGAGGTCGAGCGGATTCTCGCGGATGGCATAGACCTGCCAGCCGATCGCCACCGCCATCATCTGCGCCGCGAAGCCCGTCGCGAGGATGGCGACCCAGAACAGCGAGAAGTCCCGCTGCTGGAGTGGGGAGGGCAGCCGCTTTCTCACACTCCCAAGCCTAGGCCCTGGACCGTTCTGGACATGCCGTAAGAGGACTACGATGCCTCGCCGACGTGAAGGCCATGCGACCCACAATCCTGCTCCTGATCGTGCTTGCGGCCGCTACCGCCGTGTCCATTTCAGCCGCTGTCAGTCCGGCCGTCGTCGCGAGCGTCACCGACGGCGACACCGTGCGCCTCGCGGACGGGCGCCGCGTGCGCCTCCTCCAGATCGACACACCCGAGCTGAACACCGGCGAGTGCTACTCGCGCGCGGCGAAGAAGGCGCTGCGTGCGGCTCGTCCCGGAGCGGAGCGCTGTCGGGCTGGAGGCAGACCCCGGCCTCGACCAGGTCGACCGCTACGGGCGGCTGCTGCGGTACCTCCGGCGCGGCGGCGCGAACGTCAACCTCGAGCTCGTCCGCCAGGGCGCGGCGGCACCGTACTTCTACGGCGGTGACCTGGGACGCTACGCCGACCGTTTGCTGTCGGCGGCAAAGGCGGCGAAGGCGGCGAGGCGCGGGCTCTGGGGCGCGTGCCCGGGAACCGTGCTCGATCCCTACCGGGCGATCGAGACGCACGCGAAGGACGCGACGCCTCGCTCGCTCGTGCCACGCAGCGGCTGCGACCCGTCGTACCCGACGGTGTGCATCCCGCCGTATCCGCCGGACCTCGACTGCGACGACGTGCCGGCGAAGGGCTTCAAGGTCGTCGGCACCGATCCGCACGGCTTCGACGGGGATCGCGACGGCGTCGGCTGCGAGACCTAGGAAGAGAGGGTCAGGCACACTCGACGTAGCTGTCGATTACGGAGACATCGTGAGCCTGCGCCTGCTCGCACTCGGTGCCCTCGCCGCCTCCCTGCTTCGTGCCCAGCGCGAGCGCGGCGACGTTCGCCGACCCGTACGCCCCCGACGCCTCGTTCGTCGTCAGCGACGAGCCGCGCACGGGTTGGACAGCCGATCGATTTCGTTGCGCTGGTGGACGGCTACTCGCGCTACCAGTGGAACTTCGGTGACGGCTCGTTCGGCCGCGGCCCGGAGGCGGCACACAGCTATCGCGAGCCGGGGCGCTACGTGGTCAGGCTGGAAGTCGTCACCGCGGGCGGTGCCTACGCGGCGGAGAACAAGAGCATCACCGTGCACGGCGCTCCCTCGCCTGACGAGCTGCCGACCATCCGCGGTCGCGTCGCGCGGAGCCACAAGGATCCCGAGCTCAGCAAGGCCGCGGCCGCGTTCGGGAAGCAGCTCACCGGCAAGTGGAGCCCGCGGGCCGTGCTCTGCTGGAGCGAGCTCGACTGGTCGACGCTCACGGGGCCGAAATACGAGATCGTGAAGGGCTTCGTCGAATATCGCAGCCCCCGCCAGGTGAACCTTTCCCCCGACATCTGCAAGCGCATGGAGCTGGTTCGCTACAAGCGACCGAGGCCCGCGGCGACGCTCTTCACCGCGTTCAGCATGCTCGTCTTCACCCACGAGGTCGTGCACACGCACGGCATCGGAAACGAGGCGGCGGCTACGTGCTTCGCGCTTCAGCTGACGGGATTCATGAGCCGCGCCCTCGGCACGAACGAGGCGTTCGCCACGCGGCTCGAGGTGCTACTCACGAGGTGGTACAGGCGGAGCAACCTCGCGCCCGGCTACTGGAGCCCTCGAGTGTCGTGACGGCGGCAGGCTCGACCTGGTCCCCGAGGAGAGAGGCTGGCCGTTACCTCAGCGGCTGAGGTGACGCTCGAGCCAACCGGCGGCGAGGCTCATCGCCTTCACCTCGTTTTGTCGCTTCGTGAAACCGTGGCCCTCGTCCTCGAACACGACGTACTCCACCTCGCGCCCGAGCTCGCGTAGCTTCTCTACCAGCTGGTCGGACTCCCCCTTCACGACGCGCGGGTCTTTCGCGCCCTGGATCACGAGCAGCGGTGTCTTCATGTTCTCGATGTACGTCAGCGGTGATCGCTCTCGCAGCAGGTCGGCGTCCTCGTCGGGATCGCCGACGAAGTGCTTCATCATCCTCCGCCAGGACGGAGGGACGGCTTTCGCGAACGTGATCAGATTCGACGGGCCGACGATGTCGACCGCGGCCGCCCAGTAGTCGGGCAGTCGCGTGACGCAGGTGAGCGTGGCGAAGCCGCCGTAGGAGCCGCCGTAGACGCCGATCCGGTCCGCGTTCACCCAGTCCTGCTCGTGCAGCCACTTGACGGCGTGCTCCCAGTCCTTCATGTCGCCGCCGCCCCAGTCGCGCTGGACGAGCCGCTGGTACGACTTGCCGTAGCCCGTCGAGCCCCGGATGTTGGTCGCCAGCACGGCGATGCCGCGGCTGAGCAGATACTGATAGAGCGGGTGGTAGAGGGGATGCTCCTGTGCCTCTGGGCCGCCGTGGATGGAGAGCACCACCGGTACCCGTCCCTCGGTCTCCGGCCGGTAGAGCCAGGCGGGAATCTCACGTCCGTCGAAGGTCGGATAGCCGATCAGCTCGACGTCTGCGAGCTCGTCCTCGCGTGGCACGCCGATCCGGCTCTCCGTGACCGCGCGGCCGGTGGTACCGGTCTCGGCAACCCACACCTCCGGAGGGCGCCGTGGCCCCGAGAGGATGACGGCGACCTGTGAGCCGTCCTCCGACAAAGCGATGGGCGGAGTGAATCCGGTCAGGCCCGGGCGCGCTCCTGCGGGAAGCTCTGGATCCGGCAGGTCCTCTCCGGACTCGAGATCGCGCAGCTTCACGACCTCCCACCCGTCGACGTTGACGAGCCAGGCGAGCACGCGGCCGTCGCCGGAGATCGTCACCTGCTGGACGTCGTGGTCGGGTGTCTCGACCCAGTCGTAGCGACCGGCGGCGAGGTCGTAGAACGCCAGCCCCTGGTACTCGCGCCCCTCGTCGGAGAGGAAGTAGAAGCCCGAACCGTCTGCCGCCCATGGCCCCGGGGCGTAGACGCCGTCCTCGTCGTGAGGCGTGAGCTCCTCGGTCTCGCCCGACTCGACGTCGATCAGATGGATCGACGTGTCGCTGTTGTTCCGGAAGTCGGCGGCGAGCAGCTTCGTGCCGTCCGGCGACCAGTCGCCGGCGACTGCGTACATCCCCTCGCCGAAGACGTTTCGTGTCTCTCCCGACTCCAGATCGCGGATCCACACCTCGACATCCGTCGGCGTGCGGGCGTTGGCCGAGTAGGCGAGCCTCGTGCCGTCGGGCGAGAACGCGCCGGACGCCGACGTAGTGCTGCACCTCGGGCGCGTCGGTGATCTGCTCCGGCCAGCCTGCGGCCGGGTCGAGCACGAACAGCTGGTGGAATTCGTCGCCGTCGCGGTCCGCGCAGAGGACGATCGTGTCCGTCTTTCGGCGACACGGCGATCAACCGCACGGTCTGCTCGGTGAACGAGGTCAGCTGGTCGGGCCAGCCACCGTCGACGGGCACACGCCAGAGATTGAACTGGCCGGACATGTTGCTGACGAAGAGCACGTGCGCGCCGTCGCGCGTGAACGCGAGGCCGGCTCCGAAGCGGCGGTAGGCGACGAAGCGCTCGAAGGCGGGCAGCTTCGTGGACGTGCTCACGGTTGCCACGCGCGGACAATACTCGCCCGGCGTCGAGTCGGAGGCGATCGATCAGTAGTTAGAGGAAGCCTCGTCAGCGAATTCGCCGATGCTGCCCGGTCGGCTATGAGAGAGGCTCGGAGTGTTGGGGCCTTCCCTGATGGCCCCCGAAAGGCGGAGGTAACTCATGTTCAGTTACGTCGGATTGTTCCGGATGACTCCGGTTGCCCGCGAGAACCTCGCGAAGACCCCCGAGTACTTCGAGAAGATCCACAAGATCGTGGAGCTCGAGGGCGGCACAGTCGACCGGTTCCTCGCGATCATGGGCCCCTGGGAGTACCTGGGCATCTTCACGTACCCGGACCTCGAGGCCGCGTTCCGTGCCCTCGGCACGATCGCGAAGCTGGAGATCTTCGAGACGGAGACGTTCCCCGCTGAGGACGTCGAAGTCTTCTTCAAGGCTCTCGTCTAAGCAGACGAGTCCGGCTCTCTCACCCGAGAGCCCCCGGTCCGGAGGCCGCTCCTCGGAGCGGCCTCCGCCGTTCAGGGATCTAGACATCGAGCCGCAGATCCTCGAGGTCGAGATCGCGAATGACCCGTTGGGCGACCTGCTCCGCGATGACGCCTTCGCGTCTGAGCTGGTCGACGAGGTCTCGCTCGGCGGCCAGCAGCTCACGCCGCAGCCGCTGGTAGGCCAGCGACTGCTCCTCGATGGCGCCGTCGTCCTCGCTGTCGAAACGGGCCGCGAATCGATTCCTGCGAAACCCGTAGAGGCCGCGCATTCTCTCTGCCGTATCCGTTCGTACCCAGTCTTCGCTTTCGAGCTCCTCGAGGCGGGCGAGAGCGGCCTCGGCGGCCTTGATACGAGCCTTCGTCTCCTCCTTCTCCGAGAGCGTGTCGGTCTCCAGGCCGAGGAGCCGGATGACCAGAGGCATGGTGAGACCCTGGCCGACGAGCGTCGCCGAGGATCACACAGAACGCCAGGAACTGAATGAGATCGCGGCCCGGGAACGGCGTGCCGGCATCGGTGGTCAGAGGCAGGGCGAGCGCAGCGGCGAGCGACACCGCGCCGCGCATGCCCGCCCAGGAGATGAACGCCGGCCACTGCCAGGGCGGGTACGGGTCTCGCTCGCGGATCCGCCGGCTAGCCCACCGCGGGATGTACGCCGTCGCGTAGACCATGGGGATGCGAACGAGGATGACCGTCGCCGACACGATCACGCCGTAGAGGAGCAGCGTGCCCGCGGGCTCCCCGCGAGAGCTCGTCGAGGATCACGGGCAGCTGCAGCCCGATCAGCACGAAGAGCAGCGCGTTGAGCACGAAGACGACGATCTCCCACACGGCGTCGCCCTGGACACGTGTCTGCGCGGTCGTCAGCTCCGACGTGTGGGCACCCATGTAGATGCCCACCGTGACCGCCGCGCAGCACCGCCGACGCGCCGGCCAGTTCGGCCGGGATGTACGCGAGGTAGCCGCTGAGCAGGGCGATCGTGATCTCGAGCGGAGGATTGTCGAGCCGGCGTCGCACCTGCCGGATCAGCCAGCCGACGCCGAGGCCGATGGCGATGCCGACTGTCACGGCGTAGACGAACTTGAGCCCGGCCTCCCAGATGGAGAAGCTGCCGGAGACCACCGCGACGACCGCGAAGCGGTAGGCGACGAGCGCCGTGCCGTCGTTGATCAGGCTCTCGCCCTCGACGATCGTCACCAGGCGCCGCGGGACGCCGAAGCGGCGGGCGATCGCCGTCGCGGCGATCGGATCCGTGGGCGACACGATGGCGCCGAGCACGAACGCCGAGCTCCATGCGAGGTCGTCGATCGCGGCGTGGGCGACGACTGCCACGGCGACGCGTCGTCACGATCACGAGCCCGACGGAGAGCAGGCCTATCGGGCGCAGGTTCAGCTTCAGCTCGTGCAGCGACGTGAAGAACGTCCCTGCGTACAGCAGCGGCGGCAGCACGGCGACGAGCACGAGATCGGGCGGCAGCTCGAGCTCCGGCATCCCGGGAACGAACCCCAGCGCGAGGCCGCCGATCACGAGGACGATGGGGTAAGGGACGCGAAGCGTCGGGGCGATCACGAGCATGGCGGCGACGGCCACCAGCAGCACGAGGAAGACGAGCAGCTGCTCGTTCGACAGCTCCACGACGACACTTTACGGCTGCCGAAATGTGGCCCGAGGTTTCTCGGCAGTCTGGTTCAGTGCGTCAGTTCGAACGGGGGCACGACGACCGCGCTGTCACAGCGTGTGGTGTCCAGGCCTTCGGTGGTGTGGTGCTCGACGAAGTCCGACATCATCTGGTCGACGCAGCCGCCGATGCCGAACGAGTGGCCGACGTGCGGGAAGATGACGGCGCGGCTGTCAGGGAAGTGCTGCTTCAGGCCGGAGAGGTTTGCGACGGGGTCCTGCGGGTCGGCCCCGCCCACGAAAGCGAGCACCGGCACGGGGCTGGGCGCCGGGGAGTGTCCAGAGCGAGCGCGACTCAGCGCGCTTCGGGACTGAGGAGCAGGCTTGCCGGAACGCCGCGATCCGGGCTGTCGTGTAGCTGTCGAAGCGGGTGCCCCACGGTCCCGTCGCATCGAGACCAGTCCAGCGCTCGTTGCACCAGATCGACTTGGACATGAGGTTCAGCTCGACGTCGAGATCTCCCGAGCCCGCGTCGTCGAGGGGCCCGAAGTCGCCCTTCGCGGCGCTGCTGACGACCAGCGGGATCGAGCCGCCTTCGCCGTCGCGCAGCATCACGTGCACGATGGAGGCGAACTCGTCGCCCGTCATGCCGTGCGCCGAATCGGCGTTCCAGGCCTTCGCGAGCTTGCCGAACTGGCGCTCCCAGCCTGGGAATGCCTTCCGGCAGGCGGGCGTCTGAGGCGCAGAGCTTCCCGAGCTGGTCGAGGGCGCGTTGGGCGTTGACGGCGTAGCGCCCGAAGAAGGGGACGTCGATCGCGGTTCCGCCCGCGAGCATGAGCGTGCGCACCGAGGAGGGGTGGAGCTTCAGGTAGACCTGCGCCGCGGTGGCGCCGTAGGAGCTGCCGATCACGTCGAGCTGCCGGTAGCCGAGCGCCGCCCGCACCGCGTCCAGGTCGTCCATCGCCATCCGCGTCCCGTACTGGGTCACGTCGCCGCCGTGTGAACTCGATCGCCCGGTGCCGCGCTGGTCGACGAGCAGGATGTCGCGATACAGGTGCAGCGCGCTCAACTGCTGGCTCAGGTCGGCCGCCAACTCGGTGGCAGCCTGCCCCGGCCCGCCGGCGAGATACGTGACTGCGTCCTTTCGGGCCGGCTTCGCGAACGCAGGCAGGACGACCACGTGGAGCCCGATCGTGCGCCCGTTCGGCTTCGCGCGGTTCTCCGGGGACGACGAAGGTGCCGCAGCGGGCGTCGATCTCCTGCACCACGCACGGCTTCGGCGGCCACGACAGCCGCGCCTGGTCCGAAAAGAAGGCTCGGTCGATGCCGACGCCGGTGCCCGCGGCAGCGACCAGGCCCACTAGGACCCACACCAACCGTCGATGTAGCCAGTGAACCCGATGCGACACTGAGTGCGCACCCTTCAACATGGGCGAACCTCCACCCAGACCATCCCTCAACGCGCGCTGTGCGCCATCGGGGCGCGCGCGGATCCTGCGTCCGTGCATTCCCGAATGTGGATAGGCGTTCGACTCTGCTTGCTGCCGCGACCGACATGGCGGCCGCGGCTCACTCGTGCTCGCCATCGAGCGCGGCCGAAGGCCGCACCCCCGAATGCGCCCGTCTAGCGCCAGCGCATCGACTGCGACAACGGTGCCAGCACCTCTTACGACTACGACCCGCTGACCGGCAAGCTGGGCGGCGTCGGTGCGCGGATCGTCGCGGAGACGTTTCACCGCGCAATCCAGGGCAGCACCTTCTCGATCGTGCGCGACACGGCGTTTCGTCCGAGCCTCGGCCCGGACAACGCCACCTTCCGCATGGTCGACCTGCTCATGTTCGCCGTCAATGGGAAAGTAGCGCTGCTCAACCCAAACAACTGACGACCTGCGGCGGAAAGGAGTTCGCAAGCGAGCGGCGCTAGACTCGGGCGACGTGACGAACGCCCCAGTCTGAGAGGAGGATCCGCATGAACTCCGATCCGATTGCTCCCTGGCGACTCGTACGGCGCTGGCAACACGATCTTCCCCGTGCGCCCGCTGCAGCAGCTCCTGCGCGCGCGCAACCATCCGGTGGCGGTGACGGGATCTTCGGCCCCCTGACCGAGTCCGCAGTCAAGGCCTTCCAGCAGAGCAAGGGCCTTGCGGACGACGGCATCGTGGGGCCGCTGACCTGGCCTCAGCTCATCGTCCAGGTGAAGACGGGCAGCACCGGAGATGCGGTGCGCGGCGTGCAGGAGGTCATGGACTTCCACGACCAGTCAGGCGGTGAGGCGCCCCCGGTGCAGATCGACGGCATCTTCGGTCCACGCACCGATGCCTGGGTGCGCGGTTTCCAGACCGCCGTGGGCACCGCCTCCGACGGCATTGTCGGCCCGATCACGTGGCGCGCGATGGTCAGCGGCATGCTGTCTGGCTAGGGGGCGCAGGCTAGACGGGGCCCCGCGCTTGTAGACCTGATGCCCGGGGTTTGTCCCACCGAAGGTCTCGGTCGCGGCGAAGGATTGGCGCCGGCCAAATCCCGGGGGGCGGTTACAGGGATAGGGGAATGGGCCGGGCAGGAATCGAACCGGCATGCTGTAACTACTCCGTTCGCCGCCGCGACCGACACGGCGGGCGCGGCTCACGTCCGATTCGCCCTGCCAGGCGGCCGAAGGCCGCACCACCGAGCGGAAAGCGAAGCGGGCGAGGGAAGAATGGGCCGGGCAGGGATCGAACCGGCGCTGTGACCACCCAGTTCGCCGCCGCGACCGACATGGCGGGCGCGGCTCACGTCCGACTCGCCCTGCCAGGCGGCCGAAGGCCGCACCCCGAGCGGAAAGCGAAGCGGGCGAGGGACGAATGGGCCGGGCAGGGATCGAACCTGCGACCTTGGGATTAAAAGTCCCCTGCTCTACCGACTGAGCTACCGGCCCCGCAGCGAGTATAGGAACGGGGCCGCGGCGGCTCCGTGCGTTTTGCCACGAGAGTGATTAGGCTTCCGAACGCGATGGGGACGTGGCTCATACGCGTCAGTGTCGTCGCCACCGCACTTGTCGTGGCACCGGGCCTCGCTCTGGCTCGACAGACCGGCGCGACCGCCTTGCCGACCGTCTCCGAGCGGGGCACGCTGGTCGGCTCAGGTACCCGAGCCCGATCCTGCGCCTCTTCCTCCGCCGCCACCCGCGCCTCCGCCACCGCCACCGCCACCGCCACCGCCACCGCCACCGCCACCGCCGCCACCTCCGCCGCCACCTCCGCCACCGCCAACACCGCCACCGACGCCCCCACCACCACCGGCTCCGCCAGCGCCACCCCGGCTCCGCCGCCACCGCCACCTGCACCGCCTCCGCCGGCTCCGGCGAGGCAGGCTGTGAAGCCCCCCGCGAAGGCCAAGCTGAAGGCGGCGAAGAAGAAGGCAGCCAGCTCGGAGAAGCGGCCAGGCAGCGACCGGGTGAAAGGAACGGTGCTGGGAGGAGCGATATCGACGAACGAGCCGCTAGTCGGCGGTGCCGAGGAGGCGTCGGGAATCGAGCGGATGCTCGCGATCCTGCTCTACGTCCTGCTCTTCAGCCTCCCGGTCCTGCTCATGATTGTGGCGCTGCTCAACATCGTGCCCTAGAACGTCGCGCACGGCGACGAAGACATACGAGTCCCCGTCGCCTTGTGTGGTCTGTTCTTGCTCGTGATCGAAGGCTCCATGTACCTGCTGATTCGCTAGGGCGTCCGGCGAAGCGCTCAGACCTGAGGCTTGACGACGAACGTGCTCTGCCCGAGCACTGGGCCGTAGCGGTTCGCCGACTTCGCGCCGAGGCCGGGCCAGACGAACCAGTGATACGTGCCCGGTATCAGGCGCTGGGTGCGACCATTGAACTTCCACTTCTGGGCGAGCGCGACTTGCGGCCGGATCGGCCAGGCGCTGAAGACTTTCGTCCCGATCGCGGAGGCTCGACCCGCCGGGGCGCGATAGACCTGTGCGTTGTAATACGCGGCACCGGCGACGCGCGCCCAGCGGAGCAGCGGCGGCTTCGAGACGACCGTCGCCTTCGGCGGGGGCGTAGAGGAGCGGACGGTTGGGGACCGCTCTGACGACGGCACCAGGCGAGAAGTTGCCTGCGACGTCGTAGGCGACGACGACGTAGCGGTACTCGACCCCGTTGGTGAGCTTCGTGTCCTTGAGTTGCTTGGCAGACCCCTTGTAGACGACGGTGGATGCCGCTCCGCCCCTGCCGGGAGAGCGGGCGATCGTGAGGTGGTCGAAGTCGGCCTTCGGCGAGGCCCACGTCAAGAGGACGAACCGGTCGCCCGGCTTTGCTTTGAGCTGCGTGACGTCCGTGGGCGGCGTCGTGTCCTGGACCTTCGGAGTGACGGCGGCGGTGACGACGGTGAGCTCGGACTGGGCGGTCGCCGTGTTCCCTTCGCGAGGTCCCTCGCCGTAAAGGTGATACGAGTCGTCCCGACCGGTAGCACGGCGGGCGCGTCGTTCAGAACGGGAACGGACCCATCGACGATGTCCGCTGCGGAGGCCGCTGCGAGAAACGCTGCGACCTGCGAGTCGTCGCGTGCCAGCGTCGGGGCTCCGCGAGACGAGACCGTCTGCGGCTGAGGCACGTTGAGTGCCGGCTTGGCCCTGTCGACCACGCTGACCGTGAAGGAGGCCGACGCACCGTTCTTCTGTGCGTCTTGCGCGGTGCAGGCCACCGTCGTGACGCCGAGCGGGAAGAGCGCCCCGGGCCCGGGTGAGCACGCGACGAGCACCGGGCCGGAGACCAGGTCGACAGCGGCCGGTGGCACGTACGTCACACGTGAGCCGCTACGGCCGTCGGCTTCCGAGACGACTGCCGCCGGCACCGCGCTGAACGCAGGTGGCGTCGTGTCGCGCACGGTGACGATGAACGTGGCCTTTGCGCTGTTTCCGCGCGAATCCGTCGCGGTGCACGACACGGTGGTAGTCCCGACCGGGAACGTGCTACCCGACGACGGTGAGCAGGTCGGTTCGATGGCGCCGTCGACGATGTCGGACGCGGACGCGGAGAACGTGACCGGGGCCCCGTTCGGTCCCGTGGCCTCGGTGACCATGTCGCCGGTAACCGTCACGCTGGGCGGCGTCGTGTCGCGGACGGTGACCGTGAATGTCTTGGGGGCGCTCGTATTGCCGGAGTCGTCGGTCGCCGTGCAGCTGACCGTGGTGGTTGCGATCGCAAAGGTGCTCCCCGACGGCGGCCCGCACGTGACCGTCGGCGACGGGTCGACGATGTCCGAACGCGGTCGCCGTGAAGGTGACGATCGCGCCGCCCGGGCCGGTCGCCTCGGCGGTGATGTTGCCAGGCACGTTCACGGTCGGCGGTGTCGTGTCCTGCACCGTGACGGTGAACGAACCCGAGGCCGGTTGCCGGAGTCGTCCGTTGCCGTGCAGTTGACGTTCGTCGTCCCGACCGGGAACACGCTCCCGGAGGGCGGTGAGCACGAGACGGTGAGCTCGTGTCGACGAGATCGCTCGCGGAGGCCGAGAACGTCACGACCGCGCCGCCGGGGCCGGTCGCGGGCGTCGTGATGTTGCCGGGGACGGTGATGCTCGGCGGCGTCGTGTCCTGGATCGTGACGGAGAAGACGATCTCGAGCCCGTGTTGCCATGAGCGTCCGTGGCGGTGCAGTTACGGTCGTCGTTCCCAGGCCGAACGTGCTCCCCGACGACGGCGAGCAGTTGTGGAGACCGGGCCGTCGACGATGTCAGATGCCGAGGCGGAGAAGGACACGAGCGACCGCCAGGCCCCGTCGCCTCGGCGTGATGTCCCCGGGGACGCTGACGTCGGGCGGGGTCGTATCCTGGACCGTGACGTGAAAGTCGTCGGAGAAGACCGCCGTGTCAAGAATTGGGTCCCTCGCGGTGCACGTGACCGTCGTCATCGTGATCGAGAATGTCGTCCCCGAGGGGGGCGCGCAGTCGACGTTCAACGTGCCATCGACTGTCGTCGGATCGGTCCACGTGACGACCGCGCCCGAGGAGGACATCGGCCTCGACCACCTGATCCGGGGGGAAGTTGATCCAGCCAGGATCGATCGGCAACGGCCGCCGGCGTCACGAGCAGCGCCACGAGCGCAAAGAGACCTACGAGTGCTGCCCGACGCGGGGCACGCCTCCCCCGATGCCGCTCCCCCATACCAATAGGTTGGCAGATCCCGCGCTATCTGTCATGGTTTCAACCTGGTGCTCGACGGGTATCGAACTGGTGTGCGCATGCTGATGCGATGTGCTGAGCCTGGTTGCACCACGCTCGGCCTTGGGCGGATGTGCATCAAGCACGAGCCGAAGCTGACGCGGGTCTTCGTCCGCGGACGGCCGTGGCCGCCACCGGCTTCGATCACGAAGCGTCCGCAGCTGCTCGCGCCGGTGGCCGAGGCCGTGCCACACGGCTTCCGCTAGTCGATACTTCCCTCGATGGCGAAGGGCTACGCGGAAGGGCCGGCGGCCGAGGAAGCCGAGGCACGTCGCGACGCGCTCGAGCGCGGCGAGCTCGACGAGCAGCTGCCGCCCGAGCGGCCGGCCGTCTACGGCTCGACGGCCGGACGATCCCGAGCGCCACTTCCTGGGCTGGCTGGAGGACGTCGATCCCGACAAGCTGTTCGCCACCGGGGAGGCGTGGGGCATCACCGTCGTGCGGCGTTCGGACACGGGCTGATGGATGCGGCGCGGGTGAGCCTGCTGCGCTGGCTTCGTCAGCAGCTGCGCGAGCCGGCCGCCATCCGCGAGCACCTGGAGGCGGCAGTCGAGAACGACGATCCCGCCGAGGCGCGGCGGCTGCTCGCAGGCCTGCCGTTCTCGGAAGCGCAGCGCCGTTACGTCGAGGACGTGCTCGCCGCCTGGGAGCGCCGGAAGGCGGAAGGTGCCGAGAGCAGCGCAGACCGATCTCTCACCGGCTGAGTGGGCGTCACTCGCGCTGCTCGCCGAGCAGCCCGCTCACGGCTTCGCGGTCGCCCGCGCGCTCGCGCCCGGAGGTGAGGTGGGCCGCGTCTGGTCGTGCTCGCGGCCGCTCGTCTACCGCGCGCTCGGCGTCCTCACCGAGACGGGGCTGATCGAAGAGCGAGGGTCGGAGCCGAGCAGCACCGGGCCGCGGCGCAAGGTGCTGGGCGCAACCCGGTGCGGGACGGCGGCGAGGTCGAGCGCTGGCTACGCGAGCCTGCGGCGCACGTGCGCGACCTGCGCTCGGACCTGATGCTGAAGCTCCTCTTCCTGTCGCGCCGCGGCGCCGATGCGTCCGACCTGCTCGTGAGACAGCAGGCGGCGCTGCAGCCGGTGGTGGAGGGCCTGGAGGACGCCGCCGCGCGCGCCGAGGGCTTCGACCGGGTGCTCTATCTCTGGCGGCTCGAGTCGGCCCGCGCCGCGCTGCGCTTCGTCGAGGACGTCAGCCGAGAGGCACGAGCCGCGTCGCCGTCGCCTTGAACGTCGCGTGCACTTCTTCTCCGCGCTGAAGCCCGAGCTGCTCGGCGGAGAGCGCCGTCAGCTCCGCGCTGAGCGGCCCCACGCGCACGCGAACGCGGTTGCCCACCGGCACGATCGACGTCACCGGGCGCGCGACGTGGTTGAGCGCCGAGCCGCCGATCGACAGCTCGTGAGAGCGACACATCCCACGGGTAGACGATGACGCCGACCGCGCCGTAGACCTCGTCGGCCGATACGAGCTCGGTGCCGTCCTCGAGCCGTACGTGCGTCAGCCCTCCGGCGCCGGGCGTGGCATCGCCGCGCAGGAGGTTGCCGCCGGTGAAGCTCGCGACGAAGGGATCGGCCGGAGCGGCGATGAGCTCGGCCGGCGTGCCGACCTGGAGCAGCCGGCCTTCGACGAGCACGCCGATCCGGCCGGCGAGCGCCGCCGCGTCCTCGTAGTCATGAGTCACGAGCAGCGTGGGCAGGTCGAAGCTCTCCAGCAGCTCGCGCAGCTCCGCACGGACGGCCATGCGCGTGTGTGCATCGAGCGCCGACAGGGGCTCGTCGAGCAGGAGCACGCCCGGATCGCGGGCCAGCGCCCGCGCGAGGCCTACTCGCTGCCGCTCGCCTCCCGAGAGAGACTCGGGCTTCGCCCGGGCGAGCTTCGCGATCCCGAGCCGCTCGAGCAGATCGTCGACGCGCTCGCGGCCCGCGTAGCGGACGTTCTGCTCCACGGTCATGTGCGGGAAGAGCGCGTAGTCCTGGAAGACGAACCCGACGCGGCGGCGCTCGGGGGCGACGTCGATGCCCGCTCTCCGAGTCGAACAGGACCGTGCCGTCCAGCTCGATCCGCCCGCTCTCCGGCCGGGTGAGGCCCGAGATCGCGCGCAGCACCGTCGTCTTGCCGGCGCCGGACGGCCCCACCAGCGCGACCGTCTCGCGGCCGACGGCGAGGTCGAGCGCTACGCGGAAGGTACGACGGGGAACGTCGACTGTGAGTCGGAGCGCTTCCACAGAGGGAGGAGTTTGACGAGCAGGAGGACGCACGCGCTGACGACGATGAGCAGCGCGCTGACGGCGAGCGCCGTGTCGAAGCTGACGTCCAGCTCCGCGTAGATGGCGAGCGGGAGCGTCTGCGTGACGCCTTGCAGGCTGCCGGCGAAGAACAGCGTCGCGCCGAACTCGCCCAGCCCGCGCGCGAACGACAGTGCAGCGGCCGCGCTGAGGCCCGGTGCCGCCAGCGGGATCGCCACTCGCGTGAACGTGCGTGCAGGCCCGGCTCCGAGCGTGCGCGACGCGTCGAGCAGGTTCTGGTCGAGCGACTCGAAGGCGCCGACCGCGCCGCGGACGTAGAACGGCCCGGCCACGAGCAGGATCGCCATCACGACCGCCGCCTGCGTGAAGCCGACGGACACGCCGAAGCACGTCGAGCGAGCTGCCCAGCAATCCGAGGCGGCCGAAGGCGGCGAGCAGGCCGATGCCCGCCACGGCAGGAGGCAGCACGAGCGGCAGCTCGATCAGCGTCAGGACGAACGCGCGGCCCCGGAACCTGTGCCGGGCGACGAGGTAGGCCGCCGGCGTGCCGACGAGGAAGATGATCGTCTGCGCGATCAGGCTCGTCTTGGCGCTCACGACGAGGGCATCGACCACGACGTCTCTTCCCAGCTGATCGAGGAGCGTGCCCGGCGAGACGTGCAGGAACACGGCCGCGATCGGCAGGAGGAAGAACGCGAGCGTGAGCCCGAGGGCGAGAACGAGCACGATCGTGAACGCCGAGCGGCGCATGGGATTACTTCTTCGCCGCGGGCACGCCGAACCCGGCTGCGGTCAGGCGTGTGCGGCCGGTCTTGCCGAGCACCTTCGTGATGAACGCTCGCGCGTCGGCCTTGTTCGACGCTCGCGGAGACGACGCAGATGCCGTACCGCACCGGCGGCTGGGACCACGCGGGCAGCTTGATGACGCTGACGTCGTTCTCCACCGTCGCCGCGTCGGTGCTGTAGACGAAACCGGCGTCGGCCTCGCCGAGCGCCACCTTCGCGAGCACGCTGCGCACGTCCGGCTCCTGGCTGACGACGTTCGACAGCACCGCGGCGCTGATGCCGAGGTTGCGCAGGATCTGCCGCGTGTAGTTGCCGACGGGGACGCCCTGTCTGGCGATCACGACCTTGACGCCCGGCCGGCGGAGGTCGAACACCGTCTTCACGTTGCCGGGATTCGACTTCGGGTAGACGACGACGAGCTTGTTCGTCGCGAAGACCCTCGGCTGGCTGCAGAGCCCCGCGGCGTAGAGAGCCTGCGGGTTGGCGGTGTCGGCGGAGGCGAACACGTCTGCCGGCGCTCCCTGCCGGATCTGCTGTGCGAGCGTGTTCGACGCTGCGAACGAGAACTTCTGGCGCGAGTCGATCTTCGGGAAGACGTCGGTCAGAGACGCGGCGGCATAGACGGTGATCTGAGCAGTCGCCTTGCTGAGGCTGACCCGGAGAAGGCGAGGCAGGTGGCGATCCCCAGCATGAGTGCAAGCGGACGCATTTAGTCTCCGAAGAACGGGCCGAGAGCCGCCGACGCCTGCTCGACGTCGAAGAGCTCGGGGAAGGAGGGCGCCGGCGCGCCTCCTCGCATGCGATTGAGCACCGCGACGTGCTGCGCCTCCGAGACTGCGACCTGCGCCAGCAGAGTCCGGAGCTCGAGCGTGCTGGCCGTTGCGGCGGCACTCGCATACGTGCCCGCGAGCGCAGTCTCGATTGCGCGTTCCGAGCCGGAGCATCCGGCCGCGCCGCGTGAAGGCGTCCTTGGGGAAGGCGAACTCGAAGTCGTCTGCGAGCGGCGCGGCGTCGCCGAGAGTCTGCTTGAGCGCGGTGTAGTGATCCCGCTCGTGCTCGAGTGCTCGCTCCACGTCGGCCTGCTCGGCCTTCGAGAGCCTCTTCGAGGCCAGGGCGCTTGTGTAGAAGGCCTGCGCGAGCAGCTCGCCGGACGCCAACAGCCTCACCGTTGCGAGATCGCCTTCCGTCGGCTCCGCGGCAGCCTGCGCACGTGCGGGTCGAGCTGCGCCGAGCCCCGCGCCTCCGGCGACGAGCGCGGCGCCACCTCCCAACCCGAGCCGGATGAGCCGTGACCTGGTGACCGCCTGGGTAGTCAACATTTGACTAGGAGGATCATACTCGGCTACGAGGTATGTTGGCCGCCGATGGACCGGCGCACGTTCGTCCTCGGCTCGCTGAGCTTCGTGCTTGCCGGTGATGCCGTCGCCGGGGCGCGAATGCGGGCAGGCGACCCGCGGCTTCGGGAGCTGGCGCGGCTCGTAGACGGCGCCGTGATCGGCCGCACCAGCGCTGCGTATGCGCGCGTACATGCTCCTTTCAACGAGCGCTTCGACGGGGTGAAGCCTTTGGCCGTACTGCGCGCCGCCGGCGCCGCCGATGTGCGGCAGGCGATCCTCTGGGCGCGAAGGCACGGCATCCGGATCCGTGCTCGTTCGGGAGGGCACAGCTACGCGGGCTACTCGACCGTGGAGGACGGGCTCGTGATCGACCTGAGCGCCCTCGACGGGATCGCGGTGCACCGGCAGGCACAGAGCGCCACCGTTGGAGCCGGGGCGCCGTTGATCGACGTCTATGCGCGGCTGGCGAAGGCCGGCGGGACCATTCCGGCCGGCTCCTGCCCCACGGTCGGTGTGGGCGGGCTTGCCCTCGGTGGGGGGATCGGCTTCGCGTCGCGCAAGCTCGGGACGACGGCGGACAACGTTCTCTCCGTCCAGATCGTGACCGCGGACGGGCGGATACTCACGTGCGATCGAACGAAGCACGCCGATCTCTACTGGGCCTGCCGTGGCGGGGGAGGCGGCAACTTCGGTGTCGTCACGAGCTTCCGCTTCCGCATCCATCCCGTGACTCAGGCGTCGTACTTCGTGCTGACGTGGCCGTGGGCGTCGATGAACGACGTCGTCGCGGCGTGGCAGCGATTTGCTCCGCGAGCTCCGGACGGCCTCTTCTCGATTTGTCGCCTCGCGACCGGAGTCACTCAGCCGAGCGTGCAGGCGTTCGGCCAGTTCTTCGGTTCGGAAGCGAAGCTCAGGCAGCTGCTCGCGCCGTTGCGCGCCATCCCGGGCGGGAGCTTGACAACGGGCACATCGCCGTACTTCGAGCTGATGGAGCGCTGGGCAGGCTGCAAGACGCTCGGGTTCGATGAGTGTCATCTGGCCCCGAGGGGCTCTCTGCCGCGAACGCGCTTCGCCGCCAAGTCGGACTACTTCGCCAAGCGGCTGCCGGCGGCCGGCATATCGACCCTCCGCACGTGGATCGAGCAGCGGCAAGGCCACGGGGGCGGGGCGGCGATCCTCGACTCGTACGGCGGCGCGATCAACCGCGTCGCGCCGGGCGCGACCGCGTTCGTCCACCGGCGAGAGCTCTTCTCGATCCAGTACTACGCCGCGATCGCCAACGCTGCGGGCGACGCAGCGGCGCTCGCCTGGCTACGCGGCTTCAGGGCGGCGATGCAGCCGTACGCCTCGGGGCACGCCTACCAGAACTACATCGACGCGGACCTCGTCGACTGGGAGCACGCGTACTACGGCTCGAACTATCCGCGCCTGCGCCGCGTCAAGTCGAAGTACGACCCCGACAACGTCTTCCGCTTCCGGCAGAGCATTCGTCCCGAACGGTGAGGGCTATGCTGGCCCTCGGCCTTATCCTGGCTCAGGGCCCCCATCGACTAGCGGCCCAGGTCACAGCCCTTTCAAGGCTGTAGCGCGGGTTCGAATCCCGCTGGGGGCATAAACGACCTTGCGTTTCTACGGCTCCCCGACCCGGTTCGGGGGCCAATACGTAACGTCTGCCCTGCCGATGATGTTGTCCCGAGGGACGACGCCCCAACGGCGCGAGTCGCAGGACATCGTGCGATTGTCGCCGAGGACGAAGTAGCCCTCGCCGGCGATACGCCCCCAGGCTCCGCTCTCGCTACCGCGGTAGGCGGGCCGCAGGTAGGGCTCGACAAGCGGAACGCCGTCGATCAGAACGAATCCGTTCCGCATCGACAACTTCTCGCCGGGTAGTCCGACGATCCGTTTGATGAACGTGCCACCTGCGCTGCAGGCCGCCTCGACCCGGGCAGGTGCCTTGAAGACAACGATGTCGCCCCGCCGCGGCTCGTGGAATCGGTACACCAGCCGGTTCGCGATTACTCGATCCGCCACCCGCGAGAGGCAGCCGCTTACAGGTTTCGCGCAGTGCAGAGTCGGTTCCATCGACGGCGTGGGAATCCTGTAGGGCTTCGCGACCTCCGCCTGGAAAACAAGCACCGCGACGATCGCCAGGGTGATCGTCAGCGCCCAATCCATCAACGTTCGGAGTGGCTTCGGAAGCCGCGACCGAGACCGATCAAGAATGCGCATGCGACTCAGAATGCCAGCAGCGTGCTCTCAGCGCTTCCTCGCTTGTCCGACGGACTCCGGCTCCTACGGGCTTGCGTCCTGCCATGTTCCGATCGGGCCGTCGGCCAGAAACAGCCTGAGGCCGTAGCCCGTGTCCGTGGCGTCCTCTTCATCGAGAGCTCCGCTTCTCGTGCGCTGCGCTCACGGTGCCACGCGAGAGAGCGGGCGATCGTGCCCGTCCGATATGCAAGCTCGGCTGCTGCGTGCAGGTGGCCGAACGGTTCAAGGTAGGCATCGCGGAGGCGCTGAAGCTCTCGCCCGCCGGGTTCGAGGTCGCGCTGCCACGCGATCATCCGCAGGATGACGGTGAGCGAGTGGAACGGATGGGAGACGCAGCTATCGCCCCAGTCGAAGATGCGATAGCGCCCGCTGGACACGAACACCTGGCCGTCATGCAAGTCGTCGTGCTGGATCGTCTCCGGGATGCCGTAGGCGGCAAGTTCCCTGCACATGTCGTCGACGCGGGGCGCGGCGTCGATGAGGCGTTGGTGCTCTTCTGTTGTTAGCCCCTTGGGATTGGTGGCGAGCAGTTCACGGAAGTGTTCGGGCAGTACAGCGAGCCGCTCGTCGGGAACCCCCAACCCAACCAGCCTTGCGGCGTGGGGCGCCATCTCGATCTGCAGCTGCGCGTAGCCAGGCAGCAACCGCTCCCAGTGGTGAAGATCCGCGCGACTCGTCACGAGCTCCCGCAGGCGCGTTCCGCCGTCACGCATCAGCAGCCAGCCGCGCTCGGCGTCCATCGCGACTAGCTCCGGCACGCGGCCCGGCTGCAACTCGGCGAGCAACCCCGTCAGCGCTGCCTCAAAGACGTGAATCGCTGAAACGGCCTTGAAGTAGACGTCGCCGTCGGCCGTGGGCACGCGGAGCACGGTCGACCATGGGCGCACATGCGGCTGCTCGATGTCGCCCGCGACATCGGCGCGCTCACGAATCCAGGCTTTAGCCTCCGAGAGCCACTCGGGGCTAGTCCAAGGAAGCTCGGACACCAACAGGAGAGGCTAGCCTCGCAGCCAATCGGAGAGACTTCCTGTCGCGCCAAGCAGAACGACCTCGTAAGCCTTTAGCGGCAAGCGGTAGTCGAACCTACGCCGGGTCGGTGCGATATCGAAACACCGTGATGAGCCAGGCGATTAGCCGCGCTTAAGCGTCCAGATCACGGCGAACTTGCTGCGGTACCATCCGGCACGATAACCGCAGTCAGGAAGCAGTTGTCGCCGATGATCTGGTTGTGCTCGTTGATGGCGATGGCCCGCGTACGGGAGGCGTTAGGCCCGGTCTTCCCTTTCGGCGAACCGAGCTCGGTCATCGTGCCGCTCTGCCATAGGAACGCGCGCTGCAAGCCGTACTTATCGTCGCCGGGGAGGCTGTAGCCCACGACCTGGCCGCGGTTGGAGATCGCGGTCGGGAAGACTCGGCTCCCTCCAAGAGTGCCGAGGTCAGTGGTTGTGCCGTCCTGCCAGAGGAACGCGAAACCCCATTCGCCAGCCGGCGTTCGCGTGACCCCCGTGACCTGGCCGCGCTCGTTGATCGCGACTGGCCAGCCCGGCCCGAGGTCGATCTCGGCGCCGTTTCGCCACAGGATCATCCGCTCGGCCGCTTCCTCCCAGTACGTCGCCGCGGTCGTTGATGTCGATCGCCCCGCCAGACCCCAGGTCCGTGATCCTTCCGTTCTGCCACATGACCGCACGACCGCCGCCGTGCCGTACCGGCCGCGATCGTTGATCCGGCCACCTGCCACGATTGCTTGATCGCCGCCGGCGTTTAGCCCGAGCTCTCGCACCTTGCCGTTCTGCCAGATGTGCCTGATACCCGAGGATCTGACCCCGCTCGTTGATGGCGGTCGCGCCGCTCGCGGGTGCCGAGGTCGATCATCCTTCCGTTCTCCCAGAGCACCGCGTGCGGGTCGGCGATGGCGGCCGAACTGCTCCTACCGATGATCTGACCGCGCTCGTTGATCGCCTGCGCCTCGCCCACGGTCCCCGACCGAGTCTGTCATCCGGCCGTTCTGCCAGATGAATCCGCGAGACCCACCGTCCTGGGTACGGCTCCCGCCGACGACCTGCCCCCGGTCGTTGATGTCGGCGACCGTCAGCCACCGATCTCGGGCCAGGTTGCCGAGATCTGTCGCCACCCACCGCGAGCCCGAGCCAACGGCGTCGTGCGATGCACCCGCTCCTCCGCCCGCAACAAGAAACATGGTGGTGACGAGACCGACTAGACCGAAGCGACGCATCGAACACCTCCGGGTGGTCATGAAGAGACGACCTCTGACGAGACTAGGCGGAACCGTCGGTGGCGCCAACCGTGGCAGCTTGCCGTTCGGAAGGGTGCTGGCACCCCGCCCCACGTTTCCTGAGCCCTTCACCGTGCCGGCGGCACGCCAGACGTCGGGGAACCTCGACCTGACCGCGCCCGCATGACGGCGCGGTACCCTCAGCACGAACGGGCGGTTAGCTCAGCTGGGAGAGCACCTGCCTTACAAGCAGGGGGTCGGCGGTTCGATCCCGTCACCGCCCATCTCGAGGGGCCCTGAAACCGGGCCTCCCCGTCTCTGCAGTAGGCATCGACACTCGGCCTCGTGCCTCACCAACAGCAAGGGCACCGCGAGGGTGCCCTTGCACTGGTGAAGCCCTTAGTTCTACGGGCCGACGTAGGTGATCGTGTAGTTCAGCGAGCCGCTGTTGTCGCCATACCAGGCGGCGTCCTTCGTGCGTGTCGCCGTCGAAGACGGCGAGGTTCACCGCTCCGGAGAGCGGCATCGTGAGCGAGTACGCGTGCTGCGGGCTGTACGCACCCCAGTCCACGAACTGCCCGTTAACCTGCACATCCCCGAAGCCTTCTCCGAGGGAGAACGGGTCAACGTCGTAGCCCTGCTGAGACGTCGCCCAGTTGTCGAGGCTCACGTACTCGGCGTCGGCGACGTTGAGGCTGCTGTTGGCGTACGTGCCGGACACGTCGATCCGGTAGTTACCGCTAGTCAGCAGCGCCGTCGTCTTTCCCTCGAGCTCGCTGGAGTCGATGGTGCCGGTCGCTACGACCTCGTTGGGCGCGTAGGTGGGCTTGAGCCCGGCGCACTGTCCGAGCACGGACTTCACTGCCGTGTTCGCGGATCCCCAGCTCGGGATCGTCGGCGCAGGGGCGTTCCCTGTGCAGATCAGATGCTTGCCAGCGGTGTTGTTCGAGAGCTGGATGCGTCCGCCAGCCGTTGTTGTAGGCGACGGTGATGTTCTCGCCAGCGGTCGAGTTGAACAGGTTGTACCAATAGTGCCCCGAGTTGGAGGCGACGGTGATGTTCCCTGCCACCTTGGCGTGGTCGATAAAAAGACCGTCACCGATGCCGAGGGCATTGCCCGAATACGTCAGGTTGCCGCCGATCGTGTGGAAGCTCCCCGCGTTCGGAGTTCCGAGCGTGGTGGTCCCCCGGGTGCCCGTGATGGTCAGGTTATCGGCGATGCTGCCTCCGTTCGCGAGCGTGATCGTCCCGCCGACGACGGTCACGTTCTTGCCGAACGAGTATCCGTAGGTGGACAGGGACCCCAGGACCGTCACGTTGCCCGCGACCTTGGGAAAGCCCAGTTCGCAGCTTGCCCCCGCCGGGACAATGAGACCCCCGGTGGTGTCCAGGCTGTTCATCACGCCTGTGCAGGTAATGGGCGGCGCAGGCGGTGCCGCTGATGCCGGTAGGGCGACGAAAGCTGCGGCAGCGACCACTGGCACCATGATCGCCACGAGTCGTTTGATGTTCCTCACCAAGAATCCTCCGATGTCTGTTGGCAATCAGCGTGATCGCCGTGTCCCCTCCACTGTGTCCGGTCCTCACCTCACCCGATAGGACACAAGTGGGTCTATTCCGCGACATGTCGTGGCAGCCGGTAACGCTCGCGCTCGCAGCATTCACGACGCCGAGGAGGCCCTATCGGGCCTCCTCGATGTTGGGCAGCGAGAGGATGGCGAGTGGTGGCGCGTTTGAAGACGCCGAGCGCCGGAACGGTGCCCGAGCCTCCGCGTGGGGCCCGTGCCAGTACACGTGTTATATGGTACGAACTGCCATTGGGTCGTTCGTCAGGGGGTTGACGGTGACGGTGCCTAGCCGGGCGGCCCACGCTGTGTGAGGAGGAGCCGCATGAGATCTACCAGGACGCTTGGTGGTCTCTCAGTCGTTGTGCTCGTGGCGGTCGTGTTCATGGCCGCGAGCTCCGCTGGGCAGGCTAGTTCGAAGAGAGCCGGGGTCGCCGCTGCAGTTGTTCCCTGCAGCGTCGCGGCGCTCGCCGCGGCGATTACGGCCGCCAACGGAGCAGGGAGTCCGACCACGCTGGAGCTCGCGCCGGACTGCGCCTACAACATCGTGGCGCCGGCGACCGCGACTGCCGGGCTGCCGGTGATCACGGGTGACGTTCGGCTGATCGGCGGCTCGAGCCTCGGTCCCGCCGTCGACGTTGGCCAGCCAACGACCACGATCCAGCGTGCGACGGCTCTGTCCTTCAGATTGTTCGAAGTCGCAGTTGGTGGCACGCTCCGCCTCCAGAGCGTGAGGCTCGTGAACGGAGGCATTGCGGGTCTTGGGGGCGCAATCCTGAACGCCGGCACCCTGTCGGTCGTCTCCAGCGTTTTCTTTGCCAACTCGGCGAGCAACGGCGGCGGGATCTCCAACTCCGCCGGCGCCAACGCAATCGTCGCGCGGTCGAGGTTCTCGAGCAACACGACGAACGGCGTCGGCGGCGGCGCGATCATCAACTTCGGCCTGCTGCTCGCGACGAGGTCGGAGTTCTCGAGCAATACTGCTCTGATCAACGGAGGCGCGGTCAACACGCAGCCGGGCGGGAATACGACTCTCAACCAGAGCACGGTCGCCAACAACACCTCCGGCAGTCTCGGCGGTGGCCTGTCCAATCTCGGGTCGACGTCGCTGGTCAACACCCGGGTCGAGTTCAATACCGCTACCGCCGGCGGTGGCGGGATCGCCACGGGGAACGCCAACGTCTTCCTGACGAGCTCGGTCGTCGAGAACAACACCCCGGACAACTGCAGCCCGCTCAACTTCATCCCGGGCTGCGTCAATTGAGCATGTAGCGGCCAACGGAGGCGACGGGCTAGTCTCGTCGCCTCCGACATAACGTGCCGCCCGAGTCGGCCCGAGCGGGTGAGCGCAGGGTCGATTGACTCGAGCGGCACACCGTGGCGCGCCTGCGCGCCACTTCTTCATTGAGACGACGGCCGCGCGCGAGAGTTGAGCCGTGAGGCAGAATGCCGCCGCGTGGAGGTTCTGCTGATCGTGCTGCTCGCCGTCGGGTGGGCGCTCGCCGTCGTGCTCGGCGTGCTCTACGTCCGCCTGCTCGAGAAGCACGGACGGGCACACCACGAACGTCACCAGCTGGCCGCGCTCGTCCAGGAGCTGACGGCCGAGCCACCCGAGACGCCGATGCTGCCTGTCGGGTAGCGACGTCCCCGACGTCGCGCTGGCCGATCTCGACGGAGCGGAGCGCCGGCTCGGCGAGTACCGCGGCGAGGAGATCGCACTTGTCTTCTTCAACCCGGGCTGCGGCTACTGCCAGCAGCTGGCCCCACAGCTGGGCGAGCTGCCCGACGGCTCACGGCGCGTCGTACTCGTCTCGTCCGGTGAAGCCGATGAGCTGCGCGCGCTGGCTGTCCAGCACGGCTGGAGCTTCGACATCCTGCTCGACCGCGAGCTCAAGGCGATCGAGGCGATGGAGGCGGCGGGCACGCCCACCGGCTACCTGATCGACGCCGACGGCAAGGTCGCGTCGACTCAGGCCATGGGTGTCGAGCTCGTGCTGGACATGATCACGAGCTGGCCGATCTCGCCCGACGAGAAACGGCAGCGCCGGTTCCGCGGGCATGGCCCTGCGGGACACGTCTCGTAGCCGGCTCGTCCGCGACGGCCTCGAGCCGGGCACGATCGCGCCGACATTCGTCCTCCCGGACCTCGACGGCACGATGCGCTCGCTCACCGACTTCCGGGGCAGGAACGTCCTGCTCGTCTTCTCGGACGTCGACTGCGGGCCGTGCGACGCGCTGGCGCCCGACCTCGTTCAGATCGCCAACTCTGAGCACGACGAGGGGGTGGAGCTCGTCATGATCAGTCGGGGAAGCCAGGACGAGAACCGCCGCAAGGCGGAAGAGCACGGCTACCCCTTCCCGGTGCTCCTTCAGCGCAGCTGGGAGGTCTCCAAGCAGTACGGGATGTTCGCGACGCCGATCGCCTTCCTCATCGACGAGGAAGGCGTGATCGCCGAACGGGTCGCGATGGGCGGCCCCGCTATTTGCGAGCTTGCCGCAGGAAGCCCTCGCGAATCAGCCGCCGACGAGCGGCGAGCCCGCTCTCGTCGTCGGGGAGCCCCGGGCAGGTCGGACGCCGTAAAGGCTCCCTCCCTGCGTCGCGAGGTCGACGACGGCCGTGTGCGCATGGTCGGGAAATGTGCACCGACTTCCCCTCGAAGACGAGCATCGTGTCGTAGAGGTCGGCGATGACCGTCGGCAGGCGCTCGACGGGAGTCGACGGTGTCAGGTCGTCGACTCCTGGAAGTCTGCGAGGTGTCCTTCGAGCACCGGCCGGCGTGTCAGCACGAACTGCGTTCTCCGCCGCTGAGCGACCTGGTCGGCGCGTCAGGCGCTCGGCGAGCATGGCGACGAGATCAGTCGTCCATCGCACCGCTCTCCGGCACCGAGCGCCGGAGCTCGATCTCCTCCACTGATCGTCCACCACGGCGTGCAACGCATCGACCCACCTGTACGTCATGACGCCGATGGTGACCCCGAGTGAGAGCGTCTCGGACGTGAATACCTCGTGCGGCCAGCCGGACGGGAGGTACAGCGTGTCCCCGGGCCGGAGGACGACGTCGAGGATCGGCTCTGTCAGACATCGTGCGCTCACGCCTGTGCACGAGGCCGCGAGCCGCCAACGGGACAGCGAAGGCTCGAAGACCTGCCACCGCTTCTCGCCGGCCACCTGGAGAGAGAACACGTCGTGCGAGTCGTAGTGCCGGCCGAAAGCCTGGGCGTCAGGCGGGGAGAAGTACGCATTCGCCTGGACGGGGTGCGTGAGCTCGGCCTCGAGTGACCGGCAGAATCGCTGGAGCGGGGGGTGGGTGTACTGGAGGCCCTGGAGCGCGACCGTGGCTCCGGCGTCGAATGCCGTCAAGACCTTCGCCGTGTCGGCGACGTCCGGCAATGAGGTGGGGGCACCCGGAAGCTCGAGCGTGTAGTCCGCGGGATCGAGGCGCACCCCCGTCATCGCGAGCCGGAACCCCGGGTAGCGCAGAGATCCCGACGAGACCATCGCCGAGACGTCGGCAACCGAAAGCAGGTCGTCGAATCGTCCTTCCTCTCCCCGTCCACGTGGAGCGCCTGCGCTCGTAGTACTTCGCGAAGAACTCGTCGGCGCTCGATGGGATCGAGGCACCGCTCGAGCGCGCCGAGGAGGGGAGCTGACTGCGCCGAGGGCGGCCAGACCCAGTCGTCCTGGAGCCGCCGGTCGGCCGGCGTCAGGTAGACGGTCTGGATGTCCTCGTCGGCAACGGTGCCGACGGCGTCCCCGGTTGTCGAAGCCATGCAGAGATCCTAAACCGAGGAGTGAGAACGCAAGAGGGCTCCCGTCGGGAGCCCTCTTGGTCAAACAGCCTTGATGCGCTAGTCCTCGTTCTCGCCGGTCGGGCCCTGGTTGCACGGCCACGCGCAGATGCTGATGACGACCTCGAACTGCTGCGCCTGCTTGGGGCTCACGCCTCCAGAGGGCAGCTGGCTGTCGATGCCGAGGTCGACGCAGCGCTTGACGCAGAGCTGCCCGGGAAGGCAGTCGGACTTCACCGAGCACTTCTGGAAGCCCTCGTCGTCGATCCGGTCCTCGACACAGAACACACCCGGTGTGCGCGAGTCGGACGCGCACACGCACAGGAAGCCGTTGGGGGTGCCGTTCGGCTTGCTGATGCCGCACTGGCGGATCTGGCGCCCGCAGACCTCACCCGAGCCGCGGGCACAGATTCCCGGAGGCGCCAGGAACCTGCCGGCGCTCGCCGTCCCCGGCAGGAGCCAGGCAGCCGCTCCGCCGGCAGCCCCGAGGGCCCCGAGCTTGATCGCCTTGCGGCGTGAGATCCTCGTGGTCTCGATGCCGCCCTCAGACTCGGTCATGTGACTCCTTTCTCGTCGCCGACGCACCGCCTGCGCCGAATACGGGTTCATACCAGATCGTTCCAGCAGCGTCTATCGCGTGGAGACTAGTGGGCTCGTCGGAACGCAAGAGGGCTCCCGATGGGAGCCCTCTTGGCCGAACAGCCTTGATCGCGCTAGTCCTCGTTCTCGCCGGTCGGGCCCTGGTTGCACGGCCACGCGCAGATGCTGACGACAGCCTCGAAGCCGCCGAAGTCGACGCAGCGCTTGACGCAGAGCTGCCCGGGAAGGCAGTCGGTCTTCACCGAGCACTTCTGGAAGCCCTCGTCGTCGATCCGGTCCTCGACACAGAACACACCCGGTGTGCGCGAGTCGGACGCGCACACGCACAGGAAGCCGTTGGGGGTGCCGTTCGGCTTGCTGATGCCGCACTGGCGAATCTGGCGCCCGCAGACCTCACCCGAGCCGCGGGCGCAGATACCCGGAGGCGCGAGAGACCTGCCTGCGCCTGCAGTCCCCGGTAGGAGCCACGCTGCTGCTCCGCCGGCCGCTCCCAGCGCTCCGAGCTTGATTGCCCTGCGACGCGAGATCCTCGTGGTCTCGATGCCGCCCTCAGACTCGGTCATGTGACTCCTCTCCTTGTCGCCCGATGCTCCGTTGTAGAACTCGGTACCGGTTGATAACAGATCGCTCCAGCTGTGTCTACCGCCTCCAGCCGGGATTTCCTGCTTGCCACGGGAGGTAAGACTACGACCGGTGCATGACGCCATCCGCGCTTTGTCGTCGGCCTACGCCCGCCGCCGGGCGCGCCGCGCGATGCGCGACGGGGCGATCTACCGGCATCCGATGGATACGCCCGCCGGGAGGATCCGAACCTGGGCGACCGTCACCGTGGAAGGGTCGACGGTCACCCTGAACGATGTCGGCATCTATCCCGAGCGACCGGGAGATCCGGCCATAGAGATCGGGCTACGAGAGCTCGTGCGCCTGCGGGACGAGGTGGCCGCCTGCGCTGCGCTCGCCGGCTACGAGACGCTGCGCATCACGGCCGTGCGATCCGATCGGCACGAGGCGGCCGACCGTCACCCGCTGGTCGATGTCAACGTCGACCTGGCGCCGTACCGACCGCGCTGAGCAGCGGTCAGCCGGGGATGTCGTTCGCCGGGCCCGGCTTGATCGGGCCCGGGATCCGGTTGTTCGGCGGAGCGCCCGACGTCATCGGCGGTCGCCGCGTGATCGGCCCGCGCAGCTCGCCTGCGGGATTCGCCGCCGTCGCGACGTTGACGTAGAGGTCAGCCGTGCGCAGCGCGGTCACCTGCGCCTGCGTGAGGTTCGGAAGCCTGCCGCTGACGAGAGTCGTGCCCGCAACCCCCGCGCTGGCCGCACTCGCGACGTTGCAGGGACTGCAAAGCGTGAGGAACACGGAACTGGCGGTCGCGCTTACCTCACCCGACCGGATCTCGACACCGGTGACGGGGCCGGTCGTGTTCTGCACGCCGATCGCCCAGAAGAGGCCCCAGGAGAAGTTCGGGCGCGCTCCCCTGCCACTGAAACCGCCGCGCACGAGCGCTCCCAGAAAGCGTCCTGTCGCAGTCGATGTCGACCTGCAGGGTCGGCACCTGACTTGCGCTGAGGTTGGCGCGGAGCGGAATTGCAACGGCCGGCACGCTGCCGCCCGGAGGCTTCGCCGGCCCGGGTGTAGCCGCAACGGCGGAGCCCGGCGGCCAGGACTCCTGCGATCGCCGCGGCGCCGACCCAGAGCTGAATGGTCTTCTTCGCCATTCCCGAGTTGTTATAGCGCCAACGTGGCCGCTAGCGACGTAAATTTGGCGTAAAGCGGCTACTCCGGGGACGGGATAGCCTGCCGCCATGCACGCTCACGGCCACGAGCACGCGCGGTTGCGCGCCGACCGGCGGGCGCTCTCGGTGGCCCTCGTGCTCATTGCCTCGTTCCTGGTCGTGGAGGTCGTGGTGGGCCTCGCTCGCCGACTCGCTGGCGGTGCTCGCCGACGCCGGGCCACATGCTCTCCGACGCCGTGTCGCTCGGGCTCGCGCTCTTCGCGGCCTGGCTCGCCGGCCGGCCGCCGACGCCTCAGCGGAGCTTCGGCTACCGGCGGGCCGAGATCCTCGCGGCGCTCGCCAACGGAGTGCTGCTGGTCGTCGTCGCCATCTGGATCTTCGTGGCGGCGGCGCGACGCATGTCCGATCCTCCGCAGGTCGACGGCGGCTGGGTGCTCGCCGTCGGCGTGATCGGGCTCGGCGTCAATCTCCTCGCCGCCGGCGTGCTCCATCGCCGCGGGCAGCAGCAGCCTGAACGTGCGCGGTGCCCTGCTCCACGTGCTCGCCGACCTGCTCGGCTCGGTCGGCGTGATCGTCGCCGGCCTCGTCGTCCTCGTGACCGGCTGGGAGCTCGCCGACCCGCTGGTGGCGCTGCTGATCGGCGTCCTCATTCTCGCCAGCTCCTGGCGGCTGCTCAGCGAGTCCGTCGGCATCCTGCTCGAGGCAGCCCCCGCGGGCATCGTCGCCGAAGATGTCGGTCGGACGATCGCGGGGGTGCCGCAGGTCGTCGAGGTGCACGACCTCCATGTCTGGACGATCACGTCCGGCTTCCCGGCGCTCTCGGCGCACGTGCTCGTGGAGCCCGGTGCGGACTGCCACGCGATCCGCCGGCGGATCGAGGCTCTGCTCCGCGAGCGGTTCGCTCTCGAGCACACGACGCTCCAGGTCGACCACGCCGGCCTCGCGACGACGGCAAGCGTGGAGCTCAGGCGGTTGTAGCCACGTAGAGCACGTCGGCCCGCGTCGGGCTGACGGTGCCGCCGCCCGCCTGGATCCGTCGCCTGAAACGCGCGAACAGCTCTTCGCGCACATCGTCCTGGAGCGCGCGATACGTCGACATCGAGGCGAGCAGCGCGACGTACTCGTCGGCGTCGTACGTGAGATCCCGGGGTACGTCTTTCGGATGACGCTGCTGAAATACCCGCCGCGTCCGTGAAGTCGTCCGAGCGATCGCGCAGGTCGTTGACGTGACGTGGGCTCGAGCCCGGCGGTGCACCGCCTCGTGGTCCTCGACGAGCCGCGAGCCACGTCGCGTCTGCACCGTCGTGCGCGACGAACGCGAGCCGAACACGCCGAGCGATCGCGCCCGGCCGCAGCACGGACGCTGTCTTCGCGAAGCGAACGTCGGGGTCGAGCCAGTGGAAGGCGTTGAAGGAGACGACGGCGTCGAAGAGCTCGCCTGCCGGGTCCCACGTCCTCGAACGACGACGTGACGATCTCGACCTCCGGGAAGGCCGGCGAGCTTGCGCCGCGCGAGCTCCGCGAGGTTTGCGCCCAGCTCGACGGCGAGGATCGAGAAGCCGCGCTCGGCCAGCGGCAACGTCGCCTGTCCCGTGCCGCAACCGATCTCGAGCAGGCGCGCGCCCGGCTCCAGGCGAGCATGCTCGACGAGATCGTCGAAGACCTCGGCGGGCGCCACGGGCCGCGCGTCTTCGTAGCCCTCTGCCGCCGTGTCGAACGTCGCTCGCAGCCGGTGTCGCTGGGCGTCCTCTGCCATGCTGCGGTGTCGTATCACGTCACCGACCCGATCGGTAGCCTGCCGCCGTGACGCTCACGATCCTCGAGGGCACGACCTTCTGCATCTGCGATGAGCGCGGCGACCTCGGGGACGAGACGGGCGGTTTCTTCGCCGACGACACGCGCTTCCTCTCCGTCTTCCGGCTCACCGTCGAGGGACGTCTGCCGCTGCTGCTTGACCTCGGACAAGGTCGAGTACTACTCGGCCGCCTTCTTCCTGCGCAACTGTCCGATGGAGACGCTGCCGCAGGACACGCTCTCGATCGCCCGCTCTCGCTTCGTAGGCGATTCCATGCAGGACCACATCACGATCCAGAACCAGGGCACCGAACCGGTCTCGTTCCAGGTTGCGCTCGAGATCGGCTCGGACTTCGCAGACATCTTCACGGTGAAGTCGTACGACTTCTCGTTCGGCGACCCGCTGCAGGCGCCGCCGCTGCCGCCGCTGGCCGAGCCGCGCTTCGAGGCCGAGGAGAGCCAGTTCCTGCTGGCAGACCCCGCCAGCAGCGCCGACGACGCAGGTGATCCTCTCGCAGCCTCCCAGCCGCGTGGATGGGGCGTGGGCGACGTATGCGATCGACCTGCAGCCGCGCGAGCGCTGGGAGCTCGTCGTCGACGTCGTGCCCTCGCCGTCGGGTGAGGTCGTGCATCCGAAGACGGCCGAGCGGCGGTTCGGTGAGGAGCTCCAGCACGTGCGCGACTCGCTCACCGCCTGGCAGCTCCGGGTTCCGCAGCTGCGTGCGGACTGGGACGACCTCGAGCGCGCCTTCTCGCAGTCGATCTCGGACCTCGCCGCGCTGCGCATCCGCGCCAAGGACAACGGGCGGGTCGCCGTCGGGCGGCTGCCGGCGGCCGGCATGCCGTGGTTCATGACGGTGTTCGGCCGCGACTCGATCGTGACGGGCATCCAGACGATGCTGCTGGGGCCCGAGCTGGCACGCAGCGTCGTCGAGGAGCTCGCCGAGCTGCAGGCGACCGAAGACGACCCGGAGCTCGACGCCGAGCCGGGCAAGATCGTGCACGAGGTTCGGCACGGCAAGGCTTCGGAGTCGTGGTTCTCGCGCTACTACGGCACCGTCGACGCGACACCGCTCTATCTCATACTGCTCTCGGAGGTCTGGCGGTGGACCGACGACACGCGGCTCGTGACGAAGCTGCGCGAGCCCGCCATGCGGGCGCTCGAGTGGATCGACCGCTACGGCGATCGCGACGGCGACGGCTTCGTCGAGTACCAGAAGCGCTCGCCGCGCGGGCTCGACAACCAGTCGTGGAAGGACTCGCACGACTCGCAGCGCTTCGCGGACGGCCGGGTGGCGGAGCCGCCGATCGCGCCCTGCGAGGTGCAGGGCTACGTGTTCGACGCGAAGCAGCGCATGGCCGAGATCGCGCGCGAGGCGTGGCGGGACCGCGAGCTCGGCGATCGGCTCGATCGAGAGGCGAAGGAGCTGCGGCGGGCGTTCAACGCGGCGTACTGGATCGAGGAGCGCGGCGGCTACTACGCCCTCGCGCTCGACGGCGACAAGCGTCCCGTCGACTCCATGTGCTCGAACATGGGCCATCTGCTGTGGAGCGGGATCGTCCCCTCCGAGCGGGCGGATGCCGTCGTCGACCGGCTGATGGGCGAGGAGCTGTGGTCGGGGTGGGGCGTGCGCACGATGTCCTCCGGGGACGCGGCCTACAACCCGCTCGCGTACCACAACGGCACCGTCTGGCCCCACGACAATTCGCTGATCGCGCTCGGCCTCGCCCGCTACCGGCGCTGGCCCGAGGCCCAGAAGATCGTGCACCGCATGTTGCAGGCCGCCGCGTACCTCGATCACCAGCTGCCGGAGGTGTTCGCCGGCATGCCGCGGGCGGAGACGCCGTTCCCCATCGCGTATCCCACCGCCGCGCGGCCCCAGGCGTGGGCGGCCGCGACCCCGATCCTCCTGTTGCGCGTGCTGCTTGGGTCTCGAGCCGTCGCGCCGCCGGCAGACGCTCGAGACGGCGGCGCCGGTGGAGCTGCCGTCCTGGGTGGGAGCGCTGCGGCTGGCCGGCGTTCCGTGCTTCGACCGGCGCTGGACTGTGCGCGTCGACCACGGCTACGTCAGAGTCGAGCCCGAGTGAAAGTCGCTCTCATCAGTCCGGTCTGGTTCCCCGTGCCGCCGACCGGCTACGGCGGCATCGAGTGGATCGTGTGGCTGCTCGCCGACGGGCTGGTCGACGCCGGCGCCGACGTCACGCTCTTCGCGTCGGGCGACTCGCACACGAAGGCGAAGCTCGAGTCGGTGTACGAGACGGCGCCGAGCGAGCTGATCGGCACGTCGATCGTCGAGCTCCACCACTGCCTCCACTGCTATGAGCGCGCCGACGAGTTCGACGTCATCAACGACCACTCCGGGCTGCCGGCCGCGGCGCTCGGCGGGGCGCTCCAGACGCCGACTCTGCACACCGTCCACGGCCCGCTCGACGCGATCGGCGGCGTCGTCTACGAGCAGATCGCGCGCGTCTCGCCGCAGGTGGGGCTGATCTCGATCTCCATGAACCAGCGGACGCCCAAGCCGGATCTGCCCTGGGCGGCCAACTGCCCGAACGCGCTCGACCTTTCGCTTTATCCCATGAAGCCGCACCGCGGCGACTACCTCCTCTTCGTCGGGCGCATGAGCCCTGACAAGGGTTGCCACCGGGCGATCGACATCGCCGTCACGGCGGGACTGCCGCTGAAGATCGCCGGCAAGCGGCGCGAGCCGCCGGAGATCGCGTACTTCGAGGAGTTCGTGCGACCGCATCTCTCCTCGGAGATCGAGTACCTCGGCGAGGTGACGCACGGCGAGAAAGTGGAGCTGCTCCAGCACGCGCGGGCGACGCTCTTCCCCATCGAGTGGGCGGAGCCGTTCGGCCTGGTGATGATCGAGTCGATGGCGTGCGGCACGCCGGTCATTGCAACGCGCATCGGCGCGGTGCCCGAGGTGATCGAGCACGGCCGCAGCGGCATCATCGTCGACGACTACCGCGAGATGGCGGCCGCGCTCGAGGAGGCGGACAAGCTCGAGCCCGAGGACCTGCGGCGCTTCGCCGAGGAGCAGTACTCGCCGGAGCGCATGGTGGCCGACTACCTGCAGGCGTACGACGACCACATCGAGCGGCGCCGAGGATGACGATGCTGGAGCCACTCTTGCGGGCCGCCTTTCCCGACGCGAGCGTCGTCGACGTCGTGGACCGTACCGGCGGCGGCGACCACTTCCACGTCACCGTCGTCAGCGGGCGGTTCGAGGGCTTGTCGCTCGTCGAGCAGCACAAGCTCGTCTACGCGGCGCTCGCGGAGCCGCTCGCGGATGGCACCATTCACGAGTTGCGGATAACAACGAGAGTGGAGGGCACATGAGCGATCTGACTACGGAGGTACGGCAGGTGATCGAGGGCGAGCCGGTCGCCCTGTTCATGAAGGGCACGCCGCAGATGATCATGTGCGGCAACTCGCAGCGTGCGCTCGAGGCGCTGCGGCGGGCGGGTGCGCCGGTGACGACCGTGGACATCCTTCCCGACCCGGCCATTCGCCAGGAGCTGTCGGCGCAGTCCGGCTGGCCGACGGTCCCGCAGGTCTTCGTCAAAGGCGAGCTGATCGGCGGCGCGGACATCACCGAGGAGCTGGAGGCGTCCGGCGAGCTGGAGCGGAAGCTCGAGGACGCGCTCGGCGCCGACTACCGCGAGTCGCGCGAGGAGAAGGTCGTCTCGCTGGTCTAGCCGGCGAACACGCGCTCGCGCCGCGCCCGCACCCAGACCGTCTGGCCTCGCCAGAGCCCGAGCTCGTCGAAACGCCTCCGTGCGATCACGGCAACGATCTCCGCACCGTCGACGTCGTGGAGCTCGACCTTCACGTCTCGACCGAGCACGGTGACTCGTACGATCATTGCCTCTACCGATCCGTCGGCGGGCTCGTCGAGCAGTTCGAGGTCGTCGGACCAGACGAGCGCTCCGCCCACGACGTTGGCATCACCGACGAAGCGCATGACGAACTCGGTGGCGGGCGCGTCGTACAGCTCCTGCGGGGCACCGACCTGCTCGAGTGCGCCATGGTTGATCACGGCGATCGTGTCCGAGATCTCCATGGCCTCCTCCTGGTCGTGGGTCACGAAGACCGTCGTCACGTGCACCACGTCGTGGAGTTGCCGCAACCATTGGCGTAGCTCCGCCCGGACGCGCGCGTCGAGGGCGCCGAACGGCTCGTCGAGCAGCAGCACCTGCGGTTCGGGCGCGAGGGCGCGCGCCAGGCCCATGCGCTGGCGCTGTCCGCCCGAGAGCTGCGCGGGATAGCGGTCGCCGAAGCCCTGGAGCTGAACGAGGTGGAGCAGCTCGTCCACGCGCTCGCGGATCTCGGTGCGGGGCCGCCTCCGCACCTTGAGGCCGAAGGCGATGTTGTCTCGCACCGTCATGTGCTTGAAGGCGGCGTAGTGCTGGAAGACGAAGCCGACGTTGCGTTTCTGCGGAGGGAGCGCCGTCGCGGCCTTGCCGGACAGGAGGATCTCACCGGCGTCGGGCGCCTCGAGCCCGGCGATGATGCGCAACAGCGTCGACTTCCCGGAGCCGCTTGGCCCGAGCAGCGCCGTCAGCGCGCCGCTCTCGACCTCGAGGGAGACGTCGTCGACCGCCACGAAGTCCCCGAAGCGCTTCGTGATGTTGCGTACGGTGATGGACATCAGGCGGTGTGCTCCCGCGGTCGGATCACCGTCAAGGCCACGAGCACGGCGATGGCGAGCAGGGCAAGCACGATGGAAATAGCGTAGGCGCCGGCGAGGTCGAAGCTGTCGTAACGCTCCTGGACGCGGAGCGTGGCGGTCTCCGTCTCGCCCTGTATGCGGCCGGAGACGACGGCTACCGCGCCGTACTCGCCGAGGCAGCGCGCGGTGGTGAGGATCACGCCGTAGACGACGGCCCAGCGGATCGACGGCAGTGTGATGCGCCAGAACGTCTGCCAGCCGCCGGCGCCGAGCGTGCGGGCAGCCTGCTCTTGCTCGTCTCCGACCTCGCGCAGCGTGGGCACGACCTCGCGGGCGACGAACGGCAGCGAGACAAAGATCGTGGCGATCACCATCGCCGGGAGGGCGAAGAGCACGTCGATGCCGTGGTCGGACAGCCAGCTGCCGAACCAGCCCTCGCGACCGTAGAGGAGGAAGAGCGACAGCCCGACGACGACGGGCGAAAGCGCAAGCGGCAGGTCGATGAAGGCGTTGAGCAGCCACTTGCCGGGGAACGTGCGCCGCACGATGGCGATCGCGCAGACGATGCCGAACACCGTGTTCACCGGCACGGCGATCGCAGTGATGATCAGCGTCAGCTTGAAGGCGTGGATCGTCTCCGGCGACGTCAGCGCGTCCCACGCCGGCGCGAACCCGTCCTCGAACGTCCGCCAGAACACGATCGCCAGCGGCCCGACGAGGATCACGGCGAGGTAGCCGAGCGCGACCAGGCGAAGACCGATCCTGCTCACCGGTCGTGCCTCGTCGCGAAGTGGCGGATGGCCCCGATCGATAGCAGCGTCAAAAACGAGATCGCGAGCAGCACCACGGACACGGCGGCGGCGCCCGCTGAGTCACCGCTCTCGATGCGCCCGAAGATGTAGACGGACGAGACCTGCGTGTCGAACGGGATGTTGCCGGTGATGATGACGAGCGATCCGAACTCGCCCACGGCCTTCGCGAACGCCAGCGCTACGCCCGAGAGGATCCCGGGAAGGATGTTGGGAAGGACGACTCGGCGAAACGTCGCCAGCTGGGATGCGCCGAGCGAATGGGCGGCCTGCTCCACCTCGGGATCGAGCTCGTCGAGCACGGGTTGCACGGTGCGGACGACGAACGGCAAGGTCACGAACATCAGGCAGAGCACGACTGCCGTTTGCGTGAAGGCGACGTTTATGTCGATCGGCGACGTCGGGCCGTAGAGCGCGAGCAGCGTGAGCCCGGCGACGATCGTCGGCAGCGCGAACGGGAGGTCGATGATCGCGTTGACGACGGACTTGCCGCGGAAGTCGTCGCGAACGAGCACCCACGCCGTGATCGTTCCCAGCACGGCGTTGAGCACGGAGACGCCGAGCGACGCGAGCAGCGTCAGCTTGAGTGCGGCCACCGCCTCCGGACTGGAGACGGCATCCCAGAACGACTGCGAGCCCTCGCTGGTCGCCTCCCACACGAGGGCGGAGATGGGCAGCAAGACGAGGACCGAGAGGAACAGAGTGATAAAGCCGACGGACAAGGCCGTTGCGGCCCTGTCCGTGTGAGGCTTGGCGCGGCGCGGAACGGCGACCGCGGCGTCGGGCGTGCTAGCCGGTGTCGCCACCGACGGCGTTCTCGATCTTCACCATGATCCCGGTCTTGGGATCGAAGAAGCGCTTCTGCGCCTTCGCCCAGCCGCCGATCGACTTCGCGTCGATCGTGAACTCACCGGGACGTGCCGGGAACTTCTTCCGGTTCTTCTCGAGCACGCTCTTCACGACCGGCCGGTAGCCGTTGTTCGCGAACACCTGCTGCGCGGCGGGAGTCGTGAGGAACTTCAGGAATGCGTTCGCCTCCTTCGAGTGCTCCGTCGTCCTCGTGACTGCAATCGGGTTCTCGATCAGGATCGTCGAGCGCGGAATGACGTACTGGACGTCGAGTCCCTTGAGCTTCGAGAACAGCGCCTCGTTCTCGTAGGCGAGGAGCACGTCGCCCTTGCCGCTCATGAACGTGTTCAGCGAGTCGCGGGCGCTCTTGTCCTGGACGACGACGTTCCTGAACAGCTTCAGGAGATTCGCCTGCGCCTGCGCGTCGGTCTTGCCCTCCCGGCGCCACGCGCCGTAGGCAGCCATGATGTTCCAACGTGCGCCGCCGGACGTGAACGGGTTCGGCGTCACGACCTCGACTCCCGGCTTCAGGAGGTCGCTCCACGTCCTGATCTTCTTCGGGTTGCCGTCGCGGAGGACGAAGACGACGACGGAGTCGGTGACCATGCCCTTGTAGGGCTTCTTCGTCCAGCCCTTGAAGACGAGCCCGGCCTTGACGAGCTCGTCGACGTCCGGGGCGAGCGAGAGAGCGACGAGGTCCGCCTCGAGCCCGGCCTTCACGGCGCGGGCCTGCTCGCCCGACGCGCCGTAGGACTGCGAGAACGACACGTCCTTGCCGGCGGCGGTCTTCTGGAACATCGGGATCAGCTGCGCGTATGCCTCGCGGGGGGTGGAGTAGGCGACGAGACTGCAGCTCGGTGTCGTTCGCGCGGGCCGGTGCCGACGGGGCGACGACAGCGGCGCCGGCAATCGCGGACGCCAGTGCGGCGAGGCCGGCGAGCAGGGCCAGTGGGCGATGCATGGCGGTCGTTCTCCTCTCTCTATGTATTGTTGACAAACAAAGTAAACAAACAAGACATGACAGCAAACTATTGGAAGTTGTGCTGACATGTCAAGTGAGATCGACGAGGAGGGCGACGCATGTGGGTATCGCGCAGGACCGACTACGCGACGCGGGCCGTGCTCGCGCTCGCGATCGACGGCGGAGGGCCGCTCAAGCTCGAGGAGCTCGCGCGTCGTACGGCCGTTCCCCAGTCCGTGCTCGAGCAGGTGATGCCGACGATGCGCACGGCCGGCATCGTGCGCTCAGAGCGCGGCCCGACCGGCGGCTACCGGCTGAACAAGAAACCCGAGGAGATCACGCTCGAGCGCATCGTCCGGCTGTTCCAGGGCCAGCTCGCGCCCATCAGCTGTGCCACGAGGCACAGCCCCGAGCCGTGCCCGATGACCGTCGGCTGCACGCTGCGCGAGGTCTGGGAGGAAGTCCGCGACGCGACGATCTCGCTGCTCGGCGGCGTGACGTTCGCGGATCTTGCGAAGCGAGCCGGCGGCCCGTGGCAGGATCCGGAGCTCGTCGTCCTCAGCGTTGTGTGAGCGCTTCGCGCTTCTTCAGCCAGTAGCGCTCGAGCCCGCGGTACGACTGCCAGAGCGGCGCCGCGCGCTGCCAGAGATCCGGGTCGCCCGGCACTCGCGCAGCCAGCTCGGCGCGGCCCGCCTCGACGAACTCCTCCTCCGTCGCGCCGTGCCTCGACGCGCTCCACCCAGCGGTCGAAGCTCTTCGCGCATGAGCGTGAGGTGATCGGGAACCTCCTCGACGACGCCGAAGTGGATGAGCGCGAGCCGCTCCGGTCGTCGCCGCTCGATCTCGTCCAGCGTCTGTAGCCATTGCTCGTACTGGAACTCCGGCGGCGGCGACACGGGGAGCACGTGCCGGGCCGGGACGATGCGGACGCCGGCGGCGTCGCCTGCGTACAGCGTTCCGTCGCCGGCGAGATACGAGACGTGGTGCGACGCATGGCCGGGCGTGGGAAAGCACTCGAGGCCGACGACGTCAGTCGCCGACGACGTGGACGTTCTCCTCGGGCACCGGCGCCAGCTCGCCCCAGAGGGCGTCGAACGCGTCGCCGTAGAGGCGTCGCGCGCTGGCGTCGAGCCGGCTCGGATCGATGAGGTGCGGTGCGCCGATCTCCGACACGTGAACCTGAAGGCTCGGGTGCTCGCGGACGAGCGTCCCCGCGGCGCCTGCGTGGTCGAGGTGGATGTGCGAGAGGAGCAGGTGGCGGACGTCCGTCAGCGCCAGGCCGTGCGCCGCCAGCCCGTCCTTCAGCCTGTCGATGCAGACCGTCGGCCCGCAGTCGAAGAGCGCCGGCCCGTCGTTCGTCTCCAGGACGTAGGCGCCGACGACCTGTTCGCCGCCGAGGTGGAGCAGGTCGATCGGCTCGAGCCGCAAGCGCTTCAGGCTGTCGTCTGCCGACGCGCGGACGAGCGCCTGCTGGAGGTCTTCGACGAGGTCGTCGGCCGACTCGATGCCGACCGAGAGCCGGATGAGGTTGCGCGGCGCGGCGGTCGGGCCCTCAGCCGTCGAGGCGTGCGTCATGCGGGCGGGGTGCTCGATGAGGCTCTCCACGCCGCCGAGGCTCTCGGCGAGCGTCCAGATCTTCGTCCGCGAGCAGAGCGCCACGGCCTCCTCCTCGGTCTCGGTGAGGAACGAGACCATGCCGCCGAAGTCGCGCATCTGGCGGGCGGCGATCTCGTGGCCTGGGTGGCCGGCGAGGCCGGGGTAGAGCACCTGCTGCACGTGTTCGTGCGACTCGAGAAACGCGACGACGGCCCGGGCGTTGGCGCAGTGCTTGTCCATGCGAACGGCGAGCGTCTTCAACCCGCGCAGGACGAGCCAGCAGTCGAACGGCCCCGGGACGGCGCCGAGCGACTTCTGGAGGAAGACGAGGCGGTCGGCGACGGTCGGGTCGTTCGTCGCTGCGAAGCCGCCGATGAGGTCGGAGTGGCCGCCGAGGTACTTCGTCAGCGAGTGGACGACGATGTCGGCGCCGAGCTCGAGCGGCTGCTGGAGGTACGGAGTGGCGAACGTGTTGTCGACGACGACGAGAGCGCCGGCGTCGTGCGCCGCCGCGGCCGCAGCGCGAATGTCGACGATGTTGAGCGTTGGGTTCGTCGGCGTCTCGATCCAGACGAGCCGCGTCCGCTCGTCGAGGTGAGCGGCGAGATTGGTGGACATCTCCTGCGACGTCACGAACTCGAACGCGTAGCCCTTCGGCTCGTACACCTGCGAGAACATCCGGTAGACGCCGCCGTAGACGTCGTTCACCGACACCACGCGCTCGCCCGGGCGAGACGAGGTGCATGATCGTCGTCGTCGCGCCGAGCCCGGACGAGAAGGCGATGCCGTGGTCGGCGCCCTCCAGCGACGCGAGGCACGTCTGGAGCGCCGTGCGCGTGGGATTCGCGACGCGCGAGTAGTCGTAGCCCTTGTGGACGCCGACCTCCTCCTGCGCGTACGTGGAGGTCTGGTAGATCGGGCACGTCCACGGAGCCGGTCGCCGGGTCCGGCTCCTGGCCCTCGTGGATGGCGCGTGTCTCGAAGTCCACGACACGATTGTAGGGTTCGAGCCTTGCCCAAGAGCGTTCGCCGACTCGACGACATCCCAGGCTTCAGCATCGACCGCGTGGCGGCAGCTGCGGGTAGCGATCCGGACGTGCTGCGCCTCGAGAACCTTGACACGGACATCGCGCCGCCCGAGGAGGCGATCGAAGCCACACGCGCAGCGATCGGCGACGACGAGGCGAACAGCTGGCTCCCGTTCAGCGGCCGAGACGACCTCAAGGAGGCCGTCGCGGCGTTCATCGAGCGCCGCGGGGACCGCGGTACGACGGCCGCCGAGAGATCGTGATCACCGCGGGCGAAGGCGAGGCGATGCTCGATGCGTTGTTCTGTCTCACCGATCCGGGCGACGAGGTCGTCGTCACCGATCCCACGTACGCAGGGATGGTCAATCGCGTGCGCCTTGTCGGCGCTGTGCCTCGCCTGGTGCCCCTGAGCGTCGTCGGCGGCGAATGGCGGCTCGACCTCGCCGCGCTTGCCGCGGCGGTGACACCGCGAACACGGGTCGTCTTCATCAACAACGCGTCGTTTCCGACCGGGTGGGTCGCGAGCGACGAGGAGTGGGACGCAATCGCCGCGGTCTGCCGCGATCGCGATCTCTGGCTGCTCTACTGGGCCGAATTCGAAGCAGTGCTGTTCGACGGTCGCGGAGTCCGGCATCCGGCCGCCCTGCCCGGGATGCGCGATCGAACAGTGACGGTCGACGCAGTCTCGACCGGCCAGCGCATGATCGGTTGGCGCGTGGGCTGGGTGGTTGCGCCCGGGGAGCTCGTGAACGACGTCTCCCGGGTCCACATCTACAACGGCTTGCTGGCGAGCGGCTTCGCCCAGATCGGAGCCCGCGCCGCGCTCGAGGCGGCGGACGACGGGCTCGCCGCGGCGAATACCGAGTGGCAGCGGCGACGTGACGAGACGATGCGGCAACTCGAGGGTCTGCCGGCGGTGCGTCCCCACGGCGCGTGGTCACTGCTCCTCGATGTCGCCGCGCTCGGACTCGACTGCGTCGACGTCTCTGACGCCCTGCTGGAGGAGAAGGTCGCAGCCACGCCGATGCGTGGCTGGGGCGGCGAGGTCGCCGAGCGCCACGTTCGCTTCGTGTTCAGCAACGAGCCCGTCGAGCGGCTCGCGCTACTTGGAGAAAGAGTCCGGGCGGCGCTCGCCGCTCTGGCCCCTTAAGGGGTTTCCGCGCCCAGCCAGGCACCGAGCTCGCGCATAGACCTCGTCGAAGCCGGGAAGTGTCGCCCCACGCGCCGAGCAGCTCGAGCGTCTTCGTCTTGCGGTCGAAGCGCGGCTCCGCGCGCCCGACCAATCGGTCGCCGACGAGCAGCGGCAGCACGTAGTAGCCGTACTCCCGCTTCGCCTTCGGCACGTACATCTCGAGGCGGTAGTGGAAGTCCCACAGCGCCTCGGCTCGATCGCGGTCGTGGACGAGGCGGTCGAACGGCGACAGCAGCGTCGCGCGATCGGGAACCGGTTCGTCGGACGCGTCGGGATGCGCTTCCCAACCCTTCTTCGTCAGCCGCACGCCCTGGGCGCGGAAGCGGCGCTCGGCGAGGATGCTCTCCGCCTCGCGTAGCGGCACCGTCTCGGTCTCGGGATACCAGCGCTCGGCGAGATCCCAGAGCCGCTGGCCGTTGCGGCGGCCGACGACGGCGACGACGCCGCGCGCTTCGAGGATCATCAGCATGAGCGCGACCTGGCGGTTGCCCCACCAGGGGTGCGGGTCACGGGGAGTCGACGAGTGCTGCGCAATCTCGCGCGACAGCAGCGGGCCGCAGCGCTCGAGCTCGCGGAGGAGATGGCGCTTGTAGCGGGCGTTCGCCTTGAGGAACTCGTTGCCGCGGCGCTCGTGTGCGTACTTGTCGCCGCTGCGCCGCCGCATCCGGGCGCGGATCAGCGGCAGATCCTCGATCGGCCGGATGTAGGCGGTGTACTCGAAGAGCTTCTTCTCCTCCCAGAGCAGCCGGTCGAGCTCGGCCTGGTCGTAGGCGGAGCCCAGCCGGCTCCAGAGCACGAGATGCTGCGGCGGCGCCACGGTCGAGATCGGGTCGAGCTGGAGGAAGCCGAGCCGGCCGCACGGTGTCGAGCACCGACGTGGCCGAGCCGTCGAGCAGCTGCGCGCGAACCGCGATCCGCCGAGCCTCTTCCGGCGAGACGAGCCTCACCGCGCTACCCGCTCCAGGCCGAGGCTTCGCGCCAGCCGCGCCAGCGCGCGATCGAACGCCTCCTCGAGCCGCTTCGATGCACGGACGCCGGGCTCGACGTGGAACGCCTTGACGCGGAGGACGCCCTCGCCGCGGTCAGCCTTCAGGTCCGCCCGCCCCGCGAAGCCGGTCGCCGAGCAGAAACGGCAGCACGTAGTAGCCGTAGATCCGCTCGTGCTCGCGCTTGTAGACCTCGATCAGCGGCTGGAACCCGAAGACGCGCTCCACGAACGGCTTGTCCCACAACAGGCTGTCGAACGGCGAGACGAGCACGCCACCGCGCGACGCGCGTCCGTCCACCTGCACGCCGCTGGCGACGACGACCGGCGGCCCGCCGTCCTCGACGGTCAACGCGCCGCACGAGCCCCTCGTCGACAAGTCCGTCCACGATGGGACGCATAGCCGCTCGCTCCACCGCGAAAGCGGCAGTGCTCGGCGATGCCGCGCTCGGTGAGCGCGCCGCGGCCCTGGACGGCGCGGAGCGCATAGCCGCGCCGGAACTCGTCTTCCGAGGGGGTCGGCGCGTCGAGGTACTCGCGAGGGATGACGCGCTCCGGCAGGTCGTAGACGCGCTGGAAGCCGTTACGCCCGGCGATGGCGAGCTCGCCGGCGGCGAAGAGATGCTCCAGCGCGCGCTTCGCCGGCTTCCAGCTCCACATCTCGCCCGGCTGCCCCCTGCCTTCGAAGGCACGCGAGGGCAGAGCGCCGCGCTCGCGAATCGCGTCGATCACATGCTCCTCGGTCTTGCGGTCGTGGCGCTTGCGGCCCCACCAGTGCGCCGCCTCCAGGTGCACCATGCGCCGCTTGAAGAGCGGGTAGTCGGCCACGGGCAGCAGGCACGCCTCGTGCGCCCAGTACTCGAAGATGCGTCCCTGGCCGAGCAGCCGCGAGACCGTGCCCGGCTTGTACCAGCCGAGCCGCGACGTGAGCGTGAGCCGATGGGCGCGGTCGACGGTCGAGATGGAGTCGAGCTGAACGGCCGACAGCCGCTCGATCTCTCGCGCGACGTCCGCGGGCCGCGACGTCCGCGCGCGCGTCGCGTAGCGCTGGTGCGCCACGAGAAAGCGCCGAAGCTGGGTGAGGCTGACGGTCTCAGGCATCGGCCCTAGTCGTCGATCGTGATGTGGCCTGGCTGGTTCGCCGACGCGGTCGAGCCAGGCGCTGATCGCCGGGTACGCGATCCAGGTCGAACCCGCCTTCGTGTGCCACGTGCGTGTACGCGTAGAGCGCGATGTCCGCGATCGAGTACTGGTCGCCGACGAAGTAGTCGAGCCCGTCGAGCTGCTGTTCCATCGCCGTGAGCGCTGCGTAGCCTCGCATCGCGCCGCTGCTCCGAGTCGGGATAGTCGTCCAGGTGGCCGAGCATGGTGCGGTGCCTGACGACGGCGACGTTCGGCTCGTGGTCGTACTGCTCGAAGAACATCCACTGGAGCGTCTTCGCCCGCTCGTAGCGGATCGTCGGAGACGTATTGCGTGTCCTCTGCGAGGTACCAGAGGATGGCGTTCGACTCCGCGAGGTGTCGCCCGTCGTCGAGCTCGAGCACCGGTACGCGGAGCGCCGGGTTCTTGCCGCCGAGCACGTCGTCGCGACCGTCACGCTGCCGCGTGTCCACTTCCTGCCGCTCGAACGCGATGCCGAGCTGGGTCAGCAGCAGCCGAACCTTGTAGCAGTTGCCGGACGGGGCTGAGTCGTAGAGCCGCACCGCTAGCGGCTCCTCGCGGGCTGCAAACGCTTGCGCAGCCTCACGCGGCGCTCGTCACGGCCGACCTCGTCATAGCCGGTGGTCCCGTAGAGCCCGCGGGCCGCCTCGTTCGCGACGAAGACGTTCAGCTGCAGCTCCTCGACTGCCATCCGCAGCGAGCAGCTCCTCCAGGACTCTCAGCATCGCGCGGCCGTATCCAAGGCGGCGGCAACGTGCGGCGACGGTGATCTGCTCCAGGAAGACGCTTGGTCCGCCGGTGCCGTCAATCGGCTTGACCCAGAGCCACCCCACAGACTGGCCGTCGGTGGACTTCGCCGACCACAGCCGGTCGTCTGACGTCATTGCCTCAACGAGCTCGCGGTCGAAGACGGGCGTGATCTCGGCCCGCGCTCGGTGCAGCGCCTCAGCAGGTGGCCAGCCGGCGTCCCGGACCTGCTGATCGGCGTAGTCCGCAACCTCTTCGTGAAGAAAGGTCTGGCGCTCGTCTTCGGTCAGCGGGATGAGGGCGACCTCGGGCACGCGGAACTATTCCGTGCGCCCGTGTGCGAGGTACTCCAGCAAGTCAGAGCGTGTCAGCACCGCGGTGGGAGCGCCGTCGCGCGCCACCAGCACGGCCGCCCCGGGGCCGGCGAGGCTGCCGTAGACGTCGCGCACCGAGTCGCCGGCGTCGACAGCGTGCAGCGGTGGGTCCATGGCGCCCGTCACGTCCTCGCCCAGCGAGTCGGGGTTGCGAAACACGCGGTCGAGCAGCCCGCGCTCGTTCAGCGAGCCGATGACGTCGGTCAACGAGCCCGGCGGGGCGCGGCGGACTACGGGCAGCTGGGAGATCCCGTATCGCTGCATCAGCTCGATGGCGGCGCCGATCTTCTGCTGTGCCTCGCAGACCACCAGGTCGGGAGTGGCCCCGTTCTCGGTGTGCTTGTAGGCGAGCACCTCTGAGATCGTCGGCAGCGGCCCGCGCCGCTCGAGCAGCCCGTGCTCGAGCATCCAGTTGTCGTCGTAGAGCTTCGATAGGTAACCGCGTCCTCCGTCGGGAATCGTCGTGACGAGCGTGTGGCCGGGCCCGTGCCGGCGAGCGGTCTCGAGCATGGCGAAGACCGACGTTCCCGCCGAGCCACCGCCGATGATGCCCTCCTCGCGTGCGAGCGCCCTCGCCGTGAGGAACGAGTCCCGGTCGGAGACGCGTACGTACTCGTCCACCACCGACGGGTCGAACGTTTGCGGATACGAGTCCTTGCCGATGCCCTCGACGAGGTACGGATGGATGCCGCTGCTCGTCGCAGGCGGTGAACACGGAGCCCTCGGGGTCCGCGCCGACGACGATGACGTTCGGGCTTCTGCTCCTTGAGATAGCGGCCGATGCCGGTGATCGACCCGCCCGTGCCCACGGAGACGACGACGGCGTCGAGCTCGTCGCCGACCTGCTCCCAGATCTCCGGGCCCGTCGAGTGGTAGTGAGCATCCGGGATTCGCGGCGTTCGAGTACTGGTCTGGCTTGTACGCGCCGGGAATCTCCTCAGCGAGCCGGTCCGAAACGGAGTAGTAACTCTCGGGTGAATCCGGGTCGACGGCCGTCGGGCAGATGACGACCTCGGCGCCGAAAGCGCGCAGCAGCGCGATCTTCTCCGGTGCCACCTTGTCGGGGACGACGCAGATCAGCCTGTAGCCCTTGATCGCGGCGGCGAGCGCGAGACCCACGCCCGTGTTGCCGGAGGTGGGCTCGACGATCGTCCCTCCGGGCTCGAGCTTGCTCTCGCGCTCGGCGGCTTCGACCATGCGTAGTCCGATGCGGTCCTTGTTCGAGCCGCCGGGGGTCATGAACTCGAGCTTCGCCAGGAGCGTGCAACCCAGCTCCGAGCCAAGCTTCTGGAGGCGGACGACCGGCGTCCCGCCGATGAGATCGAGGACCGTCGGATACTCGCGTGCCACGGCCGATCAAGCGTAACGCTCAAGCCACCGGCGACGTGTGCCGATTAGCTCGAACGTGGAAGCGGCATCCGTACCCGCCAAGCTGCTCGGAGAGCTCTTCGTCGAGAGGGGCCTGATCACGCCCGAGGAGCTGGACGAGGCGCTCGCCGACCAGAAGGTGAACGGCAAGCGGCTCGGCGAGGTGCTCGTGATGAAGGGCTATGTCTCCGGACCGGCTCTCACCACGATGCTGGCCGAGCAACTCGGCCTGGACATGGAGAAGCAGGAAGGCTTCGGTTCTGGCCTGTGGTCGGAGATCAAGCGGCGCCATCCGCGAGGTGGTCGCGGCGAAGCAGCCCCATTTGCCAAGGTCGAGCCACCGCGTGATCCCCGCCTGGAGCTCATCGAGGGTCTGGCCGCTGAGGTCGGAGTGCTCCAGCTTGGCGACGATGAGCAGCCCGAGCCCGAGGCGACAGGCTCCGAGCCCGAGCTCGAAGCGCTCCGTCAGCAGCTCACGTTTGCCGCCACGCAGGCTCGACGAGGAGCGCGCGGCCCACGATGGGACGCAGCGCATGCTCGAGGAGGCGCGCGCCGAAGCGGAAGGACTCTCGCGGGAAGCCGACGAGTGGAGAGAGCGCGCCGCTCAGACCGACGACGTGGATGCGAAGGCGCAGGCCGCAGCCGAGCTGGCGCGCCTGGAGGAGATCGCAGCCGAACTTCGCACTGACCTTGAAGGACGAGACGCTGAACTGGCGGAGAGCGCAACCGCCAGGCAGTCGCTGGAGGCGCAGCTCGAGGATCTCCGGGTCGGCTTTTCCGCACGTGAGGCTGAGCTGGCCGGTAGCGCCGCCTCGAAGGCCGAGATGAACGCCGAGCTCGCCGCCGCGACGAACGAGCTGGACGCCGTCCGTGTTGAGCTCGCAGCCCTTGAAGAATCCCGCGCCAACGAAGTGGAGACCCGCGCCGCGGTCGAGGCCGAGCTCGAAGGGCTCCACCAGCAGCTCATGTACGCCGCCACGACGCTGGACGAGGAGCGCGCAGCCCACGGGGGAACGGAGCGAATGCTCGAGGAGGCGCGCGCCGAAGGGGAAAGACTGTCGCGGGAAGCCGACGAGTGGAGAGAGCGCGCCGCGCAGGCCGACGACCCGGATGCGAAGGCTAAGGCCGCAGCAGAGCTGGCGCGCCTGGAGGAGATCGCAGCCGAACTTCGCACTGACCTTGAAGGGCGAGACGCCGAGCTGGCGGAGAACGCAACCGTCACGCAGTCGCTGGAGGCGCAGCTCGAGGACCTGCGAGCCGGCTTTGCCGCACGTGAGGCTGAGCTGGCCGGTAGCGCCGCCTTGAAGGCGGAGATGAAAGCCGAGCTGGACGCCGTCCGCGCCGAGCTCGCAGCTAGTGAAGAGTCCCGCGCCAACGACGTGGAGACCCGCGCTGCGGTCGAGGCCGAGCTCCAAGGGCTCCGCCAGCAGCTCACGTTCGCTGCCACGACGCTGGACGAGGAGCGCGCAGCCCACGATGCGACGCAGCGCATGCTCGAGGAGGCGCGCGCCGAAGCTCAGGGACTCTCGCGGGAAGCCGGGACTACTGGCCAGCTTCGTGAGGATCTTGCAGCGCGTGACGCCGAGCTGGCAGAAAGCGCCAAGGCTAGAGCGGCCATGGAGACGGAGGTTGGTCGACTTCAGACAGCCTTGAGCGCGGCGCGCGAAGAGCACAATGCGTCCGAGGCCGCAGCCGCAGCCGCCACGGAGGAGCTCGCCGAGGTTCGTGCGATCTTCGCGACCCGTGAGGCGGAGTTCGCGGAGAGCGCAAACGCCCGGAGGGGCATGGAGGCAGAAGTCGCGCAGCTCGAATCCGCCCTCGACGAGGCACGCGAGCGACACAGTGCAGCGGAGGCCTCGGTGGCGGCGGCAAGCACGCAGCTCGAGGAGCTCCGGCCGGCTTTGCGGCGCGCGATGCGGAGCTCGCCGGCAACGCCGCCTCGCAGGCGGCGTTGGAAGCCGACATCGCCCAGCTGCAACAGGAGCTCGCGAAGAGCAACAAGGCTCGATCACGCGAAGCCGAGGCCCGCACGGCGGTCGCAGGCAGAGCTGCGCCAGCTGCAGGGCGATGCCCGTGTCCTCTCCGAACGTCTCGACGGAAGAGCGCGCGGAAGCCGAGGAGCTGCGGCGAGCCGCTCCACACGCCGTCGAGCTCGAGCGGGAGCGCGACGAGCTCCGGGCGGCCGTGAAGTCACGGGGCGTCGAGCTCGCGGCCAGCGAAGAGGCTCGGTCGCGCGAGGCCGACGCCCGCGTCGTCGCCGAGGCTGAGCTTTCTCAGTTGCAGGCCGACACCCGCGCTCTCTCCCAGAGCCTTGAGGAAGCGGAGGGCGCGCACGTTGGGCCCGGCGCGAGGTCGGCCGGCTGGAGTCGCGCTGCGCCGCACTCGAAAGTGGAGCTCGAGCAGCTCCGCGGGCTGCTCGAGGTAGACTAGCGCACGGCCGCCGCTGCCGAGGAGCTTGCGCAGGAGCTCACCGCGGCGCGGGCAGAGGCCGGCGGTCTGGCAGAGCTGATGGGCGAGCGCGAGGAGGCGCTTGCCCGCGAGTCGGAGCAGCGCGCCGTCGTCGAGTCTCAGCTAGCCGACCTCAGCTGTCGGCGCCGACGCCCTCAACCACCGCTACGAGGAAGAGTGCGCAGCACATGTCGAGACTCGCCGGGAGCTCGAGCGCGTGGAGGCTGAGCTCGCAGAGCTCAAGCCGCTCGGGGACCGCCTCGCGGCGACGGAGAGCGAGCTGGCGACGTGCGCCAAGCTGCTCGAGGACGTCTCCGAGGGACTGGCAGAGGCCAAGAAGCGCTTTGGCGAGCGCGACTTCAGCGACGCGGACACGAGTCGACACCTCGTGTTCATGCCGGTCGAGGGCGTCTATGCGCTGGCCGAGCGACCCGGACCGGCGCCCATGGAGGGCGCCGACGAGGAGATCGACGGCGTTCCGTTTCCGCGTCACCCGGATCGGAGGCTCGCCGCTCCCGGCCGACAAGCGCCGCTGCGCGTTTCTCGAGGCTGCGCCGGGCTCAGTGCTTGAAATGCCGGCGGCCCGTGAAGACCATCACCGCGCCGGCTGACCTCACGGCCTCGATCACCTCGGCGTCCCGCTTCGAGCCGCCGGGCTGGATGACCGCCCGGACGCCCGCTTCGAGCGCCAGCTGAGGGCCGTCGGCGAACGGGAAGAACGCGTCGGACGCGAGCGCCGCGCCGCCGAGCTCGTGCCCCAGCTCCCGCGCCTTGTCGACGGCGATGCGAACCGCGTCGACGCGGCTCATCTGGCCGGCGCCGACGCCGATCGTCTGCAGCCCGCGCGCGAGCACGATTGCGTTCGACGTAACGTGCTTGCACACGCGCCAGGCGAATAGCAGCTCGCCCCAGTCGTCCTCGGTCGGCTCTCCGCACACGACCTCCATCGACTCGCGCGGATCGATGTCGACGTCCCGGTCCTGGATCAGCAACCCACCCATGACGCGTCGGTAGTCGCGCTCGCCAGGCGAATGGTGACGTCGCTCGGCGTCGAGCAGCACGCGCGTCGCCGGCTTGGCGCTCAACGCAGAGCGAGCGGTGTCGTCGTAGCCGGGTGCGAACAGCACTTCCACGAACTGCTCGGCGAGTCGTGCGCCGAGCTCCCCCTCCACGGGCCGGTTGCAGACGACGACCGCCTCCGTACGCGGAGACGGGATCTGCCGCCTGCGCGCGCGCGTACGCCTCGTCGATCGTCGTGCCGAGCGCGACGCCGCAGGGGTTCGTGTGCTTGACGATCACGCAGGCTGGCACGGTGAACTCCTCGCTGAGCGCCCGTGCGGCAGACAGGTCGGCGAGGTTGTTGAAGGACAGCGGGCCGCCTTGCAGCTGCTCGATGCGCGAGAGCACGTGGCGGCGGGCTCCCGCTTCCGCGTACAGCGCCGCGCGCTGGTGCGGGTTCTCGCCGTACGGCAGGTCGGCCACCTTGTCGAACGTCGTCGTCAGCGTGCGCGGAGTGGGCTCGTCGTCGGAGAACCACGCTGCGATCGCCGACTCGTAGGCCGCCGTCGTCGCGAAGGCCGCGGCGGCGAGCTGGCGGCGCGTCTCCAGGGATAACTCGCCGTTCGTCCTCAGCTCGGCCAGCACGTCCTCGTACTGATCGGGCCTGCAGACCGGCGTCACGTGTTCGTAATTCTTCGCAGCCGCCCGCAGCATCGCGGGGCCGCCGACGTCGATCATCTCCACGGCCTCCTGCTCGCTCACACCGCGCCGCCAGGCGATCTGCCGAAGGGGTAGAGGTTGACGCAGACGAGCTGGAACGGCCTGATGCCGAGCTCATCGAGTGCGTGTGTGTCCTCTGCGCTGTCGGCGCGCGCGAGGATGGCCGCGTGCACGTGCGGGTGGAGGGTCTTCACGCGCCCGCCGAGCAGCTCGCCGACGCCGGTCAGCTCCTCGACGAGCGTCACGCCGAGCTCGTGCTCCTCGATGTACGCCGCCGTGCCGCCGCTTGCAACCAGCTCGACGCCGAGCTCGGCGAGCCCGCGCGCGAAGGCGTCGAGCCCCGTCTTGTCGTAGACGGAGAGCAGCGCGCGGTCGATCATTCGGCGAGCTCGCGGAGGACCTGCGGATAAAGCCGATGCTCGACGGCGTGCAGACGCTCGCGCAACGCGGCCGGCGTGTCTCCGTCCTCGATGGCCACGTGCTCCTGGGCGATCACCGGGCCCGTGTCGACGCCCTCGTCCACCCAGTGGACGGTAACGCCGGTCTCGGCCGCTCCCGCCGCCAGCGTGTCCTCGATCGGAGTCGTGCCGGGGAAGGCGGGAAGGAGCGAGGGGTGGACGTTGACGATGCGTTCGAAGCGCGCGAGGAAGGCCGGCGTGAGCAGGTGCATGTAGCCGGCGCAGGCGACGAGTGTCACGCCGTGCTCCTCCAGCCAGTCGGCCATGGCAACGTCGCGCTCCTCCCGCGACTCGAAGTCGGTGAGCTGGAACGCGGCGGCTGGAACCAGGGCGGCCTCGGCCCGCTCTAGGGCTCGTGCGTCACGGCGGCTGGATGCGACCGCGCGGACGGCGAGGCCGGCGTCGAGGATGGCCTGGAGGTTCGTGCCTTCTCCGGAGACGAGGACGCCGATCACCGCTACCTCTCGGCCCTCCCCCTGCGCACCGCTGCGTCTGTGGACACATTGGCACAGAATTGGCACACCTCAGTGCCAGGCACTGGGACGTGTCCGAATCGGACAGGGCTCACGGTTTAGTGACCCTTCCGATCACGCCCTCTTCGCCCCCTGCCTCGGGCACCACCGCGAGGAAGCCGATGCCGAGGTTGAACACGCGCCGCAGCTCGTCCTCCGCCACGTGGCGCGCGAGCCAGTGGAAGACCGGCGGGCGCTCCCACGAGGTCCAGTCGATCTCGGCGCGGAGCCCCTCCGGCAGGACGCGCTCGAGGTTGCCGAGGATGCCGCCGCCCGTCACGTGGGCGAATGCGTGGGCGCGTGTCTCGGAGCCGCCGAACGTCGTCGAGGTAGAGCCGCGTCGGCGCCAGCAGGTCGTCGCCGTCGTAGTCCTCGTCCTCGAGCACCTGCCGGACGAGCGTGAACCCGTTCGCATGGACGCCGGCCGACGGCAGCCCCACGACGAAGTCGCCGGACGCGACCTGCGAGCCGTCGATCACGCGGTCGCGCTCGACGATGCCCACGCATGTACCGGCGAAGTCGAGCTCGCCTTCCTGGTAGATGCCGGGCAGCTCGGCCGTCTCGCCGCCGATCAACGCGACGCCGGCCGCGCGGCAGACCTCCGCCGCGCCCTCCACCAGCTCGACCACCTGCGCGGGATCGATCGTGTTGGCGGCGACGTAGTCGAGCAGGACGAGCGGATCGGCCCCGCACGTGATCACGTCGTTGATGCAGTGGGCGGCGAGGTCGGCGCCGCAGTTCCGCAGCACGCCGCGCTGCCGCGCCAGGATGAGCTTCGTGCCCACCGAGTCGGTCGACGCAGCCAGCAGCCGCCCGTCGTCGAGAGGGTGAAGGCCCGCGAAGGCGCCGAAGCCTCTGGCGCCCGTGGACTCGGCGGCGGCGCGCAGCCGCGAGACGACGTCGGCGCCCTTCTCGATGGAGACGCCGGCGTCGTCGTACGTCCGCCCGCCCACGGCGCGAGTCTATGCTCAAGCGCTGTGATCCTCGGACACGGCGGCGCCCACGACGATCTGTCGGTGCTGACGAGCTGGACGTTCGATCCGCTCGCCGCCGTCGCGATCGCGCTCGCCGCGTTCGCCTACTACCGCCGCGCGCACACGCTCGCCGGCCGCGGGAGCCCGGTCGCCGGCTGGCGGCGCTGGTCGTTCGGGGTCGGCCTCGGCCTGGTCGCGCTCGCGCTCTTCTCGCCGATCGATGCGTGGGGCGAGCAGCAGTTCTTCTTCGTGCACATGGCGCAGCACGTTCTCCTCGGGGAGCTGGCGCCGCTGGCGATCGTCGCCGGGTTGACGGGGCCGCTGCTCCGTCCGCTGCTCGCCTACAACTGGATTCACCGGCTCCGCGTGCTCGCGCATCCGATGGTCGCGTGGCCGCTGTGGGCCGTGAACCTCTATCTCTGGCACCTGCCGTATCTTCTACGAGGCGGCGCTCGGCAACGACGCTCGTGCATGCGATCGAGCACATCTCGTTCTTCACCGCCGGCGCCCTGTTCTGGGCTCCCGTGCTCGAGCCGCTACCGGCGCCGCGCTGGTTCGGCACGGGCGCGAAGCTCCTCTACATCGTCGCCGCGCGCTTCACGAGCATGGTGCTCGCCAACGTGCTCGCGTGGGCGGACGACCCGATCTACGACAAGTACGTCCACCCGGTCGCCCGCTTCGGCATCTCGGCTCGCGCCGACCAGGGCATCGCCGGCTCGCTGATGATGATCGTCGACTCCGTCGTCACGATCGCCGCCATCGCCTGGCTCTTCCTCAAGCTCGCCGGCGAGAGCGAGCGCCGCCAGGAGCTGATCGAGCAAGGCGTGGAGCCCGAAGCCGCCGCGCGCGTCGTTCGCTACGGCCGCGGCTAGCCGGTACGTCTAGGCCGAAGCCGGCTCGAAGCGGAGCTTCGCGAGGCGCCGGTCTTCGGGGATCCGCGTCGGGTACTCGCGCGTCAGGCAGGCGCGGCAGAGCGACGACGCCGGCCGACGCGTCGCCTCGGTGAGACCTTCCAGCGACAGGTGCGCGAGGCTCGTCGCGCCGATGAACTCCCGCACCTCCTCCACCGAGCGCGCGGCCGCGACGAGCTCGTCCTCGTCGGGCAGGTCGATCCCGTAGAAGCAGGGGCCGACGACCGGGGGAGACGAGATGCGGATGTGGACCTCGGCCGCGCCCGCGTCGAAGAGCATCGCCACGAGCTGCCGCGTGGTGTTGCCGCGCACGATCGAGTCGTCGACCGCGACCACGCGCTTGCCGGCCACCTCGTCGAGCGGGTTGAACTTCAGCCGGATGCCCCGCTGGCGGAGCTCCTGGTCGGGCTGGATGAACGTGCGGCCGACGTAACGGTTCTTGATCAACCCCTCGCTGAACGGGATGCCCGACGCTCGCGAGAAGCCGACCGCCGCGGGCGTGCCCGAGTCGGGGATGGGGAGGACGAAGTCTGCGTCGACAGGCGACTCCTCAGCCAGCCGCTCGCCCATCCGCACGCGCGCCGCGTGCGCCTCCACGCCGGCGAGGTGCGAGTCCGGCCTGGAGAAGTAGAAGTACTCGAAGATGCAGAGTGCGCCGTCGCCCGCCGCGGGCACAGCCTGGATCGAGCGTAGCCCGGTCGCGTCCACCATCACGAGCTCTCCCGGCGCGACCTCCCGTACCAGCTCGGCGCCGAGCAGGTCGAAGGTGCATGTCTCGGAGGCGACGACCCAGTCTTCTCCGAGCCGGCCGAGGACGAGCGGCCGGAAGCCGTGGGGATCGCGGAAGGCGAGGAGCTTGCCGTCGGCGATCGCGACCACCGAGTACGCGCCCTCCAGCCTGGCCATCGCCGCCGGCACGGCCTCCTCGAGCGGCCGCGGGTCGCCCGCGATGGCGACGGCGATCAGCTCCGAGTCGGACGTCGAGCCGAGCTTCGCGCCTTCGGTCTCGAGCTCGCTCCGCAGCTCGTTGGCGTTGACGAGATTGCCGTTGTGTGCCAGTGCGACGGTCCGGTTGCCCCGGGGGAGCAGCGGCTGGGCGTTCGCCCACGTGCTCGAGCCGGTGGTCGAGTAGCGGGTGTGGCCGATTGCGGCCTCTCCCCGCAGACCGCGCAGCTTCTGTTCCGAGAAGTTCGTGATCAGGCCGAGCTCCTGCAGCACCGTCAGCCGCCCGTTCTCGGAGACGGCGATGCCGGCCGCCTCCTGTCCGCGATGCTGGAGCGCGTGCAGCGCGAAGTGCGTGAGTCGAGCGACGTCGCGATCCGGCGCGTAGATGCCGAAGACGCCGCACATCAGCCGACCGTCCCGATCTCGATCAGCTCCATGCCGGACAGCTTGTCAACATCGCCGGGCGCGCACGCGAGGATCGCCGACGCGTTCTCGGGAACGTGGACGTCCACGCCGATGCCGCTCCAGCGAGCCGCCTGTTCGACGGCCAGGTAGGGGCCGAGGTCCGAGACGTCGTGGACGAGCGAGCAGTGCTGCGCGGCTCGCCAGAGGAACGAGACGAGCTCGGCCTCGGCCTGCAGGTCGAACTCATCGCGCGTGGTCGCGAGCACGACGTCACCCTCGCGCCAGCCGCGTGGCACCTGCCGGACGTCCGCCACGAGCCCGACGCACCCGACGATCGGCGTTGGCAGGATCGGGCGGCCGGCCGTTTCGTTGTAGAGCGACACGTTGCCGGAGACGACGGGGATGCCGAGCGCCTCGGCGGCCTGGGCGATGCCCTCGATCGCCTGGGCCAGCTCCCAGCCGATCTCGGGCTTCTCGGGGTTGCCGAAGTTCAGGCAGTCGGTCAGCCCGAGCGGCTCGCCGCCGGCGCACGCGACGTTGCGGGCCGCCTCGAGCGTGGCGCGCGCGCCGGCGAGGAATGGATCGCGTACGCCGAGCGGCGGACCGTCGAGCGAGACGGCGAGGCCGCGGTACGACGGTGTCAGGCGCAGGACGGCCGCGTCCAGGCCCGGCCGCCGCACGGTTCGCGAGCCCACGAGCTGGTCGTAGTGCTCGTACACCTGCCGGGGGTCGATTATTTCGGCCAGTCCCCCGGAGTCGGTCGCACGCGCCTGTCGCTCCACCTCGTAGCGCGGGCACTCGTCGGTGAGGAACGAGGCGCGAATCTCGCCCTCCAGCCCATCGCCGTGCAAGCGCGCGCAGCAGCCCGCTGTCGGTGACGACGCCGATCTCCGCCCAGTGCAGTTCCCAGCGGTCGATCACCTCCGCGACGGCCTCCAGCGCTTCGGGCCGCACGGCGGCCACCATTCGCTCCTGGCTCTCGGAGATCATGATCTCCCACGGCTCCAGCCCGTCTTCGCGTAGCGGGACGCGATCGAGGTGGACGTCGACGCCGGCTCCGTCCCGCGCCATCTCGGCGAGCGCGGATGCGAGCCCGGCGGCGCCGCAATCCTGCAGCGACTCGACGAGCCCGCGCTCGACGAGCTCGAGCGAGACCTCGATCAGCCGCTTGCCGGTGAAGGGGTCGCCGATCTGCACCGACGGGCGCTTCTCGGGCGCGTCGTCGCCAAGCTCCTGGCTCGCGAGCACGCTCGCGCCGCCGATGCCGTCGCGCCCGGTCGTCGCGCCGAAGAGCACGAGCGCGAGCCCCGGTGTCGTCGCCCGGGCGCGCGTCACGCGCTCCGCCGGCAGCAGCCCCACGCACATCGCGTTGACGAGGCAGTTGTCCGCGTACGCCGGGTCGAAGACCGTCTCGCCGCCGATGGTCGGCACGCCCACGCAGTTCCCGTAGTGGCCGATGCCGGCCACCGCCCGCCAGAAATGCGCGTCCGGCTCGCCGAAGCGCAGGCCGTCGAGCAACGCGATCGGCCGAGCGCCCATGGCGACGACGTCGCGCAGGATGCCGCCGACGCCCGTCGCCGCTCCCTGGAACGGCTCCACGGCAGAGGGATGGTTGTGGCTCTCGACCTTGAACGCAACGGCCTCGCCGTTTCCGAGGTCGATCACCCCGGCGTTCTCGCCTGGCCCCTGGAGCACGCGTTCGCCGGATGAAGGCAGCCGGCGAAGCAGCGGGGCCGAGTGCTTGTACCCGCAGTGCTCGGACCAGAGGAGGGAGAACACGGCCAGCTCGAACCGGTTCGGGTCGCGCTCCAGCAGCCCGCGGATACGTTCCAGCTCCCCGTCGGTGAGCCCGAGGGCGCGATGCAGCGGCTGTTCCGCGACTGCCGTCAGAGCTACTGCAGTTTAGAGCCGGATGCGGATCAGGCCGCGCGTCGTTCTCACAGATCATGCGTCCCGTACGTTTCCTCTCACGATGAGCCGCCGCCATCTCGTCATGCTGCTCGGCCTCGCGGCGATCTGGGGCTCGTCGTTCATGTTCATCAAGATCGCGGTGCGGGACATCGCGCCCTCGACCGCGCTCCTCGGCCGCCTGGGACTCGCAACGCTGGCACTGCTCGTGTTCGCCCTCGTCCGCACGCCGCTCCGCGAGACGGCGAGCGCCTTCCGGACCTACACCGTGCCGCTCGTCGTCGTCGGCGTCACGAACACTGCGTTGCCGGTCTACCTCCTCTTCTGGGCGGAGACGCGAATCGACTCCGGGACGGCAGCTGTGCTCCAGGCGACGGCGCCGCTCGGCTCGGCGCTCTTCGCCTTTCTCTTCGTCCACGCGGAGCGGGTGCGCGGCCAGCGTCTCGTCGGGCTGGTCCTCGGCTTCGCCGGCGTCGGGCTCCTCGTCGGCACGCTGCCGAGCGGATCGATCATCGCCGGCCTCGCCGTGGTCGCCAGCGCCCTCTGCTACGCGGGAGCCGGGCTCTACACAGGCCTGAGGCTCGCTACCGTGCCGACGCTCACGGTGGCTCTCGGCACGCTCGCAGTGGCGACGCTCGTCGTCCTGCCGGCGGGGATCGTCCAGCGTCCGAGCGAGACACCGGGGTGGAAGCCGATTGCGTCCATCGTCGTCCTCGGGCTCGTTGGCACTGCGTTTGCGTACCTCCTTTACTACGAGCTCGTGTCCGGCGCAGGAGCGAGCCGGGCGATCCTCATCACGTACCTCGTTCCGCCCGCCGCGCTCATCTACGGAGTCGTCTTCCTCGGCGAGGAGTTGACGGTGAACGCGCTCTGCGCGCTCGCGCTCATCCTCGGTGGCGTCGCGCTCGGCACGGGCGCATTCGCTCTTCGCCGCCGCCGCGCCGATCCGCTCGGAGATCTGGCCAAGTGACCCGCGGCTACCTGCCCTGGTTGCTCGCCCTGGCCGGTCTCTGGGGCAGCTCCTACTTCTTCATCAAAGTCGCGGTCGACGACCTCGAGCCGGCCGTGATGATGGCGGGGAGATGCCTCACCGCCGGGCTGCTCCTGCTCGTCTACCTCGTCGTGACGCGAGGCGCCGCCGACGCCGCGTCGCAGCTGCGCGCGGCGGGTCGCCCGACATTCGTATTCGGCGTCTTCAACGCCGCGCTCCCGTTCTGGCTCATCGCCTGGGGCGAGAAGCACATCGACTCGTCGGTCGCAGGGATCGCGCAGGCGACCGTGCCGATCTTCGCGTTCGTGGTCGCGCTCCGCTTCTTGCCCCACGAGCGGGTATCGCGGATCCGGTGGGTCGGCGTCGCGCTCGGGCTCGTCGGCGTTGGGGTGCTGACGGGCGTCGACCTGCCCGGCGGCGGGTGGGCGGTGGCAGGGACGCTCGCCGTGGTGCTGTCGTCGTTGTCGTACGCCGGTGCCGGTACGTACGCGCAGCTTCGACTGCGTGACACCCCAGGCCCGGTGCTCGCGACCGGCGGCATGCTCATCGGCGGCCTGCTGCTTCTGCCTTTCGCTCTCTTCCAGCTGCCGAATGAGCTGCCTGGCTGGGAGGCGGTCGCCTCTGTCGCCGCGTTGGCTGTCCTCGGCACGACGATCGCACAGCTCGTGTACTTCCACATGCTGCCGCGCTACGGCAACCCGCGCATCTCGCTCGTCGCCTACGTCATGCCTGCCTTCGCGATCGCGTACGGCGCGCTGTTCCTCGACGAGCCGATCACGACCGGCATGGTCATCGGGCTGGCGCTGATCCTCCTCGGTGTCGCCCTTGGGTCGGGGCTCGTCGTCGCGTGGCGGCGTCCGAAGACGGTGGAAGAGATCCTGTGAGCGTCGTTGTCCGCCGGGCGCGGCCGGACGATCTCGACTTCCTCGTAAGCCTCGCCCAGCACGAGGACGTGCAGCCGTTTCTCGCCGCGTCGCGGCCGACCGATGGCGAGAGCATCCTGGCCGACATCGAGCGCTCCGCGAGACGAGCCCGACGTGTTCGGCGTCTTCGTGATCGAGGTCGAGGGCGAGCGAGCCGGCGTAATGCGCTTCTCGAGCCGGGGCGGCCCGAACCGCATCGCCGAGCTGAGTGGCCTCGCTGTCCACCCGGATCACCGCGGGCGGAAGCTGGCCGACGAGGCGGCGCGGCTCTTCCAGCGCCATCTCTTCGACGAGCTCGGCTTCCACCGGCTCCAGCTCGAGGTCTACGGCTTCAACGAGCGGGCGATGCGACATGCGGAGCGGTCGGGCTTCGTGCTCGAAGGCCGCAAGCGGCGCGCCTATCTGAGGGACGGCGAGTGGGTGGACGGCGTCATCTACGGGCTCACCGTCGAAGACCTGCCCACGCCTCCTCGAGCGAGCCCGGCGGATCGCTGAGCAGCGCGATGCCGGCCGCGCGCGCGTGCTCGCGCTGCGGCTCGGTGAGGTACTCGGCACGGGGACTTGCCGTCGACGCGCGCAAGCATCAGGCAGCCGACAAGACCCAACACGCACGGCACGTCGACTTCCTGTCCGTACCCGTCGAGAAACGCTCGCCCGCAGGTTTCGAAGCTCGGGCGAGCCTGCGGCCGGTGGATCGACTTCAGCAGCAGGTGGTTGAGCAGGAAGGCGAGGTCGAAGGCGGGATCGCCGCGGTGGGCCACTTCCCAGTCGATCACCCAGAGACCGTCGTCGCCGACGAGGACGTTCTTCGGCGAGTAGTCGCCGTGGACGACGCAGCGCGTCGTGCCGAGCAGTCGCTCGATGTACGCGCCGATCCGGTCGGCGAGCGCGGGATGCCGCCGCTGGATCGTGCGCAGGTAAGGATCGACGCGCTGCGCCTCGAACGACTCGGCGGTGCCGATGTCGCCGTCGGCCGAATGGAGCACGGCGAGCAGTGCGCCGAGCCATGCCGCTACTGCAGCGTCGGCAGCCCCTTCCAGCAGGAGTGTCTTCCACGGCCGCCAGTCCGCCGGCGCCTCCTCCATCACGAGCGCGAACGCGTCCGGATCGGAGTCGAGGAGCCGCGGCACCGAGCCCGGCGCGAGCCGCGCCATCAGCTCGAGCGCCCGCGCCTCTGTCAACGCGCGCTCGGGCGGCACGAGCCACTCGTCGTCAACGCGGAAGCGCTCGAGCGCCTGTTTGACGACCACACGCTTTCCCTCGCCGCGCACCGCAAACACCGAGCACGCGACGCCGCCGGTCAGCTCCTGGACGTCAAGGCCGTCGGCCGCGCTGAAGACTCCTCGCTGCACGAGGTAGGGCCCGACCCTCTCGCTCGACAGCTGTTGTCGCACCTGCACCTGCGCATCCTTGCCGACGCGAGAGCGGGAATCCACCTACAAACCGAACGAAGGCAAACTTCCGGTTGGTGGAGCTGTACCTCGTGCGTCACGCCATCGCTGGTCACGCTGACCCAGCTCGCTGGCCCGACGACTCCGACCGACCCCTCACCGAAGAAGGCGATTGTGCGCTTCCGCCCTGCGGCGCGTGGCCTGGCGAAAGTCGTGCCCAACGTCGAGCGCGTGCTGTCGAGCCCTTGGACCAGAGCGTGGCAGACGGCGGAGATCCTGCAGGCAGAAATCGGCTGGCCCACGCCGCAGCGCTGTCCCGAGGTGAGCGGCGATCGCTCACCGGTCGAGGCCGTCGGACTGCTCGCCGACATCGAGGCGGCTTCGCTCGCATTCGTCGGACACGAGCCTCATCTGTCGTCTCTTGCATCCCAGCTCCTGACGGGCGATCCCGGCCTGGCCGCTTTCGACCTGAAGAAAGGTGGAGCGATTCCTCTGGAGCTCGACGACTACTCGGCCGTCCTGCGCTGGAGCGTGAGCCCGAAGATCCTGCGCCGGCTCGACGGGGCACGCGCGACTGAACGCAGCGTCTAGAGCGACGCGGGGTCGACGAAGGTGTAGCCGAGCGCCTCGATTCCCTCGACCGTCTGCTTCAGCACGTCGAGGTCGAGGAACGGGTGGAAGTAGAACGCGGCGAAACCGTCACGCACCACGAGGTTGGCCTTCGCGCCCCTGACGAGGTCTTCCGGGGCGCGCGCTTTGTACGAATGCCAGGGGTTGGGGGCGATGGACCCGAGGTTCTCGGGTAGGACCTTGGTCCCGTAGACGTCGCGCACCACGTAGGGGAAGAACTGACTCTCCGAGCGGTCGTACCGCACCGGTTTGCCAGTCAATGCGCCTGAGAAGTAGGTCGCGCGCTCCCAGCGGACGGGGAAGCGGCGCGCAGCGGCCCGGTAGGCTCGCACGGAGGCGTAGTAGTGCGGGAACTCGAAGATCCGAGGCTCGGGGAGTCCCGCGGCGTGGAACTCTTCGTTGGCTGCGACCAGCCGGCGCTCCGACCACTCGACACTGTGATCTCCCGGCAGCGGGCCGTGCAGCTTTACCGCACCGTCGGGCGACTCCGTTACACGGTAAAACTCCGCATCGTCGCCGGTCATGCCGTTGTACGGGTTGCGCCCTCCGTCCCACTGGTGGGTGTAGCCGTGACCGATGAGGACGCCGCCTTGTTGCATCAGGTAGCGCAGCGCCGAGACGACCTCGGGAGCGTCACGCAGCAGAACTTCGTATGGCGCGTCCTCATGTCCCTGCGGGTCGCGGTAGTACGGGCTCACGCCGAAGCCGAACGGGATGCCTTTGGAGTGGAGATAGTCGGCGGCAGCGCGTAGCTCGTCGGGGTCACTGCGCGGGTTGATGTCCTCGAGACGGACGAGTGCGCGGTGCCGTTCGCGCGTCTGAGGCGCGAGCAGGTCGAACAGCAAGTCGGCAAAGACCAGCACGCGATCCGTCTCGCTCATGTAGGTGAACGGCTGCTCGGCGACATACGTGAGATTCCTCGAGCGAAGGGCCCAGGGGAGGGTCGAGCCGTCTCCCCGGATCGCACGTGCGAGTACGCGCGCGTGGCCGGCATCGGCGACGCGGCAGAACATGATTCCGGCGTCCTGACGCGACCAGCGTGTGAGCGACGTGCCCTTGTAACGCACCTTGGCGATGCGAGAGCGATCCCAGCGCACCGGCTCCCAGCCGTACCTCGTGGCAAAGTCGCCCGCCCGCTGTGTGAGCTGGAGGATGTTTTCATTCACCCACATGACCGGTGTGCGGGTGCGCAGGACGTCGTCGAGCAGCGCATGAGGCAGCGGCTCGTCGTACGTCGATCCCAGGTAGACGAGCGCGCTGTACCGGTCGATATCTCCGCTGCGGTATCTGCGCGCAGGCTTGGCGTCCCAGCGCCCGAAGTGGCTCACAAGATTCGTGGTCAGCATCGCGTACACCTCGCCGAGCCAGCCCCACCGCGCGCCGGTGTCGTAGAGGACGAGCGTTCGAACGCTCGGTGACGACTCGGCCGGCCATGTCGCGGCGGTGGGGATTCGTGGAGCGGGCGGCAACGCCCTGAGCTCTACGGGCTCGAGCGCGGGGTCCGAGTCGGGGAAGAGCTGTCCGCGCACGGGCAGCAAGACGAACACGGCGATTGCGGCCAGGACTGCGACCGGGATCCAGCCGTGCCAGCTCCATCCGACGCTCTTCCGGGTGGTGGGCTGCGCCGAGCTCATGCCGCCCTCGTTGCCGACATGCGCTGCTCGAGGGCATCGACGATGCGCTCGCTGGCGTGTCCGTCACCGAACGGGCTTTCGGGACGGGCCATGGCGGCATACGCGTCGGGGTCGTCGAGGAGCTCAGAGGCCGCCGCGACGATGACGTTCTCGTTGGTACCCACGAGGCGGGCAGTCCCCGCGTCGACGGCCTCTGGGCGCTCGGTCGAGTTCCGCAGGACAGGACGGGCTTTCCCAGTGCGGGGGCCTCCTCCTGGAGCCCGCCCGAGTCGCTGAGCACGAGCTCGGACGAGTCGAGCACGTGCACGGTCGAGAGGTAGTCGAGCGGCTCGGTGAGATGCACTCCCTCCAGTCCGGCGAGCTCCGGGACGACCACGCGTCGCACCGGGGGGCTGCGATGAACTGGAAACACGATCTCGACGTCGCCCCGGCCGGCGAGCCGCCGGACCGCGTGGCAGACGTCGCGCATGGCTTCGCCCTGACTCTCTCTGCGGTGCAGCGTGAGGAGGATCCGTCGCGGTCGGGTGGACGGCACCGGTTGCCTCAGGAGGCGTACACGCTCGACCGCCCAGAGCAGGGCGTCGATCACCGTGTTCCCGGTCACCAGCATGCGGTCCTCGGGTACGCCCTCTGCGCGCAAGTTGTGCGCGTTCCGCCCGGTCGGACAGAAGTGAACGTTCGCCAGCCGAGAGACGAGCCTGCGGTTCGCTTCTTCGGGGAACGGGGTTCGCTCGTCGCTCGTGCGAAGGCCGGCCTCGACGTGCCCCACGGGCACGCCCGCGTAGAAGGCCGCCAGCGCTCCGCAGAACGCCGTTGACGTGTCGCCCTGGACGAGGATCCAATCTGGCCGCAGGGAGTCGATCGTTCTCCCGACGCCCCGTACGAGCTCGGCCGTCAGGTCGTGGAGCCGCTGCTCCGGAGACATGACGTCGAGATCGACATCGGCCTCGAGCTCGAACTGTTGGAGCATCTGATCGAGCATCTCCCGGTGCTGGCCGGTCGCCACCACGACGCATTCGGCGCCGGAGTTTCTGCGGAGCGCCGCCACGACCGGCGCGAGCTTGATCACCTCGGGTCGGGTACCGAGGACGGCGACCACCCTCACTGCGGGGCTTCTTCCCGCGTGACACGTCCCGTCTTCGTCCACGACGTCCGCCCGCGCATGAGGCGGACCCAGGCTAGGAGCGACGCGACCGCCCAGAGGTACGCGTAGAAGGCGAACGCAGCTCCGTAGGCGGGCACCTCCCACCAGCGCAGAGGGTGCGTGCTGTGCTGCTGGTAACGCCACATCAGGATGACGACGGGGGCGATCCCGATGACGAGGATGGTCGCGTTACGCAGCGGGCCGGGCGGTATGAATGCGAGGAACTCGTTCACGACGGTGACGAGGCCGGCCGCTCCGAGGATTCCGATCACGAGGTTCGCTGCCACCAGCATCACGAAGGCGACGAACAGGAGGTAGAGCACCAGGTCGAGCCTCGTCCACAGGCGGACGTTTCCGGCCGTCAGGAGCCGCGGGACGTGCTCCCAGCACTGGTAGTGCCCTTGTGCCCAGCGCGCCCGCTGGCGAAGCCACGCCGGGACCGTGCTCACCCCTTGCTGCGTCACCGACGTCGTCCGGCAGAAGCGGATCGTCCAGCCCCGTCGGGTGAGATGCAGCCCGAGGTCGAGATCCTCGGTGAGGCAGTCGCTCCAGGGTGTCTGTCCCAGCTCGCGGAGTTCTGCCGCCGCCGCCCGACGCTCCGCCGGACATGGAGCGGCTCCTGCCCCTCGCGGAAAAATGGGCGTACGAGATCCTCGGACCGCCGGGCCCACCCCCTGGGCACTAGTCGGTCAACCGGACCCGCGCGAACCGCTTCACTCGCAGCGCTCTGTTCCCTCTGAGCGTGGTCGTCCTGCTTGTCTACCTGGCGAGTCAGTCACTCCTGGGCAAGTAGGGCGGCGAGACGTGTCGTGGTTCGATCAATTCGCGATATGGGACTGCCAGCACCGCCCCTCGCGCTCACTGCCCTGTGGCCTGTCGGCTACCTGTCCACGTCGGGGTCAGGTACCCGGTGGCCCGGTCCTGCCGCCCCTGCCCCTTACTGGCCGCGTTTTCGGCGTGGCTAGGCTCGTGGTGGTGCAGCCGGTTGATGACTTCGCGGAAGATCCGCTGGCGAGAGCTCACGCCGAGCCGGAGGTGACGCTCGTGCCGCGCACGCTGCCGGTAGCCCGGCCGTCCGACGAGAGCCGGAGGCTGATCCCGAGCTTTACGTGCTGCCTCGCAGAGTGGACGACGGCGGTGAGCAGGGAGCCGCGCAGACCAGTCACGGTGCCCCGATAGAGCGGAGTCGTCGTTCCCATCCTGACCCGGCTCTGCTCCATCAAGACCCCGCCGTCCTCGAGGGGGACGCCGTGCAGCAGGATCTCGAGGTGATCCCGGGTCGAGCCGGCGAGCGCCCCGTCGATGCGAACCGTGATTCGCCCCGTCTCGTTCGCCGGCGCGACGAGCACCCGCCCTGCGAAACGCGCGCGGAACGGCAGGTGGACGATCGGCGAGGGCGGGTGCGTCCGGACGACCGTGCGGTTCGCCACGGGTGTCGCGGCCGCGATCTGCACCGTGCGGACGTGCTTCCCCCAGCCTGCGGCGTAGGGACCCGCGAGAGCCCAAGCCCCGCTGGCGACCACGGCGACACCTGCCGCAGCCGCCAGGACCGGACGAGGACGGCCGCCGGAGCCGGCAGGGACGAGCAGCCTGCGCGTCGAGAGCCCGACGACCAGCAGGACACTGATCACGTAGACCGCTGTCCCCCAGGAAGTGCGCGTGTCACTGCCCGCGCCGAGCCCGTGCATGGTCGCCGCCGCGTAGACGGCGAACGCCAGGCCGTGTACCCGGCGCCACGCCTTGTGCCCGATCCGCTTACGGAGGAGCGTCGTGACCCAGACCGCGACCAGGAGGTAGAGGGCGACGATGCCAAGCCCCATCCAGAGCGGCCGATAATGGGAAGCGAACGGCACGATCAGCTCGCCGAGACCGAAGTGGGTAAACGGGTCGACGGCGACGGCAAGGACGTGGATGGAGAGAAAGACGAGGGCGAGCAACGAGACGTACCCGTGGAGCTCGTACGTGATCACGCGAGGCCAGCGCTCGGAGCTCAGACGGCTGCGCAGGATCAGACCGATCACGACGGCCAGCGTCAGCAGCGCGTAGGCGGCGAAACCGCCGGCTCGTGCTGTGTCCCATGTAACGGCGGTCCAGCTCGTCACGCTGCCCTCGTCACGGGGGGTCGAGGCCAGCGTCCGGCTGCCACCGTTCGGCCGGAATCATCGACGAGCAGGCCGGCGAGACCCCAGGCCTCGATCAGGAGTCGACCGAGCACCGGCCCGGCCACGAGCACGGCGGTCGCAGCGGCCTCGGCCGCACGACAGGTCGCAGCCGCCACGGTGACCTGTTGCAGCCCGCTGCGGCTGGGTTCACCGGTGCGTGGGTCGACGATGTGGTGACGGTGGAGCGCCGCCTGACGCCAGCGGCGCCCGGTCGTTCCCGAGGTGGCGAGCGCGCCGCGAAGCAGTGGTAGCACGAAGCCGCCGGCTTCGTCACCGACTCGGATCGTCCAGGGCGCCGCTGCCGGCAGCTGCCCGCGGACGGCGAGGTCGCCGCCGGCACTGACGAGTGCCGTGTCTACCCCCTCCGCTGCGAGCCGGTCGAGCGCAGCGTCGACGGCCATCCCCTTGGCGATGCCACCGAGGTCGAGCCCACAGCCTGGCGGAACGGTGACAGTCGAGCGCTCGCGATCGATCTCCACCGCGTTCCACGAGCCCCCTGGACGGGGCCGGGCGGCCGACGGGCACGATGCGCCGACGTGCTCGAATGATCGGTCATAGCCGATTCGCACCAGCTCGTGCTCGAGCGTGGGATCGAAGAGGCCGCGCGTCGCTCGGGCTGCGGCGAGCGCCGCGGCCGTGACGTCCACGAGCAATCGATCGACGTGCACCGGCCGTCCGGCGCCCGCGTTCGCCCGGGAGAGGTCGCTCTCTGGCCGGAAGCGGCTCAGCACCGCCTCCCAGTCAGCGAAGAGGCTCTCGACGACGGCGCACGCCTCCGCGGAGGCCGCTGGGGCGAGCACACGAACGTCAGTGCCCATGGCGCGGAAGCCGTGGGCGCGGATGCCCGGCGCACCGGCGAGATCAGGAGACACTGGTTTGGGCGACGGGGGGCGGGGCTACGGTTTCGGGGTCCGCGGAAGGCCCGAAGTCGGGAGGTGTTTGCGGATCGGCGAATGCGTAGCCAGCGCCCTGCTCGTCGAAGAAGTGGACTTTGGCCGGCGCCACGCGCGACGCTCGTCGGGTCGACCCGACGACGCGGGGCTTGCTCGAGCCTGCTGCATGCTGCGCCGCTAGCCCGAACAACGTGGCGAAGCTGAGCGTCGATGCGAAGACGATCCGCCGCTTGAGGCGACAGAGGCGCGCGGCCTGGCGCTCGCGCACGCGCGTACGTTGCTCGCGCCCCGTCACCCCGGCAACGCTACGCCGGAGGAGATGAGAGCACGATGAGACGACTACCCCTCGTTGCCGGCCGGAATCCGTAGCCAGACGTCAGCGCCACGCTTCAGCGGTGTCAGCCCTGCAGTTCCGCCATGGGCGTGCGCGACCGCGTCGACGATCGCAAGCCCGAGGCCGGTGCCCTCCCCTCCCCTCGCCTCGTCGGCGCTGCTGAACCGCTCGAACGCGCGATCGGCGAACCCGTCGGGGAACCCTGGTCCCTCGTCGGTCACGTGGAACTCGACGACCCCGTTTTCGCCGCGCGCGCGCAGCGTCACCGTCCCATCCCCATGCCGAAAGGCGTTCTCGAGCAGGTTCCCCAGCGCCCGCTCGAGCTGCAAGCGATCCGCCTCGACCTCGGTGCCCGCCTGGACGTCGACCTCGACGCGCCGACCGGCCGACCCCGGCTTTGCCGCGTACCGGGCGGCAACCACGTTCGCCAGATCCGCGACGTCGATGCGCTCGCGGCCGGGTCGCAGCTCGGCGTGATCGAGGCGCGCGATCAGCAGCAGATCCTCGGCAATACGGATCAGCCTGTCGGTCTCGACGGCGGCCGACTCGATCGCGGCGTGCAGCTCGTCCGCCGTTCGCTCCCGGCGAAGCGCCAGCTCGAGCTCGGTCTTCAATAGCGCGAGCGGCGTGCGCAGCTCGTGACTAGCGTCGGCGACAAAGCGACGTTCGTGCGCGAAGGATGCCTCGAGGCGGGTCAACATCTCGTTGAGCGTCTCGGCGAGACGCCGGATCTCGTCGCGCGCGCGCGGGACTGGCAGCCGCGCAGCGACGGTCTCCGCCGAGATCACGCTCGCGCGCCGGCGCATCGACTCGACGGGACGCAGCGCCGCGGCGGCAAGCAGGTAGCCACCCACCGTCGCGAGCAGCAGCCCCAGGGGGCCGGCTATCAGCAGCACGCGGAAGACGTGGTGGAGTGTCTCCTCGCGCTGGCGAAGCGATCGGGCCACTACCAGCACCCCGCCGCTGACCGGCTCCGCCAGCGCCCGCCAGTCGTTCGACTCGCCCGGACCGCGGGACACCGTCACGATCACCCGGCGCGTCCCGGCACGGCTGAGCGTCCCGCGATCGATGAGCGGAGGCAGGCCCGTCGGCGCAGAGAGGATCACGCGTCCGTTCGCGTCGAGCACCTCGGCGACGGTGCCCGACTCGCCGACGTCCGGGTCGATCAGGGAGCCGCTGCGCACGTGCTGCGACGAGTCTCCCGCCTGCGCTCGAAGGCCCTCGTCGACCGAGCTGAGCAGCGCGCTGTCGACGCGGAAGTAGACGAAGATGCCGAGCCCGACGAGAACCGCGGCCATCGCGACCGCGAATCCGGCTGCGAGGCGGACGCGGATAGGCAGAGCGCTCAGCATCGCTCGGAGCTCAGCCGGTAGCCGACGCCGCGAACCGTCTCCAGCGACCCGCAGCCGAAGGGCCGATCGATCTTCTCGCGCAGGTAGCGGACGTACACGTCGATGACGTTCGACCGGTTCTCGTAGGCCATGTCCCACGCCGCTTCGAGAAGCGCATTGCGGGACAGGGCCTCATCGGGACGGCGCATGAACGCCTCGAGGAGGGCGAACTCCTTCGCGGACAGCAGCAGCTCCGTCCCACCGCGCCAGACGCGGCGTGCGGCCGGATCCAGCCGTAGCGATCCGACCTCGAGGATGGTCGGCCTCTCGACGGGGCCGCGCCGCGTCACTGCGCGGAGCCGGGCGAGGAGCTCGGGGAACGAGAAAGGCTTGACGAGGTAGTCGTCGCCGCCGGCATCGAGCCCGCCGACCCGGTCGTCCAGCGCATCGCGCGCCGTCAGGAAGAGCACCGGTGTCCAGATCTCCGCGTCGCGGAGCGAGCGGCAGACCTCGAACCCGTCGAGATCAGGAAGCATGACGTCGAGCACGATCGCGTCGTACGGACGCGCGCGCGCCATCCAGAGCGCGTCCTCACCGCGAGCAGCCACGTCCGCAGCGTGTCCTTCCTCCTGTAGCCCCCGACGGAGCAGCCCGGCGAGCTTGGGCTCGTCCTCGACGATCAGCAGCCGCATCACGCGCCATTGTGGCTTCCGTTCGTGTCCGGAGCCCCGAGACCAGTCTCATCGTTCTCTCATCGACGATCCGCTGCCATGCAGCTCGATGGTCGACGTCGACACAGCGAAGCCGCTCGAACGCGCCCCGCTTCGGGTACGACTCGTGGCGCGCACCGGCGGCACGGTCGGCAACCGGCGACTGACCGGATCCACCGCGGCCGTGCTGCTCGCGCTTCTGGCGGCGGAGGGCGCCACCATCCTCGCCATCCGACCGCTGCTCTCCGTGCACGTGTTCGTCGGCATGCTCCTGATCCCGCCGATCCTGCTCAAGCTCGGCAGCACGGGCTACCGGTTCGTTCGCTACTACACCGGGAGTCGCCCCTACCGCATCGAGGGCCCGCCCCATCCCGCCCTACGCCTGCTGGCCCCTGCCGTCGTGCTGTCGACGATCGCGCTGTTCGCGACCGGTGTGGCATTGATCGCGCTTGGTCCGAGGAGCGACTCGTTGGTCGGCCTGCACAAGGCAAGCTTCGTCGTCTGGTTCGTCGCTATGGCCGCCCACGTGCTCGGCCACGCGCTTCGGGTCCCTGCACTGGCTTCGGCTGACTGGCGCCGTGGCAAAGTCGTGCCGGGCTCGTCACTTCGCCGCTGGCTCCTCGCAGGCTCGCTCGTCGCCGGAGTGATCCTCGCGGTGGCCACGGTCCACCTGGCCGGCGCATGGGAGTCTGTGCCACACGAGCTGCGGTAGCCGACGGGGCGCTTCGCCGCCGCTCAACTGTCAAGCTCAAGCGCTCGCCAAGCCCCGAGCACGGCGTTTCCTAAACCGCGTGCGCTCGCTCTCGACGCCTAGCGTCTGCGCTCGTCGTCGAAGGCCAATGTTGGGTATCAGGAGTGACCGAAGCGGACGTTGGGCAGGATGCGGTCGAGCCAGCTCGGGCTCGCCCAGGCGTAGCGACCGAAGACGCGCAGTAGCGTCGGGATCAGGACGAGCCGGACGAGCATCGCGTCGAGCAGGACGGCGATGCCGAGGATGACGCCCATCTCCTTCGGCGGTAGCGGTCCGGAGAGCGCGAAGGTGAAGAAGACGGCCACCATCACCGCGGCGGCGGCGAAGATCACCCGGCCGGAGTGCGCGAGTCCGCCGATCATCGCCTCGCGCGGGTCGCCGCTTCGGTCGTAGTGCTCCTTGGCCGCGGAGAGCAGGAACACGGTGTAGTCCATCGAGATCGCGAAGATCATCGCGAAGAAGAACACCGGCCCCCAGGCGTCGAGGAAGCCCTGCGACTCGAAGCCGAGCAAGCCGGCGCCGTGGCCGTTCTGGAAGATCAGCCTGGCGATGCCGAAGGCGGCGCCGGTGGCGAGCAGGTTCGTCAGCACGCCGAGCGCGGCGATCAGCGGCGCCTGCAAGGCGATCAGCAGGAGCAGGAAGCCGAGGGCGAGCACGACCCCGATCACGAGCGGGGTCTTCGCCGAGAGCGCCTGCTCGAGGTCGTGGTTCTCCGCAGCCGCGCCGCCGACGAGCGCCGTCGCGGGGAGCTTCGAACGGAGACCGTCAATGGTGTGGCCGACAGCGGTGCTGGAGGGGTCGGCGTTGGGGATGGCCTGGATGAGAGCGAGGTCGTTGCCGCCCCGCACCGTGGGTGAGACGGATGCGATGCCGGGGTCGCGGCGGGCGACCGTCGTCACGGCTGCCGCCTGTGCCTGGGGGGCGACGATCTGGAGTGCCCCGGGGGCGCCGACGCCGAACGCCTGCTGCACCTGCGTGTAGCCAACGCGCGACGAGTCGTTGGTGGGGACGACCTTGATCGAGGGCATGCCGGTCTTCAGTCCGAGCATCGGCAGCGCGAGCAGGACGAGCACAGATCGTGGCGGCCGACCCGTAGATGTATGGGCGGCGCCAGAGCCGCTCGCCCCAGCGAGCGAAGCGTGCGGAGCGGTGCTCGCCCGAGTGCACCCAGCGCAGCGCCAGCGAGTCGACCTTCGGGCCGAGCTTCGCGAGCACGGTCGGCAGCAACGTCAAGGTGGCTGCGAGCACGAAGATGACGCTGATCATGATTCCGAGCGCCATCGAGCGGAAGGCGGGGCTGGGGACGAGCATCACGGCCGAGAGCGAGATCAGCACGGTGGCGCCCGAGAAGAGGACGGCCTTGCCGGCGGTGTCCATCGTCACGGCGACGGCCTCGCGCGCGTCGAGTTTGGAGCCGAAGAAGGCGCCGCGGAAGCGGTGGACGATGAAGAGGGCATAGTCGATGCCGAGGGCGAGCGCGAACATGAGCGCGAAGTTCATCGCCCAGATCGAGACCTCGAAGCCGCGGGTGAGCAGCGCCAGCAGACCGGCGGAGGCGACGAGCCCGAGGATCGTCAGCATCAGCGGCAGCCCGGCGGCGACGAGCGACCCGAAGGCCAAGACGAGGATGATCATCGTCACCGGCCACGAGAACAGCTCAGACTTCATCATCGCCGTCCGGTTGGCCGTGTTGAAGTCGCTCCACATCCCTGAGGCGCCGGTCAACGAGACGGTGGTGCCGTTCGTGCCGAGCGCGCGCAGCTTGCCCTTCAGCGAGTCGGCGGCGGCCACCATCGCCGTCGGATCACCCTTGGCGCCGGCAGTGATGATCGCCGTATGCCGATCGTGCGAGATCGACGCCCCCGGCTGCGGCGCTGACACAGATGCGACCCGTCGATCCGTCCGCAGTGTCCGCTCAGCGGCAGCGATTGTCGAGCGAAAACCCGCGTTGTCCACGGCCTGCGTCTGCGAGTGGACGACTACCATCAGTGCAGAGCTAGACAGGCCCGCGAAGTTGCGCTGGATCAGCTGCCGCGCCTGCACGGACTGGGAGCCGTTCGCCTGCCAGCCGGCACCCGACAGCGCCGACTCGACCTTCGGCGCGAAGAAGCCGAACCCGACCGCGATCACGATCCACGCGATCGCGACCGCGCGGCCGTGATCGACCATCCAGCGGCCCAGTCGACCGACCGGCCCGACCCTTTCCGGATGCTCACGGGCATGGGGCAGAGAGAGCCGCCGACGCCACAGCGCTCGCAGTCGGCGCCGTCACTCGACGCCGCCAGGGGCCTTGAAGGACAGGCCAGCCATCAGCGCACCTCTGCCACCAGTTCGCTCAGCGCGGCCAGCTGGTGTTGGATCGAACCGCAGACGTCTTCGCAGAGCTTGAAGACCCCCTCGTCCGCGATCCGGTAGTAGACGTGGGTCCCTTCCTTGCGACGCGCGACAATCCCGACCTCAGCCAGCTGGGCAAGATGCTTCGAGACGTTCTGCTGTGAGGCTCCTGACGCCTCGGTCAGCTCGCTCACGGTTGCCTCCCCGTCGCGAAGCTGGTCAAGCAACTTGATCCGCATCGGCTCGCTGATGGCCCGAAAACGACGGGCAATCAGTTCCAGGAGTTCATCGGGAAGAGGGTGGGGAAGCGGCAAGGGCGTCTCCTTTTATCCACACTTAACAGTTGTATAGTGGTATATAAGGACTGTCATCAACCCGCAAGGAGATGTGATGTCACCGAGGGCGGCCAGATCCCCTTCCGGTTCATCGTGACCTCCTTGAGTTACCTCGATCGTGCTCGTGTGCGGCGTCGCTGCCATCAGCAGCCGCCCTGATCAGAATGCGGACAACTACTCAACCGAGTAGTTGTCCGCACGCTGTTCCGGGCGCGCCCCGATGGCCAGTGCCGGGCCTAAGGGGAAGCTGTCCTCAGAACATGAGTCTCACCGCCACAGCCCGCTCGATCCCCGACACGCTCCGGCAGGAGGTCGTGATCGACGGCCAGCACCGGCTGATCACGGACGAGCCGGAGAGGGTCGGCGGCGAAGGCAGCGCGCCGGCGCCGCACGAGCTCCTCCCGGCTGCGCTCGCCTCGTGCGTCTCCACGACGCTTGTCATGTACGCGCGGCAGAAGAGCTGGGACCTGGGCGAGGTCACAGTCGACGTCGACTACAACCATCAGGCTTCGCCCCGGCGAGCCCGGGTCTCGATCCGCCTCAGCGGTCACGTCGACGACGACCAGCTGGAGCGGCTGGAGAAGGTCGCCCGTGCGTGCCCGGTACGCCGGGTGCTCGAGACGGGCATCGAGTTCGAAGAGAGCATCGAGCGGCGCCGGCGACCGACCGAGCGCGGGCTCGTGCAGACAGGAGGTGCTGCGTGAACGGGACGCAGATCGTCGTCCTCGGCGGCGGCACCGGCGGCACGATGGTCGCGAACCGGCTGCGCCGTCGCTTCGGCGCCGACCAGGCGGAGATCCACGTCGTCGACCGCGACGACCGCCACGTCTACCAGCCCGGACTGCTCTTCGTGCCGTTCGGCATGGCAGATGTGGATGAGATCGTGCGGCCGCGCCGGCGCCAACTCCGCGACGGCATCGTCTTCCACGAGAGCGAGGTGGACTCGGTATCCCTCGACCGTAACGAGGTCATCCTCGCGGACGGGTCGGCTCTTCCGTACGACGTCCTTGTCGTGGCCAGTGGCGTGCGACTGCAGCCGGAGGAGACCGAGGGCATGACGGGGCCAGGCTGGAACGATCGCGTCTTCACGTTCTACGAGCCGGACAGCGCGGCACAGCTGCGCGGCGCGCTCGAGCGCTTCGACGGCGGTCGGCTCGTCGTCAACCTCGTCGACATGCCGATCAAGTGCCCGGTCGCTCCGCTCGAGTTCGCCTTCCTCGCGGAGTGGTTCCTGCACGAGCGCGACGTGCGCTACCGGACGGAGATCACGTACGTGACGCCGCTCGACAGCGCCTTCACGAAGAAGACGTGTGCCGACCACCTGTCCGGGCTGCTCACGGAGAAGGAGATCGAGCTCGTAACGGAGTTCAACGCCGGCGAGGTCGACGGCGTCGGCGGGAAGCTCGTCTCGTACGACGGCCGCGAGATCGACTTCGACCTGCTCGTGACGATCCCACTGCACGGGGGCGCGGAGTATGTCGAGCGCTCGCCTGGCCTCGGCGACGCCCTCGGCTTCGTGCCCACGGACAAGTCGACGCTCCAGACGGAGGCGAAGCCGAACGTGTTCGCGCTCGGCGACGCGACCGATCTCCCGACCTCGAAAGCAGGCTCCGTCACGCACTTCGAGGCAGAGATCCTGGCGGAGAACGTCGCGCGCTACCTCGATGACAAGGAGCTCGTGGCCGGCTACGACGGCCACGCGAACTGCTTCATCGAGACCGGTTTCCACAAGGCGCTGCTCATCGACTTCAACTACGAGATCGAGCCGGTGCCGGGTCACTTCCCGACCGCACTCGGGTTGCCGCTTCTCCGCGAGTCGCGCGTGAACCACTGGGGGAAGCTCCTCTTCGAGCGCGTCTACTGGCACGTCTTGCTGCCCGGGCGCGACATCCCGGGCATCGGACCGACCATGCCCACGCGGGGCAAGAAGCTTGTCACCGCGACGTGAAGGAGGACGAGATGACCATGACCCTGATCGCCGATGCTCCAGTCGACGTCGACGCCGAGGGCTTCATGACCGACGCCGACCAGTGGAACGAGTCGATCGCCGCTGCGATCGCGCGCGACAACGGGATCCCGGAGTTGACCGACCGGCACTGGCTCGTCGTGCGGTTCATGCGCGACCGCTACCTCGAGACGGGAACGGCTCCGTCGATCCGCGCGCTCGGCAAGGAGTCGGGTGTGCCCGTCAAGGAGCTGTACGCCCTCTTTCCCAAGGGGCCGGCCAAGCTCGCCGCCAAGATCGGCGGCATCCCCAAGCCCAAGGGTTGCATCTAGAGAGGAACGAATCCGATGACCGAGCTGCTCGAACACCACGAGATCACCGACGTCGAGCCGAAGACGATCGAGAAGGTGGCGATTGTCGTCTCGAAGGGCTCGCTCGAAGGTGTCTATCCCGCGCCTCATCATGGCGAACGGCGCCCGCATGGAGGGCATCGAGGCCGACTTCTTCTTCACGTTCTTCGGGCTCGACGCGATCCGGAAGGACCGCTACGAGAAGATCAAGGTGGCCACCGTCGGGAACCCTGGCCTCCACATGCCGAGCCTCATCGGCGTTCTGCCCGGCTTCTCCGCTCTCGTCACGAAGATGATGAAGCGCCAGATGGAGAAGATCGACATCCCGCCAATCCCGGAGTTCCTCGAGCTCGTCAGCGGACTCGGGCGTCCGTCTCTACGCCTGTAAGGCGACGGTCGACATGTTCGACCTGACGATGGACGACTTCGTCCCACAGGTCGAGGACATCATCTCCGTAGGGGAGTTCTACGAGAAGGCCGCTGGCGGCCAGATCATCTTCACCTAGCCGCCTGCGTGCTCCCTCGCCACGGCCCGGCTAGGATCCGGACCGTGGCGAGCTTCCTGCACACGATGGTCCGGGTCACCGATCCGGAGAAGAGCCGTGCCTTCTACGAGGCGCTCGGCTTCCGCTTCAGCCGCGACATGGACATCGTCCGCAACGGCGAGCTCGAGGCGACGAACTACTTCTTCTCGATCGGCGACGCCGAGAACGTGCTCGAGCTGACGTTGAACCACGACGGCCGCACGTATGAGCTGGGCACGGGCTACGGGCACATCGCGATCGGCGTGGACGACCTCGACGGCACGCTCGCGCAGCTCGCCGACCAGGGCATCGAGCCCGAGCGGCCGCCCTACTCGGTGGTCGAAGGCGGCTCGCGGATCTGCTTCGTCCGCGATCCGGACGAGTACCGCATCGAGCTCATCGAGCGCCGGGGCGGATGAGCGCGACCGAAGGCGTCGTCCAGCTCATCGTTCGACGGCCTGCCGAAGACGAGCGAGAGGTGCTCGAGGAGGCCGAGCTCGACCTCGAGCAAGGGCTCGTCGGCGATCGTTGGTGGGCAGGTGCCCACAACGACGGCGAGCCGCGGGACACGAGCGCGCAGCTCACGCTGACGAGCGTGCGCGCGCTCGAGCAGATCGAGTCGGACCGCACGCGGTGGCCGCTGGCCGGCGATCAGCTGTACGTCGACCTCGACCTCGCCGAGGAAGGGCTGGCGGCGGGCACGCGACTGGAGGTCGGGTCGGCGGTGATCGAGGTCAGCGCGGCCCCGCACACCGGCTGCGCGAAGTTCACGGCGCGCTTTGGTTCCGACGCGACCCGCTTCGTCAACTCGAAGGATGGCCGGCGGCAGCGTCTGCGAGGCATGAACGCGCGCGTGATCACCCCCGGGACCGTGCGGGTCGGGGACACGATCCGCAGGCAGCCGGCTCTCTGAAGCGGGCTCGAGGCGCCGCTGCGATGACCGGGCTGGAGAGCGAGCTCGACAACCTTGTGCCGAGACGGCGTTCTCGGGCGTCGTTCGAATCGACCGCGCAGATCAGGTCGAGCTGGCGAAGGCGTACGGACTTGCCCATCGTGCGCTCGGGATCCCGAACGAGGTCGACACGCGATTCGGGACCGCGAGCGGGACGAAGAGCCTGACGGCGCTGGCGGTCGTCTGCCTGATCGAGGACGGCCTGCTGGAGCTCGTCGACAACGGCGCGTTTCGTGCTCGGCCGCGATCTGCCCCTGATCGACGACGGCGTGACGATCGAGCATCTCCTCGCACACCGCTCGGGAATCGGTGACTACCTGGACGAAGATGTGGGCGACTTCGAGCTCAGCGACTATCTGATGCCGGTTCCCGTACACGAGCTCGCGAGCGACCGAGGACTACCTCGCGGTGCTCGACGGACACCCGACGAAGTTCGCACCGGGGGAGCGCTTCGCGTACTGCAACAGCGGCTACGTCGTCCTTGCGCTGATCGTCGAGCGTGCGAGTGGCGTGCCGTTTCACGACGCCGTGCGTGAGCGCGTGTGCGAGCGAGCAGGAATGCGTCACACGGAGTTTCTACGCTCCGACGCGCTCGGAGACGCCGCCCTGGGCTACCTCGAGATCGACGGCGAGTGGAGAACGAATGTCTTCCACCTCCCGGTTCGCGGGAGCGGGGACGGTGGCATCTACACGACCGTCGGCGACGTCAGTTCTCTGTGGAGCGCGCTCTTCGCAGGGCGGATCGTGTCCTCGGACTGGGTGCGAGAGATGGTGTTGCCGCGCAGCGTGGCCGCCGACGGCCGACGCTACGGGCTCGGTTTCTGGCTTCACGCTACGACCGATGCCGTGATGTTGGAAGGCTGTGACGCAGGAGTCTCGTTCCGGAGCGTGCGTGACCCGAGCGCTCAGGTCACGTACACGGTGATCTCGAACACCGCGGACGGCGCGTGGCCGATCTGCCGGTTCCTCAACGAGCGGCTCGGTACCTAACGGCGGGCTTCCTCGAGCTGCTTCTCGAGCTGGGCAACGCGGCGCGCTGCCCGCTCGTGATCACTCTCCGCTTTGCGAAGCACCCGCTCCGCCTCGCGCAGTGCCTTCCGCGCGTCTGCGAGCTTGCCCTCGAGCTCTTCGATTCGTCCCGGCTTGCGTTCGCGCGCCGGCTCGGCCCTTGGGCTCTCGCTTCGGACGCGTCTTCGGCGGGCTCAGCGTCAGGCCCGCCAACGCATCGAACGCGGTCGGCTCTACCTCATCCGACAGCACTCCGCGGCGTAGCAGCACCGCCGTCGCGGGATTGCTTGCGGCTGCCCTGAGCAGCACCGCGAGCCGCTGCTCGGTGGCATTGGACTGATCGCCGGGCGCGGCTCGAACGAGCGCGTCGACTCGGCTCGCCAGGTCGCGCTGGGCCGTGCGTAGCTGCTCGGGGTCGCCGGCCTCGTGCGCGGCTTTCAGCCGCTCGCCGTCGTCGATGAGCTGCGCGACGAGATCGGGCTGCTGGCGGGCGAGACGATTCGCGAGGAAGACGGGCTGCGACGGCTTTCGGAGACCCGCGACCTCTGAGGCCTCCTCGGCTCGACCCTCGTCACGCAGGCTCCGCTCCAGCCGCTTGCGTTCGGCCACGAACTCGTCCGGCTCGACCGAGTAGAGCTGCCCGAGAGTGTCCGAGTCCACGACTACCTGCCGACGGGCTCGAGCCGCTGCATCGTCGCGACGGCGACGTTCACCGACACGACACGACCCGTCTCGCCCCGCGTGAAACGCACGAGCTCGCCGGATTCACGGAAGCCCGGCTCGACGACGAAGACGTCAGGCTCCTCGGTCTCGGCGAGCGTCGGCGTCCACGTTGGATCCGAGGGATCGATGAACGTGAGCTTCCCGTCGCGCCACTCGAGCTGCGTCGCGTTTCCGAAGTGTGCGCCGAGGTAGAGGCCCGGGAGGTCGCGCCACTTCCGCGGGAGCTTCTTCGGTGGCTCGATTGCAGGCGCAGAGCTCTTCACAGCATCTCTCGCCATCGCGCCCAGCTCCATCGCGAGGAGCGTCGCGGGCGCGAAGCCGTTGAGGAGCGCGATCGCGCCGACCTTCTGATCGGGGTCGAAGCACGCGTTCGTGATGAAACCGTAGTGGCCACCGGAGTGCATCCGCCAGATGACGTCCTCTCGGCGGACCGCGTACCAGCCGATCGCCCACGCGCGCGTCCACGCGTCGTCGACGAGGTAGCGCGGCTTGTGCATCTCCCGCGCCGTCTCCTCGGAGATGATCGGACGCGGGTCGAACTGGCATGAGAGCCAGCGCGCGAGATCCTCGACGCACGACCAGAGCCCGCCTTCGGCGCCGAAGATGTCGTGCTCCGCAGGAGCGACCTCGAGCTCGTCGGAGAGGAAGCGCGGCTCGTATCCTGTTGCCTTCCGCGTCCGCAGCCGAGGCGGCAAAGGGTCGAACGACGTGCTCGTCATCTTCACCGGCGTGAGGAGCTTCGTGCGGACGTACCTCTGGTAGGGGACGCCGCTCACGCGCTGGACGATCTCGCCCAGTAGCTGGTACGCGAGGTTCGAGTACTTCCACTGCGTGCTCGGAGGTACGGTGGTCGAGATGTCGGCCACGCGCGCGAGCGTCCGCGCCGGATCGCTCTCGTACATGACACGCGTCCAGTCCGTCCCCGGCGGCTCGCTCTGGAGCCCCGACTCGTGGGAGAGCATCCGCCGGATCGTCAGCTGCTCGAGTGTGCCGGACGCGGCGGCGAGCTCCGGGATGTACTCGACCGCTCGGTCGTCGAGGTCGAGCTTGCCTGCGTCGCGAAGCTGCATGATCGCGGTCGCGGTGAAGGTCTTCGTGATCGACGCGATCCGATAGAGCGTCTTCGGCGTCGAGCGCCGCGTCGTCCGCAGGTCCGCGAAGCCGATCCCCTTCGACCACACGAGCTCGCCTTCGTGGACGATGCCGACCGCCGCTCCGGGCAACCGGTGCTCCTTCACGAACGCCGCGGCCTTCGCCTCCAACCTCGTCCGAACCTCTGCAACGGGGCTTTCCATGACCACAAGCTAGTCGAGCCGACGTACAGGTCGCGGTCGAACAGCTCCAGGGCTGTTCAGAGTCTGTCTAGACTAGGTTCATGGTTCGCTTCGCTCGCATCGTCGCCGGCCGCTGGACGAAGCTCGCCGTCCTCGGTGCCTGGCTGGCAGTGCTGGCCGCGCTCGGCCAGCAGATCGGCGCGCTCGAGTCGAAGGAGAAAAACGAGCCGGTCAGCTTCCTGCCGGGCGACGCCGAGTCGGTGGCGGTGCTGGAGGCGTCAAAGCAGTTTCGTCTGGGAGAAGGGACGTACGCCATTCCGGTGTTCGCACGCGAGAGCGGGCTGACTGCGGCAGACCGCGCGGCAGTGATGATGGCCCGCGAGGAGATCAACGCCGCACCGCCCGAGGGCGTACGTCCCGTCGCCGAGCCTGGGTACTCGCCGGACGGCCGAGCGGCTCTGCTCGTCGTCCCGATCGTGGCCGGCGGGGAGGAGGAGATCCTGATCGACGCGGTCGAGTCGGTATCCGAGACGGTGCAAGAGACTTCGCCGCCGGGCCTCACGACGAAGGTGACCGGACCCGGCGGCTACTCGGCCGACGCGAGCAAGGTATTCGAGGGGATCAACTCGAAGTTGCTGCTGGCGACGACGCTGCTCGTCTTCGTCCTGCTCGTCTTCATCTACCGCAGCCCGATCTTCTGGATCCTGCCCCTTGCGTCCGTGTTCCTCGCCGAAGGCCTCGTGCGCGGCCTCGCGTCGCTCCTCGCCGATGCCGGCGTTGTTGTCAACGGTCAGACCGCGGGCATCTTGCTCGTCCTCGTCTTCGGTGCAGGCACGGATTACGCGCTGCTCCTCACGGCCCGATACCGGGAGGAGCTGGTCACGAACGAGGACAGGCACGAAGCGATGGCGATCGCTGTTCGCAAGGCAGGGCCGGCCATCGTGGCCTCGGCCGCGACGGTCGTGGCTGCTCTGCTCTGCCTCAGCTTCGCCTCGGTCAACTCGACGGCCGGCCTTGGCCCGATCGGCGCCATGGGCGTCGCCGTCGCGGCGCTCGCCATGCTGACGGTGCTGCCCGCGCTGCTCCTCCTCGGAGGGCGCCGCGCGTTCTGGCCATTCATTCCGCACTTTGGCGCGGCACCGGCAGAGGAGCGGCGCGGCCGCTGGTGGCGACTCGGCGGTTGGCTCGAGCGTCGCCACCGCCCGGTCTGGATCGTGACAGCCCTCGCCTTGGGAGTGGTCGCGCTTGGCTCGCTGACCCTCGACGACAACCTGACGACCGCGCAGGCGTTCCGCGGCGGCGTCGAGTCGGTGGAAGGCCAGGAGCTGCTAGAGCGTTCGTTCCCGGCCGGCGCGAGCGCCCCCGTCGAGATCCTCGTGACCGATCCGACCAAGGTGGACGCGGTGAAGGCGGCGGCGGGCAGATCGCCGCTGGCAGTCGAGGTCGGCCCCGCAGAAAGGGCCGCGCCCGGCGCGTTGTTCACGGTCACGCTGACGCAGGATCCCTTCAGCAAGGCGGGGTTCGCCCAGATCGATCCCCTTCGGGAGCAGCTTCGAGCAGTCGCCGGGGACGACGTGTTGGTGGGAGGCCCGTCCGCCGAGGAGCATGACCTCCGCCGGGCCGCCGAGCGCGACACCAAGCTGTTGGTTCCGATCGTCCTCCTCGTCGTGTTCCTGATCCTTGCCCTACTCCTGCGCGCGGTAGCCGGGCCGGTGATGCTGATAGCGACGGTCGTGCTCTCGTTCTTCGCGGCGCTCGGGCTGAGCCTGCTCCTCTTCGGCGTCGTCACCGACTTTCCGGGCGAGGATCCGAGTTACCCCCTGTTCGCCTTCATCTTCCTGGTTGCCCTGGGAGTGGACTACAACATCTTCCTCATGGCACGCGTCCGCGAGGAGGCGCTCGTGAGCCCGACGAATCAGGCCATGCTGAAGGGCCTCGCAGTCACGGGTGGCGTGATCACGTCGGCGGGCATCGTGCTCGCCGGAACGTTCTCCGTGCTTGCCGTGTTGCCCCTCGTGGCGTTGACGCAGATCGGGATCACCGTTGCGCTCGGAGTCCTGCTCGACGCGCTCATCGTTCGGTCGATCCTCGTCCCGGCGCTGACGTTCGACCTGGGCGAACGCACGTGGTGGCCGTCGAAGCTGTGGCGGCGGGCGTCGCGGACATGATCGGCTCTGTCTGGGCTCTCCTGCTCGTGGGCGCAGCCGTCGCTTCTTTGTCGATGGTGGCGCTCTGGATTCTTGAGGTGCGCATTCGAGACGCGAGCCATGTTGATGCCGCGTGGGCGCTGTTGATCGCGGCCTGCGGCGTCGTCTACGCGTTGCTGGGCGACGGCGCCGCATCGCTGCGTGTGCTGGCGGCGGTGCTGGCCGCCGTCTGGGGAATCCGGCTCGGGCTGTACCTGCTCTTCGACCGAGTGCTCGGGCAGGAGGAGGACGGGCGCTACTAGCGCCTGCGCCGGAAGTGGGGTGTGCACGCCAACCGCCGCTTCTTCTGGTTCTTCCAGCTGCAGGCCGCGGCCGTCGTCCTCTTCTCACTGCCGTTCGCGCTCATGGCCCAGGACGGCGAAGAGCCCGGCCTCGCCGTGTGGCTGGGGGTCGCGATCTGGCTGCTCGGTAACGCCGGCGCCGTCGTCGCCGACCGGCAACTCGCCCGCTGGCGCAGCGATCCGGCGAACGGCGGGAAGACGATGCGTGCCGGCCTGTGGTCGTGGTCGCGGCACCCGAACTACTTCTTCGAGTGGCTGACGTGGTGCGGCGTCGCGCTTGCGGCCACCTCCTCGCCCCGGGGCTGGACGGCGTGGATCGTCCCCGCCGTGCTGCTCGTGTCTGCTCTTCCGCGTGACGGGGATCCCGGCTACCGAGGCCCAGGCCACGCGGAGCCGCGCGGACTACGAGGAGTACCGGCGCACGACGAGCGTCTTCGTGCCGCTGCCGCCTCGGCGTGCTAGTGGATCCCGTGGCGGATCGTCCGCCACGAGTCCCACGTGATCTTGAGGATGACGAGCGTGATCGCGAGGCCGACCACCGGGTCGGCGCGCTCGAGCCCGATCGGCGACGAGTACGGCGCTGACGCACGACACCGAGCGAGACGTAACGCGTCGATGCGGGCGTGGTTGCCGTCCGCGACGAGTGCCGGGCTGTCGAGACGACGGCCGGCGCGCATCCGCACCTGCGCAGCCAGCTCGTTGCCCGCATAGCCGATCGCGCCGGCGGCGGCTACCCAGCCGAGGTTTGAGAGCTCCTGCGGGTTGATCGAGCCGCTCGATCGTCTCGTAGAGCGCGACGCAAGCACTCACGAAGATCGCGAGGACGACGAAGTAGCCGGCGATCTGCTCGGCCCGCGCGCTGCGCACGAAGAACGCGATGCCGAGCGGCACTGCCGTCAGCGCGTCGCCCGCGTTGTGGATGAGGTCGGCGAGCAGCGCGACGCTGCCGCTCGCGACGAAGATGATCGCCTGGAGCACCGCGGTGACGCCCAGCACGCCGAGGCTGATCGCCACCGCACGCACACCCGCGCGACTGCGGACGATCGATCGATCGACGAGCCCGTGGCTGTGTCCATGGTCGTGCGCCACTGGGACAAGTCTTTACTGAATCGGCACGAAGCTGGCGCAGATGCGTTCAGGGAGGCGTGGCTACGGTCATCACGTGACTGCGATCGCGACACCCTGGGGCAAGGCGATGCTCGTCGACGAGGTTCGCGTCCAGCAGCGCGCCGGCGACAAGCGCTTTTCCTCGCTCGTTCAGCTGCTCGAGGCGCAAGGACGGGGAGTTACTCGATCGCTTCGCCTACGCGACCAACGGCGCGGCGCGGCGTGGCCCGGTCACGTTGCGCACTCGCGATCTCGAGAAGCTACGGGACGCGTTACGCGACCGTCCCGAGCTGACGGAGGTCCTGCGCCTGTGACCGCACGGCATCGACGAGCGACCCGAGCACGTAGAGTGCCGTCCGTCGAGCCGATCAGGGAGTCGACGGCGTGCTCCGGGTGGGGCATGAGGCCCATGACGTTGCCCGTCTTCCGAGACGACGCCCGCGATGTCGTCCACGGATCCGTTGGGGTTCTCGCCCGGCGCGTAGCGGAGCAGGACCTGCGCCGACGGTAGGTCGGGTGGCGGGACGTAGCAGCCCTCGCCGTGCTTCACGGGGATCACGAGCCGCTGGCCTCGCTCGCAGCGGGAGGTGAACGGCGTGTCCGCTCGCTCCACCACCAAGCCGACGTCGCGGCAGACGAACGACAGCGACGCGTTCGGGCGCAACGCGCCCGGGAGCAGCCCTGCTTCGCAGAGCACCTGGAAGCCGTTGCAGATGCCGAGCACGAGGCCGCCGGCGTCCGCGAACGCCTTCACGGCGCGCATGACCGGCGCAAAGCGCGCGATGGCACCGCAGCGGAGGTAGTCGCCGTACGAGAAGCCTCCGGGCAGGATGACCGCTCCCACGTCGGGCAGCCGCTCGTCCGCGTGCCAGACGAGGGTCGCCTCAGCGCCGGCAGCTCGAGTGCCGCCACCGCGTCGCGGTCGTCGTTGGAGCCCGGGAACGTGACGACGGCGATCACTCGTGCAGCTCGATCTCGAACGACTCGATCAGCGGGTTGGCAAGCAGCTGCTCGCACATCCGCCCGACCTCGGCACGCGCAGCGTCGGCATCCTTGGCTTCCAGCTCGATGTCGACAACACGGCCGATTCGCACCTCGTCGACCGTGAAGTCGAGATGGCGCAGCGCGCCGAGCACGGCCTCGCCCTGCGGGTCGAGGATTCCGTGCTTAGGACGGACAAGGACGGTGGCCTTCATCGCAGGACAACCGCGGGATCGGCGAGATAGTCGTCGAACGCAATGCCCGTCAGCCGTTCGAACGCCTCGACGTACCGCGCACGCGTTCCCGCCACTACCTCAGCAGGCAGCTCCGGGCCGGGAGGGTTCTTGTCCCAGCCCAGCGTCTCGCAGTAGTCGCGAACGAACTGCTTGTCGAACGACGGCTGGGGTCCGCCAGGCGCGTACTCGTCGGCGGGCCAGAAGCGGGACGAGTCGGGCGTGAACACCTCGTCGGCGAGCACGATGTGCCCGTCGCCGTCGAGGCCGAGCTCGAGCTTCGTGTCGGCAAGGATGATCCCTCGCTCGGCGGCCCAGTCCGAGGCGAATCCATAGAGCTCGAGCGAGAGTCGCTCCAGCTCGCGGAAGCGCTTCTCGCCCACCAGCTGGATCGCGTGGGCCGCGTCGATGTTCTCGTCGTGCCCCTCCGTGGCCTTCGTCGCCGGCGTGAAGATCGGCTGCGGCAGGCGCTCCGACTCGCGCAACCCCTCCGGCAGCTTGTGGCCGCACACCTCGCCGGTCGCGAGGTAGTCCTTCCAGCCCGAGCCGGCGAGGTAGCCGCGGACGACGCACTCGAGTGGCAGCATGTCCAGCCGGCGGCATTCGGTGGAACGGCCGTCCGGCCGCAGCGCGAGTAGGTGGTTGGCGCAGATCTCCCGAGTGCGAGCGAACCAGAAGCCCGAGAGCCCGGTCAGCACGCGCCCCTTGTCCGGCACTTCGGTGGGGAGCACGACGTCGAACGTCGAGATCCGGTCTGAGGCCACGAGCAGCAGCCGCTCCTCGTCGACCGCGTAGATCTCGCGCACCTTGCCGCTGGCAACGAGCTCAGGCATCGATCGTCTCCTTCCGTAGCGCTTCCAGCCGGTCGAACACGACGTCGACATGGCGCGTGTATGGCTCGAGGTCGAAGACGCTCGCGAGGTCGACGCGGCCGGCGACGTCAAGATCCCGCGTTGCGAGCTCGCGGAAGTCGTGGCCGCCGTCCCAGGACCCCATCGCCAGGCGCTGGACGAGCCGATAGGCGTCGTCGCGGCCCAGGCCAGACTCCACGAGAGCCAGCAGCAGCCGCTGGCTGAAGTAGAGGCCGTGGCTGCCGTCGAGGTTCTCTCGCATGCGATCGGCATGGACGACCAGACCGTCGACGAGCCAGGTGAAGCGGTCGAGCATGTAGTCGACGGCAAGGAACGCGTCGGGGATGACGACCCGCTCGGCGGAGGAGTGCGAGATGTCGCGCTCGTGCCAGAGGGCGACGTTCTCCAGCCCGACCTGTGCGGCGCCGCGCACCACGCGCGCGAGCCCGCAGATCCGTTCAGCCGTGATCGGGTTGCGCTTGTGCGGCATCGCCGACGAGCCCTTCTGGCCGGCGGCGAACGGCTCCTCGACCTCGCGAACCTCTGTCCGCGCCAGGTGGCGGATCTCGAGCGAGAACGCGTCCAGCGACGAGGCGATGACGGCGAGAACGGCCAACAGCTCCGCATGCCGGTCTCGTTGGATGATCTGCGTGGAGTGGGGAGCAGGCTCCAGGCCGAGACGCTCGCACGCCAGCCGCTCCAGCTCAGGCCCTGTCGCGGCGTACGTGCCTACCGCGCCCGAGAGCTTGCCCACCCTCATCCCTTCCAGGGCGCGCTCCAGCCGCACCCGGCCGCGGTCGAGCTCGAATGCCCAGCCGGCGAGCTTCAGCCCGAACGTCGTCGGCTCGGCGTGGATGCCGTGCGTGCGGCCCATGATCAGGGTCTGCCGGTGCTCCTCGGCCCGACCAACGACGGCGGCGAACGCTCGCTCGAGGCCCTCCGAGAGCAGCGCTCCTGCCTCCTGCACCTGGAGTGCGAGCGCCGTGTCGAGCACGTCAGAAGACGTCAGCCCGTAGTGGAGCCAGCGACGCCCTTCGTCGTCGAGCCCTTCGCCGACGGCGTCCACGAAAGCGGCGAGGTCGTGCCCCGTCCGCTCCTCCAGCTCGCGGACGCGCTCGGGCGTCGGCGCGGTCGCCTGCTCCCGCGCAGATCGCGCGACGTCCTCGGGGATGACGCCCAGCTCGGCCCAGGCGTCGAGCGCCGCCAGCTCGACGTCGAGCCACCGCTCGAGCTTGTGCTGCTCCGACCAGACCCTGGCCATGGCCGGTCGGGAGTAGCGAGCGATCACAGATTCAGCCTAGCGTCGGTCGAGGCCGGAGAGGCGATAGAGCACCTCGCTGATCTGAGCGCCGGGCACGACCTCCTCCACGCGTGTCGTCTCGGCCACCCAGCCGTAGCGCTCGTAGAAGCGGCGCGTCGGCGGGTTCTCCTCCGCGACCCAGAGAGTCGCCGAAGGCCAGCGCTCCGAGAGCCAGCTCGACGCGCGGCGTCCATCAGCGCCAACCCGCACCCGTGCCCTGCGCAGCTGGGAAGACGTAGATCGCGTACACCTCGCCGATCTCGGGCTCGTGGCGGCACGGCCCGACGGAAACGAAGCCCGACGCCGCGCCGTCGCTGCTCGGCGACGAATTGGCCGCCGTCACGGCGATGGTCGACCTGTGGCTCCAGTACGCGACTGCGCTCGTCGACGTCGAGCGCGTCGAGCACCGACTGAGGCATGACTCCGACGTACGCAGCGCGCCAGGTCTCGACCTGGATCTCGGCGATCGTACGAGCATCGTCGGACGTCGCCCGGCGAACCGTCGTCATCAAGCCTCGAGGATGCGGGCGGCGAGCACCGCCGCGTTGCGGGAGTTGTCGACTCCCACGCAGGCGACGGGAACGCCGGGCGGCATCTGCACGATCGAGAGCAGCGCGTCCAGCCCGTCGCCGACGCTCATCGAGGAACGAAGCGGCACGCCGATCACGGGCAGGTCCGTGTGCGCCGCGACGACGCCAGGCAACGCGGCGGCCAGGCCGGCGCCGGCGATCAGCACGCGGATCCCTCGCTCGCGCGCCGTGCGCGCATACTCGGCGACAGCATCGGGATTGCGATGCGCCGAGCGCACTTCCAGCTCGCACGCGATGCCGCGCTCCTCCAACTCCTTCAGGGCAGGTTGCATCCGCTCGCGGTCGGACTCCGAGCCGATGAGGATGCCGACGAGGGGAGTGGTGTCAGGCACCGATGTCGCGACGATACCGCGCACCGTCGAACGAGATGCGCTCCACGGCCGAGTACGCGAGCTCGCGTGCGGCGGAAATGTCCCGCCCCAGGCCCGTCACGCCGAGAATGCGCCCGCCGCTCGTCACGAGCGTGTCGTCGCGCGCCGCCGTGCCGGCATGGAAGACGAGCGCGCCGAGCTCACGGGCCTCGTCGACGCCGTCGATGGGCGAGCCCGTGTCGCCGGTTGCCGGGTAGCCCCGCGCCGCAACGACGACGGTTGCCGCCGCCTCGTCGGAGAGCTCGAGGCTCGAAGAGCCGAGATCGCCTGCCGCGGCGCCGGCGAGCGCGGGGAGGAGGTCGGAGCGAAGCCGTGGCAGCACCGCCTGTGTCTCCGGATCGCCGAAGCGGCAGTTGAACTCGAGCACGCGCGGGCCGTCAGCGGTGAGCATCAGGCCGGCATAGAGGAGACCCGCGAAGGGCGCCCCCCGTGCCGCCAGCTCGGCCAGCACCGGGCCGTAGATCTCGCCCACGAGGGTGTCGAGCCCGTCCACTCCCTCCACGGGCGAGTAAGCCCCCATGCCGCCCGTGTTGGGGCCGGCGTCCCCGTCCTCCGCCCGCTTGTAGTCGCGAGCCGCCGCGAGTGCGACCGCTCGCTGTCCGTCGCAGAGCGCGAACACCGACAGCTCCTCGCCCTCGAGCAGCTCCTCGATGAGAAAGCGGCCGCCGAGCCTTCGTACCTCGGACAGAGCGGCCTGCAGCTCCTCGTCGCTGTGGCACACGAAGACGCCCTTGCCGGCGGCGAGCCCGTCCGCCTTGACCACGCACGGTGCTCTCGCCACGGCGAGCGCGCGCGCCGTCGGTATCCCGGCCGTCTCCAGCACCTCCTTGGCGAAGGCCTTGGAGCCCTCGATCCGCGCGGCCGCCGCCGACGGCCCGAAGACCGGAACGCCGCCGCGGCGCAGGTGATCGGCGAGCCCGGCCACGAGCGGCACCTCCGGGCCCGACGACGACGAGGTCGATTCGCAGCGACCTGGCCAGCGCGAGCAGGCCGTCCGCGTCGGTCGCCAGCACGGGGTGGCAGCTCCCCAGCTCGGCGATGCCGGGATTGCCTGGCGCCGCGTGCAGCTCGTCGAGGTCGGGGCTCTGCGCGAGCTTCCACGCGAGCGCGTGCTCACGGCCCCCCGAGCCGACGACGAGCACTCTCACGCGGCGAGTCTATTCCGGCGGAGGGCCGCAGTCCTCGCCGTCGCCGGCTGCCTCGGGAAGGCGGCCAAGCAGGTCGGCGAGCGTCGCGAGCTCGTTCTCGTCGAAGCGCTGCTCGAAGAACTCTCGGATCTGCGCGACGTGCGAGGTCGACGCCTCGCGGAGCTTGTCCAGGCCCGCATCGGTCAGCACGGCGTACGTGATGCGGGCGTCCGAGTCGCACGAGCCCTTCTCGACGTAGCCGGCCCGCTCCAGCCCATCGAGCAGGCGCGTGACGCCGGAGGGGGTGAGCACCAGGCTCTCCGCCAGCTCGACGCGCTTCAGGCGGCGGTCGTCGGCCCGGGAAAGGCGCAGCAGCGCCTCGTAGTCGTTGATCGTCAACCCATGGTCCCGGACGAGGTCGGCGCTCAGCTCACGAGTCGCTGCGGCGTGCCCCTGTAGCAGCCGAACGAAGGCCTGGACCGACGTCGCAGGAAAGTTGCTCGCTCAATACTTGACTAGTCATGCTTTATCCTGGTACATTTGTTTGTGCTCGCAAGTATATCGGAAGGAGAAGGCAATGACCACTGTGACAGCAGCACCGGCGCTAGAGACAGGAACATGGCAACTCGACCCCGTGCACTCGCGGGTCGGCTTCGCCGTCGACTACCTGGCCGGCACATTCCACGGCTCGTTCGCGCCGTTCGAGGCGACGCTGACCGTGGACGAGAACGGCACGGCAACGCTCTCCGGCTCGGCCAAGGTGGAGAGCATCCAGGTGCAGGACGAGAACCTCGGTGCGCACCTCGCCTCGCCGGAGTTCTTCGACGCCGAGCAGGCGCCCGAGATCACCTTCACGTCCGAGGGCTTCCAGCCGGACGGCGCCTTCGTGGCCGTGCCCGGCGAGCTGTCGATCAAGGGCATCACGAAGCCCGTCCAGCTGACCGGCAGCATCAACGGGCCGCTTGTCGACCCCTACGGCCGCAAGCGCGTGAACGTCAGGCTCGAGACGACGGTCGACCGCTCGGCCTTCGGCCTGGACTGGAACGTCCCGCTTCCGAGCGGCGAGCCCGCCCTGGCTCAGGACGTAGACCCTCGACGCAGAGCTCGGCTTCATCAAGGACTGATCGGCGATGCGGATCCTCGGCATCTCGGGCAGCCTCAGGCGCGACTCGTTCAACACGCGGCTCCTGGCTGCGGCCGCCGACGCGGCTGCCCGACGATGTCGAGCTCGTCCGCTGGGACGGGCTCGCAGCTGTGCCTCCGTTCGACGAGGACGCCGAGACGGAGCAGGCGCCGGCAGCGGTCGCTGACTTGCGCGCTGCGATTGCCGGCGCGGACGCCGTGCTCTTCGCGACGCCGGAGTACAACGGCTCCGTCCCCGGGCAGCTGAAGAACGCTCTCGACTGGGTCTCTCGGCCGCACGCGACGAACCCGCTCCGCAACACGCCCGCCGCGGTCGTGGGGGCGAGCACCGGCGGCTTCGGCGCGGTCTGGGCGCAGGCCGACCTTCGGCGTATCCTCGCGAGGATTGGTGCGCGCGTGCTCGACAGCGAGCTGGCCGTGACGCACGCGCACACGCGCTGCGACGAAAGCGGGAACCTGATCGACGACGACGTGCGACACGAGCTTGCCGGCGTCGTGGACGAGCTGGTGTCCCAGGTGCACGCCAGGGAGCTCGTAGCCGCCTAAGCTCTTCGGGTGGCTGCGACACCGCCGTACAGCGCGACGCAGATCGAGCTGACGCGTTATCCGGGCGGCGTCGAGCGCGACGTCGTGGCGGTCGAGGAGCCGCTCGAGATCCGCGTCAACGGCAGCCCGGTGGCGGTGACGATGCGGACGCCGGGGCACGACGAGGAGCTCGCCCTCGGCTTCTGCCTCTCGGAAGGCATACGGCCTAGCGGCGCGGCGCTCCCCGCCGATCTCGCAGCGAACACCGTCGACGTCGAAGCACCCGGCTTCGATCCCGAGCGCTTGCGGCGGAGCTTCTACGTCTCCTCATCGTGCGGCGTGTGCGGGAAGGGCGCGCTCGAGGCAGTAGCCGTGGAGGCGCCACGCGTGGACAGCGAGCTCCGGCTGCCCGCCTCGCTGCTCGTCTCGCTGCCGGACCGGCTGCGTGAGGGGCAAGGGGCGTTCGCCGCGACCGGCGGGCTGCACGCGACCGGCCTCTTCGACCGGGACGGCGTCGTTGCTTTGCGTCCGCGAGGACGTCGGACGCCACAACGCTCTCGACAAGGTGCTCGGCTGGGCGTTCTCGGAAGGAAGGCTGCCGCTCACCGACTCCGTGCTTTGCCTGAGCGGCCGCATCGCCTTCGAGCTCGTCCAGAAGGCTGCGCTCGCCGGTTGCCCGATCGTCGTCGCGGTGGGAGCGCCGTCGAGTCTCGCCGTCGAGCTGGCGGCCGACCGCGGCATCACGCTTTGCGGCTTCACGCGCGACGGGCGGATGAACGTCTACTCCGAGGCGTGGCGCGTCGAGAGCTGACCGGCGCGCTGCTCGTGGGCGGCGCGTCGAGCCGCTTCGGCTCGCCGAAGGCGCTGGCGGAGCTCGACGGCGAGACCCTCGCCGAGCGCGGCTGGCGGGTGCTCGGAGAGCTCTGCGAGGAGCGGATCGCGGTCGGAAAGGCCACCGACGCGCTCGACCTCCCGTTTCCGTTCTCGACGACGGCTCCGAGGTGCGAGCGCCGATCGCCGGCCTGGTGGCCGCGCTGCGGGCGGCGAGCTACGACGTCTGCGTCGTGCTGCCCGTCGACTGCCCGCTGGTCACGGCCGAGCTGCTCGGCGACCTGGCAGACGCGTGCCCGACGCACCGACGCGGCGGTGCCGCAGACCGGTCCGCTGCCCGGTGCCTACCGGCGTAGCGCGCTGCCGGTGCTGGAGTCGGCGCTCGCGTCGGGCCAGCTCTCGATCCGCGACGCGCTGGCCGAGCTGCGGGTGGAGACGCGTCGAGTGTGATCCGGCCTGCTTGCGAACGTCAATACGCCGGACGAGCTGCGGCGGCTTCGGTAGGTGCCAGCGTCCGCGTTCCGCTCGTCCCGCCAGGAAAGCCATGCTTCGACGGCCGAGCCCACGTCCCACTCCGGCCCGTTGACTCCGAGCGTGAACTGCGTGAAGCCGAGCGCCACGCACTCGTCAGCATCCTCGGCGAGAAAGCGCTCGAGGTCGTCCGGCTCGACGCCGAGCCCTCGCTCGATCTCGTTCGGGTCGCGACCGATCTCCGCGCACCAGCGCTCGAGCACGGCCACCTTTGGCTCGAGCTCTGCCGGCGCATCGGGGAACGCGGCGTGCCAGGAGTCGGCGTGTTGCGCGACCAGCCGTAGCGTGACGCGCTCGCCCGTGCCCGCGATCAGGATCGGCAGCTTGCGGACGGGAGGCGGATTGAGCAGCTCCAGTCGCCGTTCGATGAGCGGCAGCGCCTCGGCGAGTATGCGTCCGCGCGTCCCGTGCGTCCCGAACTCGTAGCCGTACTCGTCGTAGTCGCGCTGGCACCAGCCGGACCCGATGCCCAAGACGAGGCGGCCGCCGGAGATGTGGTCGATGGTGCGGGCCATGTCCGCGAGCAGCTGCGGGTTGCGGTACGAGTTGCAGCTGACGAGCGGCCCCAGCTCGACGCGAGAGGTCTGCTCCGCCCAGGCTGCGAGCAGCGACCAGCACTCGAAGTGCGTGCCTTCGCGATCGCCGTAGAGCGGGAAGAAGTGGTCCCACGTGTAGAGGAGGTCGGCGCCGGCTTCCTCGACCCTGGTCACCGCACGGCGCATCGCGTCGTACGCGCCGTGCTGCGGATGGAGCTGAACGGCGATGCGGATCGGTCTCATGCCCGGGGGAACACCTCCGACAGCAGCGCGACCGTCTCCTGGAGCGCCTCTTGCCGTGGCAGATAGCGATACGCGCGGGCGTTGCCCTCGAGGTCGATCAAACGTGCGTCGCGAAGCTCGCCGAGGTGGTGATGGACCGTCGAGCGCGCGAGGCCGGTCTGCGCCACCAGCTCGGACACGCGGTCGGCTCCGCGCGAGACGAGAGAGAGGATCTCGACACGCTTCGGATCGGCCAGCGCCCGGCCGAGCGCCGCCACGCGCTCGTCGGCGCCCCGCTCTGCGCGCGCCTGGTAGACGACGAGCCTCGTCGAGCGGTGCTGGGCGAGTAGGAGCCATGGCTCGGGCTGGACGTGGGGGATGAGCAGCACGCGCTCGGCCTCCGGCTCCGGGACGTAGCGGTAGCCCGCGGTCACGTGCTCGATGGCATCGGCGAGCGTGGTCTCGGCAACGGCCGCCTTCGCTGCTGCGGCGGCGGTCTCGAGAGCTGCGGCGAGATCGTCGCGCGGCTCGATCAGGTGACGCAGGCCGACCGACAGCGCGTGCGCCAGTCGCGCGCGGGTCTCCTCAGGATCGAGCGGCAGCAGCACCGACAGCGAGTCGCGCGCCCTGCCGGCGTAGTAGCGCTCGTGCTCGAGCAGCTTGCCGACCGCCGCGCGATCGCCGGTGGCGGCGGCCTCGATCGTGTCGACGCCGGCGAGCGTGCACCACGACCACGCATAGGCGCCGAGCAGGTACCGGCGTAGCTCCACCGGGTCCATCCGCTCGACCTCGTCCACCAGCCGGCCCGCGTCGTACGGAGCCCCGAGGTCGAGAGGCACGCCGAGCAGGTTGAGCCAGCTCTCGCCGGCGGTGTCGCCCACCGCCTCGAGTGCGTCGGCGAGCTCGGTGTCGACACTGCCCCCGGGCCGCACCGACGCGCCGGCGAGCGCGATGAGCAGCTCGAACGCCGTGCCTGCGACGACGTCGATGCGGGCCGGAGCCAGCTCGGATGGAGCATGTCCGATGATCATCGGACACGTACTATAGCAATGAGACTAAGTCAGCGCCGCCTCGTGGCGCGTGAGCACGCGCTCGCGCTCGGCACCCGTGCCGACGAGCGTCACCGACACGTCGAGCTCGCGCTCCACGAACTCGACGTAGCGGCGCGCGGCATCCGGCAGTTCGTCGAAGCCGCCCACCTCGTCGATCGGCTCGCTCCAGCCGGCGAGCACCTCGTACACCGGCTCGGCGTGGTGAAAGTCGCTCTGGTGGGCCGGGAAGTCCGCCGTCTCCGTCCCGTCGCGTAGCCGGTAGCGAACGCAGACCGGCAACTCCGAGAACGACGAGAGGACGTCGAGCTTCGTCAGCGCGAGCGACGTGAAGCCGTTGATCCGCGCCGCGTAGCGCAGCGCGACGAGGTCGAGCCAGCCGCAGCGCCGCTCGCGCCCCGTCACCGTCCCGAACTCCGCCCCGAGCTCGCGCACGCGCGTCTGGTCGGCGCCCTCGATCTCCGTCGGGAACGGCCCCTCCCCGACCCGGGTCACGTACGCCTTGGCGATGCCGGTCACCGCATCGATGCGCGTCGGCCCGATACCGATCCCGGTGCACGCGCCTCCCGCGACCGTGGAAGACGACGTGACGAAGGGATACGTGCCGTGATCGATGTCGAGCAGCGTCCCGTGCGCGCCCTCGAGCAGCACGCGCTTGCCGTCGCGCAGGGCGCGGTCGACGAGCAGCGACGTGTCGGCGAGGAACGGCCGCAGCCTCTGCGCGTAGCCCTCGTAGCGCCCGGCCAGCTCCTCGAGCTCCAGCGGCTCGACGCCGTAGACGCGCTCGAGCCAGATGTTCTTCTCGGCCAGCGCCACCTCGATCTTCTCGCGCAGGATCTTCGGGTCGAAGAGGTCCTGCAGCCGGATCCCGAGCCGGTAGGCGCGGTCGGCGTACGCAGGGCCGTTGCCACGTCGCGTCGTGCCGATCTGGAGCTTCCCCAGCCGGCGTTCGCTCGCCTGGTCGATGGCCACATGCCACGGCATGACGACGTGCGCGCTCGCCGACAGGCGAACGACGTCCACGGACACGCCCCGCCGCTCGAGCTCGTCGAGCTCGTCGATGAAAACTGCGGGATCGACGACGCAGCCCGAGCCGATCACGCACTCCTTGCCCCAGAGAATTCCCGAGGGCATGTGCTTGAGCTTGTACGTCTCGCCGTCGGCGACGATCGTGTGGCCCGCGCCGGGCCCGCCGTTGTAGCGGCAGACGACGTCCGAGTCGCGCGCGAGCAGGTCGACGATCTTGCCCTTGCCCTCGTCACCCCACTGCGCGCCGATGATCACCGTCGCCGGCACGCCCGGAGTCTGCCAGCTATGTCGGCGCTAGCCGGTTGCCGACGCCTGCGCGTGGTCGTGGATGCGCGGGAAGCGGCGAATGCGGATTCGGTGCCCGCGCCAGCAGGTCACGAAGCCGACGTCGGCCTCCGGGCAGAGCCCGCCGCGCACGACGACGGGCGGCCAGGCTCGCTCGTAGTGGCACTGCTCGCACTGCGCCGAGAACGACGTCGTGGTCTCGCGAATCCAGATGATCTGCGTCTCCGTCCTCTGTTCCTCCTTTCCCCCCTGCTCCGCGTGACTGCTCGGTGATCTCTCCTTAAGTGGTGCCGCCCGCCAGGTCGGCGAACTTCGCGAATCGCTTCAGGAACGAGAGCTTGGCCGTGCCCGTGGGGCCGTTCCGGTGCTTGGCGAGATGCACCTCGGCCAGGCCCTGCTGGTCGGACTCCGCGTCGTAGTACTCGTCGCGGTAGATGAAGAAGACGAGGTCGGCGTCCTGCTCGAGGCTCCCCGACTCCCGGAGGTCGGACAGGATCGGCCGCTTGTCGTGGCGCTGCTCGACGGCGCGCGACAGCTGAGACAGCGCCAGCACGGGCACCTCGAGGTCGCGGGCGAGCACCTTCAACGACCGCGAGATGGCCGATACCTCCTGGACGCGGTTCTCGACGGACGCGCCGGACGTCATCAGCTGGAGGTAGTCGACGATGATCAGCCCCAGCCCGGGCTCGCGCATCTTCAGTCGGCGTGCCTTCGACCGGATCTCCATCATCGTGACGGAGCCCGTGTCGTCGACGTAGATCGGCGCCTTCGACAGCCGGTCGCACGCGGCGGTGAGGCGCGGCCAGTCGTCGGGGGCGAGCTTGCCCGTCCGCAGCCGCTGGGACTCGACCTTCGCCTCCGAGCACATGAGGCGCTGCGTGACCTCGGCCTTCGACATCTCGAGCGTGAACAGCGCCACCGGCGTCTCGCCGCGCACCGCGAGGTTCGCGGCCATGCACAGCGCGAGGCCCGACTTTCCCATGCTCGGCCGGGCGGCGAGGATGACGAGGTTGCCGGGCTGGAAGCCGGACGTGAGGTGGTCGATGTCCTTGAAGCCGGCGGCGACGCCGGTGACGTCGGCCCCGTCCTCGTACAGCGCGGTGATGCGCTCGAAGCCTTCCTTCAACAGTTCTTCGATGTGAGTGAAGTCCTGCGTGACGCGTGACTGCGCAAGGTCGAAGATGGTCTGCTCGGCCCGGTCGACGAGCTCCGGTGTCTCGGACGGCCGCTCGATGCCCAGCCGCGCGATCTCGTTGCCGGCGCGGATCAGCCCCCGCAGCGTCGCCATCTCGCGCACGATGCGCGCGTAGTGGGCCGCGTTCGCGGCAGCGGGGACGAGCGCTGCCAGCTCGTGGATGCGCACTTTCCCGCCGACGTCCTCGAGCTGGCTCCGCTGGTCGAGCTCGTCGACGAGCGTGATCGCGTCGACGGGCTCGCCGCGCGCGTACAGCGAGAGGCCGGCCAGGTAGATCTTCGAGTGGCTCTCCCGGTAGAAGTCAGTAGCGGAGAGGACTTCGCTGACCGCCCCGATTGCGCCAGGGGAGAGCATCATCGCACCGAGGACGGACTCCTCGGCATCGAGATTTTGCGGCGGAACCGGGGCGGAAGTCAGCGAAGGTGCTACTTGAGCCACGAGGTATTAACCCCTCACGGGCGCTGACTTTCAACGGGTGGAAAGCAACGAAATCCACGACCCTTCGATCGGACCGGGGCACTCGATTTACAGCAGGAATAGAACATCTGTTCCTGCCATTGTCGACCGTGGCCCGGACGGAGCGGTGGACGAAAAGGACGCTCTACGCGGGAAGTTCGTGCGACATTCCACAGCCCTCCACAGGAGCTGTGGAATACCCCAGAAGCGGGGACAGGATTCATCCTGTCCCCAGGTGGAG
>CAVWJN010000010.1:0-115346 GCA_963755255.1 uncultured Actinomycetes bacterium | reverse complement strand
GGCAGCGAAGTCGCCCACGTGCCGTTCCATGCGTTCGCGACACCGGCTTCCCGAGCCAGCTCAGCGGCGACCTCGTCGTAGCCTGGCGAAAGCTCGACGACCGTGGAGCGCGCCGCGCCGCCTTCAGCAGCTCGACCTCGACTGCGCCGACGCCGCCTCCCGGCTCGAGCACGCTCTTGCCTTCGATCCCCTGCTCGCGAACCACGTCGACCACCCAGCGTGAGGCGCGCCCAGCCCCTTCGTCCTGTAGCGCCGCGCTTCGCGGCGGGCCTGCTCGGCGAGAAGAACTCGTCGTAGCCGCCAGGCGACTGGCAGCACTTCATGGCGCAACACTACGCCCGCTGCGTACTCTGCAGGCGTGCCGCGCCTGGCCCTGACGTTGGCCTTCGCCGTCGCCGCGCTGTCCTGGCCGGCTGCTCGGCGGCGGGAGCCCACCGCCGAGTCGGACGAGGGCGCAGCGGTCTTCGCCGACGCGGGTTGCGGCGACTGCCATGCACTGAGCGCCGCGGGTCGAACGGCGACGGCGGGGCCCAGCCTCGACGCGCTGAAGCCCGACGCCGAGCGCGTGGAGCGCCAGGTCGTGACGGGCGGCCGTGGCATGCCCGCCTTCGGAGGGCGGCTGACGAAGGACGAGATCGACGCGGTCGCCGCCTACGTCGCCGAGCCGGCCGCGAAGAGCACGGTGCTCGGTCGCGGCCGCCTTCGAGCCGGACGACGACGAAGCTCGCCGACTGCAAGGCGGACAGCGCGTGCTTCGAGCAGGCGTTCGGCAACCTCGCCTACTACGAAGGGCCGAAGCGGGCGCTCGCAGTCTTCACCGGAAGATCGAGACCGATCCGACCGTCGCGTCTGCCACCGCATCGCGCACGCACTCGGCGCCGGTGCGCTCGCGCACTACGACGGCGATGTCGGGCCCGGCGTTCGTCGACGGCTCGCGCCGTGTGCTGGTCGGGCTACTACCACGGCATCCTCGAGCGCGCGTTCGCCGGCGTGCTCCGAGGATCGAGCTGCCTGCCGTCGTCGCGGCGGCTCTGCGCGAGCGCCGCGGTGCGGCGGACCGACTTCATCGCGCTACCAGTGCGTCCACGGGCTCGGCCACGGGCTGATGATCTACACCGACTACGACCTGCCGGTGTCGCTGGAGACGTGCGACGCAGCTCGTGACGAGCTGGGATCAGACCTCGTGCACCGGCGGCGTCTTCATGGAGAACCTCCAGACCTCCTATGGCACGACTCTCGAAGTGGCTACGCGAAGACGACCCGCTCTACCCGTGCACCACCGTGGCCGAGCGGCGCAAGCTGTACTGCTACCTGATGGTGACGTCGCGGATCCTCGACGTCGTCGGCGGCGACTGGCAGAAGACGGTCGATTGGTGCAACAAGGCAGAGCCTGCCTGGGTGGCCACGTGCTTCCAGTCGCTCGGGCGGGACGCATCGGCCGCTCGCTCCAGGACTCGGCCAGATCGTTCGCATCTGCTCGCTGGCAGGGAGATGGAGGGCCAGTGCATCTACGGCGCGGCGCGCGACATCACGAGCATGGACGCTGGCGCTCGTCGCTCGTCGAAGTTCTGCTACGCGGTCACCGCGCGCTGCAGGCCGGATGCTTCAACGGGATCGGCACGATCCTCGGCGGCCTCTCGTCGAGTCGGCGCCAGGCGGGCAGCCTGCCGGAGCGCGGCGCCGAAGCAGTACTGGACGAGTGCTTCGCGGGCGCGGGCGCCTAGGAGGGTCGGACGGGACGGTGCTCGTCGCCGGGCGCGCTGGAGGTTGTGATGCAAGGACGCAGGGCAGTCCGGACTGCAGTACGTGGGCGACCGAGGACGCCGCAGCGCGGCCTCCAGCGTATTCCGGCGGCACAGTCACTGTTTCGTCCGGCCCTCCTGCAGAGCTTCTCCACTCCCGAGCGACATCGAGCCCGCGGTCGACGCGCGCAGAGTCTGCTCCCCCGACGACGTCCCGCCTGCCGTCTCTGGCGATGATCGTGTCGCCGCCATCGCCGCCTTCGAGCACGTCGCGTCCAGGCCCGCCGGTGATCGTGTCGCGCCCCTTGCCGCCCCGCAGCACGTCGTCGCCGGCAAGACCCACGAGGAAGTCGAGGAATGGGGAGCCCTTGAGCTTGTCGTTTCGAGCGGTGCCGACGAACCGACAGGGATTGGTGATCCTCGGCTGACTGGTGCCCCCGAGCCTGACCACGTATGAGCCCCAACGCAGGCACTCACGCCCGGACGCGAAGACGATGCGCTTCCCGTCCGGGGACCAGGCCGGTTGGCTGAAGGCGTGCGCATCGGCGCCGACCAGACGCTCGAAGCCGCCCTCGCCGCCCATCAACCACAAGGCCGCCTCTCCATAGCTCTCGCCGGTCTCGCGAATGAACGCGATGCGCTGACCGTCTGGCGCCCACACGGGCAGCGTCTCGTCCTCGGGATCGTCAGTCAGTCGCTGCGTGCCGGTGCCGTCGGGTCTGATCGACCAGATGTCGAAGCTGTCGCCGCGGTCCGAAATGAATGCGATGCGGACGCCATCCGGGCTCCACGCCGGGCTGACCTGCCGGTCGAGCCCCGACGTGAGCTTCCTCACCCCAGTGCCGTCCGCTCGGGCGACGGACATCTTGAGCCCGGGGCCGACGAACGCGATCTCGCGGCCGTCGGGCGACCAGGACGGTGTCGTCACGGGCGCCTGCGTGAACGGAGAGAAGACGGCGATGTCTGCCAGGCGTCGCTCTTGCGCCGTTCGCATCTCCCTTACCCAGAGCCCTTCGCCCCGAAGGAAGGCGAGACTCTGGCCGGTCGGAGACCACGCCGGGTACTCGCCGCCCGTGACGTCGACCCCGTCCACCTCGATGCGGCTGAACTCGTTCGTCCATGCCACGCGGCCTTGACGCGACACCGCCGGGCTCACGCCCTTGCCCTGTCGATTTCGCGCGCTTTCCGTCGGGCGTCGTGAGCACCACGAGCTCGGGCGCTCCGCCACAGCCCACGCTCTCGCGCTCGAAAGCGATCGTGTCGGCCGCCCAGCTCGGGTAGCGGTCCTGCCAGGCGAGGTTCGGGTTGCAGCCGGCGCGGACCGCTTCGCTGGGCGCGAGGACGAAGATCCCCACGAGACCGATTGCGCAGACGACTCCGCGCACCCCCATGCCCCGAGGGTAGCGAAGACCTGTTAGCGACGGGTGAGCCTCGCGCGGTACCCGAGCCTCGGGAAGGAGCCTTTCGACGCCGGTGACTCGGTCGACGCCCCGATCGACGCGCGCGGAGTCGCGGCCCGGCCCGCCGCGCACGACGTCGCGGCGCCCGTCCCGTGCGTTCAGCGTGTCCGCCCCCGAACCACCGTCGAGGACGTCCGACCCCGCCCCACCCGTAAGCGGATCGTTGCCCGCAAGCCCGCAGATCGTGTCCGGTCCACCGGTGCCCACGATCCGCTCGCCCTGCGCCGTAGCCGATCAGCGTGCAGCCAGACAAGAACGACCGGCGCAGCTTCGAGCTCCGAGGGCTCGAAGCCGTAACGGGCGACGAGTGGCCGAAGATCCACGTTCAGCGACCCGACTCGCGTGGGCGACGAGCTCTCCAGTCGTCCCCGGCGGGCGAGCTCGCATGCCCACGAGCACTCCGCGGATCGCCGGAAAGCCGCCGAGCTCGTGCACTTCGATCCAGAAGCACGCCGCCGTGCTGTACGTACCTGAAGTCGATCTCGAACTGGCTGAGATCGCTGTACGTCGTAGCGCTCGCCGCCGGCGAGGTCGTAGCCGGTCTCGTCACATGTCTGCTCGATCGGCGCAGGCTGCGCGACAGCCACGCTCCAGGACTGAAGTCCGTCGTAGATCAGATCCGTGAACGTCGCGAATCCTTCGTTCGCCCAGAGGAGGCCGAGCCGAAGCTCTCCCACGTCAACACGTGCGTGACCTCGTGCGGACCGAAGCAGATGGCGCCGATCGACGATCTGCTGGCGGAAGGCGCGGCTCTGCGAGAGACACGAGTCTCCACGACGCGTCAGGCGCGTGGTTCACGACACCGGTTGGCGTCGCATAGGAGCCGGCGGGGTTGCCGTCGACCACCCATCGCCATGGTGAACTTCTCGGACGTTTCTCGGCCGGCGACCTACGAGGATCGCTCGATCTGAGTCACTCGCAGAGCTGCGTTTGGCGACCGTATCAGCTCGAGATCGGCCTGCGAGTCCGAGCGCGGTGGGCGCCGATGAAGACCCAGTCGCTGGTCTCGAACCGCAGGACGTCCTCTGCAGAGGCCGAGATGGCCACCGCGAGCACGGCTGCCGCGAGTCGTGATCACGAGGCGGACGAGCTTCATGTTCAGAGTGTCCGACGCCGCTCGCCGGCACGTCTAGTCTCCGCTAGCTCTGCGGGATGCGCGCTTCGAGCGCGTCCGCGAGCGCCTCGCGCACCGGCGCGAGCTCGATCCGGTCGAGCACGTCCTGGAAGAAGCCGCGCACGATCAGCCGCTCCGCGTCGCCGCGCGTGAGGCCGCGGGACATCGCGTAGAACAGCTGCTCGCGGTCGACCTGGCTGATCGTGGCGCCGTGCGTGCAGCGGACGTCGTTGGCAAGGATCTCGAGGCCGGGGATCGAGTCCGCGTGCGCGTCGGGCGAGAGGATGAGGTTGCGGTTCTCCTGGTACGCGTTCGTCTTCTGAGCACCCTCCTCGACGCGGATCATCCCCCGCCACACGACGCTCGCCTCCTCGCGCAGGACGCCCTTGAAGGCGAAGTCGGAGGTCGTCGAAGGCGCGTGGTGCTGCTGGAAGGTGTCGTAGTCGAGATGCTGCGTGCCGTCCGCGAAGTACGCCCCGGTGACGCGGGACGTCGCCCCCTGGCCGGCAAGGTCGTTGTGGATGCGGACCTTGCCGCGCCGCGAGCCGAAGCCGCCGGCTACCCAGTCGAGCTCGGCGTCCCTCCCGACCGTGGCACGGTGCGTCGCGAAGTTCCAGGTCTCCTGGGAGAGGTTCTGCAGCGACACGTACTCGAGCTTCGCGCCCTGCTCGACGAACAGCTCGACCGCGCTGTTCGTGTAGCCCGCAGCCCTCGGCCGAGGGTGACGTGTACTCCTCGATCAGCGAGAAGCGACTGCCTTCCTCGGCCACGACGAGCAGCCGCCAGAACGTCGCTCCGGTGCCGTCGCCCACGACGCGGACGTAGAGCGGATCGTCGAGCTCCACGCCCTTGGGGACGCGGACGAGCAGGCCGCTCTGCCAGGACGCGGCATTGTGCGCGGTGAACTTGTCGTCGGCGCCGACCAGCGTGCCCAGACGCTCGTGGTCTTCAGGCAGCGCGGCGAACTCGACGCCGTCGGGCAGCTTGTCGATCTCGACCTTGCCTCCCCCGGCCGTAGCCAGGCCGGACACGTCGATCTCGAGCATGTCTCGTTGCACTCTTGTTGCCGGGACTGTCCCTCGGACACGGCCGTTTTCGGCGAAGGCGTCGGGGTCGAAGCCGCGCAGGTCGGTGAAGCGCCACGCCTCCATCGACGTGTCCGGGAGCGGCAGCGACCGGTAGAGCTCGAGCGCGTCGGCGCGGTTCACGAGTCCCTCGGTGCGTAGCGGCGGTGCAGCATCAGCGAGTTCCCGTCCGGATCCTTGAAGAACGCCATGTGGCAGACGCCGGTGTCGACCGTCTCGCCGTCGAACTCGACGCCCTTGGCCTCGAGCTCCGTCGCGGGCGGCGGCGACGTCGGGCACGCGTAGCGCCATGCCGGCGGGGCTCGGCCGCGAACGGCTGTCCGATGCTCGACGGATCGAAGATGTCGAGCGTCACCTGGCCGCACGTGAACTCCATGTCGCTCTCGCCCTCGGTCTCGATCTCGAAGCCGAGCGTCTCCGCGTAGAAGCGCTTCGCCCGCGCGATGTCCTGCGTCAGGAACGAGACGAAGTCGACCTGCTCGACCTGCATCAGGGCGTCGTCCCGTCGGAGTACGGCGCGTACCGGTGATGGAGGATCAGCGAGTTGCCGTCCGGATCCTTGAAGAACGCCATGTGGCAGACGCTGGAGTCGTAGACCTGCGGGTACTCGAACTCGACACCGGCTTCGCGGAGCCGGTCCATCGTGGCTGCCACGTCGGCGACGCGCAGCGCGATCGAGTAGTTGCCGGCCTTGAACGTGTCACCGGTCTGCTCGGGTGTGTTCAGGAGGACGGTTGCGTTGCCCGGCTCGAACTCCGGCCACTCGTCGCTGGAGCGCTCGTTGCGCTTCAGCCCGAGCGTCCCGCCGTAGAACTCCATTCCCTGCGAACGATCGGTGACCGGCACGCCGATGAAGTCGGTGCGCTCGAACTCACCGGCAGGAAGCTCCCAGCCATCGAGTGGCGCATAGCGGTGATGGAGTTGCAGCGGGTTGCCGAAAGGATCGGTGAACCCGGCGCCGTGGCAGACGCCCGAATCGAAAGACTCGCCGGGGAACTCGACCCCTGCCTCTTCTAGCTTCGTCCTGCGGTCCTCGACGTCGTCAACGCCGAACGCAATGGAGCCACCGTACATCGATAGGCCAAGCGTGAGGTTGCCCGTCTCGTACTCGACCCACTTCTCGCCAGAGGTGTGCGGGTTCCGCCAGAGTCCGAGTGTCTCCCCGTAGAAGGCGTCCGCCCGGGCGAGATCGCTGACGGGCAGCGCAACGAAGTCGACACGTCGTGCGTCGATCACGGCGCCGTCCCGTCGGCAAACGGCGCGTAGCGCCGGTGGAGTGTCAGCTCGTTGCCGTCGGGATCGAGGAAGGAGGCCATGTGGCAGACGCCGGTGTCGAGCGTCTCGCCGACGAACTCGACTCCCTTGGCCTCGAGCTCGGCGCGGGCCGCGGCCACATCCTCCACGCGCAGCAACGCCAGGCTGTTCTTCTGCGGCTCGAACTCTCCCCCGAACTGCTCGGGGTACCAGATCGCAAAGCACGTCTCGCCGATCCAGAACTCGTTCCACGAGCGCTCGTCGGGCCGGAGGCCGAGCGTCTCGACGTAGAACTGCCGGGACCGCTTGCCGTCCCGCGACGGCACGCCGACGGTGTCGACCTTCTCGATCTTCATCTACGGGGTCGAGCCGTCGGGGTACGGCGCGTAGCGCCGGTGCAGGAGGATGCGGTTGCCTGCGGGATCGTTCACTCCCGCGCCCTTGCAGAGTCCCGAGTCCCACATCTCGCCGACCTCGAGACCTGCGGCCTCGAGCTTCGCCTTCGCCTCCGCGACATCGGCTACGCGAAACGCGATGGTCGACGGCGGCAACGCCCCGAACTCGTACTCATGGGTGTGCGGCGTCATCACTGCCAGCGTGACGTTGCCGGCCTCGTACTCGACCCAGTCGTCGCCGGGCGAGTTCGGATTCCGCTCGAGTCCCAGCAGCTCGCCGTAGAAGTGGTTGGCCGCCTCCATGTCCGTCACCGGCACGCGGATGTAGTCGACGCGCTCGATCACGGCGTCGAGCCGTCGGAGTACGGCGCGTAGCGATGGTGGAGCATCAGGCCGTTGCCTTCCGAATCCCTGAAGAACGCCATGTGGCAGACACCGGCGTCGAACGTGTCGCGCTCGAACTCGATGCCGACAGACTCGAGCTTTGCGCGCGCTTCGCCGACGTCCGGCACACGAATGGCGACCGACGCGAACGGGAGCGGCTCGAACTCGACACCCATCGCTTCCGGCACGACGAGTGCGAGCGTGAGGTTGCCGGTCTCGAACTCCGGCCAATCGGCCCCTGTCAGCGGGTTCAGCTGCAACCCGAGCGTCTCTGCGTAGAACTTCGTCGCCCGCTCCAGGTCACGAACCTGGATCGAGACGAAGTCGACCCGTTGCGCGTCGATCAACCCACACCTCGAAATCTGCTTGCAGATTTCGAGCTAGCCAACCGACCCTTCCATCTGCAGCTGGATCAGGCGGTTCATCTCGACGGCGTACTCGAGCGGCAGCTCCTTCGTGATCGGCTCGACGAAGCCGGAGACGATCATCGCGCTGGCCTCGGCCTCCGAGAGGCCGCGGCTCATGAGGTAGAAGAGCTGCTCCTCGCCGATCTTCGACACCGTCGCCTCGTGGCCGATGTCGACGTTGGACTCGTCGATGCGGATGTACGGGTACGTGTCCGAGCGCGAGTGCTCGTCGAGCAGCAACGCGTCGCACACGACCTTCGACTTCGAGCCGTGGGCGCCGTTCGCGACCTCGAGCAGTCCGCGGTAGCCGCCGCGCCCACCGTCCTTCGAGATCGACTTCGAGGTGATGACCGATGACGTGTTCGGCGCAACGTGGACGCACTTGCCGCCCGCGTCCTGATGCTGGCCCTTGCCGGCGAACGCGATCGACAGCACCTCGCCGTGAGCGCCCTCGCCCATCAGCCAGATGGCCGGGTACTTCATGGTCAGCTTCGAGCCGAGGTTTCCGTCGACCCACTCCATCGTCGCCCCCTCGTAGGCGACGGCACGCTTCGTAACGAGGTTGTAGACGTTCGTCGACCAGTTCTGGATCGTCGTGTAACGGCAGCGGCCGCCCTTCTTGACGATGATCTCGACGACGGCGGAGTGCAGCGAGTCGGTCGAGTAGATCGGCGCCGTGCAGCCTTCGACGTAGTGCACGTACGCGCCCTCGTCGACGATGATCAGCGTGCGCTCGAACTGGCCCATGTTCTCCGCGTTGATGCGGAAGTAGGCCTGGAGCGGCATCTCGATCTTGACGCCCGGTGGCACGTAGATGAACGAGCCGCCCGACCAGACGGCCGAGTTGAGCGCCGCGAACTTGTTGTCGTTCTGCGGGATGATCTTCCCGAAGTACTCCTTGACGAGGTCCTCGTGCTCACGCAGGCCCGAGTCCATGTCGAGGAAGAGCACGCCCTGCTTCTCGAGGTCCTCCTTGAGCTTGTGGTAGACGACCTCGGACTCGTACTGGGCGCCAACTCCGGCGAGGTACTTCTTCTCGGCTTCGGGGATGCCGAGCTTGTCCCACGTGTCCAGGATGTCGGCGGGCAGGTCCTCCCAGTTCTTCGCCTGCTTCTCCGTCGGCCTGATGTAGTAGTAGATGTTCTCGAAGTCGATCGTGGAGACGTCGCCGCCCCACGTCGGCAGCGGCCGCGCGTTGAAGTACTCGAGCGACTTGTGGCGGAACTTCCGCATCCAGGCGGGCTCGTCCTTGTGGCTCGAGATGGCGTCGACGAGCTCGTGTGACAGGCCGCGTCCCGACTTGAAGAAGTAGTCCTCGGGTACGTGGAAGCCGTACTTGACCTCGTAGTCGGAGCCGATTCCCTTGACGACCTCGGTCTCGGTCTGCGCCATTACTCGTCACCTCCGACGGTCGCCGGAGCGAAGGCCTCGTAGCCCTCCGCTTCGAGCTTGTGCGCGAGCTCCGGCCCGCCTTCCTCGACGATGCGGCCGTCGAAGAAGACATGGACGAAGTCGGGCTGGATGTAGTTGAGGATCCGCTGGTAGTGCGTGATCAGCAGCGCGCCCATGTCCGGGGAGACGAGCGACTGGACACCCTCGGCGACAACGCGCAGCGCGTCGATGTCGAGGCCGGAGTCGGTCTCGTCGAGCACCGCGATCCGGGGCTTGAGCATGGCCATCTGCAGGATCTCCACGCGCTTCTTCTCGCCGCCCGAGAAGCCGTCGTTGATGTACCGCGACGCGAGCTCTCGCGAAACCTTGAGCCGGTCCATCGCTGCCAGCAGCTCGTCGCGGAACTCGGGGATCGGAATCGGGTCGTCCTCGCCGCCCGCGCGCGCCTTGCGGATCGCATTGATGGCGCTGCGCAGGAAGTTCGTCACCGTGACGCCGGGAACGGCGTGCGGGTACTGGAAGGCGAGAAACAGCCCACGCTGCGCCCGCTCGTCGGCGCCGGCCTCCGTGAGGTCCTCGCCGTCGAAGAAGATCTGGCCCTCGGTGATCTCGTACGCCGGGTGGCCCATGAGGGCATACGCCAGCGTCGACTTGCCCGAGCCGTTCGGGCCCATGACGGCGTGCACCTCGTTCGCGTTGACCGCGAGGTCGACGCCCTTGACGATCTCCGTTCCGTCCTCCAGCGACACATGGAGGTTCCTCAGTTCGAGTAGAGCCAAGCTCGTGAGTCCTTTCTCCTTGTAAACGCGCGAAACTTCGCCGCGCTTGTAACCGATTCTACCGGAGTGCTGCCGCGCGCCATTGGACGCTCCCATCACGGTGCTACGCTAGCCACATGCCGAACGTCAGCCCGACGGAGATCATCATCCTCGTCGTCGTGCTGCTTCTCGTCTTCGGCTCCCGCAGGCTCCCGGAGATCGGCCGCTCGGTCGGCAAGGGGATGCGTGAGTTCAAGAACTCCGTCACCGGCAAGGACGACGCCCGAGCTCGAGGAAGAGCAGAAGCCGCCCGAGCTGACGGCTCGCGCCGTCGAGGAAGAGGACGAGCAGCCCGTCGGCGCAAGCACCAAGCAGTGCGACAGCTAGCTCCTGCCGCTTTAGTCGCGGTTGAGATGCAGCGGCCCGATCCAGCTGCAGAGGGAGGCTTGGCCCACTCGGCGGGCAACACCATTCCCCGGTGCGGGCGAAGCCGGGCTTGGCCCGGCGGGAGCCCACGAGCGCTCGGCCGACCCAGTCACGCGAAGAAGGGGGCCCACGGGGGAAACATGGTTTCCCCCGTGATTCTCTCTGCGGACTGGGTGCTGCCCGTCTGCGGTCCTCCCATCCCTGACGGAGCAGTGGCGATCGAGGACGGCCGGATCCTTGCGGTCGGGCCTGCGGCCGAGCTCGGCGAGGGCAGGCGCTTCGCCGACGCGGTCATCTTCCCGGGCTTCGTCAACGCGCACTCCCATCTCGAGTACGCCGTCTATGCCGGCTTCGGCGACGGTCTCGCCGACTTCAGCGACTGGATCGGCCTCCACGTCGAGCGCAAGCAGCGCCTGCACTTCGACGATGTCGTCGACATCGCGAGGCTTGGCGCGGCAGAGTGCCTCGCCTCGGGGATCACCACCGTCGGGGACTGCTCGTTCAGCGGCGCCACCACGCTCGCGTGCGCCCAGCTGGGCTTACGAGCGATCGTCTACCTGGAGGTCTTCGGGTCCGACCCGCGCACGCGCCCAGGAGAGATTCGACAAGCTGCGGCGAGTCGGCGACGGAGCATGGTCGGATCTCGTCAGGGCCGGGGTCTCTCCCCATGCTCCGTACACCGTCACGCCCGAGGTCTATGCATTGTGTGCCTCGCTCGGCGTGCCCGTGGCTACGCACCTCTCGGAGAGCGTTTCGGAGCTGCGCTTTCTCCTCGGCGACGGCGGGCCGTGGGAGTCGTTCCGGGAGCTTCTCGTCACGCCCCCGGGAACGGCCGGGACGCGGCTGCTCGCCGACATCGGGGCGCTCGGGCCAGGTCTAGTCGCCGCGCACTGCGTGATGGTCGACGCCGAGGAGATCGGGCTGCTCGCCGCGAGCGGCACGGCGGTTGCGCACTGCCCACGCTCGAACGCCTTGCTCGGCTGCGGCATGGCACCGGTCCGAGAGCTGCTCGACAGCGGGGTAACGGTAGGCCTCGGTACCGACAGCCCGGCGTCAGCGCCGTCGTTCGACATGTTCGACGAGATGCGTGCGGCGGTGACAGCCGCCCGCGCACGGGAACAGCGCCCGGACGCATTGTCGGCGAGCGAGACGCTCGAGCTCGCAACCCTCGGCTCCGCGGCGGCACTCGGGCTGGCCGACGAGGTCGGCTCGCTCGAGCCCGGCAAGCAGGCCGATCTCGCCGTCGTCAGCCTCGAGGGCTCGCCGTACGTGCCGTGGGAGGATCCGGCGGCCGCCGTCGTCATGGGCGGGTCCGCGTCGAGGGTACTGCTGACGCTCGTCGGCGGGGAGGTACGCTACGAGGCGGAGACCTATCCATGGCAAGAGCTGCGACAAAGAGGAATCGAGGCGCGGGCAAAGCTGCTCGGCCGGTAGAGCCCGACCAGAAGAAGTCTCGCCGCAAGGCCGAGAAGACGCTCGAGGACGAGCTCTTCTTCACACGGTTGCGCGGTCACGCCAAGTGGGCGTTCGCGCTGCTCGCCGTCGTCTTCGCCGGCAGCTTCGTGTTCCTCGGAGTGGGCTCGGGGAACGCCGGGCTCGGCGACGTCTTCAGCAACGTCTTCAGCGGCGGCGGAGCTCCTTCGATCGAGGAGCTGCAGGAGAGCGTCTCCGAGCGGCCGAGGGACAAGACCGCCCTCACGGATCTCGCCCAGGCGCTCGAGCGCGACGGTCGCACGCCGACGCGGTCGCCGCCTATCGCGCGTACCTCGTGGCCAAGCCGAAGGACGCAGAGATCCTCGCCGCACTCGCCCTCGTCTTCCAGAACCAGGCCGCCGTCGCAGCGAACGATGCGAACGCTGCGGCGCGCGCTCTCAGCCTGGCCGCTCCGGCGGCGCAGTTCCGTCCCGGCGCCGGCGCGCTCGGGCAGGCACTCGGTTCGTTCGTCGACCCGCTGGGGCAGGCAGCGTCGACGCAGGCCGAGACCCTGTACCAGGAGGCGGTCGCGAAGTACCAGACGGCCAACAGGGAGGCGCTCGACGTCTACAGAGCAGCTTTCGGCGCTCGCGCCCGAGGACTTCGTCGGCTCTGATCCGCTGGGCCGTCAGGCGGCGGAAGGCGCGGGTGACGCCGACGGCCGCACTGAAGGTCTACAAGACGCTTCGTGAAGCGCTTCCCGACCGACCCGCTCGTCGTCGACGCGCGCCAGAAGATCAAGGACCTCCAGCAGCAGATCGCGCAGCAGGCCGCCAGCCCCCAGGGTTAGACTCGCGCGAGTGCGAAGCTACGCTCGTCGCCGCGGTGCTGTCGTCCTGTCGATTGCCGCAGCCGGGTGCGGCGGCGCAGGCACCGGCGGCATCTCGGCCGGTGGCGACACCGCACGCGGCGAGGAACTGTTCAAGCAGCAGTGCGGGAGCTGTCACACGCTGGCTGCGGCGGGCACGGCGGGCATCATCGGGCCCAATCTCGACGACGCCTTCGCCTCCGACCGGGAGCAGGGCTTCGACGAGAGCTCGATCCAGCAGGTGGTCGCCGGTCAGATCCAGTTTCCGGTCGGAAGGACGCGTAGACGACGAAGGCCAGTACGTCACCTCGACCGGCGACCCGGCGATGCCTGCCGACCTCGTCACCGGCGACGACGTCGACGACGTCGCGGCCTACGTCGCCTCGGTCGCCGGCGTTCCCGGTGCGCCAGCCGCCGCCACCTCCCGGAGGAGGGCAGACAGCAGACGGCAAGAGCATCTTCACGACGAACTGCGCAGGCTGTCACACGCTGGCCGACGCGGGCACGACAGGAACGGTTGGCCCGAACCTCGACCAGGCGCAGCCTCCCAAGGAGCTGGTCGTCGACCGCGTGACGAACGGCAAGGGCGTCATGCCGCCGTTCAAGGGCACGCTGAGCGACGCCCAGATCCAGGCCGTCGCGGACTACGTCTCCTCCGTCGCCGGCAAGTGAGCCGGCCGAGACTGGTTAGGGACGGATGAATCCTGCCCCTCGCTTCTAGGAGGCGTGCTCTTTTTCGAGGTCGACCACGACGTGCGTGATCGGCACGGCGAACCGTTCGCGCGCCGTGTCCACCACTCCTCGCTCGAGCCAGTTGGACCGGCCTTCGGGATGGGTGGAGATGATCACCTCGTCGGCGCCGAAGGTCCGTAGCCCGTCGGCGATCGACTGCACCGGGTCGGCATCGCCCACCTCGCCGCGTGCGTCGATGCCCGACGTGGCGAGCTGCGCGAGGCTGTCGGCGAGCCGCCGCTGAGCCTCGGCCCGGGCCTTGTCCTCATCCGATACCCAGTGCCGGAGCTTCGAGTTGAGCGCGGGTGTCACAACGAGCACGTGGGCGCGGTGGCCGGCGGCCGTCCGCTCGATCGCCTCTCGGAGCTCTGATCCGCCCACTGTCTCGTTGGCAATGACGAGAATCCGCCGCTCGTCCGGATCGCTCACGTGCCCTGACGCCTGCTGGGTGGACTCTTCCTGAAGCGGTTTGAGGTACCACCACACACCGACTGCCCCTACGGCAACGAACACCGCCAGTCCGACCGGCCAGCCCCCCAGCAGCGTCGCAGCAACGATCGCTGCAAAGCCGGCGATCGTGAGCAGCACCAGCCGGAACGCCTCAGCCTCTGAGCGGAAGGGGTTCCGGCGAGCCATCTCTCAGATGATGTAGATCGTCGCGTAGACCACGATCCACATTACGTCGACGAAGTGCCAGTAGATTCCGGGCAGCTCGACGCCGTGGTGGTGCTCCGCGCTGAAGTGGCCGCGGAAGGCGCGAATCGTCGCGAAGAGGAGCAGCGTCAGGCCGACGAACACGTGCGCTCCGTGCAGGCCCGTCAGGCAGTAGAAGATCGTGGCGAACGCGTTGTCGCCGGGGGCGAAGCCGATGCGTGCGTACTCCGCGATCTGCGTCAGCAGGAATGTCAGTCCCATGAGGAACGTCAGCACGAGCCCTGCCTGGAGGCCCGCACGGTGGCCGCGCTTGATCGACTGCAGAGCCCAGTGCATCGTGAAGCTCGAGGTGACGAGGATCACAGTGTTGACGCCCGCGATGAAGACCGGCAGGTGATCTCCCTCGGGCGGCCACGGATAGCCGTTGACGACGCGGACGAAGAAATACGCCGTGAAGAACGACCCGAAGAGCATGATCTCCGAGCCGATGAACAGCAGCATCCCCAGCACGCGCGGGTCGACGCGGGAGGAGGCATGCGCGGGCGGCGGATGCTCGCCGTGCTCGTGCTCGTGCGCGTGGGCGGCGTGTGCTTCCACTACGCGGTCACTTCCTCCGAGACCGGTTCCGACTCGACGTGGGTCACCGGCAGCTTCGTGTCCTTCTCGAGGCGGCCGACGAGGTCGCCTCGCAGCCAGCCCGACTTCGTGCCCGGGAACGTCGACACGATGAGCTCGTCCGTGCGCTCGTCGTAGATCGCCTGCATGGCGGCCGTGTACGGGTCGGGGTGCCCAACCTGGCCGTGAACGTCGATCCCCTCGGCCCGCAGCAGGCCGACCGCCTGCCGCAGTCTCTGCTCCGCGCCGGGATCTCCGGACTCGCCGAGCTCGCTCTGTGGGGAGATGATCAGGAAGCTCGCCGGCGAGCGGCCGGCGCGCTCGCGGATGGCGTCGAGCAGCGGACCGCCGAGGACGGTCTGATTCGCGATCACGAGCACGTTGTCGGGTTCGTCCTCGGCGGCGAGATCGACCACGACGTGCTCGACGGGCACATCGACCGCCGCCCGGATGCGCTCGACGACGTCGCGGCGCAGCCAACCGGAGCTCGCCTGCGGGTGCGTGGACACGACGACGGCGTCTGGTGGCGGTACGAGCTGCCCGAACGCGTCACGGACGACGTCGACGGGGTCCGCGTCGACGACGAAGCCGTCGGCGGCGATGCCGTGCTTGCGCAGGAGCTCGAGCGTCCGGTCGAGGCGCCTGCGGGCCGACGCCCGGCGCGTGTCCTCGTAGACGACGTAGCCGGAGCGCGGCGACGAGACCGGGCTGATCACGGTGATCCGCACGGGGCCTTCCTTCGCCCGTTGCTCGAGCGCCTCGATCAGGCTCTTGCCGGCCACGGTCTCGTTGGCGACGACGAGGACGTGCGTCATCGGCGCACCTCCTCCTCTTGCTCTGCGTCCTCAGCGGCGCACCTCCGGAAGGGCCGCGCGGCGCCGTCCTCACTCCACACGGCGTGGCGCGCGCCGGGAACGCCGTACTCGTACGGGCCGCCGACCACCTGCGGGATCTCGTCGAAGTTGAAGAGCGGCGGCGGGGAAGACACCTGCCACTCGATCGAGTGGGCGCGCCACGGATTCGGCGGCGCCTTCGGCCCGCGCAACCAGCTGTGGATCATGTTGTAGAGGAAGATCAGCATCGCAGCGCCGAGCACGAAGGACGAGATCGACATGAACAGGTTCCAGCCCTCGAACTTCGGCACATAGTCGGCTGTGCGCCGCGGCTGGCCCTGGAGACCGGTCCAGTGCATCGGGAAGAACGTCGCGTTGAAGGCGATGAACGTCAGCCAGAAGTGCCACTTGCCGAGCCGCTCCGAGTACATGCGGCCCGTCATCTTCGGGAACCAGTAGTAGATGCCCGCCAAGATCGTGAACACCGAGCCGCCGTAGAGCACGTAGTGGATGTGCGCGACGATGTAGTACGTGTCCGACGCGTGGACGTCGATCGGCACCGTGCCCAGATAGATGCCGGAGAGCCCACCGATCAAGAAGCATCGCGACGAACCCGACCGCCCACAACATCGGTGTCGTGAAGCGGATCCGGCCTTCCCACATCGTGGCTAACCACGAGAACACCTTGATGCCCGTGGGCACGGCGATCAGCAGCGTTGTCACCATCATCGGGATGCGCAGCCACGGCGCCATGCCGGCGACGAACATGTGGTGTGCCCACACGGAGAAGCCGAGGAAGAGAATGGCCACGAGCGATAACGCCATCAGCCGGTAGCCGAAAATCGGCTTGCGGGAGAACGTCGAGATCACCTCGGAGACGATTCCGAACCCGGGTAAGATCATGATGTAGACGGCCGGGTGCGAGTAGAACCAGAAGATGTGCTGGTACCCGAGCGGGTAGCCGCCCTCGTCGGCCACGAAGAAGTTCGTGTGCATCACGCGGTCGAACATCACGAAGAACTGCGATCCGGCGATGAACGGGGTGGCCAGCACCACCAGCAGTGAGGTCGTGAAGTTCGCCCAGACGAGCAGCGGCATGCGCCAGAACGTCATGCCCGGCGCGCGCATGGTGATGATCGTGACCAGGAAGTTGAGCGCCGTCATGATCGACGACGTGCCCGCCCACTGCACGGCCATGTTGAAGAACACCGCGCCCAGCGGCTGTTCGATCGACAGCGGCGCGTAGCCCGTCCAGCCACTCGCGAAGGCTCCGCCCGGGACGAGGAAGCTCGAGAGCATCATCACGCCGGCGATGGGGAGTAGCCAGAACGAGAGGGCGTTCAGGCGCGGGAACGCCATGTCGGGCGCGCCGATCATCAAGCGGGATCACGTAGTTGCCGATGCCCGCGAAGACCGGGACGACGAAGAGGAAGATCAAGAGCGACGCGTGCACGGACACGAGACCGTTGAACGTCTGGGTGTCGACGACCTCGGATCCCGAGTTGCGCGAGCTCGGCGCGGAAGATCATCGCCAGCAGGCCGCCGATGAGGAAGAAGATGAACGCTCGTGACGATGTACTGCATCGCCGATCACCTTGTGATCGGTGTTGACCCGGAAGTAGTCCTTCCAGCTCTTTGCGCCGTGGCCCGGAGTGATCCTCGGGCTCCGTCGGCCGCCCGATCGCGTAGCGCGCCCAGTAGTCGAAGGCGCCGATGCCGGCGAGGAAGCCGAGCGGGATCGTGACGAGCGAGATCGATCACGACGACGTCGCTGAGCCAGATCGGGATCCCAGCCCTCGAGCCAGCGGACGAGCGCCATGATCCCGACGCCGATCCCGAAGAACAGCGGGATCATCCACAGGCAGCGGCCGAGGCCGGGTCGCTTGAGCCAGCTCATTGCTGGCTCCTCGCCCACCGGTCAAACGCGCCGGCGGGCATCACGACGACCTTCGAGCGCATCAGTGAGTGGCCGAGGCCGCAGAGCTCGGTGCAGATGATCGGGAACGTGCCGATCTTTCGTCGGCGTGATCGGCAGCGTCGTCGGATGCGGGAACTCGTCGAGCCCACGGGAGCGCGTCGATCTTCTGGCCGAACTCCGGCACCCAGAACGAATGGATGACGTCCCTCGAGCGCATGCTCAGCTCCACGGTGCGGTCGAGAGGCAGGCGCAGGTCGGCTGACCTTGGTGCCCGCCGCAGGCCCGTTCGCATACTCGAACTGCCAGGCGAACTGCTGCGCCGTCGACGTTCACGCGCAGCGGGTTCGAGCCCGCGTTTGAGTTCTGCGTCAGCACGATCGCCGCCGCGATGGCGATCACGGTCACGAGCACCGCGGGCACTGCCGTCCACGCGATCTCGAGACCCGTGTGCCCGTGGATCGGCGGGCCGTCGGTGTCGTCGTCCGGCCGCACGCGGAACCTCACGACCGAGAACAGGATCACGGCGACGACGACGGCGAAGATGAAGATGCAGATTCCCGTCGCCAGCCAGAACGTGAAATCGATGCGATCGCGCTGCTCGGCAGGCCGAGGGAGGGAGCCAGGGGATGACCACGGCGACCACGGTCGTGGCGGCGGCGACGATGGCCGCCATCACCGCCAGCTGGACGATCTGACTCCACCGCACGGGTGATTGGAGCCTAACGGAATGACCGAATGGGGGACAGGATGAATCCAGTCCCCCTGCTGTGCGAATTACACGCGCGAGGGATGCCTCCGGCGCCGTTCTGGAGTCGATAGCTAGGGCAACACAAACGAGTGCACGGCGACCGCGACCCACGCCCTGCTGACGGAGGTCGTGACCATGATGGGACGGTACAACCGGCTCCCGCCCGAGGAACAGCGAGTCGTCAACGTGACGCTCCTCGCCGCTGCGCCCGCTCTCTGGTTCGCGATCGCGTGGGAAGAGGTCATGGTGTTGGCAGCGCTTCCCCTGCTCGCAATCGTCGCCACAGCGCTCATCCGCACCGCGCGGCGACGTGCAAAGCGCAAGGAAAAACTGCTCTACTGAACCGCGAGATCCCTGCCGATAGGGGTCACATGGTCGAGTACCCGTGGCGACCCCTCGGTGAGCTGCTCGTCCAGCGCGGGCTCATCGACGAGTACCAACTCGAGCCTCTGCTCCTCGAGCAGCGCCTGAGCGGGCAGCTGTTCGGAGAGATGCTGGTCGCCAAGCGCATCGTCTCCCCGGTCGACATCGCGGTGGTCATCGCAGAGCAGCACGGTCTCAACCTCGACCCCGAGCTGCGCCCTGTCCCGGCTCCGTCGAAGGCGGTCTCGGACACGAACGGCGGCGGCAAGTGGCGTCCGCTCGGCCGCATCCTCGTGGACAAGGAGCTGCTCACCGAGAGCGGCCTCCAGCGAGTGCTGCTGGCTCAGCGCCGCAGGGGCGGATTGCTCGGTCAGCTATTGCTCGAGCGCGGCTACGTCACGCCGGAGCAGCTCGCCTCGGCGCTGGCGGAGCAGCACGGCGTCCACGTGCCACCGGAGGCGCTCCACCCGTCCGGCGAACAGCCGCTCGAGGACGTGGTCTACGAGGTGCGTGCTCCGGATCGGGACGAGAGCGACGACGCGCTGCACGTGTCGCCGTCGTTCCTCGATGCAAGCGACTTCGCCTTCGAGCTGCTGTACGACGAGGACCCGGACGCGCTCGAGATCGTCGAGCTGAAGAGCGGGCAGCGCCGGGTTGCGTGGTCGTACAAGCGGCCGCCGGACGAAGAGCGCGAAGCCAGCTAGGGGCTGCGCTGCGCCAGGCGTCGGAGGCTTCGGCGACCGCCTCCCGTCCCGCGTCGATCTGCTCGGGCAGCGCGAAGAACCCGTGGAACATGCCCTCGTAGCGCCGCAACGTCGTCGGCACGCCGACTGATTCGAGCCGCGCAGCATACGCCTCACCCTCGTCCCTGAGCACATCCGTCTCCACCGTCACGACGTGCGTCGGCGGCGACTTCGCGAGCGCCGCGTCAGCCCCCAGTAGTGGAGACACCCGCGGGTCGTCAGGCGCACCTTCGCCGCCGGACAGGTAGTGGGCGATGTACCAGTCCATGGACGCGCGCGTCAGGTACGGGCCGTCTCGATAGTCGTCGTACGAGGTCGTGTTGCAGCGCGCATCGGTAACGGGATACACGAGCAGCTGAAACTGCAGCGGCACGGCGCCGAGCTGCGTCACCGCGGCGGCGAGATTGCCTCCGGCCGAGTCGCCGCCGATCGCGAGCCGGTCCGGGTCGGCGCCGAGCTCTCCCGCGTGCTCCCACGCCCAGCGGGTCGTCGTCGACTGCGTCCTCGAAGGCTGCCGGGAACGGGTGCTCCGGCGCGAGCCGGTAGTCGACGGACAGCACTGCCTGTCCGCTATCGACCGCCAGCGCGCGAGCAGTCGAGTCGTGCGTCTCGAGATCGCCGACCACCCAGCCGCCGCCGTGGAAGTACACGAGCAGCGCCAGCCCCTCGTCGCTGCTCGGCCGATAGAGCCTCGCGGGAACGCCGCCGGCGTCGACGTCACGGATCTCGTGGAGCTCGATCGCCGATGGCTGCAGGTGAGCGCGGCGGATCTCGCGCGCCTCCGGCGGCGAGACCTCGGTGATCGGCGGCAGGCCGAGCGACGCCATCGTGTCGAGCACGGCCTGTGCCTGCGGGTGCAAGTGCACCGTCGGAGTCTCCCAGAGAAGCGAGCGCCGTTTGTAACTATCAATGCCAGCCGGACCGACTCGGTGGGTCGACGTGCGGGCACCGGCGCCGTCGCCGAGCTCGCGGCTCGGGCCGGCGTCAGCTGACGGTCAGGGTGCCTTCCATGCCGGCCTCTCTGTGGCCCGGCACGGCGCAGTAGAACTCGTAGGTACCCGGCTGCGACATCCACGGTGACGGAGGTCGTCCCGTCGGACACCGTGTCGCTCTCCTCCTCAACGCCGTTGCCTTCGACCTCGACGTTGTGAGAAACCGACGAGTCGTTCGTCAGCTCGATGGTGACCGAGCCTGCCGGCGCCTCCAGCGATGTCTTGTCGAAAGCCAGCGCCCCGCTCGGGTCCGCGGCCAGCTGAAGCGTCGTCGTCTCGCCGGTAGCAGTGGTGTCCTCCGTCGCGGTCGTCGATCCGTTGTCGTCCCCGCCACAGCCGGCCGCCAAGAGCGCGGCGGCGAGCAGCGGAAGAACCACGAGCACGGTGCGTCTGTTCATGGCCGTTCGCTATCCGTTCCACGCGACGGCGAAACCTCAACAGGCGTCTACACTTTCGCGGACGGGCCGTTAGCTCAGCTGGTAGAGCAGGGGACTCTTAATCCCAAGGTCGAAGGTTCGAGTCCTTCACGGCCCATTCGTCCCTCGCCCGCTTCGCTTTCCGCTCGGTTGTGCGGCCTTCGGCCGCGCTCGAGGGCGAGCAGATGTGAGCCGCGCCCGCCATGTCGGTCGCGGCGGCGGTAGAGTCGAACGCTTCCCTGAAGGAGGGGGCTCACGGGGGAACCATGGGTTCCCCCGCGTTGTTCCAACGGTCGAAGGTTCGAGTCCTTCACGGCCCATTCGTCCCTCGCCCGCTTCGCTTTCCGCTCGGTTGTGCGGCCTTCGGCCGCGCTCGAGGGCGAGCAGCACGTGAGCCGCGCCCGCCAGGTCGGTCGCGGCGGCGAGTAGAGCAGATGTGAGCCGCGCCCGCCAGGTCGGTCGCGGCGTGCATGCTTCGATACTGGGATGGCCTGGATGGACGGACGCCGTGGGCGCGGGCAGAGGTTTCAGCCGTCAGAGGCTCCCGACCGGCCGTCTGACCCCGCGATTCGCCGGGCGAACCTGCGCCGTGTCGCCGGCCTATTCCGCCCCTACCGGATCCGGCTCACGACAGTCCTCGCGCTGATTTGCCTCTCGTCGCTGCTTGGGATCGTGTCGCCCTTCCTGCTGCGTGCGGTCCTGGACACGGCGATTCCAGATGAGGACGTTGCCCTGCTGTCGCTGCTCGTCGGGGGCATGATCGCGATCTCGATCGCGACGGGCGCGCTCGGCGTCCTCCAGACCTACATGTCGAACGTCGTCGGTCAGCAGGTGATGCACGACCTGCGCTCGGCGGTCTACCGGCACTTGCAGCGGCTCTCGCTGGCGTTCTTCACTCGCACCCGCACGGGCGAGATCCAGTCGCGGATCTCGAACGACATCGGCGGTGTCGAGACCGTTGTCACGTCGACCGCGACATCCATCGTCTCGAGCCTGACCACGGTGATCGCGACGGTCGTAGCCATGTTCCTCATGGATTGGCAGCTCGCGATTTTCTCGCTCGCACTGCTGCCGGTTTTCCTGTACCTCACCAGGCGCGTGGGTCGCGAGCGCCGGCGAATCACAACGACGCAGCAGCGGACACTTGCAGACCTCTCCACCCTCGTCGAGGAGTCGCTGTCGGTCTCCGGGATCCTGCTTGGCCGGACGATGGGCCGTTCTCAGGAGCTAGGCGACCGTTTCACGGCGCAGTCCGGCGACTTGGCCCGGCTCGAGGTGCAATCGCGGATGGCCGGCCGCTGGGTGATGGCGCTCATCCAGACAACGTTCGCCGTCATGCCTGCAGCCGTCTACTGGTTCGGCGGTTGGAGCATGGCCAACGGCGCCGGGGCGATCTCCATCGGCACCCTCGTTGCCTTCACCACCCTGCAGACTCGTCTCTTCTTCCCGATGGGGCAGCTGCTGTCTGTCGGCGTTGACGTTCAGACGTCGCTCGCGCTATTCGACCGTGTCTTCGAGTACCTCGACCTGACGGTCGACATGGAGGAGAAGCCGGACGCGGTCGAGCTCGGTGACTGTCGCGGCGACGTCGCATTCGAGCACGCCTGGTTCCGCTACTCCCCCGACGGGCCATGGACGCTCGAGGACGTGACGGTGGCGGTATCGCCGGGGGAGACACTGGCCATCGTGGGTGAGACGGGAGCCGGCAAGACCACCATGGCCTACCTGGTCGCGCGCCTCTATGACGTCGAGCGCGGGCGCGTCTCGATCGATGGTCACGACGTACGGGAAGTGACGTTCGCGTCCCTCGCCCGCACGGTCGGCGTGGTGTCGCAGGAGACGTACCTGTTCCACGACACGGTCCGCGAGAACCTCCGCTTCGCGCGGCCCGACGCGACCGATGAGGAGATCGAGGAGGCGGCCCGCGCCGCGCGGATCCACGACCTCGTGTCCTCGCTTCCCGACGGCTACGACACCGTCGTCGGGGAACGCGGCTACCGCTTCTCGGGCGGCGAGAAGCAGCGGATCGCGATCGCGCGGACAATCCTCCGAAACCCGCCCGTGCTCGTCCTGGACGAGGCAACGAGCGCCCTCGACACGCAGACTGAGCGGGCCGTCCAGGAGGCGCTCGACCGGCTCGCGGAAGGCCGGACGACGATCGCCATCGCGCACCGCCTCTCCACTGTCCGCGACGCCAGCAAGATCGTCGTCCTCGACGGCGGCCGGATCGTCGAGCAAGGGACGCACGAGGAGCTACTCGAGCTCGGGGGCCGTTACGCGGCGCTCGTGTCGCGGGACGAGGAGCTCGCCACGCTGCCCTGACGGCTGAGGCCAACGGACGTCCGGAACGCGAACCGGCAAGCATCCGGGAAGCCGAAATCCGCACGGGTAAGCTCGCCTGGTGACCGCTCCCGGCAGTCCGACGTTGTCTCCGGCACAGCTGGAAAGCCTCGCTGTGGTTGGCAAGGAGCGGACCGCGCGTGTCGGCGACGTGCTCTACCGGGTGGGCGACCGGCGCTACCCGCTGATCGCGATCATCGAGGGTGAAGTGGCGATTCTCGATGCAGCCGGCAAGGAGATCGTCCGGCATCCCGCTTCGGCCTTCCTGGGCGAGATGAACCTTCTGACCGGCCAGACGGTCTACGTGACGGCTGTCGCCACGAAGCCGTTGCGCTACATCGAGGTCGACCGCGATGCCCTGCGACCGCTGCTGTTCGAAGACGGGCCCCTGAGCGATCTTCTGCTCGCGACCTTCATCGCCCGCCGGGAAGCGCTACAGCAGGTCGAGGGCATTGGCGTGGAGGTCGTAGGCCCGCGTTCGTCGACGGCCACGATGCGGATCGTCGAGTTTGCTCGCAGCAATCGCGTGCCCTTTACCTGGCGCGACCCGGAGCAACCGGGGGACCCGACGACAGCCGCCCTGGTCGAAGGGCTCGATACCACCGAGTTGCCGCTCGTGCGCTTGCCGGGTGGCCTTGAGCTTCGCGGCCCCTCGCCCGGCCAGATCTCCCGCGCGCTCGGGATCGGACGCGAGCTCGCACCCCGAGAAGAGGTCGATCTCGTCGTCGTCGGCGGCGGCCCCGCAGGCCTCGGCGCGGCGGTCTATGGGGCGTCCGAGGGTCTGGAGACGCTCGTCGTCGAGAGCACCGCGCTCGGCGGACAGGCGGGCTCGTCGCGACGAATCGAGAACTATCTCGGGTTCCCGGCAGGGATCAGCGGCTCGGAGCTGACGAGCCGCGCGGTCACGCAAGCACGCAAGTTCAACGCCCGCACCGCGTCGCCTTACCGCGCCGTGTCACTCGAGCAGGCCGACGGAGCCTACGTAGTGCGCCTCGAAGAGGATCACGAGATCGCATCACGCACGGTACTGCTCGCGACCGGCGCGCAGTACCGGCGCCTGCCCGTCGACGAGCTCGCGGACTACGAGGGGATGAGCGTCTTCTACGCAGCCGGGCCGCCCGAGGCACAGCTTTGCGGAGCCTCGCGGGTCGGCGTGATCGGCGGAGGCAACTCCGCCGGCCAGGCGGCCGTCTGGCTGGCGCGCGGCGGCGCGCTCGTGACGCTGCTACATCGCCGCGCCGACCTGCGCGAGACAATGTCCGACTACCTCGTCCGGGAACTCGAGCGCTACGGCGTCGCTGTCCGCGATCGCAGCGAAGTCGCCACCCTGCACGGCGAGAATGGTCAACTCGACGCGGTCACCCTCAAGAGCGGCGAGCGTCTGCCCTTCTCGTTCCTGTTCTGCTTCCTCGGCGCGCTGCCGTGCACCGACTGGCTCGGCGACGTGGTCGCGCGTGACGAGAACGGCTTCATCCTCACCGGCGCAGCCGCAGGCGCCGAGACACTGCTCGAGACGAGTCTGCCGGGTGTCTTCGCCGCAGGCGACGTGCGCTCGGGCTCGACCAAGCGCTGCGCGACCGCGGTCGGCGAAGGAGCGATGGCTGTGCAATTGGTGCACGGACGGGTCGCAGAACACCGAACTGCCGTGCCGCCACGGGAACGCTGAGGAAACCAAGGCGGGTACTGCCGTCCACAACGGCGGCTCATCGACGTGCCGTGTCCGTGGCGACCGTGTAGAGATGCCACTTTCCGGGAATTCCCTTCAGGTCTTCAAGCCCGTGGTCTTGAAATGCCATTCCGGAGCCGGCGACGAGGTCCTTGACCGTGCTCGATACCAGCACCTCGCCAGGCGCCGCCAGCGAAGCAATGCGCGCTCCCGTGTGCACGGCGATCCCTGCCACCTTTCCGTCGACGAGCTCGCACTCCCCGGTGTGCAACCCGGCCCGCACCTCGATTTGGAGCTCGCGCACACGCTCGACGATGGCGCGCGCGCACCGAATCGCCCGCGCCGGACCATCGAAGCTGGCGAAGAAGCCATCGCCGGCGGTGTCCATCTCCCGGCCTCGGAAGCGCACAAGCTGACTGCGCACGAGCGCATGATGCTTCTCGAGCAGCTCACGCCATGCACGATCGCCTAGCGAGGCAGCACGCTCACTCGAGCCGACGATGTCGGTGAAGAGCACGGTCGAGAGGACGCGCTCCGGTTCGACGCTCCTCCCATCCACCCGCCTGCCAGATCCCAGTCAAGAACTGCTCGATCTCCCCGACGATCGCCTCGATGTCTCCCACCCATGGAAGGTGGTCTTCGCCGGGGAGCTCGACGTAGCTGGCGCCAGGGATCTCGCTTGCCGCAAACCGGGCACCTCTGACGTCGCAGTTACGGTCGCCGACGCGGTGCACGATCAGGGACGGCACATGAATCGACGGCAGGACGGTTCGAGCGTCCGTCTCCATGTCCATTCTCATCAGAGTGACGGCCGCCGCCGGGCTCGCGCCAAGGCGCAGCCTCGTTGCGTACCAGCGGCGGAAGTCCGCGTCGTCGGCCTTGGACGGGGCGTCGGCTCGAAGCAGCTCGTCGCAGTAGTCGGGTGTTCCCCAACGCCTCGCCATCTCATCGAGTTGCTGCTCGACAGTCGCGTACGGCCCCTGCGAGAACAGAGACTCCGGCGACAGGAAGGTCCCGTAGAGAACGAGCGCCGGCGTCCGCTCGGGATATGTAGCCGCGAACAGCGCCGCCATAGCTGCGCCCTCCGAGTAGCCCGAGCAAGGCAGCCCGCTCCGAGCCGACGGCATCCATGATCGCGCGGATGTCGTCCATCCTTGTCTCCAGATCCGGTACACCGCTGACCCGATCGGAAAGCCCGGTTCCGCGCTTGTCGAAGATGATCAGGCGGCAGAACGACGAAAGCCGATCATAGAAGTGCTCCAGGGTCGGCTCTTCCCAGCCGTACTCGACATTCGAGACGAAGCCCGGTGCGAGGATGACATCGAACGGTCCGTCACCGAGAACCTGATAGGCGATGGAAACGTCTCCACTGCGGGCATACCGTGTTTCCGGACGCATTGCGGCATGATCGCGCATGGTTACGATGCCGAAGTGGAACTGCGGCCTGGCGTCTGGCACTGGACGGCCCCGCACCCGGATCGGAAGCCGGGACGCCCGGCGGGCCGCACGATCGAGCCGTCCTCGACCGAGCGCTCGCCTGAGTGACGTTCGCGGTCGCCGCCGAGGCGTACGACCGGTTCATGGGCCGGTACTCGGTGCCGCTTGGGCCGCTGTTTGCCGACTTCGCCGGGGCCGAAGGTCGCGTGCTCGACGTGGGCTGCGGACCGGGTGCGCTGACGGCTGAGCTCGTGAAGCGACTACGGCGAGGAAGCGTGTCCGCCGTCGATCCATCCCAGCCGTTCGTCGACGCCGTCCGCGAACGCCACCCGGGAGTCATCGATCGAGCGCGCGCCGGCCGAGCAGCTGCCGTTCGCCGACGACGAGTTCGACGCCGCGCTCGCGCAGCTCGTCGTCCACTTCATGACCGATCCTGTGGCAGGGCTGAGCGAGATGGCGCGCGTCACGCGCCCTGGGGGCGTCGTCGCAGCGACCGTGTGGGATCACGGCGGCGGCCAGGGGCCCCTGAACGTCGTACTGGGCGGCCGCACGAGAGCTCGATTCCGACGTGGACGACGAGTCGCAGTTGGCAGGTGCACGCGAAGGCGATCTCTCGAGACTGTTCCGTGAGGCGGGACTGCAGGACATCGTCGAGACAGACCTCTGGGTCTCCGTCGAGCACCCGACCTTCGAGGAGTGGTGGGAGCCGTACACGCTCGGCGTCGGCCCTGCCGGCGACTTCGTCGCGGGTCTCGACGATGAGGGGCGAGCCCGACTGCGCGAGCTCTGCCAGGCGAAGCTGCCGGAGGCGCCGTTCGAGGTGCGCGCCTGCGCGTGGGCCGCACGAGGGCTCGTCTAGGACGGGCTTGCAGGCGCGAGCGCGTAGAACAGCCGGTCGAACGCCTCGTCCCGGCGGGCAATCGCAAACCCCGCACGGGCAAGCTCCTGCTCCAGCGAGCCAACAGTGATCCCGCCGTGGTCGATCTCCCACACGTGGTACGGCTCGTCGATCTTCCCCCGGTTCACCTTCCACTGAAACGACCTCGCCTTCACCTTCGGCACCTTCACGCCGAAGGAAGCCACGAGCCTCCGGTTGCGCGGCAGGCTCAGGAAGACATGTCGCCGCGCAGCGGTGGCGAGCCTCGCCAGCACGGACGTGAGGTCGCGGTAGGGGAGGTGCTCGAAGACCTCGAAGGCGAGAATCGCGTCGTACGTGTCGGGGAACACGTAGTGCGCGACGTTGGCGACGATGTCGGGTCGCTTGTCGGCGTCGATGTCGAGCGTGGTGACAGTTACCCGCTTCGAGCGAAGGTAGTTCGCGGTGAAGCCCGTGCCGACGCCGATCTCGAGCACCTGGTCGCCCTGCCGGACGAGGTCCTGCATGAGCTTCTGCTGACGCCAGTAGAGGCGCCAGTGCGTCTCGCCCTCCAGCTCGTGAATCCAGTGGCTCGAGTATCGGTACTCGGCGCCTTCGGCAGTCTCGCTCTCCACGCCGACCTACGCTAACGCCATTCGTGCCCCGACGACGGATGGTCACTATCGGCATTCGGTGCCGCGGAACACCGTGATGAGCCGGGCGATTAGCCGCGCTTTAGCGTCCAGATCACGGCGAACGTGCTGCCGTACAAGCCGGCACGAAGACCGCAGTCCTGGAAGCAGTTGTCGCCGATGATCTGGTTGTGCTCGTTGATGGCGAAAGCCCGCGTACGGGAGGCGTTAGGCCCGGTTTTCCCTTGCGGCGAACGGAGCTCTGTCATCGTGCCGCTCTGCCATACGAACGCGCGCTGCAAGCGGCTCTCGTCGAGGCTGTAGCCGACGACCTGGCCGCGGTTGGAGATCGCAGTCGGGAAGACTTCGCTCCCGCCAAGAGTGCCGAGCTCAGTGCTCGTGCCGTCCTGCCAGAGAAACGCAGACCAGTCGCCGGCCGGCGTGAGGGTCACCCCCGTGACCTGGCCACGCTCGTTGATCGCGACTGCTCTACCCGGCCCGAGGTCGATCTCGGCGCCGTTTCGCCACAGGATCACCCGCTCATCGATCCCCTCCCACCCGCTTCGTCCCAGTACGTCGCCGCGGTCGTTGATGTCGATCGGCCGGCCGGACCCCAGGGTCGTGATCCTCCCGTTCTGCCACATGACCGCACGACTACCACCTGTGCCGTCCGAGATCACACCGGCCACCTGGCCACGATTGTTGATTGCCGTGGCGTATAGCCCGAGCTCTCGCATCTTGCCGTTCTGCCACATGACACCCGATGCGAAGGCACGGCCGTACCGATAGCCGAGGATCTGACCCCGCTCGTTGATGGCGGTCACGCCGCCGCGTGAGCGGAGGTCGATCATCCTTCCGTTCTCCCAGAGCACCGCGTGCTCGCCGGCCTCGTAGCCCCCTGCGGTTGGACTGCTCGTGCCGATGATCTGACCGCGCTCGTTGATCGCCTGCGCCTCGGCGGCGAACCATCCCTGGCCGAGTCGCGTCAACCGGCCGTTCTGCCACGTGAATCCGCGAGTCCCGCCGTTGCCATGGCTCCAGCCGACGACCTGCCCCCGGTCGTTGATGTCGGCGACCGTCATCCATCGACCCAGCTTGCCGAGATCGGTAACGACCCACCGCGAGCCGGAGCCAGCGGTGCCGTGCGATGCACCCGCTCCTCCTCCCGCAACAAGAAACATGGTTGCGACGAGACCGACTAGAGCGAAGCGACGCATCGAAACCTCCGTGGTCATGCAATGGACGACCTGTTGAGGAGCCTAGGCGGAGCGGTCGGTCGCGCCAACCGTGGCAGCTTGCCGTTCGGAAGGGTGCTGGCACCCCGCTGCTAAACGGCTAAGCCCGCTGCGAGAACCCGCTGCCCATGCGGGTTTTCTCGTTTGCCTACGCTAACGCCATGAAGGTGCTCTCGGTCGTAGGCAACCGCCCGCAATTCATCAAGTCGGGGCCCCTGTCGGTCGCTCTCCGCGAAGTCGGCGTCGTGGAGATCGTCCTCCACACGGGACAGCACTACGACCCCCAGCTTTCGGATGTGTTCTTCGAGGAGCTCGGTCTGGCCGAGCCCGCGTATCGACTGGAGGCCCACACGCGCGATGTGGACGCGATGCTGCCGGGAATCCAGGACGCGCTCGAGCGGGAGCGCCCGGACGCAGCCCTCGTCTTCGGGGACACGAACTCGACGCTCGCGGGCGCACGGGCGGCGCGGCATGCCGGCGTGCAGTTCGCCCACGTGGAGGCAGGTATGCGCTCGCGCGACATGACGATGCCGGAAGAGCACACGCGCATCGAGGTCGACTCGATCGCGGATCTGCTGCTCTGCCCTGACGAACGCTCACGGGGCATCCTCGAGTCCGAGGGCGTGCCCGGCCAGATCGAGGTCGTGGGTGACGTCATGGCCGACGCCTGCTTCACGCTCGCGCCGATCGCGCGCGAACGCTCGGACGTGCTCGAACGGCTCGGGCTAGAGCCGAGGACGTACGTCGTGGCCACGATCCACCGTGACGCCAACGTCGTCGAACCTCGCCTCGGCCGCATTCTCGCGGGACTGGACGCCATCGAAGAGCCCGTGGTCTTTCCGGCCCATCCGCGGACCCGCGATGCACTTCTGTCAGAGGGACTGTCCCCGGGACATGTCCGTTTGGTCGAGCCGCTGGCCTATCTCGACTTTGCCGCGCTCGCGTCGCAGGCTCGCGTCATCGTGACCGACTCGGGCGGACTGCAGAAGGAGGCGTACTGGTACGGCGTCCCCTGCGTGACCGCAAGGCCGTCCACGGAGTGGGTGGACACCGTCGAGCAGGGAGCGAACACGCTTGTGGACGACGATCCCGAGCAGCTCTTGGCCGCCGTCGCGTCCGCACGGCCGCTGCCGAAGGACCGGCCTGCGTTGTACGGCGACGGCAGGGCAGCGCCGAAGATCGCAGAAGCTCTCTGTACCCTTTTCGCCCAATGACCGAGCCGAAACTCGAAGCACAGCCGGCCGAGCCGGCCACCCGCCACTGGGACGTGGCCGTCGTCGGCGCGGGCTACGTCGGCGTGCCGCTCGCGCGCCTGCTCGCGCAGGCCGGGAAGACCGTGCTGCTCGTCGACGTGGCGGAGCACGTCGTCGCCGGGATCAACCGCGGCGAGAGCCATATCGAGGACGTAGCGTCCGAGGAGCTCGGCCCGCTCGTCTCCGAGGGCCGCATCGCGGCGACGTCCGACTACGACGCGCTCCGCGACGCGGACGCGATCGTCGTCGCCCTCCCCACCCCGCTCTCGAAGCAGCGCGAGCCGGACATCTCCATCCTGCTCGACGCAGTCGACGGGATCGCCTCGCGGCTGCGCCAGGGTCATCTCGTCGTGCTCGAGTCGACGACGTACCCCGGCACGACCCGCGAGGTCGTCCTGCCTGCGCTGTCCGCCGGCGGTCTCCAAGTCGGCCGCGACTTCCACCTCGCCTTCTCGCCCGAGCGCGTGGATCCCGGCAACACCCGCTGGCGCCCGGAGAGCGTTCCGAAGATCGTCGGTGGAGTCACCGACGCCTGCACGGAGCGGGCGGCCGAGCTCTATCAGGGCGCGATCGATCAGGTACACCGCGTCTCGTCGCCGGAGGCCGCCGAGCTGACGAAGCTGCTGGAGAACATCTTCCGCTCGGTCAACATCGCGCTCGTCAACGAGCTCGCGCAGCTCTGCGACCGGATGGGCATCGACGTCTGGGAGGTCGTCGACGCGGCGTCCACGAAGCCGTTCGGCTTCATGCGCTTCGAGCCCGGCCCCGGCCTGGGCGGGCACTGCATTCCGATCGACCCCTTCTACCTCACGTGGAAGGCGCGGGAATACGGCTTCTACACCGAGTTCATCGAGCTGGCCGGAAAGGTCAACGAGAACATGCCGTACTACTGCCGCTCGCTCATCTCTCAGGCGCTCAACCATGGTCGCCAGCGGTCGCTGAAGGGGTCGAAGGTGCTCGTGCTCGGGGTCGCCTACAAGCCCGACATCTCCGACACGCGGGAATCCCCGGCGCTCAAGGTGATCGAGCTGCTGCGAAACGCCGGGTCCGACGTCGCGTACCACGACCCACACGTTCCCAGCCTGCCCGGGCTCGGGCTGGAGTCGGTCGAGCTCGATCCCGCGGCGTACGACTGCGTGGCCGTCGTCACCGACCACTCGGGCATCGACTACGACCGCGTCGTCGCGGAGGCCCAGCTCGTCGTCGACTTCCGCAATGCCACGGGCGAGACCGGCCGGAGCTCGGACAAGGTCTGGAAGCTTTGAGAGTTGCGGTCGCGGGCCTCGGCTACTGGGGCCCCAACCTCGCGCGAAACTTCGACACGCTCGCCGACCTGGCGTGGGTCTGCGACTCGGACGCCAACGCCGTCGATCGCATGCGCGGCCGCTTTCCCCAGGCGCAGACGACGACCGACTTCGACGACCTGCTCGGCGACGACACGCTCGAGGCGATCGTCGTGGCGACCCCCGTGCCCACGCACGCGGAGCTCGCGCGGAAGACCCTCGAGGCCGGGAAGCACGTGCTCGTCGAAAAGCCGCCGGCGATGACGGCCGATGAGATCGACGGCCTGGTCGAGCTCGCCGAGGAGCGCAACCTCGTGCTGATGCCGGGCCATCTCCTGCTCTACCACCCGGGAGTCGAGAAGCTGAAAGAGCTCGTCGACTCGGGCGAGCTGGGCGACGTGCTCTGCGTGTACGGCAACCGCCAGAACCTCGGCATCATCCGGCCCGACGAGAACGCGCTCTGGTCGCTCGGCGTTCACGACCTCTCCGTGATCCTCTACCTGCTGGAAGAGGAGCCGTCGGAGGCGATCGCGGTCGGCCGCGACTTCCTGCAGCCGGGCGTCGAAGACGTCGTCTTCTGCTACCTCCGGTTCCCGTCCGGGAAGATCGCCCACATGCATCTCTCGTGGCTCGACCCGCACAAGATGCGGAAGCTGACCGTCGTCGGTAAGGAAAAGATGGTCGTGTTCGACGACATGGAGCTCGAGCGCAAGGTGACGGTGTACGAGAAGTCGCCATGGCTGCGGGCCGAAACGTACGGCGAGTGGCAAACGCGAACCGGAGACATCCACATCCCGAAGATCGCGACGGACGAGCCGCTGCGCCTCGAGTGCGCGCGGTTCCTCGAGCTCATCGCCGGCGACGGCGACCGGCGCAAGGTGGCGAGGGACGGCGCGCTCGTCGTGCGCGTGCTCGAGCGGCTGACGGAGTCGCTGCGTGGCGGCTGACGTTCACCCGACCGCGATCGTCCACGAGGGCACCGTTCTTGGCGAGGGCGTCCGGGTGCTCGAGTACGCCGTCGTCGGCAAGCAGCCGGTGCTGTCGGCGCGCTCGACGGCCAAGCGCGACGCGTTGCCTCCCACCGAGATCGGGGACGGCGCCGTCGTCTCGACCGGCGCCGTCGTCTTCGCGGGCACCACGATCGGCGAGCAGTCGATCGTGGGCGACCAGGCCTGCGTGCGGGAACGCTGCACCATCGCCGAGGATGTTGTCGTCGGACGCGGCTCGCTCGTCGAGAACGACACTACGATCGGCGCGCGCACGAAGATTCAGGCAGAGGCCTATGTGACGGCGTACTCGACGATCGAGGAGGACGTCTTCATCGCCCCCTGTGTCGTGACGACGAACGACAACTTCATGGGCCGCACCGAGCTACGGCACGAGCTCGTCAAGGGACCGACGATCAGGCGCGGAGCCCGCGTGGGCGGCGGCGCAGTGCTCTGTCCGGGCGTGGAGATCGGCGAGGACGCGTTCGTCGCCGCCGGCGCCGTCGTCACGAAGGACGTCCCACCGCGGATGGTGGCGATGGGCGTGCCTGCCCGGGCCGTGCGCCCCGTTGCCGAGGACGAGCTCCTCGAGCCCTGAACAGCCGATCCTGCTGGGGAAATCTCGGCGCTGCCACGGGGTCCCCATCCGCGCAATCCCGCATCAACGCTAGAGCCTGTGGAGCAATTGGCACACAATTGTCACACCTCGGTGCCAGGCACTGGATGGTCGTTTTAGACGGCTGGCGCGGAGGGCCGAGGCTGATTGCGCCGGTGCTAAGCCGACACAGGAAGGATGGCGCCGAGCTCGCGAATCGACGCCTCGGTGATCGGGCGCACGACGAGGATCGCCTCGTCGGCGCCGGCCGCCGCGAGGTCGCGTCAACATGCCCGGCAGCTCCTCGGCCGACACGGGAACCGTTTCCTTGTCGTGCGGGCGCTTGACCGCCCCGGAGTCGAGCTCCACGAGCACGCACGCGCTACGGGCGATGTCGCCCGGGTCCCTACCTGCCTCGACTGCCGCCGCGTCGATGCGGGCGTTGAGCTCCGCGAAGCCCTCGGGAGTGTTGCCGTACCACAGGTACCACGTGTTCCACGAGTCCACGTACGGGAGAGTGATCCCGAGCATCCGCGGGCCGGTCGAGCCGGCCATCAGCGGCACACGTCGAGCGGGCTCCGGGAGCAGGACGGCGTCGTCCGCGCTCCAGTAGCGGCCCTCGAACGTCACCCGCTCGCCTGCGAGCAGCCGCCGGACGATCTCGAAGGACTCGGCGAAGCGAGAGACTCGCCGCTCGACCGGCAAGCCGAAGATCGTGTGCTCGATCTCCACCGACCCTGAGCCGAGCCCGAGCACGAACCGCCCGCCCGAGATCTCGTCGACCGTGGCCGCCATCTTGGCGATCAGGCCGGGAGGATGGAAGCTCGCACACGCGACGAGCGGCCCCAGTGTTACCCGGTCGGTAGCTGCCGCCAGCGCCGCCAGCAGTGTCCACGCTTCCCACGGGCCACGCTCCTCGCGGCCGTCACCGCGGTAGAGGAGGTGGTCGCCGAGCCAGATGGAGTCGAACCCGACCACCTCCGCCGCCTGCGCCATCGCCAGATACTCGGGCCAGCGCACGTCGCGCTCGACCTCGGGCAGCTGGACGCCGACCTTCACCGAGTCTTGACGAGGCGCAGCGAGTAGCGGCCCGACCCGCCGGAGGCCATCTTCACCTGAACGTAGTACCACCCTCCGTGGGAAGCGCGGTACGACAGCGCCTCGTTGGAACCCACGCGGGTGGACTGAGTCAGGCGCATTCGCTGCACGTCGGCCGAGAGCCCCTCGACGCGTCTGCGTCCCCGGCCGCCAGAGGATGAGATTCGTCTGCGTGTCCACCGGCCCGCGCAGGTAGACCTTGAGCCGCTCACCCTTCGCGACATTGACGCGGTAGACGTCGACCTGGTCGTCCCAGAAGTCGAGCGTCGCCTTCAGCGTGCGATCGCGGCCGTACATCGTCGCCGCACGCGTGCCCGCGTCGTCGTTCGACTCGTAGCTGTCGGCAGGGGGCAAGGGCTCAGCCAGCGCCTCCAGGGCTGCCGTCACATCGAGCGTCCCCCAGCCGGAGCGCGAGTCGCGGCCGAGCGCGCACGGCGTGCAGCCCGTGCTCGCTCTCGAGTCGACCGCCGAACGCTCGATGATCGCGCCCACCTGGTCCGGCGTCAGCTTCGGGTTGACGGCAAGCAGCACGGCCGCGGCTGCTGTCACCTGCGCGGCAGAGAACGACGTCCCCACTCCGTCCTTGAGGTCCGGCGGCCCGCAGATGGAGTAGCCCTGGTCGAGGCACGACGGCTTCTCGGCCGTCAGCTCGCGCGGCGTGGTGGAGACGAGCCCCTGGCCGGGCGCTGCCAGGTCGTTGAAGACAGCGTCGCGGTTGGAGAAGCTGGGAATGCTGCCGCTTTGAGTGACGGCACTGACTCCGATCACGTGGGGCAGCGCCGCCGGATAGCTCGCGAATCCCCAGGGGTACGTGGGCGCGGCATCGCCGTTCCCGACCGACGCCACGACGACGACTCCCTTGCTGTGCGCGTACGCGACGGCGTCCGCCTCCGCCTGCGAGTACGTGTCGCGGACGCGGTGCAGCGGGTCGCGTATCCCTCCGATCGAGAGGTTGATCACGCGTGCTCCGCGCTTGACGGCCCAGCGGATCGCCTTGGCTTCGTCCGCCGCGTCGATGTCTCCCTCCGCGGTGGCCACCCGTGCCACGAGCAGCTGTGCGGGAAAGGCCATGCCGGCTATGCCCTCGGCGTTGTCGATCTCGGCGGCGATCAGGCCTGAAACGAACGTTCCGTGACCGAGCGGGTCGTTGGCCGTGCCGCCGACGAAGCTCTTGGCAGCGAGCACGATTGCCCGCGAGATCCGGGTGGCCGAGATCGATCCCGGTGTCGACGACGGCGACGGTGACGGGATCGAGGAACGGCAGCTCGACCCAGAAGTCGAAGGCGCGAACGAAGGCCAGATGCCACTGGCGCACGGCGAGCGGATCGTTCACGAAGAACGACGGCGCGGCGGGAACCGCGGTGCTACGAGGCGCGCTGACGACAGCCAGCGCGCGGCTCGCAGGCGCGACCGGCACGCGGAGCGGCACGGAGACAACGTCATCGGCGGCGGTGAGCCGGTACTGGGTCGTCGCCTCAGGAACCACGTCTATGGCGAACGAGCGGTCGGCGGCCAGGTCGACCGCAAGGCCGTCGGTCCAGGCGCCGCCGCCCACCTTCGACTGGAGCTCGATCGGCCCCTTTACCTGCCGCGCCGTTCCCGTCAGCGTCAGCGGCACTCCGGCAGTGGCCATGCCGGTCGGGCGCGACAACGCGAGGACGCCGATCGTGACCCACGTCGAGCGCAGGTCGAGCGCGCGCCGGACCGTGCTCGAAGGCAGCCGCCGCTCGCCCGACTTCGTCGTCAGCACGATCTCCTTGGCCCTGCCGGAGGCGGGAACCGTGCGCGCGTCCTTCGTGCCGGGCGCGTGGAACAGCTTCGATATCCGCGTGGCGGGCAGCACGACCGGCCCCCAGCGATGGTGCGGAGACCACTTGTCGTCGGGGTCCGGCACGGAGACGAGGTACGGAATCGGCGTTCCTCCGCTGAAGACGTCCTCGACGTCGGCGGTCCGGCCGCCCGAGGACGAGAAGAAGAACGTCGTCGCCACCTTGCCGTCGAACATCAAGACCTGCCGCTTCGTCGCGGCGACGGCCTTGTCGCCGACGTCGGACTCGGCCTCGACGCCGCCGTACACCTGGCTGCGCGTGTCGGCGTAGAGGATCGCCGAGCGCTCGCCCGCCTGCGCCAGCGCATACGAGCGCGCGGCGACGGCCTGAGCCTTCACGGCCTCGAGCGGCCAGTCGTCGGGCACCTCCTCGCTGACGACGCCGCGGATGTAGGAGTCGACGCCGACGACGTTCACCGCCTGCAGGCGGCCGTTGACGCGCTGGACCTGGAGGTTGCCGCGATACGGCTTGCCGCCGAGCTCGAGCGGCTTGGAGCCTCGCGAGGAAGATCAGCGGGCCGGGCAGCGCGTGCGACGGCAGCGCCGGGTCGAGCGCGATCTCGAGCGCGTCGTTCGTCGCGTAGCTCCCGGGCGCCAGGTCGTGGATCTCGCCCTTGCCGTCCATCAGCCGGAACGGGACCTCCGAGCCGACCGTGATCTGCCCTCGCCCTTCCGCGAGCAGGATGCGCACCGAGGAGGTGCGCGTCTCGACGAGCTTCGTCCCCGGGTAGTAGTGCGCGAGGATCTTCTTGTAGCGGACACCGCGCTTCGCCTGTCCGTACGCGCCCCACTGGCCCATGCCCACGCCGTGCCCCCAGCCGCGGCCGCGGACGACGAACGTCGTCGAGGTCACGGTGTCCTCCACAGCCTGCGTAGTGCCGGCCGGCTGTGTGGAGCCGGCCACGGCTGCGCCCGCCGTTAGCAACGGCAGGCAAAGCACGCACGTATCTCAGGGCTCGAAGCATCTGGGCGGGCGCCTCGAAGAGACGCAACAGGCTAGCGGAACGGTTCTCCTTCGGACGCTGGACTCATGCCCCGGTTAGCCGGGAGGCGTACTGCTCCTCGTAGTACGCGCGGTATTCACCGGACTTGATCGGCTCCCACCAGGCGCGGTTCGCGCGGTACCAGTCGACCGTCTCCGCGAGCCCGTCCTCGAAGGAGCGCGAAGGCGACCAGCCAAGCGAACGGAGCTTGTCGTCGGCGAGCGCGTAGCGGCGGTCGTGGCCGGGGCGGTCCTCGACGTGCCGCACGAGCGCCGGATCGCAGCCTGTCAGCTCGACGATGCGCTGCGTGAGATCGAGGTTCTCGCGCTCTTCGCCACCGACGTTGTAGACCTCGCCGGCCTGGCCTTCGCGCAGGACGAGATCGACGGCGGCTGCGTGGTCGGAGGCGTGCAGCCACTCGCGAACCTGCCTTCCGTCGCCGTAGACCGGCAACTCGAGACCGTCGAGGGCGTTGGTGACGAAGAGCGGCACGACCTTCTCGGGGTACTGGTGCGTGCCGTAGGTGTTCGCGCCGCGCGTGATGCACGCGTCCACGCCGTACGTGCGCACGGCGGCCAGCACCTGCATGTCACCGCCTGCCTTGGACGCCGAGTAGGGACTGCTGGGCCGTAGCTGCGCGTCCTCGGCGCAGCGGTGAGGCGCCTCGACATCGCCGTACACCTCGTCGGTCGACACCTGGACGAGGCGCGCGCCGTGCTCGCGAGCCCAGCGCAGGAGAACGTACGTGCCGAGCACGTCGGTCTCGATGAACTCGGCGCCGCTGAGGATCGAGCGATCGACGTGCGTCTCGGCGGCGAAGTTCACGACCGCATTGCAGCCTGCTCCGGCGTGGCCGACGGCGACCGCATCGGCGATATCGCCCTCGTGGAACTCGTGGGCGACACCCTCGAGGTTGGCGCGGTTGCCGGAGTACGTGAGCTTGTCGAGGACGACGACGTCGTCCCCGCGTTCGACGAGGAGCTTCACGAAGTGCGAGCCGATGAACCCCGCGCCGCCGGTGACGAGGATCCTCATGCCGAAAGCCTACTCAGGCAGTCACGCAGCCCCTCGCCGCCAGTGCGGCAGGCGAGGAGTCTCCGGCTGCTCAGAGCGCAGCACCGAGTAGGCGGGACGCGGAGCGGGGCGGCCGAGCTCCGCGGTCGTCGTCCGCTGGACACGGCAGTCGATGCCCGCCTCCTCGAAGATCGCCTCGCGCGAACTCGGCCCACGTGCAGTCGCCGTCCGCTGCCACGTGGTACGTGCCGTACGGCAGCGCGACGAGCTCGACCGTCGCCTCGGCGAGGTGGCCTACGTAGGTCGGGCAGCCCCGCTGGTCGTCCACGACCGATATCTCGTCCCGCTCGCGGCCAAGAGCGAGCATCGTCAGCACGAAGTTCTTCCCCCACGGTGCGAAGAGCCACGAGGAGCGAGCGATCCACCCCTCGCGAAGCTCGCGCTCACCCTCGAGCTTCGTCCGTCCGTAGACGGACTGCGGATTCGGCTCGTCCGACTCGACGTACGGCTCGCCCTTCCGCCCGTCGAACACGTAGTCGGTCGAGAAGTACACGACCGGCAGCGCCGAGGGCGACGATCTCGCGCGTCCGCTCGACGTTGACGCGGCGCGCCTCGGCTTCGTCGGCTTCGGCCCCGTCGACGTCGGTGAACGCCGACGTGTGCAGCACGAGATCGGGCTCGCTCTCGACCGGTACGCCCCACACGCTCGGTCAGCGCGCGGCCGAGCTGGCCGCCCGCCCCGGTGATCAGGACGCGGTCGTGTCTCTTGCCGAGAGGATCGGCGATGACGTGCTCCAGAGATGCTTCACGCGCGGGTCGTCCCACGGGATGCCCTGCTCGTCGGGATCGGCGGCGTCGTATTCCTCCGTGACGTGGTACAGGAAGAGACAGTCGGTCAGCGCCTCGTAGCCGTGCGCGTACGTTCCCGGGATGTACAGCGCAACCGGATTGTCGTCGCCGATGTCCTCGGTGAAGGTCTCGCCGCTGTCGCGGTCCATGACGACGACGCGCACCATCCCGCTGACGCACGCGAAGAGGTCGTCCTGTCCGCGCTCGTGGTAGTGGAGCGCCCTGATCACGCCCTGGCGGGACGAAGACGAGGTTCGACTGACGCACGGGCTTGGGCAGCTCCGAAGCCGCGCATCAGCTCCATGAACCAACCTCGCTCGTCGTCGTGTCGACGAAGAGGTATGCGCTTCACGTTCACTTGTTCACCCCGTTCGCGCGCACGAAGTCGTTCACGGCGTAGTACGCATCGATCGACTCGCCCGCGTCGCCCCAGAAGCCATCCAGCACGTCGTACTCCATCGCCTTCTGCTCGACGTACCAGTTGTTGACGTCCGTGATCTCCAGCTCGCCGCGCCCGGAGGGCTCGAGCGCGGGCAACACCTCCCAGACGGCGCCGTCGTAGAAGTAGGCGCCGGTGACGGCGTACTCCGACGGCGGCTCGGCCGGCTTCTCGACGATGCGGATGATGCGCCCGTCTCCGTCCATTTCGGGAACGCCGAGGTGGCGGAGATGCTCCGAGTCGCTTTCCCGCGCGAGCACGAGACGCGCGCCGAAGTGCTGGCCGCGAAAGGTTTCGGCAGTCGGGCGGATCGTCCGCTCGAACACGTTGTCGGCGAGCATGACGCAGCAGGGATCACCGTCGACGAAGCGCTCCGCAAGCCCTAGTGCCTCGGCGATGCCCCCCGGCCGTTCCTGGTAGCCGTAGAAGAGCTTGTCGATGCCGTACTCGTGACCGTTGCCGAGGAGGCGGAAGAACTCACCGGCGTGCGTGCCGCCGGTGACGAGCATCAGCTCGTCGATGCCCGCCTTCACGAGCGCCTCGATTGCGTACGTCACCATCGGCCGGTCGTAGATCGGCAGCAGGTGCTTGTTCGTAATCCGAGTCAGCGGATGGAGGCGCGTGCCCGAGCCACCCGCAAGAATGACGCCCTTCACGCCAGGATCGTACTGACCGATCACTCGTAGACTCAAGGCGATCCGTGACGAATACACCGCCTAGAACCGAGCAAGCCGGCTTCCGGGCTTCCGATCGCCTCCAGCCCTACGTTCCCCTAGTCGCGATCGATTGGTTGCGCGAGACGCCCGAAGCGCGCTACAAGCAGATCCAGGGCTCGCTAGCGTTCGTCGACATTTCCGGCTTCACCAGCCTGACGGAGCGGCTCTCCCGCAAAGGCAAGGTCGGCGCCGAGGAGATGAACGACCTGCTGAACGATTGCTTCGACGCGCTTCTGTCGACGGCATACGACTACGGAGCCGGGGTCATCAAGTGGGGTGGCGATGCCGTCTTGCTGCTCTTCCAAGACGAGCAGCACGAGGTGCGCGCGTGCCGCGCTGCTCTCGAGATGCAGCGCGTGATGGCCTCTGTCGGGAAGCTCCGGACGTCGTCCGGGCTCGTGACCCTCCGGATGTCGATCGGGATTCACAGCGGCACGTTCGACTTCTTCCTGGTGGGCTCGCTCCACCGCGAGCTCGTCATCACCGGGCCGGCCGCCACTATGACGGTGGCAATGGAAACGGTCGCCGAGGCGACCGAGGTGGCCGTCAGCCCCGCCACTGCGGCCGCGCTCGACCCCCGTTATCTCGGAAGAGCGAGGGGGCCGGCGATCCTGCTCCGCCGACCGCCCGAAGTGACGTCGGCGGGTTGGGTGCCCGTGGGCGACGTCAGCGGGCTCGACCTTGCGCAGCTCGTTCCGCTCGGGATCAGGGAGCATCTGCTGGCCGGCGGTGGCGAGGCGGAGCACCGTCCGATGACGCCGGCCTTCGTCCACTTCATGGGCGCTGACGAGATGCTCGCGGAGCACGGTCCCGACGAACTCGCCGATGCCCTCGACGCCGTCATCCGCATCATCGAGCGGGCCGCCCACGAGCACCAGGTCGCCTTCTTCGAGACGGACATCGCGCCGAGCGGCGGGAAGGTGATGCTCATGGCCGGCGCGCCGCGCAGCACGGGCAACGACGAGGAGGCGATGTTACGCGCGATGCGGGCCGTCATCGACGCCGACTCGCCACTACCGCTCCGTATCGGCGTCAACTGGGGTCGGATCTTTGTCAGCGACTTCGGCCCGGCATACCGGCGGACGTACTCGGTCAAGGGCGACGCGGTCAACCTCGCAGCCAGGCTGATGGCGAAGGCCGAGCCAGGGCAGATTCTCACCACCGACGATGTCCTGGAACGGGCTCGCTCGCGTTTCGACACGGTCGCGCTCGAGCCTTTCGAGGCCAAGGGAAAGTCCGAGCCGGTGCAAGCGCACGTGGTCGGGCCGCCGCTAGGCGTCAAGCACAGGGGCTCGTCGACCGCGCTTATCGGCCGCGAGAATGAGTTGTCCCTGCTGCTCGAGGCGCTCGACCGCGTTCGCCACTACGAGGGACGGATCGTCGAGCTCGTGGCCGAGCCGGGCATGGGGAAGTCGAGACTGGTCGAGGAGCTCTTGACTCGGGCGACAGAAACACGAGTCTGCTCGGTTCAGTGTGAGGAATACGACGCGTCCACGCCGTACCTCGCCTTCAGGAGGCTGCTGCTCGACATCATCGCGAGCGGTGCCGACGAGGCGACGGACGTCGAGCGCCTGCTTCGCGAGCGAGTAGAGGCTACGGCGCCGCACCTCGAGCACTGGCTGCCGCTCCTCGGCGTGCCCCTGGGGCTCGAGCTGCCCGATACGCCGGAGACCGCGGTTCTCGGCGACGAGTTCCGCAAGACGCGAACCGAAGAGGTCGTGCGCGAGCTTCTCGGCACGATCCTGCTCGAGCCGACGGTGCTCTTGTTCGACGACGCCCACTGGATGGACGACGCTTCGTCAGACCTGCTCCGGCAGCTGACCGACGGGCTGGACCTGCGCGCGTGGCTCATCCTCGTCACCCGTCTGGACCAGCCGACGGGCTTCGCGGCGCCGGAGAGCTCGAGGCCCGTTGTCATCGTCCTCGAGCCCCTCGACGCGGCGCACGCCGCTGCTCTCGCCAATGCCGCCAGTGACGATCAGCCGCTGCTGCCGCACGAGGTGGAGGCGCTGACCGAGCGCGCGGGCGGCAACCCGCTGTTCCTGAAGCAGCTCCTCGCCGCGGCGCGGCAGGGTGAAGGACTCGCACAGCTGCCCGACTCGCTGGAGAGCTTGATGATGGCGCGCATCGACCGGCTGTCGCCCCTGGACCGCCGAGTGCTGCGCTGCGCGGCGGTCATCGGGGCGACGTTCCAGCCGGCGCTCGTCGTGGCCACGCTCGAGGAGGACGCAGGTGACGAAGACGTCTGGGGCAGGTTGGAGGAGTTCCTCGTCGAGGAGGACGGCGCACTCCGCTTCCGGCATGCCCTCGTCCGCGATGCCGCGTATGAAGGGCTCCCGTATCGCCGCCGTCGCGAGCTCCACGAGCGGGTCGGCGAGACAATCGAGCGCGCAGCCGCGAAGCCCGAGGACGAGGCGGCACTGCTGTCTCTGCACTTCTTCCACGCCCACGACTTCGCGAAGGCGTGGGACTACTCGCGCGTCGCCGGCGAGCGCGCACAGGCGATCTACGCGAACGTCGAGGCGGCCGCGTTCTTCGAGCGGGCGCTGGCGGCGGCTCGCCACCGCCGGGACATCGCCGGCGAGGACCGGGCGGAGGTTCTCGAGAGGCTGGGCGACGTGCTCGTGAGACTGAGCAAGTTCGAGCGGGCCGCCCACGCCTACCGGGCGTCGCGACGGCGGCGAGCCGACGATCCGGTGGCCGAAGCCCAGGTGTTCCTCAAGGAGGCGCAGGTTCCGTCGTGGCTGGGGAAGCTACCGCAGGCACTACGCTCCATCACCCGGGCGCTTGCCGTCCTGGACGGGCTCGACGACACCGCCGCCAGGGCCGAGCGAGCGAGGCTTCACGCGCTGTACGCGGCTGTTCGCACACGTCAGGGGCGCCTGCAGGACGCGATCAGGTGGTCTCTTATCGCCGTCGAGGAGGCGCAGGCCGCCGACGCCCGTGACGCGCTCGCGCACGCCTACTTCCTGCTCGACTGGGCCTACGCGTCGCTCGGACGGTACGAGGAGGCGGTCTACTCGCCGTTGGCTCTGAGCATCTACGAGGAGCTCGGCAACCTCCATCGGCAAGGGCTCGTCCTCAACAACATGGGCGTCTTCGCGCACTTCCAGGGCCGGTGGGACGATGCACTCGATCTGTACCGGCGCGCCGAGCAGGCGTGGGACAAGATGGGCGACCGCTGGCACGTCGCGTTGGCCACGCTGAACGTAGGCGAGGTTCTCTCCGACCAGGGCCGCATGGACGAGGCCGAGCCGCTGCTGCGCGACGCGCTCCGTGTCGCACGAGCCTCGCAGTCAGGCCCGCTCCTCGGCGATGTGACCCTGCGCCTCGGCAGGCTCCTCTCCCGGAGCGGGCGGTTCGAGGAAGCCCACGCCGTGCTCGCAGAGGCCCGCGAGCAGTACGAGCTGGACGCGGACGCGCGGATCGCGGAGTGCTTCGTCCTGGAGGGCGAGCCGGGCGCCGCTCTAGAGCTGTCGACAGACGCCCTCGGACGCGCGCGATCGCTCGACGGCGGCTTCGACGTCCTCGTCATGCTCCAGCGGACTCACGGCTGCGCACTCCTCCAGCTCGGTCGGCTCGACGAGGCACGGACAGCCCTCGCGCTCGCCCTCGAGGAGGCCCGGCGGCGCAGCCTCGACTACGAGGCGGCGCTCGTGCTCGACGTCATCGCCGCGCTGGCGCAGGTGGCCGGAGAGCCTGCGGAGGATCTTCGCGACGAGCGCGACGCGATCCTCGAGCGGCTCGGCGTTGTCGGGATCCCTGAGATCCCCCTGGCCCAGCCCGTCGGGAAGACGGCGTAACCCCTCGCCCTCCCGACGAGCTGCCGGGAGGGCGAGGGGTAGAGCCGTATTAACTCAGTGGAAGCCGCCTGCCCCGTCCCAGGGGTACGGCGCGCAGAAGGTGAACACGACGTCGGCGCTCGTCTTGTTCTTCGAGATCACGCCGGGGAAGCAGGTTGGAGCCTGGAGCCGTCGGGCACGACTTGACCTGCTCGGGTAGTCCTTCACCAGCCCCCAGTAGAGATCCCTGCGGGCCGTCCACGAACCGCACACCTCCCGTCCTTTGTCTTCCAGGAGCGGTCGCTGGCCGGGCTGGTCGCAGTCCGTAAGCGGCAGCGGGTTGCTGTTCGGAGGGTTGGAACCCAGGTACGCGACGTTCTTCGCCCCGAGGCAGACGTCCAGCTGTCGAGGCGGACGGAGTGCCGCCGTCTTCATGACTCGCTCTTGTCCAGCGTCGCGATGATCTTGTACGACGGCCTGTTGCCTGCGGATTGCACGACCGTGATCGCGAACCCGTCCCCGAGCTGGGTCCCGCAGATGCTCGCCGGGACGGGACGCTGGGGTTCGCACCGTGACGCCCAGCCGTGCCGAGCCCGGCGCAGCCGCGATCGCCGGACCGAGTCGGCTTGACAGCGCGCCCCCGAGGCCGGAGACGTTGACAGTCGCAATCGTCTTCGCGGTGTTGCCGGTGGCCGTGCACGTGCCCGGAGCACAGGTTCACGTCGTTGGCGATGTCGAAGGGGCTGCTCGTCGTGAGGACGCAGATGGCGCCCGCGTCGTCGCCTTGAGCGTGTACCCGAGCCCCGGGTTGTTGATCGTGAGGTTGTCGAACGTCGCGACACCCGATGCGTTCGCGTTTCGCGTGAGCGTGCCGCCAAGCGTCCCGGCACTCGGGTTCGTGACGATCGAGACGGTGACGCTGTCTCCGGGCCTCGGGTTGCCGAAGGCGTCGAGGACGGTGACCTTGACACCGGTCGTGTCGTTGATGATCGCGTTCTTCTCCGTCAGCGTGGGCTGCTGGCTGAAGCTCGTGGGCGGGGTGGCGGCGACGTTGGGATCCACCACCGAGAACGGAGCGCTGAGGGCGAAGATCGAACCGTCCGCCACCTTCAGGCTGGACGTCTCCGCCTTGTAATCCTTGACCGTCGTGCTCGTGGCCACGCCCGCCAGCCAGGTGAAGCCGTAGATCGGGTTGCAGGGGAACGTGCCGGCTGGGTTGGTCGTCGTGTTGTCGGCGTTGCAGCCGCGCGGCGACGGATTCAGGCCCGAGAAGACGGCGCCGGCAGGGTTGTAATTCGTCTTGACGTTGCCGAAGGCGTCAAAGGCCGTCGACCGCGACCGAGTCGAAGGTGATGCCCGCCGTCTGCGCGGCATTCGGCTGGTCCGTCCACGTGAAGCTGTTCAGCGCGGCCGGGTCGACCGTGAACGTGGAGCTGTCAGCGAAGATCGAACCGTCCGTGACCTTGAGCTGCGTCGTCTCGGCCTTGTAATCCTTGACCGTCGTGCTCGTGGCCACGCCCGCCAACCAGGTGAAGCCGTAGATCGGGTTGCAGCCGAAGGTGCCGGCCGGGTTGACCGTCGCGTTGTCTGCGTTGCAGCCGCGCGGCGACGGATTCAGGCCTGAGACGACGGCGCTGGCCGGGTTGTAGTTCGTCTTGACGTTCCCGTAGAGGTCGTACGCCGTGACCGCGGCGGAGTCGAATGCGACGCCTGCCGTCTGCGGTGTATTCGGCTGGTCGGTCCAGGTGAAGCTGTTGAGTGCGGCGGGATCAACGGTGAACGGCGAGCTGTCAGCGAAGATCGAGCCGTCCGTGACCTTGAGCTGTGTCGTCTCGGCCTTCTTGTCCGTGACGGAAGTGCTCGTGGCCACGCCTGCCGACCAGCTGAAGCCGTAGGTCGGCGCGTCGCTGTTCGGTGAAGTACCGAGGCCGGAGAAGACGGCAGGGGTGTCGTCGTAGTCGGTCTTGACATTGCCGAAGGCGTCGTAGGCCGTGACCGCGACGGAGTCGAAGGTGGTACCGGCCGTCTGCGGCGTATTCGGCTGGTCGGTCCAGGTGAAGCTGGTCGAGGCAGCCGGGAGCGACGGTGACCGGCAGGCCAGGCGCGTTGTCGATCGAGCCGTCCGTGACGTTGATGCTCGTCGCCTCGGCCTTGTACAGCGTCATCACGCCGTTGTTCGAACCGGAGACCGTCGCCACGCCGTTGGTGAAGTCGATGTTCGTGTTGTCACCGAAGTTCGTGGCGGCGCCGCCGGAGTGCTCGTCACCGTGGGTTGCGTGGCGTCAGGCGCAACGTTGGCGCCGCCGAACATGAGATCGTGCGGGCCCGTGTAGCTCGTGGCCGTGTTGCCACAGCCGTCCTTGGCGGTGATCGTCAGGTTGTCAGCGTCACCGGCGGTCGGTGTTGTCGTGGCGGCCGTCAGCGTGAGGCTCGTCGCTGGGCCTGGATCGATTTGGAGCGCCGGCTCTGGTCCGCTGAGCGTGAAATCGCCGCCCGTGAAGTCGATCGCCTCATTTGCGTCCGTCGACCAGTTCGGAGGCGCGGCCGAGCAGAACGTCGCAGTCACGGCGATGCTGACTTCTTCCGTTGGAGCGAGACGGTCCGCTTCGCTCACCGCACGGAGCTTCACCATCGTGTCTTCCACCACCGCACTCCACGACTTGTCGCCGGTAGCCGTCGCGTCGTTGTTGACCTGGAACGCGTCCCAGCCGCTTGGCGGCGTGATGTTGACGGATCCCAGGTTCACGTCACTCGACGCGTCATTGGTGATCGTGAACGTGAAGACAGACTCCTGACCAGCAGTCGCGCTCGTGGTGTCGACCGCCGCCGTGTAAACGCCTCCCGGGGAGGGTGCTGCAGCAGACGCAAACAAGGCCAGGGAGAGCAATCCCAGGCCGGTCAGGGCGAGCAGCCGCCCAGGCTGCCGCCGAATCACCTGCACAAACTGAACCCTTCTCAGAATGCCGCTGCTGCATTGTCGCTCAACCTCCCATGATCTCGGATTGATCTCGGACGCCCCATGGAGCATCGAACCCCTGGGCACTCGTTGTAAACAGATACGAAAGACGCCGCAGCTACCGCAGATCGTGTGGAGCTGCCCATTCATTCCATTCGCCGCCTCCCGGTAAGGCGCGCGTCGCACGCCGCCGCAACCTCAGTGCGCGGGAGGCTACATCTATGACCCACTCGATGCAACGAACTCGACAGCAGGCACGACGCTCAGACCGCAACTGTTACGACACATATACCGCGACTGTCACGACACATGGATCGGCTCCAGACCGGCGCCGAGGCCGAGCAGCAGCCCGTCGGCGTCCACCGCAGGGCTCGAGGTGAGGAAGAGGACGACGCCGTCCTCCGGCGCGATGACCTCTTCGACGACGTCGCCGAAGAGGCTCTTCACCGACGCCCGACGCTCGCGCCCGGCGACGACGACGTCGCCGGCGCGCACGGCCGGCTCCCACCAACCCTCGTTCGCCGCAGCGCAGCCAGACGAAGCGATCGACCAGCTGCAGCGCTCGAGCGACGCGGCGCAGGCTGCCAGGAAGCATGCCGAGGTGCGCAGAGCGCGCGGTGCAGTCCGTCGAGGTGGAGCCGCACCGCGCTCTCCTCCAAGAGACCGCAACCGCCGGCCTCGGCGATCACCGCCGGAATGCCGGCCGCCGCCGCCGCGGCACTGGTCGTGCCCGCGATCGGCGCATCTTCGGCACGCGAGCGAACGACGTAGGGGAAGCCGAACGAGATCGCCAAGCTGCTGCGCCTCTTCGGCGACCGGCGATTCGTCGTAGAACGTGAAGGGCTCGAGCGCCTCGACCATGTCGCCGCCGTGCAAATCGATGAGCACGTCGCTCGGCGCGATCAGCTCAGTCGAAGACATGGTGTGCGAGCACCTCTGCTGAACGTGCCGTCGAGGGAGCCGGGAAAGCAGCGGTTCAGGTTCTTGCCGTCCTCCGGCACGACGAACGCGCGTGCGAGCGCGGAAGGACGTCATGCTCACGATCGGCACGGCCGTGATCCGGCCCGACGAGCGCGCTCGTGTCGAGCTCGTTCATGAAGCGGACGACGGCCGCGATCGACGAGTACTCGCCGCCGTGGATGCCGGCGATCAGGCAGAGGTGCGGCCCGTCCGCCGCGCCGCGGGCCTCGAAGCACGGCAGCTCGAGCCCGGCGAGCACCTCTGCGTCGAAGCGGATCGTGCGGCGCTCGATCAGCCGACGCTGTCCTTCCAGCTCGACCTCGGGAACGTGGCTTCGGCGGTCGTTCTCGCCACGCGAAGTGGCAGGCGGCGACGTGGTCGGCGGCCCGGCCCGCCCAGCGGTGGATCCTCGGTCGAGCACAGCGGCTCCTGGGCGATCGGGCAGCGCGGGTGGAAGCGGCAGCCGCTCGGCAGGTGATCGGGCTCGGCGGATCGCCGACGACGGCGGCGCGCCGTCGTCCGCGCGGCCCGGCGCGAGGCGCGGGACCGCGCGCAGCAGCGCCTGCGTGTACGGATGGCGCGGGTTCGAGAACAGCTCGTCGTGCGGCGCCGTCTCGACGATGCGGCCGAGGTACATGACGGCGACGCGGTCGCAGACGTGGCGCACGACGGCCATGTTGTGGGCGACGAACAAGCATCGTCAGGCCGAGCTCTGGCCCGCAGGTCGGCGAGCAGGTTGAGCACCGTCGCCTGCACCGAGACGTCGAGCGCCGAGACCGGCTCGTCGGCGACGAGGATCTCGGGCTCGAGCGCGAGCGCGCGCGCGATCGTGACGCGCTGGCGCTGGCCGCCCGAGAACTGGCGCGGGTAGGCGTCGAGCGCGCGCGGCCCGAGGCCGACGAGGTCGAGCAGCTCGCGGCAGCGCGCGTCGACGCCTCGCGCGGGCACGATCTTGTGCACGCGCAGCAGCTCGCCGAGTCGCCTGGCGCACCGTCATGCGCGGGTTGAGCGACGAGTACGGGATCCTGGAAGACCATCTGCATGCGCCGCCGCATCGGCGCGCTCGCGCTTCGCGCCGAGCGGCGCGCCCTCGAAGAGGATCTCGCCGGCGGTCGGCTCGTAGAGGCCGACGATGCAGCGCCCGAGCGTCGACTTGCCGCAGCCCGACTCGCCGACGAGGCCGAGCGCCTCGCCCGGCGCGACCTCGAGGTCGACGCCGTCGACGGCGCGCAGCACGTCGGCGCGCGTCCCGGCGGACGGCGCGCGACGCTCCTGTTGAGCGGGAAGTGCATTGCGAGGCCGCGCACCTCGAGCAGCGGCTCAGCCACCGGCGATCACCGGCTCCCGGCGCACGTCCTGCGGCGCAGCGCGTCGGGGTGGATGCACGCGGTCGCGCGGTCGCCGCCGAGCGGCCGCAGCGGGAACTCGCCGGCGTGCAGTCGGGCTGCGCGAACGGGCAGCGCGGGTGGAAGCGGCAGCCCGGCGGCGGCGCGGCGAGGTCGGGCGGCGTGCCCGGGATCGACGTCGAGCCTCTCCCGCCGCGGTCGAAGTCGGGCACCGAGCGCAGCAGGCTGAGCGTGTACGGGTGGCGCGGCGCGCGGAACACCGTCGTCGACGGGCCCGGTCTCGACGACCTGGCCGGCGTACATGACCGCGACGCGCTCGCAGGTCTGCGCGACGACCGCGAGGTCGTGCGTGACGAAGACGACGCTGACCCCGAGCTCGCTCGCGCAGCGACGCGAGCAGCTTCAGGATCTGATCCTGGATCGTCACGTCGAGCGCCGTCGTCGGCTCGTCGCAGAGGAGCAGCTGCGGCTCGAGCGAGAGCGCGATCGCGATCACGACGCGCTGCCGCAGCCCGCCCGAGAGCTCGTGCGGGTAGGCGTCGTAGCGCGCGCTCGGGTCGGGGATGCCGACGAGCCGCATCAGCTCGAGCGCGCGCTCGCGCGCGCGCGCGTCGCTCGTAGCCGAGCCGGACGAGCGGGCCTTCGGCGATCTGGTCGCCCGACGCGCATGACCGGGTTCAGCGCTGTCATCGGCTCCTGGAAGACCATCGCGATCTCGCGGCCGCGCGGCTCGGCGCAGCGACCTCCGCGAGGCGAGAGCGAGGTCCTCGCCGTCGAAGACGATCTCGCCGCCGGCGATGCGCGCCGTGCCGCGGCAGCAGGCCGACGATCGCGCGCAGCGTCATGCTCTTGCCGCAGCCGGACTCGCCGACGAGGCCGAGCGCCTCGCCGCGGCGCGACGCTCGAAGGAGACGCCGTCGACCGCGTGCACGACGCCGCGCGCGAGCGGGATCTCGACGCGCAGGTCGCGGACGCGGAGGATCGGTGTCGCGTCACTCGGGCCGCAGCAGGTCGGCGAGGCCGTCGCCGAGCAGCGAGAGGCCGAGCCCGGTGAGCACGACCGCGATGCCCGGGAACGTGGCGAGCTGCCAGTTCGTCGTCAGGTAGCGACTGGCCGTCGGCGATCATCGGCCCCAGTCGGCGTCGGCGGCGGGACGCCGAGGCCGAGGTAGCCGAGCGTGACGATCGCGAGGATGACGAGCACGATGTCGGACATCGAGAAGACGATCGCCTGCGTGATCACGTTCGGCAGCAGGTGGCGGCGGATGATGCGGGCGCTCGAGAGGCCCGCCGCCGCGCCGCGAGCACGTACTCGCGGCGCTTCGCGACGAGCACCTCGCCGCGCACGATGCGCGTGTACGACACCCAGCCGACGATCGTGATCGCGATGTAGATGTTGCGCGTGCCCGATCCGAGCACGAAGACGAGCGCGATGACGAGCACGAAGAACGGGAACGCGACGACGACGTCGACGAGCCGCTCGAGAGCGAGTCCACCGACGCGGCCGTAGTAGCCCGAGAGCAGCCGATCGACCGTGCCGAGGACGAACGGGAAGAGCACGGCGAGGAACGCGATCACGCAGGTCGATGCGCGCGGCGTAGATCGAGCCGCGACAGGACGTCGCGGCCGAGCTCGTCGGTGCCGAGCGGGTGGCTCGAGCGACGGCCCCTGGAGGTGTGGCAGGAGATCCTGCTGGATCGGGTCGTGCGGCGTGACCAGCGGGGCGAACACCGCGAGCAGCGCGATGAGCACGATGATCGAGAGGCCGGCGACGAACGACGGCGTGCGGTACCAGCGGTGGCGGAACCTGCGCCGGTGCTCGACGACGGCGGCCTCGACGATGGCTCCGCTGCGCGGCGACATCAGTCGAACCGCACCCGCGGGTCGAGCAGCGACGTACGTGATGTCGGTCGAGCAGGTAGACGAGCACGACCAGGATCGCGAAGACGAGCGTCACGCCCTGGACGACCGAGAAGTCGCGCTGGAAGATCGAGTTGATCATGAGCTGGCCGACGCCCGGCAGGGCGAAGACCTGCTCGACGACGAGCGTGCCGCCGACGAGGAAGCCGATGTTGACGCCGAGCACGGTGATCGTCGAGATGATCGCGTTGCGCAGGCGCGTGGCGGATCAGCACGCGCCGCTCGGGCAACCCCTTCGAGCGCGCGGTCGTGACGTAGTCGGACTCGAGCACCTCGAGCAGGCTCGCGCGCAGGCTGCGGATCGAGGATCGGCGAGGCCCGAGCGCCACCGTCAGCGCCGGCAGGAACATCGAGTGGAGGTGCCCGAAGGGCCCTCGCCGTAGCCGCCGACCGGGAACAGTCGGCCGCTGTTGAGCGCGAACGCGAGCAGCAGCATGATCCCGAGCCAGAACGACGGGAAGCCGAGCCCGACGAGCGGGACGGCGCGGACACGTGGTCGGCACGCCGGTCGCGCCTCGCGGCGGCGATCGTCGCGAGCGGCACCGCGATCACCACCGAGAAGCAGCGCTCCGAGGCCGATCAGCCAGAGCGTCACCGGCAGCCGGTCGACGCACGAGCCGCCCGCAGGGACGCCGTAGAAGAGCGACGTGCCGAGGTCGCCGTGGACGAGTCGCTCCAGGTAGAGCTCGTACTGCACGGGCAGCGGCTGTCGAGTCCCCACTCCTGGTGGAGCAGCTGCGATCAGCTGCGGGCGTCGCGTGGTTCCCGAGCATCGTGCGCGCCGGATCGCCGGGGATGAGGTGGATGAGGAAGAAGACGAGGATCGTGACGCCGAGCGCGACGGGCACCATCTGCAGCAGGCGCCGCGCGACGTAGCCGCGCGAGGCTCACGTCCCTCCTTCCGAAGTGCTCAGAGCGGAGCTACGAAGCCAGACGTCCTCCAGGTGGTAGTTGCCGAGCGGGTAGACGAGGAAGCCGTGCACCTTGTCCGTCGTGGCATAGCGGAACGGCGAGTAGAAGAGGAACCCCATGAACGCGTCCTGCGCCGCGAGCCGCTGGATCTTCGAGTAGAGGAGCGGCGCTTCGTCGGGTTCGAACTCGCGCTGGGCCTGGTGCGTCAGCTTGACCACGGCCGGGTTGTTGTAGCCGGTGAAGAACGAGTTGGCGTCGCCGCCCTTCGGGTCGACGGCGAACGTCACGAGCTCGTCCGGGTCGGCGATGTCCATCGTCCAGTAGCTGAATCCGAGCTGGTACTTGCCGTTCCTGGATCTGGCTGGAACTCGGTGCTCGTGTCGACCTGATGGAACTTCACCTTGATGCCGAGCGGCTTCAGCGCCTGCTGGATGACCTGCGCGATCGCGTTCTCGACCTGCGGCGCCGGCGCCGACGAGCATCTCGACCGTTGAAGCCGTTCGTGAACTTCGACTTCGCGAGCTCGGCCTTGGCCTTCGCGAGGTTGTACTGGATGCCCGGCGACTTCGGGTCGTAGTACGGCACCTGCGGCGGCATGAACGAGTTCGCCGGCTTGCCGTTGCCGAACAGGATCGCCTTCACGATCGCCTTGCGGTCGATCGCGTACGAGATCGCGCGGCGCACGTGCACGTCGGCGAGCGGCGCGTACTGCTCGTTGATGAGCAGGTAGTCGGTGCGCGTCGACGGGAAGAGCGACATCGTCACGCCGGACGTGGTCTGGAGCTTCTTGATCGAGTTGAAGGGCGGGAACTCGTCGACCTGGATCTGCCGCCGCGCAGCTGCAGCTCGCGCGTGTTCTCGTCGGTGACGTACGTCCACGTCACGCTGTCGAGGTACGGCTTGCCCTTCTGCCAGTAGTCGGGATTGCGCTTGAAGCGTGACCGACTGCCCGACGACGCGTTGTCCCACATGAACGGGCCGGTGCCGATCGGGTGCTTGTAGAACTCGGCCCGCGTCTTGCCGGCGAAGTTCTTCGGGATGATCCCGTTCGCGAACAGCGCGATGTCGGCGAGGAACGGCGCCCACGGGTACTTGAGGTTGAAGACGACCGTGGACTTGTTCGGCGCCTGATGTTCTTGATCGCGACGTCGAGGTAGCCCCAGCCCTGGTTCTGGGCGCGCGCGTCGTCGATCGAGAACTTCACGTCGGCCGCCGTCATCGCCTTGCCGTTCGAGAACTTGACGCCCTGGCGCAGCTTGAAGGTGTACGTCTTCTTGTCCTTCGAGACCGTGTAGCTCGTCGCGAGCCACGGCTTCAGACGTCTTGCCGTCGGGCGCGACGGTGTAGAGCGGCTCGTTGATCTGCTCGACGAGCCAGATCGACTCGTTCTGGAAGACGTTCGTCTTGTCGAACGACTGCGAGTCCTCGATGCCGCGCGATCGTGAGATGGTTCCTCCGCGCTTCTGCTGGGCCGCTTGGGTCTCGTCAGAGCCGGCTGAGGCGCCGAGCGTGCCGAACGTGACGGCCGCGACGGCGGCCATGCGACGGCGACTGCGATCGCGAGGCGAGTGCGCACAGTGACTCCTTTACGAGTGGGACTCGAGCACTGAGGGATGCAAGAATCGCACACTTTCCCCGAAGCCGTCTAGCCGACCGAGCCGGAAGAACTCGTCGGATTCTCAGAACATGGAGTAGCCGCCGTCGATCGAGAGCACCTGGCCGGTGATCCACGATCGACTCCTCGGCGACGAAGAAGAGCACGCCGTTCGCGATGTCCTCGGGCGTGCCCAGCCGGCGCGACGCGATCTGCTCCAGCAGCTGCGCCTGCCTCTCCGTGCCGTAGCTCTCCCACTGCGTGATGCTGGACGGGTTGGAGGGCACGAAACCCGGGGCGATGCCGTTGACGGTGATCCCGAAGCGGCCGAGCTCGTGGGCCGTCTGCCGTGTGAAGCCGATCTGCCCGGCCTTGGCGCTCGCGTAGGCCTGGATGCCCGGTGAGGCTGACGCTCCGTCCGGCGCCGGAGGAGATGTTGACGATGCGCCCGTAGCCCGCCGCCTTCATGCCCGGGACGACCGCTCGCGTGCAGACGAACGTGCTCGTCAGGTTCGCATCGACGATCGCGCGCCAGTCGTCGTCGGAGACCTCTTCGAGTGGCTTGCCGACCTGTCCGCACGACGCCGCCGGCGCAGTTGACGAGGATGTCGATCCGGCCGATCCGCTCGACGAGCGCCGCCACCTGCTGCGAGTCGGCGACGTCGGCAGTGTCCCGGTCGACGCCGTGGGCGTTTGCGCCGTTCTCCGCGAGTGCGCTCTAGGATCGCCGAGCCGATTCCCTGCGGCGTTGCCGGTGACGAGCGCGACGCGGCCCGCGAGGTCAGGCATCGCGCCAGCCTGTCGCGAGCAGCTCGCGCACCTCCTCGACGCCCGCCCGCCAGATCGCGCAGGACGTCCTCGTCGGGCCGCTCGTAGAGCCCGCCGAACGAGCCGTCTCCGAGCAGCTCGCGCACGTCGGCCGGATTCGTGTCGCGCATCGTCGACACGTCCACCATCGGCTTCCGCTCTCGGGGTGTGTCGACGCCGGCGAGTCGCGTCCACGGGAAGTTCTCGAGCCAGGATGCGTGGCTCGCATCGGGGTCGATCGGCCTGGACCTCTGCCCACGTGCGCGGCGCGTTCCACCAGTTGTGCCAGAGAATCTGCGCGCCTCGGGATGTGCCGCCTCCCAGTCGTCGACGACGGGCCGGCCGGCCTCGTTCCCGCCGTGGCCGTTCACGAGCAGAAACCGGCGAAAGCCCTGGCCATGCAGGGCATCGATCAGCTCCCGAAGCACGGAGCCGTACGTCTCGGGCAGCAGAGCGTCGGGCTGCCGGGGTACGCGGCGAAGTACGGCGCGATGCCGTACGGGAGCGCCGGGAGCACCGGAACGCCGAGCGGCTCGCGCCGCCTCGACCGAGACCCGCTCGGCGAGGATCTGGTCGACGGCGAGCGACAGGTAGGCGTGCTGCTCGACCGACCCGAGCGGCAGCACGATCCGATCGTCCTCCCGCAGATACTCCTCGAGCTGCATCCAGTTGCAGTCCTGGATCCTCATCCGGCGATCCGCTCGTAGCGCCGCCGCCACCGAGAGCAGCAGCTCGTCCTCGCCCGTCGGCGGCCGCGAGCTGCAGCCCGGCGGGCAGGGTCGCCTTCCGCGATGCCGCAGGGAAGCGAGACGGCCGGCACTCCTGCCAGGTTGTAGGGACCGGTGAAGCGGGCCTCGATGTCACCCTCGGGGGTTCCGACCGGAGGATCCTCCGGAGGCGCCGGATACGCCACCGTCGGCCCGGCGAGCACATCGACCTCTTCGAAGACGCGGGCGAAGCCGGCCGCGACTCGCTCCTTGGCGGCGAGGCCGCGGGAGTACGTGTCGTCGTCAATCTTCCCACCTGCCTCGAGCAGCGAGCGCGTGCCCGGACCGTAGCCCTCTCCTTCACGCGCGAGCAGGTCGCGGTGCACGTCATAGGCCTCTTTGAGGATGATGGCGCCGAGCGCCTCGTCGGCGAGGTCGAGCTCGGGCACGTCGACGTCCACGAGCTCGAACCCGGCCTGCGCCAGCCGCTCGATCGCCTCCTCGACTCGAGCCCGCACCTCTGGACGAACATCCGGATCCTCGAGCTGGCGCTTCAGAACGCCCACGCGTAGCCCGTCGACCGCTCGGATGCGAATCGCTCGACCGGCCAGCACGCCCAGGAGGGTCGCCGTCTGCTCGACCGTCCGCGTCAACGTGCCCACGTGATCGCACGTGAGCGAGAGCGGAAAGACGCCGTCGACCGGCACGAGGCCGAACGTCGGTTTCAGGCCAACGATGCCGCAGTAGGCAGCGGGGATGCGGATCGAGCCGCCCGTGTCCGTGCCGAGGGCGAAGTCACAGACGCCGGCGGCGACAAGTGCCGCGGAGCCGCTGCTGGAACCTCCGGACGTGCGGCTCGGGTCGAGCGGGTTGAACGTCATCCCGTAGGTCGGGTTGACGCTGCCGGCCGCGTACTCCAGCAGGTTCGTCTTGCACAGAAGCTCGGCCCCCGCCACTCGTAAGCGAGCGACGACCGTCGCGTCGCGCTCGGCTGGAGGCGGAACGCCGACCGTGGAGGCATTCGTTGTCACGACGCCGTTTACGTCGATGTTGTCCTTGATCGCGACGGGGACGCCGCGCAGCGGCCCGTCCACGCTTTCCTCGGCCGGCTCGAGCGTCGTGATCACGGCGTTGAGGCGTGGACCCTCGGTCTCCAGCCGGGCGTGGGCCGCGAGCAGCTCGAGGTTCTGCCTCTCGCAGCGCCGCCGCCCGTCCTCGATCGCCCGGACGAGCGTGAGCGTGCGACGGATGTTCGGCCCGTCGGACAGCGAGAGCATGGCCTCTGCCTCCGTCTTTCGCTTTCGCACCGCGAGATCGCGATAGATGCCGGAGTGCGCCTTGGCCGAGCGCCGGTTGAACTCCACGAGGCGCTCGATCGAGCCATCGAGGTCGGCGGGGTCGAATCCGTCGAAGGCCTTCGGCGGCACCGGCGCCTCGGCGAGCATCTCCTCCGCGAGCCGCACGAAGAGCCGGCGGTAGCGCGGCTCTGAGAGAGCATCGGCGATCGATAGGTCCGAGACAGCTGTCGCGAACAGCATCGCGCCGTACGCCTGCTTCGACCACAGGTATCCCAGGATCGCGTCGGTCGCCTGTGCGTCCTGGATCTCGCGTACCAACCGATCGACGCGCTCGCTCGGCCGGCCGTCGATCTCGCCGACAAAGAAGGCGCCCCTGCCGCCGAGGAAGATCCGCCCGGGGCCAACGTAGTCCGCGCCGAAGTTGACGAAGGCGCCCACGGTACGCTCGGCGCCAACGGCCTCGGCGATCGCAGGTTCGTTGATGCCGTTCTGGAGAGAGACGACGAATCCGTCGTCGGCGAGCCTCGGAGCGATCGTCGCAAGAGCCGACTGCGTGTGGTGCGCCTTGACGGCTAGCAGGCAGACGGTCGAGGCTCTGCGGGAGATCCTGCGGCAAGACCGCCGGCACTCGCACGGTGAACTCCTCGACCGGCCCTTCGATAGTCAACCCGCTCCTGTTGATCGCCTCGACATGGTCGCGGTCGGCATCGCAAATGAGCACGTCGTGGCCGTCGCGCGCAAGCCGGGCGCCGACGGTGCCACCGATGGCTCCGGCTCCGACGACGACGTAATCCACGCAGCCGATCCTGGCACAGGCGAGGTCGGCGTGAAGGCCGCGGGCCCGGCGGGTACCGAGCGCCAGGCCGCCGCTACGCGGAGACCCTGAAGGTCGCTTCGAGGATCGTGCAACCCTCGGGCATGTCGCTGCTCGCTTCCCACCGGCAGAGCAGCTGGTACTCCGTGCGCCTGCTGAGGAGCAAGGTCAGCCGTTGGCGGAGCTCGACATCCTCCCGCTCGTAGGCGATCTCGTACAGCCGCCCGCGAAGACCGCCGCGCCGCACCGTTGCCGGTTCCCCCTGTAGCTCGCCGTCGAGGCTCTCGGCGAGCCGTTCGGCCACGCCGTCGAGCTCCTCCGCCGCCTGCGGCCAGAGGGCGGGCCGGTACGGCTTGATCAGCGGGAAGATCGTGACCGACTCGAGCTCCTGGCTGCCCTCCTCGGCGGGCAGCACGCTCACGGAACGCGGAGTGCGCTCGATCTCTCGGTCCTCGGCAGCGGAGAACGTGAAGCCCGGTCCACTGACCTTCTGCAGCGGGATCGGCTCGTCCTTGCCGCTGGCCGAGCCGCCGCAGCCGGCAACCGCGAACGCGGTCAGCGCGGCGACGGCAACGGCGTGCATAAGGCGTAGGCGACGGGGGTACACTCGAACGAACGATACGGAAGCGAGGTGAACGTATGAGCAAGTCCACGAGCAAGGTTCGTGATGCCGCCGAGACGGCACGACCGTACGTCGAGAAGGCCATCACGGACGAGGAGTTCCGCGAGAGCCTCCGCGCGGCGTTCGTCGCCGCGAAGGAGATCTACGACGAGCTCGTGCCGCAGAAGGGCGTCACCGGGCTCGCCAGCAAGGTCGCGAAGGACGAGGACGTCCAGCAGAGCCTCATTCGCGCGGTCGCCGAGCTGCGCAACGCGGCCGACCGGATGCAAGAGGCCGAGCAAGTCCGACAGCCACGGCTTCCGCAACGTCTTCCTGTTCCTCGTCGGCGTGGCCATCGGCATCTTCTTCAACCCGTTCACCGGCCCGGAGACGCGGCGCTGGGTGAAGGGGCGCGTGTCAGGCGGCGAGTTCTCGTACAACGGCCAGGAACAGGTCGAGACCGTTACCGCGTAGCTAGCGCTTACGTTAGCGACCTCTGCAGCTCGCGAGCGACGCTCCGGCCGCCTGCGGCCGGGGCGATCGCGCGCGCCAGTGAGCCCGGGTCGAGCCCGTTCGCGACCGAGATGTCGGTGGATTGCAGGAGGATGGCGCCGGCGGCGGGAGCGCGACCTGTCGCGCGCAGAGTCGGGGCCCAGACGGCCGCCGAGGGGAAGTCGACGTCGGTCGCGTGCTGCCAGGCGCGGAGGTAGGGGTACGGATTGACGACGCCGTCGTAGCCGAGAACGAGCAACGACGACGGGTGGATCTCGAAATGCAGGTGGTAAGGCGTGGTGTCCGCGTCGCCCGTGTTGCCGACGAACCCGACGACGTCTCCCGCCTGCACGCGCCCGCCGTCGACCGCCAGCGGCGAGAACGCGGCCAGGTGGGCGTAGTAGAACTCGTTGCCGTCACGGTCGCGGAGCCACAGCCGGTTGCCGCCGATCGTGTTCCACCCGACCGAGAAGACCGTGCCGTCGGTCACCGCGAGCACGGGAGAACCGAGCGCGGCGAAGATGTCCTGCCCGTGATGCCAGCCGGTGTCCGCGCGCGCCGCGCCGAAGGTGTCCCCGAAGCCCGACGGGCCGTACACCGGAAACACGTAGCCGGCAGCCGTCAGCCGCTTCGTCACCTTGGGGGCGATCTGAACGAGCGGGGAAGGACCGGTGGTTCCGGGGCGCGCCATATCGGAGGGAATCCCGAGACCGCGTCTGCTCGCGGGGCGTTCGGTCGGCGCGGCGATGGTCGGCGGCAGTACGACAGACGGCTTCGCCGACTCGGTGACGACCGGCTTGGCGACGGTCGGCTGTGGCACAGTCGCCGAGGCCTCTGCGTAGCCGACGAGGATCCGTGTGCCCACCGGCAGGCCGGCGTGATCGGCGTCGAGCCTGACGTCGACCGCCGTCACCCAGCCGCGGTGCGTGGACTCGCCGGCCGTCCGCTGCTGAAGGAGTGTTAGGTGCCCCCAGTCGGCTAGCGGGACGCGAAGGTCCGGTGCAGGCGCGATCGACTGGCCGAGCACTGTCAGGCTCGTGACGCTCGTCCCGGAGAAGCTCTCCTCACCCGTCCTGGTCGATGCCTGCGTGCGTGCGACGACCGCGCCGACGGTCACCTCGCCGCCGAACAGCGACACGAGGCGCAGGTCGGCGCGCGCCTGAGCGCTCACCCGCGTGGCCCACGAGCGGCCGGCCACGCTCTCGGCGCGGACGATGGAGCCGTCCTCCGGGTACGCGAACGCTACGGGGGACGCCGCCTGTGTCGCGGCGCCGTCGACCAGCCCGGCGACGATCGGCAGTTGGTTGGGAAGCAGCACCTTCAGGCCGTACGCCGACGCGGAGGTCGTGGGCTGATCCTGCGCGCTCGTCTCGGCGCCCGCCGAGGCCTGCGCCGCGACGCCGAGCAGCACGATCAATGCGAGCGCAAAGCCCCGCAGGCCCACCATCGCGCTGATTATGGCAATACGACGCGGCTGTCGCCCGAGGCTTTACGTGGCGCGGCGGGAGGCGCGCCACGCCAGCTGGGCCGCCACGCAGAGCACCAGCACCCCGAACAGACGCTCCAACACGTCTTCCGGCAACGACTCGGCGAGGAAGCCTCCACCCACCACGCCGACGACACCCGCCAGCCCGAGCACGAGCGCAGATCGCATGCGCACGTTGCCGTAGCGGGTCTGGCGCCAGGTTCCGACCGCGACGACGGGGAGCATCGCCGCCAGGGAGGTGGCCTGTGCATGTAGCTGGTCGAGCCCGAGCGCCAGCGACAGCGTCGGCACGAACAGGATTCCGCCGCCCACGCCGAAAAGGCCCGCGAACACACCCGCCACGAGGCCGAGCCCGACGGCGAGCGCCACCTTCTCCATCAGACGAGGAGGACGATGCCGATCGCCGTCAGCACACCCGCGAACGCGAGGGAGAGCGTTCGCGTGGGCACCCGCTGCTGGAGGCTCGTCCCGCCGAGCACGCCTACGGTGGCCGGGATGCCCACCAGCGCCGCGTACTTGAGCTCGACGTCGCCGTGCAGTGCGAAGAAGATCGCGCCTTCCAAGGCGATCAGCCCGATGGCGGCGAGTGAGGTCGCCATCGCCGACCGTTCGGGGTAAGCGGCCAGGAGGATCAGCAGCGGCACCATGACGATCCCGCCGCCTACTCCGAAGAGCGCCCCGAAGAACCCCGCCGCGAGGCCGATGAGGACGAGGCGCACCGGCCTATTGTATGAGCGTGGCTTCCGACCTCCTGGCGCGGCTCGCCGAGCGCCCCGCGGAAGCGGCGATCCTCCTCGACGTGGACGGGACGCTGGCGCCGATCGTCTCCCGGCCGGACGAGGCCGTGGTACCCGAGGAGACGCGTGCCGTGCTCTCGAGGCTCGTCGAGCGCTACGGGCTCGTCGCCTGCCTCAGCGGGCGGCCGGGCGCGGATGCAGCGCGTGTCGTCGGCGTCGACGGCGTTCGCTACGTCGGGGAGCACGGCCTGGAGCTCGAACCGGACGCAGAGGAATGGGCGGAGCAGCTAGCCAGATTCGCCGCGTCCGTCGACTGGCCTGCGGAAGCTGGGAAGCGGCTCACGCTCTCCTTCCACTACCGGTCGGCGGAAGACGTCGTCGCGGCCGAAGACGCCCTTCACGCCGTCGCCGACCGCGCGGTCGAGAACGGTTTGCGTCCCCGCTGGGGTCGCCGGGTGCTCGAGATCCGACCGCCCATCGAGGCGGACAAGGGGACGGCGGTCGTGCGGCTGCTCGACGAAGTTGGCCTGCGCCGGGCGTTGTACGCCGGCGACGACACGACAGACCTCGACGCGTTCCGCGGCCTCGACGGCCTGGATGTGGCCGTTCGTGTCGCAGTCGTGTCGGACGAGGCGCCCGTGGAGCTAGCCGACAGGTGCCGATCTCGCCGTCGACGGCCCGAAGGCTCTCGCCGAAGTCCTCGCGAGGCTATGACGCACGTCGACGAATCCGTGCTTGCCCCGATCCGGGAACGCTACGGCGCAGCCGTTCGTCCTCCGGTGGGAGGGCGAGGTCTCGGACCCGGAGCTCGCATTGATCACCTACAGCCCGGGGCGACGACACGATGTCACGCTCTTCGTCACGAACGGCGACCGGCTGGCGCTGATCCGCAAGCCGCACTTCGAGCCGGGCATCTGGCGGACGCCGGGTGGCGGCGTGAAGGTCGGCGAAGACTTCGTCGCAGGCATCGTCCGTGAAGGGCTCGAGGAGCTGGGAGCGGCCGTCTCGTTGGAGCGCTACCTCGTGCGTGCGGAGGCCGTGTTCCGCTTCGCCGACCAGTCGGTGCCGTGGGTCACGCACGTCTTCTCCGCCACAACTGAGGACGAAGTACTCGCGCCGCTGGACACGGCCGAGATCGCCGAGGCCCGCTGGGGCACAGCGGACGAGCTAGCGGGCCCGATCCGCGAGCGGCTCCTGGAGACGGGGCGTGCGCTCTGGCGTTACCGCGTCGCCCTCCACGATGCTGCGCTCGACCAGCTCGGCGCCGTCTGAGCCCTGGGGCCACCCCGCGCCTCCTCCCGCATTCAGCGTACTGAGGAGATCTCGACCCATGGGTGACGGAAGCGTGCCGATTGTGTGCCGTCGGTTCACAGGGCGGCGGCCTCGCGTTGCAGCACGTCCCATGCCAGCCGTACGTCGTCCTCACCCGTTCGCTCCTGCCCGATCGCCAGCCGCAGCACGTAGCGGCCGCCGAGCTTCGTGTGGGAGAGAAACGCCTCGCCGCTCGCGTTCACGCGCTCGAGCAGCGCCTCGTTCTCCTCGTCCGACCCGTCCCGGCGAAAGCAGACGAGCGAGAAGTGCCGACGCGCCGAGATCTCCCAACCGGGCTCTGCCCGCACCAAACCCTCGAAGAGCTCCGCCAGCCGCACGTGCTCGCGAATCATGTGCTGCAACCCGTCGCGGCCGTAGCAGCGAAGCACCGCCCACAGCTTGAGAGAACGAAAGCGCCGGCCGAGCGCGAGCCCGTATTCGGCGATGCTCTCGACCTCCTCGTTAGTTCGTAGGTACTCCGGCACGAGCGAGAAGGCCGCGCGCAGGGCTTCCGGACGACGGCTCCAGAGGAGCGAGCAGTCGACGGGCACGAGCATCCACTTGTGTGCGTTGACGACGAGCGAGTCGGCTCGGTCGACGCCTTCAAAGGCCCAGCGAAGCTCCGGACAGACCATGGCCGATCCCGCATACGCGGCGTCGACGTGGAGCCACACGCCGGCCTGCTCGCAAGCGTCGGCTATAGCGGGCACGGGATCGACCGACGCTGTCGACGTCGTGCCCACCGTGGCGACGGCCGCACAGGCTCCCGCCAGATCGAGGCTGTCTGGCCGCAGCCGGAATGCGTCGTCAACCGGCACCTTGCGCAGCTCCAGACCGAGGGTCTTCACGGCCTTCTCGACGGACGAGTGCGCTTGTTCGGACGCAACCACAACCCGCCTGCCGGGGGCGAGCTCGCGCGCTGCGGCCAGCGCTATGAGGGTGGAGGTCGACGCTGTGTCCTCGATGTGGCCGTGCCAGCCCGCCGGCAGGCCCAGTAGCTCGGCGACCCAGTCGAGGACAACTCCTTCGAGCTCGGTGGATGCCGGCGACGTGCGCCAGACGATCGCGTTCTGGTTGAGCGTGGCGGCAAGCAGCTCGGCGAGGATGGCGGGCTCGGAGCTGGAGATGCCGAAGTACGCGAAGTAGCGCGGCGATTGCCAGTGGGTCATCGCCGGCAGGAGGATCTCTTCCACATCCTTCAGGACCGCCGAGAACGGCTCGCCCTGGTTCGGAGCAGACGCCGGCAGTCGCGTGCGCACAGAACCCGGCTCGACCTGCGCGAGCACGGGCAGCTCGCCCACACGCTCCAGGTACCGTGCCGCCCACTCCAGCGCCTCGGCGCCGTCCTCGCGGAAGCTGCTCATCGCTTCAGCGTCTTCTCGATCTGCGCCCACGAGCGAGTGTTCAAGACCTGCTTCTTCGTGAGCCAGGCCCGGCGCGCCTGGCCGATCCCGAGCTCGACGTAGGCAAGCGTGGATTCGCGATGCGCGTCACTCGTCACCGGCACGAGCACGCCTTCCTCGCCCGCCAGCCGCGCCAGCGGATCCGGCATGTCCAGGCGGTCGGGCTGGGAGTTGATCTCGAGGGCGGTCCCGGTCCGCGCTGCCGTCTCGATCACGCGCCCCGGGTCGATGGACACCCCTTCGCGGCGACCGATCTTCCGCGCCGTCAGGTGCCCGATGGAGTCGACGTGCGGATTCTCCATGGCGCCGCACAGCCGCTCGGTCGGATCGCGGTGGAATGCGGAGTGGATCGACGCCACGACCCAGTCGCGCTCGACGAGCACCTCGTCCGGGACGTCGAGCGAACCGTCGGCGCGGATGTTGACCTCCACGCCCTTCAGCAGCCGGAAGGGCGCGAGCCGGTCCGAAACCGCATCGATCTCCTTGTCCTGGGCCTCCATCCGGCCTTCCCGCAGGTAGTGCGAGTGGTCGGTGATCGCGAGGTACTCGTAGCCGCGCCGATCGCGGCGAGCGCCATCTCCTCGACCGTGTTGTGCCCATCCGCGGACCAGGTCGTGTGGGCGTGGAGGTCGCCCTTGAGCTGGCGCAGCTCGACGAGCTTCGGCAGCGACCCTTCCCGCGCCGCCTCGAGCTCGCCGGCGTTCTCGCGCAGCTCGGGCGGGATGAACTGGTAGCCGAGGAACTCGTACAGCTCCTTCTCGTCCTTGTGTGTGATCGTCTCCCCGGTCTCGGTGACGAGGACGCCGTACTCGGAGATGGACAATCCGCGCCGCTGCGCCTCTTCCCGCATGGCGATGTTGTGGTTCTTCGAGCCCGTGAAGTGCTGGAGCAGGTTGCCGTAGCACTCCGGTGGAACCACGCGGAGGTCGAAGCGGAGCCCCTGTCCCGAGACGACCGTCGCCTTCGTGCCGCCCCGAGCCGCCACGTCCACCACCCATGGCAGCTCCGTGAAGTGCGCGATGAGCGCGTCGGGGTCGCGGGCTGTCGCGATGATGTCGACGTCGCGGACCGTCTCGCGGCGGCGGCGCGCGCTGCCGGCCTCCGACACCTTGAGGGCCGCGGGATTCGCGCGGAGCTCCTCGACCGCCTCCAGCACGAGCGGCAGCGCGACACCGAGCAGTGCTCTCGCGGGACCGCCGGTGTCGCGCTTCTTCTGTTCGGCGAGGGCATTGAGGACGTTTTCCTCGCTCCTCGGGCCCAGCCCGGAAAGCGTTCGCAGGCGCTCGGCCTCGGCGGCCTCTCGCAAGCCGTCCAGTGTCGTGATGCCGAGCTCGTGCCAGATCCGACGGGCCGTCTTCGGCCCGAGACCCGGGATGCGCATGAACTCGACGACCTCGGCGGGCACGAGCTGCTCTGTGCTTCGTCAGCGCATGCACCTCGCCGTCGTCGACGATTTGCACGATCTTCTCCTCGATCGTCTTGCCGACTCCCTGGAGCTCCTTCGCCTTGCCCTCGAGCGCCATCTGCGCGACGGAAGTCCCCGTCTCGCGAATGCGCGTGGCTGCGCGTCGGTAAGCGAGCACGCGGAACGACTCCACGTTCTCGAGCTCGAAGATGTCGGCCAGGAGCTCGAACTGTGCGGCGACGTCGGCATTCGAAGGCAGCGGAGCCACTCTGAGCGCGATGATATGGCCCGCCGTGCGGGTAACGATCTCAGCACGGGGAAACCCGTGGTTCCCCCGTGAACCCCCTCCTTCGAGATCGGTACTCGGAGCATGTGCCCAAGTGCAAGCATGAGCGGCATGCATACCGTGGTCTGCCTGCCCACGTACAACGAGCGCGAGAACATCGAGCCGATGCTGCGCGCGCTCGGAAGCGTCTTGCCGGATGACGCGCGAGTGCTCGTCATAGACGACTCTTCGCCCGACGGGACCGGCGAGCTTGCCGACGAGCTCGCAGCTTGAGCTCGACTTCGTCGACGTGCTCCACCGGCCGCGCAAGGACGGCCTCGGGCTGGCGTACCTCGCTGCGTTCCGGCAGGCGCTTGCCGACGGGGCCGAGCTGATCCTGGAGATGGACTGCGACTTCTCGCACGACCCGAGCGACGTGTCGCGAATGCTCGCCGCGGTGGAGCACGCCGATGTGGTGCTCGGATCACGCTATGTGGAAGGAGGGCGCGTCGAGAACTGGGGCGCGTTTCGACGGTTCGTCTCGTCGGGAGGCTCGCTCTATGCACGCATGCTGCTCGGCGTGGGGATCCGCGACCTGACCGGGGGGTTCAAATGCTACCGGCGCGCTGTGCTGGAGGGAATCGATCTCGACGCCGTCACCTCCACGGGCTACGCGTTCCAGATCGAGACCACATACCGCGCGCTCCGCGCCGGCTTCCGCGTCGTCGAGATCCCGATCACGTTCGCCGACCGCGAGGCAGGCGCTTCCAAGATGAGCAAGAGCATCTTCCTCGAGGCCGTGTGGAAGGTGCCTGCGCTGCGGGCCCGAGCGCTCGCCCGGCGGCTATAAGTCAGCAATGGTAGAGGTCACCGACGAGACGTTCCAGCACGACGTGCTCGACGCCGGCGACACGGTCGTCGTCGACTTCTGGGCGCCGTGGTGCGGGCCGTGTCGGGCAGTCGAGCCGATCTTCGAGGCGCTCGCCGCCGAGCACGAGGGCCGCGTCCGCTTCGTGAAGCTCAACATCGACGAGAACGTCGCAACGGCCGCCCGGTACGGGGTGCTCTCGATTCCGACGGCGATCCTCTTCGCGGACGGCGAGGAGCGCGACAAGCAGATCGGCGCCTACCCGCGTTCACGCTATGAGCAGGCGTGGGCCGAGTGGCTCACGCCGTAGCTCCCACCGGTAGCCGATCGAGCCGTTCGATGTAGGGAGTCGCACGCAGGCGATTGAAGATCTCGCCTGCCTCGGCCGCGAGCGGTGCGGCATCATCGAGTCTGCCCACTTCCGCGAGCCATTCGGCGTGCTCGAGCAGCACAAGCGCCAGGTCGAACGGCATCTCTATCTCACGAAAGATGCGCTCTGCGGCGAGGAAGCCGTGCTCGGCGGTCGGCCTGTCTCCTTGAAGCGCGGCTCGCCTGGCGCCGAACCGGGCGCCCGTCGCACGGAGGAACGGCGTCAGGTCCCCTGGAGAAAGGCCTTCGACGAGCCCGAGGAGGTCGTCCACCTTGGCGTGGTCGCCCAGTTCGAAGGCTGACTGGAGCCCCGCGGCGAGACCTCCTCCGACCGTGGCCAATCCTCCGGCGAGGTCATCGCGTACGCCAATCGACTGTTCGGCAGCTCTGAGCGCCGCCTGCGGGTCGCCCTCGGCGAGCAGCAATTCGGCCTCGAGAGACCGGAAGCCTCCTACTTGCTGGGCTTCGTTCTCGTCGAAAGTGCCTCGGAGCGCTTCCAGCGCACCTCTGGCCTGATCGAGCTCCCCCCGCTGCGCGTAGATGAACGTCAAGCCCAGCTGCGCCCACATCCGAGGCTCCTCTGCCTCCACGTCCGATGCCACTACCTGCTCGAGTACCTCGTCCCACTCACCGAGGATGACAAGGTGTCCTCGCAGGTGATGCCCCATCCACTCCTCGGACTCTCGATTTCCAACTCTTCGGGCGAGATCACGTCCGCGCACTGCGAGGTCGAGCGCTTCACGGTGACGATCGCGACTGGAGATGATGGAGGTGAGGTTCCCGAAGGCGCGTAGCGCAGCTTCGGAGAGGTCGTGTCGAAGCGCGACATCCAGCGCGTGGCGCGTCAGAAGCTCTGCCTCCTCGTGACGTCCCCGAGCGGACAGGACGAGACCCTTGGTGTTCAGCCCGTGCGACAGCACTTCGGGCAATTGCAGCGACTCGGCGATCGCGAGTGCGAACTCCGTGCGAGCCAGCGCGTCTTCATGGCGGCCGGTGAAGAACAGCGGCCGTCCGAGCGAGACGGCGAGCCAGGCAAGATCAGCATCGGGCTCGTCGCCCGCAAGCACGGCGAATGCGCTTTCCAGCTCGACAATGGCGCGCTCGATGTCGTGCTCCACCTGCCACATCACGAGGCCGAGCCGCGCTCTGACGCGCGCCGCGGGATGCGTGAGGCCGAGCTGGTCGAACTCGAGAATCGCGCGCTCGAAGTGTGAGCGCGCACCCGTCGGTGGGACGTTACGCACCGCAATCTGGCCCGCCCGCTCGTGAAGCTCGGCGCGCCGCAGTGGGCTGTCCGTGAGCTCGAGCGCCTGCTCCACGTATCGAAGTGCTTGCTCGCTGCCCCCGAGCGATGCGGCCCGCTCGGCGGCACGCACGAGCGTCGACTCTCCTTTCGCCCTGATCGCGGGCGCGTCGTCGGCGTCCGGGTCGAGCGCCAATGCAGCGACATAGTGGGAGGCGACGATCTCGGCCGACTCCTGCTCAGCATCCGTGGCGCGCTCGAGGCCCCCCGCTGCGGCCAAGTGCAACGCCTTCCGCTCTCTGCGGGCGAGCGACTCGTACGCAACCTGCCTGAGCAGGTCCTGCAGAAAGCCATACTGCCCGCGTTCAGGCGAACGTGGGTCCATTTGCAGCGAGAGGACCTCCCTTCGCACGAGCCCGGCCAAGAGGCTGTCGACCTCGCCCTCGGCTAGGCCAGAAACTGCTTCGAGAGCGCCTCGCGTGAAGGTCTTGCCCAACACGGACGCCTCCTGAATCAGCCTGCGCTCGTAGGCGGCCAGGCCGTCGAGGCGGGCGGCGATCAGCGCCTGGAGGGTCTCCGGCACCTCGAGCGCCTCGATCGGTCCCGTGGGCCGGTACTCGTCACCGACCTGCTCGAGTAGACCCCGGTCGATCAGCATGCGCACCGTCTCGACTGCGTAGAGCGGAACACCTTCTGCACGCCCGAGGATCTGCGACCGAAGGTCGTCGGCAAGACCGGGCACGAAGCCGTCGAGCAGCGCCTCCATCGCCTGAGCCGAGAGAGGCTCGAGAGAGAGCGTGGTCGCATTCCTGAGGCCCGTCGCCCACTGCCCCTCGCGTTCGGCCGACCCCGGGCGAGCGAGCGCGACGACGACGACCGCATGGTTGCGCGACCACTCGAGCAGGTAGGCGACGAACTCGAGCAGCGGTGCATCCGCCCACTGCATGTCCTCGAAGACGAGTACGACCGGGTCGCGCTCGGCCATGCGCTCGAAGAAGAGCCGCCAGCCGGCGAACAACTCGGCCTGATCGAGATCTGACGGCGCTTCGAGCGACAGGAGCTGGAAGACACGGAGGCGGATCCACGCTCGCTCCTCGGCGTCTTCGACCGTGCTTTCGAGAGCAGCATCGAGCTTCGGCCGCGCCGTCGCCGCACTCTCTCCCTCCGCGATGCCGGCGCGCATGCGGATCATCTCGGCGAGCGCCCAGTACGTCACGCCGTCGCCGTAGGCCAGGCAGCGGCCGCGGTGCCAGGCAACGTCCTGGCTGATGCCGTCGAGATACTTGTAGAGCTCCCACGCGAGCCGCGACTTGCCGATGCCGGCGATGCCGGTGATCGAGAGCAGATGCGCCTTGTGCTCGTCGGCGGAAGCGTGGAAGAGCTCCTTCGCGAGCCGCAGCTCGCGGTCACGGCCGACGAACGGCGGCTCGAGACCTTGTGACTTCAGCCCACCCCCGCGACCGGCGGTCACGCGAACAGCACGCCAGAGCTGCATCGCCTCTGCCTTGCCCTTCAGCTCGTGGCGACCGGCATCTGCGTAGGCAATCGCCGCTTCGGTCGCCCGCCGTGTCGGATCGCCGACGAGCACCGTGTGCGGATCGGCTGCACCTTGTACACGGGAGGCGGCGTTGACGAGGTCACCCGCGACCATGCCCTGCCCTGCGGCGCCGAGATTGACCGCCGCCTCGCCGGTGAGCACCGCGGCGCGAGCGCCGAGCTCCGGCATTCCCGTCTCGCCGCCGAAGGCGCTAACGGCGGCAACGAGCTCGAGCGCCGCGCGTACGGCGCGCTCGGCATCGTCCTCCTGCGCGACGGGCGTGCCCCACACCGCCATCACCGCATCGCCGATGAACTTCTCGACGACGCCGCCGTACCGCCCGATCACGTCGGCGGCGACTTCGAAGTACCGCGACAGGAGGTCGCGTACTTCTTCGGCATCGCGGTCTTCCGACAGCGGCGTGAAGCCGACGAGGTCGGCGAAGAGCACCGACACGAGGCGACGCTCGACGGCGACCGCAGGTTCCGCAGCAGGCTCAGACGATGCCCCCAGCGGCATCCCGCACTCCCCGCAGAACTTCTGGCCCGGCGGGTTCGCCGCGCCGCAAGAGCCGCAGGTCGCCGCGAGCGCGTTGCCGCACTCTCCGCAGAACTTCTGGCCGGATTGGTTCTCGGCGCCGCAGTTCGAGCACGTGGTCACTGCTGGAGCGCCTTCAGCATGCGAACGCCGCCCTCGTCGACCGTCAGCTCTTCGTAGCCCAGCCGTTCGTAGAGACGACGAGCCGGATTGTCGGCGTCGACCGACAGGCTGATCTGCGAGAAACCTGCTTCTCGAGCAGCCACTTCGATCGCGCCCATGAGGCACGTGCCGATGCCGTCCCCTCGGTGGCCCTCCCAGACGGCAACCGCCAGCTCGGGTGTCTCGTCGTCGACGTAGCCATGCCCGTGATCGTCAGCTGTGAACAGGCGACACGACGACGCGCCGATCACCTCGCCGTCTACCTCCGCGATGACAGCCAGGTCGCCGTGGCGACCCCAGCCTTCGTGGTAGCGAGCTAGCTCAGGGTGCGCAATCGTGAACTCGTACGGCGGGATCTCCCGCTCGGGATTCCAGGAAACGGCTCCGAAGAGCGCCCGCTTCACGTGCTCGATGTCGGCACCTGTCGCGGGGCGGACCTCGATCACCGGAAGTGCTCCCAGCCCCCCAACTCGTACGGCCGCCCGTCGAGCAGCAGCTCGACTCCCTCCCCCGCTTCGCAGCGCCCGATCGACATGAACGGGCCGGAGTCTACGACCGCTGCCAGCAGCTCGTAGTCCTCCCCGAAGCCCAGGTCGTCGACCGTCGCGCCCTCGGCGCGCGCAACGCGATCGAGGTCGATGACCAGTCGGCAGCGCGACCGCTCCGCGATGTGGGCAGCGTCACGCGCGATCCCGTCGGAGATGTCGATCAACGCGTGAGCGTGTGCCGCTAGCGTCCGTCCCTCATCCAGCCGGATCGGCGGCCGGACGAGCCTCCCCCCGCGGAACGCAGCGCCTGCAGCGCCGAGCGGACCGGTTACGACGAGCAGGTCGCCCGGAACGGCGCCGGCCCGTCCCGGCACTCGCTCCGAGCGACCGAGAGCGGTTACCGACAAGTAGAGCTGGTCAGCCGCGGTGGTATCGCCGCCGACGACGGCGACACCCGTCTCGGCGATCCCCTCGTAGAGCTCGAGCACCGACTCGAGCTCCGTCTCGCCGGACGTGCCGAGGCTGACGACGAGCCCGTCCGGAGTGGCCCCGCTAGCGGCGAGATCGGACAGGTTGACGGCCGCGGCTCGGAACCCCAGGTCGCGCCACGAGATCCGGTCAAACGTGAAATGCACGCCCTCGACGAGGGCGTCCTGCGTGACGACCAGCCCGCCCTCGAGCAGAGCGGCGTCGTCGGCAATCCCCTTCGCCAGGCCTCGCCGCTCGAGCTCCTCGAGCAGCCCCAGCTCTCCGAGCTCAGAGAGCTTCACGATTGACGAGGCCGAGCACGTCGACCGGGCCTTCTCCCGCGCCTAGCTCGTCCAGCCCGTTCGCGACGGCGCCGGCGGCCGTCTCTGCTGCACCCCGCGCCGCCTCCTCGAGCGACTTGCCCTGCGCAAGCAACGCCGTCAGCGTCGCCGAGTGGGTGCAGCCGGCGCCGTGCGTCGCGGACACGTCGTGTCGCTCGACCGGAATCTCCACGTGCCTGCCGGACGTGAAGAGGTGGTCGACCGGCCGCTCGCCGTGACCGCCGGTGACGAGCACCGCCGGCGCCCCCAGAGCATGGAGCTGTTCGGCCAGCACGCCACGGTCCTCGGTCTCCACCTTCCCGAGCACCTGCGCCTCGTCGAGGTTCGGCGTCACGACGGTCGCGAGAGGAAAGAGGCGCGTCACGAGCGCCTCGACCGCGTCGTCCTGGAGCAGCTGCGCACCGCTGGTCGAGACCATCACCGGATCGACGACGAGCGGGACCGGCCGCTCGGCGAGGAAGTCGGCCACCGTCTCGATGATCGGGCGCGAGAAGAGCATGCCCGTCTTCGCCGCATCGACACCGATGTCGGAGAAGACCGCGTCGAGCTGCGCGCGGACGAACTCGGGTGCCACCTCTTGCACGGCGGCCACGCCGACGGTGTTCTGCGCGGTCAGCGCGACGATCGCGCTCATCCCGAAGCAGCCGGCCGCAGCGAATGCCTTGAGGTCGGCCTGGATGCCGGCGCCGCCGCCGGAATCGGAGCCCGCGATGGTCAGGCAGCGCGCGACCGACACGGCGCGACGCTAGCAGTACGATCACGGCACCGCCGTCTCACAGGGAGGAACGGATGGCCGAGACGTATACGCACACGACGTGGCGGGTGAAGCCGGGCTCCGAAGACGAATTCGTTCGGCGCTGGAAGGAGTGGATCGAGTGGAGCCACCTGCAGGGGCTCGGCCCGCGGGCGCGGCTTCTGCGCGACGCCGAGAGCCCCTCGACCTTCGTCAGCTTCGGCCCCTGGATGAGCACGGACGCGGTGAAGAACTGGCGCGCGGCAGCCGGCTACCACGAGCGAGTGGCGAGCATCCAGGAGCTGCTCGAGGGCTTCGAGCCTCGTACGCTGGACGTCGTCGCCGAGGGGTGAGCGCCGCCGCACTCTCGGACGAGCTGCTCGCCGGCGAGGAGGTCGCCTATCTCGGCACCGAGCCCGAGCGGGAGGCGACGACGGCACCGCTTCCCGGCGAGCTCGACGAACGAGTCGTGGCCGCGCTCGGCCGCCAGGGGATCACAAGCCTCTTCGAACACCAGGCAGAGGCGTGGGCGGCGGCCAAGCGCGGCGAGCACGTCGCCGTCACCACCGGCACGGCAAGCGGCAAGACGCTGGCCTTCAACCTGCCGGTGCTGGACGCGATCGCCCGCGACCCGAAAGCGCGCGCGCTGTACCTCTATCCGACGAAGGCTCTTGCGCAGGATCAGGCGCGCAGCCTCACGGCCCTCGGCGTTCCCGGCGTGCGGCCGGCCATCTACGACGGGGACACACCTACCGACCAGCGACGCCAGGTACGGGCGTGGGCCAACGCCATCCTGTCCAACCCGGACATGCTCCATCTCGGCGTCCTGCCTCATCACGACCGCTGGGGAGACGTGCTCTCCAACCTCGAGTACGTCATCGTCGACGAGGCCCACGTGTACCGCGGCGTGTTCGGCTCACATGTGGCGAACGTCTTGCGACGCCTGCGGCGGCTGGCGGCGGTCTACGGCGCTGACCCACAGTTCTTGCTCGCCAGCGCGACGATCGCGAACCCCGGCGAGCTGGCCGAGGCGCTGACGGGTCTCAAGGCGACGGTCGTCTCCGGCGACTCCGCGCCGCGGGCCGAGCGCACGATCGTGCTCTGGAATCCGCCGGTCACCGACGAGGAGCTCAACCTCCGCGCCAGCGCGCTCGGCGAGGGTGCCCGCCTGCTCGCGGAGCTCGTCGAGCGCGGTCTTCGCACGCTGTGCTTCGCGAAGAGCCGCCGGGCCGCGGAGCTCATCCATCGCTTCGCCCTGGAGCGGCTCGGCCGCGAGTACAAGGATCGCCTCTCGCCTTACCGCGCCGGCTACACGCCCGCGCAGCGGCGCGACATCGAGCGTCGGCTGGCCGCAGGTGAGCTGCTCGGAGTGTCCGCGACGGATGCGCTCGAGCTGGGGATCGACATCGGCCTGCTCGACTGCGTGGTCTCGGTGGGTTTCCCGGGCACCGTGGCCAGCCTGCGGCAGCAGTGGGGCCGCGCCGGCCGGCAAGGTCACGGCATCGCGCTGCTCGTCGCCTCCGACGACGCGCTCGACCAGTACTTCATGCGTGAACCCGACGCGCTGCTCGGGCGGCGAGTCGAGGCCGCGATCCTCGATCATGCGAATCCGCGCGTGCTCGACGGGCACGTGCTCGCCGCCGCCTACGAGGCCCCGCTCGACGACGACGACCGCGCCACGCTCGGAGACGAGGCACTCGAGCGGGCCGCCGAGCTGCCCGAGCTGCGCCGCACGGCCGCGGGCTTCACGTGGACGGGCCGCGACTACCCGGCCGCGCGCATCTCACTCCGATCTGCCGGCGTCGACTCCGTGCTGGTCGTGGAGGCAGACTCGGGCTCGGTGCTGGGCATCGTCGAGCGTGAGCGCGCGTACTCGACCGTTCATGCAGGCGCCGTCTACCTGCACCTGGGCGAGCCGTACCTCGTCAGCGACCTCGACCTGGTGGCAGGCGCAGCGCTCGTAGAGCCGTTCTCCGGAGACTGGTACACGCAGACGAAGAAAGACACGACGACGGCCATCGAGGAGTCGGTGCTCTCAGGCGAGCACGGCGGCGTCGAGCTCTCCTTCGGCCGTGTCTCCGTCACCGAGCACGTGGTCGCGTACCAGCGAAAGTCCACACGGGACGGCGCAGTGCTGGAGACGGTCGCGCTCGACCTGCCGCCGGCGACGTTCGACACTGAAGCCGTCTGGTTCGTGCCTGGGGAGTCGGTGCTCGACGGCCTGGAGCGGATGCCGAAGCTGCTCTCCTCGCTCCACGCCGCCGAGCATGCGCTGATCGCGCTGCTCCCGCTGTTCGCGATGTGCGACCGCTGGGACATCGGCGGCCTGTCGACGAATGTCCACTTCCAGACCGGGGCGCCGACGGTGTTCGTGTACGACGGCCACCCCGGCGGCGTCGGCATCGCGGAGCGTGGGTACACGGTCTTCGGCGAATGGGTAGCGGACACGGCGAAGCTGATCGCCGGGTGCCCCTGTGAGATCGGGTGCCCGTCGTGCGTGCAGTCGCCGAAGTGCGGAAACCTCAACGAGATGCTGGACAAGGCGGGTGCGCTCCAGCTGCTGCGCCGCATCTCCGCCGGCTGATACTGACCCGCCGGCTACGCAGCGCCGCCCACGCGTCGCACGATCGCATCGACGACACGCTCGCCTGCGCGGCCATCCAGTTCCCCGACCACCTCCCGCGCGACACGCCGCCGCTCTGCCGAGAGCTCGCCCGGCTGTTCGAGCGCACGTTCGATCCCGTCCGTAACTCCGTCGAACGTCGAAGCCCGGTAGAAGGCCGTGGACGACATGAGCTCCCGGTAGTGCACGCCAAGCACATTCTTCGCAGCCCACGTCTCCCCGGCAGGAGCGCCCTCGTCGTAGAGGACGCACACCGCCGGCCGGTCGTTGACGAGCGAGTCGAGCAGGATCGTGCCCGCGTTCGAGACCACGCATGCGCCGTACTGGAGCATCACGGCAAGGGACCGCATGTCCGCCTCCCCCGCCGGTTGCACGGCGGCGCCCTCACGCCCCATCGCCGCCGCGAACCGCTGCTCCCACTTCTTGTCGCGCGGATGTGGGCGAAAGAGCAGCGAGAACCGTCGTTGCGAGCCGCTCTCCTCCCACCAGCCCAGCAGCCGCTCGAAGAACAGCGGCTCGTAGGGCGTGTTCGTCGGCGTGTTGCCCATGACCAGCACGACCGGGCGCGACGGATCCAGCCCGTGCCGCCTGGCCAGCGCCTCGAAGTCCTCGGCCGGGCGCCGTTCGTGAAAGAAGTCGCTCTGCGGCCAGCCGGTGACGATCGTGCGCGCAGGGTCGACGTCGTGGTACCGCTCGAGATCGCTCCGCATGACGTCGTTCTGAACGATGTAGGCGTCGAGATGGGACGAGATGACACCCTTGCCGACGGGGTGATCCCAGCTGGCGACGTAGCCGATGGCCGGCGTGCCCAGCCGCCGCGCGGCGTTCAGCACGGGGGCCACCGCCGGCGTCTGGAGGTTGGCCACGACCACGGCGTCGCACTCGTCCCGCATCCGCTGCACCAGCGCGCTGGGCACGTACCGTCTCTTCGAGAAATACCACCGCAGCATCTCCCGCTCGACCCACCGCCACCGCGGCAGCGGATCGGCGTGGTCGAGGTCGAGGAACGGATTGCCGTGGCCGTGTGCCATGCGCTCGACGTGAAAGCCGTGCCGGTAGTTGAAGCGGATCGCGAGCGGCCAGAACCCGAAGTGCTGCTCGAGCCAGGCGTCGGCGCGCCTCACTACTCGCTCCGAGAACGCGACGTTCTCGGGAAAGAGATCCTCGTAGTACTTCACCCGTAGGTCGTCGAGCTCAGCCCAACGCGACGCCTGCTTGCGCGGCTCGAGAAAGACCACCTCCAGCCGGTCCCCGAGCCGCTCCGATAGCCCTGCCGTCAGACCGCACCAGAAGAAGAGCTTCGTGGTCAGCGGATCGGGAAGGACGAGCCAGACCCGCCGCATCAGAAGAAGTCGTGGTCGCCGCTGATGACGCGCCAGCGATCGAAGTCGTAGGTGTCGAAGGCGAACGCCTTCGACGGATTCGAGATCGCCGTCATCGGATGCCTACCTTCGAGCTCGAAGCCGCTGGCAGCGACGGCCTGCTCGAGCATCGGATCCTTGACGAGCACGTCGAGCTTCCGGGCGCCCGCGCCGCGGACCCGGTCGATCGACCGACGAAGCACCGACCGTGCAGCCTGCTCCTCGAGTGCGTAAAGCTCATGGATGCGCAAGATGCCCGCAAAGTCCGTACCCCACCGCGCCGGATCCCGTTCGCCGATCAGCGCTGCGGCCGTCAACGCGCCGGACGCATCTCGCTCGACGACCCACTGGTAGTTCTCGCAGGTGGCGTCGGAGTAGCGCCAGGACAGCCACTCTGCGCTCTTGTCGATCCGCACGAGATCGGGCTGCCCGTGCGCGCGGGCAGCGAGCGCCGCCAGCTCGTCGATCGTCGGCGCTGCTGCCGGCTCGTCGCCCCGTCGCGAGAGCCTCGGCATGCGCAGACGGCGCCGCTCGAGGTCGATTCCCCAGCCGCCCACCTCGCCGAGATACGTGGCGCCCACGTGCTTCGTGAGCTTTATCGAGCGCACGTTCGGGAACGTGTACATCAGTTGCATGCGCTCGAGGGCGAGGTCCCGTCCCTGCTTTGCGAGCGTCAGAAAGAGCCGCGGCCGGTTGCGGTAGTCGGGATGGGTGACCGCCTCCATGCCCTGGGCGCCGGGCACCACCTCGTCGCCCACTCGCATGGCCACCGGCCAGTAGACGGCCATCGACGCACAGACGTCGCCGTCGACCGCGATCAGCGACACCGAGTCTCCCCACGGAGTGTCGAAGAGGCGGTGGCCGGTGACCGATTCCGGTCGCGGCCTGCCCTTGACCGCCTCGTAGAGCTTTCCCAGAGCGGGCAGGTCGGCAGGCGTCGGCGGCCGGATCTCCAGTTCGTCAGCCAAGTCCGAGCTCCGCCGCCGCCTCGCGGTACCACTTGCTATGGCTGAGCTGCACGCGCTCCGCCAGTGCCGCGTCGGGCGGGGATCCGGCGATGGCGATCCGCGGCAACAGCAGCGGATCCATGCCCTCCCGAACCGGGCCGCCGACGTTCATGAAGGCGGAACTGTAGCCCCCGTCACGAGCGGCTTCGACTGCATCCCGGGAGACATCGGTCGGATGGCCATGCGGGTAGCAGAAGTGACGGCACGGGACGCCGAGCCGATCCTCGATCGCCGCCTTCGAGTCCCGCACCTGAACCGAGACCTCGGCCGCGTCTTGCCGCTCGTGAAGCACCGCGTGGTCGCGTGTATGCGACCCGACCGTGACGCCGCGTGCGGCGAGCGTGCGCAGCTCGTCCCAGCCGAGCAACGCCTCGCTGGGGAATTCTGCATCGACCTCCGCCCACCGCTCGGCGGGCAGCAGCTCCCGCAGGCGCAGCAGCACGTCTTCGACCTCTGCCCGAGGCAGCGAGCGAAGCAACGCCGCCGCCTGGCCGGCGACGCGCTCCCGGTCGTCCATTGTGCGGAGCTTGAGCGGCCGTCTCCGCCCGGGCAACTGAACGCTCGGTTCCTCGGTGAAGGCGAGGGCAGCGCGCATGACGTACGTCGGCACGCGCGAGCTCGAGTCGATCAGGCCCGAGGGGACGAACACGGCGTACGGGAGGCCGCTCAGCAGGGGATCGGCGAGCTCGAGCACCGAGCGGTAGGCGTCGTCGAACGTCAGTGCCGCGGCGTTAGCCGGTAGCGACGCTTCGCCGCGCACCGCGGACGCGATGTCGTCGAGCGACACGACCTCGTAGCGCGAGCGCACGAGCTCGACGATGCGCCCGAATGAGGGGACATCGACGTGGTTGACCTGGATCTCCGGATGCTCGACCCGCTCGACGACGCCGTGGAAGCTCAGCACGACCGCCAGCTGCGGGGCGAAGTTGACGTTCACGCGCCTGCGAGCGTCCGCGCCTCGGCGATGCGACCGGCCAGCGAGGCCGCGTCGAGGCCGTGAGCCCGCAGCGCTTCGGGCGGAGTGCCGAACGCCGGCCAGCCGTCGACACCGCAGACCGTGACCTCGCGGCCGCGCAGCTCACGGCGCAGTGCGTCGCCGAGCGCGCCGACCGGCGCGTGGTCCTCGACGACGACGATCGGCGCCGCCGTCGCCGTGACCTCTTCCAGCCACTCGCGGTCGAAGCGGTTGAGCCAGGGAAGGCCGACAACTGCCACCTCGTGCCCATGCTCTGCGAGCAGCTCAGCCGCCGTCAGCACCTCGTGCAGCATCACCGGTCCGTACGCGAAGACGAGCGCGTCGTCGCCCTCCCGCAGCACGGTCCCTCGCCCCGGCGCCAGCCGGTAGTCGGCGGGAAGGTCGATGCGTCGCGGCGAGGGCCCGATGGCGAGCCGAATGGCCACGCTGCCTTCCGCCTCCTCCACTGCCCACGCGACGAGCGCCTTTGTCTCGTCTGCATTCGCAGGCTGCACGATGGTCATGCTCGGCAGCGCTGCCAGCAGCGACACGTCGCGCAGGCTCTGATGCGACATCCCCGGCCCGGCCGGGATCAATCCGGCGTAGTGAAGTGCGTAGATCACTTTCGAGCCTTCGCTCGCGTTGTTGTAGATCTGCTCGTTCGCGCGTGAGGCGAGGAAGCTCGCGAACGAGTTGACGACGGGCACGAGGCCGTGACGTGCCAGCCCGCCGGCGACGGACACCATGTCCTGCTCGGCGATGCCGCACTCGAGGAAGCGCTCGGGGTACGCCTCCTCGAAGCCGCGCACCCGGCAGTCGGATGCGAGGTCGGCGTCGAGCACAACGAGGTCAGGATTCCGCGCGGCCAGCTCGACGAGCGCTTCGCCGTATGCCTCGACGACGTACTCGCGGCTGGCCGTGACGCGTGTCCCCGCACCGCTCTCGGGCTCCGCCTCGAGCGCCGGTGCAGGCAGCTCGTCCTCTACGGGGGGCACCGGCTCGAGCTCCACGGGCCCGATCCGCGCGAGTAGCTCGTCGCGAGCCCGCTCGAAGCTCTCGTCGTCGGGAGCGCCCGCGTGCCACCGGTACGTGCCGCCTCCGTCACGCAGGGCGGCCGGATGCTCCATGAAGGAGACGCCGCGGCCCTTGATCGTGCGAGCGACGATGGCCTGAGGGCGGTCGTCGATCGCGCTCAGCTCGCCGAACACACGCCGCAGCTCGTCGAAGTCGTGGCCGTCGCACGAACGACGTGCCAGCCGAACGCTGCGAGCTTCGCCTCGAGGTCGCCCAGCGCGAGTATCTCGTCCGTCGGCTTGTCGGACTGCAGCTCGTTCCGGTCGACCACGACCGTCAACCGAGACAGGCCGTCGTGAGCCGCACCCTGCAAGGCCTCGAAGTTCTGGCCTTCCTGCAGCTCGCCGTCGCCCACCATCACCACCACTCGCCCGCCCCTGCCCAGCTGCCGCTTGGCCCAGGCGATGCCTCGCCCCTTGGAGATGCCCATGCCGAGCGAGCCGGAGTTGGCTTCGATGCCCGGCGCGCGCACGTTCGGATGGCCGTCCAGCCCGCCGGCTCGCCGTAGCCGGAGGAGCTTCTCAGCCGGCACGACGCCGAGCGAATGGAGGACGGCGTACAGCCCCGGCACGTCGTGACCCTTGGACGAGAAGTAGACGTCGCGGTCGGGGTTGTCGAAGCCGAGCTGCGCGACATTCAGCTGCTCGTAGAGCAGGAAGACGACGATGTCCATCGCGCTGAAGCTCGAGCCGAGGTGACCGGAGCCCGCGCGCTTGACGGCGGTCAGTGCGTTGAGCCGGCACATGTCGGCGATCACGTCGAGCCCTGCTTCGCGCACGCGAGCGAACTCCGACTGCGGGATGAGACTCAGCTCGCTCAAGGCTCGCGGCGATGCGCGGTGACCGCGGGCCCGAGGCCCGTCGCCTCCGCGAGCTCGTCGGTCTTCTCGCAGAGCAGCAGCACCTGCTCCGACGCCGGGCGATAGTCCGTGAACCTCCGCACCTTCCGCCAGCCCGTCCACGCCAGCTCCGTCCGCATCGCCGTCACCGTCGGCACCGCCTTCGCCTTGCCCGTCGACGCGTGCCAGTTCAGGCGGACGATCGCGTCGCTCCGGTCGTCGACGGTGGACTCGAGCAGCATCGAGCCGCCGAGGTTGGTTACACGGTTCAGCATCGACAGCAGGTCGAGGTGATGCGCGGAGTGGTAGAGCACGCCGAGGAAGAACACGAGGTCGAACGGCTCCAGCTCGAGCAACTCGTCCGCCGCGCGCAGGTCGCCGTAGACAAAGCGGTGCGGGCTGCGGAGCTTGCCGACCCACCGGTCGTGCAGCTCGGTGTCGGCGGCGAAGTCGGAGAAGACGAGCTCTGACGGCTGGAGCTCGCGGTCGATCCAGAGCGAGTGCACGCCGTACTTCGGCCCCACCTCGAGCACGCGCGCGCCGCGAAAGCGCTCGACGTCGATCACAGTCGGCAGCGCCTCCGGAACGAGTGTCAGATCGGGCACGTCCTCCCAGGCGGTCGACGGCCGCTTGTCGGCGATAGGCCGGGCGTCCAGCACCTCCTCCGCCGCCTCGTCGAGGCGATAGCTGCTGTGAGCCTCCGGGTCGTAGACCTGAAGCCCTGACCGAACCGCTGCCGACCATGCAGCCCTGCGCAGGAGCTTCCGCACGTCAACCAGCGGACGGCCAGGGGTGGGCGCGCAGCACGACCTCGTCCACCTCGACGCCCCAGCCCGGGCCGCTGGGAACCGTCAGCACTCCCCCGGTGATGTCCGGCGCGGCCGTCAGCTCGTCCTTCCACGGCACGTCGTCGACGTCGACCTCGAGGATCCGCATGTTGGGTATGGCCGCGCACCACTGCGCCGAGATGTACGTCGCGAGGTGGCTGTAGTAGTTGTGCGGCGCGCAGTTGACCTCGTATGTCTCCGCGAGGTCGGCGATCTTCTTCGATTGCGCAAAGCCGTTCCAGATCACGTCGACTGACGCAACATCGACCGCGCCGGCTTCGAAGAACGGCCTGAAGCCGCGCGTGCCGTAGAGATTTTCGCCGGAGCAGATCGGGATCGACGTCGAGCGTCGGACGAACGCAAGGGCGTCCGGGTCGAAGCAGTCGATCTCGAGCCACGCGAGGTCGTACGCAGCGAGCGTCGCCGCGGTACGCCTTGCTCCCTCCGTCGTGAGGTTGAAGTTCAGGTCGACGATCGGCTCGGCCTTGCCTTCCGTGCCGGCGGCGAACGCCTCCAGCAGCCGGCCGAGCGCCGCCTCCACCTCGGGCGACGAGTTCCGCTCGAGGCCCGGGCCGTGGAACCCGGGGTGCAGCACCTGCGGGTCGTCGCCGGGCACGACGACGTTCGTCTTGAAGGCGGAAAAGCCGCGCTCGACGACCTCGCGGCCGAGCGCCGTGACGTCCTCGTAGGAAGCGAGCTTCGGCGTCCCCGTCACCTCCCAGGCGCGCGCTCGAGTCGTGCCGCAGTGCGACCAGTAGGCGGGCACCTCCGTCCGCAGCGGTCCGCCGAAGAGCTCGTAGACCGCGACGTCATGCGACTTCGCCGTCAGGTCGAGCAGCGCGTTCTCGACAGCTGCGATCGCCTTCGCCACGACGCCGCCGGGGCTCTGCCGGGTCGCGCGGTAGAGATCCCAGTAGACGGCCTCCCACGCGCGCGGATCGCGGCCCACGACGAGCGGCGACAGATCCTCGACGATGCCGGCGAGGCCGCGCGGCGAGCCGTGCGAGTCGGTCACCTCGCTCCAGCCGACGAGCCCGTCGTCCGTGGTCGCCTTGAGGAAGATCCACGGCCGCCAGCCGGCGTCGCAGTACAGCGTCTCGAGCGTGGCCACCTTCATGGGCGGTCAGGATATGGGTACGGGGGGCGATCGACCTCGATCAGCGTGGCCTCGCCCGACGCGACGAGCGCCTCCGCCCGCTGCCAGTCCACCTCGTCGTCGACGTTGAAGCCCTCCAGGCCGTCGGTGAGGAACGGCGCCAGCACTCGGCCTTCGCGAGTGCCCATCTCCGTCACGACGCGCGTCCACGCGATCTCGAGCGCGCTGTTCTGGTGGTAGACGCGCGGCAGCGCCTGGTACTGGCCGGCGTGCCACGCGACGTCGAGCTGGGACTGGTCGAGCACAGGCTCCATGGTGCGGCCGTCGTCTGCAAGCTCCCACATCTTCCCCGGGTGTTGCTTCACGAGCTCGACGGCCCGAATGGAGTCCGCCTCAGGCGTTGCGAGCAGCTGCTCGAGGCCGCGCCGCACGACGTCCGGGCCGCGGAAAGGGTTCGTCGCGCGCACGATGGCGAAGAGGTCGTAGCTCTCGGGCAACCGGTCGAGCGTGTACGCGATCCACTCGATGTCCGGCGAGGTGGAGGTCGCGTACTCGGGCGGCCTGAGGAAAGGCACGTCCGCCCCGTACCAGCGCGCCACGTCCGCGATCTCCTCGGAGTCAGTGGAGACGAGCACGCGCTCGAACACGCCCGCCTGCTGCGCGGTCGCGATGGCGTACGCGAGCAGCGGGTGGCCGGCGAGCGGCCGGATGTTCTTGTTGGCAACGCGCTCCGAGCCCGAGCGGGCGCCGATGAGCGCGATCACGCTGGGCATTGTGCGAGGGCCTCTTCGAGGGTAGGTGTGGGAACGCCGAGTCGGCGGCCCGCGCGGACCACCGCTCCGCCGATCGCGTCGAGCTCCGAGGGCCGCCCGGCGGTGACATCGCGTTCCGTGGACGACGTGGCCCAGTCCGGCAAGGACTCGATGATCGCCCACTGCTCGTCGAACGTCGTCCTGGCGCCGTCTGCTGCGGCGACCGCGCACGCTTCCTCGATTGCCAGGCGCAGCCGCCGGCCGGTCCGCAGCTCGCCGATCGTCTCACCAGCCACCGACGTCAGCACGGCGATCGGACCCTGCCGGGCGAGCTTCTCCCACAGAACATCCTTCTCACTGCCTTCGGCCCGCGTGGCGATGCCGGCCCGTTCCAGCTGCTCCGGAGCCTTTGTAGCGGCGACGTTCACAACGCCCGGAGTCTGCTGGACGATCCGGGTCGGCGACTCCCGATACCCCTCGAAGTGGCCGATCGTCGCTGCCACGACGTTCGCGAAGTGCGCTCGGAGGACGTCCATGTGCTCGACCCCGTTGAGGAGCGGCAGGACGAGCCCGGGCTCTGTCTGGATGTGCGAGATGCCGTCGTCGAGGCCATACGCCTTGACCGTGACGAGCAGGAGGTCGACGGGCTCCTCCAGCCGCTCCGTGACCTCGAGCTGCTCGGTGCGCTCGCCGTCGTCGGTAACGAGCGTCAGGCCTTCGGCGGCAATCGCCGCCGCGGTTTCCGGCCGCGCCACGCAGACAACGCGCTCACCGGCGAGCGCCATGCGGACGCCGAGCGCACCCCCGACCGCCCCTGGCCCGAGAACCGCGGTCGTCACGCCTTCGCCGGATCGCTGATGAGGTTCACGTACTTCCACTCGGAGTACACGTCGAGAGCCTCCACACCGGGCTCCCGCCAGCCGGTGCCTGATTGCTTCACGCCGCCGAAGCCCATGTGCGGCTCCGAGCCGTGCGTCCCACCGTTCACGACGACCACGCCCGCCTCCGCCTTCTCGGCGAACAGCATCGCTCGGTGCAGGCTCCCGGTGTGGACGGCGCACGTGAGGCCGTACGGCGAGTCGTTGACGACGGTCAATGCCTCCGCCAGGTCGCGGACGCGGTAGAGGATCGTCACGGGGCCGAACAGCTCCGTGCACGAGAGCTCGGCGTCGGGCGCAACGCCTTCGACCACGGTCGGCCCCAGCCACCAGCCGTCGCGCAGAAGCCGGTCACCACCGCACAACACCGCTCCGCCCGCGTCGCTTGCCCGCCCTAGAGCCTCGAGGATCCGGACGAGGCTCGCCTCGCTGATCACCGGGCCGGTGTCCGCAAACTCCTCGGCGGCCGCTAGGAAGCGGCTGCGAAACTCCTCGTACACGACGTCGAAGACGACGATCCTCGAAGCGGCTGCGCACCGCTGGCCGGCGTTCGAGAAGGATGACTGCACCGCCCAGCGGACGGCGTAGTCCAGATCCGCGTCGTCGCACACGACGAGCGCGTTCTTGCCGCCCAGCTCGAGACACACCTTGGCCAGCCGCCGTCCGGCCGTCTCCGCGATCCAACGTCCCGTCGCCGCCGAGCCCGTGAAGCTGACGAGATCGACCTGCGGATGCTCGACGAGAGCGGCACCTGCCTCGGCGCCGAGCCCCTGCACGACGTTGAGGACGCCCGCCGGCAGACCGACCTCGTCGCAGACGTGCGCGAACAGCTGCGCCGAGAGCGGCGTCTCCTCGGACGGCTTGAGGACAGCGCCGTTGCCGCAGAAGATCGCCGGAAAGACCTTCCAGGCGACGTTGGGCAGCGGTGTGTTGAACGAGATCAGCAGCCCTGCGACGCCTACGGGCTGCCGGACGGCCATCACCGTGCGGTGCGGCCATGCTCGCAGTCGTCGTCCGTCCGTAGTAGCGACGTCCCTCGCCGGCGACGAAGAGGCCCAGCTCGATCGCCGCCTCCGTCTCGCCCATGGCGAGCGCCTTCGCCTTGCCCGTCTCCTCGACGACGACCTGCGAGAGCTCGTCGCGCCGTTCCCGCAGCGCCAGCGCGATCTCGCGGACGAGGTCGCCGCGCTCCACCGCTGTCCGCTCGGCCCAGGGCTTCTGTGCCACACGCGCAGCCTGCACGGCTGCGTCGACGTCAGCCGCCCCCGAACGCGCTACGCGACACAGAGGCGAGCCGTCCGCCGGCCGCAGCTTTTCGAGCCACTCGCCCGACCCGGCGGCCCGGGAGTCTCCGTCGATGAAGTTCGGGATTGCCTCGAGAGTCAACGCGCGCCAACCGTACCGTCCTCGTCTGGGGCGGGCCGCAGGACGAGCGTCTCGGTCGGCGCATGCGCGAGCATCCAGGCGACGTCCTTGCCCGAGAAGCCCGGGTGGCCCGGCGCAAGCGCGGGCACGAGGATGCGGTCGAACGTCTCCACTTCCCAGAGACGGCCGAGGGCGTCGATCGGCGTTCGCCCGCGCTCGATGCGAGCGTCGACGGGGACACCGGCGCGCGCGGCGGCGGTCTCGACCGCCTCCAGCAGGGGCAGGGCTTCCTCGGCCTTCCTTGCCAGAGCAGCCTCGACGTCGTACTCGAGCGGCACCACCACGAGGAAGGCGGGGACGAGGATCGCCTCCTCCGCCCGTGCGATGCGGATCGCCGCCTGCAGGACCGCCGGGTCGAGCGCGCCGTCGGCAAAGGGGACGAGGAGGCGAGGCTGGCCTTCACGGCGCGCGGCAGCCTTGCGGCGCCAGGGCATCACGCAGGCCGTTCTTCGCGCAGGGCGCGGTCGGCGATGACGCGGATGTCGATCCCCGGCAGCTCGCGCACCATCCGCGACAGTAGCGACCCGCGGAGAATCTCCACGCGGCGGCGCTCGTCAGGCGTGCCGACGAAGACGTACGTCGACCCGCGCTCGGCTGCCACGCGTCCGACGGTCGCGACGAGATCGTCGCCCTCCTCTTCCAGGAAGTGGACGCCGAGGATGGAGGCGAGACGCCTCAGCGCCGCCAGCTGCGTTGCCTCTTCGGCCGAGAGCTGTTGTCCGGGTCGCCGCATCCACATCGCGTCGATATCGCTGCCCAGCCGTTGGGCCGACCGCCACGCGCGCCGAAGGATGCGCTGGGACTTTGGCTGCGGCTCGATGAGAGCGAGCACGCGCTCCGTGACCGCCTGCTGGCTGAGCGGGTCGAGCACCTTGGGCGAGCGACGAGCTTCCACGTCCTCCGCCACCTCGCGCAGCGCCAGCTCGCGCAGAGCCGAGAGGTTGTCCTGCGTGAAGAAGTTCAGCAGCGCTCGCTCGACCTGGCCGCCGGGATAAACCTTGCCCGCCCGGAGCCGTTCTTGTAGTGCCTCGGGGGAGAGGTCTACGAGCACGACCTCGTCAGCATCGTCGAGCACCCGGTCTGGGAAGGTCTCGCGCACGCGGACGTCGGTCAGCTCGAAGACCGCGTCGTTGAGGCTCTCCAGGTGCTGGACGTTGACCGTCGAGATGACGTCGATCCCGGCATCGAGAATCTCGTCGATGTCCTGGTAGCGCTTCTCGTTGCGCGAGCCGCGCGTATTCGTGTGCGCGAGCTCGTCGACGAGGGCGAGCTCGGGCGCCCGGCGGATCACCGCGTCCACGTCCATGTCCTCCACCTCGAGTGAGCCGTGCTCGCTGCGTCGCCGCGTCACGGTCTCCAGGCCTTCGGCGAGCGTCGCGGTCTGCGGCCGGTCGTGGGCTCCAGGTAGCCGATCACGACGTCGCGGCCTTCCGCCTGCGCCTGTCGACCCTCCTGGAGCATCCGGTAGGTCTTGCCGACGCCGGCCGCCATCCCGAGGAGGATCCGGTACCGGCCGCGCATGGCGGGAGGTTATGCCCCGAAGACGTTGTGAACGAGCAGGTCGATCAGCTTGATGCCGACGAACGGCAGGATCACGCCGCCCAGCCCGTAGATCAGGAGATTGCGGCGCAGCAGCGCGGTGGCCCCGATCGCGCGGTACTTCACGCCGCGCAGAGCGAGCGGCACGAGCGCGGGGATGACGAGCGCGTTGAAGATGATCGCGGAGGTGATCGCGCTGTAGGGGCTGCCGAGGTTCATGACGTTCAACTGGCCGAGAGGGCCTTCCTCGCCCGGAACCGTGGAGTACGTGAAGGCGAACATCGCCGGCAGGATGGCGAAGTACTTGGCGACGTCGTTCGCGATCGAGAACGTCGTCAGCGAGCCGCGGGTGATGAGGAGCTGCTTGCCGACCTCCACGATCTCGATGAGCTTCGTCGGGTTGGAGTCGAGGTCGACCATGTTGCCGGCCTCCTTGGCAGCGGTCGTCCCGGTGTTCATCGCCACGCCGACGTCGGACTGGGCCAGCGCAGGCGCGTCGTTCGTCCCGTCACCCGTCATCGCGACCATGCGCCCCCGAGCCTGTTCCTCCCGGATCAGCTCGAGCTTCCGCTCGGGCGTCGCCTCGGCGAGGAAGTCGTCGACGCCCGACTCCTGCGCGATCACGGCGGCGGTGACCGGGTTGTCGCCCGTGATCATCACCGTGCGGATGCCCATCTTCCGCAGCTCGTCGAAGCGCTCGTTCATGCCGCCCTTGACGATGTCCTTGAGGTGGACGACGCCGAGCGCGAAGTTGTCCTTGGCCACGACGAGCGGCGTGCCTCCCTGCTCGGCCACTTGCTGCACGATCCCGTCGAGCTCGGCGGGGGCGCTCCCTCCCTGCTCGCCGATGAACTCCTTGACGGCGTCAGCGGCGCCCTTGCGGATCATCGTTCCGTTCAGGTTCAGGCCGCTCATGCGCGTCGTCGCGGAGAACGCCACGAACTCGTGCTGCTCGCCGAGCTCGCGCTCGCGCAGCCCGAACTGCTCCTTGGCCAGCACGACGATCGAGCGGCCTTCGGGAGTCTCGTCGGCGAGCGAGGCGAGCTGTGCCACCTCTGCCAGCTCGAGCGTATCGACACCTGAGAGCGGCAAGAACTCGGCTGCCTGACGGTTGCCGAGCGTGATCGTGCCCGTCTTGTCGAGGAACAGGACGTCGACATCGCCCGAGGCCTCGACCGCGCGCCCGGACATCGCAAGCACGTTGCGCTGCACGAGGCGGTCCATGCCGGCGATCCCGATAGCCGAGAGCAGCGCGCCGATCGTCGTCGGGATGAGGGCGACGAGCAGCGCGATGAGAACCGTCTGGGACAGGGTCGTGCCGGCGTAGTCGGCAAACGGCGCCAGCGTGACCGTCGCGACGACGAACGTGATCGTTAGACCCGCGAGGAGGATGTTGAGCGCGATCTCGTTCGGCGTCTTGCGGCGCTCAGCGCCCTCGACGAGGGCGATCATGCGGTCGAGAAACGAGCGGCCCGGCTCCTGCGTAACTTCGATCACGAGCCGGTCCGAGAGCAGCCGCGTGCCGCCGGTCACGGCAGAGCGGTCGCCGCCAGCCTCGCGGATCACCGGGGCGGACTCACCTGTGATCGCGGACTCGTCGACCGAGCCCACGCCTTCGACGATCTCGCCGTCGGCGGGAATGACCTGGCCCGCCTCGACGACGACGACGTCACCGCGCTGGAGGTCGGCCGCGGGGATCTCGTCCAGGCCGCCGCTGTCGGTTCGGCGAAAAGCCATGGTCGTCGTGCGAGTTGCCCTCAGCGCGTTCGCCTGGGCTTTGCCGCGTCCCTCGGCGACAGCTTCGGCGAAGTTGGCGAACAGCACGGTCAGCCACAGCCAGAGCGCGATCGTGCCGGTGAACCAGAGGGGTTCCGATTCGCCAGACGAGAAGAGGTCGCGGAAGAAGATCACCGTCGTGATCACGCTGCCCAGCTCGACGATGAAGATCACCGGGTTGCGGAAGAGCGTCCGCGGGTCGAGCTTCACGAACGAGTCGCCAATCGCGTGGAAGACGATCGCGCGGGTGAAGATCCCGCCGCTGCGCGTCGTCATGCCGTCTCCTCGTCTAGCGCGAGGTTGAGCTCGAGCACGTTCACGCCCTGCTCGCCGAAGATGCCCAGCCAGCGCCCGTCTGTGTTGTCGTCGATCAGCTCCTGGACGCGGTCCACGGCGAGCCCGCGAACCTCAGCGACGCGCGCGCTCTGGAGTTGAGCGTTCGCCGGGGAGATGTGCGGATCGATGCCCGACGCAGATGTCGTCACGGCGTCCACGGGGATGTCGCCGATCTGCAGGCCGGCGTTGTACGGGCGCTCCAGCTTGAGAATCGCGAGCACGCGTTGACGTACGGCCTTTCCGAGGTCGGGGTTCGTGGGGCCGAGGTTGGCGAAGGTCGTCGCGGCGGCGTTGTACTCGGGAGCGGTGGCGGACGGGCGTGGGTGGAAGTACTCGGGCTTCGTGAACGGCTGTGCGGCGAGGCGGGAGCCGACAACCTTGCCGTCGCGCTCGATGAGGCTGCCGTCCGCGCGGCCGGGCGCGATGAGTTGCGCGAGCCCGGTGAACGCGAGGGGATAGGCGAGGCCGAAGACGAGCGTCAGCACGACGACGGCGATGACGGAGCGGCCGAGCGTACGCATCAGGGGGACAGCGCCTCCACGATCGGGCCCAGAGTGAGAGCCGGGAAGAGCATCAGGCCGGCGGTCAGAACCACGACGCCTACGAGCAGGACGGCGAACGTCGTGCCGTCCGTGCGGAACGTCCCCGCAGACGGCGGTACGGTCTTCTTGGCGGCCAACGAGCCACCGAGCGCCAGCGCTGCGATCAGCGGCGCGAAGCGTCCCAGCCAGAGCGCAATCGAGCCGACGAGCGTCGAGAACTCCGTCGCGCCGTAGCCGGCGAACGCGCTGCCGTTGTTGTTCGACTGGGAGTCGTAGGCGTACAGCGCCTCGGAGAAGCCGTGCGCAGCCGGGTTGAAGATGGACGCCAGGCCGCGATCGGTGACGATCGAGATCGCAGTCAGGACGAGCACCATCGTCGGGACGAAGAGCGCGCCGACAGCAGCGAGCTTGATCTCCCTCGCCTCGATCTTCTTCCCGAGGTATTCGGGCGTGCGGCCCACCATCAGCCCCGCCACGAAGACGGCGATGACGATGTAGAAGAACATCCCGTAGAGACCGGAGCCGACACCGCCCCAGATGACCTCGCCCGTGAACATGTTCGCAATGGGCACGGCTCCGCCCGTCGCGGTCAACGCGTCATGGCCGCCGTTGACCGACCCGTTGGAGGCGTTCGTCGTCGCCACGGCCCAGTTGACCGTGGACGCGATGCCGTTGCGGACCTCCTTGTCGGACATGTTGCCGCCGCTCTGCCCGTCGCCGGAAGTGATGTTCACGCCGGAGTCACGTAACACCTGGGATCCGTGCTGCTCGGCCGGTAGCGCGACGGCGAGGCCGATGATCGTCATTGCCATCATGGCCCCGTAGATGGGCAGCGCCTGGCGGCGCGCCCCGATCATGCGGCCGAACATGAAGACCTGCGCTGCCGGGATGAGCAGGATGGACAGCATCTCGAGGAGATTCGTGAAGGGGTTCGGGTTCTCGAAGGGAACGGCCGAGTTCGAGTTGTAGAAGCCGCCGCCGTTCGTGCCCAGCTGCTTGATGGCGATCTGCGTCGCCGCCGGGCCACGCGCGATCTCCTGCTGCGCGCCCTCGAGCGTCGTCGCGGTCGCCTTGCCGTCGAACGTCTGAACGACGCCCTGTGTGATGAGCACCACGGCGAGAATCGCGGCGAGGGGCAGGAGGATGTAGACGAGCGAGCGGTAGAAGTCGACCCAGAAGTTGCCGACGGTGCTCGCGGAGCGCCTGGAAAAACCGCGGATGACGGCGACCAGCACGGCCATGCCGAGCGCGGCCGACACGAAGTTCTGCACTGCCAGCCCGGCCATCTGGCTCAGGTACGACATCGTGTACTCGCCGCCGTAGTACTGCCAGTTCGTGTTCGTGATGAAGCTCGCGGTCGTGTTCATCGACACCCACGAGTTCACGCCTTTGAGGCCATCGGGGTTGAACGGCAGGTGACCTTGTAGCCGCAGCAGGAGATAGAGCAGCACGGCGAAGACGCCCATGAAGATGAGCGCCGTCTTCGCATAGCCCTTCCAGCCCTGCTCCTCCTCGGTCCGCGTTCCCATGAGCCGGTAGAAGCCTCGCTCCGGCGCGGTGAGCCATCGCGGCATGCGGAGCGTGCCCGCGTACACGCGCGTCATGTAGACGCTGAGTGGGTACGCGAGCACCGTCAGGATTACCGCGTAGAGGACGATCTGCGTGATGCCGTTGCCGGTCACAGGTTCTCGCCGCGAAACAGGACGTAGACGAGGTACGCGACCACGAGCACCGAGATGACGAGGCCGAAGAGGTCGCCGGCAGACATCAGACGCGGCTCAGGAAGTAGATGAGCGCGAAGGAGAAGGCGAAGCACGCGAGCGCGATGACGATGCCGAGCAGCTCGACCATCAGTGCTCCAGAGCCTTGGCTGCTTCGTCGAGTGACTCTCGGAGCTGTTCCGCCCGGTCACGGTCGTGGAGCGGGCTCCAGGGGTCGTCGAGCAGCCGCTCGAGGAGCAGGACGCCGCGCGGCGCGACGGGGCGCTCGAGATCGGCGAGCCGGTCGGCGAGCGCCACGAACCTCTCCGCCTCCGCGCGAACCGCGAGCCGGTCGAACGTCTGAGCGCCCGGAAGCAAGCGGGGATCGGCGTCGTGGACCAGCCTGCGCAGCTGGTGCGCGAGATCGAGCCGGCGCTTGGGGATCACCAGCTCGGCCGCGCGCCAGGACAGCCTCAGAGACGGCACCGGCGAACGAAGCAGCTCCCGGTCCGCGACCCGTCGCGCAGCGCGTAGCTGGCGCCGCTGGCGAAACGATTCCACGACTTGCGTCAAGATGCTTCGAGGCTACGGACGGCCGCCTCAATGCCGTCTTAGGGTTTGCGCGGTCGCTCTAAGGGTTGTCTAAAGCCGGATTGACGAGGCGATAGCCGACGCCGGGCTCCGTGAGGATGTAACTCGGCCTGGAGGGATCGGGCTCGAGCTTGCGTCTCAGCTGGGACACGTAAACGTGGATGTAGCTCGACTCCCGCTGGTAGGCGGGGCCCCAGACCTCGCGCAGGATCGCCGTGTGGGTGAGCAGCTTCCCCTCGTGCCTGGCGAGCAGGCGAAGCAGGTCGAACTCGTGGGGAGTGAGATGCACCGGCTCTCCGGCCATCGTCACCGAGTGCTTCTCGAGGTCGACGACGAGGTCGCCGATCTCCAGCACGGGAGCGCCGGCAGGCTCCACGCGCCGCAATACCGCCCGCAGCCGCGCCAGTAGCTCGTCGATCGCAAACGGTTTCGTCACGTAGTCGTCGGCACCGGCGTCGAGCGCCGCGACCTTCTCTGCCTCCTCGCCGACAGCCGAGACGAGGATGATCGGCGCCTGCGTCCACCCGCGTAGCTCCCGGCAGACGTCGGTGCCACGCCCGTCGGGCAGGAGGAGGTCGAGGATGATTGCTTCGGGCGGCTGGAGCCCGGCCGCAGTCAGCGCCTCCTGGGCTGTCGTTGCCGTCGCGACGTCGTAGCCGGCGCCGCGGAGGTTCGTCTGCAGCGCCCGTAGGAACTGCGGCTCGTCGTCGACGACGAGAATCCGCTCTCCGCTCACGCAGGCACCTCGGCCGGCAGTTCGACGACGGGCAAGGCGAGCACGAACGACGCGCCCTGCCCCTCGCGCGATTCGAGCCACAGGCGGCCGCCGTTGGCCTCCGTGAAGCCGCGGGCGATTGCCAGACCAAGGCCCGCGCCGCGCTGGTCGGGCTGCCCGGGTACCCGGTAGAACGGCTCGAAGATGTGCTCGTACTCCTCCTCGGGAATCCCCGGCCCGCGGTCGGTGACGCGGATCAGCAACTCCTTGCGGGTCGCGTTCACGCGCACGTGTACCGGCTCGTCCGGCGGTGAGAGCCTGATCGCGTTCTCGAGCACGTTCACGAGTGCCCTCTGGATCTGCGTCGCGTCGACCTGGACGGGAGGGAGGTCGGGGCGCGCGTCCACGACGACCCGCGCCGGGTCGGCGACCTCGTCCACCGCCTGCGCGAGGAGCTCGTCCGCCGTCCAGAGCTCTGGGCTCGCTACCGCCGCCCCGGCCTGGAGCCGCGAGAGATCGAGGAGGTTCTCGACGAGCCGCTTCAGGCGCGTGTGCTCGACGCGAATCGTCTCCAACAGGTTGATCCGGTCCTCGTCGGACAGTGCCAGCTCGCCGCTCTGGAGCCCGTCCAGCGCCTGCTCGATCGTGGCCAGCGGCGTGCGCAGATCGTGTGACACGGCCTGGATGACGGCGGTCTTGATCGTGTCGCTACGTCTGAGGGCCTCGGCCTCGAACGCGTCGCTCGCCAACCGTTCCCGCTCCTGGGTAACGGCCAGCAGCGAGGCGAGGGCCGGTAGGAACCGCCGCTGTATGAGGAGGGCGGGCTCCTCGCTCTCGCTCGTGTAGATCGTCCCGATCTCCCTCCCGTCGACGCTGAGCGGATGCGGCGCCTCGCCGGTACGCTCGCTCACTCGCCCGCCGAGCGCGATGCGCACCGAGGAAACGCCGAGCACCGTGGCGGTCCGCTGCTCGATGCGTTCGAGCTCGTCGTCCAGCCGCGTGCCGCGCAAGAGCTCGACAGCGATGTCCGCGAGCAGGGACGCTTCGAGCTCGCGCTGCTCAGCCTCGGCCCGCTGCCCCCGGGCGCGGGAGGCCAAGGTGCCGACAACGATCGCCGTCACCACGTAGACGAGCAGCGCGAACCAGTTGCTGCGGTCCGCGAGCGTCAGCGAGTACACGGGCGGCAGGAGGAAGAAGTTGAAGGCGAGCATGCTCGCAACCCCCACCAGCACCGCGTAGCCCACGCCCCAGAAGAGCGCGATGGGGAGGACGGCGAACACGTAGAGCACGCCGAGGCTGAGCACCGGGATGAAGTCGTCGAGAAGGGCAATCGCCGCCGTGACGACGGTTACCGCGAGGGCGCCGGCCGTGATGCCGGCCAGCGGGCTCTTCAGCGACTCACGATCCAGCCTCATGCGGAACTACCAGGCCGACCAGCCGCCGTCGACGACGAGGTTGGCCCCCGTGACGTACGACGAGGCGTCCGACGCGAGGAAGACGACTGCGCCCAGCGCTTCGCCGGCGTCGGCCATCCGCCCCAGCGGCACCCGTGCGCCGTAGGCCTCGAGGAACTCCTCCGGCTGCTCGTTGAAGATCCCGCCCAGCGTCAGCGTGTTCACGCGCACGCCGGACTGCGCCCAGTACGTCGCGAGGTAGCGCGTGAGGTTCAGCAGCGCCGACTTCGACACCGAATACGCAACCGGCTTGAAGAACGTCTCGCCCTTCGAGCGCCGGAACTCGTAGAGATCCTGCGGTGGTGACAGGAGTCCGTAGACGGACGAGATGTTGACGATCGAGCCGCGCCCAGCCTCGGCCATCGCCGCGCCGATCACCTGGCAGCAGAGCACGACGCCCTTCACGTTCACGTCCATGACCTGGTCGAACGACGCCTCCGGGTACGTCTCGAACGGGCCAACCTCCTCGGGCGGCGCGTCCGGCGGCGAGTCGAGCGCGGCGTTGTTCACGAGCAAGTGAGGCGCGCCCCACTGGTCGACAACCTCTGCCGTCGCCGCCTCGATCGAGCTTCGATCAGTGACGTCCACGCGATGGTGGCTGACGCTGTCGTCAGAGCCCGGCCCGGCCGCGACGTCGAACACGGCCACACGCATGCCGCGCGCGCGAGGCCGTCGGTGTAGACCTGCCCCATCTGGCCGAGGCCGCCGGTGACGACGGCTACGCGGCCGGTGAGATCGAACAGCTCGTCCGTCACGCGTGCGCCTTCCAGATGGCATCGCAGAACTCGCGCACACAGCCGTCGCCGCCCGGGCGCGTCAGCACCCAGCGCGCGTGCTCTCGCGCCTCCGGCCACGCATCGGCGGGCACTACGGGCAGCCCGACCGCCTCGAGACACGTCGCGTCGTTGATGTCGTTGCCGACGTACGCGGTCAGCTCGAGGTCGATCCCGCGCGCCACGGCCTGCTCGCGGAGCAAAGACAGCTTCTCCTCGACCCCCTGGATGCATTCGATGCCGAGCTTGCGCGCCCGTGCGCCGACGACCGGCGCCGTCTCCATCGACACGACGAGCGCTTCGACGCCGACCTCACGCAAGCGGCGGAGGCCGAGCCCGTCGGCGCGGCAGCAGCGAACGCTCTCGCGTCCGTCGTCGTCGACCCAGACGTGGTTGTCGGTGAACACCCCGTCGAAGTCGAAGACCGCGAGCCGCACCGACGCGAGCGTCTCACGCGACGGCGCCGCCAGCTCAGCTTGCAGCACGCACCACCGGCTCGTCGAGTGGCACGAGAGCGTCGGCCGTCACCGGCTCGTCCTCGCGCAACGCACGGCTGAGCGAGCGGCCGAGCAGCCCGTCGAGCTCGAACGGGGCCAGTCCACCGTCGGCCGGCGATCGCGCGGCGAGATCGCCTTCGGCGAGCACGTGACCGGGCTCGAGATCGCGCGCGGCGACGAGCATCTTTCCCATCTTCCTGAGCGCCGGCTCCTCCGACGGCAGCGGCCGCTTGACGCCGTCCCCACGTGCACCAGGCACGCGCCGCAGGTCGCGGACGAGCTTGCGCATGCCCTCCGGCATCAGCGAAAAGGCGTGGTCCGTGCCCTTGAGCGTGTGCGAGAGCGTGAAGTGCTTCTCCATGACCCTCGCGCCGAGCATGTACGCCACCAGCGACATCGCGATGCCGTCCTGGTGGTCGGAAAGGCCGACGACGAGCTCCGGGTAGCGGTCGCGAAAGGTCGTGATCACCCCCAACTCGAGCTCCTCGACCGGGGCCGGATAGGCGGCCGTGCACTGGAGCAGGCAGACCTGCGAGTTGATGGGCAGCACCGCCTCGACGGCGCGGTCGACGTCCTCGATGGTCGCGCCGCCGGTGGACACGATCATCGGCCTGCCGAGCGAGGCGACGTGCCGTAGCAGCGGCGTGTTGCGGAGGTCTCCGGAGGCGATCTTGTACGCGGGCATGTCGAGCTCGGCCAGGAGATCGGCGCTCGGCTCGTCAAAGGCAGTGGCGAAGAAGGCGAGCCCGAGCTCTCTGGCGCACGCCTGCAGCTCCCTGTACTCGCCGACGTCGAACTCGAGCGCTTCGCGGTGCTCCCCGTAGGTGGACCCGAACGAGTTCTCGTGGTCGTAGGGCGCGACGTACGCCGCCCGGGTGTAGAGCGAGCGGTTGTCGCGCTTCTGGAGCTTCACGGCGTTCACACCACACTGAGACGCGGACAGGAAGAGCCGCTGCGCCTGTTCCACCGAGCCCTGGTGGTTGTGGCCGATCTCGGCGATGACGTAGCAGTCGTCGTCGTCCGAGATGCGGGTGCCGTCGATGACGAGTTCGCGCATGGCTTTCGCGGCCGGGACCGCGCCGCCGATGGTACCCCGCCCGTCTGTCACGATCGGTGACAATCGCCGTCTGGGCACGGCGGCGTTCATCCTCGGTTTGGCGCTGATCGCCGCCACGGCGTGGCTGGTTGCCACGTCGCTCTCGTTGCAAGACGTCATCGACTTCCTGCTCGCGGCGTTCCTCTGCGCGACGGGAGCCGTCGTCGTCCTCATGCTCGCGCTGTCTCCGTTCGAGGCTCTCACACGCGGCTGGCTGCTCGCCGGCTCGGGCGCGTTGGCGGCGATCGCCGTCCTGGTCTGGGCCTGGCGCGGCAGGCCTGCGGCGCCGCCACTCCGGCCGGCGGTACGCGCCGGCGGCGAGGCGCTGCGCGATCCGGTTGTGGCGATCCCGGCCGCGGCCGTCGGCGCCGGTCTCGTCTACTCCGTCGTGCTGGCGATCGCCACGCCACCGAACGACTACGACGCGCTCTGGTACCACCTCTCCCGCGCTGCTTTCTGGCGTCAGGAGCACGCCGTCGGCTACGTCGAGCGGGCGAACGACCTGCGGCTGGACGTCTTCACGCCGGGCGCCGAGCTGGTCTCGTCCTGGGCGATGACCCTTTCCGGAGACGAGCGGTTCGCCGCGCTCTTCCAGCTGTTTGCGCTGCTCGCGACCATGCTGGCAGTCGCGGGCATCGCGCGCGCCCTCGGCCTCGACCGGCGCGCCGCGGCGCTGGGGGCGGTGCTCTTTGCGTCCCTGCCGGTCGTCGTGCTTCAGGCTTCGACGGCGCTCAACGACCTCGCGCTCGCGTCGTTCCTCGTCATCGTCGTCTACTTCGTGCTGCGAGGGGAGCGGATGCAGCTCGCCCTCGGCGCGCTGGCGCTGGCGCTGGCCGTGGCCACGAAGGCGACGGCGTTGCTGGCGCTGCCGGTACTCGCGCTCCTCGCGTTCGCGCTCACTCCGCGCCGGCGCTGGCCAGGCGTGGCCGTCTCGGGGGCGGCAGGGATCGCGCTGGGAGCCTTCTGGTACTACGTCAACCGCGCGGAGACAGGGAGCTTCATCCCGCGCTTCGCCCCCACGAACCAGGGCGGCGGCGTCTCACACGACACGGACTTCGTGAAGTACCCGGCGCAGCTCAGCCGGCTCGTGATCGACGCGATCGACCCGGCCGGCTCCGTGGGGAGAGACCGCTGGCTGTACCTCGTCGCAGCCGCGACCGTGCTGGCCGTTGGGTTGGTGGTCGCGGCCCGGCGCCGCTCGCGCAGCACGGCCCTCGCAGCCGTCGTCGTCGCGGCGATCGTCGCCGTCCCCGTCGCGTTCGTCACGCTCCACGAGCGGCTGCTAGACGGCTTCCAAAGGTTCTGGTTGGAAGCCGACGAGCCCGATCTGGCGTTCCTCGGCGCCGACCGCGAGGCAGTTCCGCCCTCGCCGTTCGTGTCCTGGTACGGCGCGCTGGGGGTCTTGCTGGTGATCGCCGCCGTGGTGCTCGCCGTGAGAGCAGGTGAGACGTGGAGCGCTGCGCAGGGCCGCCCTCGGGTTCGCACTGGCACCCGTGCTCTACCTCGTGGTGATCACGATCGGCCTTGGTTACACGCCCTACCACGGCCGCTACCTGATGCCTGCCGTGGCACTCGGGGCGACCACGTGGGGGCTCGTGCTCCGCGTCCGTCCGTTGGCGTGGGCTGCGGCGACCATCGCCACCGTCAGCGTGATCCTCTCGTTCGTCCACTACGTCGAGAAACCGGCCGGCTTCGCCGTGCTGGGCGGCAGCGACGTGCGGTCGGTGTGGAACGAGTCGCGAGTCGAGACCCTCGCACACTCGCGCGCACCCGGCGGCGCGGGGCCGTTGCAGGTGCTCGAGGACCAGGCCGCCGCCGGCGACACCGTTGCGCTGCAGATCCGCCAGGACGACGTCAGCTACCCGTTCTTCGGAGCGGATCTCGACCGGCGCATCGTGTTCGTGGAGGAGACCGGAGGGCTCGACGGCGAGGCCGATTGGCTCGTCGTCGCTCCCGGGCTGGCGGCGAACGTCTGCGACGAGGGCTGGCGCTCGCTGCCCGTCGCCGAGCCCGGCTGGCGGCTCTACGAGCGTGTCGGTCTCTGTCCCGGCGAGACCGCCGAGCGATAGGCCTCGAGAGTCGCCGTCGTAGCGGCTGCCCAGGAGAACCGCTCGCCCGCGCGCTCACGGGCGGCCGCGCCGAGCCGCGCGCGCAGCGTGGGATCCAGGAGCAGGCGCTCGATCGCCGTCCGCAACGCGCCGGCGTCCCCCGGAGGCACGAGCAGGCCCGTCCGCTCGTCCTCGACGGCGTCGAGCAGCCCGCCCACCGCAGAGGCGACGACGGGGCGGCCGTGTGCCATTGCCTCGCGGGCGACGACGCCGTAGCCCTCGCGCCGGGAGGGGCAGATGACGACGGCCGCGCGGTCGTAGTAGTGGCCGAGCTCCGCCGGCGGCACGAACCCGATCGCATCCGGAACGACGTCGCGCAGCGGCCCGTCGCCGACGATCACCCGCGGGACGCCTTCCGTCGCACGCACCAGCTCCTCGATGCCTTTCTCCGCGGACAGGCGGCCGACGTAGAGGACGTGCGGCGGATCGGCGGGCTCGGCGAGCGTGTCGGGTAGCTCCACGCCGCTGCCGATCACTCGCACTTCGGACGCGCCGAGCCGGGTCACCGCGTCCGCTACGGCCTTCGACGGAGCGATTACGACCTGGGCTCTCTCCACGACCGGCCGGAAGAGCCATGGTGCGCGCGTTGCCAGCTCGACGTCCGTCCCCCACGCCTGCAACACGTACGGCAGTCCCGTCGCAAGCGCTGCGAAGCCCGAAGGCAGCCAGTGGGCGTGCACGAGGTCGGCGCCCCTGGCCGCACGCCGTGCAGCCTGAGCATACGAAGCCAGAAACGCCGGCAGCAGGGCCGCGCGCGCAGGGTTGGCCCGAACGTTGGCCACGATGCCGTCGCCGTACGCGATGCCGAAGTCGCGGAAAGCCTGCCGGCGAGACCACCTTGACGTCGACGCCGGCAGCGCGCAGGTGCTGAACCGCGTCGCGCACGAAGGCGCCCGCAATGTCGGTCTCATCGCGCGGGTACGACGTCGTCAGCACGGCTACGCGCATGGCCGGTGCCACAATACGCCCGCATGGGTCGCCGCCTCCCCGGTTGGACGCTCCCGGTGGCGGGCATCGGCCTACCGCTCCTCGCAGTTCTCGTCGCCATCCTCGTGTTCGCCCCGTACTACGGCGTCGTGGACGATGCGATCCTGCTCGGCTACGCGCAGGTCCCTGCCGCCGACTTCCCCGGCGAGTGGGCCGACCGCGTGTGGTCGGACGTCTCCTCGTGGGGGATGATCCGGCCCTTCTACTGGGCCCTCGCCTACGGCGAGTACAACGCGGGGGCCGAGAGCCCCACCGCGCTCTACCTCGTCAACTGGGCCGTCACGGGCGCCGTCCTCGCCTTCGCAGGCTTCGCGATCGCACGCGCGTTTCGCGTTTCGAAAGACCGGCTCGCGATCTTCCTCGCCGTGTACGGAGCGGCGGTCTTCGTCTACCCGTGGACGCTCGACCTGTTCGCGTTTCCCAGCTACCAGGAGAAGTGGGTCGTGCTGGCAGCGGCGCTCGGGCTGCTCTGGTTCGCGGAGCCGCGCGAGCGCTTGCCGGCGTGGCAGTGGTACGCGATCAGCGCGCTCGTCATCGGGCTGGGCTCGCTGACGAAGGCGCAGTTCGTGGTCTTCCTGCCGGCGTTCCTGCTCCTCGTCCTCGACCACCGCCGGGAGCGGCGGGCGAGCTGGTGGCGCGTCGCGGCCGTCACGGCGATGGGAGTCGCCGCCGCCCTCGCCTTGCGCGTCGTCGCCTGGCACGGCGACTACACCGAAGGCTTCGGCCTCTCGAATGTGCCCGACCAGCTCGGCTCCCGGTACCTCTGGCTGGTGGCGGCGTTCGCGCTGGCGTGGACGGCGTACGCCATCGTGCGGCGGGAAACGCTGCTCCGCGATCTCATCCCGACGGCCGTCTTCGTAGCCTTCGTCGTCGTCTTCGCACAGTGGCCGGGCGGCTTCCTCTGGACGCTGCTCGGCTTCGTCGCCGGCGGCGCCTTCGCGCTCGCCGTCTCGCGTCTTCGCTCGGAGACTCTCGCCACGACGGCATTGGTCGCGACCCTCGTCTGGGCCTGCACGTGGATCGTCGTGCGGACGGACGAGCTCTACTCATCGCTGACGAGCATCGGCGAGTTCGCCCGCTCCGCGCCTGCCCGCACCCTCGCGGCCGATGGAACGCCCGTCTACATCTCCTGCGAGGAAGGCTCGGCAGCCATCGCCGGCTACGTCCGGCGCGAACAGGGCCTGCCGCTCAGCGTGCGCCCTCAGGAGGCCGCACCGTGGACCTCCGCGAAGGGACTGGAGCCGCCGGCCGGCTTCCGCTACGCGCTCGTCGACGCGCGCCTATGTCCCGCGGCTATCGACGGGGCGAAGTGGCGCGCCGTGTGGACGCCGAGCCGCGACGGGGGCTTTGTCCTCTACGAGTCCACGGCCGAAGACGACGGGTAAGGCGAGCACGAGCACCGCGAACACGTAGACGTAGTAGAACGACATCGTGAGATAGAAGAGGTTCGCAGCGAGCGTCCCTGCGAGCCCGGCCGCCATTCCCCAGGCGAGCGGCGTCACTCGCGCCGCGGCCACGTCGCCTCGAGCGGCGAGCGCACGCCCCACCCGACGAGCGGCGCCGAGTCGCGAGAACAGGTACCAGACGAAGACGCCGAAGACGACCGCACCGACGAGCCCCGTCTCCACGAGCAATGCCACGTAGAACGAGTGCGGGCCCCAGTTCGTCTTGCCGGTGACCTGCTCGTAGTAGACCGAGAAGTTGTTCAGCCCCAGGCCGAACAGCGGCTTCGTGGAGAGGATGTCCGGGATGAAGTCGTAGACACCGAAGTGGGCCGAGGAAGCGCCGCCGCCGGTCCTCACCCGCGAACGGAAGATCGTCTGGAAGTAGTCGAGCCTCGAGAGCACGACGATCGACAACAACCCGACGACCGCCGCCAGAGGCACCAGGAACGCCTTCGTCAGGAAGAAGCGGTGGTACGGGAGCGCCAGGACCGCGAGGCCGACGATCAGACCGAGCATCCCGCTGCGCGAGAGCGTCGTCAGCTCGACGATGAGCAGAAAGCCGAGCGTGACCGCGAGCGGTGTCTTCCAGCGGTGACCCCGCTCCAGGCGTAGGTAGACGGGCAGGAGCGCGAGCAGCGGGATGATCAGCATGATCCCGAGGTGGTTGGGATCACCGGTGATCGCATTCGGCCGGTAGACGTTCGCGCCCTCGACCGCTCCGTAGATGTTGATGTTGCTCGCGCCGCCCGTGATCGGCGACAACAGCGCCTGGTCGAGGCTCGACCCGGAGCGCGCCAGCAGTAGCTGCAGGATCCCGTACGCCGAGTTGACGACCATGCCGGCCGTGAAGAAGCCGAGCGTCTGCCAGTAGAACGTGCGGCTGGCACGGGCGAGGTACGCGACGCCGAGGATCAGGAACGCGAAGTGGATGGCGAACTTCGTCATCCCCTTGCCGTACTGCGTAGCCGCGATGGCGGTGTCGAGGTTGAAGTAGCCGACGAGGTACACGACGAGAAACGCGATGAGGAACCCCGTCGCGACGAAGGACGTCCGCGGCAGACGGTTGTCGCCTTTGGCCAGGCGATCCGCCGCGAAGCTGACGATGAAGCCGATCGCGAGGAGGTCGGCGAGGTAGATCTGACCGGCGACGTCCCAGTGGATCTTCTCGAACGTCACCGAGAAGACCGTGGCGAGGAAGAAGAAGCGCGTGAGCTTCATGAGACGTCCTGGAGCAGATCGGCGAGCTCGCGCACGCGGGTGCGGCGGTCGAGCTTGCGGCGCAGCGCGGGCACCAGCGGCGTGCCGTCGAGGCCACCGACGCGCCAGCGGTCGTGCAGCGACCGCAGCGCTTCTCCGATCGCCTGCGGGTCGTCGGGAGAAGCGACCACACCCGTCCCCGTCTCGCGGATCAGCGCTGCCGCGGCCCCGTCCGGAGGCACCACGGCGAGGATCGGGCGCTCGGCGGCGAGGTACTCGAACACCTTGCCCGAGAGCACGCCTTTACCGCGGCCCCCTGCCTCGGGGATGAGTAGCAGCAGCGCTTCGGAGTCGCGCTGCAGCTCGAGCGCGCGCTGGCGAGGCGCGAAGTCGTGCAGCTCCAGCCGGTCGCCGAGACCGAGCGTCTCCGCCCACTCGCGGTCGGCGGCGCGGAAGTCGCCCAAGAACCGTGCCACTGCGTCCAGACCGGAGTCGGCGAACGCCGTGAGGAACGGCCGTGGATCACGACGGCCGAAGAAGCTACCCGCATGCGTGATGCGAAAGCGTGGGCTCGCGTGGTGCTCGAGCCCGGAGAAGTCGTCGAAGTCGCAGCCGTTCTCGATCGTCACCACGGCGGAGCGCGGGCCTAGCGAGCGCGTCTCCTCCGCAATCGCCTCGGACGCAGCCACGATCGCGTCAGCCTTGCGGGCGACCAGCCGGGCGACCGCATGCCGCATGCGCTCCTTCGCTTTCAACGCGGCCGAGTCGGCTCGGCGGTGCGGGTGCGCCAGCAAGGAATCCCGGAGATCGGCGACCCAGGCTGCGCCGGTCAGTCGCTGTACGGCGGCGCCGACGAAATGGACGGAGCCGGGCGGCGACGTCGTCAGCACGACGTCGATTTTCTCGCTACGGACGATGCGAGTAGCCGCCGGGATCGCCGTCAGCGTCCAGCCGACGTTCTCGTCCGGAACCAGCAGGCGCCGCCCGAAGAGGCCCGCCTGGAGGCGCAACCGGTCGGCGCCCGACGTGCCGTGCAGCTCCTCGGCCGGACGGCGGCCTTCCGGGCCCACGTAGCGCGCGCGGTGGATCCACGCCTGCGTCGGTGGCTGGAGCTCGTCGTCGCGGTGCACCCACTTGGGGTCGTCCGGTGCCAGCACGTGCGTCTCGATGCCCAGCTCGGGCAGATGGGTTGCGAACTTCAGCGGCCGCTGGACGCCGCCGCCGCCGGCAGGCGGAAAGTAGAGCGAGACGATTAGGACTTTCACAGGCGATAGAGAACGTAGCGGCCGTCGCGGTACACCACCGGCCGTGACAGATCGAGCCGGGGCCAGCGATCGCGACTGACGAGGACGAAGTCGGCGCGGTACCGCCGCGGAATGGCGAGATCACCGGTCCTGCCGAAGCGGTTTGCATCGTCGCGGCGCTCGTAGGGTCGGTTCTCGTCCGTGTCGGCGACGTGACCCGGCCGGGCCGTGGCGATGTAGATCGGCGCCACCGAAGCCGCCCAGTAGCTCGTCGAGTCGTCCGAGAAGACGACGGTCCCTTCGGGCAGCGACTCGAGCCGGTCGACCAGTCCGGCGGTGAGCGGCGTGGGCTCGTAGCGCGCAGCGTCCCAGTGGCCGAAGCCGAAGATCGCCACCGGCAGGACGAAGGCCGCGGCGACTGCTGCAGACAGCGGCCCGCGGTCGTCCAGCTTCCCTCTCTTGCCCAGCACGGCGGCAACGATCAACGCGACTGCGCCGCCCACGAGCGCGATCCACGCCGCGATGGCCGGCCCGCCCTCGTCGAGGGTGTACGTGAACTCTCCCGGGTATGCGACCTCGAGAGCGATTCCGGCCGCGAGCGCCGCCGGGATAGCCCACCACGAAGCCAACCGCGCAAGTACAGCCGCACCCCCCGCGAAGGCGGCGGCGAGCGGCACGAACCCGGCAGCTCGGCGAGCCTGCGAGAGCGACACGGCGTCCGAAAAGGGTGTGAAGAGCTGCGGCAGCAGCAGAATCACCAGCAGCGCCACCGATCCGCCGAGCACGTACGCCGACCAGTGTCTTCGCGATGCGAGCGCAGCCAGCGGTACGGCGAGGAGCGCGGCGATCGCGACCGCCCCAGGGCGACCGAGCAGCTCTGGCGCCAAGCGAAAGCTGTCCGGCGAGAAGATGTCGACCTGACCGGGGTAGTGCGCGAGCCCGCGAGCCCGCTCGGCAGCGGACGGGTTGTGTGACGCTGTGTCGCGCACGATCGGCGCCAGCCAGGCGGCTACGGCGGCGGCCGGAAGCAGCACGAAGGCGAGCCCGGCGGCACCGCGCGCAAGCTCGCCGCGCGCCAGCACGAGTCGCGCGAGCACGTAGCCGCCTAGAGGCACGGCCACAAAGATGACGTACGTCGGATGGACGAGCGCGAGCGCCAACGACGCAGCCGCGGCGGTCAGACCCGCAGCCCAGCCCGGCTTCCTGACGAAGACGAAGAACGCGGCCACCGTCGCGGGCGCCAACAGGTGGCGCGACGAGGTGGCAGGCAGCGAGAGTGCTGTGTACGCGCCTCCGCGTCCGGGCGCAAGCGCGGTGAGCGCGACGGCTGCAAGCAGCGCGGCGATGCCGGCCCACGCCGTCCGCAGGATGGCCACACCCGCCTCGTAGGCGACGAGGAATGCCACCGGCACGAGCACGCTCGGCTCGTGGAGGAGAGCAGCTCCCGAGTCGACGCCGGCGAGCCAGGCCACGCCTGCCATCAGCACGTGCCACAACGGGAACGCGTAGCCGGGGTGCAGCCCACCGTCCACGAACTCGTTCACGGAGTCGAGCGTGAGGTTGTCGAACGCCTCCAGCTTGCGAATGCGCGCGAGATGGAACAGCGCATCGCCGTCGAGCTGCCCGGCGATCGACCAGAGCGCGACTCCGAAGCCGATGCCGGCCAGGCCGACGCCGATGGCAAACGGCGACGGCGGGCGCAGCGGCTGCCACATCGCGAAGGGCAGAGCGACCGCGCCGACTCCCGCGTAGAGAACGAGCGCCCACCACAGCGGCCCCTCGACGGCGAACATCAGCGCCGAAGCGGCCGTGAGCCCCGCGAGGCTCCAGGAGAGCGCCGCGAACACACTCTGCTGCCCGAGCGCCCGCGCCACGAGCGCTCCGGGAACGAGCAGGCACAGCGTTGCCGCCGCGAGCCTCAGGTACAGCCCGGCGCCGGTCTCCGGGAAGACGTGGGCGAGCGCGAGCGCGGGCAGCGCAAGCAGCTCCCATGGCCAGCGGGCGGGTGCGGCGCGCCCGGTCAACGAGGCTCGTCGACGAGCTGCAGCGCGGAGCCGGAGGCTAGCCACGCCGCCGTGTCGCGGTACATGCGGCCGCGCTCTCCGCGAAACAGCACGCCGCGCAGGCGCAGCGCCCACAGCATCAGCCGACGGGCGCGATCGGCCTCACGGGCCCCGTAATGCTTGGCAAAGAAGCGCAGGTGGCCGCGGACGTTTTCCTTGAAGAACCGCCCGCCGTGGGAGGCACCGCTGACGTGTACGAACTCCGCGCCGGGAGAGAAGAGCACGCTCCAGCCGGCCAGGTGGAAGCGATAGCACCAGTCGGTTTCCTCGCTGAAGAGGAAGAACGCGCTGTCCGGCGGGCCTACGGCGTCGATCGCGTCGCGGCGGACGAGCATGCAGGCGCCCATCACGAACTCCACTTCGCGCGTCTCATCGTGATCGAAGTCGCCCGCGTAGAAAGCATTGAAGGCGCGCGTTCGCGGACCCAGCTTGCGCAGGAAGAAGTATTCGGTAGCCAGCCGCCAGAGCGTGGGGAAGCCACGGACGGACCGCTGGAGTGAGCCGTCGGTGTTGAGCAGCTTCGGGCCGACCATCGCGGCCTGCGGATGCTCGTCCGCCAGGCCGGCAAGCTGCTCCACGGCGTTGCCGACGGCCCATGCGTCGGCGTTCAGCAACAGGATGAAGCGGCCCGACGCCGACTCGATGCCGCGGCTCCAGCCGGCTGCGAGACCGAGATTCGGCTGCTCGATCAGCTTCACGTCCGGGAACTGCTCGCGGACGAGCTCGACCGTACCGTCCGCCGACCCGTTGTCGACGACGATCGTCTCGTATCCGGCGACGCTGTCGAGGCAGCGTTCCAGCCAGGGCAGCGCGTTGTGCGTGACGACGACGACCGATACAGACGTGTCCCCTTCCGCCCGAGGGACACTCTCAGTGCCTGTCACTGTGCCTGGCACCTGGTCATGGCCGGAAGGGTCAGCCATGCTGGACAGGCGGGCTCGCCGGTCGGCGGACGCTCTCCCACGCGAGGATCAGCGCGCCGGGGATCGCCATCGCAACCGTCACGAGGAAGAAGAGGAAGCCGGCCGCGAAAGCGGAGTCCGCCGACACGCCCAGCTGCCCGAGAAAGCTGACGAAGAACGCCTCACGCACGGCGAGCCCGTTGATCGTGAACGGGACGAGCATGACGAGGAAGAGCAGCGGGCCCATCACGTAGTAGACCCGGGGCGAAAGGCCGATGCCCACCGCCTCGGCCGTGCACCAGATGGCGAGCACCCGCACGGCCTGGATGGCGAGCGTCAGCGCAAACACGCCGATCAGCAGACGCGTGTGTGCACGGTAGGCGTGCACCCCTTCGTAGACAGCTCGAACGGGCCGCTCCACGCGCAGCCGCCGCAGCAGCGGCACGGTGCGGGCCAACGGCCGCCGTGCCGACCGCGAGAAGACGGCAAGGGCGAGCAGGACCGTGGCCACGACGAACGCGAGCTCGATCCACAGATACGCGCCGACGTCGTACTCGCCGAGCGCAAGTGCGAAGCCCACGGCGGCCAGGGCGAGCGTGGCCGTGCCTCCGAGGGCGCGCTCGAGCAGCACCGAGCCGGCGATCGGCCCTGCCCGTCCAGGGTGACGCCTGGACGTCTCGAAGATCCGCGCCGCGTCGCCGCCCACGGCCGTCGGCAGCACCTGCCCTGCGGTGTAGCCGACGAAGTACGCGCGCGTCAGCCAACCCAGTCGCTCGTCGATGGAGCGCGCCTGCAGCAGCCGCTGCCAGCGCCACGCCATGGGCAGCACCGTCACCGTCATGATCGCCACCGCCGCCGCCAGCCACCAGTAGTCCGCCTCGGCGAGGATGTCGACGGTCTGGTGGAGATCGATCTTCCAGACGATGTAGGCGAGGCACAGGCCGGTGACGACGAGCGTCGCCGTGACCCGTACGCTGCGCCGCTGCGTCACGCGTCGCTCCCGGTGAACCGCGCATGCACCCGAAGCAGGGCGTCGATCGCGTCGGCAATGTCGTCGTCAGAGTGGGCAGGCGAGAGCGGCAGCGACAACACCTCCGCTCCGGCGCGCTCGGCGACGGGCAGCGGCGGCTGATCGGGATAGCGCTCCCGGTAGGCGCTGAGCCTGTGCACCGGCAGGAAGTGCACGCTCGTGCCGATCTGCTCCGCGGCCATGGCCTGCTGGTATTCGTCGCGCGTCGCACCCGCCCGCTCCGGATCGATGCGTACGACGTAGAGGTGGAGCGCGTGCGTGTCGCGCGGGTCGCGGGCCAGCGGCTCGATTCCGTCCAGCTCCGCCATCGCGGCGTCGTAGGCGCCGACGTGCCGCTCGCGAATCTCACGATGCCGCTCGACCTTGTCCAGCTGGCAAAGCGCGATGGCTGCCAGGATGTCGGAGAGGTTCGCCTTGTAGCCCGGCACGGCGATGTCGTACAGCGAGCCGTGACCGCGCCGCATCACGCGAAGGTCGTCGATCGCGTGTGCGATCTCGGCATCGTTGGTGGTGATCACGCCGCCCTCACCGGCGGCGACGTTCTTCGTCGCGTAGAGCGAGAAGCACGTCGCCTCGGAAAGCGCCCCGATCTTGCGACCGCGATACGCACTCTCGACGGCGTGCGCCGCGTCCTCGACCACCGGGAGCCCGAGCTTCGAGATCGGGTCGAGGTCGGCCGGCTGACCGGCGAAGTGGACGGGCAGGATCGCCTTCGTCCGGGGCCCGACAAGAGCAGCGACCTGCTCGGGATCGATGTTGAGGTCTGACTCGCGCACGTCCGCGAAGACCGGCGTGGCACCGGTGTGGACGATGACGTTCGCCGTCGCGGGCCACGTGATCGGCGTGGTGATCACCTCGTCGCCCGGCCCGATGCCAACCGCCAGCAGCGACAGATGCATCGCGGCGGTGCCCGAGGAGACCGCCACTGCGTGCTCCGCGCCCGCGTAGTCGGCGAACCGCCGCTCCAGCTCGGCCGCCCTCGGCCCGGTGGTCAACCAGCCCGAGCGCAGCGTCTCGGCGACCGCTGCAATCTCCTCCTCCCCGAGCGCAGGTGGCTGGAAGCCGAGGAAGGTCTCCCTAGGCGATCTCGACGGGGGAGCGGGTCTCAACAACGCGGAAGCGTACGCGTCTCGCGGCCCTCCTAGCCCGTGCCAGCGCCTGCTTCCGGCTCTCCCCCACGGCCAGCACCGCGCCGGCGCGGTCGGATCCGTGGCGCAGCGGCCGGATCTCGTCTCCCGGCTGGCGATACACGCGCACCCACGCGACGCCGTCGCTCGTCTCCGCCCGCTCGATGCTGTCGACGGCCTCCACCGAGCCTTCCGGCGCGACGAGGAAACGGACGCAGGCGCCGCCGGCAGGCGACTGCGTCCGGAGCTCCGCAGGAGAGACCTCCTCGCCGAGCGCCGCGGCGATCGCGAGGCCGTTGAGATCGACGCCGAGCGCCGCTTCACAGAGCTCTGCGTCGTGGCCGCCCCCCAACCTCGCGGCGAGCTCGCCCAGGACCGGCCCGTCCTGGCCCACGAGCACTTGCGTGTAGGTCGGCCCGTGCTCGATGCCCACAGCCTCCGCGGCAGCCCGTGCGAGCTCGACGGCCGCATCGACCACGGCGGCGTTCAGCTCGCTGGGCCAGACGTGGGCCAGCGCCACTCCGAAAGCGGGTGGCTCGGCAACGACGCGGTCGGTCACCGTCAGCGGGTGGAACTCTCCACCGACCGAGAACGCGTTGACCGTCAGCTCCGGTCCAGCCACGAGCTTGTCGACGAGCACGATCTGACCGCGCGCTGCCGCCAGAGCCGTCTCGAACGCGTCCGCCACGTCCTCTGCGGACGTCACCACCGTCAACCCGCGCTGTCCCTGGCGATCCGGCGGCTTGAGCACGACAGGGAGGCCGAGCTCCTCGGCCGCGTGCTCGGCGTCGGCGGCAGTGGTACAAACACGGAAGGGAGCGTGTGGGACGCTCGCCTCGGCGAGCCGCTCGCGCTGGCGGAGCTTCGACACCGCCGCCTGCGCCACCTCCGGGGACAGCGGATGCCGAAGGTTGTGGCGAGCCGCCACGCGCGCTGCCAGGCCGACGGGAAAGTCGATGCCCGGCGCGATGATGCCCTCGACCTGCTCCGCGGCGGCCAGCCGGTCGACCGCGTTTTCGTCCTCGACGGAGACGATCGCCCGGCGGTCGGCGTAGCGGAAGCCGGGAGCGGCCGGATCGCGATCGACGGCGATGACGTAGACACCGCGCTCCTGCGCCGCCTCCAGCAGCCCGAGCTGCCCAGGGCCCGCCCCTAGGACGAGTAGACGCCGACGCTCCGAGCCCGAACCCCCCTCCACCAGGCTTCATTGTCGCGATACCACGCGACGGTGCGTTCCAGACCCGTCTCGAACCGCGTGCGCGCCGCTCCAGCCGAGGAGCCGAGCCGCCTTGTCGGTGGAGCCGATGTGGCGCTGCACCTGCCCGGGCCGCTCGTCCACGTGCTCCTTCAGCGACGCGGGCTTGCCGAGAGCCTCCAGGACGAGGTCGGCGATCTCCGTCACGGAGAGGTCGATGCCGGTGGCGATATTGATCACCTCGCCGGAGACCGTGTCCAGATCCGCCTCGATGGCTGCCTCGATCGCCTCGGCGTCGTCGTCCACGTACAGCCAGTCGCGCGACGCCGAGCCGTCGCCGTGCACCGTCAGCGGCTCGTCCTCGAGCGCGCTGGTGATGAACTGCGGGATCAGCTTCTCGGGATGCTGTCGCGGCCCGTAGTTGTTGAACGGCCGGAGGATCACGATCGGCAGGTCGTACGTGACCGCATACGAGTAGGCGAGCCGGTCGGCGCCGGCCTTCGTGGCCGCGTACGGGCTACGGGGGTTGATCGGGTGCTCCTCGTTCATTGGCGCCTGCTCGGCGGTGCCGTACACCTCGCTCGACGAGATGAGGACGAAGCGCTCGACGGGAGCCTCTCGCACGGCGTCGAGCAGGATCTGCGTGCCCTCGACGTTCGTGGTCACGAACTCGGACGCTCCCTCGCGGATCGACTTCTCGACGTGGGACTCGGCGGCGGCGTTGACGATCACGTCCACGCCGGCGACGATGTCGCGCACGAGGTCGGCGTCGCGGACGTCACCCTCCACGAAGGACAGCCGCTCGTGAGACAGCACGTCCGCCAGGTTCTCGAGATTGCCCGCATACGTCAGCGCGTCGAGCGACACCACTTCGTGCGCCGTCGCCGTGAGCAGATGGCGGACGACGTTCGACGAGATGAAGCCCGCGCCGCCCGTTACGAGGACGCGCTTGCTCACAGCTCGCGCTCGATGGTGTACAGAGGCCGTCCTTCCACGTCGCGTTGGATTCTGCCCAGGTATTCGCCGACGAGGGCGAGGATGAAGCCCTGGACACCGAGCACGAACACGATCGCGGCGCCGCCGAAGAGCGGGCCGGGGAAGTCGTTCTTCGCCGATCCAGTAGACGACGCCATAGACGCCGAGCGCGAAGGCCGCGAGCGAGCAGACGATGCCCAGCGTCACGCCGATCCACTGGATCGGCTGCGGCCAGAAGCCCGCCAGCACGTGGAGCGCCAGCCGAGTCAGCCGCAGCGGCGAGTAGCGCGACGATCCATGCCGCGACGCGTGCTGGACGTCGACCTCGACGACGCTGGCGCCGCCCGAGAGCACGAGAGCCTTCGTGAACTTCTGCTTGCCGATGGCGCCGAGCATCGGCGTCAGCGCGTCACGTCGGTAGGCGTTGAAGGCACAGCCGAAGTCGGAGACGGCCACTCCCGTGAAGCGGCGCAGCATGCTGTTGATCAGCCGCGACGGCAGTGTTCGGCCCCACGAGTCGCGGCGCGCGACCCGCCGCCCGCTGGCCACGTCGGCGCCGGCCTCGACGGCGGCCACGAGCTTCGGTATGTCCTCGGGCGCGTTCTGGAGATCGCCGTCCATGGTCACGACGACGTCGCCCTGCGCGCGCACGAGCCCGGCGTGCATCGCCGGGTGCTGGCCGAAGTTGCGCCGGAAACGGACGGCGCGCAGACGGTCGTCCGCGTCGTGCAGGCGCTCGATCTCGGCGAAGCTGCCGTCAGTCGACCCGTCGTCCACGAAGATGATCTCGAAGGGTTGCGCCGAGGCCTTCGAGAGAGGCCACCGTGCGGCGGTACAGCTCGTCGAGCGATGCCGACTCGTTGTAGAGCGTGACGACGACCGAGATCACCGTTCCATGCACCTCGAGCCGGCCGCGCAGCTCTTCGATGCGTCGTGCAAGCCGCACAGTCGAGTCCGACGGATGGAAGTCGGCAAAGTCCATCGCCAGAGAAACGTCGTCGGCCAACGAGGGCGGCCGTCGACGAACCGCAGGGTCGCGCAGCGCGTCGCGCAACCGCACGTCCTCCTCGAGTGACCCGTCGCGCAGCCCGGACGCAAGCGCCGCATCGTCCACCAGGAACTCCGCGAAGACGTCAGCGCCGCTCTCTGCTTGGATCGCCCGTGCCGTGTCGCGTTCGTGACGGGAGCCCGGATGATCGCCGAGGCTCGTCACCAGGCGCAGGAACTTGCGCTCCATCTGCGACTGCGTGCGGATCGGGAAGTGGAACACTTCGCACGACTTCCAGTCGCGAAGCGGCGCCAGCCCGCGGACCGAACGCGTTGTGATTACCGCGCGTGACCACGACGTCGGGCGTCGCGCGGTGCGCGGTCTTGAAGCCCGGCCTGTACGGGCTCCCCGCTTCGTCGGTCGGTCGTCGCCGGACCGTCATCCGCTCGAAGAACGGCTCCCCCGTCTCGGGGCGTGCCACGAAGTGCCGTCCCCAGCCTCTGACCGTGCCGAACCGCCGCGGCACCGCCGACAGCACGTCGCGCAGCGAACCGTCACGCGGCCACCAGAACTCGTCCACGTCGCAGTTCAGGACCCAGTCGGCGCCGAAGTCCGTCGCCGCGAGGCGCGCCATGCGAGTCACCCACTCCTGCTGCTCGATCACGTCGCCCTGCTCCTGGATGAGATGGAGGCGACCCGCGCGCTCGTGCTCTCTCAGGATGTCGGTCGTCCCGTCCGTCGAGCGATGGTCGATGGCGACGACGAAGTCGACGCCGAGATCGGCGTGGTAGCGGAGATGCTCGCCGACGATGTCGGCCTCGTCGCGCACGATCAACGTCGAGACGATCCTCATCCGCGGCGCAAGAGGCGTCGAAGCCGGCTCGCGAGAGAGGTCGTCGCGCGTTCCTCGACAGCGCGGAGGCGGGTCTCCACCTCGTCGAGCTCTCCGCGCAGACGGAAGGCGTCGGCCTCGCCGAGGGCCGCGACATCCGCGGCGAGCAGCGCGTCCTCGACGACGGACGGCCGCGGGAAGGACAGCTCCTCCCCACGAGCCAGCGCGGCGAATGCCTCGACCAGCCGAGTGTCGCGATGGATGACTCCTGCAGCGAGGCCCGCCTCGACCTCCGTCGTCGCGACTGGCGGGCCGGGCAAGAGCGTCAACACCTCGATCGGAAACCAGCCGCGCAGCGGTCGGCGCGAATCGGTCACGCGGGCGACGAGCCGCACCGAGCCCTGACCGGAGAGCCGATACACCATCGTCTCCAGCGTGTCGCCGCCCTCTACGGAGACGAATGGGCGCACCAGGGCCTGGACGGCGTCGTACTCGGCCGGGACTTCCGCCAGCACCTCGCCGAGCCTGCCGCCCCGCGGCCACCACAGCTCGTCTGGCTCGGCCTGGATCGTCCAACCCGCAGCAGTCGAGCCCGGCTCGACGATCTCGTCGACGCCGGCGGCGAGATGGAAGGCGCGTTGCGCCTCGAGCCCGGGGCCCGGCAGGGTCATCACGACGCGGGCCTCAGCCACCCGTGCGAGTCTAGGGCCGATGGAGTCGCTGTTGCTGCGCCACATCGTGTGCGGGCGGGTCGTGATGGCGCTTCCATCGCTCGTGGTCGAGCAGAGCCCAGAGCGGCTCGTCACGTGGATCGATGCCGGTACACCGATCGCGTACCCGCTGGGTCGCGCCGAATGGCCGCCTGCGCCCGTTCGACGAGTGGACGGTCGACCTGCGATCGTGGGTCGGCCCGGGACGGCTCGAGCTGACATCCCCTGGCGCGCCGACACTCGATTCGCCTCATTCCGCAGTGACGACGGATCTTTCCTCGGCTGGTACGTCAACCTCCAGGCGCCGCTCGCCGAGTCGCCGGTTCGGCTTCGACACGATGGACTGGCAGCTCGATCTCTGGATCGAGGCCGGCGGCGACGTCCACTGGAAGGACGAAGACGATCTCGCCCAGGCGGTCGACTCTCGGGATCCTCACGCGCCGAAGAGGCGCCGGGCTGGCGCACGACGAGGCGACACCGCGTGCTCGAGGAGTGGCCGTTCCCGACGGGCTGGGAGGACTGCCAGCCGGATCCAGCCTGGCCGGCGCTCACGCTCCCGGAGGGTTGGGAGACGAGTGGCCGTTTCCGACCGGCTGGGAGGACTGGCAGCCGGATCCGGCCTGGCCGGTGCCAACGCTTCCCGAGGGTTGGGATGTGGTCTAGAGGCGACGTCATCTGCGCGCGCCAGACGTGGCTCGGCCGCGTGTGGCAAGCGCACGCGTGGTACGTCGTCGCAGACGGGGACGACGAGCTGGTGCTCTTCGCGCCGAGCGGCGCAGAGGCACGGTTCTCCGGCATTCCCATTCCGTGCGACGAGTGGAGGCTGAAGCCGAGCCGGTTCAAGGAGCACCTGCTCTTGCTCGCGCGGCCGGGAGAGGGCTACTCCACGTCCCTCATCTGGGACGCGAGCTGGACGCTTCGCGAGTGGTACGTGAACTTCGAGCGTCCGTCGCGTCCGCGGACGCCGGTCGGCTTCGACTACGTCGACTGCGCGCTGGACCTCGTCGTGTACCCGGACGGACGCCACGAACTGCTCGACGAGGACGAGCTGGAGGAGGCGCTGGAGAGCGGGCGTGCTCACGCAAGGACGACGCTGCCGCCGCGTATGCGGACGCCGCAAGGCTGGTCGAGGGATGGCCGTTTCCGACCGGCTGGGAGGACTGGCGTCCCGATCCCGGCTGGGAGCCGCCGAAACTCCCAGCCGGGTGGGACACGGTCGAGGCCTAAGCGTCCTCGAACACGGGCTCTGGACGCGGCGCCCGCTCGCGCGCGTCGTGGCGGGGATCGTGAGCGCCGCCACGGCCCCGACGGCGACGAGCGCCGCTCCGACCCAGACGGCAGGCACTAGCCCGTCCACGAACGCCTGCGCGGACTCGTAGCCGCCGAACCTCGCGAAGAGCGAGGCCAGCACCGCGACTCCGAACACCCCGCCCAGCTCGCGGATCGCGTTGTTGGCGCCCGAGGCCTGCCCTTCCTCCTGCAGGCCGCACGCTGCTCAGCACGACGTTGGCCACCGGCGCGAAGAAGAGCGCCATGCCGATCCCGGAGAGAATGAAGGGGCCGACGAGCTGCGCGTAGGGCACGGTGGGCGTCGAGACGGCCGCCATCCAGCCGAGCCCGATCGCCTGCAAGGAGAGCCCTACGCCCATGATCCGCTGGCCGCCGATGCGATCGGAGAGCGCGCCGGCGATCGGCGCCACGAAGATCGGCATCGCCGTCCACGGGAGGATCCGCAGCCCGGCCTGCAGCGGCGAGTAGCCCTGCACGGTCTGGAAGAACTGCGCCAGCAGGAAGATCGATCCGAACATCCCGAAGAACATGAAGAACGACGCCACGTTGGCGTGGCTGAACGTCCGGTTGGAGAAGAAGCGCATCGGCAGCATCGGCTCCCGTGCCCGCAGCTCCCACAGGACGAAGGCTGCAACGAGCAGCAGCTCCCACCACCAGAGAGGCGACGATCTCAGGGTTCGTCCAGCCCTGGCCGTTGCCGCGCACGAGGCCCCAGACGACCCCGAGCAGGCCCGTGCTGACGAGCAGCGAGGCCGGGCAGGTCGAGGCTCGACGACGGCCCGTGAGTCTCGTCCAGGCGTCGCCAGGCCAGCGGCATGAGCGCAAGTCCGATCGGCACGTTGATCCAGAAGATCCACTGCCACGAGAGTCCTTCGATCACGGCGCCACCGACGAGCGGACCGAGAGCGACGGCGAGACCGCCGATGCCTCCCCAGGCGCCGAGCGCGAGGCCGCGGCGTTCGGCCGGAACGGCCGCGCTGAGAATCGTCAACGTGAGTGGGGCGACGATGGCGCCGCCGAGACCCTGCAGCGCCCGCGCCGCGACGAGGGCCTCGATCGTGGGCGCAAGCGCTGGCCAGCGCGGAGGCTGCGGTGAAGATGCCGAGGCCGACGACGAACATGCGCCTCCGGCCGAAGCGGTCGCCGAGCGCCGCGCCGGTCAGGAGGAAGACGGCGAATGTCAGCGTGTACGCGTTCACCGTCCACTCGAGGCCTTCGATGGACGCACCGAGGTCGGTGCGGATCACGGGCAGCGCCGTCGTCACGACGAGGTTGTCGAGCGTGACCATGACGAGCGCGATCGACGTGATCACGAACGTCCAGAGGGTTCGATGTCCTATCCGGTCTACCATCGTGCCTCCTTGTGACTAGTGACTACTTACTCACTTCCGTGGCGAAAAAAAGGTGTTAGTCGTCCTTCAGGCATCCCTCGATGAGCCGCTTCGCCCAGGGCTCGTCGGCGCTGTAGAGATCGATCGACGACATGACGTTGATCAGCATCCCGATCGCGAAGAAGTGCGCGACCCGCTCCTGGGACACGCCGGTCGACTCGACGAGCTCGACGAGCTGGCCGAAGCCACGGCGCATGACGTCGCGGACGTCCGGGTCGTCGCTCGCCGCGTAGCCCTGCATCTGCGCCTTCAGCCGGCGCGGATCGGCGGTGATCATCTCCTTGTACGCCGCGCCGATCGCCGAGAGCGCGTCCTCGCCGCTCAACCCTTCCGAGGCCGCGCGGAACCTCTCGTACGTGTCCGCCAGGCAGCGCTCGGCGGACGCGAGGTAGAGCCCCTTCTTCGTGCCGAAGAGGCGGAAGAGATACGGCTGCGAGATGCCGACCTCGCGGGCGATGACGTCGGTCGACGCGCCTTCGAAGCCGTGGTCAGCGAACTCGGTGAGGCGCAGCCTCGAGGATCTCCTCGCGCCGCTCCTCCGCC
>CAVWJN010000009.1:0-12970 GCA_963755255.1 uncultured Actinomycetes bacterium | reverse complement strand
ACCGGTCACCCTCTATTTACTCTGCGTTTGCTGCCGCCTTACATGAGAGGCGGCGGCGCCTTACCTGACAGCAACAGGCTCTACCGTCCATCACAACCACTACCGAGGAGCACACACAACGTGAGCAACAAGAACAGGGCATTCGGGATCGCAGCGGTCGGCATCTCCGCCGCGCTGCTCATCGGCTCGGCGGTCGCTGTGGCCGGCCCCGGAAAAGGTAAGAGCCTCGTACGAGGCGTTCACGCCGAGATCAGCCTCATCAAGGCCGACGGCACGACCAACTCGTTCGTCGTCGATCGCGGTCAGGTCACGGCCGAGTCCGCCAACTCGGTCACGCTGAAGCGGAAGGACGGCCCCAGTGTCACGCTGGCGCTGAACGCGGACACGAAGGTGCGCGGCGACATCCAGATCGACAAGGGCGCCGTGGTCTTCTCGCGCGGCGGCACGGCATTCGCTGTGCTCGCCCCGCGCGCAGCCAAGGCGGCTTCGCTCCGTCTCGGCGACGGCAACGGCAAGGGCCTCGGGCAGCGCCTGGCGCGGCTCAAGGCAAAGAAGGGCCTCATGGGTGCCGTGCACGCGGACGTCAAGCTGATCAAGGCGGACGGCTCGTCCAACGCCTTCAGCTTCGACCGCGGTCAGGTCACCGCCGCTTCAGACGTGTCTATCACGGTCAAGCGGGCCGACGGCCCGAGCGTCACGAAGAGCATCTCGGCCGACACGAAGCTCCGCGGCAAGCCCGCCGTGGGCGGCAAGGCCGCAGTGTTCTCGATGGGCAGCGCGGCCACGGCGATTCTCGCCGCCGGCCCCAAGGCCGGTGTTTCACGCTGAGCCTGGCCGAATTGGCCCAAGCGCGCTCCGCGCGCGGGCCAATTCCTAAAGCAGTCTCGCGCGGATCACACTCCCTCCACGCGAGCCGAGAGCCCCGGTCCGCCGGGGCTCTCGGCGTTAGGGAGCCGCGTACACTTGCTGCCGAGGCCCCGTAGCTCAGTGGATAGAGCGGCGGACTTCGAATCCGCGTGCAGAGGTTCGACTCCTCTCGGGGCCGCTAGGAGGGTTTGGCGGAACGGTGCTCGTCGCCGGGGCGCGCTGGAGGTTGTGATGCAAGGACGCAGGGAGCCCGCGTACTAGTAAGTACGTGGGCGACTGAGGACGCCGCAGCGCGGCCACCAGCGTGATTCCGGCGGCACAGTCACTGTTTCGCCAGACCCTCCTAATATGGGAGGCTAGTGGCTCCCGACCGTAGGAGGGGGCATGGATCAAGCGTCTGCCACCGCAAGGGCGGCGACGGGCACCGGCTGGGCGGCGTTCGCAGGAGTCTTCTTCCTCGTCGCCGGCACATTCCAGGTGATCGAGGGCATCGCCGCGCTGTCGAAGTCGAGGTATCTCTTCGCGCAGGTGCTCTTCGCCAACCTCGAGTTCTGGGGCGTCGTGCTGCTGATCGTCGGCGGGCTCGGCATATTTGCCGGCTACGCGATTCTCTCGCGCCAGGAGATCGGCCGCGTGCTCGGGATCGCGCTGGCTAGCCTCGGCATCGTCGTCCAGCTGATGTTCGCCAACACGAACGGAACGTGGGCGATCGTGATGATCGCCGTGTACATGGTGATCCTCTACGGGCTGATCGTGAAAGGCGAGGAGACGGGCGAGTACCCGCCGCTCAGCGACGGGTAGCGAGCACGAGCGCGTCGATCGCCTCCACCTCGCTGCCGTCGTCCAGCTGTACGGGCCTGCGAACCTGCTCCGCCCGTTCGATCTCGAGCTCCGGAAGCTCGGGGACGATGTCTGCCGGCGTGTAGAGGACAGCTGGGCTCGTCGGCCCGGGCGCTCCCGTGCCGATGTTCGTCAGGTCGTGGCCGACCAGCAGCAGCATCCCGCCGGCGGCGACTGCCGCGGAGGCTTTGGCGAGGATCGATGCGCGGTCGATACCGGGGATGTGGAGGTACGTAACGAGCACGAGTTCGAAGGCTTGCCGCTGCGGCTCGTACTCCGTGAGGTCGGCCTCCTCCCAGTCGACGTGGATGCCACTCCCCGTGGAACGCTCACGAGCCTGGCGCAGAGCCTCGGTCGAGAAGTCGACGGCAGTCACACGCCAGCCTCGCTCGGCGAGCCACAGCGCATGACGTCCGTTGCCGCAGCCGAGGTCGAGCGCCCTCCCGGGTGCGAGACCTTCGAGCTCGGCCAGCACGACGGAGCTTGGCTCGCCGTGCGCATGCAGGAGCTTGTCAGTCCAGCGGAGATCCCAGTCGCGCGCGTCCACGAGTCCGCTCAGCTCTCGCGCACGGTGACTCGTTCGATCACGATCGGCTGCGACGGCTGCTGAGTGTTGACGTCGCCGAGCGCCTCGATCCGCTCCACCGTGTCGTAGCCCTGCGTCACCTCGCCGACGATGGCGTACTCGGCGGTTAGGCCGGCGTCCTCGGCGGTGACGACGAAGAACTGGCTGCCGCTTGTCCCCGGCGCTTCGGTCTGCGTCTTCGCCATCGCGACCACTCCCTTGGTGTACGCGGCGCCGGAAGGCGGGACGTCGACGGTCTTGTAGCCCGGACCGCCGCTGCCCTCCCCTGTCGGGTCGCCGCCCTGGATGACGAAGCCGGGCACGACGCGGTGGAAGATCGTGTTGTCGTAGAAGCCGGCGCGCGCGAGCCCGACGAGCGAAGCCGCAGTGTCGGGCGCCAGCTCCTGGTCGAGCGTGATCTCGAAGTCCCCGCAGCTCGTCTCGAGAACGAGCACGTACGTCGTCGCCTCGTCGAGAGGCTCCGACGGCTTCGTCGCACCGCCGTCGGCCTTCGCCGCGGGCGCTTCGACGTCCGCGCAACCTTCGGCGGTCGACTCGTCACCGCCGTTGTCGCCGCCGCACCCAGCGAGGGCGAGCACGACCAGGGCGAGGATGGCGACGCGCACGAGCGCGATCGTAGCCCGTGGTGCCGCTCTCGGTCATGATGGACGGAGGATGCGGCTCTGCCTGATGGTCGAGGGCCAGGAGGATGTCTCCTGGGACGAGTGGCTGGCGCTGGCGGAAGCATGCGAGCGCGCGGGTCTCGACGGGTTGTTCCGCTCCGACCACTACCTCTCGGTCATCGGCAGGCGCGAGCGCGCGTCGCACGATGCGATCGCAACCCTGGCGGCGCTGGCGGCCCGCACGGAGCGGATCCGGCTGGGCACGCTCGTTTCGCCGGTCACCTTCCGCCACCCGTCGGTACTCGCGAAGTCCGTGGCGACGATCGATCACGTGTCGGGCGGACGGGTCGAGCTCGGGCTCGGCGCCGGCTGGAACGAGGGAGAGCACGCGGCCTACGGTTTTGACTTTCCGGCGCTCGGAATCCGCATGGAGTTGCTCGAGGAACAGCTGGAGATCGTCCACCGCTTGTGGACTGAGGATTCGGTGACCTTCCCAGGCCGGCACTATCGACTGGACGACTGTCCGGCGCTGCCGAAGCCGCTGCAGCAGCCGCGGCCACCGCTCATCCTCGGCGGCAATGCCAAGCCGAGGGCGGTCGCGCTCGCAGTACGGCTCGCCGACGAGTACAACACGCTGCTCGCATCGATCGACGACTGCCGCGAGCGGAAGTCGATCCTGGTGGAAGCGTGCGAGTCTGCGGGGCGCGATCCCGCAACGCTGCCGCTCACACTGATGGCGACGTGCGTCGTGGGGGAGGACCAGGCGCAGGTGCTCGACCGCGTGCGTGGTGTGCTAAAGGTGTTCGGCTCCGGAAACGAGGATCCGGCGGCAGTGCTCGCCGAACGGCGGGAGCGGTGGATAGCGGGGACGCCGGACGAGGTCGTGGAGCGGCTAGCGGCCCTGGCCGAGGCTGGCGTGGAACGGGTCTACCTCCAGCATCTCGCGCACAGAGACACGGCGATGGTCGAGCTCGTCGGCGAAGCCGTTCTGCCCGCCCTCGCGGAGTAACCATGCGGCGGTTCCAGGACCGCGCCGAAGCGGGCCGAGAGCTCGGTGAGCGGCTGGCCGAGGAGTACGCGGGCCGGGACGACGTGCTGGTGCTGGCCCTGCCTCGAGGCGGGGTGGTCGTCGGTCGCGAGGTGGCCGAGATTCTCGACGCGCCACTCGACGCACTCGTTGTGCGGAAGCTCGGCTTCCCTGGACAGGACGAGTTGGCGATGGGAGCCATCGCCAGCGGCGGTGCACGCGTGCTCAACGAGGCTCTGCTCGAGCAAACCGGCCTGCCTCGGGATCGCGTGGACGCGGTCGTTGCTCGTGAGCTCGAGGAGCTTCGCCGGCGCGAGCAGCTCTATCGCGGCGCTCGTCCTCCGCCGGACGTCGCAGGGAAGACCGTGATCGTCGTCGACGACGGGCTGGCCACCGGCTCGACGATGCTCGCGGCGGTGCAGGCGCTGCGCTCGCAGGAACCGGCGCGAATCGTCGCGGCAGTCCCCACGGCTCCGCCGCAGACGTGCACAGCGCTCGAGGACGTTGCCGACGAGGTCGTTTGCCTGCGCCAGCCGTATCCCTTCTATGCGGTCGGGCTCTCCTACGAGGACTTCTCGGAGGTAGGGGACGACGAGGTACGGCGCTTGCTCGCGTGATCGCCGGGGGCGGCCCAGGGCCACGGCTGAGCCGTGTCGAGCCCTGCGCGCGCCGGGTTGTCGAGGACGTACTGGCAGGTCGCTTCGAGGTGCGCCTCGTCTCTGACAACCCAGGCCGAGAAGCGGCTCTCGAACAGGTGGCCGCGGCGACCGTGGCGTTTGTTGAAGAGCATGGCGTATCGGCCGTTGAGCTGATGCATCCCAGCCGAGATTCGTTCGCGAGGCGCTTCGATCACGACGTGGTAGTGCGTCGTCATCAGGCAGTACGCGTGGCATTCCCACGCGGAGGCGGTCGCGATTCCCTTCAGTAGTGACAGGAAGTCCAAGCGGTCGTTGTCGCCGACGAAGATCGGAAGTCCGGCGACGCCCCGCGACGTGACGTGGTAGATGCCTTCGGGAGGGAGTTGATTGCGCGCTATCCGCGGCACGCTTCGAGGCTAGCCTCGCGCCGACCCGACGCCGTCGTGCCTGACGAAATTTCAACGAAGTCGAAACAGACAGGGGACAGTCGCAGTGACTGTCCCCTGTCTCAGAGAGGCAGGTCGCGGGCGGCGAAGGAGAGCGCTTCGGAGAACGTGGGGAACGGCTGAATCGTGTCGCGGAGCACGTCGACGGGCACTTCGGCGCGGATGGCGAGCGTCGCCTGTTGCAGCCACTCTCCCGCCTCGGGCCCCACGGCGACCGCGCCGACGAGGACACGTCGCTCGCGGTCGGCGAAAAGCTTCACGAAGCCCTTCCGCTTCGGCCGCTCGTAGGTCGACGACCGGGAGGTCCGGTTCACCTCCCACGATGCGTTGACGATGCCGTCGCCCTCGACCGAGCCCACCTGGGCCACCTGCGGATCGGTGAATACCACCGCCGGCACGGCGCGATAGTCGGCCGCCCGGACCACCCCGGCGATGTTGGAAGCGGCGACGCGCGCCTGGTACTTGGCGACGTGCGTGAAGAGCGAAACGCCGGTCACGTCGCCTATCGCCCAGACGTTCTCGGCGGCCGCGAGGTGCTCGTCGACGACGATGCCCTGCTTGCCGATCTCGACACCGAGCTGCTCGAGGCCGAGCCCATCCAGGGTGGGCGTGCGCCCGGCGGCGATCAGCAGGCGCTCGCAGGCAATCGTCTCGCCGTCGTCGAGGCCGACGGTCACTCCGGGGTCGGAGACGTCGACTCGGGCCACCCCCGCGCCGCACCTGACCCGCACGCCGTCCTCCTCGAGCCGTTCCTGCAGCAGCGAGGCGGCCTCCTCGTCCATCTTCGTCAGCAACCGGCTGCGCTGGACGACCGTCACGTTCGCGCCGAGCCGCTGGTAGAGCTGCGCGAGCTCGACGCCTGAAGCGCCCCCGCCCACGACTACGAGTGACTCGGGAACGACGCTCGACGCGGTGGCGTTCGCCGTCGTCCAGTGCGGCACGTTATGGATACCCTCGATCGGCGGCAGCGCGGGCCGCGAGCCGGTGGCGACGACGAGCTTGTCGTAGGGCAGCTCTTGTCCGCCCACGTCGAGGATGCCCGGGGCACTCACCGTTGCATCGCCGCGGACGAGCTCGGTGCTGCGGTCGGCGAGCCACTCGCCGTGACCTTCATCCTCGTAGCCCTCGACGACCTGGTCTCGCCACCAGAAGACGCGTTCGACGTCGAGTGCTCCGGAAATCGCCTCGGCCGCGCCCGGCGCTTGCCCGGCCGCCGCGAGGATCTCCGGCGCGCGGAGCAGCGTCTTCGAAGGCATGCAGGCCCAGTACGTGCACTCGCCGCCCACGAGAGCGCGCTCCACGAGCGTCATCTCGAAATCGCCTTCGAGTCGGCTCAGCGCGCCGACGAACGCCTCGCCCGCAGAGCCGCCGCCGAGGATGACGACGCGCGTCACCTGCTCGCCGCCGAGAACGACAGCGAGAGCGCGAAGTCTCCGTCCGGATCCTCCCACCAGTGGGCGAGATCGAAGCCGGCTTCGCGCAGTTCCGCCTCCAGGCCCTCGCGACGGAACTTGTCGGAGATCTCGGTGCGCAGCTCCTCGCCGGCGGCGAGCTCCACCTCGAGCTCGAGGTCCGAGACGCGCACGCGTTGATCGACGTCGGAGCGGAGGAGCATCTCGATCCACTCGTGCTCGGCGTCCCAGCGCGCGATGTGGGTGAACCGCACCGGATCGAAGTCACCGCCGAGCTCGCGATTGATCACGTGCAGGACGTTGCGGTTGAACTCCGCAGTGACGCCCCGCGCGTCGTTGTAGGCCGCCTCGAGCTGCGCCGGGTCCTTGACGAGGTCCGCCCCGAGCAGGAGCGCCTCGTCGACCCCGAGCAGCCCGTGCAGGTCTGCAAGGAACATCGCGCGTTGCTCGCCCGTGAGGTTGCCGATCGAGGAGCCGAGGAACGCGAATAGCCTCCGCCGGCCTTCTGGCAGCCAGACGAGGTGGTGCTCGAAGTCGCCCACGACGCCATGCACCTCGATGCCCGGGTACTCCTCGGAGATCCTCGCCGCGGCTTCCCGCAGTGCTTGCTCCGAGACGTCGAAGGGAACGAAGCGCCTCAGGTGTCCGGCCTCGACCATCGCATCGAGCAGGAGCCGCGTCTTCTCGGACGATCCCGAACCGGGTTCCACGAGCGTGTTCGCCGCCGTCAGCCGCGCGACGTCTCGTGCGTGCTCGGCGAGGATGATGCGCTCGCGCCCCGTCAGGTAGTACTCGGGAAGCCTGGTGATCTCCTCGAACAGCATCGAGCCGCGCTCGTCGTAGAACCACTTGGGCGGCAGCTCCTTCGGCGTCGACGTGAGGCCCTGCAGGACGTCCTGGCGCAACGCGTCGAGGCGGTCCTCAGGAGTGAGATAGACGTCGACCTGCAGTGTGGCAGCGGGTGCGCCGTCGCTCACAAATCGCTCGCACAGCGGAAGCCGGCGAAGATCTGCCGGCGGATGGGGAAGTCCCAGTTGCGGAACGTGATGCGGGACACCGTCGGGCTCGTCGCCCAGGACGCTCCGCGCAGCACCCTGAAGTCGGGGCCGAAGAACACCTCGGAGTACTCGGTGTACGGGAATGCGCGAAAGCCCGGGTAGCCGGCGAAGTTCGACGACGTCCACTCCCACACCGAGCCCACGCCGCGCAGCAGGCCGAGCTTGGCCGCTCGTTCCCACTCGGCCTCAGTCGGCAGGCGCTTGTCCGTCCACTGCGCGTACGCGGTGGCGTCCTCCCAGGAGACGTGCTGCACCGGCTCCGAAGGCGGCACCGGCTCGACACGCCCGAAGCAGCGGCGCACCCACCGGTCACCGTCTCGTTCCCAGGAGAGCGGCGGCTCATCCCAGCCGCCGTCGTCGAGGAACGCCCCGAATTCGGCATTCGACACCGGCTCGACGTCGATCCTGAACGCGCCTGTCTCGGCATCGTGGGCTGGACGCTCGTTGTCGTAGGCCCAGGGCTCGTCGTTCGTGCCCATCACGAACGACCCCTCCTCGACGAGCGCAGCACCCAGGCCGCCCGTCAGCACTCGTGGCCGTCCACCTTCGTGCCCGACTCCGGAGAGCTGAATCGTCTGCAGCATCGTCTCCACGTGCTGCTGCTCGTGCTGGACGACGAGGCCGAAGGCGAAGCCGCCGCGGAGCAGTGGGTCCGCGGCGTCGAGCTCGATCTCGTCGAGCACCGCGAGCGACCGCGCGCGAACGTCCGCGAGGTACGTCCGTGCAGCACCGGGGTCGAGCAGCTCGAGCGAGGGACGCTCCTCCCGCTCGTGTGCGAACGCGTCGTACGTATCGTCCACCTCGGGGAAGATCGGCTTCGCGCCGCCGAGCCGCCGGGAGATCCAGAGCTCCTCGAAGTGCCCGATGTGCGCGAGGTCCCAGACGAGCGGAGACATCAGGGGAGAGACCTGCTGGGTGAGCTCCTCGTCGGACAACGGCGCGAGCAGAGCTGTCGTCCGGGCCCGTGCGGCCTCCAACTCGACGACTATGCGCTCCCTCACGTCTGCCGTGAGTTCGGCGGCTTCGGGCATGGAGTCGGGAAGTCTAGATTGGAGGATCGTTGACGCGCGTACTCGTTATCTGTCCGCAAAACCGTGACCGTCACGCTGCATGTTCGAGCAGCGTCGACGTTCGGTTCGCCGGCCCGGATCTCGATGCCGGTCCGGTAGACACAAGCGCGCTGCTAGACGAGCTGGCGGAGCTCCCGGCCGACGGGGTCGTGGGCACGAAGGATCGTTCGGCGCTGCTCGCCGCCCAGCTCGCCGAGCGTCGTGGGCTGCCAGGACCGACCCCGCAGGCGATCGTCTCTTGCCAGCACAAGCCGACCTCGAGAGCGATCCAGCAGCGCGTCGCGCCCGAGGCGACGCCGCGGTTCGCCGCACTCGACGGGCCGCCGCCGTTCCCCTCGCCGTGGTGGGTGAAACCGGTCGTCGGCCGTCTATCCCAGGAGGCGCGGCTCGTCGACTCCGAGGCCGAGCTCGCGGAGCTAGTCGAGGCCCCGGACTACAGAGACGAGTACGCCGACCTCGCCGGGCTCCCCGAGGACGACGTCCGTGGCTTCCTGGTCGAGGAGCTCGTAACCGGACAAGAGGTCACGCTCGAGGGCTTCGTGCACGGCGGTCGGGTGACCGTGATCGGCATCACCGATTCGGTGAAGTACCAGGGCACGAACTCGTTCGAGCGCTTCGAGTACCCGTCCGCGTTACCGCGGGAGCGGCTGGACGAGCTGGGGGAGCTCGCAGCGGTGCTCGTGCCTGCCCACGGCCTCGACGCCTGCTTCTTCAACATCGAGTTCTTCGTCGCCGACGACGGTCGAGCGCGGATCGTGGAGCTGAACCCGCGCATTGCCTCGCAGTTCTCGCCACTGGCGGAGGCAGTGCACGGCCGGCCGACATATGACGCGCTGTTCGCGCTCGCCTGCGGTGAGGATCCGGCCTGGGACGGCAGCAAGCCGCACGGCGTCGCCATCTCGTATGTGGTGCGCGTCTTCGAGGACGCGGTCGTCGAGGCTGTTCCCGAGCCGCAGGACGGACTGGAGATCCTCGTCCGGCCCGGGCTGAGGCTCTCCGAGCAGGGCACGAACGACACGGCGAGCTACCGGCTCGCGATCTTCACCGAGTGGGGCGAGACGCGGGAGGCTGCAGTTCAGGGGTGCCGTCAGCGAGCGAAGTCGCTTCGCTTCGACCTCGACGCGGCAGCCATAGGCCGCTGACGAGCGCGCCGGCGAAGGCCAGTCCGGCCGCGACCCACATCGCGGCCTGGAACGCATCGGCGGCCTCCGCGAGCTCGGCGGCGCTCCGCTCGCCCAGCTCGAACGGGTTGCCGTTCGCGTTGTAAACGAGCGCGACGACCACGCCGAGCACCGCGACCGCCACCAGCTGACCCAGGCGGGAAACTGTGGTGTTGATGCCCGAGGCGACGCCGGTCAGGCCCTCCGGAGCCGGCTTCAATGCGGTGGAGGTGATGGCCGGCACGGTGGCGGCCAGCCCGACCGAGAAGACGAGCAGGCCCGGAAAGACCTCCAACCAGTAGCTCGAGTCGGCGTCCAGGCGGCCTAGCAGCGCCAGGCCAACGCCGATCAGGACGGGCCCGCCGACGAGGAAGAGGCGCGGTCCCAGACGGTCGGACGCACGGCCGAAGCGACCGGCGAGCAGCCAGATCACGATGCTGATGGGTGCGATCATGAGGCCGGCTTCTATGGGCGAGTAGCCGAGCACCGACTGTCCGAACAGGACGACGAAGAAGATTGCGCTGCCCAGTGCCGCGTAGACGAAGAACGTCGCGAGGTTGGCGACCGAGAGCTCGCGGATGCGAAAGAGCGACAGCGGCATCATCGGCTCGGCCACGCGCGACTCGACCCAGATGAAGGCGGAAAACGCAACGCCCGCCAGCACGAAGCCGCCGACGACGGTCGGGCTTCCGAAGCCGCTCTCCGGCCCCTCGACGAGCGCCCAGACGAGTGCGCCGACGGCGATCGCTCCCAGCACGGCGCCGTACACGTCGAGGTGCCGATGGCGTGTCTCCGTGCGGCACGTGTCGCGCGAGACGAGCGTCAAGACCACGGTCACGACGGCGAGCGGGATGTTGAGCAGGAAGATCACGCGCCAGGAGACGGCTTCCACGATCGCGCCCCCGACGACGGGCCCGGCGACGGTCGCGACGCTGGTCCACGCCGTCCACGAGCCGATCGCTCTACCCGCCTCGTCTCCGTACGTGGCCCGCAGCAAAGCCAGGCTGCCCGGCGTCAGCAATGCGCCGAACACGCCCTGGACGGCTCGGGCTCCGATCAGCACCTCGCTTGTGGGGGCGATACCGGCAAGCACCGAGGCGGCTGCGAAGCCGGCCACGCCGATGACGAACGTGTTCGCGTAGCCGTAGCGGTCGCCGAGCGCGCCTGCAGGCAGGTAGAGCGCTGCCAGCGCCAGCGAGTAGCTGAGGAAGATCCACTGCTCGCCGGTCAGCCCGAGGCCGAGCTCTTTGTCGATCGTCGGCAAGGCGACGTTGACGACGAACGCGTCGAGGAACGCCATCGACGAGCCGATGACCGTCGCCACCAGCACCAGCCGCTTGCGGGTCTCGGACGTCATGTTCTCCCGCGAACCCTACGGCCGGGAGATCTACGTGTCAGGCCGTGCGGTCAGGCGTTCGAGAAGTCTGCCGTGAAGGGGATGTCCGCCGGCGGCGTCCCGACCACGATGGCGATCTCCGCATGATCCGCCAGCTCGATCGTGCGCGGGTCGCCGTCGAAGCGCTTGCCGTCGACGAAGACCTGGATGCTCGTCGGGTGGCAGTAGCCGCCGACGCACGAGGGGTCCAGTCGCACGCCCCATTCGGTAAAGAACTGCCCAAGGCGGTTGGGGACGGAGGAGGCTGATTCCGTGTGGAGGATGCCGTCGGTGGAGTGCGTGTGCAGTGGGGAGATGCAGGGCTTGTCGCAAAGCTCAATGCGGCCGTATCCGGTCGAGCCGTCTGGACTCTTGAACGTCTTGACGCCCGGGTCGTCGGTGTTGATTCCGATCGCCGCCGGCACGACCACAGGGTCGCCGTTGACGAAGACGTCGAGGTGGGCATGGACGTGATGGGTGAAGTTCTCCTTCCGCTCGGGCTCGAAGCCTGCGGCAACGGTCAGGGAAAGCGGGTGTGGTGGGGCTGGCCATGGCGCAGCTCCACGCGCAGGCTTCGGAGCCGGGGCCGCGGCGACAGGAGCGTCGCTGCTGGCTCCACCCCCGCAGCCGGCGAGCGCCAGCGACCCGCCGAGCACGAAAATGGTCAGGGGAGCTCTCATGGCGGACGGCAATCCTAGAGCAACGCGATCATGCCTTCGGATTGTCATGCTCTCCGCAACCGCCCGACCGGGAGGTCAACGTGTCTCAACAGGAAGCTGGTTGGAAGGTAGCGGCGATCGACGACATCCCGCCGGTGAACCCGGACTGGCCCGCAACGTGGAAATCGATGCGCCACCACTTCGGCATCAGCGCTTTCGGTGTCAACGCCGTGACGAAAGACGCCGGCAACGTCCTCATCCCCGAGCACGAGCACGGCGAGACGGGCGAGCAGGAGCTGTACATCATCCAGCGCGGTGCCGCGGTGGCGACGCTGAACGGCGTACACGTGGACGTGCCCGCAGGCAGCGCGGTCGCCGTCGAAGGGCCTATCAGCCGCAAGTTCGAAGCAATTCAGTCGCCGACGACGCTGATCGTCGTCGGCGCCGATCCCCGGCCAGGTCTACGAGGTCGGCGAATGGGAGCGCTGAGGAGGGCCGGGTTTATGCTTTCTCTATCCGACGAACGTCCACGGCGTAAGCCAACTGGACTTTCGTCGGTAAAGCGGGCGTGGCGGAACTGGCAAACGCGATGGCCTTAGGAGCCATTGGGCGAAAGCCCTTGGGGGTTCGACTCCCTCCGCCCGCATAGCCACATGACGTCCGCCTTCGCTGCCGGCCTCGGGCTCGGCTTCCTCGTTGCAGCACAGGTGGGGCCGATCTGGCTGCTCTGCGCGCGTTCGGTGCTGCGCGGTACCGCGTCGATCGGCATCGCCATCGGCGCCGGCGCGGCCGTGATCGATGCGCTCTACGCGGCGCTCGGCGTGCTCGGCGCGAGCGTGCTGCTCGAGATCGACGCTCTCCGCATCACGTTCGGAGTCATCGGCGCGGGCTTCCTCGCGTACCTCGGAGCGCGGACGCTCTGGAGCGCGTTCCGGATTCGACTGGGCGGTGAGGTCCCGGAAGAAGTGTCGACGCCGCGCCGCGCATTCCTCACGTCGCTCGCCGCCACGGCGTCCAATCCGATGACCATCGCCTCCTGGGCAGCGATTTTCACCGCGGCGTCTACAGCTGACCTCGTCGGCTCGGGCTTCACCGCGTCCGCACTCGTGGCCGGCGTCGCCGTCGGCACGTTCGGCTGGTTTCTCGCACTCTCGCTCGGCCTGTCGCTGGCGCGCCGCCGCGTCGGCGAGCGGCTCCTCGTCGTGGTGGACGTCATCTCGGGAGTCGCGC
>CAVWJN010000008.1:0-29133 GCA_963755255.1 uncultured Actinomycetes bacterium | reverse complement strand
GAGCTCGCCCGGCTCGGCCTGGATCGTCCAACCCGCAGCAGTTGAGCCCGGCTCGACGATCTCGTCGACGCCGGCGTGGAGATGGAAGGCGCGTTGCGCCTCGAGCCCGGGGCCCGGCAGGGTCATCACGACGCGGGCCTCAGCCACCCGTGCGAGTCTACGGCCGATGGAGTCGCTGTTGCTGCGCCACCTCCTGAGGGGTCGGGTCTTCATGGCGATGCCATCGTTCGTCGTGGCTCGGAACACCGAGCGGCTCGTCACGTGGATCGAGCCGGGGACGCCCATCGCGTACCCGCAGGGCCGGGCGAATGGCCGCCTGCTCCCCTTCGAGGAGTGGGGCGTCGACCTTCGCTCGTGGGAGGGACCGGGCCGGCTCGAGTTGACACCTCTGGGTCGCCGACACTCGATCCGCCTCTTCCGCAGTGACGACGGCTCCTTCAAGGGCTGGTATGTGAACCTCCAGGCCCCGCTTGCCGAGTCGCCGTTCGGGTTCGACACGACGGACTGGCAGCTCGATCTCTGGGTCGAGGCCGACGGCACCGTCCACTGGAAGGACGAAGACGATCTCGCAAGGGCGCTCGAACTCGGGATCCACAGCGCCGAAGAGGCGCGGCTGGCGCGCGAGGAGGCACACCGCGTGCTCGAGGAGTGGCCGTTCCCGACGGGCTGGGAGGACTGCCAGCCGGATCCAGCCTGGCCGGCGCTCACGCTCCCGGAGGGTTGGGATGTGGTCTGAGGGCGACACGGCACTTCTCCGCTACGTGTTCCGTGGCCGTGTGCGCTGGGCGATTCCGCAGGCTTTCGTGGGCGAGGCGGATAACAGCGTTCTCCTGTACTGCCGGCCGGGAACGCCTGCCAAGCGGGCCGCTCACTCGTTCTTCGACGACCCCGTACAGATCCGTCGTGAACGGTGGGAGTACGTGGACTTCGCCTGGCAGACCCATCACGTTCTGTGGCTCCAGCGGCTGAACCGGCCGCACTCGCTGGGCCTCTTCTGGAGTGGGTCATGGGACTTCCGCGGCTGGTACGTGAACCTCCAGGAGCCCGTGCGACGCTCGCGGCTCGGCTTCGACACGCGTGACCAGGCGCTCGATATCACCGTCGCACCCGACGGGACGTGGGCCTGGAAGGACGAAGACCATCTCGCATTCCTCATCGAGCATGGAGCCTTCACCGCAGAGGAGGCAGCGGTGATACGTGCCGAAGGGGAGCGAGTTGTGGACGAGTGGCCGTTCCCGACCGGCTGGGAGGAGTGGCGGCCTGATCCGGCATGGGCCGTGCCGACGCTGCCCGAGGGCTGGGATGTGGTCTGAGGGCGACGTCATCTGCGCGCGCCAGACGTGGCTCGGCCGCGTGTGGCAGGCGCATGCGTGGTACGTCGTCGCAGACGGGGACGAGCTGGTGCTCTTCGCGCCGATCGGCGCGGAGGCACGGTTTTCCGGCATTCCCATCCCGTGCGACGAGTGGACGCTGAAGCCGAGCCAGTTCAAGCAGCATCTGCTCTTGTTCGCGAGGCCAGGAGTCGCCTATTCGACATCCTTGATCTGGGACGCGAGCTGGACGCTTCGCGAGTGGTACGTGAACTTCGAGCGGCCGTCGCGTCCGCGAACGCCGGTCGGCTTCGACTACGTCGACTGCGCGCTGGACCTCGTCGTGTACCCCGATGGACGCCACGAACTGCTCGACGAGGACGAGCTGGGGGAGGCGCTGGAGCGTGGCGTCCTCATGCAGGACGACGCTGCCGCCGCGTATGCGGACGCCGCCAGGCTGGTCGAGACATGGCCGTTTCCGACCGGCTGGGAGGACTGGCGTCCCGATCCCGGCTGGGAGCCGCCGAAACTCCCAGCCGGGTGGAACACGATCGAGGCCTAAGCGTCCTCGAACACGGGCTCTGGACGCTGTGCCCGCTCGCGGCGTCGGGCGGGGATGGTGAGCGCCGCCACGGCCCCGACGGCGACCAGCGCCGCTCCGACCCAGACGGCGGGCACGAGCCCGTCCACGAACGCCTGCGCGGACTCGTAGCCGCCGAACCTCGCGAAGAGCGAGGCGAGCACGGCCACGCCGAACACCCCGCCCAGCTCGCGGATGGCGTTGTTGGCGCCCGAGGCCTGCCCTTCCTCCTGCGGCCGCACGCTGCTCAGCACGACGTTGGCCACTGGCGCGAAGAAGAGCGCCATGCCGATCCCGGAGAGAATGAAGGGACCCACGAGCTGCGCGTAGGGCACGGTGGGCGTCGAGACAGCCGCCATCCAGCCGAGCCCGATCGCCTGCAGGGAGAGCCCCACGCCCATGATCCGCTGGCCGCCGATGCGATCGGAGAGCGCGCCGGCGATCGGCGCCACGAAGATCGGCATCGCCGTCCACGGGAGGATCCGCAGCCCTGCCTGCAGCGGCGAGTAGCCCTGCACGGTCTGGAAGAACTGCGCCAGCAGGAAGATCGATCCGAACATCCCGAAGAACATGAAGAACGACGCCACGTTGGCATGGCTGAACGTCCGGTTGGAGAAGAAGCGCATGGGCAGCATCGGCTCCCGTGCCCGCAGCTCCCACAGGACAAAGGCTGCAACGAGCAGCAGTCCCACCACCAGAGAGACGACGATCTCAGGGCTCGTCCAGCCCTGGCCGTTGCCGCGCACGAGGCCCCAGACGACCCCGAGCAGACCCGTGCTGACGAGCACAAGGCCGGGCAGGTCGAGGCTCGACGACGGCCCGTGAGTCTCGCCCAGGCGTCGCCAGGCCAGCGGCATGAGCGCAAGTCCGATGGGCACGTTGATCCAGAAGATCCACTGCCACGAGAGTCCTTCGATCACGGCGCCACCGACGAGCGGACCGAGAGCGACGGCGAGACCGCCGATGCCTCCCCAGGCGCCGAGCGCCAGGCCGCGGCGTTCGGCCGGAACGGCCGCGCTGAGAATCGTCAAGGTGAGCGGGGCGACGATGGCGCCGCCGAGACCCTGCAGCGCCCGCGCCGCGACGAGGGCCTCGATCGTGGGCGCAAGCGCGGCCAGCGCGGAGGCTGCGGTGAAGATGCCGAGGCCGACGACGAACATGCGCCTCCGGCCGAAGCGGTCACCGAGCGCCGCGCCGGTCAGGAGGAAGACGGCGAATGTCAGCGTGTACGCGTTCACCGTCCACTCGAGGCCTTCGATGGACGCACCGAGGTCGGTGCGGATCACGGGCAGCGCCGTCGTCACGACGAGGTTGTCGAGCGTGACCATGACGAGCGCGATCGACGTGATCACGAACGTCCAGAGGGTTCGATGTCCTATCCGGTCTACCATCGTGCCTCCTTGTGACTAGTGACTACTTACTCACTTCCGCGGCGAAAAAAAGGTGCTAGTCGTCCTTCATGCATCCCTCGATGAGCCGCTTCGCCCAGGGCTCGTCGGCGCTGTAGAGATCGATCGACGACATGACGTTGATCAGCATCCCGATCGCGAAGAAGTGCGCGACCCGCTCCTGGGACACGCCGGTCGACTCGACGAGCTCGACGAGCTGGCCGAAGCCACGGCGCATGACGTCGCGGACGTCCGGGTCGTCGCTCGCCGCGTAGCCCTGCATCTGCGCCTTCAGCCGGCGCGGATCGGCGGTGATCATCTCCTTGTACGCCGCGCCGATCGCCGAGAGCGCGTCCTCGCCGCTCAACCCTTCCGAGGCCGCGCGGAACCTCTCGTACGTGTCCGCCAGGCAGCGCTCGGCGGACGCAAGGTAGAGCCCCTTCTTCGTGCCGAAGAGGCGGAAGAGATACGGCTGCGAGATGCCGACCTCGCGGGCGATGACGTCGGTCGACGCGCCTTCGAAGCCGTGGTCAGCGAACTCGGTGAGGGCAGCCTCGAGGATCTCCTCGCGCCGCTCCTCTGCCGTCTTGCGTGGTGTTGCCGTGACCATCGGGTTGTAAGTTACCACTCACTACCTAACGATGTCAAGGCGCGAGCGAGCCTCCTCCGCCAGCTCGTGCGCCGGCATGCAGACACCGTCGCGCTCGTAGATCGCGTCGATCAGGCGTGCGTAGAGGCGGTCCCAGCCGCCGGCGGTGGCCGGGTCGAAGCGGTCCGTGTGCCAGAGGATCGAGAAGCCGCCGCCGTGCTCCGCAGCCCAGTCGAGCAGCGCGAGCAGCCGGCGCTCGGCCTCCTGCACGGACAGGCCGAGGTAGCGCCGCTCGGCCAGCGTCACGTCCATCACCGCCAGTGGAATCTCGACGAGGTCGAGCGGGCGGTCGTGGTCGACGTCCCACGGCCTGAACGGATGCGCGATGCCCGCGCGGAAGCCCGGCGCACCTCCGAAGCCGAGGCTCGAGTCGTAGGTGAATCCGAGCTCCGCGAGCGGGGCGAGGTTCGCGTGCGGGTCGACGCGAAGGTAGTGGTAGCGCTGGCCACGAAGAGTCGCGCCTAGCCGCTCCAGCTCGGCCTTCTCCGCGGCGATGAGGGTCGGATCGAGAGCGGCCCGGTAGCTCGCGTGGAGGCCGATCTCTGCTCCGAGGTCGAGCAGCGTCTCGACGACGCGCGGCCGCAGCCGGTCGTAGTCCTCCCGCGCGGGGCCGTCCTGCACGACCCGGTGTGCCGCGAGCAGGAAGAAGACGGACGAGGCTCGGCGCGTGCGCTCGATTTCGACGATGCGCTGAAAGCTGAAGTTGGGGTCGGTTCCACGCACGCGATGCACGGGCACGGCCGCGAGCCCACGGGCCTCACGCAGGGCTGCGTTCCCATCCCGTCCCCGTACAGCCGCCTTCAGCCGGCCGGCGCCGAGGCGAACTCCCTTGCGCGTCCAGCGCCAGGGAATGTCTACGTCGTGACTGAGCGCGACGGCGAACCGCGCTCCGCCCCAGCGCGGCGGGTCGAGCCCCAGGCTCCGGCGCAGCCGCTCGAGCGGCGGATCGAGTGGGTCAAGGCACGTCGCCGACGCGGGGAACCGGCCGTGCTCGTCACGCGGCCCATTCCTCTCCTCGATCCTCGCCAGATGGAAGAACGCCCCTGCGAGGTCATTGCCCTGCGGCCGCCGTCCAGCTTCGACGTCTCGCCAGGCGGTTTCCGAGTAGGGAAGGTCGCCGATGCCAAGGTCGCGCGCGCCGAGCGTGTCGAGTACCCAGCGGGCGCGCCGTTCGATGACCGGCGGTATCAGGGCAACGCCGCCTTGACTACCCGGGCCAACTGCGTAGCTCCCGGCCTGGGATCGTCCAGTGCGAAGACGGGCTCGACGTAGGGCGGCCGCTGAAAAGCCGGCGCCTCACCCGCGAGGAGCGTGATCGCCCAGCGGCCCTGCTTGCCTTCGGTCGTCACCGGCTCGCCGCGCATGCCCAGCAGGTCGAGGTACGCGATGCGAGCGAAGTCGACGCCGAGTGCAGCCGCCAGGCCGTGCCAGAGCCAGAGCCGCGGATTGATCTCCATGAGCTTGTAGCGGCCGTCGCGCGGATCACGCTTGAACTCGACCTGCGACACGCCCGTGGAACTCGAAGGCACGGAGCAACCGCACCGCAGCGTCCACGTTGTCCTGTACCCAGACGGCCTCGCCCACGCGGCAGGTGCCGACGCCGGGGGGTGACTGGCGAAGCTTGCGGCCGCTGAACAGCCCGAGCACCGTGCCGTCGGCCGCGATGTAGCTGCCGACGGTGTACAGCTCGTCGTCACCGCCGGGAATCAGCTCCTGCACCATCGGCTCGAAGGGCTCCGCGTCGGCGTATGCACGCTCCAGATCCTGCGGCGTCTCGCAGCGGAAAGCCTGCCGCTGGAAGCGGCGACGGAAGCCGTCCGGATTCGACGGCTTGACGAGCAGTGGATAGCCGATCCCGTCGGCGGCCGCGAGTGCTTCGTCGACGGACCGGGGATGGGCGGTCTTCGGCGTGTCCACGCCGACCGCGGCTGCACGCTCGAGCTGCTCACGCTTGCTCTGGACGGACGCGAGCCTGTCCTGATCCGGAAAGGGGCACAGATAGCGGTCGCCGAGCTCCTGGCGGTGACCGCCGATCGCGTTCACCGGCGGGTCGTGAGTGGGCAGGATCGGCGTCGGGCGGCCGATCGCGTCGCCGAGCTCGCCGAGCAGGTCGACATAGGCGTCGGTAGCCGTGCCTGGATCCGGCGACTCGAGCGCGAACGCGTAACGAGAGCGAAAGCCGAGGGCGCTGGGCCGATGATCGACGGCAAACACGGGAGCCCCCATTCGCCCGAGCGACCGGATCGCGGTCAGTCCGTTGACGAAGGAGGCGTCGCAGACGACGGCCGGCGGGTGTGTCCCGGAGCGGGCGTACGCCGCGATGCGGTCGCGGTTCAGCGTCGGCCGGCTCCCCACTGCGCAGATTCTAGGAATGCCGGCGCGGTACCCTGAGGTCATGCGAGCTCTCATGGCGATCGTCACTGTTGCGATCGTCGGAGTCCTGGGCGTCGCCGGTGGGACGGCAGCGGGCGCGGCCGACACGACGGCGCTGACGATCACCTACTGGCCGGACGAGCAGGCACCGGACACGTTCGAGCGCTGGACATTACGTTGCGCTCCGCCCAGCGGGACCTTGCCGAACCGCAAACGCGCATGCGCCAGGCTGTCCGGCCTGAGCTTGGGCGCGCTTGCGCAGGTGCCGCAGGATGCGATCTGCACCCAGATCTACGGCGGCCCGCAGAAGGCGGTCGTGAAGGGGACGATCGCGGGACATCGCGTCTGGGCGTCGTTCCGTCGCCGCAACGGCTGCGAGATCGCCAGGTGGGCTCGTTTCTCTCCCTGGCTCCTGCCGCGACCGGAAGCTACGAAGTAGCGATCCGCCTCCGGGGCCACCCCGCGCCTCCACCCGGTTTCACGGTATCGAGGAAAGTCCGACGCGTGGGTCACGCCTTCGTGCCAAGTGTGTGACAGGCGATCGGCCGCCGCCGCGGCATCTACGCTCACCCGCGTGGCGATCGAGTACACGAGCTCGCTCGCAGGCGTCGAGCCGCAGCACCTGCAGGGCTTTTTCGAAGGCTGGCCTAGGCCACCGTCCTCTGAACGCCACCTCGAGATTCTCGAGGGGAGCTACCGCATCGTCCTCGCACGCGAGACGGGGTCTCCCCAGGTGATCGGCTTCGCGAACGCGATCTCGGACGGCGTGCTCTACGCCTTCATCCCCCTGCTCGAGGTGCTCACGTCCCACCGTGGCCGCGGCATCGGCTCGGAGCTCGTCGAACGCCTCCTCGAGGAGCTGAAGGACTTCTACGCCGTTGACCTCATGTGCGACCCGGAGCTGCAGCCGTTCTACGACCGATTCGGCATGCACCGAGCAACCGGGATGATCATCCGCCGCAGATGACCGGCCTCGGCAGCCAGATTACGCGGCTCGCCCAGCACTCGGCGATCTACGGCCTTGGCGGCCTCGTCTCGCGCTTCGTCGCCCTCCTGCTGCTTCCCCTCTACACGCGCTACCTGACGCCGGCCGACTACGGCGCCGTGGAGACGCTCGTCGCACTCGCCGCCGTCCTCGCCACAGTCCTTCGTCTCGGCATCGCGAGCGCCTTCTTCCGCTTCTACTTCGACTCCACGGACACCGCCCACCGCCTGCGCGTCGTCCGTACCTCCTTCTGGTTCACGATGGCGATGGCGACAACCGGCCTGGTCGTGGGCGTAATCCTCGCCGAGCCGATCTCGAAGTGGCTCTTCGGCACGGACGACCTGACGACGCTCGTGCGCGCCGCGTTCGTCCTGCTCTGGGCGCAGATGAACTACGAACAGATGACGAGCCTCTTCCGTGTGGAGGAGCGGGCTGTCGCGTTCACTGCTGCAACGCTCGTGAACCTCGCCGTCACGGTCGCAGCGACAGTCGTCTTCGTCGTCGCCTTCGACTGGGGAGCGACCGGCGTCGTCGTCGGCAACTTCACCGGCACACTCCTCGTGTACGCGGCGCTGCTCGTCTACCGACGCGAGCAGCTCGGGCTGACGCTCGATCGGCCGCTCCTCCGCCAGATGAACCGCTTCGGCCTGCCGCTCGTCCCGTCGATGCTCGCACTCTGGCTCCTGAACTTCGGCGACCGCTTCTTCATCCTCAAGCTCGCAGACGCGAGCGAGGTGGGCGTGTACTCGATCGGCGCGCGAATCGCCTCGGCGATGGTGCTGCTGCTCGCGGCATTCCGCGCGGGCTGGCTGGCCTTCGCCTACTCGATCGAGGACGACGACCGCGCTCGGCGTGCGTACTCGTTCGTGCTGACGTATCTCCTCTTCGTCGCCGCCTGGGCAGCTCTGGCACTGAGTCTGCTCTCGCCCTGGCTCGTGGAATGGCTGACGACGCCTGCCTTCTTCGACGCCTCCGAGGTCGTGCCGCTGCTCGTGTTCGGCGCAGTGGCGCTCGGTGGCTTCAACGTCGTCTCCATCGTCCTCGGCCGAAGAAAGCGGACGCAGTTCAACTGGGTCGCCACCGGCAGTGGCGCGGCGGTCAGCGTCGTGCTGAATCTCGTCCTCATCCCGCACTACGGGATCGTCGGTGCAGGCATCGCGAACCTCTCGGCATTCACCGTGATGTTCCTCGTCATCACGTGGTGGTCGCAGCGCGTCTTCTGGGTCCCGTACCAGTGGCGGCGCGTGGCGACGGTCGTCGGCGTTGCCGTGGGGCTGACTGTGCTCGGGAAGGCGCTCGACGTGCCGCTCGCGGCAGCGATCGCGCTCGCCGCTGTTTACCCGCTCGTGCTGTGGCCGCTCCGGTTCTACCTACCCGCCGAGCTCAGCTGGCTCCGCACCCGCGTCAGAGCTGCTCGAACCGCGCCGTGAAGTGGCGCAACGAGCTCGGCTGCCACGCGATGCGATAGCCGCGCAGCTGCGGCGCCCGCTCGACGACGTTCCGCGCCACCTCGATCACGTAGTCGACGTGGCTCTGGGTGTACGTCCGCCGCGGGATGGCCAGCCGCACGAGGTCCATCGCCGCCGGCTGCTCGCTGCCGTCGGGGCTCCGCCCGAACATCACGGTACCGATCTCGCAGCCGCGGATGCCGCCGGCGGCGTACAGCTCGACGGCGAGCGCCTGGCCCGGATACTCGAGCGGCGGAATGTGCGGCAGAAACGCTCTCGCGTCGATGTAGATCGCATGCCCTCCGAACGGCTGCATGAGTGGCATGCCGGCGTCGAGCAGGCCGTCCCCGAGATAGGCCGTGGAACGCGTGCGGTAGCGAAGGTAATCGTGATCGACCGCCTCGACGAGTCCTTGCGCAATCGCTTCCAGGTCGCGGCCGGCGAGCCCGCCGTACGTCGGGAAGCCCTCCGTGAGGATGCCGAGCGTGCGGCACTGATCGGCGAGCTCTGCGTCGTTCATCGCCACCCAGCCGCCGATGTTCGCGAGCGGGTCCTTCTTGGCGCTCATCGTCATGCCGTCGGCGAGCGAGGCGATCTCGCGCACGATCTCGGCCACCGTGCGATCGGCGTAGCCCTCCTCGCGGTCGCGTACGAACCACGCGTTCTCGGCAAAGCGGCAGGCATCGAGGAAGAGCGGCACGCCGTATCGGTCGCACACCGCGCGCACCGTGCGCAGGTTCTCCAACGAAACCGGCTGGCCGCCCCCCGAGTTGTTCGTGATCGTCACGAAGACGACCGGCACGTCGGCGGCACGCTCGGCGAGCAGCCGTTCGAGCGCTTCGGTGTCCATGTTGCCCTTGAACGGATGCAGCGCCCCCGGATCCCTGCCCTCCGGAATCGGCAAGTCGAGCGCTTCGGCCCCGGTGTGCTCGACATTGGCCCTAGTGGTGTCAAAGTGCGTGTTGTTGGGGACGACCTTGCCCGGCCCACCGAGCACCGAGAAGAGGATCCGTTCCGCCGCACGGCCTTGATGGGTGGGAATGACGTGCTCGAAGGGGAAGAGCACCTGGACGGCCTCGAGGAAGCGGAACCACGACGGCGAGCCGGCGTAGCTCTCGTCGCCATGCTGGATTGCCGCCCACTGGTCGCGCGACATCGCCCCCGTCCCCGAGTCGGTGAGGAAGTCGATCAGCACCTCGTTCGCGGGCAGCTTGAAGAGATTGAAGTCGACAGCTGCAACAGCGGCCCGTCGCTCTTCCTCGGTCGTCAGCCGCAGCGGCTCCACGGAGTGGATCCGGAACGGCTCGATGATCGTCTTGAAGCTCAAGCCGTCAGAGGTGCGACGTGACACCAGCGAGACCTGGATCGCCTTCGGTCGGCTCGTACCACGAGTAGGCGTAGCGCCCGTCGTCGAGCTCGCCCGCGAACGCCGAGAGGCGCAGCGGCCGGAACGTGTCGCACATCACCGCCAGCTCGGTCGTCTCTGCCACACCGAGCGACTTCTCGGCAAGACCGGGATGCGGCCCGTGCGGCAGGCCGGAAGGGTGGAGCGTGATCGACCCGACCTCGATCGCCTTGCGCGACCCGAAGTTCCCGGAGACGTAATAGATCATCTCCTCGGACTGAAGGTTCGAGTGGTGGTACGGGATCGGCACAGCCTCCGGGTCGAAGTCGAGCTTGCGCGGGCAGAACGAGCAGATGACGAAGTTCTGGCCCTGGAACGTCTGGTGCGCCGGCGGCGGCTGGTGGATGCGCCCGGTGATCGGCTCGAAGTCGTGCACCGAGAACGTCCACGGGAAGAGGTAGCCGTCCCAGCCGACGACGTCGAACGGGTGGTAGTCGAGGACGTACGTCTGGTAGCCGCCGCGGACCCGTACCTTGACAACGAACTCGCCCTGCTCGCGAATCGTCTGCAACTCAGTGGGCGGATGGATGTCGCGGTTCGAGTACGGCGCGCCCTCCAGCAGCTGCCCGTACTCGTTGCGGTAGCGCCGCGGGATCGTGATCAGGCCCGGCGACTCGAACACGAGATGCCGCTGCTCGCCCTCGGGGACAAAGCGGTAGGTCGTGCCGCGCGGGATCATCACGTAGTCGCCGTCGCGGTAGGACAGGTTGCCGAACGTCGTCTCCAGCGTTCCCGAGCCCTCGTGCACGAAGACACACTCGTCGTGCTCGCCGTTGCGGAAGAAGTAGTCCATCGTCGATGCCGGCCGGCAGAGCGAGATCTCGACGTCGTCGTTCCACATCAGCACGCGGCGGCCCGTGATCTCGTCGCCGGAGGGCTCGGTGCCGTACGTCGTCAGGTGGCGGTGCGCGTGCGCTTCGGGCACCCACTCCTCGTGCTCGATCGGCTCGAACTCCCCGAGCTCCTTGACGCGGCACGGCGACTGGAGGTGGTAGAGGATCGACTCGTTGCCGGTGAAGCCCTCCAGGCCCATGACCTCCTCGGTCAAGAGGCGACCGTTGTCGCGGAAGACGATGTGGCGCTTGCGGGGGACATCCCCGAGACGGACGTAGAAGGGCATCGTTCCGACCTCCCTTACAGGTTTCGCAGTCCCCGTGAACCCTACTCGCGCCGGCGCAGGCGACCCGCCCAGGCGATCACGGCGACGGCTGCATAGATGGCGGGACGGCCGGGCACAGGCGCGGCATTGAGATCCTCCGCGAACACGCGCGGCACCCAGCGCGGGCCGCCCCAGCGGAGGTCGAACGCGAACGACCGCACGACGTGTGCCCAGATGAGCCAGGCCGTCCAGCGGGCGATCCCGTAGAAGTACGACGCGCGGTAGAGGACGATGAGCACGTTTTCGGAGACGTAGCGGCCCGCCCAGCTCCAAAACGGGTCGGCCACAAAGATCGTCTCGCGGAAGTACGCGCGCGTGATCACGCGCCAGCTGAGGAGCGCCCACACAACGAATACGCCGTCCCACACGAAGCCGAGCCCGCTGAAGTAGGCGCCCGCGTCGACGTAGCGGCCTGTCTGGCCCGCATAGGCCCAGGCCCCGACCGAGAACAGGTGGTCCGTGAAGGGGAAGAACAGCATCGTGCCGACGGTGTCGCCCGTGTCCGTTAGCGCGTGCGCCCACTGCCCGATCACGAAGCTATAGGCGACGACCTTGTTGCGAAAGACCGCGTAGAGGAGCAGCCCGATGAGCACGCCGAACGTCAGCGAGTGGGTGAAGCCGACCCCCGGCCAGCCGCGGTGAAACTGCGCCGGATTGTCGGCCTTGAGCTCCCAGCCGGCGAGCCCGATGCCGTAGACGAACCACTTCGAGAGCAGGTCGGGCGAGTACGAGCCGATGAGTAGCGGCACGAACGCCACCCGCTTGCCCATGTGCTTCTGGATGACGTACGGCTCGAGATCGTGTGCCGCCCAGCTCATCGGCGCAGCCGCCTGACGATGGCCGGCAGGGCGACGACGCAGACCAAGAGATACGTCGCCGCAACGAACCACGAGAAGAGGAACTCGGGAACGGCAACGCCGATTGCCACGTAGACAACTCCGGCGGCCAGGTAGAGAGCGAGCTCACGCACGCCTCAAGTATCCGACGTTCGCGCTAGGCGGGGGCGAGCTCGGATGCAGCCTCGCGCACCGAGACGACGTTGAATGCGGCAACAGGAAGCTGGAAGCCCTTGAGCGTCAACTCGCCGACAGGCTCCACCTCGACGTCGTCCTCGACCTCCGCGTACAGGCGCTGGGCGATCAGGACCTGCCCGCCGGTGGCTTCGTCCGCAAGTCGCGACGCGAGGTTCGTGACGGCACCGATGGCCGCGTAGTCGGAGCGACCCTCGAAGCCGACCTCGCCACACGTGGCGTAGCCAAGAGCGATGCCGGCGCCGAAGTCGAGCTCGTGGCCGCGCTTCCGCCACAACGGCGTCAGCTCTGCCATCTCCTCTCGCAGCGCACAACCGAGCCGGACAGCCTGCAAGGGGGCGTCGGGGATCTCGATCGGATCGTTGAAGAAGAGCTGGACGCCGTCCCCCTGGAGGAAGCCGACCGTCGCGTCGAAGCGACCGACGAGGTGGCCGATCGTCTGATGGAACTCGCCGAGCACCAGCATGAGCTCTTCCGGCTCGACGGAATCGGCGAAGCTCGTCCAGCCGCGGAGGTCCGCGAAGACCATCGCCACTTGACGGCGGTGACTGGCGAGGATCGACTCGGCGCCGGAGGAGACGATGGCCTCGGCGAGCTGCGGCGAGAGGAACCGCTGCAGCCGCTGCAAACGGTCGAGCTCCTGGAGCTGGGTCTGCACGCGCTGCTCGAGCGTGCGGTTCAGCTCCGCGATCTCGTCGTGGTAGCGCTTGATCCGGAGCAGCGAGCGAACGCGGCCGAGGAGCTCGTCATGGTTGAACGGCTTCGGGATGAAGTCGTCCGCCCCGGCGTCGATCGCCTTCGTCTTCTCTGTCCCCTCGCTCGCCGTCAGCATGATCACCGGCAGCATGGCCGTGTCCTCACGCGCTCGGAGCTGCCGGCAGACCTCGAGGCCGTCGAGCCCCGGCATCACGACGTCCAGCAGCACGAGGTCCGGCCTCGCCGACCGTGCGGCCTCGAGAGCCTGCAGGCCGTCGCTTGCCGAGACGACCTCGTAGCCACGCGGCACCAACACCGCCTCGAGGAGCCGGACATTCTCGGGGACGTCGTCGGCGACGAGTATGCGCGGCCGGTCAGCCATCTGCGCGCCCCGAGCAATGCGCTCCGACCGTCGCGACGAAGCTCGCAATGTCTACCGGCTTCGAGATGTAACCGTCGAAGCCGGCTGCGAGAAACCGCTCGCGGTCGCCTTCCATCGCCAGCGCTGTCAGGGCGACGACGGGCGTGGCGGCCGTTCGCTCGTCCGAACGCAGGCGCCGCAGCGCCTCGAGCCCGTCCATGTCCGGCAGCTGGATGTCCATGAGGACGAGGTCTGGGTGGTTGGTCGCGACGAGGTCCAGGGCCTGCCCAGCCGTGGTCGCCTCGATCGTGTCGTAGCCCGCCGCCTGGAGCACGTCGCGAAAGAGCTTCATGTTCTTCTCGTTGTCCTCGACCACGAGCACCTGCGCCACCGTCACACCGTCCTCGAAGGCAGCGTGAACACAAACGTGCTGCCCTTTCCCGTCTCGCTCTCGACCCAGATGCGGCCGCCGTGCAGCTCGACGAGGCGCTTCGAAAGCGCGAGGCCCAGCCCGGTTCCCTCCCGTTGCTGGATCCCGGCTTCCGTTTGCTGGAACGCCTCGAAGATGCGGCCGTGGTCCTCGGGGGCGATGCCCGGTCCCGTGTCCCTGACCGAGACGTGTAGTTCGCCGTTGAGCTGCGACGCGTGCACGTCGACGGCGCCGCCCGCGGGCGAGAACTTCACCGCGTTCGAGAGCAGGTTCACAATCACCTGGCTGATCCTCCGTTCGTCGCCTGTCACTACGTCGGCGCCATCGGAGGAGGCGAAGGCCACCTGGACGCCGTCCTCGAGGGCACGTTCGCGCACCATCACTACCCCTCGCTCGAGTGCGTCGTGCAGCGAGAACGGCGCGATCTGGAGCTCGACCTGTCCCGCCTCGACCTTCGACAGGTCGAGGATGTCGTTGATGAGCGCGAGCAGGTGGTTTCCGGACGTGAGGATGTCCTCGAGATACTCCTTCTGCTTCTCGTTGATCTGGCCGAACATCCCTTCGCGCAGCACCTGGGAGAAGCCGATGATGGCGTTCAGCGGCGTGCGTAGCTCGTGCGACATGTTGGCGAGGAAGTCGGACTTGTGCTGGCTGGCGGTCTCGAGCTCCTTGTAGAGACGCTGGAGCTCGTCGTTCATCCGGTTCACGTTGGCGGCCAGCGCACCGAGCTCATCCCGGTTGGCCACGTCTACGTGCTGAGAGAAATCGCCGGAGGCGATCGCGGCGAGCCTCGTGTCGATCCGCTGGATGGGTCCGATGACCGACCACGAGAGCACGAAGCCAAGCAGTAGCGCCAGAACGATCGCGCCGGCCGCGACGCCGATGGACAGGTTTCGTGAGCTCGTGTATGCGCTTGCGTTCTGGGCGATCAGGTCGTCTGTGCTCGCGGTCGTCCGGTTCGAAAGCACCGTCGCCATCTGATTGAGGTCGATCACCAGCTGTTCCGCGTTCTGGCGCAGTCGCGGCGGAACCTCCGCCGGGGCGCCATCGGTGATCTTCTGCATCAAGGCTCTGAGCTGACTGTTCCTCGAGCGGATCCGGCGCAGGACGACCTCGTCCACCGTCGGGGGCACAAAGCCGAGACCGTCGTCCAGGGTCGCGGGGCCGATCCGCGCAAGCATGTTCTCGACCGCCTGGTCGATGCGGAGTTCGGCTCCACGGTCGACTGCTGGGTCATTGGTCGATGAGCAGTCGGGGTTGATCTTGCAGAAGTCCGCTTCGACGTTCTCTGCGAGCAGTTCGCGGACGAGAGAGGTTCTGCTCTGGAGCTTGCCGTAGGCGAAAGCGCGTTCCTGGAGCGCTCCGAGGCTCACCACCCGCTCGTTGGAGTGTCCGAGGACGCGCAAGCCAAGCAGACCGACTGCGATGACGAGCACCGTGGTACCGACAAACGCGATCAGCAGCTTCGTGTGTACCTTGGCCGGGAGGCGGCCGACCGCGCGAACGAGCGGGTTGTCGCCGCGGCTCAGCCGCCGCCGTCTTCCGACGGCGGCGGCTGCTCCTCGCTGCTCCTCTCCTCGTGATTCAGACAAGGCTCAGGGCCTCAGCGTGGAAGATCCTCCCACTAGGCTGGTGACCAACCAGCGGCCGTTGATACGCGCGACTTCCATATCGGCGGCTGTGGTGATAACCACGTTCTCCGAGTTGACGTCGAGGAAGTGGCACTCGAAGGAGACCGTGCCCTTGTCGCCGTTGACCGTCATCCGGATCTTGTAGGCGGGCGTGTCGGAGACCCAGCGAGTCTCGGGCAGAAATGCGGTGTTCTTGAGCCAGAACTGCCGTATCTCCTTCTTCCCTACGGCCGTCACACCAGCCGTGAGCGTTGCGTTTGGCGCCCAGACTCTCATCATCATGTCGATGTCTTTCTTCGAAAGCGATTCGTGGAAGTCTTTCTCGATCTCCTGGATCTCCCATTGATCGGCCTTTCGAAGCAGGAGCCGGTCGGACACCGAGTTCCCGCCCGCTCCGCCGCAGGCCGTGAGCGAAACGATGAGCGCCCCTAATGCGCCTCCGATCAAAAGTGTCCTCATGCTCGTGAGCCTCCTTTTCCGGTACTGCTCGCCTGGGCAACCCAGCACGTGACGATGATCACATGGCGATGCGGGGTCTGTCCAGTGCCACTGCCGCCAACGTTAGAAGGAGCACGCACGCCTGCCAACCGTGCTCGCTGGCGGTTCGACGGGGTGCTGGCACACCACTCGAGGGAAGGCTGGCTCTCGGCATGGCTACGCCGACCTCGCAGGCAGCGTGAAGACAAACGTGCTCCCGTGGCCCGGCTCGCTCTCCACCCAGATCCGCCCGCCGTGCAGCTCGACGAGTCGCTTCGAGAGCGCAAGGCCGAGGCCCGTTCCCTCGCGTTGGCGGACACCGACCTCGGTCTGCTGGAACTCTTCGAAGATCCGTTCGTGGTCCTCGGCGGCGATGCCGGGACCCGTGTCTGCGACGGAGACGCGCACCTCGCCGTTGACCTGCGTGGAGCAGACATCGACCGATCCGTCCGCAGGCGTGAACTTCACCGCATTCGAGAGGAGATTGAAGATCACCTGACGGATCCTGCGCTCGTCCCCCGTGACGATGTCGACTCCCCCGTCCGCATCGAGCGTGAGCTGTACGCCGCTCTCTGTCGCACGCTCGCGCACCATCACAATGCCGCGCTCGAGCGCCTCCGTCAGCGAGAACGGCGTCACCTCGAGCTCGACCTGCCCGGCCTCGACCTTGGACAGGTCGAGGATGTCGTCGATCAGTGCGAGGAGGTGGTTCCCGGAGGTGAGGATGTCCTCGACGTACTCCTCCTGCTTCTCGTTGAGCTCGCCGAAGAGCTTCTCGCGCAAGACTTGCGAGAAGCCGATGACCGCGTTCAGCGGCGTACGGAGCTCGTGCGACATGTTCGCGAGGAACTCCGACTTGTGCCGGCTCGCTGCTTCGAGCTCGCGGCTCTTCTCGTCCAGCTCGCTCAGGGCCGTCTCGAGCTCGCCGGTCCGTTCCTCGACCTTCAGCTCGAGGCCCGCATAGGACTCCTCGAGCCGCGCCGCCATCCGGTTGAACTCCTCGGCCAGGGCGCCCAGCTCGTCCGCGCTCCCGACGTCGATCCGCTGGTCGAGGGCGCCGCTCCCCATCCTCGCGGCCGCCGCCTGCATCGCCTCGATCGGCCGGGCCATGCGCCGGGCAAGCACGAAGCTCGTACCGATGGCAAGAGCGAGGAAGAGAATCAGGAACAGGGCTGTCCGCTTGATCGCCGAGTACAGCGGCGCGAACGCCTCGCTCTGCGGCTCCTCGACAAACACCCGCCAGCCCAGGCGGTCGATCTTCTCGAAGGCGCTCAGCACCTCCCGTCCCTCATTGTCCCGGCCTGACGTCGCCGAGCCCGACTCGGCGTCTCCCTCCAGTGCCGTTCGCACCTGCGGCAGGTCGGCGAAGCTCGTCCGCCTCAGGACGAGGTTGACGTCCGGGTGGGCAACGAGTCTGCCGCGTCGGTCGATCGCATAGGCGTCGCCGGCCGAGCCGACCCGAGCGCTCGCGATCACGTCATCCAAGAACCTCAGGTCGATCTCGGCGACAACCACTCCGCGTCCGGGTGCGGCCTCGGCGACTGCGATTTCCATATGCGGCCGCGAGCCGCCGCGAAAGAACACGTCACCGAGGTAGGTGCCCTTCGCCCGCGTGACGAGGAAGCGCGGCTGGTTCGAGAAGTCCTGGCCGCTGCCTCGGACCTCGATATCGAACTGCGAGACGCGCAGCTGCTCCTTGCCGGACGCATCGAGGTACGTGACCTGGCTCACGTCCGGCACGCGGTCGAAGAGGCGGAGGTAGTTCACGTCCCGCTCGTCCAGCCCCTTCGTACCTCCTTCGGCCGGCGGGCGGGCGACGCCTCTCAGCTGGAACAGGATGGGGTTCAGGAACTGGTCGATCGAGGCTGCGGCCGACCGCGCCTTCTCACCCTGGATCCGTGTGAGCGCTTCCTTGTTGTCCTGGTACGAAAAGTAAAGCTCGGTGAGGCCGCTGGTGAGCAGCGCCGCGACGACGAGGGCGGCGACGAGCGCGACGTACTTCCGGATCAGCCTCCGGCGCGGCCGCGAGTCGGTCTCTGCGCTGCGTCTCACTCCTTCTCGTACACGAAGTCGGCCTGGATGATCCTCCGCTTCGGCACGTTGATGCCGAGCCGGCGCGCTGTCGCCAGGTTGAGCGCGAACTGGACGTCGGGGATCTCCTGAACGGCGAGCTCCGAAGGCGTCGTTCCGTCGAGGATGCTGTCGACATAGCGGGCGCCCGCGAAGCCGATCGGGTAGAGGTCGGAGCCGTAGGAGAACAGGGCACCCTGCTCGACCCAGTCCTTGCGGTGCGCTTGGACTGGCAGGCCCGCCTTCTTCGCCAGGCGAAGCGTGAGCGCCGTGTGGTTCAGCCGGAGCGACGCGGAGAGCAGCATGACCGCCTGCACATCTCCGGGCCGCAGCGACCGGAAGACGCGCTGGACGTCACTCGCTTCGGTGGCCTTGCGGATGACAAGCTCGACTCCCAGGCGCTTGGCGGCCTTCTGCGTCTCCGCCAGCGCGTACTCGGTCCCCTTGTCCTCGGGGTCGACGAGCGCAAGCACTCGCTTCAAGCCGGGCACGAGCTGGGTGTAGAGCTCAAGGTGTCTGGCGACGAGATCGCGCGCTCCGAAGACACCGGTGAGGTTGGCCCGAGGGCTGGCGAGACTGTCGACGAGTCCCTGGCGAACCGGATCGGAGGGGTGGAGGAAGACGATCGGAGTCCTGGACTTGACGGTCGCCTTCTGCGCCGCGGCGATCGACGCGTCCTCGTACGCCACGATGACGTCGACCCCCTCCAACACGAACGCGTCCGCCTGATTCTGGACTTCGTCCTTGTCGAGGTTGTGCCACTCGAGCTCGAGCTGCCGGCCCTTGATGCGGCAGCTCGACGGCTTCATCACCTTCGAGGCAGCCGTGGCTTGCTCGAGGCAGCGGTCGATCTCGCCCTGCGGCAGCTTCCAACCGAGCTTCTGGAGCCCGTCCGCGATGCCCTCCAGCGACGTCGGCACGTGATCGAGGCCGACGTGCATCAGGCCGACGTGCCGGACGGACTCCGCAGCGGAGCTGTCGCTTCCACATCCGGTGAGAGCTGCCGTCGAGAGGACGGCGCATCCAAGCGCCAGGGCCGATATGCAGGTTGTCAGTCTTCATGTGGGCGAGCATAGGACGGCGCACTATACGGGACACAACCGTGTTCGCATGCATCTGAAAGGGGTGCTAACACACCCTGGCTAGGAGGACGCCGCGGGTAGCGTGAAGACGAACGTGCTCCCGTTGCCGGGCTCGCTTTCCACCCAGATCCGCCCCCCGTGCAGCTCGACTAGCCGCTTGGACAGCGCGAGGCCGAGGCCCGTCCCCTCGCGCTGCTGGACACCCACGTCGGTCTGCTGGAACTCCTCGAAGATCCGTTCTTGGTCTTCAGCGGCGATGCCTGGGCCGGTGTCCGCGACCGAGACGCGCACTTCGCCGTTCACCTGTGTCGATCGGACGTCGACCGACCCGTCGGCGGGCGTGAACTTCACGGCGTTCGAGAGGAGGTTGAAGACCACCTGTCTGATGCGGCGTTCGTCGCCCGTGACGATGTCGACGTCCCCATCCGCCTCGAGTCTGACCTGCACGCCGTTCTCCGTCGCGCGCTCGCGCACCATCACGACACCGCCCTCGAGTGCTTCCGTGAGCGAGAACGGCGCGACCTCGAGCTCGACCTGCCCTGCCTCGACCTTGGAGAGATCGAGGATGTCGTCGATCAGCGAGAGCAGGTGGTTCCCGGAGGTGAGGATGTCCTCGACGTACTCGTCCTGCTTCTCGTTGAGCCCGCCGAAGAGCTTCTCGCGCAGCACCTGCGAGAAGCCGATGATCGCATTCAACGGCGTCCGCAGCTCGTGCGACATGTTGGCGAGGAACTCGCTCTTGTGCCGGCTCGCAGCCTCGAGCTCGCGGCCCTTCTGCGAGAGCTCTGCCAGTGCCTGCTGCAACTCCCGCGTGCGTTCCTCGACCTTTTGCTCCAGGCTTTGAACCGACGCCTGCAGGCTGGCCGCCATCCCGTTCAGCTCGTCTGCGAGGCCACCGAGCTCGTCGCGGCGGCGGAGCTCGATCCGCTCGTCGTAGGCGCCTGCCCCGATGCGCGCTGCTGCCGTCCGCATCTGCTTCACAGGGCGGACGAGACGGCGAGCGAGCAACACGCTCAGGCCGATCCCGGCGGCGAGGAACGCCGCGAGCAGCAGCGCCGTCCGCCAGATCTTTCCGCGGATCGGCGCGAACGCCGCGCTCTCGGGCTGCTCGACGAACACCTTCCAGCCGGGCGGCCCGACGGTCGCCCAGGTGCTCAGCACTTTTTCTCCGCGGAAGTTGCGGCCGACCGTCGATCCGGTCTGCGACGAAGCCAGCGCCCTGGTCACCTGAGGAAGAGCCACGGAACGATGCGTGAAAGCGGCGCTGTTCGGGTGCGCGATGGGCACGCCCTTGGCGTCGATCGCGTAGACGTATCCCGACGTCCCGAGCCGCGTCTCCCTGACAAGGTCCTGGATGGCTTTGAGATCGAGTGTCTCGCCGATTACGCCGGTTCCTGCGGTTCCTGCGGGTCCGAGTAGTGCATCCGCTACGCCAATTTCTGAAACCATGACCTCCATTGATCGTGCTCCGGGGTTGGACAGGAGCCTTGGCGCGTACACGGGACCGAAGTAGACCCCCGCCACCCTCGTCCGCTCGACCGCAGGGTCGTGTAAGAAGGTTCCCTTGACCCGGGTGAGCCCGCCGCCCGCGGTTGCGAGCGTCTTGCGCCCGGCACGGTCGACGTAGAACGCGTCGGTCGCGTTGTCCTCGAGCAGGGGCTGAAGCAACGCGCCCAGTGCGGTGAAGGACAGGTAGCGGCCCGACATTCTCTTCATCCTGTTGGTCCGGTCGATGAAGTACTGGTCGATCGTGACCGCGACCGACTTCGCCTTCTCCTGCTGCAGCTGGATCAACGCGCGCTTGTTGTCCTGGTAGGACGAGTAGAGCAGGTAGACGCTCGTGCAGATCACCGGGACGGCGACCAGCAGGGCGAACACGGCGATGTACTTGGCCGAGAGCGATGAAAGCCACCGGGCGACCCGCTCGTTCACCGGCGCTTACCCACGGATCTAGCCCTGCTTGAAGCTGTACGTCCCGTCCCAGTTCCACAGCTTCGGGATCGACGAATCGGCCGTGGTACGCAGACGAGCCTGGAACCCGGCGAGCTTTCCCGTGCCGTCCGAGATCGTGCACAGTCCCACCCCGGTCGCGTAACGCATCACGCAATGGCCGGTTGCGACGCTGCCACGCCCCACATAGATGACGATGTCGCTGTCCAGCGCGGTCTTACTCGCCACCTGGAAGTAGAAGATCTTCGAGCCCACCTTGAGCGCCTTGACGTTCGAGGACCTGATCGTGCAATACGCGCCGACGAGCCCGGTGAACCCCGAGCAGTCCTTCGTCGCGTGGAACGCCTTCGTCCCTCGGGGCGCCTGGTTCTGGGAGGATGCAGCCGTTACGGAGAACCCGAGCGCGGCCAGCAAGACGACTCCCGTCACAAGCCCGAGAACACTCTTCGGCAATCCGGTACGGCCAGCCATCGAGGCCTCCTCTGCTCGGGGAACGAGCGTAACAGGCACTTGTGCGGCGCGTAGCTTGTTCGCCGCGGAGGTGGATCTCTTCGGGATGAGCGGTTTCCACATTTCCCTGACCTCCTTGGGTTGCCTCGCTTCATTCCGATAATCGCGGTCAGGGGAACCGATGACCAGGGTGCCAGCATCCCGATCCGCGGGGTGTACCTGCACGGTGTCGGTCGCTCAGCCGCGGCAGTACCGGCGAACCTGCTTCGGAAACTCGAGGACGCTGATCGGCTTTTCGATCGATCCTGCGAACGGTTCCGAAGGGAGCTCGTCGAGTCGCAGTGCGCTTAGGGCGACAACGGGGATGTGCGCTGTCAACGGCTCTCCCGCAAGTGCCCGGGCTGCATCCGAGCCGTCCATGTCCGGAAGCCGGAGGTCCATCAGGACGACGTCCGGCACGTGCTCGACTGCGAGCGCGATTCCCCCGGCGCCAGTATCCGCCTCGAGCGTTCGCATCCCGGCGGCCTGCAGCACGTCGCGGGCGAGCTTGAGGTTCTTCGGGCTGTCGTCGACGATCAGGACGAGCGGTTCCACGGGCGTATTCTCCCCCCATGGCGATCCGTGTCGTGCTCGCCGAGGACCACTACCTCGTCCGCGAAGGCGTCCGGCGCCTGCTCGAGACGAGGCCGGACCTGGAGGTCGCGGCTGTGTGTGGCGACCTCGACTCGCTGCTTGCAGCCGTGGACGCGGAGCAACCGGACGTCGTCGTCACCGACATCCGAATGCCCCCGGGAGGCGCGGACGAGGGGATTCAGGCCGCCGAGCGGCTGCGCGAGACGCACCCGGAGATCGGCGTCGTCGTCCTCAGCCAGTACGCGAGCCCGGGCTACGCGCTCGCGCTCCTGGAGCACGGCAGCGCGCGGCGCGCGTACCTCCTGAAGGAGGGGTTGACGGACATCGAGCCACTCGAAGCCGCGATCCGGGAGGTCGCCGACGGGGGCTCCGTGATCGACCCGAAGGTGGTCGACGCGCTCGTGGCGGAGAAGGCGCGCGGCGAAGAGTCGCCGCTCAGCCAGCTCACCCCACGCGAGCGCGACGTGTTGCGGGAGATGGCGGAGGGGAAGAACAACGCGGCGATCGCCGGAGCGCTCCATCTGACCGAGCGATCGGTCGAGAAGGTCATCCACTCGATCTTCCTCAAGCTCGGGCTGACGTGGGAGCAGGCCGTCAACAAGCGCGTGAAGGCCGTGATCCTCTACCTCGCGGAGAGTGGCTAGCCAGGAAGCGACCCGGTGACGCCGGTGCCGCTGCTCACGAGCTCGCCGCCCAGCGCCTCGATGCGGTCGCGTACCCGTTCGGGTCGTAAGTCGGAGCCGCCGATCTCGAAGGAAACCGCTTCCTCGGCGTCGCGGACAACGATCGTCACGCGGCCGGCGGGTGCCTGGAGCGCCTCGAGCCAGCAGAGATAGACGGTGGTCACGACCTCGGGCGGGTAGCTCGCGCTTGTGGCGACTTCGACGGACGAGGTGACGCCGGCACTCGATGCCGCCGCCCGCAGCGCCGCGGCCAGGCCACCTGCCTCGAGGAGCGGCGGATGGATTCGCTGGGCGAGCTGAGCCGCCTCCTCGAGCGCCTGCTGCACGTCTCTCCCCATCTCTTCGAGGAGCGCCCTGGCTCCTGCCGGGTCGGCCTCGGTCAACCCGATTGCGAGCTGGAGGTTGACCGCGAGCGCGACCAGGTGTTGCTGCACTCCGTCGTGCAGCTCGCGCTCGAGCCGGCGCCGGTCGGCGTCGGCCGCGAGGACGAGCCTTCTCTCCAGCCTCGTCAATGAGCCTCGCTCAGGTGACGATCCGGTAGACCTGGAAGCACTCCGCGATACTCGCGGTTGACGTTCACGCCGTGTAGCCGGGCAAGGCTGCGGATGTACTCGGGATCGGCGTAGCGCCGGTGCTGCTGCGAGGCGTACTTCCCGAGCGCCTCGATCTTCCGCTCGACGTGCGGCTGCTCGAGGGCGACGTACGCCTGGTAGGAGAAGTCGAAGTTGTTCCACGGGACCTCGTAGCCGAAGATCGTGGTGCGCTTGAAGGCCCGCAGCCCTTCGGCGGCGATCACCTGGTGGTCCTGGTGGACGTCATGCAGCGACGGCTGGAACACGATCTCGGGGCGCCACTCCTCCCAGATCGTGATCAGCAGCTCGAGGATTTCCTGGCGATGCACCGGGAACGTTCGCACCTCGAAGTCGTGGACCTCGAGGTTCTCTTCGGCGATGCCGAGGTGTGCCGTCGCCTCCCGCACCTCGCGCGCGAGCGTGTCCGGCGCGAACCCTTCCGGGAGCGACTTCGTGGCGATCGAGAACGCGACGTAGCGCACGTCCACGCCGGCCTCCACGAGCCGTGCCATCGTGCCGCCGCAGCCGAACTCGCCGTCGTCCGTGTGCGGCGCGAGGACAAGCGCGCGCTTGACGGCGGAGAGCATGGCGGGATTCTCTCAGGCGGACCCCCGTTACGCTCCGCTTCCGATGACGCACGAGTGGCTTGCCGAGGTCGCAGCACCTGTCGGAGCGGCGGGTGCCGTGCTCGTGCTGCTCGGGCCCGCGCGACGGACACAGCTCGCCGTTGGCTTCGTGCTGCTGGCTGTGGCGATGGCAATGCTCGTGGTCGCGCTGTTGCCGAGCGACGACCTCGACCGGCTCGTGTCCGCAAAAGGGCTCGCGGCGCTCGTCGTCGGAGCCGGCGCGGCCGTGGCCGGCGCCTGGGCGTTCGTCCGCTACCCGACGACCGTCCCCGTCGTCCTGCTCCTCGCCGCTCCGTTTCGCCTGCCGGTGGAGCTCGGCAGCCAGGACGCGTTCCTGCTGCTGCCCCTGTACGTCGTGCTCGCCGCCGCGTCGCTGGCGCTGCTCTACCGTGCCATTCGAAGCGAGGAGCTGGCCGCGATCCCGCTCTGGATCGCCGCGCCGGGCGCTGCCCTCATCGGCTGGGCATCGCTGTCGTTGCTCTGGGCCCTCGACCCGGAGGAGGGATCGATCGCGCTGCTCTTCTTCCTCTTCCCGTTCGCCGCGCTGCTCGCGGTAGTGGCGCGATCGCCGTATGCGCCCTGGCTGCCGCGGATGCTCGCCGTCTGCCTCGTCACGCTGGCCACCGTCTTCGCCGCCGATCGGTCTCTACCAGGCGTGGACGCACACGCTCGTCTTCGCCCAGGACCTGCGCGTCGCGAACGCGTACGCGACGTACTTCCGCGTCACCTCCCTCTTCAAGGACCCGAGCATCTACGGCCGCCAGCTGGTGCTCGCGCTGACACTGCTCGTCGTCGTGCTCTGGCTGCGGCGCGTGCGCCCGCTGCCGACCGTCGTCGTGGCGGGAGTGATCTTCGGCGGCCTCTACTTCTCGTACTCCCAGTCGAGCCTGCTCGTGCTGTTCGCGACGGTGCTTGCCGTCTCCGTGCTGATTGCCGAGCGGCCGAGCCGAAACATCGTCATCGCCGTTGCCGCGACGGTGACGCTCGCTGCGAGCGCGCTCGCCGTCGCATCGGTGAAGGACGACGGGCTCACGAGAGCCACGAGCGGCCGCACGCGCCTCGTATCGGTCACCGGGCACGTCATCGCCAACCACCCCATCGCCGGCGTGGGCATCGGCAGCCAGCCGCTCGCGGCGACGCAGGAGCTGGAGACGCGCCGCCGCGCCGCGAAGAACGCGTCGCACACGACGCCGCTGACGGTGCTCGCCGAGCTCGGAGCCGTCGGCTTCGTGCTCTACCTCGCGTTCCTGGCCGGAGCGGCGAAGCTGCTCTGGGAGGCCTTCCGGCGCGATCGCGTCTTCGGCCTCGGTCTTGCCGCCTGCTTCCTCGTCCTGCTTCTCCATTCGCTCTTCTACTCCGGGTTCTTCGAGGACCCGGTGATGTGGGGCGTGCTCGGAGTCGCCGCGATGCTCGTCGCGCGGTCGACTCGGGCCAGCCGTCGCCGCCGACGCCGTACCCGAGAGCTCCCTGCTCAGTCGCGTCGAGGGGCGCTGGCACACTTAGGCTGCGACTGCCCGGTCTCGCCCATGCGTAGGAAGTTGCTGCTCGCCGCTACAGGCGGCCTCGTGCTCGTTGCCGCCGGCCTCACGGCCGGCTGGCTGCTCTTCGTCGACCGCTCCGCGCCGCAGGGCGCAATCGACACCGATCTCGAGGGGGTCACGACGCTGCATCCCACGCGTCCGACGAAGCCGAAGCCGCCGGAGCCGCCGCCTCCACAAGAGGTCGACGAACGACCCTGCTGGAACGAGTTCGGCGGAAATCCCCAGCGGTCGCTCTCGCGCGCGCGGATTCAACTCGGGCCGCCGACAAAGCCGCTCTGGGCACGAGCGATGGGGAGCTACATGGAGTACCCGCCGACCTACTGCGACGGCGACCTCTACGTCAACACGTTCGCCGGCCGCACCGTGGCGCTCGATGCCGAGACAGGCAAGGTGCGCTGGTCGAAACGCGGTAGAGGAGCGAAGGCTTCGTCACCGGCGATCGCCGGACTGACGGCTGATCGTGTCCTCGCACGATGGGTCGGTAACCGCGCTCGACCGCTCCGACGGACAGGAGCTGTGGAGGCTGCAGGTGAACGCCAAGGTCGAGTCGTCACCGGTCGCGATCGGCAACACGGTCTACTTCGGCTCCACCGACGGCCGCGTCTTCGCCGTGAACGCGAGCTCGGGCGCCGTCCGCTGGGCGTACGACACGGGCGGCCGGATCAACTCGAGCGCGTCCATCTTCGGCAACCGCCTCTGCGTGTCCACGTACGCGGGCTCGATCTTCTGTCTCGACAGACGGGACGGCTCGAAGTTGTGGAGTCGCTACTTCAAGCGCGACTTCTTCCGCTACGAGAGCTTCTACGCGAGCCCTTCGACCGACGGCCGCCGCGTGTTCGCGGTGGCGCGCTCCGGCGCCGTGTACGCGATGAACGCGCGCAATGGAGACCGCCTGTGGACGGGCCGCGTCGGCAGCCTCGGCTACACGACCCCGGCCGTGGGGGCCGGCCGGGTGATGGTCGGCGGTTTCGACGGTGCCCTACGCGCGTACAGCGCCGCGACGGGCCGAGAGCTCTGGCGTCGTTACGTGCCGGGCCGCATCCTCGGCGGTGCCGTGATCGTCGGCAACCTCGTCTTCTTCTCGACGCTGGAGACGAACACGTACGCCGCGCGCGTCACCGACGGCAGGATCGTGTGGAAGCTCGGCCTGGGGAAGTACTCGCCCGGCATCGCCACCGCGCGCCACTACTACTTCTCGCTCAACGGGATGCTCGTGGCCTTCAGAGGGCGTAACAGCCCGCCGGAGCCGGTTACAGCGGATGGTGACGACGGCGCCAAAGCGGGGAAACGCGGAGGGCCTGCGCGGAACGCGTTCCAAGCCGTGATCCGGGTCGCGTACCACGCACGCTCCAGGCGCCCACGCACTGTCGGCCCTCCGCTCGTCTCGTAGCCGAGCTCTGCGCAGCAGGTCTCCGGCCACTGCCTCGAAAGCATGGATGTCGCCCGCGGACATGTCCGTCCGCCAGTCGCGGAGCCCCGGCGTCGGCGGCCGCATCAGGCTCTGCTGGTGCGGCTGGCGCGTGACGTCGACGTTGCCGGCGTAGTCGAGCATTCCGGGCTCGAACACGAGGCCGATGTGATTGCAGATCTCGCGCAGCGACTCCTCCGGCTCGACGACGAGCTGCTCGTAGCGAAGCTCCATGCAGCGCGAGCCGACACGCCGCCCCAGCTTGCGCGCGGAGTCGACCTCCGCTCGCCACTGGCAGGCGAAGCCGGCAGCATCGCGCGGATGAGCCCAGGAGCGCGTGACGATGCCGTCCGGCATCTGGGCGAAGGACAACGCACAGTCGCGGCCGTCGCGGACCAGATGGACGTAGAGCGCCGTGGGAAAGAGCCGCTCCAGCAGGGGAAGGCGCTGCATGTACATCGGCGTCTTGTCTCCCCAGCGCTCCTTGCCGCGCGCCGCGGCGTACGTCTCGTAGACCGCGCCGATCGCCTCGCCGGGAGGCTCGCCGGGGCGGAGCCTCGCACGCACCGCCTCGACGTCGACGTCCCACTCGCGCAGCGTCGGCAGCCGCCGAAGATCGTCCACGAACGCGTCGACGTCGATCGGGCCACGGTGGCGATCCGCGAGCTGCGGAATGAAGTAGGACTCGTCGGGCACGGCAAGCCGCGAGTTGCGGTCGAGCATCACGCGCAGCAGCGTCGTCCCCGAGCGACGCACGCCGAGCACGAAGACCGGCGGCAAGATCACGACCTGCGGACGAAGACCAGGCCGCGGGCGGTGTGGCCGCCGGCGGTCGCGACGAGGACGTAGGTGCCCGGCCGTTCGGGCGCTCTGAGACGAATGACGCGCCGTGCCACGCCGCGCTGCACGACGCTCGAGCCCCGTCGGAGGATCCAGGGCACTCGCAACGCGTCGGTATCCAGTCCGACGCCGGCGCGTTCGCCCGGCGCAGCGGAGACGCGTGTCTCGTCGAGGTGGATGTAGCGCAGCGGCACCACCGCCGCGGGCACGCGCCGGGAAAGGTTCCCGGCCAGGTCTCGTGCCCGAACCGCGAGCCTGTACATGCCAGGCGGCAGCTTGCCGCCTCCGGCAGTGCCGCCAACCCACTGGAGCACGCCGCCCGGCCGCTGCGTCCTGCTGACCACGCGCAGCCTGCCGTTGACGAGCAGCAGGCCGCGCACGGGCTCGTCGGCCCTGTAGTGGATGCGAACGATGTCGCCGCGACCGTCACCGTCGGGAGAGAGCGCGCGAGGCTTGACCGAGACCACGCGGACGACCGGTGGCGTGACGTCCACGCGAATGGGGTTGGGCAGCACGATCGTCCGGTCGGCCCTGCCCAGCTCAACCTTCGGCCGATAACGGCCCTCGGCCACTAGCCGCCCTTCGCCGTCGCGCCCGTTCCAGAAGAACTCGTGAGGGCCGCGGGCGGCCCGCTCTCCAGCCACGAGCGTTCGCACGTCATTGCCCTCGTCGTCCAGCAGCGAAAGCTTCAGGCGGTCAGCGCGCCGCAGCCGGAAGGCGATGCTTGCGCGCCGCTGGGGACACTGGCACACGGGCGAGAAGACCTTGTCCACCCTCGTCCCGGTGACGGGAGACTTCTCCACCTTCAGCCGCTCGGCGACTCCGAACGCCACCGCCGAGCCGACCAGCAGCGCGAGGGCGACGAGGAGCGGGGCGTGGCGCCGCACGGACGCGGATTCTAGGAGGGTTTGGCGGAATGGTGCTCGCCGTCGGGGCGCGCTGGAGGTTGTGATGCAAGGACGCAGGGAGCCCGCGTACTAGTAAGTACGTGGGCGACTGAGGACGCCGCAGCGCGGCCTCCAGCGTGATTCCGGCGGCACAGCCACTATTTCGCCAGACCCTTCTAGGCCGGAGCGCGTGCGCGCTGGTAGCGGATCCAGCTGTGCCGGCCGAGCCACACGAGCAACGCCGTCGCTCCCGCGGCCAGCGCGACCACGACGATGATCCCCGCGCCCGGTACGTCGAGCAACTTGATGCCGGCCAGGCCGAGGACGCCCGCCAGCAGGAGGCGCAATGGCCGCTCGGGGATGGAGAGCGTGAGCCGACCGCCGATGAGGACGCCGGGGATCGAGCCCAGGAGCAGCCAGGACAGAATTTCGAAATCGATGTTGCCGGCTGCCCAGTGGGCCGCGCCG
>CAVWJN010000007.1:0-19034 GCA_963755255.1 uncultured Actinomycetes bacterium | reverse complement strand
GGCGATGAGCACGCCCCCGACTGGCAGAGCGAGAGCGGCGAGGATGCTCGTGACGAGGACGACGCCGAGCGCGGCGTTCACCGCGACGAGGCGCCACGAGTTGGCGTAGAAGTCGCGCAGCGCGAGCACAAGCGCGTCCCTCGGCTTCATCCTTTGATCCCCGCGGCCGTGACCCCGGCGATGAAGAAGCGCTGGAAGACGAGGAAGATGACGAGGATCGGCAGGATGGCAATGATGCTCCCCGCCATGAGCTGGGGCCACAGCGTCTGGTACGTGAACGTGAACTGCGCGAGCCCGAGCTGCATCGTGTACATGTCCTCGTTGCCCTGCCCGAAAAGGATCAACGGCCAGAAGAAGTCGTTCCACGTCCCCTGAAACTGGAGAATCGCGAGAGCCGCGATCGCGGGCGCCGCAAGTGGAAGCATCACGCGCCAGAAGGTCTTGAAGAACCCGGCACCATCGAGCTTCGCCGCCTCTTCGAAGTCTTTCGGAATGGTGAGGAAGTACTGACGCATGAAGAACAGGTTCACCGCGGAGACGAGACTGATCAGGATGTAGCCCGAGAAGTTCCCGATCAGGTGCCAGTTCGTGAGCATTACGAAGACGGGAATGAGACGCAGTTGGTCGGGGATCATCAGCGTCCCGAGCACGAGCAGGAAGAGAATTTCCCGACCCGGGAAGCGCAGCCGCGCAAAGGCGTAGCCGCCGAGCGCGGCGAGGAAGAGGTTCAGTACGGTGATGACGACGGCAAGGAAAAGACTGTTGAGCGCGTAGCGCTTGAAGTCGTAGTCCGTCCACACGCTCTCCCACGCCGCAGTCGTGAAGGGGTGCGGGATGAAGTTGAAGTTGGCCGTATCGGGGAGCGTCTTCAACGAGGTCGAGAGCGTCCAGATGAACGGCGTGAAGTAGAGCAGGGCGATCGCCGTGAGTAGGCCGTAGAGGACGATCTTGCCCACGATTGCCGAGCGCGGGCGAGGCGGGACGTACGGGTCAGCGGCGGCGGCGGCGGACGTCTGCGGCATCACCCCACCTCGGTGCGGCCGACCGTCGCCCGCTGAAGGATCGTGAGCAGGAAGATGGCGACGAAGAGGACGACCCCCGCCGCCGCTGCGACCCCGAAATTCGCGGTCTTGAAGGCCTCGTTGTAGATGTAGAGGACGGCCGTGTAGGTGGAGTAGACAGGCCCTCCCGTGCCGCCGGACACGATGAACGCCTGGTCGAAGACCTTGAGCGCCCCGATTCCGAAGACGACGAGCACGAAGAAGTGCGCCGGCTTGAGGAGCGGGAACGTGATCCGCCAGAACGTGCGCCAGGTGCTCGTTCCGTCGATCGCCGCTGCCTCGTAGACGTCGGTCGAGATCGACTGGAGCGCAGCGAGATAGAACAGCATCACCGTGCCCGCGGTCGTCCACGCGTTGAGGCCCACGATCGACCAGAGCGCGGTGCTGGGGTCGCCGAACCAGGCTTGGTTACCGCCGATGATCGCGTTCAGGAGGCCGTTCGCGTTGAGGATGTAGATCGCGATCGCGGTGATCGCAGCCGAGGAGACGAGGGACGGGAAGTAGAACGCCGAGCGGAAGAAGAGCCGCCCACGGATCCTCGCGTTGATCACGAGCGCGATCGAGAGGCCGAGCGCCATCTCGAGCGGCACGACCACGAGTGTGTACTCGATCGTGTTCCGAATGGCTCGGCGAAAGATCGGGTCGTCGAAGAGCGTGCGGTAGTTCTCGGCGCCGACATTGCCGGCGCCCGGGACCTTCCCGAGGATCCCCCATTCGTAGAAGCTGATGTAGATCGCGTACCCGAGCGGGTAAATGAAGAAGATCCCGAAGATCGCCATCGGCAGCAGGACGAACGCATAGCCCCAGCCGGCCTCGCGGACACGGGCCCCGAGGAGTGAGTCTCGCTTTGGGGAGCGACTCGTCTCGTTCGGGGTCGTGGTCGCCATCGCGTGGTGCCCCTCCGCGCGGCCAGCGCCGCGCGGAGGGGTCGAGAAGATCGTCCGTCTAGCCCTTCAAGGACGACGCGACGTGGGCGAGCATTTGCGATGTCGTCATCGAGCCGTTGATCACGGCCTGCAGGTCGTTGTTCATGATCGTGTAGGTGGCATCGAAGTTGGGGAACGCCCAGCCGCGTGAGAACGGCCCCGAGGCGAGGAAGGCCTGCCGCCCGGCTTTTGCCTTCACGTCCGAGCGCGAGGGGAGTGCAAGACCGTAGGACATCCAGGTCTGCATCCCGACCCTGCTGGTCAGCCAGCTCAACAGCTTCCAGGCGGCCGGCTTGTTCTTCGAAGCCTTTGCCATCGAGTACGAGACCGTGAACCCGAGGTTGCCGTTGACCTTGCCCTTCACCATCGGGCCAACGCCGAACTTCACCTGCGGGAAGTTCGCCGGCATGTACGGCATCACCCAGTTGCCCTCGAAGATGATCGCTGCCTTCTCCTTGCCGAGCGCCTCACCCGGCCAGCCCACCCCGAGCTGGGTCGGCGTCGCAGCGAGCCCCTTCTTGATCAGCCCCACGTAGAAGTTGACGGCCTGCGCGACCGCCGGCGACTGCACGTTCGCGAGTGAGCCCTTGTTCTGGTAGACGAACGCGAGCACTCTCGCCCAGTCGGGAGGGAGGCAGATCGGCTTGCCGTCGGGCACCGCGTTGGAGGACGCGAGCTTCTGGGCGGCCGCGGTCAGCTCGGCCCAGGTCCGGGGGGCCTTCTTGATCCCGGCCTTCGCGAACATGGCCGTGTTGATCTCCACCGCGAGCGGAGACCAGTCCTTCGGGAAGCCGTAGGTCGTCTTCCCGACCTTGAACGCGTTGAGCAGGCCCGGATAGAACTTGCTCGTGTCGTACTTGCTCGCCTTGATGTACGAGTTCAGCGGCTGGAGCACGCCTTGCTTCGCCCATGTCGAGAGACGGGCCGAGTCGACGTAGAAGACGTCCGGCGGATTCTGCGCGGCAAAGCGCGCAGTCATCGCGGGCGTGTAGTCGCCGTTGATCACCGAATAGTCGACGTGGATCGCCGGGTGAGTGCTGTTGAACTTGTCGACGACCTGCTGGAACAGGTCGTCCTCGGTCTTCCCGGCCGACCATCCAGACAGCGTGACATTTGTCGCCTGGGTCTTCTCGGTCCGCGCCTGAGCGGTCGCGGCAGCGACCACCACAGTGACGAGAGCGAGACCGAGGAGCACCGCGGGAACTGCGGTTACCTTGCGCATTCGACACCCCCATCGTTTAGTCGTCGTGTCGAACCTACCCAGCCTTGAGCCAAACGACACTTCGTGACGCACACCAGGCGTCGCGACCTGCGCGCGTGGACATGCGCACCACCGGACAGGTACAAACCGCTGCGTGGCACCGCGGTCGGTCCGCCTGACGAGCCCGGAACGCGTCCTCTTCCCCGACGAAGGGATCACGAAGCAGGACGTGTTCGAGTACTACCGGGCGATCGCGCCGGTGCTCGTCCCGCACCTGCATAACCGACCGTTCACGATGAAGCGCAGGCCCTACGGAGTGGCCGGCGACGCGTACTTCCAGAAGCAGGCGCCCAAGGGGATGCCCTCCTGGATCCCGACGCGCCAGTTCCGCACTCACCCGCGCGAGGGCGGGTCGCGGCTCGTCGACTTCCCGCTCGTCAACTCGCCGGAGGCGGTGCTCTGGATGGTGCAGATGAACTGCATCGACATGAACGCCTGGTACTCGCGCGTCGACAAGCCGCACCGCCCGGACTTCGTCTTATTCGACCTCGACCCGCCCAGTCTCGATGAACCCCATGGCGGCTTCGCGCTCGCGATCCGTGTCGCTCACCTGATCCGCGAGGAGCTCGAACGGGTCGAGCTCGAGTCCTACGTCAAGACGAGCGGCGCCGACGGGATCCACGTGCTCGTCCCGATTGCGCGCCGGGCGACCTACGAGGTGACCTACGCCTTCGCGGAGCGCGTGGCGCGCGGGCTCGAGGAGCGACACCCAGGGCTGGTCACGACCGAATGGCTGAAGCGCAAGCGCGAGGGCGTGCTCGTCGACCACCGTCAGAACGCGCGGGGGAAGACGATCGCCTCGGTCTACTCGGTGCGGCCGAAGCCGGGCGCGCCGGTCTCCACGCCGCTTCGCTGGGACGAGCTGACAGAGGACGTGACGCCGCGCCGCTTCGGGATGCGCGAGGCGCTCGAGCGAGTCGAACAGCACGGCGACCTGTTCGAGCCCGTGCTCGCGGGCGGCCAGGCACTCGGACGTGCCCTGAGGAAGTTGCGCTAGCGGGCACTGTTGGCGCTCTACTGACGCGAACCTACCCAGCCTGAGATTGCCGACCACCGACGATGCGGCCGCGCTTCAGCACTAGGGCCCGGGGCGCTCGACGCATCAACGCGTCGCCGGGCGACTCGGCCGGCACCAGGACGAGATCGGCGCGGCAGCCGGGCTCGAGCCCATAGCGATCGAGGCCCATGACACGCGCACCCGCGCTGGTCGCCGCCTCGAGCGCGAGCTCGAGGTCGTCGTCACGTCTGAATCCGGAGCGCCACGCGAGCAGCATTGCGCGCTCGAGCATGTCGGGGATGCCGAAAGGCGACCACAGATCGCGGATCCCATCGCACCCGAGGCCTACCGCAATTCCAAGCTCTGCGCAGACGCGAAGCGGGGGCACTGGGGACGTTCCTGGCGCGACGGTCGCGAGCGAGATCTGCGCCCCTGCGATCTGCTCGAGAAGCTCTCGTGCACGGGACTCGGGAACCGTGCCGAGGAAGAATGCGTGACTGATCGTCACTCGCCCTTCCAGCCCGAGCGCGCGGGTGCGCTCGATCACGAGCTCGGCCTCCCAGGCCCCGAGCTCGCCGGAGTCGTGCAGATGAAGGTCGAGCATCGCACCGTACGAGTCGGCCAAGCCAAAGATGCAGTCGAGGTGCCTGACGGCATCGCCGTCGTATCCGCCGGGGTCGATCCCGCCCACGACCTCGACTCCCTGCCTGAGAGCTTCCTCGAGCAACCCGGCGGTTCCGGGTCGAGTGAGCAATCCCGCCTGCGGGAACGCCACGATTTGAACGTCGATCGCGTCGCGGAGGGCGTCGCGCGCGGCCCAGACGCCCTCGATGCCAGAGAGCCCCACATCCGGATTCACATCGACGTGGCTCCGGACAGCCGACGTTCCGTTCGCGACGTAGTCGCGCAGCAATGACTCGGCGCATTCAGCGACTGGGGGCAGTTCGGGTCGGTATCGCCGTTCGTTCTCGATCAAACTCGCTAGCCCGCCTTCGGCCGAATGGGGACGCCAGGGCTGGCCCCAAAGCGTTTTGTCGACGTGGGCGTGGGCGTCCACGAGCCCGGGCAAGACGAGCTCCCCTTCCCCATCGAACGTCTCCACACTCGACGCTTCCAGACCGGCCTCGATCCGGGCGATCATCCCGTCACGAACGAGGACATCCACCGGATCACCGTCACGGCCGTAGGGCCGGACGCGTCGGAGCAACAGATCGCTCATGCGCCGATCGCCGCGTCGAGGCTTGGAATCAGCCGCTCTATCACTGGGCTGAGATCGGCCTGAGCGCCCGAGGGCCTTCACTCATAGTCGCCCTGCGTTAGCCCGGCGGCATCTCGTCGAACTGCGGCGCGTCGTCGCCGATCTGGTGCCACCTGGCCTTGTATGCGACCTGCTGGTGAAAGCTCGGCTCGAGGTCGAGGTCGCGCATCAGCCCGGCGGCCACGAAGTACACCTCGCCGAGGTCGTCGTACAGGCTGGACCCGCAGTCGCTGCAGAAGTTGCGCGGCGCCAACTCGCTCGTGTACGTCGTGACCAGGTCCTCGCCCTTCGTGACCCTGAAGTTCTCCTTGGCGACGACTACACCCGCGAGACTCGAGCCGGTCCACCGCTGGCAGCGTGTGCAGTGGCAGTACCCGAGTGCCTGGGGATCCTGAACCTCGTACTCCACTCCCTCGCACAAGCAAGTGCCCGTGAGCGTCTCAGCCATCACACCCTCCTTGGGTCGGGGTGAACGATCCGGGGCAACGCTACCACCGCCCTGCGCGGCCCAACGCACTTCGCTTCCGCCATCACAAAGCAGCCCGAAGGTCGGGATGTATGCCCTGGCGCGCCCCTCGCGCCCTTACCTGTGTGGGACGAGGCTTGTGCCCGCGGTCTGGTGCCGGGCCAGCGCGCCGATCGCGAGCGAGCCAACGACGCCGGAGAGGGCGACGACCAGCGCGCTCATTACGAGCAGGAGTCCGGAGGCAAGTGAGAAGTTGATGGCGATGTCCTTGCCGACGCCGAGCGCAAGCAAGATGGCGGCCGACGCGCCGGCATTGACGACCGCCCCGCCCGAGGTGATCGGGATCACGGCGGCAGCGGCACCGAGGCAGATCAGCGACAGCGCGATCGTCGGCGAGAACGAGAGCCCGAGCGCTGCCAGGAGCGCGGCGCTGCCGAAGGCGCGCGACGACCAGCAGGCGAAGAGGTAGAACCAGGCGACGATGGCGCTGCGCCGTCCGTGGGGCGTAGCGTGGCGCGCGACCTGCTCGGTGACCGTGCGCAGGCGGCGGCTGCTACGCAGCAGCGGCAGCCGCAGCAGGCGCACGCCGACGACGAGCAGCGTGCAACAGCAGACGCCGAACGCGACGACGACCAGCAGCGGCCCGCGCAGGGCAGATTCACTGGTCGCCGTCGCAGAGATCGCGAGTGGCAACATCGCGATCGCGTCGATCATCCCCAGGGAGATGATCGACAGGACGATCGCCTCGAGCCCGATGCGGATGCCGCCGAGCTTTCGCAGGACCCCGACCTTGACTAGGTAGTCCAGCCGGAAGGGGAGTACGGCGCCGCTCGCTGCGGCTGCGCCGACCGACGCAAGGCAGCGGGCCTGGCCGGGGCACTGCCCCGGCGGAAACAGCCGGTGCCAACCCCGCGCGCGGAAGACGAAACTGGCCATATACGCGAATCCGGCCGCCACGGCAAACAGCGGCTGAACGTCCGCGAGCGGCCAACTCGAGTCGGTCAGCCTGCGCGCGACGAGGACGGAAGCCGCGATGGCGAGCACGGCAAAGGCGACGCCGGTCACCAACCGCCGAGGCTTCCCAGCCGCGGCACCGCGAAAGAGATCGCCGATCACGCTCCTACCGGCCCCCCTCCTGTGCCCTGCCTCGCTCCACCGGCAGCTTCTAGACGGCTCCTCGTCCTTCCGCTCTCGGCCGTCCAGGCGGACAGGTTGCGGACGACCTCGAATGCCTCCTCCGGGGTCTGGACAGACCCGAGGATCGCTCTCTCGGCTCCGAGCAGCGAGAGAGCCAGCTGCTCCTGCGAGAACTCGAGCACTTTCTTGCGTCGTTCGTGCCCAAGCTGGCGCCAGGCCTCGAGCACCTGACGAAGCTCCGGATCGTCAGGCGTGATCTGACCTGAGTACTGCCGCCAGGCCTCGAGCACCTCGCCGTCAGCGGTCGTGTCCAGGAAGAGGCGTCCGGCCAGGGCGCAATTCTCCTCGCTTGGAGCATCCTCGAGCTGCTCGAGCCGCCGGCGCTTCTCAGCGACCTCGACAGCGCGCCGTTGGGCAAGCGCCCCCACCTCGCGCAACCGCTTGCGAGCCTCGCGCGACGGCTCGCCTGACACCCGTTCGCGGGTCGCGTCCAGATCCTGCTGAATCCCTGTCAGCGCCCTCTCGGCATCGGCCAGCTCGTCCCGGAGCCGACGCTCGCGCTCACTCTCGGCGTCAAGCCGCGAAAGAGCAGGAGTGTGCTCGGCTCTGCTCGGCTCGGGCAGTACCTCGATCGCCTGTCGCAGGAGCTGTTGTGCTCTCGCCCCCCGGATATGCCCCGTGAAAACAAGGAGCAGCTGCGCATCCCGACCGAGGGCCTTCGCGAGTCTTACGAGCGTCTCAGCAACCGGTCGTTCAACCTCGCCCGCCTCGATCCGGCTGATCTGCGCAGCCGAGAGGCCGCTCCGCCGCGCCAGTTCCCGCATCGATAGACGCGCGCGCACACGCGCCTCTCTGATCACGTCGGCCAGCGTCTGTGCTTGTTCTTGCATCGCGCTTATCATCAGTCTACCCGGCGATGTAACGTTGGGCAAATAGTAGTGTTACCTGAAGCAACGATGACGTGCTATACTCGGTCAGCGCGTAGGCCAAGCGCGGAAGGCTGCCGAGGCTCTTTGCTCTTCCTCTCCGTCTCTCACACCTGGCTTGAGTGCGCTGGGAGCGTTCAGCCGAACGCTCCGTCCCGCAGCATCTGAAGTAGAGGAGCACCATATGTATGCCACAGTGAGACGCTACGAGGGAATCGACAAGGACCGCTCGGACGAGGTCGCAAAGAAGGTCGGCGAAAGCCTCATGCCGCGCATGAGCAAGCTGCCGGGCTTTGGTGGCTTCTTCTTGATCGAGGCCGGTGAAGGCGTGGTGACGTCCATCAACCTCTTCGAGACGTCAGACCAGGCCAACGAGTCGACGCGCGTCGCCGCCACATGGATTCGCGAGGAGAAGCTCGAGACCGCGCTTCCGAACACGCCGAAGATCACCGCCGGCGAAGTGGTCGTGCACGAGACGAACGGAGCGCTCAAGGCGTAACAGCCTCGACGCAGCTTCGTACACCGAGAAGGCCCGCTCCGGCGGGCCTTCTCTGCGTCTAGGCGCGCATGCTCCCCCGACGCACGCCATATTACCCCTGTAAAAGGGCCACTTTTTGTTCGACGGAAGCGTCGCAGAAGCCGAATCTACCGAGCCGCGGGTTACACGACTTCGGCGGTTTGGCGTATCTGGTTACGCGGCTCTGTCGCCCCGTGCTCCACGGCCCGAAGCGATAGCCGCCGCCCGAGCCCAAAGCCGTAATCGTGCTATCTTTCACGAAGGAAACACCGAGCCAGTCGCGCTGACGGTCTGGTTTTTGTCCGTCAAGTCGCCAGCTCTTCTTCCTCGTTGCGACCACGTCTCAGCCGAGCTGAGGCAGCCGATAGGAGGCCAACCTCCTCTGTGAGTGCTGCCCTGTTCGCCTTCCATCGAAGAGAGGACCTAGCAATGACCGTACTAGCCACCGAAGTATTGACCGCAGAAGAGATGATCACGATCGCTCGTGAGCAGGTGGATTGCTTCAACAGCGGCGACTGGGAGCGGCTGGAGACACGGCTCACCGCCGATTCCAGCTACAACGAGCTTGCCACCCAGCGCAAGGTCGAGAGCCCGGAGCAGATCGTCGAGCTCTTCAAGGGCTGGAAGACAGCGTTCCCGGATGCCTTCGGCAAAGTGACAAGCGCCGTCGGTAGCGGCAACACCGCGGCGTTGGAAGTGACCTGGAAGGGCACGCACACGGGCCCGCTCGAGACAGCAGAAGGAACGATCCCGGCGTCGGGTAAGCAGCAGGAGACGCCGGCCGCCTTCGTCTTCAGTTTCGAGGGTGGCAAGATCAAGGAGAGCCGCCAGTACTTCGACTCAATGACTCTCCTCAAGCAGATCGGCGTCCAGCCCAAGTAACCACCGGAGCGAGAACATCGGAGAGGGCGGCCGTCCAAGGGGCCGTCCTCTCCCGTGTCCAGGCGGTGAGCGAGGAGAAGAATGTCCACTGAGTTCGAGGCCATGACGGAGGCGCAGGTCCAGGCCCTGACCGCCGCGACACCACCGAACTGAGAGACCCCATGAGCCAGCCACGACCCACCGATCCGATCGGATCCATTGGATGGACCGAACGCACCGGGGGAGTGCTGACCGCTCGGGAATGCCTAACACTTGCCCGGCCCCTGCTGCGGGGGGAGCTCAGCATTCTTGTCGGCCGTCTCGCGATGGTGCTCCGCATGCACTCGGGACGCCGGAGTTCCATCGATCCGGCGAGCCTGGTGCCTCCCGACTCCCCTCTCGCAAGAGATGCCGAGGTCGCGGCGCAGGACATCTTGACACCGGCACTGCTCAACCACTCCAGTCGTGCCTACACATGGGGCGCGGCCATCGCCGCACTTCACGGGATCACGTTCGACCGTGAGCTCCTGTACCTGGCTGCAATGTTCCACGACACCGGGCTCCCGAGCCCGGTGCCCGACGTCGACTTCACGGTTCGCAGCGCCGCGGTGGCACGCGAGTTCACCGACAGCCACCACGTGCCTGCCGATATCCGCGAGCTCGTTGCCAACGCGATCGCCATGCACCACACCCCCGGCGTTGGCCTCGAATCCGGTGCTGAGGCCTACCTCCTATCTGCCGGCGCAGCCGTCGATGTATTCGGCCTACGCAGCAACGAGATACCCGATGCAGTCCGCCAAAGCATCATCCAGAAGTACCCGCGGTTGGGCTTCAAGCGGGTGTTCGCCGGGCTTCTCCGAGCCGAGGCCAAGCAAGTCCCTCGTGGCCGCGCCTGGTACCTGCACCGCTTCGCCATGAGCGACCTAAGCATTCGGCTCGCACCCTTCCGTGATTGATGTGACGGCAACCGGCAAGGCGTGCAGGCCCTGTTAAGCCACGTTTGGCCTCCATTACCCGAGGTAGCAAAGGGTTTGAAAGGATGCGAGGGGGTTAGCAGCTCGTGATTACGCGTTTCACAAGGGGCTTCTGGGTAGGGCGCTCCGTGGGCTGCGACAAATGAGTCGAGGAGTGTGAACAGACGCATGTCTTCACGGGAGCTATTCGCGGAGAAGGTCAACTCCGGCGGAGAGAGTTCGCCGGAACACCTCGACGTTGCAGTTGTGGGTGGCGGCCAGGCAGGCCTGGCGATGGGCTACTACCTACGCGCGCAGGGGCTACGGTTCGCCATCTTCGAGCGAGGCGATTCGATCGCACCGGCCTGGCGCGAGCGCTGGGACTCGCTGACTCTCTTCACGCCGCGCCGCTACAGCGCGCTGCCAGGCCTTCCCTTTCCGGGCGACCCGGATGGCTATCCGACGCGCGACGAGGTGATCGTCTATCTGGAGCGCTATGCGGAGACCTTCGAGCTTCCGATCGAGCTCAACAGCGAGGTGCGCAGGCTTTCCCACGAGGGTGGGCGCTTCGTCCTCGAGGTCGACGTGCGGACGGTCACCGCCGACCAGGTCGTGGTCGCGACCGGGCCGTTCCAGACGCCGTTCGTGCCCGAGCTCGCCAAGGACCTCGACCCGGGTGTCTGGCAAGTCCACAGCACGGGCTACCGGCAACCGGGGGACGTGCCCGAAGGAACCGTGCTCGTGGTCGGGGGCGGAAACACGGGCTTCCAGATCGCCAAGGAGCTCTCGGCCACGCACAAGGTCATCCTCTCCGTCGGTTCGAAGCAGAAGCCGTTGCCGCAGCGCATAGCCGGCCGCGATCTCTTCTGGTGGCTGACGAAGACGCACCTTCTCTCCACGACCGTCGAATCGCGGCTGGGGAGCAAGCTGCAGCACCGGGACACGTTGATCGGATCGAGCCCGCGCGAGCTCGAGCGCCGCTACGGCGTCGAGCTGAAGCCGCGCGCGATTGATGCGGCTGGCCGCACCGTGCGCTTCGAGGACGGAAGCGAGCTCGAGGTGGACGCCGTCATCTGGGCGACGGGCTACCGCCCCGACTTCTCCTGGATCGACCTTCCCATCCTTGACTCGAACGGGCGACTGCGACACCGGCGCGGAGTGACCGACGTTCCAGGTCTCTACTTTCTCGGCCTCACCTGGCAGTGGACGCGCGGCTCGGCGCTGATCGGCTGGGTGAAGGACGATGCTGCGTTCCTCACGGAGCGGCTCGCAACCTCGAATGAAGCAGAGACAAAGGCTGCGCGCGCGCCTGAAGCAGCCGGCGTCGAGGCCGGAGCGCGCACGGAGGGTTAGATAGCGATGCACGACCATCATTCGCACGGCCACACGCACACAATCGACATGCCCACTTCGATCGAGGGTCTGCCGGAGGCGCGGCGACCTGAAGTTGTCGAGCTCTCCGACGGAGACGAGTTCGAACTCGAGATCGTGCCGGTCAAGAAGCAGATCGGCGAGGCGACCGTGCGCATGCTCGCCTACAACGGCTCCGTTCCCGGACCGACGCTGAAGGTGCCTCAGGGCTCGACGATCACAGTGCACGTCACGAATCGCGGCGACATCGACGCGACTGTGCACTGGCACGGGATTCGCGGCTCGAGAACCGCTTCGACGGCACGCACGAAACGCAGGCGCCGATTCCGGTCGGAGAGACCTTCACGTACGAGGTGACGTTCCCCGATCCTGGCGCCTACTGGTACCACCCTCACATCCGGGAGGACTACGGCCAGGAGCTGGGTCTCTACGGAAACATCCTCGTCGTCCCGAGTGAGTCTGACTACTGGCCGTCCGCCCACCGCGAGCTCCTATTGACGCTCGACGATATTCTCATAGAGGAGGGACGCATCGCCCCTTTCAGCGAGTCCGAACCGACGCACGTGGCGATGGGACGCTTCGGCAACACGATGCTCGTAGCTGGAGAGTCGGATCTCTCGCTGGAGGCCAAGCGTGGCGAGGTCGTTCGCTTCTACTTCACGAACACGGCCAACACCCGCGTCTTCAACGTCACCCTGCCTGGCGCACGGATGAAGCTCGTCGGCGCCGACAGCGGTCACTACGAGCGTGAGGAGCTCGTCGAAGAGGTGCTGCTTGCTCCCTCCGAGCGCGTCGTCGTCGACGTCCTCTTCGAGGAGCCCGGCGAGCTCGCGCTCGAGCACCGGACGCCCGAGAAGTCCTACCGGCTCGCCACTATCCGGGTCAAGGACGAGCCGGCTGAGCCCGAGCTGAGCGAGCAGTTCGAACCTGCGCCGAACCCACACGGACATCCACGCCCTTCGAAAGCAGATCGCACCCTTCCTCGAGGCGCCGGCCGACAAGACGCTCTCCTTCGTCGCCGAGATGGACGAGATCGGTGGCGAGGGGGTCGAGACAGGCATCTATGCCTGTCCGATGGATACGGACATCGTCGCCTCATGGGCGGGCAAGTGCCCGAAGTGCGGCATGAAGCTGATGCCCGCGCCGGTCGAGACCGAGGCACCGACCGCCTTCGTCTGCCCGATGCACTCCGAGATCACGGCCACCTGGGCGGCCAGCTGCCCGAAGTGCGGCATGACGCTACGGGCGACCGGCACTGGTGCAGTGGCAGACTTCGGCGAGGGTACCCACGCCGAGAATGCCCAGCATGAGCATCACCGTGGCGGCCACGCCCACCACTCGGCGCAAGGCATCGAGTGGGAAGACGACATGGTCGAGGTCAACCGGATGACGACGCCTGCAGAACATGCGCTGGAAGCTCGTCGATCAGGAATCCGGCGCCGAGAACGCTGAGATCGACTGGACATTCCGCGTCGGCGATCAAGTGAAGCTCCGCCTCGTCAATGAGATGGACTCAGACCACCCGATGCCGCATCCGTTCCACGTGCACGGGGCCGGCCGCTTCCTCATCCTCGCTCGTGATGGAGTTGTCGAGCCGAATCTCGTCTGGAAGGACACCGTCCTCGTCCGCACCGGCGAGACGGTCGACATCCTGCTCGACGTGACGAACCCAGGCCGCTGGATGGCCCACTGTCACATTGCCGAGCATCACGAGAGCGGGATGATGTTCAGCTTCAACGTCATTCCGAACGCCTCGTAGAGCGTGGCCGGCCACGGGAGCGACGACCTCGCCACGCTCGTGGACACGCGGCTCCAGCTGCTAGCCGCCTGAGATCGCGGCGATCACGTCGACGCGGGAGCGCGGCTCGAGCTGAGTATCCAGCGCGGCGCGCTCCTGGTCGACGTACACATGGATGTGCGGCCTGATCGCAGGCCCGCTCTCGACAAGTCGATCGTGCATGCCCGGCCAGCGCTCGTCGAGCTGCCGGATCGCCTCGTCGACCGACGAGGCATCGAGCTCGAGCCGGCGCGGCAGGCCCGGGAAGAGCGGCGGCAGCGTCGAGGGCAGGTAGACCTCGGGCACTAGTCGATCACCGCAACCTCGACGGACGAGATCGCAGGCAGGTAGCCCGCCAGCTCGCTCCACGTCTCGCCTTCGTCGATGCTCGCGAACACCTGACCCGTACTGGTGCCGAAGTAGAGACCGGGCGAGTCGAGGTGGTCGTTCGCCATGCCCTCGCGTAGCACGCCCAGGTAGGCGTCCTCCTGAGGCAGTCCCTGGTGGAGCCGCTGCCACGACGAGCCCGCATCGCGCGTGCGCCAGACGGACGCTTTGCCGTCGTGCATCGTCCGCGCATGCCCGGGATCGACGGGAATGACGTAGAACGTGTCCTTGTCGTGGGGATGCACGGCGGCGGCGAAGCCGAAGTCGCTCGGCAGCCCCTCGGTGATCTCCGTCCACGACTGCCCGCCGTCGTCGCTCCGGTGCATCCCGCAGTGGTTCTGCTGGTACATGCGGCTGACGCCGGTCGGCGCGACCACGAACTTGTGGACGCAGAAGCCGATGTCGTCGTACTCGCGAGGCCAGTCGGCGCGGAGGCCCTCGTTTCGCGCCGTCCAGGTGGCGCCGTCGTCAGTCGTCTCGAACAGGCTGAAGCCCTGGACGATCGCCCAGAAGTGCTCCGGCCCGTCGCCCGGGTGCGGCGTGATCGCCGAGACACCCAGGTGGCCGGGCGGCTGCTTGGCCGGATCGTTCCAGTCCTTGCTCGCCGGGTGGTCGAGCGTGCTCAGGAGCTTCCAGTTCGCACCACCGTCGCGGCTCTCGAAGATTCCGGCTTGCTCAGCGCCGGCGAGGAGCCGTCCGTGCGCCGCCGACAGGCTCGACACCTTCGACATCTTCAGCTCGTCACCGTCCCCGTCGCCGTAGCCGAGCCCTTCGCTCGACTGCGTCCAGGTCTCGCCGAGATCGCCGCTGCGCCAGACGGTGGCGCCGTGCCACTCGCTCGCGGCGGCGGCGTAGATTCCTCCCGTGTCGTGGTCGAAGACGGCGTGGTACACGGGCCAGCCGTCGCAGAACGGGCCGCGCACGTCCCAGTCGCGGCGGTCGCCATTGCTCTCGAGCACGAAGCAGCCCTTCCGCGTCCCGACCAGCAGCAGTACTTTCGACATTGGCTCCTCCTCCGGATCCGAAGGTTGCACACCATTAGACCGAACCTCGCTCGAAAAGTCATCGCTCCTCCCGCAGCGCGTTGGCCAGCCCATGAGCGACGTCTCGGGAATGCCGCCGGCACTGGTGTAAACGCTAAGGCGCTGTCGGTTCGACGTGAGGGAAACTTCGTTCTTTGCTGCGTCTCGCCGGTCCCCCCGGTGAAGGTCACGCCACGCGAACGTTACGGCAGACAACGGAGCCAGCGTTCGTACGTCTCACGCCAGATCGGTTCCGCGCGCCTCACGGTGAGCCGTCGCAACAAGTCGACGTGATAGATCTGGTAGCCGAGCCTGGCGGGGGGCCCAGCGAGTTCGTAGCGCGCCCAGCAACCCACGTCGAAGTGCGGCAGCAGCCTCCGCGTCGCGACGATCAGCTCCCGGACGACGCCGCGAGCGGCGGCGCTCTTCGCGAACGCCGCGTACGACTCGAGCGAGAGGATCGATTGCAGCTGCGCGTTGAGGATGACTTGCTGCGTGAAGCCGTACTCACGGATCCACAACCCGCCCGCGATCGGCAGCAACAGCGTCGGGCGGAGCCCGCGGAACGCCGCATCCGCTGCGGCGCTGAGCAACGGCTCACCGAGCAAGGCGCTTGCGCGCGCGAGCGCCTGTGCGGCTACCGCCTGCGCGAACCCCGACCTCCACGGCGCCGGGCCGCCCTGGTATGAGAAGTCGTACTCCCAGAAGAGGGCGTCGCCACTTCGAACGGCACGTCCGAGCAGCGCTGCGGCGATCCGGCGCGCGGCGTAAGCCCGCCGCTGGGAAACGTTCAGGTTCAGCGCCGCGAAACTCAGTAGCGGTTGGAACCTGTACCCCAGCCCGGGGTAGTACCGGAACACGACACTCCGGTCACTCGGATCCCGCACCCCGAGCGCGCGGCTCACGCTGACGACCGTCGCGCGGGCAGCCTCCGCCTCCGCCAACCACCCCTGCGCCGGACGTAGCCGAACGACCGCGCGGTAGCCGACCGGGCAGTCGGTCGAGACAGCGAAGTTCGCCTCGCCCGCGACACGCATCCCGCGCACGAACTCGCGAGCGCAGTAGACGCGGGCGTCGAGCACGCCTGCCGCAGCCGGCTGCACACGTGCGGCGAGCCGCGCCCCGACGGCGCGCATAGCAACGAACGACATCTGCAGCACGGGATGAACCTTCAGGAAGACCGGCCTCGACGAGGCGAGCGGCGACCGTGCCTCGTAGGGGCCGGGGGTGCGCAGGCGCCGCACACGTAGCTCGAACGTGCCATCGGGTGCCGCGCGCGTCGCAACCATCCCGCTTCCGCGCACGTACAACCCGATCGACTCGCCGGCCAAGGCCGGCACGACGCTGCCGCGAAAGACTGCCGGCTTCCCGTAGCGGCTCTCCTGCGCCCGACGCAGCCTGACCACCACCGAGCGCACGTCGACCGACTCCTGCGCCGTCGAGCCGTCGGAGGCTGTCGCGATCACCGACGCGGTCCATGACCCAGGGCCGTACGTCGCGCTCGCGACGGGGCCTTCCGCCGTCTTCCCGTTGCCGAGCTGCCAGTGGTACGAGGCGGCATCGCCGTGCGCTGTGAATGTCACCACGAGCGGCGCTGCGCCCTCCGCTGCGGTCGCCGAGATGGTGACGCTCGGCGGTGCGGCGTTCGCGCGGCCCGCCCCCGCGAGCACTGCGAGGGCGACCACGGCGGCAACCCGTCCCACGCTCGCGACTATAGAGCCGGGCGTTCTTTTTGGCTCAACGGAGCGGCGCAGGAGTCGAACCTACCCAGCCTGGGGTTACCAGACCTCACCGGTTTTGAAGTGCGCAAGACTCGTTCTGGCTACGTCCTCGGACGTGCCAGGGAGTACCGGAAACTCCTGTAAACGAGCACAATCGTGATGTCTAGTGGTGAGGCGTACCAGCGCACCGCGTGACGTTGGTTTGCAAATGGTTTGCAGCCGTCGCTGCCAGGCGTTGAGGTCGAGCTTCCGCTCTGGAGCCGCAGAGCGGTTCGCCGCTACTCGGGCGTAGCCTCGCCGACGCCGTCGAGAAAGAACTCGACCCGTCCGCAGTTCGGGCAGCCATAGACGTCGAGGCGCTCGCGGTTGACGAAGAGCTCGGTTAAATCACCGAGGAAGCCCCAGCGAGCTCCCTCATGGAACTCCTTGGTGCCGAGAAACTCGAGCTCGGCCTCGCAGCGCAGGCACAGAGTAGGCTGGACATCCGCGTCATCCACGGCGGAACCGTTTAGGGTCTGAGACCACAGCGCCTTTCTGTTTTTCCACCGTCGGATTGGGTTAGGGGACAGGTCGAAGCGAGCGGGCGATCGCGATGAGCGCCTGCTCTCCGTGCTGGGTCCTGATCGTCACGTAGCGGTCGTTCTTCACGAGGTAGCCGCTCCACTGGGCGTGGTTGTTGCCGTTGGAGTCGCCGGTTTGCCCTTCCTGGATTCTTACGGTGCCTGGGGGGATGTGCGCCCAGGACTGTGGGTCGTCTGGGGTAGACAGCTCGTCGATGGTGGTGGCGTTACGGGCTGCGAAACCATGATCGAGGTCGCCGTAGACGAGCTGGATGCCGTGGATCGTCTTCTTGTCGCTGGTAGTGATCGTCTGCGGGACGACAGCGGCGAGCTGGTGCCCGTCGGCTTCAGGGCCTGCCGTCAGCCAGCCGCTCGGGACGGTCGTGTTCGGCGCGGACTCGTCCGAGCTCTCAGGAGCCGCCGCCGCTGACCAAGTCGGCCTCGTCGGACGGATTGCGGGCCCGTGACGCGTGAAGTCGGCCGCGGAGAAGTCGCTACTCTCGGCGAGGAGGATGCGCTGGTCGATGGTGCGGGCGCCGTAGTGCTCGCGGAGTACGACCGGCTTGTAGGTCTCGGTGTCGACGGCGACCTCGGTGCCGGGCGACTTCGCCTCCGTGGGGCTGAAACGCAGCCAGTAGACGTGGTGGCCGAAGGCGTCCCCTTCGCCGGCGAGCGTCGCCGTTCCGTCTTCGAGCGCTTCCCGGTAACCCGTCCAGAGGGCCGCAAACGCGGGGTCGACAGTTTCGACCCGGGTAAAGCCCCTCTTCTTGTCCTGCGGCCAGAGCAGGTCGAACCAGACCTGGCCGTTAACGGTCATACGCACGTGGAACCGCTTGAGCTGCTGGTCTCCCCAGAACTCGACCCGTGCCTGCTGAACGATGCGGCGGCCGCTCTGCAGGTCAACGTCGACCGTCCCGGTCGGCATCTCGGAGACGATGTGCATCACCCTGCCGTCGCCGATCGCGGCGATGGCGCGGTCGACGATCCCGTGCTTTCCCTGCGGCAGAACCAGCGCGACGATGATGGCTGCCGCGGCGACCACGGCCACGACGGCGACCCGCGGCCCGGTCCGCCGGAACAGGGGTCGGCGCGGAGCCTGCTGAGTCGCCACAACTGCATCGGCAACTGCCAGTAGCGTGGGATCGTCGGCGAGCAAATCAAGCACTTCCGGGTCGCGAAGCGTCATGGCCTGACTCCTCTCTCTTCCAGCTCTTCCCGCAGCGCTTGTAGCGCGCGAACGAAGCGCATCTTCGCCGCCTCGGGACTCACTTCCAGTGCCGCGCCGATCTCCGCGAACCTGGCGCCGCGCAACAACTTCAAGACGAGTACCTGCCGCTGCCCCTCCGGCAGCCGCTCGATCGCGACCCGAAGCGCGGCCGCGACGTCGGCCCCGTACTCGACCTGCTGCGTCGTCACGACCGTCGTGAGCGCACCGATGCGCCTACCGACGCTATCGCGCCTCAACTCATCGGCGAAGCGACGCTGCGCCACCGTGTACAGCCAGGCCAGTGTCGGCGACTCCGTCTCGCGCAGCGACACGACCGCATCGGTGAACACCTGCTGCACCAGCTCCTCCGCGCGATGATGGTCGCCGGTCCGGCGTCGTAGATAGCGGTACACATCATCGTAATGACGACGAAACGCCCGCTCGGCTACCCCGTTCACACCTGGCTTCTCGGACACCGAGCACAAAAGTAACGCCACTGATCGAGAACTGAGACCGGTTCAGCGGTTCCGGGACGACTAGCGTAATGCCGTTCTCGCTGTTGCTAGTGGCTGCACGTCCTGTTAGAAGGGGGCGCGCATGAAACGCGGGTTAGTCGATTTGCAGGG
>CAVWJN010000006.1:0-194950 GCA_963755255.1 uncultured Actinomycetes bacterium | reverse complement strand
GTAGCGCGTCGAAAACGCCGAGCCGCTCGACGACCGCAGCAGGCACGGCCAGCCCGAACAGCGCGAACCAGGCGATACCCGGCAGCACGAAACCCAGGAAGAGGACGGGCGCGGGCAGATAGACGAGGATGCCCACGGCCATCGCCACCGCGATCGTCCGGTGAGACGGGCGCACGCCGCCCACCATCGCGCACGCGGCCACGTAGGAGGCCGTGAACACGACCACGGCGCCGCCGGCGCTGATGGCGACGGCCGGGACGCGACCCACTTGCGATGCAACGACGGCGAGGAGCAACGGCCCGAGACCAAGAGCGAGCGAGCCCCAAAAGTGGTTGCCGTAGAAGCGAAGCGTGTCGGCCACGAGTTGGCCGATCATTCGTTCTGCGGGCGGCGTTGCCGACTTGCTCTCCATCCCCGCGAACGCTACCGGCCTGTACAGTGCGCCGCCGTGGGACGCGGATCGAGACCGAGCGTGCGCTGGAAGGCCGACCGGCAGCGGAAGAAGAAGACCCGCCGGGCAAAGAAGGCCACCGACGCCGGCACTGCGCGTAAGTCCTCCAGGTAGCTAGACGAGCCGGCGCTCCAGGTACGCGGCCAGCCGCGTCAGCGGGAACGACATACAGAAGAACACGACCATCACGGCGGCGTAGATCTCGAACGCATGAATCTGGCCGTCGCCGATCGGCGGGGGCGCCGCCAGTCGCTCCACCTGGCGCTCACCCGTCTCCAGGAGCTCGGGGGCGCCTAGCACCTGGGCGATGGTCGTGCTCTGGATGATATTCACGAGCAGGCTCACGAGCGGTGGCAACAACCGGCGGAACGCCTGCGGCAGGATCACGTACGTATGCCGGCCTGCCCAGCCAAACCCGAGCGCGGCGGCCGCCTCGTGCTGCTCCCTTGGGATCGACTGCACCGCGCCGCGCGTGGCCTCTGCAACCTGAGCGCTACCCCAGAGGATCAGGCCGATCGTCGCCGCTACCCAGGCGGCGAATTGCCCGTCGAACGTGACGCCCGCGACCGAGACTCGCACGCCGAGCGCAGGCAGGGCGAAGAAGATGATGAACATGGTGACGAGAATCGGGAGCCCGCGCCAGATCTCGATATAGAGACGGATCAGCCACTGGATCGGCCGGAACTGGATCGTGATCAGCGTGCCCAGGATGACGCCGATGACAGTGCTGCCGACAAGCGCGATGGCGGAGATCTTCAGCGTGAAGACGATGCCCGTCTCGAGCATGTAGCGGGCGGTCGGCTCGGCCCACTCCGGGAACATCAGCGTGCCTCCTCCGGGAGAGCGAGGTGTCGCTCGACGAGCCGGATCGAGCCCGACATCGTCCAGACGATGATGAGGTACGCGACCGCCAGCACCGAGAACGTCTCAATCGTCTGCAGCGTCAAGGCCTGGATGTCGAGCGCGGTCTTCGTCAGCTCCGGAAAGGCGATGACGTACATGAGCGACGTGTTCTTGACGACGCTGATGTACGTGTTGATCGAGGGGGCGAGCGCCATCCGACCGCCGATGGGAAGCGTGACGTTGAGGAACGTCGCCATACGCCCGAAGCCCAGGGCGAACCCCGCCTCACGGTACCGCGCAGGGACAGCCTCGAACCCCGCGCGGAAGTTCTCGGTGTTGAACGCCCCACCCCAGATCGTCACGGCAAGCCAGGCCACCGTGAACGCGTCCAGGCGGATCCCGATCTGCGGAAGCCCGAAGTACAGGAAGAAGATCTGGACGAGGATCGGCGTGTTGCGGATGATCTCGACGTAGACCGCGGCGAGCTGGCTGACGACGGGGACGCGGGCTGCGCGTGCGGCGCCGAGCGTGAGGCCGATGACGAACGCTCCGGCGATCGCGATGGCGGAGACCTGCAACGTCCGCTTGAGCGCCCAGAGCAGCTCTTCCCAGTTGTCGCTGAGGTACGACCAGTCGAAGCTGACGGCGAGCGTGGTGACCATCAGAAGCTAGGAGCGGCCGCCGGGGCGGCCGCTCCTACGTGTCTCGAACCTTCGACGTTCCCTACGGGCACACCGTCGTCGGGTCGACGGTGTTGTAGGCGAAGTCGTTCTTCGGCCTCAGGATGTTGTTCTGGAACGTCGGGAACAGACGTGTAGGCACGTTGTTCTTGAGGATCGTGTTGAACGTGTCCTTCTGCTTCATGAGGTTCAGGCGGGAGTCGACCCACTTCTTCAGCGTCCCCTTCCCCTGTTTGATGCCGATGCCGTAGGGGAGTTGGAGGAACGCGTCGCTCGTGAGCCTGACGGACTGGTCTGTGGTGGCGATACCGAGAACGCCGGTGTCGTCCACATGACGGCGTCAGCCCGTCCGTCCCGGAAGGCGAGCACCGCGTTCGTGAAGCTGTCGAACACCAGCGGTGTCGTGCTCTTGAAGCAGCTCTTCATCCAGCGGTCGTAGATCGAGCCGCTAGTCGTCGAGATCGTCTTGCCGCCGAGGCTGGCGAGGTTGGTCGTCGATTCGTTCTTTACGAGCAGCCGTCCCGTGGCCTTGTAGTAAGGCCGCGAGAAGTCGATCCGCGTGTCGCGATCGGTCGTGTATGTGAACGTCGAAATGACGAGGTCGACACGGTCGGTCGTCAAGAGCGGCTCGCGGGACGGTGTCGGCGCGCAGACGAAGCTCACGCGGCTCGCCTTGCCGAATGCGTACCGCGCAAACCAGCGTGCGATCTCCACGTCGAAGCCGGCGTTCTGGCCTTTGACGTTGATGTAGCCGAAGGGAGGCACGTCGCACTTGACGCCGACGATCCACCGTCCCCGCTCCCTGACGTTGGCCGGGAGCGGTGGCAGCTTCTTCGGCTTCGCCTGAGTCTGCGCGGCCGAACCGCTTAGCGTCGACAGTGAAGCTCCTCCCCAGGCGGCAAGCGCGGCCGCGATGAGTGCAATCGCAACCGTCACGAGCATGATTCGTCTCATGTAGCTCCTCCTTCTTCGTCGATTGTTGCCTCCTCCATCGTGAGGTCATCCAGGGAGTGCGCGAGCTGCAATGAGCGACGCAGAAAGCGCTGCGTCCGTTGCTCCTTCGGCTGATCGAGCACGTCGGCTGGACGTCCCTGTTCGACGATTCGACCTTCGTCGATGAAGATCAGATAGTCACCCACTTCGCGGGCGAACTGCATCTCGTGCGTGACGACGAGCATCGTCATCCCTGAGTCGGCGAGGTCCTTCATGACGAGCAGCACCTCGCCGACGAGCTCCGGATCGAGAGCCGAAGTGACCTCGTCGAAGAGCATCACGTGCGGTTCCATCATCAGTGCACGCGCGATCGCAACGCGCTGCTGCTGCCCGCCCGACAGCTGATGGGGGTACTGGCGCGCCTTCTCCTCCACGCCCACGCGACGGAGCAAGTCGACGGCCCGTGACTCGGCCTGCGCCTTCGGCACCTTGCGTATCCGGCGAGCGGCAGCGTGAGGTTGTCGATCACCCTCAGGTGTGGGAAGAGGTTGAACTGCTGGAAGACGATGCCGACGCGCTGACGCACGGTCGAGACGTCCGCGCCCTTGCTGGTGAGCTCGACGCCCTCGAGCAGGATCCGCCCCGAGTCGACCGGCTCCAGCAAGTTAACGCAGCGCAGCAGCGTGCTCTTGCCGCTGCCGCTCGCCCCGATGATGACGAGCACCTCGCCGGCGGTGACGCTCAGGTCGATGCCGTCGAGGACGACATGGTCGCCGAAGCTCTTCCGCACGCCTTCGAGCTGGACGACCGGCGTGGCGCCATTCGTCGCGGCGGCGGGCAGCGAGCTCATCGTTCGAGAGTCAACGGGACGGCCACGTCGAAGTCAAGCACGCTCGGAGACGCCGAACGGACGGTCGTACTCGGCCAGGAGATCGAGGAACGGCACGGCATCGAAGGACTCGGGACCGAGCACGCCCGTCCCCTTCCAGGCGCCCGTCGCGAGCAGCTCCAGCGCAATTACGGGGTTGAGGGCTGTCTGCCAGACGACAGCCTGCGAGCCGTACTCGCGCATCGTGTCCTCGTTGTCGACCACGTGGTAGAGGTAAGTCGCGCGCGGCTCGCCATCCTTGCCGGTGCCCGTGACGAACGTGCCCGCACATGTCTTGCCTGTCATCCGGTCGCCCAGGGTAGCGGGGTCGGGCAGAGAGGCGGCGATGACATCGCGCGGCGCGACTTCGACGCCGCGAACCGACACGGGCTGCTTCGAGTCGAGGCCGAGCTTGTGCAGCGTGCGCAGGACGTCGATGAACTCCTCCCCCAACCCGTACTTGAACGTCACCCGCTTGCAGTCGACCCAGCGCGGGATCAAGAGCACCTCCTCGTGCTCGACGTTCACGCATTCGACGGGGCCAATGCCTTCCGGGAAGTCGAACACCTCTGGCTCGGAGAACGGCTCGGTCGTGTACCAGCCGCGCTCTCTCTCCCAGATCACCGGCGGATTGAGGCACTCTTCGATCGTCGTCCAGATGGAGAAGGACGGCGCGAACTCGTAGCCCTCGACGACGATGTTCGACCCGTCGCGGATGCCCACCTCGTCGATCTCCGAGAAGAGATGGTCGGCGGCGTAGCGGGCAAAGACGTCCGAGAGGCCCGGCTCGACGCCCACGCCGACGAGCGCGAGCAGGCCCGCCGCCTGCCAATACTCCTCGGCCGCGAACTGGAGGTCGCCGAGCTTCACGCCGGTCTCCTCGTGCGGACGTTCGGGGTGCGGCTCGGAGAGCGTCATCGCCATGTCCAGGTACATGCAGCGAGTCTCCAGCGCCGCAGCGAAGATCGGCGGGTTGAAGCGAGGATCGACGGCGTTGAGGATCGCGTCGGCCTTCGTCTCGCGGGCGAGCGCGGCCACGGCGGACGGGTCGGAGGCGTCGACCTGAGCGGCACCGAAGCGGTCCGGCTCGCCGAGCCCCTCGACAACGGACTCCGCGCGAGCGAGCTCGTAATCGGCGAACACCATGTGCTCGAAGAACGAGCGCCGCTGCGCGATGGGCCCGACGGCCGACCCGACGCCCCCCGCACCGACCACGAGGATCCTCACAGCTCGTCAGGGTAGTGGGAGGGCTCCGCCGCCGGCCACACAGTCGGCGAGGTACAGCGCTGTTCCCGGATCGCCGGACCAGAGGGAGTAGTGGCCGTGGCCGCTCTCCGTACGCGCATGTGCCACCTGGGAGATGGCATGCATCGCGAACGCACGCGCGCGTTCGAGCCACAACTCCTCGCCCGTCCGCTCGAGGAGCGCCAGGAAGGCATACCCGTTTCCCGCCGTGCCGTGGCAGAGGTTCGCGCCCTTCGCCAGCGGACCGGCTCGCCAGGTGAGCTCACCGCCCGCGCGCAACAACCGCCCGTGCTCGTCGTCGTCGGGCGCCAACTCTGCCAGCGACGCGACCATGCCAGGCGCGCCGTGGCACCACTGCGTCCGGATCGACCCGTCTCGATTGGACCGCAGGCTCTCCATGGAAGCGGTCGGCTTCCAGTTCGCGAGCCCGCCCTCCTCGATCGCGTAGCGAGCCATGGCCTTCGCCGCCCGGCGATGCACCTCATCGTCAGCACGCCACGCCAGGGCGAGCACGCACCCCGCGAACCCGTGAGCCGGACCGATCCACTGCTCGACCAGCCCGCGAGGAACGCGCTGCGTCCAGAGATCCGTCTCCGGATCCCACTCATCGCGCAGCCACACCGCGCTCTCACGCCACAGTTCGAGCCACCTCGCCTCGCCGGTCAACTCGTGCATCGCGGCGGCAGCGAGCATCGTCCCGGGACTGCCGCAGAACATGTCTCGGCTTTCGTCTATTGCGTTTTCAGCGACCAGCTCGGCGAGCCGGTCGCCGTTCTCGCTCGACGGAGCGAGCCGCTGGAGCACGAGCCGGATTCCCGTCTCGCCTTCCATGAGGCTCCGGTACGGATGCTCGCCTGGAAAGTCAGGCTCGTACGGACAGTCCAGGTACGAGACGTAGTCGCGCCGCAGCTCCACCAGACCTCGACGCTGCAGCTCGTGGAGAGCCCGAACGACGCCCGCGCCACCACAGTAGAGGGCGCGATAACGACGCGTTTCGTCGTCGTCGTGCACGAAATCCTTCGGATGCGTCGGCCAGCCGTCGTCGAATGCGTCCTCTACGTCTTCGACGATTTCGCGGATCGCGGCGCGGGCACGATCCGGAGTCCACGCGTCGTCGACGAGCGGCTCGTGGACGTCAGGATCGAAGAGCACCGCGCGAGCTTACGGAAGCGAGGTACTGCGCGCGGTTGAGTGGGTTCCAGTCCGAGCGCGCCCGGGTCGGGGCCGTGCCGCTGACCGGCTCGTAGCGGCCGAACTCGCACTCCAGCACGCCTTCGCCGCCCGTTAGTCCGGGCAGCTCCAGCCGCAGCTCGTGCACCCGAGCGGCGGGGATGTCGCCCTCGATCACGCACGACGAGCCTCGGATCTCCGGCTGATCCGGGACGGCGTCCAGCCGGGCCAGCGCCGACAGCACCTGTCCGATCGTGCCCGCAGGTGACTCGAGGTGGAAGCGATGGATCGGCTCGCACACGACCGTGCCCGCTTCCATCAGCGCGCTCATCAACACGAGCGGCGTCAAGTTGCGGAAGTCCCCGGCGGTTGAGGACGGCGGCGAGTAGCCGGAGTGCGTCATCGCGACCGCGCAATCCAGGACCTGCCATCCGCAAAGGCCCTGGCGCAGCGTCTCGTGGACCGTGTCCTCTACTGCGCGGAAGAACGCGAGCGGCATCGATCCCAGCTCGACCTCGAGCCGAAACTCCACGCCCGCGTCGACCGCGGCCGGCTCCAGGCGCAGCCCGACGGTGGCGAGGAACGGGTTTGGCCTACCGAGCATTTCGACAGCCGCGCCGGTGCCGATCGGCCGCTCGGCGCAGATCGTCGTCGTCTCGCGGAAATCGACGTCGATGCCGAGTCGGTCGCCAACGTCGCCTGGATGACCTCTTTTGCACCTCTCCGTAGAGCGACAGGAAGAGCTCCTGCCGAATGTCGTCCTGGCGGAGGTTGATGGAGCGGGTCCTGCTCGGCCAGCTGGGTGAGGGCGGCGTGGAGCGCGCCCTTCTCTCCCTGGCGGGCTGGCACGATCGCCGTCTCGAGCGTCGGCGGGGCGAAATGAGTGCTCCGCGTGTGCGTGCGGTGCGCCGATCACGTCGCCGATCCTGATCTCGCCGAGGCCCCAGACCTTCCCGATCTCGCGAGCCCTGACCATCTCTCGCTGAACGGTGGAGCCCTGATCGAAGACGCTGATGGCGGTCACTTTGCGCTCGTCGTCGCCGACCGGCAGACGGTCTCGCACCCGCAGCGCGCCCGAGAACATCCGGACGTACGCGATCCGCTCGCCTGCTGGGCCGCGTCGATCTTGAAGACGGTGCCCGAAGCCGGGGCGGCGTCGGCGTCACCCTCGTCGGCGGGCAGCAGCAGCTCCGCGATGCCACTCATGAGCGCGTCGACGCCCGCGCCGGTGATGGCCGAGCCGAAGAACACCGGATGCACGACGGCGCGCTTGGTCTGCGCGGCGATGCCGTCATGAAGCCGCGCGTACGGGATGGTCTCGTCGTCGACGTAGGCATCGAGGATCGCCTCGTCGCGCTCGGCAAGCACCTCGGCAAGCCGATTGCGAAACTCGGCGCTGCTCGGGTATCCCATCGGGACGATTGCCGATGTCAGCCGATCCGCGATCACCCGCGTGGCTCGTTCGCAGTCCGCTCCGCGACGGTCCGGTCTTGTTCACGAACAGCAGTGTCGGGACGCGCAGCCTTTGCAGAGCCCGCATCAGCAACGGCGTCTGCGACTGCACGCCTTCGACGGCAGACACGACCAGCACGGCTCCGTCGAGCACGCTCAGCACGCGCTCCACCTCGGCGATGAAGTCGGGGTGGCCGGGCGTGTCTAGGAGGTTGACGATGACGTCGTCGATCGAAAACGAGACGACCGCCGACTTGATAGTGATCCCGCGCTCGCGTTCCAGCGCAAGCGTGTCCGTCTGAGTGTTGCCGTCGTCGACGCTGCCGATCTCGTCGATGACGCCGGCCGCATGCAGCAGCCGCTCGGTGAGCGTCGTCTTACCGGCGTCTACATGCGCCAGGATTCCCAGGTTGAGCGTTCGTCGCAGCAAGGTTCATACCCTCCGAAGTGGTGGAAAAGCCATTCGCGATGGATATGAACTGCCCCACGTACGCTCCCTTCCTGGTCGGCGCTAGAAGCCGGAGTAAAGCACAGTCCTAGACTGCGGACGTGCAGCGCAAGGTCGTGACCGTGCTGTTCTGCGACGTCGTGGGCTCGACCGCGCTCGGCGAGACGTCGACCCCGAGGCGGTGCGCGCGCTGCTCGCCCGCTACTTCGAGCGGATGAAGGCGACCGTCGAGCGCCACGGCGGCGTGGTCGAGAAGTTCATCGGCGACGCCGTGATGGCCGTCTTCGGCGTGCCCGCCGTGCACGAGGACGACGCGCTGCGCGCGCTGCGGGCCGCGGTCGAGATGCAGGCGGCGATGCGCGAGCTCGGCATCGAGGGCCGGATCGGCATCGAGAGCGGCGAGGTCGTCGTCGGGCACCGAGGAGCGGCTCGTGACCGGGCGACGCCGTCAACGTCGCCGCGCGGCTCGAGCCGGCCGCGCAGACCGGGCGAGATCCTGCTCGGACCAGGCGACCCTGCAACTGACCGGCGATGCGGTCGACCGCCGAGCCGCTCGAGCCGCTCGTCCTCAAGGGCAAGCCCGAGCCCGGTGCCGGCCTGGCGGCTCCTCGTCCGTCTCGACCGAGCCGCCGGTCAGCGGACTTCGACTCGCCGTTCGTCGGGCGCGAGCGCGAGCTCGACGCGCTGCGCGAGGCGTGGGAGCGCGTCCGCGGTGAGCAGGCGCTGCGAGCTGGTCACGGTCGTCGGGCCCGGCGGGGGTCGGCAAGTCGCGCCTCGTCGCGGAGTTCCTGCTCGCGACGTCGACGCCGACGGTCGCTCAGGGCCGCTGCCTCTCGTACGGGGACGGGATCACGTACTGGCCCGTCGTCGAGGTGCTGAAGCAGCTCGAGCCGAACGCTCGCGGCGAGCTCGACGCGGCGCTTGCCGACGCCGCTGCGCGTGCGCTGCTCGGACGGCGAGCGGCACGTCGTCGACCGGACGAGCTCGCGTGGGCGTTCCGCAAGCTCGCTCGAGGCGGTCGCGCGGAAGGAGCCGCTCGTCGCTCGTCTTCGACGACATCCAGTGGGGCGAGGAGGCGCTGCTCGACCTGATCGAGCACGTCGCGTTCGTCTCGTCCGGCGCGCCGATCCTGCTCCTCTGCATGGCCCGCCCGGAGCTGCTCGACCGGCGCCGCGGCTGGCGCGGCGTCCTGCGGCTGCGAGCCGCTCTCGCCGAGGAGGCCGAGCAGCTGATCGACGCCGGCTCGGCGACCACGAGCCCGAGCGCGACGTGTCGCGAGCGGATCCTGCGCGGCCGCCGACGGCAACCCGCTCTTCGTCGAGGAGATGGCGGCGATGGTGCAGGCGTCGGGCGACGAGCGACGTCGAGGTGCCGCCGACGATCCAGGCGCTGCTCGCCGCGCGCCTCGACCAGCTCGAGCGCCGCGAGCGGACCGTGCTCGAGGCGGCGCCGTCGAGGGCGAGGTCTTCCACCACGGCGCGTCCAGGCGCTCACGCCCGAGCGAGCCGCGGCTCACGGCGCAGCTGACCGCGCTCGTCCGCAAGGAGTTCGTCCGCCCCGACCGGCCCGCGCTCGCGGGCGAGGACGCGTTCCGCTTCCGCCACCTGCTGCTTCGCGACGCCGCCTACGACGCGATCCCGAAGGCGGAGCGGGCGGAGCTGCACGAGCGGTTCGCCGACTGGCTCGACGAGCACGGCCGGCGAGCTCGTCGAGCTCGACGAGCTGCGTCGGCTACCACCTCGAGCAGGCCTACCGCTACCGCGCAGGAGCTCGGCCGCATCGACGAGCACGCCCGTGGGCTCGCCCGTCGGGCCGGCGAGCGGCTCGGCGCCGCCGGCGAGCGCGCCGTCGTGCGGGAGGATTTCCGCGCCGGCCGGAACCTGCTCGAGCGCGCCGCCGACCTGAGTGCCCGACGACCGACGCGCTGGACGATTCGAGATCGACCTCGGCTGGGCGCGCTTCAATACAGGCGAGACTGCCAGAGGCGCCGTCGGGTCTCTCCGCGGCCATCGCACGCGCGTCCGCGGCGGACGACCGCGTCGACGAGCTCGCGCTCCGTCTGGAGCGAGGAAACTTCGAGTGCTCGAGCCGTCGTTGGCCTCCGCCAACGAACTCCTAAAGCTCGTCGAGGAGGCGCTCCCGGTCTTCGAGGCTGCCGGACGGACTGGGGCCTGACGATCGCGTGCGGCGCGCTCCTGATCGCCGCGGAAATCCAGGGACGCTCGTGCTCGGAGCTCCTCGCCGTCTCCGAGCGCATCGTGACCCACGCACGCAGGGCGGACGATCCGCTGTGGATCAACTGGGGCGAGACCAGAATTCCGATCGTTCCAGTACCTAGGCGCGACTCCGGTGGACGAGTGCGTGCGCTGGCTCGACGACCATCCGCAGGTCGAGCGGCGAGCGTCCTTCCCTACCGCCATCGCCTCCTGGCCATGCTCGGCCGCTTCGACGAGGCACGCACCGCTGCTCGACCGGAGTAGCGGAGCGCGTGGCGGAGCTCGGTGCGACGAGATACCGGCAGTGGCTCGCCTGGCGACGCTTCGACGTGGCGAGGCTGGAGCGCGAGTGGGTCGAGGCGGAGTCGGCGGCGCGCGAGACGTGCGAGGCAGCGGAGACCACAGCCGTGCTCGGCAACTTCCTGTCGTTCTGCTGCAACCGTGCCGAGGCGCTACTCGAGCTCGGGCGCACGGACGAGGCGGAGCACTGGCTCGCACCGTGGGCGTGAGTCCGCCCCGACCGACGAGCCAACGCCGCAGATGCTCTAGCGTCAGCTGCGCGGCCGGCGTGCTGCGCGAGTCGCGGTGAGCTCGACGAAGCCGAGCGGCTCGCGCGCGAGGCCGTCGCGCTCGCCGCGGAGACGGACATGCTGAACGCGCACGCCGATGCGCTGATCGACCTCGCCGAGGTGCTGACGCTCGCCGGCAAGGATGCGCGGCCGGAGCTCGAGCAAGCGCTCGCCCTCTACGAGCGCAAGGGCAACCTCGTCATGGCCGAGCGCACACGAGCGCGTATTTCCGCGCTCGGCTGATCACGCCGATGTGGCCGAAAGAGCCATCTTGCGCCCTCGATGACGCGACAGCACGATTCATCGTCGTGTGGAGACGGCCGGCTGTCGTACGCGAGGACGTGACGGCTATCCTCGGCGTGCTGTTCGACATCAGGCGTGAGCTCATCCGGATTCGCGAAGCGCTCGAGGAGGACGACGATGGCGAAGAGGCAGAGGAAGACTGACGAAGAGCGGATCGCTGAGCTCGAGCGCGAGCTGGCGGCCCAGTCGACCGAGGAACGCCTGCTCGAACGGATGGCCTACCACCGCCGGAAGATCGCCGAGGACCGTGCTCGGCGCGAGCGGCCGTTCTGGCGGCGGCTCCTCCCGGGCTAGGCCGCGACCGAGGCGCCGGCCCCCTCGAAGCTCAGCCCGCCGTCCTCGGCATCGACCCGGACGGTGTCGCCCTCGCCGAAGCGCGCCTCGAGCAGCGCCTTCGCCAGCGGGTTCTCCACCAGCCGCTGTAGCGCGCGCTTGAGCGGCCGCGCGCCGTAGGTCGGGTCCCACCCGGCCTCGAGCACGATCTCCTTGGCGGCGTCCGTCAGTTCGAGGGACAGTCCCCGCTCCGCCAGCCGCTCGCGCAGCCGCTCCAGCTGGAGCTCGACGATGTGCGCCAGCTCCTCGCGCTCCAGTGGCCTGAACTCGACCACCTCGTCGATGCGGTTCAGGAACTCCGGCCGGAAGAACTCGCGCAGAGCATCGGCCGAGCGGAGGTTCGACGTCATGATGATCACGGCGTGCCGGAAGTCGACAACGCGGCCGTGGCCGTCGGTCAGCCGCCCGTCGTCGAGGATCTGCAGCAGGACATCGAAGACCTCGGAGTGCGCCTTCTCGATCTCGTCGAGCAGGACGACGGAGTACGGGCGGCGCCGCACAGCCTCCGTCAGCTGGCCGCCCTCCTCGTAGCCGATGTAGCCAGGCGGTGCGCCGACGAGCCGGGACACCGTGTGCCGCTCCTGGTACTCGGACATGTCGAGGCGCACGATCGCGCGCTCGTCGTCGAACATGAACTCCGCCAGTGCACGCGCCAGCTCGGTTTTCCCCACGCCGGTAGGCCCGAGGAAGATGAACGAGCCGATCGGCCGGTCCGGGTCCTGCAGCCCGGATCTCGCTCGCCGTAGCGCGTTGGAGACGGCTTCGACCGCCTCGTCCTGCCCGACGACGCGCTCGTGGAGGCGCTCCTCCATGTGGATGAGCTTCTCCGTCTCGCCTTCCATGAGCCGCGTGACCGGAATGCCCGTCCACCGGCTGACGACGAGCGCGATGTCGTCCTCGTCGACCTCTTCTTTCACCATCGGCTCGTCCTCCGCGGCCTCACGCTGCTCGAGCTCGGCTTCGAGCGCAGGCAATTCGCCGTAGCGGATCTCGGCCACGCGCTGGAGGTTGCCCTCGCGCTCCGCCCGCTCGGCTTCCTGGCGCAGCTCGTCGATGGCGCGGGTGACCTCCTTCACGCGCTCGAGCGCCTCCTTCTCCTTCGCCCAGCGGGCGGCCAGCTCGTCCCGGGTCGCCTTCGCGTCGGCGAGCTCGCGGTCGAGTGGCTCTCGCACCTCCTTCGACTCCTTCGCCATCGCGGCCAGCTCGATCTCCAGCTGGCGCACGCGCCGCTCGGCCTCGTCGAGCTCCAGCGGGGACGAGTCGATCTCCATGCGCACGCGCGCGGCCGCCTCGTCCACCAGGTCGATCGCCTTGTCGGGAAGGAAGCGGCCGGAGATGTAGCGGTCCGAGAGCACTGCGGCGGCCACCAGGGCGGCATCGCGAATGCGCACGCCGTGGTGCGCCTCGTAGCGCTCCTTGAGACCGCGCAGGATGGCAATCGTGTCCGCGTTCGACGGCTCGCCGACGAAGACCGGCTGGAAGCGGCGCTCGAGTGCTGCGTCCTTCTCGATGTGCTCTCGGTACTCGTCGAGCGTCGTCGCGCCGATTGCGCGTAGCTCGCCGCGCGCGAGCATCGGCTTCAGCATGTTGGCGGCGTCGACGGCTCCTTCGGCGGCGCCCGCGCCGACGATCGTGTGCAGCTCGTCGATGAAGACGATCAGCTCGCCCTCGGCGGCGGCGATCTCCTGCAGCACGGCCTTGAGCCGCTCCTCGAACTCCCCGCGATATTTCGCGCCGGCGAGCAGCGCGCCGATGTCGAGCGCCCACACGCGCTTGCCCTTCAGCCCCTCGGGCACGTCGCCGGCGACGATGCGCTGCGCGAGGCCCTCGACGATTGCCGTCTTGCCGACGCCGGGATCGCCGATCAGTACCGGGTTGTTCTTCGTCCGCCGCGAGAGCACCTGGATCACGCGGCGGATCTCCTCGTCGCGGCCGATGACCGGGTCGAGCTTGCCGCTCTCGGCCAGCGCCGTCAGGTCGCGGCCGAACTTCTCGAGCGCCTGGTACGAGCCCTCGGGATCCTGGGAGGTGACGCGCTGAGCGCCACGTACTTCCTTGAGCCGCGCCAGCAGCTCGTCGCGGGGGACAGGTTCCAGCGCCAGCAGCATGTGCTCGACGGACACGTACTCGTCGTCGAGCTGCTGAGCCTCTTTGCCTGCCTTGTCGAGCGCGCTCGACAGCTCGGTCGAGATGCGCGGCTGCTGAGCCGCACCTTCGACGGCCGGCTTTTGGGCAAGCCGCGCTTCCGCCTCCGCCCGCAGTGACTGCGCCGACGGCACGAGCGAGCGCGGCAGCTCCTGGTCGAGCAGCGCCAGCAGCAGATGCTCGGGGTAGACCTCGGGGTTGCCGCGGCGCCGCGCATCCTCCACGGCGGAGGCCACGGCTTCCTGGCTCTTGATGGTCAGCCGATTGAAGTCCATCTCAGCTCCGCTTCCTGGGGAGTCGCAGCTCGCGCTGTGCGTCGGAGTAGAGGACGACGTCTCTGCGGTAGTGCCTGTGCACCGTCTGGATGGCATCGCCCATCTCTCGCTGCAGGCGGTCAAGCCTCAGGCGGAGAGCCGCGAGCTCGTCCTCGAGCGCGAGCACGCGCCGCACGCCCGCGAGGTTGAGCCCGAGCTCGGTCGTCAGCCGTTGGATGTCTCTCAGCCGCTCGAGGTCGTGCTCGGAGTACAGGCGCGTGCCGCCGGGCGTCCGCCCGGGACCGACGAGCCCCTTTGCCTCGTAGATGCGCAGTGTTTGCGGGTGCATGCCGACGATCTCGGCCGCGACGCTGATCATGTACCTCGGACGCTGGTCGGTCACGAGAACGCCTTGTCTCTCGGATCCTCGCGGGACACCTCGCGCAGCTGCTCGACCGCCTCGCGCTCCGCCTTGGACAGCTTCGACGGCACCGTCACCCGCACCCTGGCAATGAGGTCACCTCGGCCCGAGCCCTTGAGCTTCGGCATGCCGCGACCCTTGATGCGCAGAAGCTTTCCGTCCTGCGTTCCGGACGGCACCTTGAGCGAGACCCGTCCGTCGGGAGTCGGCACCTCGACGGTCGCGCCGAGCGTGGCCTCCGGATACGTGACCGGGACCTCGATCTCGAGATCGGCGTCACCGCGACGGTTGAACAGCTTCGACGCGGCGACGCGCGTTACGACGTAGAGATCGCCGGCGGGGGCGCCGCCATAGCCTGCCTCGCCCTTGCCGCGCAGGCGGATGCGTGTCCCGTCCTTGACACCGGCCGGGATCTTCACCTTGAAGCGTCGCGTGCGCCGCTCGCGGCCCGTGCCGCGGCAGGTCGGACAGGGATCTTCGATCACGGTGCCGTTCCCGCGGCAGCGCGGGCACGGCTGGGAAAGCGCGAACAGCCCCTGCGCCTCCGCAATTACGCCGCGGCCGCCGCACTGAGGACACGTCGTCGGCGCCGTCCCGGGCTTCGCTCCCGATCCCTTGCACGTCGAGCACGCCGACTCGAGGCTGACGGGAATCGTCGTCTCCACGCCGCGTAGTGCGTCCTCGAAGGAGAGATTGAGCTCCACCTCCACGTCCTGGCCGCGCCGTCCACGCTGAGGCTGGGCCCGCATGCCTCCACGCCGGCCGCCGAAGATCCCGCCGAGCAGGTCGCCGAGATCGCCGAACTCGCCGAAGTCGAACGTGAAAGAACCGCCCGGCCCGAACTCGGGACGGCCGCTCGGGGAGCCCCAGGAGTCGTACTGCTCTCGCTTCTCCGGGTTGGAGAGGACGTCGTAGGCGGCCTGCACCTCCTTGAACATCTCCTCCGCTTCGGTATCACCGGGGTTTTTGTCCGGGTGGTACTGCCGCGCGAGCTTGCGGTAGGCCTTCTTGATCTCGTCCTGTGAGGCGCCCTTCTCCAGGCCGAGCACCTCGTACAGGTTCTTAGTGGTTCGCGTCGCCACGCTCTTCGCCACCGGCGCTCACGACGACCCTGGCCGGCCGCAAAACGCGGTCGCCCAGGCGATAGCCCTTCTGGATCACCTCGAGGATCGCGCCCTCGTCGGCTTCAGACGGCTGCGTTAGCAGCGCCTCGTGCTCATGGGGATCGAACTTTCCCTCCGTCTCGACGGCCACGAGACCCTCCTTCGCCAGCACGTGCGACAGCTCGCGGTGGACGAGCCGCACGCCCTCCTCGAGCTTGGCCTCTTCGTGCTCCGCGGCCGCGTCGAGAGCCCGCTCTAGATCGTCGAGCACGGGAAGCAACTCCTTCACGAGCCGCTCGTGCGCACGTGCGATGAGCGACTCCTGATCACGCGCGGTCCGCTTGCGGAAGTTGTCGAAGTCCGCGGCGACGCGCTGGAGGTCGGCGATGGCGCTGTCCCTCGCCGCCTCCAGCTCCTTCACCTGCTGCTCGGGATCGGCAGGAACAGTCCCAGGGACAGTCCCCTCGGGGACTGTCCCTTCGTCCTGCTCGCCGCCGGTCAAGACTTCGCCTCCTCGTCGACGACCTCGTAGTCGGCGTCCTCGACCACCTCTTCGTCGCCCGCGGCGCCGTCGCCGGACGAGGTGGTTCCGTCAGCCGCGCCACCGTCGGCGCCCGCCTTGGCGTAGACAGCCTCGGCCAGCGAGTGCGAGGCCTCGACGAGCGCCTCGGTCTTCGCCTTCACGTCGGCGAGGTCGGAGCCCTTGAGCGCCTCGTTCAGCTCCATGATCCGGCCCTCGATCGTCGCGGCGACCGACTCGTCGAGCGCCTCGCGGTTCTCCTTGAGCGCCTTCTCGGTCTGGTAGACGAGGCTCTCGGCCATGTTCTTCGCGTCGGCGAGCTCGCGCATCGCGTGTGCCTCGCCCGCGTGCTCCTCGGCGTCCTTCATCATCCGCTCGACCTCCTCGGGCTTGAGGCCGGACCCGCCCTCGATACGGATCTGCTGCTCGTTGCCCGTCCCGAGGTCCTTCGCGGAGACGTTGATGATGCCGTTGGCGTCGATGTCGAAGGTGACTTCGATCTGCGGCATGCCACGCGGAGCCGGCGGAATGCCCACCAGCTGGAACTTGCCCAGCGTCTTGTTGTAGAGCGCCATCTCCGACTCGCCCTGCTGCACGTGGATCTCGACCGACGGCTGGTTGTCCTCGGCCGTCGAGAACGTCTCCGACTTGCGGTTCGGGATCGTCGTGTTGCGCTCGATCAGCTTCGTGAAGACGCCGCCCTTGGTCTCGATGCCGAGCGACAGCGGGGTGACGTCGAGCAGCAGGACGTCCTTCACCTCCCCGCGCATGACGCCCGCCTGGATGGCGGCGCCGACGGCGACCACCTCGTCCGGGTTGACGCCCTTGTGCGGTTCCTTGCCGAGCAGCTCCGTGACCTTCTCCTGCACGGCAGGCATGCGGGTCATGCCGCCGACGAGCACGACGTGCTCGATCGCGGAGGCGTCGAGGCCGGCGTCGGCGATGACCTGCTTCGTTGGCCCGACGGTACGCTCCAGCAGATCCGCAGTCAGCTCGAGCAGCTTCGCCCGCGTGAGCTGCATGTCGAGGCGCTTGGGCCCCTCGGCGATGAACGGCAGGTTGATCTGCGTGGTCATCGTGGACGAGAGCTCGATCTTCGCCTTCTCGGCGGCGTCGTAGAGCCGCTGCAGCGCAACGGGATCCTGCGACAGGTCGGCCCCGTGGTCCTTCTTGAACTCCGCGACGAGCCAGTCGACGATGGCCTTGTCGAAGTTGTCGCCGCCGAGGTGGTTGTCACCCGACGTGGCCTTGACGTGGAACGTCCCGTCGCCGAGCTCGAGCACGGACACGTCGAACGTGCCGCCGCCGAGGTCGAAGACGAGGATCGTCTGGTCTGCCTCCTTGTCGAGCCCGTAGGCGAGCGACGCGGCCGTGGGCTCGTTGATGATGCGGAGCACGTTGAGGCCGGCGATCTTGCCGGCGTCCTTCGTCGCCTCGCGCTGTGCGTTGTTGAAGTACGCGGGGACGGTGATGACGGCGTCGGTGACCTCTTCGCCGAGGTACGCCTCCGCGTCCGTCTTCAGCTTCTGGAGGATCATGGCCGAGATCTCAGGCGGCGCGTACTCCTTGCCGTCCGCCTTCACCCGCACGTCCTCGTTCGGGCCTTTCGTGACCTCGTAGGGGACGATCGTCATCTCCTCCGAGACCTCGTCGAACTTCCGGCCCATGAACCGCTTGATCGAGAAGATCGTGTTCTGAGGGTTCGTCACCTGCTGACGCTTGGCGGGAGCGCCGACGAGCCGCTGGCCGTCCTTCGTGAACGCGACGACAGACGGCGTCGTGCGCCCACCCTCGGCGTTCGCGATGACGGCCGGCTCGCCGCCTTCGATCGCGGCCATGCACGAGTTGGTCGTGCCCAGATCAATGCCGATCACCTTGCCCATTCGCTCTCTCCTTCTCTATGTCCTTGAACGTGGTAGAAAATCTAAGTCCTAGCGTAGCAAGTTCCAGTCGATAATGTCCACTCCGTGCCCGATCCGAGGCTCGCCGAGTACGCAGCACTGCTCGTGGACCGGTGTGTCGACGTCCAGCCAGGCTGGCAGGTGCTCGTCCGCGCGACCCCCGAAGCACGGCCGCTGACGGATGAGGTCGTGGCCGCGATCGCGCGGCGCGGGGCGTACGCGCTCCCCAGGCTCACCTTCTCCCGGACGTCGCCCTGGCTCAACGAGGCGCCCGAAGAGCTGGTCGGGAAGCTTTCGGAGATCGCCGCCCACGAGCTCGACAACGCCGACAGCTTCGTCGTAATCGACGCACCCGAGAACACGCGTGAGGGCTCAGACGTGTCGCCCGAGCGCCTGGTGCTCAGGCAACAGGCGTTTCGGCCGCACGTCGAACCGTTCTTCGCCGGAGAGAAGCCCTGGGTGGGCTGCCAGGTCGCGACGCCCGCGCTCGCGCAGGACGCCGGCATGGGCCTCCGGGCGTACGAGGACTTCCTGTTCGGCGCCGTGCTCGTCGACTGGGAGGCCCTCGCCGAGCGCATGCGCGAGATCGCTGAGCACTTCGATGCAGCGAGCAACGTCCGCATCACCGGTGACGGCACCGATCTCACGTTCAGCCTTGAAAGCCGCGCGGCCTGCGTCGATGCGATCGGCGCCAACATGCCGGGCGGCGAGATCTTCTACAGCCCGGTCGAGGACTCGGCGGAGGGGACAATCGCATTCTCCGAGTACCCGGCTTGCTATGGAGGCCGTGCGATCGAGAACGTCCGGCTGCGCTTCGAGGGCGGTCGCGCCGTCGACGCGTCGGCCTCCACCGACGAGGACTTCCTGGTCAAGACGCTCGACACCGACGAGGGGGCGCGCGTCCTCGGCGAGTTCGGCATCGGCTGCAACCCCGGTATCCAGCGGCACACGCAGAACACGCTCTTCGACGAGAAGATCGAGGGCACGATCCATCTGGCCCTCGGCAATGGCTTCCCGTTCATCGGCGGGACGAACGTCAGCGCCGTCCACTGGGACATGGTCAAGGACCTGCGCAGCGGCGGCACGATCGAGCTGGACGGCGAGGTCGTGCAGCGCGACGGGAGCTGGCTGATTTGAGAGACCCCCGAGTCGAGGCATACGCGAAGCTGCTCGTCGAGCGCTGCCTCGATGTCCAGCCCGGGTGGGAGGTGCTGATCCGCTCGACGCCGCTCGCCCGCCCCCTCCTCGAGGAGCTCGAGCGCCAGATCGCCCGGCGCGGCGCCTACGCGATCATGCGCATCAACTGGTCCCTCTGGCCGACCGACTACGGCTGGGTTTCGGAGGCGCCGGAGGAGCTGCTCTCGGAGCTGCCGGCGATCGACCGCTTTGCCTGCGACCGCATGGACGCGCGCATCACGCTTGACGCGCCCGAGAACACTCGCTCGGCGACCGACGTGCCGGCCGACCGGCTCACGCTCGCCAACACGGCCTCGCGGGTCTTCTACAAGCGCACGATGTCCGCGGAGATGCCGTGGGTCAGCTGTCAGTACCCGACGAACGCACTCGCCCAGGAGGCGGGGCTCACGCTAGACCAGCTGGAGGACATCGTCTTCGGTGCATGCCTGCTCGACTGGGACGCCGAGGGCGAGCGCATGCGCCGCTACGCCGACCGCTTCGACGCAGCCGCCGAAATCCGGATCGTTGGCGAAAAGACCGATCTCACGATCTCTCTCGACGGCCGCCACGGCGAGGTCGACGACGGGCACAAGAACATGCCGGGCGGGGAGTTCTTCTTCGCGCCGGTGGAAAGCTCGGCCAGCGGCGTGATCACGTTCTCCGAGTACCCGGCGGTGCACGAGGGCCAGGAGCTCGAGGGCATCAGACTCGAGTTCGACGGCGGCAAGGTCGTCGGCGCATCTGCCACGCGCGGCGAGGAGCTCCTCCAGAGCATCCTCGATCGCGACGAGGGCGCACGGCGGATCGGCGAGCTCGGCATCGGTTGCAACCCCGGCATCACGCGCTACATGAAGAACACGCTGTTCGACGAGAAGATCGACGGTTCGATCCACCTCGCGCTCGGCCAGAGCTACACGTTCCTCGGCGGCCAGAACACGAGCGACATCCACTGGGACATCGTCAAGGATTTGCGCACCGGCGGCCGCATCGAGCTCGATGGACAGATCGTGCAGCAGGACGGGGCCTGGAGCATTTGACGCGCGTCGCGCTCGCGACGTGTGCCGAGATTCCTGATCTGGAGCCCGACGACCGGCTCCTCCTCCCCGCTCTCGCCGCTCACGGCATCGATGGCATCCCGGCCGTCTGGGACAACGGCGGGGTCGAGTGGGACGGGTTCGACCTCGTCGTCCTGCGCTCGACCTGGGACTACGCGGAGCGGTGCGACGAGTTTCTCCAGTGGGCAACGTCCCTGCCACGCGTGGTCAACGACGTGCCGCTGCTCGAGTGGAACACCAACAAGCGCTACCTCGAGCAACTCGAAGCTGCCGGTGTGCCGATCGTTCCCACCCGGTTCGTCGAGCCCGGAGCTTCGTTCGAGCCGCCTGCCGAGCCCTTCGTCGTCAAGCCCTCGATCTCGGCCGGTGGCCGCAGGTCGGCGTGGTTCGCACCCGCGGAAGCCGACACTGGACAGGCGCTCGTCGACCGCATCCGGGCCGAGGGCGAGACGGCGATGATCCAGCCGTACCTCGCTGATGCGGAGGAGAAGGCGCTGGTCTACATCGATGGCGCGTACTCCCACGCCCTGCATCGCCGCGCGCCGCTGCCGGCGGGTGGCGAGCGCGAAGTTCTCTACCTCGACGAAGAGCTCGAGCCGGGCGATGCGTCGGCGAGAGAGCGCGCGACCGCCGAGGCGGCACTCGCCTGCGCACCCGGCCAGCCGCTGTACGCCCGCGTCGACCTGCTCGGAGGCGCGGTGCTCGAGCTGGAGCTCACGGAGCCGTCGCTCTACCTCGAATACGGCGAAGCGAGCGCTGGTCGCCTCGCCCACGCGATCTCTACGCGGCTCACGTCGCTACGCTGATCGCGTGTCTCTGACCGATACGTTCGGCCGGCCGCTCCGGGATCTCCGGATCTCCGTCACGGACCGGTGCAACTTCCGGTGCGTCTACTGCATGCCGAAGGAGGTCTTCGGACGCGACTACGAGTTCCTGGGCCGCGACGAGCTGCTGACGTTCGAGGAGATCGAGCGGCATCGCGCGCGTCTTCGTGGGCGGCGGGGTCGAGAAGATCCGCATCACCGGCGGCGAGCCGCTCGTCCGGCGGGATCTACCGGTGCTCATCGAGAAGCTGGCGGCGCTCGGAGACGTCGACCTGACCCTGACGACGAACGGGGCCTTGCTCGCGCGCGTTGCGAACGATCTGGCCGGTGCCGGCCTCACGCGCGTCACGGTAAGCCTCGACTCGCTCGACGACGAGGTCTTTCGCGCCATGAACGACGTCGACTTCCCGGTCGACCGCGTGCTCGAGGGAATCGACGCGGCGGCGGCCGCTGGGCTTCCCGTCAAGGTCAACGTCGTCGTCAAGCGAGGGCTGAACGAGGGCTCGATCCTCGAGCTGGCCCGGCATTTCCACGGTACCGGCCACACGCTGCGGTTCATCGAGTACATGGACGTCGGGCACACGAACGGCTGGCGCCTCGACGACGTCGTGCCTGCCACCGAGATCGTGGCGGCCATCGGCGCCGAACTACCACTCGAGCCCGTCGATCCGGCCTACCGTGGAGAGGTCGCCCGCCGCTACCGCTACCGCGACGGCGGCGGCGAGATCGGCGTCATCGCCTCGGTCACGCAGCCGTTCTGCGGTGACTGCACGCGAGCCCGCCTGTCCGCAGACGGCCGGCTATACACGTGCCTCTTCGCCGTACGCGGGCACGATCTCCGGAGCCTCGTCCGTTCCGGCGCGGACGACGAGGCGCTGGCCGCCACGATCGCCGGCATCTGGACCGTCCGTCAAGACCGATATTCCGAGCTCCGCACGGCCGAAACCGCCGACCTACCAAAGGTCGAGATGTCCTTTATCGGCGGCTAGCTGCAACAGCGCCGACAGGCACGTTAGAATCGGCGGGCCGTGGCGGGAATGAGTTTCGCAGGGATGCCGGCTTGACCGGAGCCGTTGTCACGATCGGGAATCGCTACCTCCCGCGCGGGTGGCGCGACTTCGGCGTGCAGCTCGCAATCTGGTTCGGCTTCCTGCTCGCGTATCAGGTCGTCCGAGGCATCGCCGACCGGAATCCCGCCCGGGCGTTCGAGAACGGGCTCTGGGTGATCGAGATCGAACAGCGCGCGACCGGGCTCGTCGAGCTGTCGTTGCAGCACATGACCCACTCCTCGGAGTTCCTCACGGCCGCCGTCTCGTGGACCTACTGGAACTCCGAGTTCACGGTGGTCTGTCTGACGCTGCTCTGGGTGTACCTTCGCCGTAACGACCACTTCTATCGCTTCCGCAACTGGGTCCTGCTCGCGAACACGATCGGCCTGATCGGCTACGTGGTCGCACCGACAGCCCCGCCCCGGATGTTCCAGGCATTCGGCTTCGACGACACGCTGCTCTCGTTCGGCTCCCTGAACCACGGCAGCGGGCTCGTCGAGCTAGCGTCGAACCCCTACGCCGCCATGCCCAGCCTCCACGCCGCGGATGCGCTGATCGTCGGCATCAGCATGGCCCTGATCGTCAAGAGCCGCTGGGCCAAAGCGCTCTGGCTCGCGTGGCCGGCGTGGGTCTCATTCGCGGTGATGGCCACGGCGAACCACTTCTGGCTCGACATCGCCGCAGGCGTGCTCGTAGCGCTCATCGCCGGTGCAATCGTCTACCGCCGCGAGCTGCGGCGCGCGCTTCGCCGCACCGAGCCCCAGCTCGCCTAGAGTCGTCCCATGACTGATCCCTCGCCCGGCGACGCAGGGCCGGACGCGCGCGCCAGCGAGTTCGATCGCATCAAGCAGGAGTACACGCAGGCGGCGCGCGAGATCCTTGCGCGGTCGATGCGTGGCGTCGCGAAGACGAAGCTGACGCCCGACATGCTCACGCTCGCCGGCGTGACGCTCTGTCTAGCCGGCGCCGTTCTGGTCGGCTTCGAGCAACGCAACGAGTACCTCTTCTTCTGGCTCGGAGGAGTGCTCTTCGTCGTGGGCTCGATCGCGGACATCCTCGACGGCGCGCTCGCCCGCGCGGCGAGCAAGGGCACGGTGTTCGGCGGCTTCCTCGACTCGACGTTCGACCGTGTCGGCGAGGCGGCCATGCTGGCCGCGATCGGTCTCTCGTTCATGCACGACGGCAACGAGGTCGCGCTGGTCGCGGCCTTCGCCGCCGTGATCGGCTCGTTTCTGGTCAGCTACACCCGGGCGAAGGCCGAGGCACTGGGCCTGCGCGCCGACATAGGCTTCGGCTCGCGAGTCGAGCGGGTGGTCCTCATCTCGGTCGGCCTGGGACTCGCCCCGTGGGGGCTGCTGCAATGGCCGATCTACATGCTCACCGCCATAGCCTGGATCACGGTCGCCCAGCGCATCCTCTTCGTCCGCCGCCAGCTCCGCGAGATCGCCGAACAGGCGTAACGCTGGCCAGCCGTCGGCGCGCGACAACCGAGTGGAGAGACGCTTGTCGAACAGACCAAATGGTGCTAGACCGTACGGCGTGAGAGCACGACAGCTTCTCTTCGCCGGTGCGGTCGCAGTGGTCGCCGGCGCATCGCTCACGGCCTCCGCGCCGGCATCCTCGGTGCGGACGATGGCCACCAGGTTCGTCCTTCAGTATCAAGGGAGCTTCGAAGGCAGTTGGCGCGGCGGCTACAAGCGGGATGACATCAGCGGTTACAAGTGTGGTGGGGACGAAAGTTGGGGAACGTTCAAGAGCTCGGTGCGCCCTGGCCGGCCGCTGACGGTCGTCGCGGCGGCCGACTTGGGCGGTAGGAGCGTGTATCTCGACTGGGGCAAGAGCAGCGGCGTCGTCAAGGGTCGCGTCACTTCCACGAGAACGGCCGATGGCTGGATGCTCAAGTATCAGAAGGGGGACTGCGTCCAGGTACCGCATACCTGGCAGAAGGAGAAGTGCGATGGCCGAACATTCTCGGGGCAGGTGAGCCTCGCCAAGGACTCGAAGCTCACCCGCGGCGTACAGCGCGTCTCCCTGAGTTGGCAGCTCGAGCCTGCGAACGCCAGCGTGGGTTGTCTGGGCGGGCAGATGTGGGGAAACGTGCCCGAGCCCGGCGAGGAAGCGAGGGCGACGCTCGACCTTCAGAAGCTCTACCGCTGCGGAGTGCGGCAGTCGACCTGCAGGCTGACGATAGGCGGCAAGCACGTCCACGCGCACTCGATCTCGCAGCCGGACCCGGATGGCGTCACGACGGACGTCGGGAACGGCCGCATCGAGTGGTCGGTCACGTTCGTCGAGGCGGGCCGGGGATAACCCTCTCAGGTATAGTGCTAGCACTTTGAGTGCTAGCAGCTTCTCGTAAGAGTCTCCTCGTCAGAATGCCCGCTCGCTGAAGCGGGCGCTCGTGCAGGAGACCGCTCGTCGCGGCGCCAGCCTGAACGACGTCGCCGTCGGCATCCTCGCCGACGCGTTCGACGTCCCCTTCACCCCGTCCGGTCGCAAGAGCCCGCTGCCGGGCGCCAGCCCCGCCGTCCTGCTGCGCGTCCCCAGCGATCTCAAGTACGAGCTGGAGAAGGACGCGCAGCGCGAGAGCGCCAGCGTCAACGACCTCATCACCGAACGCTCGCGGACGGCCTCGCCGTCCCGCGCACGACCAACGAAAGGACGCCATGTCTCAGCAGAACGGCAAGGTGCGCGCCTCGAAGGACAAGGTGCGCGTCGCCATCATCGGCGTCGGCAACTGCGCCAACTCGCTGCTCCAGGGCGTCGAGTACTACAAGGACGCCTCGCCCGAGGACTCCGTCCCCGGCCTCATGCACGTCGATCTCGGCGGCTACCACATCTCGGACATCGAGTTCACGGCCGCGTTCGACGTCGTCAAGGGCAAGGTCGGCGTCGACCTCGCCGACGCCATCTGGGCGCACCCGAACGACACGATCAAGTTCGCCGACGTGAAGAAGACCGGCGTCACGGTCTCGCGCGGCATGACGCACGACGGCATCGGCAAGTACCTGGCCGAGGTGGTCGAGAAGGCGCCGGGCGACACGGACGACGTGGTCGGCATCCTCAAGGAGACCGGCACGGACGTCGTCGTCAACTACCTGCCCGTCGGCTCCGAGGCGGCGACGAAGTGGTACGCCGAGCAGATCCTCGACGCCGGCGTGGCGATGGTGAACTGCATGCCGGTGTTCATCGCCAAGGGCGGCCACTTCACGAAGCGCTTCGCCGACGCGGGCCTGCCCCTCATCGGCGACGACATCAAGTCGCAGGTCGGCGCGACCATCTCGCACCGCGTGCTGACGACGCTGTTCCAGGACCGCGGCGTCCACCTCGACCGCACGATGCAGCTGAACGTCGGCGGCAACTCGGACTTCCTCAACATGCTCGAGCGTGACCGGCTGGAGTCGAAGAAGATCTCGAAGACGAACGCCGTCACGTCGATGCTCGACTACGACATCGGCGCGGAGAACGTCCACGTCGGTCCGTCGGACTACGTGCCGTGGCTCAGCGACCGCAAGTGGGCGTACATCCGCATGGAGGGCACGTCATTCGGCGACGTGCCGCTCAACATCGAGCTGAAGCTCGAGGTGTGGGACTCGCCGAACTCGGCCGGCATCGTCATCGACGCCGTCCGGCTCGCGAAGCTCGCGCTGAACAACGGCATCGGCGGTCCGCTCGAGGCGCCGAGCTCGTACCTCATGAAGTCGCCGCCGAAGCAGATCCGCGACGACGAGGCGCGCGAGCTGACCGAGCGCTTCATCAAGCAGAACGCGCGCACGAAGGCGAAGGCGAAGGCCAGGAGCTGGCGGAAGGGGGCCGAGATGAGCCGCCGGCTGTCGCGTCCGGCAGTCTACCTGGTGGCCGTGGCCGCCGTCGTCGCCGCGACCGGGTGCCTCGGATTCGTCCTGTGGGCGATCTGGTCGTTCGTCGGCGACGGGGGCGGCAACGAGGACGCAAGCAAGCTCGCCTGGTCCGCGGTCCTCCTACTCCTCGCAGGTCTCGTCTCGACGACCGCACTCCTGTTCGCCCGGCGCCGCGAGCTCGTCGCCCTCGCCGTAGCCGCAGGTTGTCTCGCTGGGCTGGCCGCACTGCTGGCCGTCGTCGGCATCTGGACCGAACCCGCAAGCGACACCTTCGTCAAAGTGATGGCAGCCGCATGGATTCTGGCTGCGCTCTGCTACTTCCTTGTTCCGGTGCTCCAGCGCTTCCGCGGCGCCGCGGTGGAGCCGACGGCGCTTCGCATACTCGGGGAGCTCGACGGCGTCGAGCTCGTTGCATCCCGCGAGCCGGTCCAGGGCGTCGCCGTGGAAGCGCCGGCGTCGGGCGAACTTCTCGTCCTCCGCCGGCGAGCGTAGACCGCGGCCACGGCGCAGGGCTACACTCGCCCGACGATGGGCCTCCGAGTCTGCCTCGTCACGCCGTTCGCCTGGTCGCAGCCGCACGACGTGAACGACCACGTCGCGGGCGTCGCCCGCGAGCTGCGGCGCCTCGGCCACACGGTCACCGTTCTGGCGCCGTCCAACCGCGCCGCCGACCTCCGCGAGGGCCGGCGCGCGCTGCAGCGCGGCGAGCTCGGCGACGTCGTCGCGGTCGGCCCCGCACTGCCCATCTCGCGCCGCAGCACGATGGCCGCGCCGGTCGGCGTCCGCGCGAACCTCGCGCTCGCACTCGCGCACGGCGCGTTCGACGTCGTCCACGGCTTCGAGCCGGGGCTGCCGAGCCTCTCGTACCTCGCGCTGCGCGACACGCGCGCGCTCGCCGTCGCGACGTTCTTCTCGCCGGACCGCCTCTTCTTCCCGCCGGGCAAGGCGCAGCGCGCGCGGCTGCTCGGCCGGATCGACGCGCTGCTCGCAACATCTCAGGAGACGGCGGAGGCGGCGGCCGAACGCTTCCCCGGCGACTACACCGTGATCTCGCCGGGAGTCGACCGGCGGCCTCTTCCGCCCCGCCAAGAAGCGGCAGAGACATCGTCGTCGAGCTCGTCCCGGGCGAGCGCGAAGCGGCGCGCGAAGGCGATTCGCAGCCTCGACGGGCGCGACGGCTGGGACGTCGTGCTCCTCCGGCGAGAGCGCGCTCGCCGGCAAGCCGTACGTCCCGCTGCGCTTCCGCGGCCGCGTCCACGTCCGGACGCAGCCGTCCACGGAGGACCGCGCCGCCCTGCTCAACGAGGCGAGCGAGTTCGTGGCCGCGCCCGGAGGCAGCGAACGGCTCGCGCTCGAAGCGGCCGCGTCCGCAGGAACGAGCGCTCCCGCCGACGACTTCGAGCAAGTCGCCGGCGAGCTCGATCGGCTCTACCGGCGGCTGGCGGGCAGGCGACGTGAGATCCGCGTCGACAGCGACCCGCTGTCCGATCGCGCGTGGATCGCAGTCGACCTCCACACCCACACGTCCTGGTCGCACGACTGCAGCGTCCCTGCGGCGGAGCTGCTCGACACGGCAGAGGAGATCGGCCTCGGCGCCATCGCCGTCACCGACCACAACGTGTTCGGAGGCGCGCAGGAAGCGGTCGAGCTCGCGCGTGCTCGCGGCCTGATCGTCATCCCCGGCGAGGAGATGAAGACGAAGGGCCAGGGCGAGGTGATCGGGCTCTTCCTGCGCGAGGAGATCCCGCGCGGCCTGAGCTTCGAAGACACGATCGCCGCCGTCCGGGCCCAGGGTGGCCTCGTCTTCCTCCCTCACCCGTTCGACCGCCGCCACGCCATCCCCGATCCCGCCACGCTGCACCGCCACCTGGCGGAGATCGACGTGCTCGAGGTCTACAACGCGCGGCTGCTCAAGGACACGTACAACGACGAGGCGCTGCGCTTCGCGCGGAAGTACAACCTCCTGCAGGGCGCCGGCTCGGACGCGCACGTGCTGCCCGGCCTCGGCACGGGCGCCGTGCGCATGCGCGAGTTCCGGACGCCCGAGGAGTTCCTCATCAGCCTGCGATCGGCCGAGATCCTCCGGCGGCCGAAGTCGCTGACGTATCTCCAGTCCCTCAAGTGGGTGGCCCAGGTCAAGGAAAAGGTGCGCTAGCCGAGAAGGTCCACCCTCCACGTGGCGGTGCCGACCGACGAGATCTACGAGAAGTACCTGCAGAAGGCGATCCGCGAGATCAACGATCTCGGCGACGAGATCGCTCGCGCCGCCGGCGAGCGTGCCGTGCCCGTGCTCGGCTCAGGGCATCCCCTGGCCGACATCATGCTCCTGAAGTACGGGCCGCAGGCGTCGGAGATCGAGGAAGGCGTCGCGTTCTACGGGCGGGCCGGACAGGCCGTGCTGCGCTCGCTGCAGCGCCTGCGCGTCGACCCGATGTCCGTCTACGGCACGAACTGCCTGAAGTTCGAAGGAGCGGAGCCCGACGACCGGTCGCGCGAGTGGCTCGCCCGCGAGCTGTACATCGTCCAGCCGAAGCTCGTCGTCTGCATGGGCGAGGACGCGCTCGGCTTCCTCAACGGGCTCAACTTCCCGCTCGGCCAGGAGGTGGAGCCGAAGACGGGCGAGCTCCAGTCCTTCACGCCGACGATCGACGCGCTCGTCTGCCCCGACATCGACGCGTCGCTCGACGAGCAGCCGCTGAAGACGGCGTTCTGGAACGCCTTCAAGCCGGTCGGCGCGCTGGTGGGCCGAGCTGCCGCCGTACTAGCTAACTTACGGCGTAAGCCGGTAGAAGCGCCAGAAGTCGTTCTCGATCGGCAGCACCTCGAAGCCGGTGAACCCGGCCTCCGTCGGCGTAGCCGCGCACCGTGTCCGTGCGCATGACCGTTCCCGTCCCGGCGGGGTTGTCGCCGACCATGCCGACGGGCAGGCAGTGGAGGACGCTGAAGCCGTAGTACAGGCGCTCGAGCTCGCTCGCGGGCGCCTGGAAGCTGTCCTCGGTGCGCTCGTCGCCGACGATCACCGAGCCGCCCTCGGCCAGCATGCCGCGCAGCGCTCGCAGCACGTCGACGGGGTGGGACATGTCGTGGAGCGCCTCGAAGATCGTGACGAGGTCGTACCGGCCCGCCAGCGCCGGATCGGCGGCGTCACGCTCGTGGAACGTGACGCGATCCTCCACGCCGCTGCCCTGCGAGGTTCTGCGGGCCTTCGCGATCGACGCCGTGTCGAGGTCGACGCCGTCCACCTGCACGAGCGGATAGGCCCGGGCGATGCGCGATGCTCGACCAGCCGCAGCCGCACGCGACGTCCGCGACACGCGCAGGCGGCTCGCGCGAGCAGCCGTTCGTGAACGTCGGGCACCGCCGGCAGCCACTCGCTCCCGAGCAGGTGGGTGAACATCGGCCGCGTGAACGCCTGCCTGACCCTCGACGAGGTCGACGCCGTAGTGCTCGTACGGAACGCCGGCGCCGGTTCGGAACGCCTCCAGCAGCTCCGTCGATCGGCTTCGTCGCCGCCGACGATCAGCCGCGCCGAACGGGGCCGCGTAATTGAGGCTCGTCTCGTCGAGCAGCGCCTCGTCGTGCCCCGCAGGGAGGCTGAAGCGTCGTTCCGTCGCGGTCGGCGCCGGCGTCGTCGACCTCGAGGATGCCGGTCGCCGCCTGCTGCTCGAGCCACTCGCGCGCATAGCGCTCGTGTACGCCGGCGGCCTCGGCGAGGCCGCTCGACGTGAGCGGCCCCGCGTCAGCAAGTGCGCGGTAGAGCCCCAGCCGATCGCCGAGGTAGACACCGAACAGGTCCATGGCGCCGAGGGTCGCCTCGAAGAGGCGACCCACGAGCGCGTCTCGTCGTGCTGCTACGGCCCGGTCGTCCCCGTGCAATTCTCGGTCACCCACTTGCTGATGTTCGTGGAGGCGGTCGTCGCTTCCGTCGCGTCGATCTGACGCGAGCTTCGCGAGTGCCTGTGGATCGGCGTCTCACCCGAGGTGAGGTCGACGCCCTGCAGCGCCTCGGCGATCGTCCCCATGTACTCGGCGAGCGTCTCGAAGTCCGCCTTGATCTCCGCAGGCGCAGCGGCGGCGAGCTGGTCGAAGGCCGACTTGATGTCGTCGACGTTCCCGCTTCCCGTGATCGCCTCCGAGACCTGGCTTCCAATCTGCGCGAACTCCTCGCAGTTCTCGGACGTCGCGAAGTCGTCCCCGCTCGTCTCGGTCGTGTCCGTCGTTTCCGTGTCGGTGGACTCTGTGTCCTCCGTCTCGGTGGTCTCTGTCTCGGTGGTTTCTGACTCCTCCGTCGTGGTCGTCTCGGTCGTCGTGGTGTCTCCACTTGCGCTGTTGTCATCGCCTCCGCAGCCCGCGAACGCGAATACGAGCGTCGCGAAGCTTGCGATGACGAGCAGCGTGACGAACTTTCGTGGCATTCCAGCCCTCCTCGAATTGACGAGCTTCGACCCTAAGGCACGCCCGAAGTCCGCGCAAGCAGAGCCACGGTCTCGACGTGCGGGAGTGTGCGGGAACATGTCCACCGGGCGGGCGCGGACGAGCGAATAGCCCCAATCTGCAGCCAGCTGCTTGACGTTGCCGGCGAGCGTGGTGGGGTTGCACGACACGTAGACGAGACGCGGCGCCTCGAGGCGTGCGACCTGTCGCAGAGCCTTCCCCGAGAGCCCGGCCCGCGGCGGGTCGACGACGACGACGTCCGGCGGGCCTGCCCGCTCGCGCAGCTCCTCGAGCGAGCGGCCGACCTCGCCGGCGAAGAACGCGGCGTTGCCGATCCCGTTCAGCTCGGCGTTCTCGATCGCGCAGGCGACCGACTCCTCGGACGCCTCCACCCCCCACACCGTCATCGCGTTCTTCGCCATGACGAGGCCGATGGTGCCCGTGCCGCAGTAGAGGTCGTAGACGGTCTCGCCGCCTTCGAGGCCGGCGTACTCGATCGCCAGCTCGTAGAGCTTCTCCGCCATCGCGGTGTTCGTCTGCAGGAAGGCGTTCGGGCGCACGCGGAAGCGCAGGCCGCAGAGCTCCTCCTCGATCGCGTCCTCGCCCCAGAGCAGCCGCGACGGCACGTTCGTCACCTCGGACGGCCGGTCGTTGATGCCCCAGTAGACGGACTTCACCTGCGGAAAGCGCGTCATGGCGCGCACGAACGACTCCTCCGGGAGCTCGCCGGGCGCCGGTGACGAGCACGATGAGCGCCTGGCCGGTGTTCCGCCCCTCGCGGACGACGAGATGGCGGAGGAATCCCTGCTGCGTGACCTGGTCGTACGCAGCGAGCCCGCGCTCACGCGCCCACGCCCTGGCCGCGTCGCGAACGCCGTTGCCGAGCTCGGTGGTCAGCCAGCACTCGCGGATGTCGAGCACCTCGTCCCAGCGCCCCGCCCGGTGGAAGCCGAGCACAGGCCCGTCCTTCCCGGGAGCGAAGGAGTACTCCAGCTTGTTGCGGTAGTGGAACTGGGACTCGGCCGGGAGCGCCGGCTCGAGCGGCGGGTCGGCGACGCCGCCCAGCCGCACGAGGGCATCCCGCACCTGGGATGCCTTTTCCGAGAGCTGCACGTCGTAGGCGAGATCCTGGAAGCGACAGCCGCCGCACGCGGGGAAGTGGTCGCAGGGCGCCTCGACGCGGTTGGCGCTCGGCTCCACGACCTCCACCGCCATCGCCTCCGCGTGGCTGCGGCGAACCTTCGTCACGCGGGCGCGCACGACGTCGCCGGGCAGGCCGCGACGCACGAAGAGCACGAAGCCGTTCAGCCGCCCGACGCCGTTGCCGCCGTACGCAAGCGCGTCGATCCTGACCTCGACCTCGTCACCGGAGGCGACGGGGGCGGAAGCCACTACTGAAGGGGCGTGACGTAGACCTTGCGGTCGCGAGGCCCGTCGAACTCGCAGAAGAAGACGCCCTGCCAGGTGCCGAGCGCGAGCTTGCCGTCGTCGAGCGGCACGAGCACCTGCGGGCTCATGAGCGAGGCGCGGATGTGCGAGGGCGCGTTCTCCTCGCCGAGCTCGATGTGCTTCCACGTCCAGCCGTCGTCGACGATCTTCTCGAGGGCTGTCTCGAAGTCGCGCGCGACCATCGGGTCGGCTCGCTCGTTCACGGTGACGCCCGCGGTCGTGTGCGGCACGTAGACGAGCACGGCCGAAGCGCCGTTCACGCCGTCGACGGCGCTCTGGACGTCCTCCGTGATCTCGACCAGCTGCGTCCGCCGCGCGGTGCGGATGGCGATCTCCCTCACGTCGTTATCCTACGTCGAATGCCGACCGAGCCGCTCACGAGCGCCGAGCTCAGCGACCATCCGCCAGAAGGCCGACCGCTTCCTCGCGGAGCTGCTGGACGAGTGGTACATGCACTACGCCGGTCACAAGGACTCGCTCGACATCGCGGAGATCTACGACCGCTATCCCGAGCTGACGTCGCTGGAAAATGCGACTGCGCTCGGCGCCTCGATGAACGGCGATCGAAGCATCCGCGAGCTCTGGCACTTCGGCTGCTCCGAATACCTCGGCGAACCTGACGAAGAAGCACTCGGAGCAGATCGCCGCGCTCGAGGCGTCGGTCGAGGCGGACGTGAACGGCGAGCAGGTCGGCTTCCGCATGCTGCGTCCGGCGACGGCGAACGAGCCCGACCGCGACAAGCGGCGAGCGCTCGAGCAGGCGAGGAACGAGCTGACCGAGGAGCACATGAACCCGGTCTACCGCGAGTCGGCGGCAGTCACGCTGCAGGCGGTGAAGGATCTCGGCGCGCCCGACGCCGTCGAGCTGCACCGCCGCTTCGGCTTCAAGCTCGACGAGCTGGCGGACCAGTGCCGCGCCGTCCTCGCCGACACGGAGAGCCTGTTCGAGGAGACGATCGAGCCGCTGCTCCGAGAGCGCCTCGGCATCTCGCTCGACGAGGCAGAGCGCTGGGACATCCCGCGGCTCTTCCGCGCAGCCGAGTGGGACGAGCAGTTCACCGCCGACGCGATGCTGCCGGCGCTCGAGACGACGCTGTCGGAGCTCGGCGTCGACATCCGGTCGCAGAAGAACGTCGAGCTCGACGTCGAGGCGCGTGAGAAGAAGTCGCCACGCGCCTTCTGCGCGCCGATCGAGGTGCCGGACCGCGTCGTGCTCGTCATCCAGCCGATCGGCGGTGTGGACGACTGGCGCGCGCTCTTCCACGAGGCCGGGCACACGGAGCACTTCGCGCTCACGTCGGCAGACCTGTCGATGGAAGCGCGGCGGCTGGGCGACAACGCGGTCACGGAGGGCTGGGCGTCGCTGTTCGACTCGCTCGTCAGCGACTCCGACCTGGCTCGACCGCCGGCTGTCGTTCCCGGACCCGAAGGGATTCACGGCCGAGAGCGCCGCCCAGGAGCTCTGGTTCCTGCGTCGCTACTCGGCAAAGCTCCTCTACGAGCTCGAGCTCTACCTCGCGGACGACATCGAGTCGATGCGCTCGCGCTACGTCGAGATCCTCGGCGGCGCGCTCAAGGTGGAGCCCAGCCCCACCGACTGGCTGTTCGACGTCGACCCGGGCTTCTACTGCACCGAGTACCTGCGCTCGTGGGCCTTCGAGGCGCAGATGCGCTTCCACCTCTGCTCGAAGTTCGGCTACGACTGGTTCTCGAAGAAGCAGGCCGGCTCGCTGCTGCAGGAGCTGTGGTCGCTCGGCCAGAAGCCGACGGCCGACGAGATGCTCGCCGACGTCACCGGCGCCGGCATCGAGATGGCCGCGGTCGCCGAGCGCGCCCGCGAGATGCTGGCGTAGCCACCGCGCCTGGTGTTCTTCAGGCTCGCCAGCTGGGAGCTCGCGCTCCTCATCGTGGCGATCGTGATGGGGTTCGCAGTGCTCGGGCTCGTGATCGGCCTGCAGCTGCGGAAGCACTCGGAGACGCTCCGCGAGCCCGTTGGAGCCGTCCAGGGAGCGCTGCTCGCGCTCGTGGGGCTGATTCTCGCGTTCGGCCTGACGATGGCGGTCGGCCGCTACGACTCGCGGCGGGCGGCCGTCGTGGACGAGACCAATGCGATCGGTACGACGTACCTCCGCGCGCAAACGCTCGCCGAGCCCATGCGCGGCCGGTCGCTCGATCTCCTCCAGCGCTACACCGACACTGAGCCTCATGCTGTCGCACGAGGTACCGACCACACCGGCGTTCCGGAGGACGATCGCCGAAGGCGAGAGATCCAGCGCCTGCTCTGGCGACAGGCTCGGTGAGGCGCTGGCCACTGGCGCCGACGGCGAGCGCGCCCCGCCTCTACGTCGAGACGTTGAACGAGATGATCGACATGCAGACGGTGCGCGTCGCCGCGCTCAACAACCGCGTGCCTGGATCGGTGCTCGTGCTCGAGGTGTTCGGCGCAGCCATCGCGGTCGGGCTCCTCGCGCTCTACATGGCGATGCTCGGGCGAGGGCCCATGACCGTGGCGCTGGCGGCGGTGCTCTTGACGCTCCTGCTCCTGGTCACGTTCGACCTCGACCGGCCCACCCGGGCGCTCATCGAGGTTTCCGACGCACCCCTCAACGGCGCTCCGCGCCTCGATGGAGCTTCCGCCGGCCGCTACAGGCCCCGGCGGCTAGCCACCGAGCCGGGACAACTCTCCGAAGTCGGCGCGATCCTTCGCCGCTTCTTCAGGATCGTCGCGAGGGGAGGACTTGCCTCTCATCAGCGGCGCGAGAGCGATGAGCCTGGCGCTCACGCCGTTCAGCTCGCGCACGTCGTCCGCGAGCGCCTCCTCGGACCACCTAGCCTGTCCATGGCGCATCGGCGTGAAGATGCCTCCGTCGTCGCCGCGCACGAGGTACGTGAGCTCGAGTCGCACGGCTCCGCTGCTCGTAGCCCGTACCGCCGTCTTCGTCCTCTTCGGGTGCGTGATGCCAGCCGTCCGCTTCGAGCAGCGCCGCGATCCGCGGAAGATCGTCAAGCCAGACCGCGGCATCGAGATCGTCGTGAGGCCTCGTGACCGCGCCGGCGTAGAAGTCGACCGCCCAGCCGCCGAACAACCAGTACGTCAATGCCTCCCTCTCCCAAGAGATCGTTGACCCGTGCGAGCGCAGACAGCTGCTGCGATGCCAGCTGGTCCACCGTCTTCGAGCTAGAGCGCGCCGCCGGCGGCGGGAGGCGCCCCTGCCTCGAGCGGGCTCTCTTCGCCGCCCTGCCGCGCGAGGTACTCCTCGACGAGCAGGAGGTTGTCCTTGCCGCGCTCGACGATCGCGAGCAGGTCGGACATGCTCGACACCTCCTCGCGCTGCTCCTGGAGGAACCAGTGCAGGAACTGCTCGCCGACGAGCTCGCCCTCCTCGCGCGCGAGCGCGACGAGCGCCGCGATCTGCTCCGTGACGCTTCTTCTCCTGTTCGAGCGCGAGGCGTACCGGCGCGACCGCGTCGTCGAACGACGTCTGCGGTGCCTCGACGCCCGGGATCGTGCACGTCCTCGTCCGCGTCGAGCAGGTACTGGACGAGCATCATCGCGTGGTTCCGCTCCTCGACCGCCTGGCGGTAGAAGTGCGCTGCCAGCTGTGGCAGCGTCTCGCCGTCGTAGTAGACGGCGATCGCGATGTACTGCTGCGAGGCCGCGAACTCGTGCCCGATCTGCTCGTTGACCGCTGCCGGGAACGTGCTCATGCGGTGACTCTATCCACTGCGAACAGCTGCCAATCCCCCGGAACACCCTTCAGCTCGTGCACTCCGCGGTCCGTAAAGCGATCCCGGAGCCCGCGACGAGATCCTTGACCGTGCTCGAAACCAGCACCTCCCCCGCCTCGGCCTGCGAGGCTACGCGCGCTCCCGTGTGCACCGCGATACCCGCCACCTTGCCGTCGACGATCTCGCACTCGCCCGTGTGTAGCCCGGCTCGCACGTCGAGGCCCAGCCCCTTGAGACCATCGACGATGGCGCTCGCGCAGCGGATGGCGCGCGCGGGTCCGTCGAAGCTCGCGAAGAACCCGTCGCCCGCCGTGTCGACCTCTCGCCCGCGGAAGCGCATGAGCTGTCGGCGAACGGTCTCGTGATGGCGTTCCAGCAGCTCGCGCCAGGCGCGGTCGCCGACCGCGGCCAGGCGCTCGCTCGAGTCGACGATGTCGGTGAAGAGAACCGTCGCGAGCACCCGATCCGGCTCGACCTGCTCCCAATCGCCCTCCTCCCAGACCTGAGTCAGGAAGCGCTCGACCTCCGCATTGATCGCCTCCGTGCCGCGGCCGAAGTGGAGATGGGCGGCGCCCGGAACCTCGACGAAGCGCGCGCCGGGGATGCGATCGGCCATCCAGCGCGCGGCCTCGGCCGGCACGATCGTATCTTCGGAACCGTGGAGAATCAGCGTCGGAACGCGAATCGCCGGAAGCACGTCTCGAACGTCGATCTCGCGTTCATCCGCGCGAGCGCTTCGAGCGCCCCCGGGCTCGAAGACCAGCGGAGGTAATCGACGATCGTCGGCCGGCGTCCTCTTCCTCCCATCCCGGCAGCGTCCGCACATCCGCTTCCGCCTCGGCGCGACGTCCCGTAGAGACGCAGGTCGGCCGCCTCGAGCGTTCGCGCCGGTACTGCTCTTCTGTCCGGCCCCACGGATAGTCCGGCGCCCACATCATGCGCGGGAAGCCGCCCCGAAGAACGAGGGCTGCGGTCCGCTCGGGATACGTCGCAGCGAAGAGCAGGCTCATCGGTGCCCCTTCCGCGACGCCGAACACGGCCGCGCGGCGCGAGCCGACGGCGTCCATGACCGCGCGCAGGTCGTCCATCCGCGCCTCGAGCGTCGGCGCGCCTTCAACCCGGTCCGACATGCCCGTTCCGCGCTTGTCGAACAGGAGCAGCCGAGAGAAGGCCGCCGAGCTGCTCGAGCCCGCGTGCGAACAACGGCACGTTCCACCGCAGCTCGATGTGCGAGACGAAGCCGGGCACGTAGACGAGGTCGAACGGCCCGTCGCCGAGCACCTGGTAGGCGATGGAGACGTCGCCGCTCCGTGCGTACAGGGTTTCGGGACGCACGGAGGTAGTCTCGCGCGTTCCGTCCTCCCTCGCTGCATATGCTCTCCCGCGATGGAACCGAGGCGAGTGGTCATCGTCGGCGCTGCCGGCCGCGACTTTCACAACTTCAACGTCCTCTTCCGCGACTCGGACGCGCACGAGGTGGTGGCGTTCACCGCCACCCAGATCCCGAACATCGACGGCCGCGTCTACCCGTACGAGCTGGCCGGGCACCGGTATCCGGTCGGCATCCCGATCCGGCCCGAGTCCGAGCTCGAGGACATCATCGCCGAGCACGAGGCGAACGAGATCGTGTTCTCGTACTCCGACGTCTCGCACGAGCACGTGATGCACATCGCGTCGCGCGCGCTCGCTGCGGGAGCGGACTTCCGGCTCGTCGCGCCACAGGAGACCGAGCTTCCGTCGCGGAAGCCGTGCGTCGCCATCTGCGCCGTGCGCACCGGCGCCGGCAAGAGCCAGACGAGCCGACGCGTGACGGAGATCCTCCGCAGCGATGCGGCATCGCGTGGCTGTGCTCCGCCATCCGATGCCGTACGGCGATCTCTCGAAGCAGGCGGCGCAGCGCTTCGCGCGCTACGAGGATCTCGACGCCGCCGACTGCACGATCGAGGAGCGCGAGGAGTACGAGCCGCACATCGCCGCCGGCAACCTCGTCTTCGCCGGCATCGACTACGCGCAGATCCTCGACATGGCCGAGGACGAGGCCGACGTGATCGTCTGGGAAGGCGGCAACAACGACACGCCGTTCATCCGGCCCGACCTCCATCTCGTCATTCTCGACCCGCACAGGGCCGGTCACGAGCTCCGCTTCCACCCCGGCGAGACGAACCTCCGCATGGCCGACGTCTGCATCGTCAACAAGGTCGACAGCGCGCCCGAGGGCACCGTGGACGAGGTGCTCGCGTCCGTTCGCGTGCACAACCCGAAGGCCCAGGTCGTGCTCGCCGCCTCGCCGATCGAGGTCGAGGGCGGCGGCGACGAGATCCACGGCAAGCGCGTGCTCTGCATCGAGGACGGGCCGACGCTGACGCACGGCGACATGACGTTCGGCGCGGCTGTGCTCGCCGCCCAGGACTACGGCGCCGCATCGCTCGTCGATCCGCGGCCGTTCGCCGTCGGCTCCATCGCCGAGACGTTCGTGAAGTACCCGAAGACGGGAACGCTGCTGCCCGCGATGGGCTACGGCGACGAGCAGACCGAGGAGCTTCGCGAGACGATCGCGCGCTCCGACGCCGAGCTCGTGCTGATCGGGACGCCGATCGACCTGCGCCGCCTGATCGACTTCGACCGACCGGCGCTACGCGTCAGCTACCGCCTCCAGGAGATGGGCGAGCCGACGCTCGCGTCGATCTTCGCCGAGCGCGGCCTCATCTCGCAACAAGCACTCGTCTAGAAGCACCCGCTGCGAAACTACCTGGCGCCGTGGCAGGTCAGACAAGCTCACGGGGAGCGAGCGGCGAGCGGGTCCTGGGGGAAGCCGTTGTGGCCTATCAGATCGCCTTGGGCAGTCGACTCCGAGCCGCCTACGCGCTTGGGAGCCTGGCACACGGCGGTTTCAGCGAGCTGGTGAGCGACATCGACCTCGGTTTGATCATCAGCGACCCACCCCTACCGGAGGACAGGTCGATGATCGAGGTTGTCGCGGACGCTCAGAAGAGCAAGGGCTCGGCGCTCCACGAGCGGCTGTCGGTCTTCTGGGGCACACCGACAACGCTTCGAGGGGAGCGCGAGGGCGGTCGCTTCCCCCCGTTGGACCGCCTAGACCTCATCGAGAATGGCCGCCTGCTCGTCGGCTCTGACGATGCCCGCGCCGACTTGCCTCGCCCGAGTGTGGAAGAGCTGATCCTCACCGGTGCCGAATTTGCACTGGACTATCTTGGGGCGGGGGCGACCGACGAGATCCGCTCGCCCGACATCCTGATCGCCCACGGCGTTCGTCGCCTGACGAAGCTCGTCCTTTTTCCGGTTCGCTTTCTCTACACAGCGACTACCGGTCGGATCGGCACAAATCACGACGCCGCTACTCACTACCTCCTGAAGGGGCAACCCGTAAGCGGAGAGCTGGTCGCTACCGCGCTCGGCTGGCGAAAGTCGCAACCAGTCGATGAGGCTGCAGCCACGGCGCTCTTGCGCGATCAGATGATTCCCCTCTACCTCCACTACATCGCTGACCACGTCACACGCCTCGACTCGCTTGGCGAAGTGGAACTCGCGACGGCCTTTCGGAACTGGCACGAACTTCTCGTTCGCTGACAGAGCCCAGGAGTCTCCGCGGAAAGCCGCCTCTAAAAGTCATCCATCACGCACCGCCGCCGCGGCCGACATGGCGGACGCGGCTCACTCACGCCACTCGAAGACCACCCGCGGATGGAAATCGTCAGATTTCCCTGCCGAACTCGGACCGAACCGGTCCGAGTTCCACGACGAATGCCCTTTCGACTACGGCCGCACACCCGACTCGGACGGCCGTCGAACGAAAGGAGCAGGATCAATGCGCAAATACGCACTGGCCGCCTTGGGTATCACCGTGGCGGCCGTGGCGGCGGTGCTGGTCGGGCCCAATGTAACGGGTCAGGGCACGGCATCCAGCCACCGCGAGGCGCCGCTGATCGCAGAAGATCCGTCGGGCGACAACACGGATCTCTACGCGTTCCGCAGCCCTGACAAGCCCAACACGCTGACGATCGTGTCCAACTGGATCCCGGGCGAAGACCCCGCCGCGGGCCCCAACTGGTACACGTTCTCGCCCAGCGCCCGCTACAACATCAAGATCGACCGGACCGGGGACGGCCGGGCGGACCTTACGTACGCGTTCCGCTTCAAGACGGCTACGGGCCCGCTCTTCCTCGGCAACACCACGCAGTCGTTCACGGTCATGAGGAACGGCCGCGCCTACGCCAAGGGAACGACGCCGCCGAACAACATCGGTCCGCGGCTGCTTGGCTTCCTCGGCGTCAAGAACTACAAGGCGACCGTGGCCAAGTCGGTCGTCTCGGCGGCGGGCGGCGTCAAGATCTTCGCCGGCCAGCGTGACGACGCGTTCTTCGGCGACATCGGCGCGATCTTCGACCTGCTCGGCTTCCGCAAGGCCGGCACGACGGGCTCGAAGGGCGGCGGCAAGGACTTCTTCGCCGGCTACAACGTCCACGCCGTCGCGCTGCAGATCCCGATCAGCCAGCTCGACAACGCGAAGCACACGATCGGCATCTGGTCGTCCACCGACCGACGGAACGTCACGGTGGCGGGCAAGCTCAACCGCGGCTGGACGCAGGTGTCCCGCCTCGGCAACCCGCTCATCAACGAGGTCATCATCCCGACCTCGCTGAAGGACGCCTGGAACCGTGGTGAGCCGGCCCAGGACGCGAAGTACCTCAAGTACTACACCGACCCGCTGCTAGCAGCGACGTTCAACACCGTCTACAAGCTCGACGTCCCGGCCACGAAGCGGGACGACCTGGTGGCGGTGCTGCTGACCGGCATCCCCAACGTCACGTTCACGGGCGCGAGGCCCGCGGACATGCTGCGGATCAACCTCGCCGTCCCGGTGACACCGGCCGGCAAGGTCAGCCGCATGGGCGTGCTCGGCGGCGACAACGGAGGCTGGCCGAATGGGCGCCGGCTCGGCGATGACGTGATCGATATCGCGGAGCAGGCCGTGGCCGGGTTCCTGAAGGGCACAAAGCTGCCACTCGGTGACGGTGTCAATTCGGGCGACGTGGCGAACCTCCGCGCGTTCCCGTACGAGCAGCACCCAGCTGAGGGGTTCGCCAACTCGAAGGGACAGCAGAAGCCATAGGTCCTTCACAGGGGAGGCGCCTGGCGCGCCTCCCCTGCCCTCCCTTCCATGCGAAACACGATCCTCATAGCGACCACAACTCTCATCGCTGCCGGGGCGTTCGTGCTCTTCGGCGGCGCATTGCGAGAGTCGCCGTCGGCCGGGGCCTCGGCTCTGCCGGCCGAGCGCGTGGCTGCGACCTTCGACCCGGCGTTCTCGTCGGCCCAGAACGCCGCCGCTCTCGTCCTGCGTCTCCAGCAGCAGCTTCGCCAGAACCCCGACGACGCTGCGTCCAACGCGCTCCTCGGGCTCGCCTACGAGCAGCGAGCGCGGGAGACCGGAGACGCGGCTTACTACCCGCGAGCGGAATCAGTGCTGCGCCGGGCGCTCGAGGTCGACGACGAGAACGCCGTGGCGTTCTCGGGCCTCGCCTCGCTCGCCCTGTCACGCCATCGCTTCGGCGAGGCACTCGTACTCGCTCGGCGCGCCCGAGCACTGTCGCCCACGGAGGCGCGCACTCTCGGCGCCATCGGCGACGCGCTCGTCGAGCTCGGCCGCTACGACGAGGCGTTCGCGACCTTCGACAAGCTGGCGCGGCTCAAGCCGGGCCTTCCGGCCTATGCCCGCGTGTCGTATGCGCGAGAGTTGCTCGGTGATCGGTCCGGCGCGGTCGCCGCCATGCGGCTGGCCGCCGAGACTGCAGTTCCCGGTTCCGAATCGGCGGCCTGGACGGCTCTGCACCTCGGAAAGCTCTTCTTCTCGGGAGGCGACCACGTACGCGCGGAGCGGGAGTTCCGCACTGCGCTCGCCCACGTTCCCGGATACGCAGCCGCGTTCGACGGGCTTGCGTTGGTCGAGGCCGCTCGGAAGCGGCTGCCCCGGGCGATCTCCCTGGAAGGACGGGCGGTCGCGGCCGTGCCCCTGCCCCAGTACGTCGCCACACTCGGCGACCTCCTGCGGTGGGCCGGCCGGCCAAGAGCGGCCGCCCGACAGTACTCCGTCGTGGGCGCCATCGACCGCATACAGCGCGCGAACGGTGTCAAGACGGATCTCGAGCTGGCGCTGTTCCGCATCGACCACGATCGGGGATTGGAGGCAGCGATACGCCAGGCGCTCGCCGCGTACCGGGTACGGCCGTCGATCGACGCGGCCGACGTCGTGGCGTGGGGCCTGGCGCGCAGCGGCCGTTGCGGGGAGGCCAGGCGCTACTCGAAGCTCGCGCTCCACCTCGGGACTGAAGACTCGCTGAAGTTCTTCCATCGCGGGATGATCGAGCGTTGCCTCGGCGATGACGCTGCCGGTAAGCGATGGCTCCGCCGCGCTCTCGACCTCAACCCCGGGTTCTCGCCGCTCTGGTCTCGGTTTGCCGTGAGGTACGCACGATGAAGCGGCTCGCCGGCGCCGTCGTCGCCATGGCTGCGCTGGCGCTGCCCGCGGTCGCAATGGCCCATCCCCTCGGCAACTTCACGATCAACCACTCGAGCTCTCTCGTCGTATCGGGCGACAGGGCGTACGTGCACTACGTCCTCGACATGGCGGAGATCCCGACGCTCCAGGGTCGCCAGGCGGGTCGCATCAATGCGACCGCGCTGCGCCGCGAGGTCGTTCCCGACATCGAACTACTTGTGGACGGCCGCCGCGTCCAGCTGACGCCTGTGCGCCAGCGCGTGCAGCTTCGACCCGGCGCTGGAGGTTTGCCGACGGCGCGCTACGAGCTCGTGCTCACCGGCCCGCGGCTCCGAAGCACCTCGTCGCTCTACCTGCGGGACGAGACGTACGCGGGTCGCCTCGGTTGGAGAGAGGTCGTCGTCTCGGCTGCCGGCGGCGCGCACATCGCCTCGTCGACGGCGCCGGCGGTCAGCCCGTCGCGGCAGTTGCGCTCGTACCCCCAGGACAGTCTCTCGAGCCCGCTCGCGATCACGCGCGCCAGCGCCCGCGTGACGCCCGGTGACGCGTCCGGCATGCCGCCACAGCTCACGGCGCCGAAGCCAGAACGGCACGGCTCCGGCTTCGAGTCGCTCGTCACGCGCGACCTGGGCGCGACCGGCATCCTCCTGGCGCTCGCGCTCGCCCTGTTCTGGGGCGCCGCGCACGCGCTCGGCCCGGGGCACGGCAAGTCGATCGTCGCCGCGTACCTCATCGGCCAGCGCGGAACGGTGCGCCACGCCGCCTACCTCGGCGGCATCGTCACGGTGACCCACACGGCCGGGCGTCTTCGCGCTCGGGCGCCATCACCTTGCTGCTCTCGGAGTTCATCGTTCCCGAGGACCTCTACCCGTGGCTCAACCTCCTCGCCGGCCTGATGGTGGTCTCGATCGGCGTCGCCGTGCTTCGCGCGCGCCTGTCCCATCGGCGCGCTCACAAGCACGGGCACCACCATCACCACGAACACGATCACGACCACAACGACCTCTCGCCGCGCTCGCTGTTCGCGGTGGGAGTCTCGGGCGGCCTGCTGCCGTGCCCGTCCGCGCTCGTAGTGCTGCTGGCCGCGATCTCTCTGCATCGCACGGCCTTCGGCCTCGCGCTCGTACTCGCGTTCAGCATCGGCCTCGCGATCACGATCACGGCCATCGGCCTCATGGCGGTCCTCGCCAGAGGCGTCTTCCGCCGCACGAGCTTCGACGGTCGGCTCGTGCGGGCACTGCCAGCGGTGAGCGCCGTCGCCATCCTCGTCGCCGGTCTCCTGATGACCGTGCGCGCCCTGCCAAACGTGAGCTGAAAGGAGCACGCGGTGTTCGGACTCGACGACATGATCGCCAATCTCTCTGACGGGACGACCTTCGGCATCGTCATGGTCGTGGCCGTGTTGCTCGGCTTGCGCCACGCGACCGACCCCGACCACCTCGCGGCGGTAACGGCGTTGGCGGCCGGCAGCCGCGATCATGGCGGCCGGCAGTCGGCACGACTCGGCCTCGCCTGGGGCGGCGGGCACGCGTTGACTCTCTTCGCGTTCGGCCTGCCGATCGTCCTCTTCGCTGCGTTCCTGCCCGGGATCGTGCAGCAGGGTGCCGAGGCGATCGTCGGCCTCATGATCATCGCCCTCGCCGTCTGGCTGCTCGCCCGCTGGCGTCGCGGCCACTTCGACCCAACGAGCGAACAGGGCGGACGTATCGCGCGGACGCCGCGCCAGGCATTCGGCATCGGGCTCGTGCACGGAATCGGCGGCAGCGCCGGTGTCGGCGCCATCCTCCTTGCGACAATCGACAACCGCGTGCTCGCCGTGGGCGGCCTCGTCGTGCTCGCGGCCTTCACCGCGCTGTCGATGACCGTGCTGACGACGGGCTTCGGCGCGACGCTCGCGCGGCGGCCCGTCCAGCGATCGCTCACCCGTGTGATCCCGGTGCTCGGCGTGGCCAGCCTCGCGTTCGGTGCCTGGTACGCTCTCGGCGCTCTGGAGCTGGCGCCGTACTACTTCTGATTCGATGGCGAATGGCGACCTCCACGATCAGCTTGCGGCCTACGCGCTAGACGCGCTCGACGACACGCGAGCGAAATGCGTTCGAGACGCACCTGGCCGAATGCAACGACTGCCGTGCGGAGCTCTCCGACTTCCGTGAGACGGCAGGGATGCTTGCGTATGCCGCCGAAGGCCCCGCGCCGCCTGAGGCGCTGCGCGAACGCATCCTGGAGGAGGCTCGCGAGAGCGTCCCACACAGAGCGTCGTCGTCCTCCGCCCAAGACGCGCCCTGCGGCTGACGGCGATCGCTGCGGCGGCCGCCGTAGCCGCAGCGATCGGTCTCGGCGTCTGGGCGGCCTCTCTGTCTAGCTCGCTCGACTCAGAGCGCAGCGCCCTTGCCGACCGAGGCCCGCGCCGTCGCCATCCTCATCGACGCGGACTCGACACGCACCCCGATGGGCGAGCGTGGCGAGCTCGTCCGGAGCCCGGACGGCGACGCGGTGATGATCGTGCGCAACCTCGCTCCCGCCCCCGAGGGCCAGACGTACGAGGCCTGGGTGATCGACTCGGGCGTGCCGGTGAAGGCGGGCCTCTTCGAAGGCGGCGGCCAGCAGATCGTGCTGCTGGAGGAGCCGGTGGCCGAAGGCGCGATGGTCGCCGTCACGCTGGAGCCCGAGGGCGGATCCGAGCAGCCGACCGGCGACATTCTCTTCGGAAGCGGGGCTGCCTGATGAGCAGCGAGCGCGACCGGCTCACCGTGATTCAGGGCGGCAAGGAAGGCGGCGGCACGCGCTCTCGCGTCGCTCTCCGACGAGGCGCTGCTCGCGATCATCGCGACGCCCGACGGAGACCTCGCACTGGCCGAGCTCTACGACCGCTACGGCAAGATCGCGTACGGCCTCGCCTACCGCGTGCTGCGGGACTCTGCTCTCGCCGAGGACGCCGTCCAGGAGGCGTTCATCACCGTGTGGCGGACGGCGGGCACGTACATCCGCGAGCGCGGGAAGCCGCGCACGTGGCTGCTCACGCTGGTGCACCGGCGAGCCGTCGACCTCGTGCGCCGCGAGCAGCGCCGCCGTGTCCCGGCGACTGCCGACGAGCCGGCTCCGGCCACCCCGGCGGCCGAGGACGAGGCCACGCTGCGCGACCGCCGGCGTGCCGTACAGGCCGCGTTGACGCAGCTGCCGGCCGATCAGCGCGAGGCGCTCGAGCTCGCGTACTACGGCGGCCTGACGCAGACAGAGCTCGCGCAGCAGCTCGGCGTGCCGCTCGGCACCGTCAAGAGCCGCATGTTCGCGGGCTTACGCAGGCTCGGAGACCTGCTCCGAGAAGCAGGCCTCGAAGCCGAGCCTGAGCTGTAGAGGCGTCCTAGCCGCCCGAAGGCCGACGATAGGATCCGCCGGTGATTGCGGTCGCCGACACGCTTCGCGGCAGGAGCTTCACGCGCGTCTCCGACTGGTCGGCCGACGAGTGGCTGACCGCGCTCGACCTGGCCGACGAGCTGAAGGCGGCGCGCGCCGCGCGCGAGGAGACACCGCTCCTGCCCGGCAGGACGCTCGGGCATGATCTTCCAGAAGCCGTCCACGAGGACGCGCGTGTCGTTCGAGGTCGGCATCACGCAGCTCGGCGGCACGGCGCTCTACCTCGCCGCCTCCGACCTTCAGCTGGGCAGCGGCGAGACGATTCGCGACACGGCCGTCGTCCTCTCGCGCTATCTCGACGCGATCATGATCCGGACGTTCGCGCAGGCCGACGTCGAGGAGCTCGCGCGCCACGGGTCCATCCCCGTCGTCAACGGGCTCACCGACGAGGAGCACCCGTGCCAGGCGCTCGCCGACGTGATGACGATCCGCGAGCGGCTCGGCCGGCTCGAGAACGTACGGCTCGCGTACATCGGGGACGGCAACAACGTCTGCGTCTCGCTCGCCGAGGCGTCGCGACTGCTCGGGCTGAGCTTCGTCGCCGCCACTCCGCCGGGCTACGAGCCGCCGCTCGACTGGGTCGAGGTCACCAACGACCCGCGGGAGGCCGCAACGGGCGCCGACGTTCTCTACACGGACGTCTGGACGAGCATGGGCCAGGACGAGGAGCGCGCCCGGCGCCTCGAGGACTTCCGCGGCTTCACCGTCGACGCGGAGCTGGTCGCGCTGGCCGCGCCGGCGGCCATCGTCCTTCACTGCCTGCCCGCGCACTACGGCGAGGAGATCGCAGAGGACGTGCTCTACGGCCTGCAGTCGGCCGTGTGGGACCAGGCCGAGAACCGCCTGCACGCGCAGAAGGCGCTGCTGGCGCTCATCATCGCGTAGATGAGCTTCGAGGACGTCGTTCGCCGCGCGCTCGACTCGTTGCCGGCCGAGATCGCCGGTCGTATGGAGAACGTCGCCGTCGTCGTCGAGGACGAGAACCCGGAAGACCCGGACATCTTCGGCCTCTTCTCCGAGGAGCCGTACATGCCGGCGCAGATCACGATCTACCGGCTCCCGCTCGAGGAGTCGTTCCCCGATCCGGTGGCGCTCGAGGAGGAGATCCGCATCACCGTCCTCCACGAGATCGGCCACTACTTCGGGATGGACGAGGGCCAAATCGCCGACCTGGGCTACGAGTAGCCGCCCGTGTGCCAGCCCCAAGACCTCGTCCGCGACGGCTACGACGCGATGAGCGAGCGCTACGCAGAGTGGCAGTCGGAGATCGCCGACGATCCTCGCGACCGTTGGACGCGGCGGCTGCTCGCACTCTTGCCCGACCATCCCGACATCCTCGAGATCGGCTGTGGAGCCGGCATCGAGCCGACGCCGACCTTCGCCCGGCTCGGACGGCTCACAGGCATCGACATCTCTGGGGCTCAGATCGATCGTGCTCGAAAGGCGCTACCAGGTGTCGAACTGATTCACGGAGACGTCACGACCGCAACGTTCCCGGCGGCCTCGTTCGATGCGATCGTCGCCCTCTACATGCTGACGCACGTGCCCGGCGCCGACCTGCCCGCGTTGCTCGACCATATTGCGACGTGGTTACGACCTGACGGCCTCCTGCTCGCGACCTTCGGGTGCGGACCGTCACACGAGGCCGTGGTCGACGACTGGCTGGGTGCACCGATGTTCTTCTCGGAGCTCGACGAGCCGACGAACGAGCGGCTAGTCCGAGAGGCGGGGCTCGCGATCGTCGAGTCGCAGCTCGAGGTCATGCACGAGCCGGAGAGCGAGCCCGGGCAGGGCGGCGTCGAGGTCACCTTTCACTGGATCGTGGCGCGGAGAGGCGCCGACGGCTAGGGCTGGGAGTCTTCCTCCGCGGCCGCCTCGGCGACGCCCGCGACGACGGTCTCCTGCGAGCGCTCGTGGAGCCGCTCGCGGCCCCGGCGGATGGCCGTCAAGAACTTCTCGAGGTTCACCTCGAGCGTGGAGAGGATGTTGTCTGCCCAGTCCTCCATCTCGAGCTTCGTCTCGCGAGCCTGGCGCCGCGACTCGTCGATGATGTCCTGCGCCTGGCGCTCGGCGAGCTTCACGATCTCGGTCTGGGAAGCCTCCCGCACCGCCTGCTCGCGGGCCTCGCCCAGCATCCGGTCACACTCGCGCTTGGCCTCGGCGAGCATCTCCTGGCGCTCCTTGACGATCCAGCGAGCCTGCTTGATCTCCTCGGGAATCGTCGCCCGCATCTGATCGAGAATGTCGTAGATCTCCTCGCGGTCGATCCGCACCTGGTCGGTGAGCGGCACGGTGCGCGCGTTGTGCACTACGTCGTCCAGCTTGTCGATGAGTACGAGTACGTCCATGGGGCGCCAGTCTACTCAGAGGGGCTAACCGGTGCGCCGGGCCTACCTTCGGGAAAGAGGTCGCGAAAGCGTTGCGCGACGGCGGGTGGCACGAGCTCGTCGACAGCTCCGCCGAACGACGCAATCTCCTTCACACCGCTCGAGGAAACGAAGCTGTACTGCGGGCTAGCCATGACGTACAGGGTCTCGATGTCGGGCGCGAGCGTGCGGTTGAGATGGTTCATCTGAAACTCCCATTCGAAGTCCGAGATCACGCGCAGGCCCTTGACCATCGTCTTCGCGCCGTGCTTGCGGGCGAACTCGACGACGAGCTCGGCGAACACGTCCACCTCGACGTTCGTCACCTTCTTTGCCCCCAATGCCTCCTCGAGAAACGCGACACGCTCCTCCACCGAGAACATCGTTCCCTTGTGGGCGGGGTCGCGAACGACGCCCACGACGACACGGTCGAAGATCTCTGCAGCACGGCGGATGACGTCGACGTGCCCGTACGTGACCGGGTCGTAGCTGCCCGGGCAAATGGCGACGACGGGGGCGCTGGCGCTCATCACGCGTCGAACACCGTCAGCTGCGTCGAGCCGTGACGGCGCGTCGACCGCCCGGGGAGCGGCAGCTCCGGTTCCACGCCGGCTGCCGTCTCGTAGACGACGCTGCCGCCCTTGGACAGCACGCGAGGTAGATGTTCGGCGAGCGGCATGCGCAGGGATTCAACCATCTCGTACGGCGGATCGACGAAGACGACGTCGTAGCGCTCGTCCGTCCTGGCGAGGTGGCGCGCCGCATCCGAGCGGACGATCCGGCCGTCCAGGCCGAGCTTCTCGAGGTTGCGCTCGATGACCTTGACGGCGGCGGGATCGGACTCGACGAACGTCGCGCTCGCGGCGCCTCGCGAGAGGGCTTCGAGGCCGAGCGCGCCCGAGCCGGCGAAGAGGTCGAGCACGTTCGCTCCTTCGACCGAGCCGAGGATCGCGAATGCCGCCTCCCGAACACGGTCGGAGGTCGGCCGTGTGTCGCGTCCTTTCGGCGCGTAGATCGTCGCGCCCTTGCGCGAGCCCGCCACGATGCGCATGGCGGGAGGCTACGCGGTCGACGGATCGTCGCCAAAGACGCGGTCGATCTCGTCGTTCAGCGGCCCTTCGTAGTCTGCGAGCCCGTCCGCCTCCGCCCGCGCGAGCTCCAGCAGCGGACGATCGGCGACGAGACGGGCGTACCGGAAGTCGGTGAGGCCGGACTGGCGCTTGCCGAGCAGCTCGCCGGCGCCGCGCAGGTCGAGGTCGATCTCGGCCAGCTGGAAGCCGTCGGACGTGTCCACGAGCGCCTCCAGGCGGGCGATCGCCGTCTCCGTCAGCTCGTCCTTGGGTCGCGACACGAGCAGGCAGTACGACTGCTCCGCCCCACGCCCCACGCGGCCGCGGAGCTGGTGAAGCTGGGCCAGGCCGAAGCGGTCGGCTTCCTGCACGATCATGATCGTCGCGTTGGGCACGTCGACGCCGACCTCGATCACCGTGGTCGCGACGAGCACGTCCAGCGCCCCCGCTTTGAAGCGGGCCATCAGCTCGCGGCGCTCCGCAGGACGCAGCTGGCCGTGCATGCAACCGACCCGCAGCCCTCGCAGCTCGGCGCGCTGCAGCCGCTCGGCCTCCTGCTCCGCCGCCCGTGCTTCGATCGCCACGGACTCCGAGACCAGCGGGCAGACGACGTAGGCCTGCCTGCCGGCCTCGAGATGTCGGCGTAGACGCCGGTAGGCCTCCGAGCTGCGCTCGGCGGTCACCCAACTGGTGATGATCGGTTGGCGGCCGGCGGGCAGCTCGGCGATCTCGGAGACGGCCAGGTCGCCGTAGACGGTCAGTGCAAGCGTCCGCGGGATGGGCGTTGCCGTCATGTGCAGCATGTGCGGTCTCGTGCCGACCGAGAGCGCCTTGCGCTGCTCGACGCCGAACCGATGCTGCTCGTCGACGACCGCAACGGCGAGGTCGCCGAGGTCGACGCCCGCCTGGATGAGCGCGTGCGTGCCTACGACCACGGCCGCCTGCGCAGCTTGCTCGCGGTCGCGCTTGCCCACCGAGCTCGTCAACAGGCCGCAGGTGACGCCGAGTTGCGTGCAGAGCGACTCCACGGTCAGGAAATGCTGCTCTGCAAGCGTCTCGGTCGGCGCCATCAACGCGCCGCGGTATCCCGCCTCGACCGCACGCAACAGGGCATAGACGGCGACGACGGTCTTGCCCGAGCCGACGTCTCCCTGCAGCAGGCGCTCCATCGGCACCGCGCGCTGGAGATCGCCGTCGAGCTCGCCGATCACCCGCTCCTGTGCCTTCGTCAGCTTGAACGGCAACACGTCTCTCAGCGCGCCGGCCAGCTCCCCCGGCGGCTGCAACGCGCGGGCGACGTCGTCTTCGCGCTCGCGGCGACGGCGGGCTAGCCCGACCTGGAGCACGAGCAGCTCCTCGAGCGCCAGCCGGCGCCGCGCCGCCTCTGCCTCGTCGAGCGAGCGGGGACGGTGCAGGGCGTGCAGCGCGTCGCCCTTGAGGGGCAGCTCGAGGCGAGGCCCGAGGTCGGCCGGCAGCGGATCGGGCACGCAGCGCGTCGCGGGCAGCGCCTGGTCGACCAGCGCCCGCAGGCGCTGCGGCGTCATCTCCTCGCCTGCGGGGTAAACGGGCGCGAAGTCCGCGGTGGATAGCGCGTCGCCAAGGTCGTACGCGCGCACCTGGAAGTCGCCGCGCTGGAGACGTCCGCGCAGACGAATCGGCGTGCCGGGTGCGAGCTTCGTCGCCAGCCACTCCTGGTTGAACCAGATGGCCGCGACTTCTCCCGAGTCGTCCTGGACGCGGGCACGGACGATTGCCAGCCTCCTACGTGGCCGGCGGACGGTGACGTCCCGTACGACGCCCGCGATGGCCACCTCCTCCTCGGCCAGGAGGTCGGCAATGCGGCGCTCCGGCGCCGCCGTCTCGTAACGGCGAGGAGCATGGCCGAGGAGGTCGTCGATCGTGTCGAGCCCGAGCTTCGTGAGACGACGGGCAGCCGTGGGGCCGACCCCGCGCAGGGCGTCGAGCGGGCGCGCGAGGGCGTCAGGCCGGCACGACGCGCGGGGCCTGGTCCACTCCGCCGGCCGGTCCGGCACGGCGAACCCGGTCGGCAGCCGAGTCACCGTCGTGAGTCTAGGGAGGCGTTCGGCTGGGGCACTACGGATCGTCGAACCAGAAGAAGCCGATTGCGCCAGGCCCGGCGTGGGTGCCGACGACGGGGCCTAGCATCCCGGCCGCCTCGATCTGGGCGCTCGGCCGGACGTCGTTGACCATGCTCCGCAGCGCCTGCTCGCGGTCGGGCGCGTCCGCGTGCGCGATCGCCACGCGCAGCGACGGCCGGTCGACCGTCGCCTCCTCGAACGTCTTCTGGAACTCAGCGAACGCCTTCTTGTTCCCTCGTACGCGCTTGACCGGAACGATCTCCCCGTCGTCGACCGTGAGGATCGGCCGGATCGAGAGCAGCTCGCCTGCCCACGCCTGCGCGCGCCCGATGCGTCCGCCGCGGGCGAGGAACTCGAGGGTATCGACCGTGAAGACGAGGCCAGCGTCCCGTTTGAACGCGTCGATCAAGACCTCGATCTCCTCGTCCGTCGTCCCGCGCTCGAGACGTCGCTGGACGCTGAGGCCGAGCAGCGTGATCCCGAGCGACGCCGACTCGGTGTCGACGGCACGGACCCGCGTGCCCAGTTGCTCGCCGGCGCCGAGCTTCGCGCTCTCCCACGTCCCCGAGAACTTCGCCGAGAGGTGAAGCGAGTACACCCGCTCGTAGCCGGCCAGTTCGTCGAAGACGGTGGCGAAGTCACCGGGTGTCGGCTGCGACGTCGTCGGCATGACCGACGAGCTGCGAAGGCGCGTGTAGAAATCGGCCGGCGGCAGGTCGACGTAGTCGCGGAAGCTCTCGTCGCCGAAGAGCACATAGAGCGGGACGACGCGCCAGTTTCGGAACCGGCCGGCCGCATCGGGAAAGTCGGCCGTCGAGTCGACGACGATCGCGGTGTTCTCGGCCGTTAGCTCCATCCTCAAAGCAGCCTAAACCCCTGCCGCTGTCTCTTTCAGACAAGTCCTAGTGCCTGGCACTGAGTTGTGACAATTGTGTGCCAATGCATCCCCAGTGGAGTCGGCGGGAAGGGCCAACTAGAGGCCGTAGCGCTACTCGGCGGCGATGAGCAGGTGGTAATGCGGTTGGCCGCCGGGCTGGACGTCGACCTCCACTTCGGGATGCCGCACGGCGACCCCCTCGAGCAGATCGTCGATGACGGGAGCATCGGCGCCCGTGAGCACCGTCATCGTGTCGTACGGTGACGACAGCAGCGCCTCGATGACCGCGTTGGCGACCTCGTCGAACGCCTCGCCGCCGACCACCGGTTCGTCCTCGAGCAGTCCCAGATATTGCCCCTCGCGAATGGCGAGCCCGTTCAGCTCGACGTCGCGGGAGGCGGTGGTCACGGCTCCCGTCGCCACAGAGCCGATGGCCTCCCGCATCGCCTCTTCGTTCTCGGTCGCGGTTGCCCGCGGATCGTAGGCGAGCAGCGCGGACAGGCCTGCCTGGATCGACCGCGTGGGCACGATGCGCGCGTTCCCGGCGATGGCCGCAGCCTGCTCCGCGCTCATGATCACGTTGCCGTTGTTGGGCAGCACGACCACCTCGGGTGCTCCAGCGAGCTCGATCGCATCGACGATGTCCGCCGTCGAAGGGTTCATCGACTGGCCGCCCTCGACGATCGATGCCGCGCCGAGGCTCTCGTAGAGACGGCGATTGCCGTCCCCCGCCACGACGGCGACGACGTCCGTGACCCGGTCGCTCGGGCGCGAGACGACGGCTATGTCGGTCAGCCGCTCCTCTCGCTCCGCCGTCTGAACGTGCATGTCGGCGATCTCCACGCCGGAGATCGTCCCGCGCGCCGTGCCGAGGGTCAGGGCCGCTCCCGGGTCGTCGGTGTGCACGTGGACCTTGAGCGCAGACGGGTCACCGACCACGAGCAGCGAGTCTCCCAGCACCTCCAGCTCGCGTTCGAGCGCTTCGCCGTCGAGGCCTGTCCCCTCGACGAGAAAGGCCGTGCAGTAACGGAACTCCGAGAGCTCACGGTGGATAGCCTCCAGTCCGAGCTCCACCATGGGAGCGGGCGCTGCGAGCTCTTCGCCGGTGACAGCCGCAACCAGCCCGCGAACGATCTCCACGAGCCCGGCTCCGCCCGCGTCGACGACGCCGGCGTCGCGCAGGACGTCGAGCTGCGCGGTAGTTCGTGCGAGCGCGGCCTCTCCCCGTGCGAGCACAGCCTGCAGCAGCTCGCCGGGAGCAAGGTCGTCTGCGACACGGCCTTCGGCCTCCTCGGCCAGCTCGCGGATGACCGTGAGGATCGTGCCCTCGACCGGCTGCCGGACTCCGCGGTAGGCAACGTCGCTCGCCGCGCGTAGCGCGTCCGCCAGAGTAGGAGAGTCGAGCTTCTCGGCGGATCCGAGCACCTCGGCAGCGCCGCGGACGATCTGCGAGAGGATGACGCCCGAGTTGCCGCGAGCGCCCATGAGCGTTGCGCGCGTGACCGTGTGCGCCAGCGCCGGGCGGGGAGCATCCGACGCGTCGTCGAGCGCCTCCACGAGGGCGCGCATCGTCAGCGCCATGTTCGTACCCGTGTCGCCGTCAGGCACCGGGTAGACGTTGAGATCGTCGATCCGTGCACGGCTCGCGTCGAGCGAAGCCGCAGCCGCGCCGACGAGCCTCCGCAGCTCGGCGAGATCGCTCATGTCGACATCCGGACGTCCGCGATCAAGACATCGACCGACACGGTCGGGATCCCGGTCAGACGCGACACCTCGTAGCCGACGTGAGAGCGAACCGTAGATGCCACCTCGGCGAGGTTGAGCCCGTGCTCGACGACCACGCGCAGCGTGATGACGAGGCCGTCAGGCGTCCGCACGATCTCGACGCCGCGCTCCGGCGTGTCCCGCGCCACGAGCCGCCGCAGCGGGCCGCCTTTCGGCTGAGCTCCGACGACGCCGTAGCACTCCGCGGCAGTGAGGCCTGCCAGCTGCGCGATGGCATCCGTGGTGATAGTGATCTCGCCTGGAACGGCGTCGGCCACTTGCGGAGGTTAGTCGAGCGGCGACGAGGCCGCTCGGAGCCCTAGACGGCCTTCTGAACGGCGCCGGAGCGCAGGCAGCGCGTGCAGACGTAGGCACGCTTTGCCGTGCCGTCGATGAGGACGCGCACGCGCTGGAGATTCGGGTCGAAACGCCGCTTCGTCGCCACCATCGAGTGGCTCCGGCTGTGGCCGAACCCCGGCTTCTTGCCGCAGACTGCAGCAGATCTTCGCCATGAGCGATTGAGGAGTCTACCTACGAGGCGGCGGCGCTCGTCCGCACGTGTGAGAAGAGATCCGCCATCTCGAGCGCCGTGCGGGCCGCCTCGGCACCGCGGTCGATGCGCTCCTCCGCCTGCTCGCGCGTCTCGGTCGTGATCACGCCGAACGCGACCGGGATGCCCGTCTCGATCGCCGCCAGTTGGAGCCCGCTCGCCGCCTCGCTCGCGATGAGATCGAAGTGCGGCGTCTCCCCCCGGATGATGCAGCCAAGCGCGACGACGCACGCGTAAGCGTCGCGTCTTCGCGAGTGCGAGCGCCGTCAGCGGCAGCTCGAACGCCCCAGGGACGGGCACGATCGTGATGGCGTCATCTCCGACGTTACATTCGCGGAGCGCGGTCAACGCGCCGTCGAGAAGGCCCGTCGTGATGTCGCCGTTGAAGCGGCTGACGACGACGGCCACATTGCGGCGAAAGCCGTGGGGCCCGCCGGCGAGCACCTCGACGCCCGGCGGTATCAACAGCTCGCCCGGAGCGTGCTCGGCGGGCATGGCCTCCGCGACGGGGGCGGCGGGAAGCAAAACCTCTTCCTCCTCCACGACGGGCTCTTCCTCGAGCGCGGGCTCGTCGTCGACGACCACGTCGGCCTCTGCCACTTCCTCGACAACCGCTACCGCCTCGACCGGCTCGGGCTCGAGTTCTGGCTCTGGTTCGGGTTCTGGCTCTGGCTCCATCGCCACCGGCAACAGCTCCTCGATCGGCGGCTCGCTCTCGAGCTCTGCGTCATCCTCGATGGCCGGCTGAGAGAGCTCGGTGTTCTCGAAGACCTGCGGCTCCGCGGGCTCCGGCTCAGGCTCCGGCGCGACGTCCCGCTCGGGCTTCGGGGGCGCATCCCGGAACGGCCAGTCGCCGGTGTCCTCGAAAGGGTCGTAGTTGCTGATGTCGGGGCCGCTCGTCATCGCTCGAACTTCAGGTCCTGGTGGTGCAGCACGTGGCCAAGCTTGTCACGCTTCGCGGCAAGATAGCGGCGGTTCTCGACGTTGGGCGTCACCTCGATTGGCACCTGCTGCGTGACGGTCAGCCCGTAGGACTCGATGCCCTCCATCTTTCGCGGGTTGTTCGTCAACAGCCGGATCGAGGTCAGGCCGAGATCGGCCAGGATCTGGTAGCCGATTCCGTACTCGCGCGAGTCCGCCGGGAAACCGAGCTCGGCGTTCGCCTCCACGGTATCGAGGCCCTGCTCCTGCAACTCGTACGCGAGCAGCTTGTTGAGCAAGCCGATGCCGCGGCCCTCCTGGCCCATGTACAGCAGCACTCCTCGCTCCTCGGTGCCGATCTGGCCCAGGGCGAGCTCCAGCTGCTCGCCGCAGTCGCAACGCAACGAGTGGAAGACGTCGCCGGTAAGGCACTCGGAGTGCACGCGGACGAGCACGTCCTCGTGCCCGGCGATCTCGCCCTTGACGAGTGCGACGTGGTGCTTCCCGGTCAGCGTCTCGCGGAAGGCGACGGCGGTGAACTCGCCGTACTCGGTCGGCAGCCTGACCGAGCTCACGCGCTCGACGAGCTTCTCCGTCCGGCGGCGGTACTCGATGAGGTCGGCGACGGTGACGAGCTTCAAGCCGTGGCGCTCGCAGTAGTCGACGAGATCCGGCACGCGGGCCATCGTCCCGTCGTCCTTCATGATCTCGCAGACAACGCCCGCCGGCGCAACCCCGGCGAGCCGGGCGAGATCCACGGCCGCTTCGGTCTGCCCCGCGCGTTGCAGGACGCCGCCTGAGCGCGCGCGCAGCGGCTGGACGTGGCCGCCTTCGATGAAGTCGTGCGGGCCGGTCGTGGGATCGACTGCGCGCATGATCGTGTGCGAGCGGTCTGCCGCAGAGACGCCGGTCGAGATGCCCTCGCGGGCATCGATCGGGTTCGTGTACGCCGTACCGTGTCGCGACTCGCGGCTCGACGCGAGCAGGTGCAGCCCGAGCTCGTCGCAGCGGTCCTCGGTGAGGCACAGGCAGATCAGGCCGCGCCCGTGCGTCGCCATGAAGTTCACGGCGTCGGGCGTCGCGTGCTCGGCCGCGATCGTCAGGTCGCCCTCGTTCTCACGGTCGGGCGCGTCGACGACGACCACGAACTTGCCGCTGCGGATGTCTTCGATCGCCTCGTCGATCGTGGCGAACGGCGCCGTGCGCGTCTCAGCCAGGGTCGCCATCCGGGGAAGCGTAGCCGGGCGACTGAAGCAGGCGTTCGACGTACTTCCCGATCACGTCAACTTCGATGTTCACATCGTCGCCGGGACTCAGCTCGCCGAGTGTCGTCTCGTGAAGCGTGTGCGGCACGAGCGCCACGCTGAACGCGCCGTCCTCGAGACCCGCCACCGTCAGCGAGACGCCCGACACGGTGATCGAGCCCTTCTCCACGCAGTAGCGCAGCACGTCGGGCGGAGCCTCGAACCAGATGCGCCGTCCATCGCCCTCGGGCTCGACCTCGCGCACGCGGCCGACGCCGTCCACGTGACCCTGAACCATGTGCCCGCCGAGCTCCTCGCCCACGCGCAGAGCCGGCTCGACGTTGGCGACCGCACCCGGCTCCAGCTTCCCGAGCGTCGAGCGCGAAAGCGTCTCGGGCACGACGTCGAACTCCAGCGTGGCCTCGTCCCCGGCGACCACCGTCAGGCACACGCCGTCGACTGCGATCGAGTCGCCGACGACGGCCTGCAGCGAGGTCTCGAGGACGAGCCGCGTGCCGTCGAAGGAGGCCGACGCGACCGCGCTCGCGCACGATGCCGGTAAACACGACCTGAAGGCTACTCAGGGCTCGCGGACATAGGCGCTGACGAGCACGTCATCTCCCACGCGCTGGACGTCCATCCTCGACAACCGCGCGGGCTGCGACAGCTCGCCGAGAATGGTCGGGCCGGCGCCGGAGAGCTGCGGCGCGACGAAGACGAGCAGCTTGTCGACGAGGCCCTGCTCGAAGAACGCCGCGGCGAGCGTCGGACCGCCTTCGAGCAGCAGCGACTGCACGCCGTCCTCCGCCAGCGCCGCCAGCTCGTCGGCAAGGGGGCCGCGTGCGGAGCTCGAGCTCCGATCCCTCCGGCAGGGGCCCGCTACCGAAGGCGAGCCGCCGCGGCTGTCGCGCTGCATCGACGCCGCGGGCATCCAGGCGAGGATCGTCGGCGCGGACCGTGCCCATGCCGACGGCGACAGCATCCACGCCCGCGCGCAGCTCGTGCACGAGGCGGCGGCTGTCCTCGCCGCTCACCCAGCGCGATCCCGGCACCGTGACGCGTCCATCGAGAGTGGCCGCCACCTTGTAGGTCACGAACGGACGGCGTTCGATCGTCCACGTCCGCCACGCCTCGTTCTGCGCCCTTGCCTCGAACGCGTCGACGAGCTCGACCTCGAGCCCGGCCGCACGCAGCCGCTCGAGCCCGCCGCCCGAGTCCTCGCCCGGGTCGAGGCTGCCGGCCGCCACTCTGCTCACGCCAGCTGCGAGCACTGCGTCGACGCACGGCGGCGTGCGCCCGTGATGCGTGCAGGGCTCCATCGTCACGTACAGCGTCGAGCCGCCGGCGCGCTCTCCCGCGGCAGCGAGCGCCACAACCTCCGCGTGCGGCCCTCCCGCGCGCTCGTGCCAGCCCTCGCCCACGACCTCACCGTCGCGCACGACGACGGCGCCGACGACGGGATTCGGGTGAGTCGTTCCGCGGCCGCGCTCCGCCAGCTCCAGCGCCCGTCGCAGCTGCTCGTCCACCCCTCTGATCCTAGGTCTTGAGTCGTGCGATGAAGAACCCGGCGGCTCGGTGGACATGCGGGAGCGTGAGCAGGAGCTCGGGACGCTTCGGGTGCCGGAACATGGGCCACTCAGCGCCCAGGTCGTCGACTGTGAGGCCAGAGGCGTCGACGATCGCTTCGTTCTCGTCGGCGTTGATCGTGCAGACGGAATAGACGATCGTGCCACCGGGCTTGACGCGCTCGGCGGCGGCGCGCAGGAGTGCGAGTTGCAGGTCGGGCAGCGGCTCGGCTCGCCAGCGGAGGTCCGGTCGCTGGTTCAGCACGCCGAGCCCCGAGCAAGGGCTGTCGACGAGAGCACGGTCGAAGCCGGTCAGGTCGGCCGGCAACTCCAGGGCATCGGCGCACACGACGCGGACGTTGGTGGCGCCGAGGCGGGCCACGTTCTCCTCGAGCTCGCGGGCCCGTCCGGGATGCTTGTCGACCGCGACGACCTCGCCTGCCAGCTGGCTGGCCTTGCCACCGGGCGCGGCGCAGAGGTCGAGCGTCCGTTCCCCGTCGCGGGCGCCGACCGCGAGCCCGGCGAGAGCCGACCCGCGGCTCTGCGGCCAGATGCGGCCCTCTGCGAGGGCGAGCTGCGTCCACGCGCTGTACGCGGAACACGCCCGGCACGTCGGTCGGCTCGCCGTCGATCTCGCCACGGACGACCCTGACCGTTGTCTCGGGCGGCTCGTTCTGGGCACGCATGAGTGCGAGCGCCTGGTCTCGACCGAGGTCGCGCTCCCAGACCTCGGCCACCCAGTCGGGATACGAGAGCCTCGAGCGGGCCTTCAGGCAGCGTGTCGATGAGCTCTCGCAGCCCCTCCGAGAGACGGCGCATGACGGCATTCGTGAACGACACCGCGCGCTCGAGGTGCGCGCGGCGGACGAGCTCGACGCTCTCGTTCACGGCTGCATGGGTGGGGACGGCGTCGAGGTAGGCGAGCTGGTACGCGCCGATCCGAAGGGCGGCCAGCACCGGCGCATCGAGCTTGCGCACGGGACGGCGGCCGAGGGCTTCGATTCCGTGATCGAGCGTGCGAACGCGCTGCACCGTGCCGTAAGCGATGCGCTGGGCCAGCGCGCGGTCGCGATCGTCGAGTGACTCCGCGGCAGTGGCGAATGCACGGTCCGCGTACGCCTCGTGCTCGAACACGCGCCGCACGACCTCGTACGCCGCGCGCCGGGCGGGCGAGACGGCGCTCACGATCGCAGGCCGCGGAGGAAGTCGTCGTACGCCATGCGCGTACGCCCTTCAGCCTGGACGACCTCTGGCACCAGGCGGCCGTTCTCGACCCGTGCCTTCCAGATGGTCACGCGACGGCCGTCCAGCTCGGTCCGGGCACCGATGTGCGGTGACAGCGCACGGATACGGCGAAGGCTCTCCTCCGGCGAAGCCGCCGGGTCGAGCTCGCGGTCGGCGGCGGTCAGCTTCTCGGCATACGTCATGCCCTCTTCGAGCTGAGGGTGAAAGCTTGGCTCGACCAGCACGTGCTCCAGCAGGTCGGCTGCGACGGCGGCGGCCTGTTCGTACACGGCCCCGGCGTCATCGTCCGGGCCGATCGGGAACGCCTGCTGCGCAGCGATCGGGCCGGCGTCGAGCTCCTCCACGAGCTTGATGATGGTCACACCGGTCTCCTCGTCTCCCGCCATGATCGCGCGCTCGACCGGCGCCGCCCCGCGCCACCGCGGCAGCAGTGACGGGTGGACGTTGAGCCAGAGGTGTCGGTCGAGGAGGGCCGGCGGGACGATGGCGCCGTAGGCACACGTCACGATCACGTCTGCAGGCAGGTGGACGCTCTCGTCGAGCCGCTCGGGCTGCAGCACCGGAATGCCGAGCCGCTCGGCGGTGATCTTGGCGGGCGGCGCGTCGAGCCGGCGGCCGCGGCCGGCAGGTCGATCCGGCCTGGTCAGGCTGAACGAGATCTCGTGCCGTGCCGCGAGGCGCTCGAGGACATCGGCGCCAAGCGGCGCCGTCGCGGCGAACCCGATCGGAGCCATGTCAGCTACGGGCGCCGAGTGCTGGCCCGCGACGCAACGTGGCCATGGCCTCACGCCGGGCCTCATCCGTCGTGCGGTCGATCATGAGCACGCCGTCCAGATGGTCGAGCTCGTGTTGGGCCGCGCGGGCTGCAAAGCCCTCGAGCTCGAGGGTGACCGGTGCGCCGGTGGCGTCCTTGGCCGACACCGTGACCGAGGTCGGTCGCTCGACCGGCACCAGCAGGCCCTGAAGGGAGAGGCAGCCCTCCTCGTCCGACTCCAGCTCCTCTCCCTGTGCGGCGAGCTCGGGGTTGACGAGCGCCACGGTCTCGCCCTCTTCGCTCGTGCGAATGACGAACACACGGCGCAGAACGCCGACCTGCGTTGCGGCGAGGCCCGCCCCGTCGGCGCCCTCCATGATCGCCTTCAGCCGCTGCACGAGCTGGTCGAGCTCGCCGTCGAACGACTCGACCTCCTTCGCCCGCATGCGCAAGACGGGGTCCGGGTACTGGCGGATCTGCGCGAGCGCAACGAGCTTCCGAGCTTCGCGCTCGGGATCCGGTCGCTCCTCCTCTTCCTCCCCGGCCTCGGCCTCGGTTCGCCCTCGCCGGCCGGCATGGTGTCTGGCTCGCTCGCCACGGCGCCAGTGTACTCCGCGGCTGGGGCCACCCCATGCCTCCTCCCGGTCTCAGCGTACTGAGGAAGTTCGTACGCGTCCGTGCCAGAACTGCGACAAGTTCGTAACGGCGCGACGCCGCCTAGAAGCTCTGCGGATCGACGTCGACCGACGCCGAGAGACCGGCCTTGCGCATCGATGTCGCCGCAGCCGCCAGCCAGCGTCCCGCCTGCCCGGCCACGTTGCGCGGAGCATCGGTCTTCGCGATCAGCTGGGCGCGGTGACGGCCGCGGAGACGCGACAGCGGAGCGGGCCCGACGACGTCCTCACTCGCCAACCGGGACTTGAGCTCCGTCAGCGCACGCAACGGGCCGTCCGCAGAACGGCCGGAGACGAGCACCCGTACGACGTGGGGAAGGGCGGATAGCCGAGCGACTCGCGCCGCTCGAGCTCGGCCGCCAGAAACCCGGCCACGTCGTGACGCGCCGCGAACACGAGCGCCGACGCATCGGGCTGGAACGTCTGCACGATCACGCGGCCTGGCGCATCGCGCCCGGAACGACCGGCGAGCTGCGTGACGAGCTGGAACGTCCGTTCCTCGGCGCGGAAGTCCGGCAAGCCGAGGCCGAGGTCCGCGTCCACGACCGCAGCCAGCTCGACCCCGGCGAAGTGATGGCCCTTGGCGACCATCTGCGTGCCGAGCAGCACTGCGCCCTCCGTGTGCCGGAAGCGCTCGAGAGCCGCCGCCAGCTCCGCCGGCTTCGACGTCGTGTCCGCGTCGAGACGGATGCGCTCGAGCCCGGGCACCTGCCGCGCCAGCTCCGACTCGAGCTTCTGCGTGCCGGCGCCGATGCGCATCAGCTCGGGCGATCCGCAGACGTCGCAGAGCTCGGGCGCGGCTCGAGAGCGGCCGCAATGGTGGCACCGCAACGCGTCGTCGCCATGCAGCACGAGCGCGACGTCACAGTCCTCGCAGCGAATCGTCGTGCCGCAGGACCGGCAGTGGACGGCCGGCGCGACCCCACGGCGGTTGAGCAGGACGATCGCCCGCCTCGCGGCGCTCGGCGACGCCCTCCAGGGCGGCGACGAGTTCGCCGGACAACGGGTACGCCGCCTCGCGGCGCATGTCGACGACGCGTACGCCGGGCAGCTCCACCCCGAGCCTGCTGCCGAGCTCGAGCCGCTCGAGCCGAGCCCAGCTCTCGGGCCGGGGCGTCGCGCTCCCGTAGACGGCGACAGCGCTCTCGAGCGCCGCGCGCTTGGCCGCGACGGTGCGCGCGTCGTAACGCGGATCGGACTCTTGCTTGTAGGACGAGTCGTGCTCCTCGTCCACGCAGACGACGCCCAGGCTGCGCACCGGAGCGAAGATCGCGGAGCGGGCTCCGACGACGATGCGCGCCTCGCCCGCAGCGATCCGCTCGCGCTCGTCGCGGCGCTCGGCTTCGGTCAGGCCCGAATGGAGCACGGCCACGAGCTCGCCGAAGCGCGCGCGGAACCGGCCGACGGTCTGCGGCGTCAGCGCGATCTCGGGGACGAGCACGATGGCGTCCCGGCCGCGTTCGACGGCGGCTGCGCACGCCCTCAGGTACACCTCGGTCTTGCCGCTGCCGGTCTCACCCCAGAGCAGGAAGTGGCCGCCTCCTGCTGCCATCGCCTCTTCCACGCGTCCGAGCGCCGCCTCCTGTGGCGGGCTCAGCGAGAGCGGGGCGTCCTCCCCGGTCAGCGCGTACGACTCCGCCGGCCTGGCGCCGCTCACCCCGCCGCACCCGTTGCGGCGGCGCAACGAGCGCGAGCGCGCGCGCCGGCGTCGAGCCGTAGTACTCCGCCACCCAGAGCGCGAGATCGACGAGCGCGCCGGAGACCTCGTCAACCACGCCGGTGACGGGAACTGTCCGAATGCCGTCTGGCGCCGACGCCTCTTCCCCCACAACGACGCCCCGCACGCGCGAGCGCCCGAGCGGGATCGACACAACGGCTCCCTTGCCCACCCCTTCCTCCACCTCGTACGTGAACGGCCGCGCGAGCGCGCGGGTCGTGACGAGCGGGTAGACCGATGCATACCGCACCGGCCCACCATATGCCTAGCCGCCGACGGCTTCGAGGACGAAGTCGGTGGCGAACCCGAGGAAGAGACCGCCCAGGAGCGCCCAGGAGACGAGCAGCTTGTGCCCGAGCTGGCGGTTGACGTTGGCGAGCTCGATGATGACGTAGAGGATCGAGCCGGCGGCGAGCGCCAGGAACGCTACCGAGAGCGCCTCGCTCGTCCAGGCCTGGCCGATGAGCGTGCCGAGGAACGTCGGGCCGCCGCCGATGACTCCGAGCAGGAGCAAGAAGCGCCAGGTCGGCCGCTCCGGCGGACCCGGAGAGCGGAGCGACGATACCGAAGCCCTCGGTCGCGTTGTGGAGAGCAAACCCGATCACGAGCGTCAGCGCGAGCGTCACCTCGTCGGCGGCCGCCGACTGTCCGATGGCGAGGCCCTCCGAGAAGTTGTGGAGGCCGATGCCAGTAGCGATCATCAGTGCGAGCCAGGCTGCGGACGTCAGACCGACGGCGCGGCCCGCTTCGAACTCGGCCGCCGACGCAGCACCCGGGCCGAGCATGTTCTTGCGCCGTTTGGCGCCGATCCAGCCGTCGTAGTAGACGAGGCTCATCAGCCCGACGGCCGCGCCGAGAGCGAACAGCGCGGCCAGCCACGTGAACTCGAGCCACGAGCCGCCTGCGTCCACAGCCTCCTCCAACGCCTCCTCCACCGGCACGATCCCGTGGGCGAGCACGTCGTACAGCAGGAAGAGGAGGATGCCCGTCGCCATGCCGCTCAGGGCCGCCTTCAGGCGCACGTCCGGGTTACGAACGCGCCCGAGCGGAAGGCCGATGAAGATCGTCAGGCCGGCGAGCGCACCCAGTGCGAGAATCTGCGTCGAGCTCAAATCAGGTGGTCCTGTCAGTCGATGTAAGGTCTGCCTTACACGCGCGCCAGGACTATATTGCCCCGGAGCGCGCGGCGTCAACGAAAGGTGGAGATGGCCGGTCACTCCGTCGACGATTACCTGGAGACGATCTACTTCCTCGCGTTTCCGATCGGCGAGTACCACCCCGCTACCGGCTCGTCGGCCATCGCCGCGCGCGTCGCCGAGATGCTCGGCGTCTCACGCGCCTCCGCGGGAGAGATGTTGAAGCGGCTCGAGGCCGAAGGCCTCGTGGAACGCGGCGAGCAGAAGGAGGCGATCCTCACCGACGCCGGCATCGAGCGCGCGAAGAAGGTGGTCCGCAAGCACCGCATCATCGAGCGCTTCCTCACGGACTTCATGGGCTACACGCCGGAGGAGTCGCACGTCCAGGCCGACGAGCTCGGCGACACGTTCACGGACGACATGATCGACCGCATCAACGAGCGGCTCGGCCACCCGGATCGCTGTCCGCACGGCTGGCCCGTGGATACCTCCGTCGAGCACGCGGAGAACCAGGAGCTCGTTTCGCTGTCAGGGCTCGAGCAGGGCCAGCGCGCGACGGTCGTCAGGCTCGCCGAGCACGACGGCGAGCTGCTCCACTGGTTCTACTCCGAAGGGCTCGTCCCCGGCTCGACCGTCGACGTCCGCTCAGTCCACGACCCCTCAGGCCACATGGCGATCACTGTGGACGGCGTGGAGCGCGCCGTCGGGGAAGCTGCCGCCGAGGGCCTCTTCGTACGGCCGCACTGAGCCAACCGCAGTGACAGCGGTGATCTCTGCGCGGGGGCTGACCAAGCGCTACGGCAGCACCTTTGCGCTCCACGGCCTGGACGCGGAGATCGGCCCCGGCATCACAGGCTTGCTCGGGTCGAACGGCGCAGGCAAGACCACGTTCCTCTCACTCGTGCTCGGGCTCCGCATGCGCGACGGCGGAGAGCTGATAGTGCTCGGCCGCGACCCTGCGGTCGCCGGGCTCGAGACGCGAATCCGCATCGGCTACGCGCCAGAGCACCACGATCTGCCTTCGGAGCTGGCTGCAGCCGACTTCGTACGCCATCTCGGCGAGATGCATCTCTTGCCGGCCCGGGCAGCAATGCAGCGCGCGAACGACGCGTTGTGGCTCGTCGGGCTGGGCGAGGAGCGCTTCCGGCCCGTCACGACGATGTCCACGGGCGAGCGACAGCGGGTGAAGCTCGCAGCCGCGATCGCCCACGATCCGGAGCTCGTCCTGCTCGACGAGCCCACCGACGGCCTCGACCCCGTGCAGCGCACAGAGATGCTCGACCTCATCCGCCGCATCGGCACCGAGTTCGGCATGCACATCGTCGTGTCGTCCCACCACCTGGAAGAGGCGGAGCGGATCTGCGACGCAGTGGTGATCGTCGAAGGCGGAACCGTCGTGCGCGAGGGCAGGCTCGACGAGCTGCGCCGCGGCCCGGAAGGGCTCGTCGTGGAGGTGGACGGCCGCGCCGAGGAACTCGTGGAGCTGCTGGTGGCGAAGGGCTTCACGGCCGCCGCCGACGGGGCGATCCTGCTCGTCAGCGGCGGGGACGGCATGCACGACGCGGTGCGCGACGCCGTTGCGCAGCTCGGAGTTGGGCTGCGGCGGCTCGAGCCGCGCGGGCGGACGCTCGAGGACGTCTATCTGGGGGTCGAGGCATGAGCACGGGGCGTGAGGCTCAGCTCTTCGACCTCGGCTACCGCGCGTACGACGGCCCGCGGAGACGGCCGGCTGCGGCCATTCTGACGCTGGGAATCTTCACCGCGAAGCGCATCCTCGGCATCGGGCGCGGCGGGCGGCACAAGGTGTTGCCGGCGATCACGCTCTTCATCGCGTTCGTCCCTGCGTTCATCGAGCTCGCCGTCGCAGCGCTGGCGGACTCACTTGCCTCTGACGACCTCATCTCCTACGGCGACTACGGATTCTTCACGGGGAGCGCGCTCGTCCTGTTCGCGGCGCTGCTAGCGCCTGAGGCGCTGTGCCCCGACCGCCGGTCGGGCCTGCTCGGCCTCTACCTCGCCGGCCCGCTCGACCGTACGCGGTACCTCGCGGCGAAATGGGCGGCGGTCTTCGTCGTGATGCTCCTCATCACCGTCGGCCCACTGCTCTTCCTGCTGCTCAGCTTCCTCGTCGGCGGGTACGGGCCGAGCGTCGGCGAGACACCTGAGCTGCTGCTCAGGATCTTTGCCTCGGGCATCGTGATCGCGCTGCTGTACGCGTCGCTGTCGATGGCCGTGTCGAGCTTCACGACGCGGAAGGCGGCTGCGGCGATCGCGACGGTCCTCGTGCTCATCGTGCCGGCGGCCATCATCCGCCCCGCGATCGACAGCGCCGGCGCGCCTGACGGGCTCGACCTGCTGAGCTTCCCGCTCGTCGCGGCCGATCTGTCCTACCGCATCCTCGGCGAGACGCCCGACGATGGCGGGCCCGTGTCCGAGCTCTCCACCGGCGTCGTCACGCTGGGCTTCGCGGCAGCCGTCCTGGGCTTCCTCGGTCTTTGCTGGCTCCGGTACCGGCGCCTGGAGGCCGTCAAGTGAGCGACGAGGTTCGTATATCCGCAGAAGGCGTCTCCAAGTGGTTCGGAGCCAAGGTCGCCGTCTCCGACGTGAGCTTCGAGGTAGGTGCCGGTGTCACCGCTCTGCTCGGACCGAACGGCGCCGGCAAGTCGACCATGCTGCGGATGCTGTCCGGGCTCGCGCAGCCCTCACGGGGCACCGTGCGTGTGCTGGGCAGGGATCCGCGGGCGGACGCAGGCACTTCGCGCTCCATCGGCCTCATGCCGCAACAGGAGAGCGTCTTCGAACGGCTGACAGCGCGCGAGTTTGTCGGCCTGATGGCGAAGCTCCACGGGCTTCGCCAACCGGGGGCAGAGGCGGCACGCGTGCTCGAGGTGGTCGAGCTCGACCCCGACGACCCGCGCAAGCTCACTGCCTACTCGAAGGGCATGCGCCAGCGCGTGAAGGTGGCGCAGGCGATCGTCCACGACCCGGACGGTGCTGCTGCTGGACGAGCCGCTGACGGGCCTCGACCCGCGCCAGCGCGCCAGCATGGTGGAGCTGTTCCGGAATCTCGGCGACGAAGGACGGTGCGTGATCGTCTCCAGCCACGTGCTCGAGGAGGTCGAACGGCTCGGCTCGCGCGTGCTCGTGATGTCACAGGGCAGGCTCGCCGCGACCGGCGATTTCCATGAGCTGCGGGCGCTGATGGACGACCGGCCGCTCCGTGTGCGAGTGCGCACCGATCGGCCGCGAGAGCTGGCGGCAGCATTCGTGCAGTCCGGCGTCGCGGTCGCCATCAGGCTGGACGGCGATGACGTCCTCGAGCTCGATACGCCCGATGCGAAGGCGCTGGCGCACGCCATCGCTCCGACGGCGCGCGACCTCGGCGCCCGCTTGCTCGAGGTCAAGTCGCTCGACGCCGACCTCGAGGGCGTGTTCCGCTACGTGGTGCAGCGATGAGCACGGTCGGCATCGCCGAACGCCCCGGGAGCTGGACGGTGCTCGTCGCCCTCTACCGCCTCGTGCTGCGGCAGCAGGTCACGCTCGGCCGCGTCCTGGGGATTGCCGCTCTGGGTGCACTGGCCATCGCCCTCGGCGCCTTCGCCGGACTGGACGACGATCCCGCGCAGGCGGCCGCGGACGCCGTGTCCTCGTACGGCTTCGCGGTGCTGCTGCCGCTGGCGACGCTGTGGCTCGGCACCGCGGCCATCGGCGATCTCATCGAGGACCGCCTGCTCGTCTACATCTGGCTGAAGCCGGTGCCGCGCTGGGTGCTGCCCCTCGCCGCCGTGCTGGCGACCGCGACGGTGGTCGTGCCGCTCGCCGTCGTACCCGTGGCCGCATCGGCGATCGTCGCCGGCGAGGGGGAAGTTGCTGCGGCTGCGCTGGCCGCGTCGCTGCTGGCAGCGCTGGCGTACTCGGGGCTGTTCGTGGCCGCGGGCATCTGGTTCCGGCGCGCCGTCTGGTGGGGCCTGGCGTTCGTGCTGCTGTGGGAGAACCTCGTCGCCAACATCTCCAGCGGCGTCGCGCGCTTCACCGTCGTCGGCTGGGCGGGCTCCATCCTGTCCACCGTCGACGGCGTCGACGTCTCCGTGACCGCGGGCTCTGCCACTGCTGCGTTCATCATTCTGCCGCTCATCGCCGCGGCGGCCTGCGTGGCCGCCACCTACCGCTACCGGCGGACTGAAGTCGACTAGACGGTCGCCGCCGCAAGGCCGGCGGCCTCGCGGAGCACGTCTGCGCGGTCGGTGCGCTCCCACGTGAAGTCGGGGTCGTCGCGGCCGAAGTGGCCGTACGCGGCGGTCTTCGTGTAGATCGGCCGTGTGAGCTCGAGGTCCCGGATGATGGCGGCCGGACGCAGGTCGAAGTGTTCGCTGACGAGCGCCTCGATCCGATCCACGGGAATGGCCTCGGTGCCGAAGCACTCGACAGTGACCGAGACCGGGTGCGCGACGCCGATCGCGTACGCGACCTCCAGCTCGCAGCGGTCGGCGAGGCCTGCGGCGACGATGTTCTTGGCGACGTAGCGCGTCGCGTACGCGGCCGAGCGGTCGACCTTCGTCGGATCCTTGCCCGAGAAGCAACCGCCGCCCTGGCGCGCAGCACCGCCGTACGAGTCGACGATGATCTTCCGGCCGGTCAGGCCCGTGTCGGCCTTCGGGCCACCGACGACGAACTTGCCGGTCGGGTTGACCAGGACGAACCCGTCCTCGCCCAGCCGTGCCTCGTCGTAGAACTCGCGTGGGAGAACCGGGTGGAGCACGTGCTCGATGACGTCCGGCTTGATCTGCGACTGACCGTCGACGCCGTCGGCGTGCTGGGTGACGACGAGCAGGCGGTCGATCTCTACGGCACGAGACCGCCCGTGCTCGTCCACCTCGTAGCGGACGGTGACCATGGCCTTGCCGTCGGGTCGGAGATAGTCCAGAGTGCCCGCCTTCCGCACCTCGGCCAGACGGCGGCAGATGGCGTGCGCGAGCGTGATCGGCAGCGGCATCAGCTGCGGTGTCTCGCGGCAGGCGTAGCCGAACATCATTCCCTGGTCGCCGGCGCCGATCCTGGTCCAGAGGGTCGCCTTCGTAGTCATGGGCGTCGTCGACGCCGCGGGCGATGTCCGGTGACTGCTCCTGGATGGACGTGATCACGCCGCAGGTCTCGGCGTCGAGTCCGAGCTCGTGGTGCGTGTAGCCGATCTCGGCGATCCGGTCGCGGACGAGCCTCGGCACGTCGACGTACGTCGCGGTCGAGATCTCACCCGCCACCATGACGAGCCCGGTCGTGACGAGCGTCTCGCAGGCGACCCGGCCCAGCGAATCCTCGGCGAGCACGGCGTCCAGCACCGAGTCGGAGATCTGGTCGGCGATCTTGTCGGGGTGACCCTCGGTGACCGACTCGGATGTGAAGACGTATGAGCGGGCGGACATCGGCCGCGAAGCCTACCTACTCAGACCGCGGCTTCCTACCCATGATCGACCCCACCAGGTCGGTCAGGCTTTCGCCGCCGAGCACGGAGCAGACGGCTTCCGTGATGGGCAGGTCGACCGAGAGCCTGCGCGCGAGATCGCGCAGGGGCGGCGCAGTGTTGAGCCCCTCTACGACCTGCCCGATCTCGGCCGCCGCTTCCTCGGCCGTTCGCCCCTGTGCGATCAGCTCGCCGGCTCGGCGGTTGCGGCCGAGCTTGCTCCAGCAGGTGACCATGAGATCGCCCATGCCGGCGAGCCCCGCGAACGTCTCGACGCGTGCCCCCGCCGCCGTCCCCAGCCGGGCCATCTCCGCGACGCCGCGCGTGATCACGCCCGCCTTTGCGTTGTCCCCCAGCCCGAGACCATCGACGCCACCGGCGGCGAGCGCGATGACGTTCTTCGCGGCGCCGCAGAACTCCACGCCGGTCGATGTCCGTGTTCACGTAGACGCGGAACGTCGGTGAGTTGATCGCGTCCTGCAGGCGAAGGGCCAGCGCCTCGTCCTCGCTCGCGATCACCGCTGGCAGCCGGCAGTCCGGCGGCGATCTCCTCTGCGAAGTTCGGCCCCGAGAGGCACGCCACGGGCCGGCCCTCGACGAGCGTGGAGAGGCGTTGGCTCGTCGTTGGATCGAGACCCTTTGTCAGGCTGAGCACGGGGCACTGCCCCGGCAGCGCGCGGATGACGCCGGCGAAGGCGCTGCTCGGCACGGCGATCACCACCAGGTCGGCGTCGGCGACCGGCGCGTCTTCGATCGTCGTGGCGGCGATGCGGTCGAGCCGTGCGGCGGGAACGTAGCGCGGGTTGTGGCCGGTGGCGGCGATCGCTTCTGCCTGGGCGCGGTCTCGGCAGGCGAGCGTCGTCTCGTGGCCGTGCTCGGCGAGCAGCCATGCGAACGCCGTGCCCCAGGAGCCACCACCGATGACGACGACTCGCACGCGGCGAGTCTACGACTATCCCCGAACGACGAAGTCGATCGAGACCGGCACGCCCTCGAGCGAGAAGCGCTCGCGCATCCGGTTCTCCACCCAGTACGCGTAGTCGCGTGTGATGAGGCTCGGGTCGTTGACGAAGAAGCGGTAGCGCGGCGGGCGGACACTCGTCTGCGTGCCGTAGAGGAGGTTGAGCCGCTTGCCGCGCCGCGAAGGCGGCTGGCGGTCTTCGCGCAGCTCGGCCAGGAAGCGGTTGAGCTCGGGCGTCCCGATCCGCGCCGTGTGCTTGTCGTAGAGCTGCGCGATTCGCTCGAGCAGGCGCGCGATGCCCCGGCCGGTCTTCGCAGACGTGGTGACGACGGGCGGCCGCTGGCGCAGCCGGCTCTCCAGCCGCTGCGCGAACGTCGTCGATCTCCACGATCGTCTCGTCCCACTTGGAGAGCACGGCGAGCGTCGAGCACTGCGCCTTGCGCGCGACGTCGGCCACGGTCAGGTCCTGCTCGACGACGCCCTCGGAGGAGTCGACGAGCACGAGCGCGATGTCCGCGCGGTTCGCGGCCTCGAGCGCGCGCAGCTCCGACCAGTATTCGATCCCCTGGCGCTGCCTGCGCTTCCGCCGCATGCCTGCCGTGTCCACGAGCACGAACGTGCGGTCGTCGGTCTCGAGCACAGTGTCGATCGCGTCGCGCGTCGTGCCCGGGATGTCGGAGACGATCAGCCGCTCCTGGCCGAGTACGGCATTGAGGAGGCTGGACTTGCCGACGTTCGGCCGTCCCAGCACGGCCACGCGGATCGCTTCGTCCGCCACCGGCGCTCCCTTACCGCCGGGCAGCCGTTCGAGGATCGCGTCGAGCAGGTCTCCCGTGCCGTGGCCGTGGAGGCTCGAGATGGGCACGGGCTCGCCGAAGCCGAGCGACGAGAACTCGTGTGTGAGCTCGGGCCGGCTGGGCTCGTCGAGCTTGTTGGCCACGAGCAGCACCGGCCGGCGTGCCCGCCGGAGGATGTCGGCGAGCTCGGCGTCGCCCGGCGTCAGCCCCGCGCGCGCGTCGACGATGAAGAGCACGAGGTCGGCCTCCTCGATCGCCGCCCGCGCCTGCGCCACCGCGCCGCGCGTGATCGGCGAGTCGTCGGTGACGTCGACGCCACCGGTGTCGACGAGCAGGAAGCGCTCGCCTCCCCATTCGCACAGGAGCTCCTTGCGATCACGGGTCACGCCGGGCGTCTCGTGGACAACCGCTGCCCGGCTCACCGTCAGCCTGTTGACGAGCGTCGACTTGCCGACGTTCGGGTAGCCGACGATGGCGACGGTGCCCTTGAGCTCGTCGGTGGCTGTCTCAGACACGGCGGACGAGCTGCTCGATGAGCGCAACCACACCGTCGATGTCGAGCTCGGAGGTGTCGATGCGAATCGCGTCGTCTGCCGGCTCCATGCGCGCGGCGTCGCTCTCGTCGCGCAACCTGAGGTCGGTGGCCAGCGCGTCGGCGCCGATGTCCGGCCGCTCCGACTGCCGGCGCCTGGCCCGGATGCCTTCGTCCGCCGTCAGGTACACCTTGACCTCGGCGCCGGGAGCGACCACGGTGCCGATGTCACGACCCTCCACCACGGCGTCCGCCTCGGCCGCCAGCTCGCGCTGGCGCTCGCGCATCACCGAGCGAACCTGAGGGTGCTGCGCGACGACGGGCACGGCACGGTCGATGCGCGGATCGCGGATCGCCGCGGTGACGTCCTCGCCGGCGATGCCGACGTGTCCCGACTCGTCGAGCTCGACGGGGTGCTCTGCTGCGAGCTCCCCAAGGCGCTCGCCGTCCTCGAGCTCGATCTCCTCGCGCAGCGCAAGCCACGTCACCGCGCGGTACATGGCGCCGGTGTCGAGATAGCGCACGCCCAGGCGCTCGGCGAGGCGGCGCGCCACGGTGCTCTTGCCGGCGCCGGCCGGTCCGTCGATGGCGATGATCATCTGTGCGCGAGAGAGTCGAGGAGCTCGTAGAAGCCGGGGAACGATACCGCGGCCGCGTCGGCGCCCTCGATCTGGACACCTTCTTTCGACACCAGGCCGGCGACGGCGGCAAGCATTGCCAGGCGGTGGTCCCCGGCGGCGCTCACCGCACCGCCGCGCGGTCGTGTCGGCACGCCGCGCACGGCGAAGCCGTCATCCGTCGGCGTTGCCCGCGCGCCGACGGAGCGCAGCGCAGCGGCGACCGTGTCTATGCGATCTGACTCCTTGGCGCGCAGCTCGGCTGCTCCGCGGACGCGGCTCGTGCCGCGTGCCATCGACGCGGCCAGCGCGAAGAGCGGCAGCTCGTCGATCAGGCGCGGCACGTCCGCGGGAACGATCTCCGTGGCCACGAGCTCGGCGTGCGTGACCTCGAGATCGGCCACCGGCTCACCGGACTCCGACCGTCGGTTGAAAACCGAGATGCGCGCGCCCATGTGCTCGAGCGCGTCGAGCAGGCCGGTACGGGTGGGATTCACCCCCACTCCCTGGAGGATCAGCTCCGATCCCGGCAGGAGCGTGGCCGCGACGATGAACGGCGCGGCCGCCGAGAAGTCGCCGGGCACGTCGACCTCGCCCAGGTCGAGCCGCTCCGCCCGTTCGACGGAGATGCGGCTGCCTTTCGTCGCCACCTTCGCCCCCGCAGCGCGGAGCATCCGCTCGGTGTGGTCTCGCGTCGGCACGGGCTCGACGACGGTCGTGCGCCCTTCGGCGAGCAGCCCGGCGAGCAGTACACACGACTTGACCTGCGCGCTCGCGACGGGCGGTTCGTGTTCGATGCCCGCGAGCTCGCGCCCCTCGATCGTCAGCGGCAGCCGGCCTTCACTCGTTTCCACGTGCGCTCCCATCTCGGAGAGCGGCACGCGCCACGCGCTCCATCGGCCGGGCCCGCAGCGACTCGTCGCCGGTCAGCTCGAAGCGGCGACCCGCCTGCCCCGCGAGCAGGCCCGGCAGCAGGCGGGCCAGCGTGCCGGCGTTGCCGCAGTCGATGGGCGCACCGGGCTCCTGTAGGCCCGCCAGTCCGACGCCGCTCACGCGCAGCACGTCCGGTGCCTCCTCTGCCACTGCGACGCCGAGCGAGCGCACGGCCGCGAGCGTGGACTCGGTGTCGAGCGAGCGCCCGAAGCCACGCACGACGGTCTCCCCCTCGCCGACCGCTCCGACGAGCAGGGCGCGGTGCGAGATCGACTTGTCGCCGGGCACGCGGAGCGCGCCCCGCAGGCTGGCGGCCGGCGCGATCTCCATCAGTCGCGGCCGGGGTAGACAGGCCCGAGCGGCACGCGCGCCCATTCGTCGTCCGGCCACGGCTTCGCGTCGATGTACTTGACCTGCGCACCCTTGAGCGGCCCGTGGCGCGGTGAGCCGTCGGGAAGCGTCTTGGGAAGATCGTCGGCGACCGCCTGTGCGGCCTCGCGCCAGAGCCCGAGGATCGCCTCGTCCACGATCGCCGCGCCCTCCTTGTAGCCCTTGCCGCTCCGCGGCAGTCCGGAGAGATCGATGGGATCGCCCCACACGATCGCGCAGCGGCGCGGGTTCTCCAGCGACCACTGGAACGTGTCCAAACCGCACGGCACGACCGGGACTCCCTCCTGGATGGCGATCATCGCTGCGCCGGCGTGGCCGGGGCCGGGGTAGCCCAGCTTGCGCCGCGTGCCCTCGACGAAGAAGCCCACGGCGTGGCCCTCGGACGCCACCCACCGTGCCACGCGGAGCGCGTCGCGATCTCCCTCGCCCCGGCGCACCGCGAAAGAGCCCAGCCAGCGCAGCACCTCACCTGCGATCGGCACCTCCAGCAGCTCGATCTTCGCCACCTGGTAGATCGTGCGCGGACAGAGGATGGGTACGAGCACCGGATCGATCGCACTCAAGTGGTTGGAGGCGACGACAAGGCCACCGGTCTCCGGGACGCGCTCCACGCCGTACGTCGCGCTCGGCGCGAGCGCCATCGCCACCGACCCCATGAACGAGCGCGCGACGCGCTGCGCCTTCTCCGGGTCCTCACCGAAGAGCTTGTAGAGCCCCAGCTCGGTGAGCACGCCGCGAGACCTAGCCGATCTCGCGACCCATCAGCGAGACGACCTCGGTGACGGAGCGGGCGAAGTCGGCGAACTCGTCGGCGGGCACCTGCTGGGGCCCGTCGCAGAGCGCCTCTTCCGGGCGCGGATGCACCTCGACGATGATCCCGTCGGCGCCGACGGCAGCGGCTGCCCGCGACAGCGGCAAGACGAGATCGCGCCGGCCGGCGGCGTGCGACGGATCGACGATCACCGGCAGATGGGTCTCGTCCTTCAAGACCGCCACCGACCCGAGGTCGAGCGTGTAGCGCGTCGAGCGCTCGAATGTCCGGATGCCGCGCTCGCACAGGATGATGCGTTCGTTCCCCTCCTTGGCGACGTACTCCGCGGCCATCAGCAGCTCCTCCACCGACGCCGCAGGGCCGCGCTTGAGCAGCACCGGCACGTCGACCCGGCCGAGCTCTGACAGCAGCAGAAAGTTCTGCATGTTGCGGGCGCCGATCTGGATCACGTCGGCGACGTCGGCCACGTCGTCCAGCTGGCGCGGGTCGAGGAGCTCCGTCACGATCGGCAGCCCCGTCTCCTCGCGCGCCTGCCGGAGGATGGCGAGCGCCTCCACGCCCAGTCCCTGAAAGGCGTACGGGGACGTGCGCGGCTTGAAAGCGCCGCCGCGCAACATCGTCGACCCCGCCGCGGCCACCACACGGGCGGTCTCCAGCGTCTGCTCCTCCGTCTCGACGGTGCAGGGCCCTGCGATCAGGCCGAACCAGCCGTCTCCGATCTTGCGGCCGCGTACCTCGATCACCGTCGGGTCTGGCGCGATCTCCCGCGAGACGAGCTTGTATGGCTTGAGGATGGGCAGCACCTGCTCCACGCCCGGATACGCCTCGATGGGGAGCGACGTGAGGAGCTCGAGCTCGCCGATGGCGCCGATCACGGTGGCCTCGCGCCCGCGCGAAACGCGCGAATCGACTCCCACCTCCTGCAGCCGCGCGACGACGTTCTCGGTCTGCTCGGCGGTCGCGCCGCCCTTCATGACGATGATCAGCTCGGGTGAGACGTTCGTGGCCATTGGGATAATCCTGCCATGCGCATCTTCTCGGGCATCCGTGCATCGGGCGACAAGACCCTCGGCAACTACAGCGGGGGCTACCGCCAGTACCGCGCGACGCAGGAGCAGGGCGATGCCGTGTTCTGCATCGTCGACCTACATTCGATCACCACGGCGTACGAGCCGGAGGCCCTCCACGAAGCGACGCTGGCGGGCGCGGGGATGCTCTTCGCGACCGGCATCGACCCCGAGCGGTCGATCGTCTTCGCTCAGAGCCACGTCCCGGCGCACGCCGAGGCGGCATGGCTCCTGAGCAGCGCGGCGTCCTTCGGCGAGCTGCGCCGCATGACGCAGTTCAAGGACAAGTCCGAGGACCAGGAGTTCGTCTCGGCCGGGCTCTTCAACTACCCGGTGCTGATGGCCGGCGACATCCTGCTCTACCAGACCGACATCGTTCCCGTAGGCGACGACCAGCGCCAGCACATCGAGCTGGCGCGGAACATCGCCGAGCGGTTCAACCAGCGCTACGGCGAGACGTTCACGGTGCCCAGAGGTGTCTTCCCCGAGGAGGGCGCCCGCATCAAGAACCTCCAGGAGCCGGAGCGGCTGATGTCCACTTCGGCCGGCGCGCCGCAGGGAGTCGTACGCATGATCGACCCTCCCGACCTGATCCGGAAGAAGTTCAAGACGGCCGTCACCGACTCCGGGCGGGATGTCGTCCACGACCCGGAGGCGAAGCCGGGCGTCTCGAACCTGATCGAGATCATGTCGGTGGCGACCGGCGCCTCCATCCCCGAGATCCAGGGCCGCTACGACGGCCAGGGGTACGGTGCGTTCAAGGACGACGTGGCCGAGGCGGTCGTGGAGCTCTTGGCGCCGATCCAGGAGCGCTACCGCGAGCTGCGCGCCGACGACGAAGGGCTGCGTCGACTGCTGGCGCTGGGGGCGGAGAAGGCGGCCGTGGAGTCCGCGCCGACACTCGCCCGCATGTACGACGTGATGGGCTTCGTCAGGCGCTGAGCTCTCGCAACGCCTGCACCTCGTCAGCCGTCAGCTCTCGCCATTCGCCCGGGTCGAGGCCGTCGAGAGTGAGCGTTGCGTAGCCCGAGCGGTGCAGGCGCCCGACGGGATGGCCGACCGCCTCGCACATCCGCTTGACCTGGTGCTTGCGGCCCTCGTGCAGCGTGAGCTCGAGCCTGGAAGGGTCAAGGCGGCGGACATCGGCTGGCGCTGTGAGGCCGTCCTCCAGCTCCACGCCTTCGGCCAGCTCGCGTAACGCGGCGTCGGAAGGCGAGCCTTCGACCTCCACCTCGTAGACCTTGTCCACCTCGTAGCGCGGGTGCGCGAGCCGGTGCGCGAGGGCGCCGTCGTTCGTGAGCAGCAGCGCACCGGTCGTGTCGACGTCGAGGCGGCCGACCGGCACGACGCGGGCCTCGTGATCGACGAGCTCGACGACTGTCGGCCGGCCGCCCGGATCGCGTGCGGTCGTCACGACGCCGGCGGGCTTGTGGAGGAGCACGTATGCCAGCCTCTGCTTGGTCACGAGCCGGCCGTCCACCTCGACGACGTCGTCGCCGGAGACGAACGTGTTCAGCTGCCCCGGCTCGCCGTTCACCGTCACTCGTCCGGCGACGATGAGCTCGTCCGCCTTGCGGCGCGACGCTACCCCCGCACGACCCAGGAAAGCGTTCAGCCGCATTCAGCTATTCTCGCCGCCTCGTGAAGTGGCTTGTCGTTGGCATCGTCGTCGTCGCCGTCGCGGTCGCCGGCGTCTTTGCCGGGCTGTACTTCACGGAGGACTCCGAGTCCCAGCCGGTCGCCGCGCAGCCGTGCGGCGACAGGGTCTTCGGGCACATCAGATCGCTCGTGCGAAAGGGCGACCACTACGAGCTGCAGTTCGATCCCGCGTGGTTCACGAGCGGCGTGACGGCGAACACGGCGGCCGCCGAGGACGGAAAGGTGGAGCCCGGGCAGCCGGTGCCGAACGACAACTACGTCGTCGACGAGAGCGACCGCACGCTGAAGTACCTCGTGCGTCCGGGAGCGCACGTGACGGTTCTCGTCAACAACGATACGGGGATCCTCTCCACCCCGATCACCGTGTCGGAGCTCTCGGAGATCGCCCGCACCGGCCAGAGCAGCCGGCGAAAGCTCTTCGAGCCGCTCGAGAGCGGTGTGTGGATTCGCTATCGGATCGACACCGTCTGCGCCCTCGACCAGCAGTACCGACCCTAGCTTCTAGTAGAGCGCCGTCGCGAGCTGCTTGCGGTAGCGCGTCGAGAGCTCGTGCTCCTGGCCGAGCTCGTCGAACAGCGCCACCATCAGCTCGCGGATGCGATCGCGATCTTCTCCATCGGCGTCGCGAGCCTGTTCGAGCAAGAGCTCGAGCGCACGCTCGTGATCTCCGGCCTCGAGAGCTGCCAGCACCTCCGGCTGCTCGCCCGATTCGCGGAGCTCCTCGAGCAGCCGCTCGCCGGCAGTCGGCCCCGACAGCTCATCGAGGAAGTCGCCGACGCCCTGTGCCGAGCGCACGCCGACGAACTCCGAGACGACCTGGCCGTTCCGGAATGCCTTCACGGCTGGGATGCTGCTGACCTCGTAGTGGGCGGCGAGCGCGGGGTTGGCATCAACGTCGACCTTGGCGAGGGCGACTTCGCCGGAGCGGGCCTCGACCTCGCCCTCGAGCACCGGCGCGAGCGCCTTGCAGGGGCCGCACCAGTCGGCCCAGAAGTCGACAACGACCGGAAGCTCGTGCGAGCGCTCGAGGACGTCGCGGTAGAAGGTCTCGTCGGTGACGTCCATGTCGACCGTCACGTTACCGACGGCGCCACGCTAGGCGGGGCGCCGCTCGGCGACCGCCTCGAGGCGCTCCCGGATCTCAGCGGCATCCTGGCCCAGGTCATCGAGCCGCGGCAGCTCGGAGAGGGCTTCGAGGCCGAAGACCCGCTCGAACAGCTCCGTCGTGCGGTAACGAATCGCGCCGCCGAGACCCGGCTCACGACCCGCCTCGACGACGAGCCCGCGCTCCACGAGCCCGGCCACCACCGTGTCGCCTGCGACACCGCGAATGCGAGCGACGTCGGGCCGCGTACAAGGCCCCAGATAGGCGACGATGGCAAGCGTCTCGAGCGCTGCCTGCGAGAGGCCGCGTTCGACGGGTCGCTCGACGAGGCGTGCGCAGGCAGCTGCTTCGCCACGTGCGGCTCGGAAGGCGTAACCGCCGGCCACCAGCTCCAGCACGATGCCGCTCCGCCCTTCGGAATAGCGCTCGCCGAGGAGGTGTAGCGCCGCCTCCACGCGAGTCTCGTCCTCCTCGGCCGCAACTGCCAGCTCTTCTGCAGAGAGCGGCGCGGAGGCGATGACGAGCAACGCCTCGAGCGTCCGGCTGAGTCTTCCGAGCGGCTCAGCATCGACGAGGCGTAGAGGCACTGCGTGTTGGACCATCATGCGGCACTCCTTTCGACATCCGGACGAGAGACTCCTATCGGCCCGAAGGCTTCCCGCTGCTCGATGCGGAGCTCGTCGAGCTTGCGCAGCTCGAGCAGCGCGAGGAACGCCGAAGCCTGCTCCAGCCTGGACAGCCCGCGCAGCTCCTCGTCGAGCGCGAAGCGGCGGCGGCGGCGGAGCACGGCGCGGAAGCGGTCGAGGAAGCGCGCCACCGGCGGAAATGTCAGCTGCATGTGGGCGAGTGACACCTGCGGCGGCTCGGTGGCGAGCTGGCGGAGAGCCACGGCGAGGCCGTTCGGATCCTGTGCGGCGAGCCGAAGCTCGGGTTGCGGCGCGAGCGGCGCCGGCCCGAGGCGGAAGTAGCGGTCGGCCTCGGTGTCGAGCCGCTCGGAGAGCCACGCGGCAGCCGACTTCATGCGACGGTAGGCCTCCAGGCGCTCGGCCAGCTCCTCCGCCGCTTCCTCGGGGCTGAGCTCGGCGAGATCGGTGGCTGCGTCCGGAAACAGCTCGCGGGCCTTGATCTCGAGCATCGCGCCCACGAGCACCAGGAACTCGCCACATGCTTCCAGGTCCAGCCTGCGGGCCTCCTGCAGCCCCTCGGCGAATGACGTGACGATGTCGGCGACGTCGACCTCGGCCAGCCGCAGCTCCTCCTTGAGGATCAGCGTCAGCAACAGGTCGAACGGGCCCTCGAACGTGTCGAGGTCGAGGTCCAGCACAGGGGCTGTCACCCGCGGGAGGCTAGCGAGGCGGGCGGACGCGTCCCTTGGGGACGGCCATCGCCGGACCGTCGGGCAGCGAGCCGCCACCCGGGGCGAGGACGCCTGGCGTCGGGCCACGATGCTTACGGATGAACTGCCACCAGATGAAGAACGCCGTCGAGCCGACGAAGAGGACGGCGGCTACCCAGAAGTTCAGCCGCTGGCCGAGGAACTCGTGCGACGGGTCGATGCGCAGCTGCTCCTCGAAAAGCCGGCCCAGCGTGTACCAGGAGATGTAGAGCGCGAACAGCGCAGGCGGGCGGACGCGGATCAGCCGCTCCACGAGCAGCAGCACGCCGACGCCGATGAGGTTGAAGATGAACTCGTAGAGGAAGATCGGGTGGAAGTCCTCGGTGCAGCCCGTCCCGAGGTCGAGGTAGTCGACGGGGCAGTGCTCGGGGTCGATATCGAGCCCCCAGGGGAGGTCCGTCGGCTTGCCGAAGAGCTCCTGGTTCCACCAGTTGCCCCAGCGGCCGACCGCCTGGGCGAGCAAGAGCCCGGGCGCCAGACAGTCGGCGAACAGCGCGATGCTCTGCCCGGATCGCCAGACCACGATGCCGCCGGCGACGACGCCGAAGAGGAGGCCTCCCCAGATGCCGAGCCCCCCTTCCCAGACCGCGAAGGGGCCGTACCACTCATCCGGCAGCTGGTCGTAGCTCGTGACGACGTGATAGAGGCGCGCGCCGACGATGCCCGCCGCCACGCCCCAGACGGCGGCGCGCAGCACGAGGTCCCAGTCGCCGCCGCGCCTCGTCCACCGCAGGCCCGTGACCCCGATCGCGCAGACGATGGCGACGAGCAGCGTGATCCCGTACATGTGGATCGACAGCGGCCCGATGTCCAGGGTGCCCGTCGACGGGGACGGGAACGTGGCGAGAAGGCTCGACATCGAGCCGCATTCTGCCGGGTTTCAGCAGGCGAGGTCTAGAGAAGTATTCGCGCGGCCAGATCAGTGGGGCAGCCACGCTCGACGAGCTCGAGGGCGAGGTGGAGATCGACCTCGCCGTGCTCTGCCAGCTCGACGGCGACGAGCGGCTCGTACCCGGCCTTCAGCAGCTCGCAGGCGCGCCACGCGGTCACGCGCTCGGACTCGGTGTCGACGACCAGCTCGATGTCGGCTGCATTCGTCACAGGACGTACTTCGGTTCGGCCTCCCCGTCTTGATTCCCCCCTTCGAGGGAGCAATCGGAATTCAGCGAACCGAGCGGGCGAGCTCGAGCGCCTGCTCCCTTGTGAGCCGTCCCTCGAGCCGCAACGTCAGGCCGCCCTGCTCCCAGAGCAGCACGTTCCCGGACAGCCTCGGCAGTCCGAACAGCTCGGACACGACGTGCTCGCCCTCCACCCAGATGCCGGGCCGCCCGTCAACCCGAACGCGCTCCGCCCGCTGATCGAACCGGACGTACTTCTCGATCAAGCCCAGGTTCGTCTCGGTGAGACGCAGCCGCACGTCAGGCGTTCCGTAGAGCAGGACGACGAAGTACGGCATGAAGCGATTGATGCGTATGCCGTCGGGTGGATCGAGGGCAGACGGCAGCAGCGGCCGGAAGCCGACGATGCGCTGCGCTCCCGCGAGCGTCACCGACTCGCCGAAGACGTGGGGCGTGGCCGAGGCCGGCGGCAGCTCTTCGACGCGAATCACCGTCACGCCCTTCAGGCCGAGGAAGCGCAGCACGGCCGTGCGGGCGTCGGGTACGGCCATCGTCGCCGCCAGCCCGACGACCAGCACCAGCGCCGCCACGCCGACGAGCTTCCGCCACCTGCCGGCGTACGTCGGCTTGCGTAGTCGGGCGAGAACAGCCGGCGCAAGATCGCGCTCTGCCGGCAGGTCAAGAACAACCGCCAGTGCTCTCAGCTCGCGCTCGAGGTCAGGCAACGTGTACCTCCAGCTCGACCCGTAGCCGCTCGAGCGCGCGCGAGAGGCGCGACTTCACGGTGCCGCGCTTCCAGCCCAGCGCAGCGGCCGTGTCCTCCTCGGACAGGTCGAGGAAGTACCGGCACGCGATCACCTCGCGGTCCTCGCTACGCAGCCGGTTGAGCGCGGCCATGAGCCCGTCCCGCCGCTCGGCGGAGAGGAGAGCCGACTCGGGGGACGGAGCCGCGTCCTCCGCGCCAGCGCTCGTCGCAGCACGCACGGTGAGCGCTTCCCTCCTCCCCGCCGCGCGGCGGCGGTTCCGGGCCTCGTTGGCCACGATCTTCAGCAGCCACGGACGGAAAGGCGCTCCCTCGCGGAAGCGGCCAAGCGCGCGAAAGGCCTTGACGAAGGCGTCCTGCGCCGCCTCCTGCGCGTCCTCGGCCGCGCCGGTGAACACGTAGGCGGTGCGAAAGGCGATCCCCTGGTGCATGCGAACGAGCTCCTCGTAGGCGTCCTCGTCGCCCCGCTTTGCACGGAGGACGAGCTCGGACTCGTCGAGTGGCCGGCCCACCACCGTTCGTAGTACACCGCACGGTGTGAACCGGTTCCACTCGGACCGATCCCGTCAGCTCTGAGTCGCCGGGCGGCGCCCTCGCTGTCGCGCGAGCATGGCTGCCGCGCCTGCCACGAGCATGGCTGCCAGCGCGAATGGCCACGTGGGAGCTCCGCCGCCTCCGCCCGTGCCCGCTGCGATGTCGATGGCGGCGTACGTGTGCGTCTGGGAGTAGCCGTAGCCCGTCGCGGTCAGCCCGTCGCTCACCTCGTAGTGCCACGAGCCAGCCGACGGGAACACGACGTGCGCGACGTACGCGCCCGTCGCGCCGCCCGGCTTCGCCCTGAACGTCTGCGCGTCACCTTGGGCACGAATCGTGATCGACGGCGCGGCCCCGTCGGTCGGCGTGACTCCGTGCCGCATCACGGTGAGCTGGGCTATCCAGGTCTCTTCTGCCTGCAACTCCGCAGGCGGCGGCGCGAGCACGACGGTCGCCCAGCCGCCTGCCTGTGAGGCCGCAGGCAGCACGAGCGTCGAGGCAAGTGCAACGGCGGCGGCGATCCTACGCATCAGTCCTCCTTGGTAGACGCCCTGCCTACACCGCCGCGGCTACGCTGGTTCCGAATGGGACCCCGTCCGGTCGGGATCAACCACGTCGCCGTCGAGGTGGGCTCCATCGACGCGGCACTCGCGTTCTTCGAGTCGATCTTCGGGGAGCTAACGCTGCGCGGCCGTGGCCGACGAATGGCCTTCATCGACCTCGGCGACCAGTTCATCGCCCTCGAGGCAGGGCGTACGCAGCCGCCCGACGGCGGAAGGCACATCGGCCTCGTCGTCGACGACCAGGAGGCGACGGTGGAGCGTGCTCGCGAGGCCGGCGCGAACATGATCGGCAGCCATGACTTCCTCGACCCGTGGGGCAACCACTGGCAGGTGGTCGACTACCGCGAGATCCAGTTCTCCAAGACACCGCGAGTGCTCGAGGGAATGGGGCTGGAGGGTCTCGAGAAGTCGGACCAGGCGCTCACGGAGCTCCGCGAGAAGGGTCTCGCAGACTAGGTAACGGCCGCTTCGCCGAGGAGAGCCTTCACCTCGGCGAAGAAGTCGGCCTCGGGGCGCACGCGGTAGTCTGGGCCGAGCTCTAGCGTCCGGGGACCCTCCGAGGTCTCCAGCGCCACGACGACGCGAGCATCGCCCGGGAAGTCCTTCACGACGTGGCCCAGCTCGCGGACGATGCCGGCCCGCGCGGCCCGTGCGTCGACCTTCAGCCGTACCTCGGTGGGCACTCGTGCCGCCTCGAACGCCGAGACCTCGAGCGCGATGAGCTTCGTCTCGCCCTCCTGCTTGTGGTCCACGCGGCCCTTGACGACGAGCACGCTGTCGGCGTGGCAGAGCTCGCGCGACGCCGCAAACACGCTGTTGAAGACGACCACCTCGGCCTCCCCCGAGAGATCCCCGAGGGAGAGGAAGACCATCGGGTCGCCCTTCTTCGTCGTCAGCTGCTTCACGGACGAGACGATGCCGCCGATCGTCACGACCTCGCCGTCGCGGCGGCGCTCGAGGTCGGCCACGGTCGAGTCGGTCTTGCGCCGGAGCTGGTCGCGAACGGCGTCGAGCGGATGCTCGGAGACGTAGATGCCGAGCGCCTCTTTCTCCAGCCGCAGGAGCTCGGGCTTGTCGAACTCACCGGCGGAGATGGTGGGATGAGGCGCCGCTCTCGGCGCATCGGAGGCGTCGGGCAGGTCGTCGAAGATCGACGACTGCCCGGAGACGCGGTCGGCCTGCTTCGTCTGGCCGTAGGAGAGCGCGTGCTCGAGCACATCGAGCATGCCCTTGCGGGAGTTGCTGGTCGAGTCGAGCGCGCCCGCCTTCACGAGGGATTCCAGCGCGCGCTTGTTCACGAGCTGCGGGTCGACGCGCTCCGTGAAGTCCCAGAGCGAGACGAACGCGCCGTCCGTCTCCCGCGCGGCGACGACCGCCTGCGAAGCCGCCTCGCCGACATTCTTGACGGCGTTGAGCCCGAAGCGGATCTTCCCTTCCACGACGGCGAAATCGACCTGGGACGCGTTCACGTCCGGCGGCAGGACCTCGATGCCCATCTCGTCGCAGGCGTTGACGTAGTACGGCACGCGGTCCTTCGTGTTCATGACCGAGGAGATCAGCGCCGCCATGTACTGGGCCGTGTGGTGTGCCTTCAGGTAGGCCGTGCGGTAGGCGATGAGCGCGTAGCAGGCCGCGTGCGACTTGTTGAAGGAGTAGTCCTGCGCCTTCTCCATGTCGCTCCACAGGCCGCGCGCCACGTCCGCCGCCACGCCGTTCGCAAGCGCGCCTTCGACGAACTTGTCCTTCAGCGAGGCCATCAGCGAGTGGATCTTCTTGCCGATCGCCTTGCGGAGATCGTCGGCTTCCGCGGGAGAGAAGCCCGCCAGCTGCTTCGCGATCTCCATGTACTGCTCCTGGTAGATGCAGATGGCGTACGTGCCTCCGGTGATCTCCTCGAGCCGCGGGTCGGCGAAGGTCACCGCCTCCTGCCCGGCCTTGCGCCGCGCGTAGACGGGGATGTACGACATCGGGCCGGGCCGGAAGAGCGCGACGAGCGCGATGAGGTCCTCGAACTCCGTCGGCTTCACCTGCCGCAGCGCCTCACGCATGCCCGAGGACTCGAACTGGAAGACGCCGGCCGTGTCGCCCCGCTGGAGCATCTGGTACGTCGCCGCGTCGTCGAGCGGGATCGCCGCGATGTCGACGTCACCCACGAGCTTCACCGCGGCGTCGATCACGTCGAGGTTGCGCAGGCCGAGGAAGTCGATCTTCAGGAGGCCCAGAGCCTCGACGTCACCCATCGCGAACTGCGTGACGAGCTCCTGGTCGGCGCCCTTCTGCTGGAGAGGCACGATGTCCGTCAGCGGCCGGTCGGCGATGACGACGCCGGCTGCGTGAATCGAATCCTGGCGCACGAGACCCTCGAGCGGCTTCGCGAGGTCGACGATCTCGCGCACGAGCGGATCCTCGTCGTACGCCGCCCGCAGCTCCTGGCCGGGCTTCATCGACTCCTCGAGGTAGACCTTCGGCCCCTCCGGGACGAGCTTCGCGATCCGGTCGACGGTGCCGTACGGCACTTCGAGCACGCGGCCGGCGTCACGAATCGCGGCGCGCGCCATCATCGTCCCGAAGGTGATGATCTGCGCCACGCGGTCGCGCCCGTACTTCTCGGCGGCGTAGTTGATGACGCGATCGCGGCCGGCGACGGCGAAGTCGATGTCGATGTCGGGCATGGACTTCCGGCCCGGGTTCAGCATGCGCTCGAAGAGCAGGTCGTACTTCATCGGGTCGACCTCGGTGATGCCCAGGCAGTAGGCGACGAGCGAGCCTGCGGTCGACCCTCGTCCCGGGCCGACGCTGATGCCGTTCTCCCGCGCGAACGAGATGAGGTCCCAGACGATGAGGAAGTAGTCGGCGAAGCCCATCTCGCGGATCGTCTTCAGCTCGAATGCGAGCCGCTCGTCGAGCTCCGGTGTCCGTTGCGGGTAGCGGCTGGGGAGTCCCTCCTCGGCGAGCTCCACGAGGTACTCGAACGCGTCCCGACCGTTGGGCGTGGGGTACGACGGCAGCAGGATCTGGCCCAGCTCGAGCGTCACCGTGCAGCGCTCGGCGATCTCGAGCGTGCGCGCGAGCGCGTCCTCGTGACCCGGGAAGTCCGCCAGCATCTCGGCCTGGGACTTGAGGAAGAACTGGTCAGTGTCGAACTTCCAGTGGTCGGGGTTCTTCAGCGAGTCTCCCGACTGGATGCAGAGCAGCGCCTCGTGGGCGAGCGCATCCTCGTGGCGAAGGTAGTGGACGTCGCCGGTGGCCACGAGCGGCAAGCCGGCTGTCGTTGCGAGCTTCACGAGCTCGGGGTTGATGCGCTGCTGCTCCGCAAGCCCGGCGTTCTGGAGCTCGACGTAGGTCGAGTCGCGGCCGAAGACCTGCGCCAGGCGGTCGAGCTCGGCGGCGGCGTCCTGCGGCCGGCTCTCCTCAAGCGCCTTGCAGACTCGGCCTGAAAGGCAACCCGACAGCGCCACGATCCCTTTCGAATGCCGCTCGAGCAGCTCCCAGTCGACGCGGGGCTTGTAGTAATAGCCCTCGAGGTAACCGAGCGAAGAGAGCTTGATGAGGTTGCCGTAGCCCTCGTTCGTCTCGGCCAGCAACGTCAGGTGCGCGTACCCCTTGGCCTGCCGGCGACGATCGTCCGCGACGTAGACCTCGCAGCCGAGCACGGGCTTGACGCCCTGCTTGCCGCATTCCCGGTAGAGCTCGACCGCCCCGGCGAGCGAGCCGTGATCGGTGAGAGCGACGGCCGGCATCTCGAGCTCGGCGGCCCGGGCGGTGAGCGCCGGGATGCGGCAGGCGCCGTCGAGGATCGAATACTCCGAGTGGACGTGGAGATGGACGAACGATGGCGCGGACATCGGGCCACCGATCATAGAAACGGGAGCGGCTAGCCGCGGGTGACGTACACGCGAGCACCGAGAGCCGGGAACCTTTCGGTGAAGGTGTCTCCGCTCGGCGTGACCGTGCGGCCGCTACCAACTACCGAGAGCGCACGACCGGCGAGGCCGGGCACGGTGATCGTCGCCTGCTCCGGCTCGTAACCCGCATTGGCGGCGACGATCGTGAGTCGGCCGGCGTGCTTCCGCGCTCCCGCCTTGACGAGGCCGTCCGCAGGCTCCACTCGTGCAGCGACCTCGGGCGCTGTGAACGCTGGCCCGAGCTCGCGTACGGTCTGCGTCACCTCTGCGATTGCCTCGCCGACATCGCCCGTCCACGCCGCGGGCGGGAAGAACCCCAGCCCGTTGGCGCCGGCGGCGATCGCCAGCCACGATTCCGCCCGCACCGTGGCGGGCGTGACGGCGGTCGGCCCGTCGTGCGGGCACGTCATGCCCGCCGCCTCGATCCACTGGAACGTGGGCTTACCCCGGGCGAGCTCGACGAGCTCCCGCTGCGAGAAGTACACGTCGACGAGCTGCTCCGGCCGGCACCAGTTCTGCAGCGGGTAGAGATCGAAGCCGATCATGTCCGCCTTCGCGATCAGGCCCGGATAGATGCCCCGACCCTGCGCGAGCGGCGCCGCGCCCGAGTAGAAGTGGTTCGTGAGCGTCAGGAAACGCACGCCGTGGCTCGGGTCGATCGTGGGCATGGTCTTCGCGGTCAGCCCTCGCCCATCCGGCTCGTCGGGATAGAAGACGCCGACGACGGCGCCCGCATCGGGGACGGCTTCGCCGGCTACGGCCGCCGAGAGCGCATGGTCACCCAGGGCGGGCAACTGCGCTTCGAGACCGCCGCAGCGGTTGGCCGCATAGAGGTTCGTGCCCACCTGCAGGCTCGTTTCGAAGCCGTCCGTGCACTCTCCCCAGGAGAAGATCGGGAAGAACGGCTCGCCGTCGATGACGAGCCTGCCGTCCCGCACGGCCGCCTCGTGCCGGCTCGCGGGTGGCGGCGGCGCCGGTGGTGGCGGAGACGGCTCGGACGGCAGTGGCGGAGGATGGGCGCTCGGCGGTGGTTCCTCCTCCCCACCGCGCGCGAGCAGAACAACGGCGACGACCGCCGCCAGCAGCAGCCCGGCACCGAGCGCGACGTGCTCGCGGCGCAGCCGCCTCACGCCAGGAGAAGCGCTTGCTGTCCGCGCAGACGGCGCGCGGCAGCCCGTGCGCGGCGCAACGGCTCCGGCGAACGGGCCTGCTCGGTCGCTACGAGCACGACTTCGACCGCCGCTTCGGGGCCAGTGCGCCAGGCCGCGTGCGCTGCGAGCGGCCGTGTGCCGCGCTTCGTCCGCACCCAGTAGCCGACGCGCTCGCCGTTCAGCAGGAGTTGGCTCGTGGCGCCGCGTTCGTCGGCAGGCCACGCACCCTCGGCGCCAAACGGCCGGTGCGTCACGCCCACGGTCGGCACCCCGAGAACGGCGCCCAGATGGAGCGCGAGGCCGCAACGCCGTGGGTGATCCCGCCCGGTCGCGTCGACGAGCAGCACGTCGGGGAAGGCGCAGAGCCCGTGTATCGCGCGCTCGAGCAGCGGGCCCTGCCGCAGCGCAAGCCGACCCGGCGAGTAACCGGCCGGCGCCTCCCCGGTGACAACGGCCACCTCGTTGCCGCAGGCTGCGGCTGCGAACCCCCGATCACCCACGGAACCGTTCCCCGGGCCTGCCTGGTCGAAACACGCGTACACCGCACCCACCGTGTAACGGCCGAGCGGCCGCCAGGCGGTCCAGATCTCAGCCGCCAGGCGATCCTGCTCGGAGTCGAGCCGCCCGGGGGACTGCGGCCAACCCATGCCCACTCATAGTGCCTGGGCGGGCAGCCAGAAGCGATTAAGTCGTCGCGTCGTCTACCGCGTCAGATGCTTTGTCGGCGGCGTTCGTCGCCGCGTCCGACGCCTTGTCGGCGACGTCTGTCGCAGTGTCGGACACCTTGTCGGCGACGTCCTCGGCCTTGTCCTGGGTGGTGTCGCCCCAGGAGGAAGCCGTGTCGGAGGCCGTGTCCCAGCTGGACGTGTCGTCGCTTCCCTTCTTCTTCCGCCAGAAGAAAACGATGGCTCCGACCGCTGCGAGCAGTGCGAGCAGCTTCTTCATGTCACTCCTTTCCGAAGGTCTCTGAGGCTATTCGATTCACGAGCTTTGCGTCGAGGCCGTCGCGCGCCGTCTTGGCCCGACGTGGATCGGGCGGCCGAGCGCGACGAGACCCGCCTCCTTGAACGCCTCGGACAACGTGGGATGCGCGGCCATGCCGTCGGCCACCGTCTCGACCGTCGCCTCGGCGTCGAGGGCGACGACTGCCGCCTCGATGAGATCGGTCACGTGCGGGCCGACCATGACCACGCCCAGCAGCTCCCCGTAGCGGCTCTCGTGGATCGACTTCACCCAGCCCACGGTCTCGTTCTGCATCACCGCCCGGGCGTTCGCCGCCCAGGGGAACTTGCCGACGGACACGTCGTCGCCGTGCTGCTCACGTGCCTCCGCCTCGGTCAGGCCGACGCCGGCGATCTCCGGATCGGTGTAGATCGGGCGCGGCACGGCTCGAGCACCCATGACGGCTTCGTGGCCGGTCGCATTCTCGGCGGCGATCTCACCCTCGCGGAACGCGGTGTGCGCAAGCTGCCAGTAGCCGGCGCAGTCCCCCACGGCGTAGATGTGCGGCACCGACGTCCGTCGGTGATCGTCCGCTGCGATGCCCTGGCGAGGGTCGAACTGCACGCCCGCCTGCTCGAGACCGATGCCCTCGACGAGCGGCGCACGGCCGACCGAGACGAGCATGAGGTCGGCCTGCACGGTCTCTCCCTCGCCGAAGTGCACCGTCAGGCCGTCGCCGGTCTCCTCGACCTTCGTGCACTGCTTGCCGAGCTGCAGCGCGATCCCGCGCTTGCCGAACTGCTTTGCAAGCTCCTTCGTCGCCTCCTCGTCCTCTTGCGGGATCAGCGTGTCGAGCATCTCGACAATCGTCACCTCGGAGCCGAAGCGCTGGAAGATCGACGCGAACTCACAGCCGATGATGCCGCCGCCGAGGATGACGAGTCGGCGCGGCACAACCGTCTGTGCGAGCAGTCCCGTCGAGTCGACGCAACGGGGCGAGTCGAGGCCCGGGATCGGCGGCCGCATCGGGTACGCGCCCGTGGCGACGATGGCGGACGAGAACGTCACGTCCTCGCCTCCCTCGACCGCGATCGTGCCCGCGTCCCTGAACCGGCCGGTACCGCGCACCCACTCGACGCCGTTGGCCTTGAGCAGCATGGCGACGCCGCCCGTCATCTGCTTGGAGACGCCGTTCTTCCACTCGTTGGCTGCGCCGAAGTCGAGCTGCGGCGCGCCGACGGAGACGCCGAGCTTCGCAAACGTCTCCGCCGCCTCCTTGAGGCCGTGCGCGGTCTGCACCCAGGCCTTCGTCGGAATGCAGCCGACGCGGAGGCACGTGCCTCCCAGCTCGGCCTCCTGCTCGATGCAGGCGACCGTCGCGCCCAGCTGAGCGGCTCGGATTGCGGCCGTGTAGCCGCCCGGTCCGCCCCCGAGAACGGCGACGTCGCATTCCATGCTTCGATCCTATCGACTACGTTCCGGGCGACGTGCTGAGCGAGATCGCGCTGTTTACGGACGATGTGGAGGCTCTCGTCGACTTCTATCGGCGGTTGCTCGGGCGCGAGCCGACGGCCTCGTGGCCGGGCGGCGCGACGTTCGACATCGACGGAGCAACGCTGCTCGTCCACGTGCGCGGAGAGGTTCAGGAGGGCATGCCGCCGAACACCGACCACTTCGCGATCCGCGTCGCAGACGTGGACGCCGAGGCTGCGCGGCTCGGCACGGAGGCGAAGGACTACGACTGGGGCCGTTCCGCGTATCTACGGGACCCCGACGGCCGCCTCGTCGAATTGCAGTAGCGTTAGAGCGCCGCGCGCATGATCCAGGCGCCGCCACGCTCGCCGACCTTCTCGAAGCCGTGGCGCTCGTACAGGGCGAGCGCGGGGTTGTCGGGCTCGACGCTGAGGCTCACCGTGCCGTACCCATCCTCCTTCGCTTGCGCCAGCAGCGACGTGAGCAGCTCCGCTCCGTAGCCGCGGCCGCGGCGGCTCGGCACGACGGCGATCGTCAGCTCGGGCGTCTGCTCGTCGACGAAGCCGTAGCCCGGCTGCGCCTCGGTGAACAGCCGGTACCACGCGGCTCCCACCGGCTGGAAGCCCTCGATGAGGATGAGCGAGCGGTCACCCGGCCGACCCCAGCCCTCGACGTAGCGCGAGACCGGCAGGTCGCGAAGGTCGGGCTCCTCCCAGCGCCAGTAGTACGCGTGCCGCAGCATGTCGCGGAGGAACGCCGTGTCGTTCGCGTCGCCTCGGCGAATCATGTCGCGGCCCTCACAGCGCCAGAGACAGATCCTCGAGCATCGCCTTCACCGTCTCCAGGAACTCCGCCGCGGGCGCGCCGTCGACGGCGCGGTGGTCGCAGGTGAGCGTCATCGTCATCGTCGGGCGGGCGACGATCTGCCCATCCCACACGACCGGCCGTTCCTGGCTCGCACCCACGGCGAGGATCGCCGCCTGCGGCGGGTTGAGCACGGCCGTGAACTGGTCGAGGCCGAACATCCCGAGGTTGGAGATGGTGAACGTGCCGCCCTCGAGATCCTCCTGACGGAGCCTTCCCTCTCGCGCTCGCTTTACGACGTCAGCGCGCGCGGCGGCCACCTCGGCGAGCGAGAGGTGCTCGGCGCCGTGCACCACCGGCACGACCAGCCCGCGCTCGGTGGCGACGGCGATGCCCACGTTCGCGTACGGGAACACGAGCAGCTCCTCCTCGGTGAACTGGACGTTGACGGCGCGGTGCCGCACGAGGGCGGCGGCGCAGACCTTGACCAGCACGTCCGTGACCGTGACGCGCTCGTCGGGGTCGAGTGCCCGTCGCCGCTCGACGAAGTGGTTGACCGCGTCCATGTCAGCCGACAGGACGAGCTGGTAGACGGGCACCTTCCAGGCGTCCGTCAGTCTTCTCGCGATCGTGCGCCGGATGGAGGTGAGCGGCACGCGCTCGACGTCGGCGGGCACAGAAGCAGCGCGGCCCGGTTCCGGCACCGGCTCCGGCTCTGGCTCCGCAGCCGGTGGTGCTTCGGCGGGCGGTGGCGCCGCCTGGGTGGGCGGTGCTGCCGTCGCGGCGCGCTCGACATCCTCAGCGACGATGCGCCCGTCCGGCCCTGTCCCGGACAGGGCGGCGAGGTCGATCCCCTGCTCGCGGGCCAGGCGCCGTGCGAGCGGTGATGCCTTGATCCGCTCGCCTTCCTGCCGCTCGGCGGGCGCCGCTACTGCCGCGACGGGCGTCGGCTCCGGCTCGTCCGGTGCCGGCTGCTCAGCTGCAGGCTCAGGCTCCGCCTTCGCATCGGCCACCTGCTCGCCGGCCTCACCGATGTAGGCGATGGTCGTCCCGACCGGAACCTCACCCTCGGACACCGCGATCTTCACGAGGACGCCCGTCGCCTCCGCTTCGACCTCCTGCGTCACCTTCTCCGTATCCAGCTCGTAAAGCGGCTCGCCCTTCTCGACAGCGTCGCCCTCGGCCTTCAGCCACTTGACGATCGTGCCCGACTCCATCCCCTGTCCGAGCCGGGGAAGCTTGACCTCGCTAGCCACGACCGACCGTACGGCGGATCGCGTTCAGCACATCCTCCGCGTGTGGCACGACGTGCTGCTCCATCACCGGCGCGAACGGCAGCGGCGCGAACTTCGCGCCGACCCGCTCCACCGGAGCGTCGAGCCAGTCGAAGGCCTGCTCCTGGACGACAGCAGCTCACCTCTGCGCCGAAGCCCATACGTGTGACGGCCTCGTGGGCGACGACGCAGCGGCTGGTCCTCTTGACCGACGCGACGATGGCCTCCTCGTCGAGCGGCTGCAGTGTCCGCGGGTCGAGCACCTCGACGGAGATCCCCTCAGACTTCGGCCTCCTCGGCCGCCGCCAGCGACTCGTGCACGAGCCGGCCGATTGCGATCACAGTCACGTCGCTTCCCTCGCGGTGGATGCGCGCCTGGCCGAGCGGAATCGGCTCGAGCTCGTCCGGCACGTCTTCCTTGAGCGGGTAGAGCGTCCGGTGCTCGAAGAAGACGACGGGGTTGTCGTCGTAGATCGCCGACCACAACAAGCCGCGGACGTCGGACGCGGTCGACGCGAACACGACCTTCAGGCCCGGCACGTGGCAGAACCACGCCTCCACCTGCTGTGCATGCTGAGCGCCCGGTGACCAGCCTGCTCCACCCTGAGTGCGAACGGTCAGCGGCACCTTGACCTGACCGCCTGACATGTAGCGGTGCTTCGCAGCCTGGTTCACGAGCTGCTCCATGGCAAGCGTCAGGAAGTCCTCGTACATCACCTCGACGATCGGGCGCATGCCCATGATCGCGGCGCCCATGCCCGAGCCGACGAGCGCCATCTCCGAGATCGGCGTGTTGCGTACGCGCTCCGGCCCGAACTCGGCGAGCATGCCCTGGGTGACGCCCATCGAGCCCCCCATCTCGGCGATGTCCTCGCCCATGATGAACACGTCCTGGTCGCGCCGCATCGCCTGCGACATCGCGTCGCGGACAGCCTCTCTGTAGGAGAGCTCAGGCATAGATGTTCTCGAGGGCGTCCTCGGGCTTGTGCTCCGTCGCATTGCGCGCGAACTTGACGGAGCCCTCGACCATCCGCACGACCTCGGCGTCGATCGCGGCCAGATCGTCGTCGGAGAGACCAAGACGCGGCTGGAGCTTCTCCAGCGGATCCTGCGTCTCGCGCAGCTCCTGCAGCTCGCCTTTCGGCCGGTAGACCTGCGGGTCGCCGACGTAGTGGCCGACGAGACGGTACGTCTCGGCCAGCAGGAACACCGGCCCGTTGCCCTTGCGCGCGTGCGCCAGCGCCCTGGTCGTGGTGGCATGGACCGCCTCCACGTCCTGCCCGTCCACCGTCATCGAGCGCATCCCGAACGCAGCTGCGCGCTTGGAGAGATCGGTGATCGGCAGCTGCTGATGCGTGGGCGTCGACTCGGCGTAGTGGTTGTTCTCGCAGACGAACAGCGCCGGCAGCTTCCACAACTGCGCCAGGTTGAGCGCCTCGTGGAACGTGCCGATGTTGGTCGCGCCGTCGCCGAAGAACGCCACGGCAACCCGTGGCTCGCCGCGCAGGTGAAAGGCGAGCGCGGCGCCGGCGATCATCGGCAAGCCGCCGCCGACGACCGCGTTCGCGCCGAGGTTGCCGCGCTCGACGTCGTACAGGTGCATCGAGCCCCCGTAGCCGCGCGATACGCCCTCCACCTTCCCGTAGAGCTCCGCCATCAGCGCGTCGGGGTGCGACCCGCGCGCGAGCGCGTGCCCGTGGGCCCGGTGCGTGGACGCGAAGACGTCCCCCTCCGCCATGGCGCTTGCCACGCCGACGGCGACGGCCTCCTGCCCGATGGCGACGTGCAGGAAGCCGGGCAGCTCGCCTGCGCGGAACTGCTGCTCCACCTTCTCCTCGAAACGCCGGATCAGCAGCATCTCGCGGTAAAGCTCTCTCAGGCGCTCCTGAGAGAGCCCACGCTTCCTGGCTGCCTGTGCCTCTGCCACGAGCCTGAGTTTATGCTGCAAGGCGTGCGGCTAGTTGCCCAGTGGGACGCCATGGTTGCTCACCTTCCAGCCGACTGGCGTGAGATCGGGCTGCGGCTTCGCCCGGCGCGGGCGGACGACCTCGCGCGAGCGGCGGCGCTGCTCGGATCGCTTGGCCCGGGCATCGCCGGAGACGAGCTGCGCCTGCGCGTGACCTCCGACGGAGAAGCAGGCCCGGGCGTTGCTCGGCGGCTGCTCGCCCGGCTCGATGCCGAGAAGGTCGGCGGCACCCTCGAGCTCACGAGCAGCGAGGAGGCGGCGACTGTCAGCCGGCCCGAGGCGTCCGCAGCGCCTCCGGCATCACTGGCAGCAGCCTGGGACGAGCTTCAGGCGTCCCTCCCCGACGACTGGAGCGACCTCCTGTGCATCGTCGAGCTCCGTTCGAGCGACGAGCTGGCCCCGGCTGCGCTTGCCCTCGCGCCGCTCAATCCCTCGCGCCACAAGGGGTCGCTCGCCTTCCGCTTCCGCGTCGCACACCGCTTCGGTTACGGCGCAGCGCCCCAGATGGCACGTCGCTGCCTCGAGCGTCTCGACGAGCTCGGCATTCCTGGTGGGCTTAGACTGCTGGAGGTGCTCTCCGATACCCAACCCGTGCTCACCCAGGGGCCGACGTTCGTCGTCTCCGACAGGGCGGTCTGATGCGCGCCATCGCCGAGCGCGTCAAGAAGATCCAGGAGCGGGCACGCTCGCTCGCCCTCCTGCAGCTCGAGCTGGCGACGATCGAGCTCAAGCGCAAGGCGAAGTGGATCGGTATTGCCGCCGCGCTCGCGGTTGTCGCCCTCGTCGTAGTCCTCTATTCGGTCGGATTCGCCTTTGCCGCGCTGGCAGCCGGCCTCACGGAATGGGTTCCGCTGTGGGGGGCGCTGCTCATCGTGTCGGGGCTGCTCCTGCTGACAGCCGCCATCCTCCTCTTCGTCGCCATGCGTTTTGTCCGCAAGGCGACCCCAGCGCGGCCCGTGGAGGCCGTCCAGGAGGCGCAGACAACCGCTCAGGAGCTACGCGATGCCTAAGCGCACGACAGAGCTGGTGCGTGCGGAGATCGCAGCCGAGCGCGAGGCGCTCGTCGGCGAGATCCATGGGCTGCGCCAGGATGCCGCCACCGTTCTTCCCTATGCCATCGGCACCGCGGTCGCGGTCGCGGTGCTGACGAAGAGCAAGACGGCGAGGAGCGCCCTCAAGGTGCTCTGGTGGCTGCGCTAGCCCGCTGTCGACGCTAGCGACTCACGTCGGCGGGCTTGACGCTGAAGCTCCGCCGAAGCTTGGCGCGCGCGTCCGAGCGGTACGCGTACTGGCCCCTCTTCAATCGCAGGCTCCAACGCACGGTGACCTTGGCAGCGACGCCGGTCTTCCGGTTGATGCCCGGGCCTGTGAGGTGGAAGTTGTCGACTTCCGACCGGTCGGAGACGACGAGGACGTAGCGGCCCGGTAGCAGCGCGCCGACCCGCCTCTTCACCGGCGTGAGGAGATCGATCTTCGCCCCTGGTCCGACCGAGGCCAGGAGCCTCGCCGGCTTGGCGGCAGGCGGAGGCGGCGGGCCGGGTGATGGAGGCGGCGGTGGAGCAGGTGGTGGCGTAGGTGGTGGCGGCGGTGCGGGTGGAGGAGGAGGCCCAGGGGGCGGTGGCGGTGGCGGTGGCGGAGGCGGTGGCGGCGGAGCGCCCGGGACGTTGAACGAGCCGTTGAGGTTCCCGTGCACATCGCACTGGTACGAGTAGGCCCCCGCCGAGAGCGTTACTGCCCACGTCACGCTCCCCGTCCCCGTCACGCTCGTGGACTCGTTCACGCCCGGGCCCGACAGGTGGAAGTTGTGGATCGTCGACGAGTCACTCACGTCGAAGTCGTAGGGCCCCGCGGCGACCTCGCCCGTTGGGCCGCTGATGCAGCAGGAGGTCGTGTTTCCCGACACCGACCCGCTGAGCGTGGCCGCCGACGCCGAAGAGGGCACGAAGGCAAGGACTGCGAAGACGATGACGAGGCCACTTGCTCGCATCACCTCCGAATACGAGGTAATGGGCGGAGTGGATTTAGGAGGGCCGGACCCTCCTAGGCGCGAAGCTCGGCGTCGTACTGCGCTGCCAGCGCGGAGACGATCCGCTCCCGTAGAGCCGCCGCGTCCTCGTCGGAAAGCGTCCGCTCGGCCGACTGGAACGAGACGCGGAAGGCGATCGACTTTCGTCCCTCCCCCGCCTGCTCGCCGCGATACACGTCGAAGGCCTTCATCTCTCGCAGCTCTGGGCCGGTGGCGGCCTGGGCGGCAGCGATGAGCTCGGCGGCGGTGACCGATTCGGCGACGGCGAAGGCGAGATCCTGCTTCAGCGCCGGGTACGTGATCACATCCTCGTAGACGATGAGCTCCGGGACGCGTGCGATCAGGGCGTCCACGTCGAGCTCGAAGAGGCCCCAGGCGCCCGGCAGCCGGTCGTCCGCGAGCTCGAGCACCCAGCCTTCCTCCGTCCTCGCTCCGGCTCCCGGGAAGCGAAGGTGGGAGCTGCGCTCGAACGACGCCTCTACGTGCAACACCGCATAGAGGGCCTCGACGATGCCCTTGGCGCGCGAGAACCCGCCCTCGACGATGCCGCCGACGTGCCAGCGCTCGTCCGGCAGCTCCTCTCCACTCGGGAGGTACACGTGCGCGAGCTCGAAGAGCGCGACGTCCTCGTTGCCCGCGTCGACATTCCTCGCGGCCGAGCCGATGAGCCCTTCCGCGAGCGCGGTGCGTAGCACGGCCTGTTCGCTCGACAGCGGCTCCGGCAGCCGGATCGCGCCGGGGACCGGATCGTCGGGCAGCAGGCTCCACGTGTACGCCTCGGCGAAGCCGAAGCCGACGAGCGTGTCCTGGATGCGCCGCCGGATGCGCTGCGCTCTGGTGAGGCGGCCGTCGATCTCGCTGCGCAGCGGCTGCGTGGCCGGCACGCGTTCCAGGTCGAAGCGCGCCACCTCCTCCACGACGTCGATCTCCCGTGTGACGTCACCCGCCCGCCACGTGGGGACGCGCACCGCCCAGTCGTCGCCGACCTCGAAGCCCAGACGCTCGAGGCGGCGGCGCTGCTCCGCCTCATCGATGTCGAGCCCCGTGACCTGCTTCGCCCGTTCGGGCCTGTACCCGATCGTCGGCGGTGTCTCTGGCTCTGCGCGCACGTCGGCGTGCCCAGTCCAGCGGGCACCGGCCAGCGAGACGAGCAATTCGGTCGCGAAGCGCGCCGCCTGGAGCGCCGCCTCCGGATCCTGGCCTTTCTCCCAGCGGTTCGATGCCTCCGAGCGCAAGCGCAGCCTCTCCGACGACCGCATGATGCCGACGGGCTCGAAGTTCGCAGCCTCCAGGAGCACCGAGGTCGTCGACTCGGAGACCTCGGTCTCCTCGCCTCCCATGATCCCCGCGATGGCGATCGGCCGGTCCCCGTCCGTGATCAGAAGATCCTCCGGCTCGAGCGCGCGCTCCTGCCCGTCGAGCGTCCGCAGGCGCTCGCCCTTTTGCGCGCGCCGCACGCCGATGCGCCCGCCGGCGAGCTTGTCGAAGTCGAACGCGTGCAGCGGGCTCCCGAGCGCGTGCATGACGTAGTTCGTCACGTCGACGACGTTGGAGATCGGACGCATGCCCGCCGCCACGAGCCGGCCCTTCAGCCAGGGCGGCGACGGCGCCACCGCCACATCTCTGAACAGGCGGCCGATGTACCGCGGGCAGCCGCCGAGATCGTCGATCGTGATCTGCACCGGCTCGTCTCCGGCCGGCTCCGGATCGATGCCCGGAGCAGGCGCCAGCTCGAGGTCGAAGATCGCCGCCACCTCGCGGGCGATCCCGTAGACGCCGAGCAGGTCCGGCCGGTTGTGCGTCGTCTCCAGCTCCAGGACGACGTCGGAGAGCGGCAGAGCGTCGCTGAGCGGCGCACCGGGCTCCCACTCGTCGGGCAGGACGATGATGCCCGCGTGGTCGTCGCCGAGCTCGAGCTCCTGCTCGGAGAGGATCATCCCGTCGGAGACGCTGCCGCGGAGCTTTGCGCGCTCGAGCGTCCTGCCGTCCGGGAGCACAGCGCCGGGCAGCGCGACCGCGACCGTTGCGCCGGCGGAGAAGTTCCACGCCCCGCAGACGATCTGGCGCGGCTCGCCATCCCCCACATCCACGACGCACAGCTGAAGCCGGTCCGCGTTGGGATGCTTGCCGGCCTCGAGCACGCGGCCCACGCGGTAGAGGCCGAGGTTGCCATCGGTATCGACGACGCCGCGGGTCGCGATCGGCCCTACCTCGGAGCTCGTGAACAGCAGCCGCTGCGCGAGCTCGGCGACCGGCACGTCGACGTCGACGTAGTCGCGCAGCCAGGAGAGCGGCACCTTCATCTAGAACTGCCTCAGCAGTCGGAGATCGTTCTCCCAGAACATGCGGATGTCCGGAATGCCGTGGCGCTGCGCGGCGATGCGGTCGAGCCCAAGACCCCACGCGAAGCCGCTCCACTCGTTCGGGTCGTAGCCGACGTTCTCGAACACGGCGGGGTCGACCACGCCGGCGCCGCCTATCTCGTACCAGCCCGAGTGCTTGCAGAACGCGCAGCCGCGGCCGGCACAGAGGAAGCACGTCATGTCGAACTCAACCGACGGCTCGGTGAAGGGGAAGAAGTTCGTCCGCATGCGAACGTCGCGGTCCTCACCGAACATCGCGCGGGAGAAGTGAAGGAACGTGCCCTTGAGGTCCGCGAGCGTGATGTGGCGATCGACCGCAAGTGCCTCGATCTGGTGGAAGACGGGCGTGTTCTTCGGGCTCGGTGTGTCCCGCCGGTAGGCACGACCGGGCACGGCGATGTAGATCGGCGGCTCCCGCGTCTCCATGACGCGGATCTGTCCCGTTGAAGTGTGGGCCCGCAGCAGCGTGTTGTCGTCGACGTAGAACGTGTCCTGAGGTGACCTGGACGGATGATTCAGCGGTTGGTTGAGCGCGTCGAAGTTGTGCCAGACCGTCTCCACCTCGCGGCTGTCGACGATCTCGTAGCCGAGGCCGAGAAAGATGTCCTCGGCCTCGCGCATGATCTGCGTCAGCGGATGGAGATGGCCCAGGGGAGGCGCCTCACCGGGCAAGCGTGACGTCGAGGCTCTCGGTCGCGACAAGCCGATCCGCACGCTCGAGGGCGGCATGCCGCACATCGACGGCCTCCTCAAGACGCTCGCGCACGGCGTTCAGCGTGCTGCCGGTCTCCCGGTCACGCACCTCTCGCAGAGGCGAGCTTGAGCTCGCTCTTCCGGCCCAGGAAGCGCACCCGCACCTCGTCGAGCCCGTCGAGGGAATCCGCCCGCTCGATCGCGCTCAAAGCCTCGTTCTCGAGCGCCTGGGCGTCCATCCGCCGACTGTACCATCGGCCCTCGTGACCTCTTACTACGACCCTTTCGCCTCCGTCTACGACGCCTGGGCGTCCGACATGACGGAGGACGTGGCGTTCTACGTCGAGCTCGCCCGGGAGGCTCCGGAAGGACCGATCGTCGAGCTCGCGGTCGGTAACGGGCGGGTCGCGGTGCCAGTTGCGCTGGAGACCGGACGCCGCGTGATCGGAATCGACGTGACGGCCCCGATGCTCGCCCAGGCCCGCGTCCGCGCGGAGCAGACCGGCGCCGACCTCGACCTGCGAGAAGGAGACATGCGCGACTTTGCGCTCGACGAGCCGGCCTCCCTCGTCTACTGCCCCTACCGGTCTCTGCTGCACATGCCCACCTGGCAGGACAAGCGGCAGGTCTTCGAGCGCGTGGCGGCGAGCCTCCAGCCCGGCGGTCGGTTCGCCTGGAACGCATTCGCCTTCAACGGGAGGATGGCAGCCTCGGTCGAAGGCCATCACCCCGACGACCCGGTGCCGCACAGAATCCGTCAGGCGTACTCCGACAACCGCGTCGACATCGAGCTGGACGCCGGCGGAGCAATGTCGCTGTGGTGGGTGACGAAGTCGGAGTGGGAAGGCCTGATCGACGTCGCCGGCCTGGAGGTGGAGGCGCTCTACGGCTGGTTCGACAAGCGTCCGTTCGACGACGAGAGCCCGGAGTTCGTGTGGGTGACACGCAAGCCGGCCTAGCGTCGTCCTATGACGCGATCGCGCGGCTGTACGACCCGTGGAGCCGTAGCGTCGTGGAGGACGTCGGCTTCTACGTCGAGGAGGCCTCGCGCGCCGCGCCCGGGCCGGTCGTCGAGCTCGGGGTCGGCACGGGTCGCATCGCGGTGCCCGTCGCCGCCGCGGGCATCCGCGTCATCGGCATCGATTCCTCGGCCGGCATGCTCGATATCTGTCGTGAGGCAGCCGAGCTGGCGGGTGTCGGCGAGCTGCTCGACCTACGGCTTGGCGACTACAGCAGGCCGCCCGCTCTCCGAGCCGGTGAGCCTCGTGCTCTGCCCGTTCCGTGCCTACCTCCACCTCCACAGCGAGGCCGAACGGCTGGAGGCGCTGCGCACCGCCTACGACCTGCTCGAGCCCGGCGGCAGGCTCGTCTTCGACGTGTTCACTCCCAGCCGCGAGGACATCGAGGAGACGCACGGCCGCTGGCTGGAGCGCGAGCCGGGGATCTTCGAGCGCGCCGACTGGGACACTGCCAGGCGCGTGCTGACGCTGTCGCTGCGCGGCCCCGACTCGGAGACGACGATGGAGCTCGCCTGGGTGTCCCAGGCTGAGTGGCGGGCGCTGCTCCATGCGGCGGGCTTCACGGTCGACGCGTGCTACGGCTGGTTCGACAGGCGGCCGTGGTCGGGCGAGGAGGACTCCATTTGGCTCGCCACGCGACCTGTTCTAGGCTAGCGCCATGAGCTGGTGGGTATGGCTGGTGATTCTCGGCGCGGTCGTGCTGCTCGTCGTGATCGTCGTCGGGATGTACAACAAGCTCGTCACGCTGCGCAACCGCGCCGAGAACGCGTGGGCACAGGTCGACGTCCAGCTCCGCAAGCGCTACGACCTGATTCCCAACCTCGTCGAGGCGGTCAAGGGATACGCCGCGCACGAGCGACAGGTGTTCGAAGAGGTGACGGAGGCGCGCACGAGGGCACAGCAGGCGCAGGGCGTGCAGGAGCAGGCGCAGGCCGAGAACGCGCTGACGGCCGCGATCGGCCGGCTGTTCGCCGTGGCCGAGGCGTACCCGGAGCTCCGCGCGACGGAGAACTTCCAGCAGCTCCAGGCGTCGCTGACCGACGTCGAGGGCGACATCGCCGTCTCGCGCCAGGTCTACAACGACACGGTGCTGTCCTACGAGAACGCGCTGGAGACCGTGCCGACGAGCATCATCGCCGGCCTCTTCAACTTCCGGCCACGCGAGTACTTCGAGGTCGAGGACGCCGCGATCCGCGAGGCTCCTCAGGTCAGCTTCCCGTAGCCGCATGACTAGAGCACGCGCGGCCGCGACGCTGGTCGCAATCGGGGTAATGGCGCTGCTCCTGGCCGCCACAGGCGCGGCGCAGGAGAAGTCGTATTCCCTGCCGCAAGCGGTCGTCCACGTCGAGATCGCGTCCGACGGCTCGCTCCTCGTTCGCGAGGACATTACGTTCTCGTACTCGGGCTCCTTCTCGGGTGCGTACCGGGACATTCCCGTCAGGCGCGGCGAGCGCGTCGACTTGGTACGTGTGAGCGAAGGTGGCCGCCGCTACCAGCCCGGCGGCAACACGACCCTGGGCGGCTTCGACCAGCCGGGCAGGTACGGCGTGGACGAGAACACCCAGCGGGTGCGCGTGGTCTGGCATTACCGAGCTTCCAATGAGCGCCGGGTCTTCACGATCCGCTACCGCTTCCGCGGCCTCGCGGTCGCCTACGACGACGTCGTGGACGTCAACCTCCAGGTCTGGGGCGACGAGTGGCCGGTGGCGGTCAACGAACTGCACGCCGAGATGGAGTTGCCGCGGCCCGCCAAGCTCTCGGATCCGCGCTACCGAGTGTGGGGCCACCCGGGATGGGTGAACGGCGTCGTCGAGCGGACGGAGGAGGCCGCCAAGTTGGAGGCTAGGAACGTCCCCGCGCGGCAGTACGTCGAGATGCGCGTGCTTTTCCCGCGATCGTTTCTCACGTCCACTGCCGGCGCCACGATCCGCCCGGGGAAGGCCCTGACACGCATCGTTCGCGAGGAGGACGATGACTTCAAGGAGATCGAACGCGATCGGGAGCGAATTCGGGAGTGGACGGAACAGCGGCTGGGCCGAACGGTTGCCGTCCTCGCCGCCTTCGCGCTCCTGCCGGCGCTGGCAGTCCTCTTCGTCATTTGGGTCCTGTTCGGTCGCGAGCGCGGCACGGGCTACGACCGCGAGTACGAGCAGGAGCCTCCTTCCGACGAGCCGCCCGCAGTCGTGCCGCCGCTGCTGCGCCAGGGAACCGAGCCTGGATCGCTCGAGTTCACCGCCACCCTCTTCGACCTCATCCGGCGTGGCTACTACAAGGCGAAGCCCGTCACCACCGAGAAGAAGACCTGGGCGGGCCTGCGCACGCAGCAGGTCGCCGACCTCGAGCTCTCGCCCGGCGATACATCGATCGAGCTGGCGAAGTTCGAGGAACCCGTCGCAAGTGTCTTCGACCACATCGTCGACGACGGGCCGGAGTTGCTGTCGAAGATGCGCGACCGCATCGAGAAGACGCGCACGTCGAACAGCACTCGCTTCCAGCGCTTCAAGGAGGAGGTGTCGAAGCAGATCGGCAAGCGCGGCTGGTACGTGGGTGGCGGAGCCAAGGCTTTCGCGCTCGCCATCGGCTTCTTCATCATCGCCGCCGTCATCCTGCTCTGGATGGGCATCTCCGGCTTTCGCCCGGAGTCACCTCGCTGGACGGACATCGTGCAGATCGCGCTCGGCGTCTGCGCGATCGTCAACGCCGTCGTGCTGATCATCGGCGTCGCCAACACGAAGCTGTGGCGGCGTCGTACCAAGGCCGGGCAGCTCGAGGCCCAGCGCTGGGAGGCGTTCCGCCGCTACCTCTCGGACTTTCCGCGGCTGGACATCGCCCCGCCGGCCACGCTCCCGCTCTGGGAGCGGTTCCTCGTCTACGGGATCGCCTTCGGGATCGCCGAGCGGGTGCTCCAGGGCGCGCAGCTCCACATGCCCGAGGAGCTGCACGAGGCCAGCTCGATCTACTGGATCAGCCCGCACGGCGACCTCGGCTCGGGAGCGAGCGCCCTAGCCATCGGCGACCTCTCAGCCGGCTTCGGGTCGGCGCTGGCACCACCCTCCTCCAGTGGCTCCGGCGGCACCGGCGGCGGCTTCTCGGGCGGCGGCGGTGGGGGTGGCGGCGGCGGTGGCGGCGGCGCCTGGTGACAGGTCAGCCGGCGCGGCGGCGGTGCTCGTAGAGCGCAGTCGCACCCGCGACGGCGACGTTGAGCGACTCCGCGCCTTCATCCATCGGGATCGACGCGGCCGCGTCGCACCGCTCGAGCACGTCGGCGGGCAATCCGGCACGCTCGGCCCCGAGCACGAACGTCGCGCGCTCGCCTAGCTCGACCGTCTGCAACGGCTGACCACCCTCGGCGACGAGCGCGATCCACGGCGTCGGCGCGTCGTCGAAGTCGAGGAGCGGCACCCGGAAGATCGCGCCGGCCGAGCCACGCAACGCCTTCGCCGATGTCGGATCGGCGGAGCCCGACGACAGGGCGACGAAGGCGCCGAATGCGTCCGCCGTGCGGATCAGCGTGCCGACATTGCCGGGGTCGGCGACGTGCCACAGCGCGAGCCCAACAGGCCCGGGCTCGGCCTTCCGGACGTCCGCCCGTCGGAAGACCGCCATCACCCTCGCCGGATGCGCGAGCTCGGAGAGGTCCGCCAGCAGCTTCGGCTCCACGTCGACGCCCGCCGTAAGCACGTCCTCGGGCTCCAGGCCGGCATCGATGCCGGCCTGGACGAGATCCTCGCCTTCGACTACGAACAGCCCCAGGCGCCGACGCTGCGGCGCCGAGCGCAGCCGCCGGACGAGCTTCAGTCGGGGATTGGCGGCCGAGGTGATCATCCCCGGCCCGCTCTTACTTCTCGAGAGCTGCCTTGGCCTTGGCGGCGATGGCCTTGAAGCCGTCCGGATCGCTGACGGCGATGTCCGCGAGCACCTTACGATCGAGCTCGATCTCGGCCTTCTTACAGCCGGAGACGAACTGGTTGTACGAGAGCCCCTCCTGCCTCGCTGCGGCGTTGATGCGGATGATCCAGAGGCTCCGCATCGTCCGCCTGCGGACGCGCCGGTCGCGGTAGGCGTAGACGAGTCCCTTGTCGACCTGCTCCTTCGCCTGCGTGTAGCTGATGGACTTCTGGCCCCAGTAGCCCTTGGCCTGACCGAGCACCTTGCGCCGCTTCTTGCGGGCGGCGACGGATCGCTTGACCCTAGGCACGCGAGCTCATCCTCTCCCCAGCTGCTTCTTGACCGCCGTCGAGTCGCTGGCCGCGACCGACTCGTTCCGCCGCGCGCGCTTCCGGCCCCCTGTGCGGCTTTTCACGAGGTGGCCCGGAGGCGTAGTCCGATGACGCCGGCTGCGCAGGATCTTCCCCGTGCCTGTCACCTTGAACCGCTTCTTCGCGGAACTCGAACTCTTCTGCTTTGGCATTTCTAGCTCCCGGTTGCGCTTTGAACTTCGGGTTCCGCATCGTCGGCCGTCCGTTCTTTGCCGGCGGCCTTCGTCGGCGCGAGCACCATGACCATGTTCCGCCCGTCCACCTCCGGCTGCGTCTCGATCTGGCCGAGCTCTGCTACGTCCTCGGCCAGGCGCATCAGCAGGTCGCGGCCGCGCTCCGGGTGGAGGGTCTCCCTTCCCCTGAACATGATCGTGACCTTGACCTTGGCGCGCTGTCCGAGGAAGCGGACGACGTGGCCCTTCTTGGTCTCGTAGTCGTGGATTCCGATCTTCGGTCTGAGCTTGATCTCCTTGACGTGTATCTGGGACTGATGCTTGCGGGCGAGCTTGGCTTTCTGCTCCTGCTCGTAGCGGTACTTGCCGTAGTCCATGACGCGTGCCACCGGTGGATCCGCCTGGGCGGCGACCTCGACGAGGTCGAGGCCCTTGGCGTACGCATACTCGAGAGCTTCCGGTGTGGGCTTGATGCCCAGCTGTTCGCCACCTTCGTCGATCAGCCGAACACGTGGAACGCGGATCGAGTCGTTGGCCCTGGTCTGGGGGACCGGACGGACGGGCTCTACGAACCGTCTCGGTCTCAAAGGGTTGTCACCAAGTCGCGCCTATCCTCCTGTACGAACGACAAAACCGCTACGCGAGCGGCCCGATACCTCGTCGTTGCGACTCGGTTGAACCTCCACGGAGCCTGTAGCTCGGGAGGTGAGGAACGGTGCCGCTCCTGCTTCGCAGAGCTAGAGGGTAGCAACTTCCCCGATCAACTCGTCCAGGCTCCGGGTCTCCTGCCCGCCGCCGCGCTCGCGGACGGCCAGGGCGGCGTCCGACTCCTTGTCGCCGTAGACGACCACCCGCGGGACCTTCTCCAGCTCCGCATCGCGGATGCGCTTGGACACGGTCTCGTCACGTTCGTCGACATCGGCACGTGCGCCGGCCTCCACGAGCCTCGTCCGGAGGTCCTCTGCGGCCGCCCGGTGACTCTCGCCCACGGGGATCACGCGCACCTGCACCGGCGCCAGCCAGAGCGGGAAGTCGCCGCCGTAGTGCTCGATGAGGATGCCGAGAAAGCGCTCGAGCGACCCGAGCAGTGCGCGGTGAACGACGTAGGGGGTGTGCTCGGCGTTGTCGGCCCCCATGTACGTGAGGCCGAAGCGGGCCGGCATCTGGGAGTCGAGCTGGATCGTCCCCATCTGCCACGAGCGCCCGAGCACGTCGGTCATGTGCAGGTCGATCTTCGGGCCGTAGAAGGCACCGTCCCCTTCGCTGATCGTGTATTCGATCCCGCGCCTGTCGAGCGCCGCCTGGAGCGCGCCTTCCGTGAAGTCCCACTCCTCATCTGTGCCGAGCTTGTCCTCCGGCCGCGTGGAGAGCTCGAAGCGCGCTGTCATGCCGAAGAGGTCGTAGAGGTACGCGGCGAAGTCGAGGCAGGAGAAGATCTCGTCCTCGATCTGGTCCGGCGAGCAGAAGATGTGCGCATCGTCCTGCGTGACGTGCTGGACGCGGAGCAGGCCGTGCAGGGTGCCGGCACGCTCGTTGCGGTGCAGCGTGGACGACTCCGCGTAGCGGAACGGCAGGTCGCGGTAGCTGCGAAGGTCCGAGCCGAAAAGCAGCATGTGGCCCGGGCAGTTCATCGGTTTCAAGCCAAGCGTCCGCTCCTCCCCGTAGGGCACGAGGAACATGTCGTCGCGGAACTTCTCCCAGTGGCCCGAGGTGATCCAGACGGCGGTGTCGTACATCAGCGGCGTCTTCACTTCCACGTAGCCGCGCTTCGCGTTCTCGCGACGCCGCAGGTCCTCGAGGATGTTCCAGAGCACCATCCCCTTCGGGTGCCAGAACGGCATGCCGGGAGCGCTGTCGTCCAGGTGGAAGAGGTCGAGCTGCTGGCCGAGCCGCCGGTGGTCGCGGCGCTTCGCCTCCTCCAGGCGCTCGAGGTACGTGTCGAGATCCTCCTGCGAATAGAAGGCAGTGCCGTAGATCCGGGTCAGCTGCGTGTTCTTCTCGTCCCCGCGCCAGTACGCGCCGGCGAGGCCGGTCAGCTTGACCGCCTTGATCGGCTTCGAGTCCTGCAAGTGCGGGCCGCGGCAGAGGTCCGTGAACTCGCCCTGTGTGTAGAGCGAGATGTCGCCCTCGGCAGTGTCGACGAGCTCGACCTTGTACGGCTCACCCTCGGCGGAGAAGCGCTCGCGGGCCTCGTCGCGTGCGATCTCCTCGCGGCTCCACTCGCGGCCCTCGGCGAGCTCGCGGCGGATCTCCTCCTCGATCCGCTCGAGGTCGGATTCGTGGATCGGCTCCTGAAACTCGAAGTCGTAGTAGAAGCCGTTCTCGATCGGCGGGCCGATGGCGATCTTCACGCCCGGGTACAGACGCCGCACAGCCTCGGCGAGCAGGTGGGCCGCGGAGTGGCGGAGGACGTACAGCGCATCCGGGTCGTCACGGTTCCGCGTCGTGAGGATCTCGATCTCCCCACCGTCGGTGAGCGGCAGCCGCAGGTCCTGTACGTGGCCGTTCGAGCGAACGAGCACTGCCTGCTCGGCGAGCCTGGGGCCGATGGCGCGCGCGGCGTCGAGCCCGGAGGCGCCTTCCGGCAGCTCGAGCTCCGACTTGTCGGGGAGGACGACCTTCATTCAGGCGTCGGCGCCCGCCTCGAACGCAGCCTCGCGAGCGTCCGCAGCGCGCTGCCACTTCCTGTCGAAGTAGACCGCCATCCAGATCGACATCTCGAATAAGAGGAGCAACGGGATCATCGTGAAGAGCAGCGTCACGGGGTCGACACCCGGCATCGCTACTGCCAGCGCGGTCACGGCGACGTAGCCGATTCTCCGGTTACGTCGCAGCTTGCTGGAAGGGACGATCCCCAGGCGGGCCAGGGCCAGGATGAAGATCGGCAGCTCGAAGACGACGGAGAGTGCGATCAGCACCCACATCACGAACGTGTAGTAGTCGCGCGCCCGCAGCTGGATGTCGTAGAGGTCGGAGTCGAAGTTCGTGAGGAACTGAATTGACGCAGGCAGGGCGACGAAGTACGCGAAAAACAGCCCGCCGAGGAAGAGCACGGTCGCGAAACCCACGAAGCCGAGGACGGTCCGCTGCGTGTGCTCGTGGATGGCAGGCGCGAGAAAGCTCCAGAGCTGCCAGAGGATGACGGGCAGCGCGATCGCCACCGCGGCCCAGAAGCTGATCATGAACGACGTCATGAACGGCTCCGCGACGGCGAACGTCGTCGGCTTGACGCCCGGGTCCAGCGGCTTGTTGAGCCAGCCGATGATCGTGTCGTGGAAGCTGAATGTGAGGATGAACGCGAGGCCCACGGCGACGAGGCACCAGACAAGCCTCGCGCGCAGCTCTCCCAGGTGGTCGACGAGCGGCGCCTCTTCCCCGGGCGCCAGCCGCCGCGGAACGACACGACGCATGGCTACGTGGTGTCGGTCTTCGGCGCCCGAGGAGTCTCCTCGGGCAGCTCGGGCGTCACGTCATCGTCGTCGTCCGAGCCGCTGATCGAGCTCTTGAACTCGCGCATGCCCTTGCCGAGCGAGCGCCCCATCTCCGGCAGCTTCTTCGGCCCGAAGACGAGCAGCGCCACGATGAGCAGGATGACGATCTCTCCCGGTCCGATCCAGCCTGGCACTAGAGCTAGGGTACCACCGGCCTGCGCGGGCTCGGAAGTGGAGTCAGCACCGGCTCCAGTTTTTCGCGCAGGTGCTCGAAGTCCGGCGGCAGCACGAGCGACTCGCCGAGATGCTCCGGGTCCTCGTCGACGCCGAAGCCCGGGCCCAGCGTGGCGATCTCGAACAGCACCCCGCTCGGCTCGCGGAAGTAGATCGAGCGGAACCAGAAGCGGTCGATGATGGGCGTGGGCCTCAATCCGGCCTGTGCCACTCGCTGCTGCCACTGCTCGTGGTCCTCCATGGTCGAGGCCCACGCGACGTGGTGGACGGCACCTGCGCCCATCGCGCCGGACTCCTCTGGCGCTGCGTCGTATGCGTAGTAGCCTCCTCGCTCTTCGCCACGCGCCTCCCAGGTCGAATCTCCCACCGGAGCCAACGCGAGCGTCTCCTCGAGGGCTGCGCGGCTGGCGTCCGGGTCGTTCGTGAACGCGCGGACGCCGTCGAAGCCCTGCAGCGCAAGCTCCTTCGGAATCTCGGGATGGTCGGCGACGAGCGGCGGGTCGTCCGTTTCGACGACGGCCAGCTCGTGCTCGAGCCCCTCCGGATCGGCGAAGCGCAGGTAGCTCTCGCCGCGCTCACCACCGACGCGCTGCTCCCAGAAGTCGAGCGCGTCGGTCGAGGCGACCCGCCAGACGACACGGTGCACCATGCCCGCGCCGGCGCGGCCGGGTGCGGCGTTCGGATACTCGAAGAACGTGATATCGGAGCCGGGGCTCCCCTGCTCGTCGGCATAGAAGAGGTGGTAGACGGTCGGGTCGTCCTGGTTCACCGACTTCTTCACGAGCCGCAGGCCGAGCGTGCCCGTGTAGTACTCGACGTTCCCCGGCGCATCGCCGGTGATGCACGTGACGTGGTGCACGCCTTCGAGCTTCATCGGGCGTACCGTACCGTTCGAGATCCTAGTGCGGCTTGCCACCGAGCGGGGCTAGCGCCGCGCGGATCCGTCGAAGTAGCGCTGCGCGAGTCTCCAGGCGTCCCGCCCGCAACGCGCGCCGATCTTCCGCCCTTCGAAGTCGTCCGGGGAGATGTGGATGCCCATGAAGAGCCGCGAGATCCCTGCCTGATCGGCTGCGTCGTAGTACGTCGCCCACTGCAGATCGAGATCCCTGGCCGGCCCAGCCTCGGTCTTCAGGTCACCGACATGAACTGGCCACTTGTAGACACCGCCCGGGAAATACGGATCACCGGTGAACGCCGTCAGCACTTCCGCTGCAGCACGACTGAACGTGCTGTGGCCGGAGACGTATCCGGCGAACGCGGGCGTGACGAACGTCGGCAGCTGGTAAGGCAACCAGTCGACGGCGAGGATCCACCCGACGCCGCCGCGCTGCGTCGCCGGATCGTCTGGATTCCCGCGCCACGCCTTGATGGCAATCTCGCCGCGGTGGTCAGCCAGATGCGCGTGCCGTTCGCCCGGTGCGCTCGACTCGGCCGTGATCACCTCGACGAGGCCGGGGACGAGCGGCAAGCCCCTCGGATCGTATGACGGCCCGCCGGGGTCGCTCGACTGGCCCTTCCCACCCATGTAGCGGATCATCGAGATCGGCCGCACCGAGTCGTAGAAGCCCTTCACACCCCAGGCGGCGACGGCGGCGTCGTGCACGGCGCCGTTGAGCGCGAAGTAGAGCTTCACGTCCCACTCGAGCCGGCTCAGCGCCCTGCCGCGGCCGCCGATCCGTCGCATGAGAGCCGGACGAGTCGGAGACCTCGTTCGCAACCGTGTTCCAGTGACCGGGCGGCGTCTCCGACTTGGGGCCGTCCGCCCAGAACTCGGCCAGCGAGCGCGCGTAGTCACGCACGCAGCACGCGGTTGGGCGGATACGGCTTGCCGGTCGCCGGATTCTCGTCGTGGCCGTTCCCGTCGATTCGTCCCCAGGGAGTTGTCTCCCAGCGCGCCGGGCCCGATGTCGACCGTCACCCCGTCGCTCGGATCGAGATAGCTCGAGCGCCGGATCAGCGTCGAGCGCGGTCTGCTTGTACGCCTCGTCCACCCGGTCGCCCAGGTGTGGTGGCGGGCCGGGGTCGATGGGCATGTCCCTCGGCTGATTCGGACAGCGCGAAGGCGGTCACGTGACCCCAGTGCGGCCCGATGAAGCTCTGCACCTTGCCGGGCATCGGCGATGCCGTTCTGACCGACGATCTGCGCCAGCGCCAGCGGCTGCCAGCGGTCCGGATCGCGCATGTTCGTGCCGGGCTCGGCGACCACCATCGGTGGGTTGACCGGCTTGTAGTCCGTGTCGACGTAGCGCGTCTCCTCGAGCGAGCCGTCGTCCTGGCCGCGCTCGATGACCGTCGCGGCGATGCGGTTGCCGAGCGCCGCCGGCGAGTCGCCCTCGGTGCTGACGTAGTCGATGCGTAGCAGAGGCTCTCCATCGTCGAGGCGAGCTCCGAGAAGGTCTCCTCGAGGCCGGCCGCGATCGAGTAGCGGTGGAGGAGCACCCGGTACGCGGCGTAGCTGATCGCCGCCTCGCGAGCGGCCTGCACGTCGTCGGCGTCGTGCTTCTCGTCGACGAAGTAGCCGTCCGCGTCAGGCTCGTAGGCCGCCCAGGCGTCCCACATCGCCGCCGAGACGTGGAAGAGATTTCGCGCGTGCACGGTCGGCGCCGGCACATCGCGGCGGATCGCATCGAGCAGCGCCTCGTCCCACACACGCGCCACCGATCGCGTCTCCGCCCGATCGCGCTCGCAGCCCGGCTACCAGGTACTCCTCCGACGCCAGGGCTGGCGACGGTCTCGTCCTCGGGCGGCTCCAGTCGGAGAAGCTGATTCGCCTCGACGTCGTCGAGCCGGGTCTCGGAGCCGCCGGGCCAGCGAACGGCGACCGACGCTCACACGGGCGGCCGCGCCGAGCCCAAAGTGGAGGCGCGGATCCTCGGACGACGCGTAGCTGCTGCCCGCCTGCGCCTCGCGCACGAGCTTCCGGCCGTCCGGCAGCGTCACGGTCACCCGCGTACCCGGCGCGAAGCGGCGAGCTCGATCTCGAGCCACCGTCCCCCGTCACCCTGGTTCTCGAGCAGCAGCAGCGGGCCGCCGACGACGGCGATCGCCACGTCGAGGTCGCCGTCCGAGTCGTAGTCGGCCACGGCACTGCCGCGGGCGTTCAGCTTGCCGACATCGGCGATGCCCATGCTCTTGCTGGCGTCGGTAAAGCGCGCCACATCACCCTGCGCGGTGCCGTTCTCGAACACCTGTGGCACCTGGGCGTCTTCTACGAGATCCGTGAGCGGCACGTGACCGTTGACGAGTCACGACGTCGAGATCCGTGTCGAGGTCGAGGTCCGCCCACGTGACGCCCCACCCCGATCCCGAGAACAGATCGGGTCCGAAGGAAAGCCGCTCGTCCGTGAAGTTCGGAACCGGGGGTCCGTCAGCGCTCCGGAACACCCCGTGGCCCTGACCTCTGAGGTTCGTCACGAAGAGATCAGGGCGCATGTCCCCGTCGTAGTCGCCGCTCGCGACGCCCATGCCTGCCCCCGGGTCGGCCACGTTCGCCGGGGCGGCGACCTCCTCCAGGCGGAAGCCGAGGTGCGCAGGATCGGCCTCCGCGCCACCCGGCCAGGCGACGTTCTTGTAGAGGCGGTCCGGCTCGGTGTCGTTCGCGAGGTAGATGTCCAGGTCGTCGTCGAGGTCGACGTCCGTGAGCACGACGCCGAGGCCGTGGGCGAACTTCACGACCTCGAGCCCGGCCTCGGCGCCGACCTCGCGGAAGGTCTGGTCTCCCTGATTCAGGAACAGCAGGTCTCGGACACCGAGCACGGTGGCGGGAAACCCGCCCGGAGCGTCGGGGACGGGGTTGTTCACGTCGGCGTAGCCCGCCACGACGAGATCGGGCAGGCCGTCGTCGGTTCACGTCACCCACGGCCGCGCCGCTGTGCCAGCCGAACGCTGCGACACCTGCGTCACGCGCTCCCTCGGAGAAGTGGCCGTCGCCGTCGTTCCACAGAAGCAGCTGCTCGGTGGCAGTCGTGACGTAGAGATCGGTGTCTCCGTCGGTATCGAGGTCGCCGGCGACGCAGCCCGTTCCTCGGATGGCGAAGTTCGCGCCCGCGTCCTCGCTGACATCTTCGAAACGACCGCCGTCGTTTCTGTAGAGCGCCGTTTCGGGGAGGCCGCCCGCGCGCCGCCACCGCGCAATCTCGACGACGGCGTACGAGTTGACGGCGAAGAGGTCGAGCTGGCCGTCACCGTCATAGTCGAGCCAGCACAGACCCGTGCCTTGCATGGCGGCGACGTCGGGTGCGGTATCCCACCGGAACGCTCCCTGCCGAAAGTCGATACCTACGTCGTCGGCAACGTCGACGAGTTGCGTCGCGCCGCTCGCACGTGGCTGAGCGAGGACGCTCGGCTCGTCGGCCTGCTCGCTCGACCCGCAGGCTGCGAGTGTGACGACGGCGGCGAGGGCGGCGCCCGCGGTCAGAGCTCGTGCGACCCTCACGGCCGCGCAGCCTATGCCATACCGCGTGCTGTGCGCCGACGCTTCGCGTAGGCGTCGATCAGCACCGCACCGAGCAGGACGAGGCCGGTGATCACGAACTTCGGGCCCGACGAGAGCCCGAGGAGGTTCATCCCGTTCTCGATCGACGTGATGACGAGAGCGCCGTAGAGGGCGCAGACGATCCTTCCCACGCCGCCGAAGAGGCTCGTGCCCCCGATCACGGCCGCCGCGATCACGAGCAGCAGAAGGTTCCCACCGCCGGTGTTCGTCGCCACCGAGCGCAGTCGCGACGCGAGCATGATCCCGCCCACACCCGCCATCAAGCTGCTGATCATGAACACCGCGATGCGAACGCGATCGACAGCGATGCCGGCACGGCGTGAGGCTTCGGCGTTACCCCCAACCGAATAGACGTGACGGCCGAAGCGCGTCTTCGATGCGATGAACGACCAGAACGCGAGCAAGAGACCGAGGATCAAGATCACCTTCGGCACGCCACGGTCCTCGTTCGCGTACCACACGGCCGCGAACGTGACGACCGCCAGCCCGACGCTCTGGAGCACGATCACGACGAACGGCTTCGTCTGCAGGCCTTCGAGGCGCCGCGTGCGTGCCGTGTAGAGCTGGAGGGCGGCAAAGCCGAACACCACCACGGCGCCGATGATCCAGCCCTGGGTCTCGGTGAGGAAGTCGTTCGCGATGCCGATGACCGTGTCGTCCTGGATCCGGATCGACCCGACATCCGAAGTCTGCGTCGTGAGGATCAGGACGACGCCCGACCAGATGAGCAGCCCGGCCAGCGTGACGACGAAGGAGGGAACGCCTGCCTTCGTGATCACGAGCGCCTGCACGAAGCCGATCGCCGTCGTGATGAGGAGGGCCGCAGGAATCGCCAGCCACCACGGCCAGCCCGGGATCGTCCGGTCGCAGGAGCAGTCGTCATGACGACGCCGCCGACCGCGCTGACGAAGGCGACCGAGAGGTCGATCTCGCCGATCAGCAGCACGAAGACGACCCCGATGGCGATCGTCGCGACGGCCGCCGTCTGCAGGAGAAGATTCGTGAAGTTGCGCTCGGTGAGGAACGTGTCGTCGAGGAGCCCGAACGTCACCACGATGATGCCGAGACCGACGATCAGGGGCAGCGATCCGAGCTCCCCGAACTTCACGCCCTGCCACCACTCGTGCATGTACGCGGACAGCGACTGTTCCGGAGCCTGCTCGCGCTCCGGCGCGCCCGCGGGCGGGACTGCGCTCTCTGTCACTTTGCGATCGCGTCGGGGCCGGCCATGCCCGGAACGTGCTGCGATCGTGCCGGCCGTGATGGCGTGGACGACCTCTTCCTGGGTCGTCTCCGCCCGCTCGAAGAGCGCGACGCGCTGCCCGAGCCGCAGCACGGTGATGCGGTCCGAGACCTCGAAGATGTCGTGGAGGTTGTGCGAGACGATGACGACGCCCAGGCCTTTCTCGGCCAGACGGCGGACGAGATCCAGCACCTGGCGCGTCTGCGCCACTCCCAGAGCGGCTGTCGGCTCGTCGAGGATCACGAGCTTCGCGTCCCACATGACCGACTTGGCCACCGCCACTGCCTGACGCTGCCCTCCGGACAGCCCCGCGACCCGCTGGCGGACGGACTTCAGCGTCGTGACGGAGAGATCGTCGAGCGCCGCCCGCGAGGCCTGCTCCATGCTCGACTCGTTGAGCATGCAGATGTTGTGGATGCGCTCGCGGCCGAGGAACATGTTCGCGACGACGTCGAGGTTGTCGGCGAGGGCGAGATCCTGGTAGACCACCTCGATGCCGAGGTGGGCGGCGTCGCGCGGACCGTGGATGTTGACCTCCGCGCCCTCGAAGAGCGTCGTGCCCTCGTCGAACGGAAAGATGCCGACGATGCCCTTGATGAGCGTCGACTTGCCGGCGCCGTTGTCACCGACGAGCGCCATGACCTCGCCGTAACGCACCTCGAAGTCGACGTGGTAGAGGGCCTGAACGGCGCCGAACGACCTCGATACACCCCGGCACTCGATGAGGGGTCCGTCGCGGGAGCCGTCCTTCCCTCCGAGCACCGGGGCGGGGGCGCTCTGCGCGCCCCCGCCGTTCCCGGTTGTTGTGCTCAGCTGTTCTCCTGACAGAAGTCCGTGCTAGCCGTGTCTCCTGTGCAGATCTCCTCGATCGTGCGGAAGTCGTCGGCAACCACGGTGTCCATGATGTTGTCGACGGTCACGCCGATGGGGACGAGCGAGACGTATGGGATGGATCCTTCTTCGTCGGGTGATTCCGTGGCCTCGCCGGACTCGGTGTCGATTCCGATGATCGAGACGGAGGAGCCGCCGGACGCGAGGTCAGACTCGTAGCTCGTCGCGGCCTCTTCGAAGTCGGCGCCTTCGCACAGCGCGACGGCAACATCCGCCGCGACATTGCCCTGGTCGTAGAACGGCTTGTAGGTGCTCATGGCCTGCTTGCCGAGAACGATGTTCTGCATGCCCGCAGCGCTCGCGTCCTGGCCGCTGATCGGAACGTTCTGAACATCGACGCCGGCGCTCTCGAGAGCGTTGATGGCCTGCTGCGCGAGGTTGTCGTTGGCCGCGAACACGGCGTTGATGTTGTTGTTGTTGTCGGTCAGGATCTGCTCCATGATCCCCTGACCCTCGCCGTTCGCGCCCCAGCCGGGGACGTGCTGGTCGGCGGCCAGCGTCCAGTCGCCCGCCTCGACCCGCTTGTCGACGGTCTCGGCGTAGCCGGCGCGGAACTGGAAGGAGTTGTTGTCCTCCTCGCCGCCGTTGAGCATCACCACGTTAGGCGTGTCGACGTCGAGATCGTCGATCTTGGGCTCGAGGACCTCGGCCATCTTCCGGCCGACCTGTTCGTTGTCGAAGCTCACGTAGGCGTCGCCGCCCGCGCCGCCGGTGTTGAACCGGTCGTACTCGACGACCTTGACTCCGGCCTCCTTGGCTATATCGATGATCGTCGCGCCCGAGCCAGAGTCGTTGCTCGTGAGCACGATCACCTCGGCGCCGTCGGCGATGGCCTGCTCGGCCTGCGACTGCTGGGTGACCGCACTGCCTTCGGAGTTGACGATGTTGTAGTCCACGCCGGCCGCGGTGAACGCGTCCTCGAAGTACTTGCGGTCATCCGTCTCCCACCGGGGCGACGTTGCGCTGTCAGGGAGGAGCACCCAGATCGTGCTGTCGCAACCCCCTCCGGCCGCCGTCGTCTCGGTGCCGGTCGTGTCGCCGGATGATGACTCGTCGTCGCCACCGCAGCCGGCCGCGACGAGCGCCAGCGCACCGACGGCAAGCGCGATTGCGAGCCACAGCCACGTCGTGCCGCGTCGAGCAGCGCTTCGCGATCTCTTCATGCTCTCTACCTCCCTATCCGGGTCGTTTCCGAGGAGTCGTAACCGCGACTATCGCAAACTTGGCATTCATGTGGGAACCGAGGGCACGTGGAGTGCCGGATAGAGCTCGCGGAAGCGCTCGTAGAGCCTGTCGTACCGCGCAGTTGCTCCGCCGTCGGGCTCGATCGCTCGCTCCACCCTGACGCACGCTGCGGCAGCTTCATGGACGTCCTTGAACACGCCGCCGGCAACGCCACCGAGCAGCGCGGCACCAAAGGCGGAACCCTCGTCGGCAGCAGTCGCCTCCAGCGGAATACCGAGGACGGACGCGACGATCCCAAGCCACACGTCGCCACGGGACCCCCCGCCCGAGACTCTCGCGTGGGAAGCCTCGACCCCGAGCCTGCGCAGCAGCTCGAGCGAGTCCCGCAACCCTAAGGCGACGCCCTCGAGCACCGCCCGCACCAGGGCTCCCCGGTCGTGGTGTATCGACAGTCCGACGAACGCTCCGCGGGCGTCCGGATCGGCGTGCGGTGTGCGTTCTCCCGCCAGGTACGGGAGGAAGATGAGACCGTCAGCCCCCGGCTCCCAGGCGTCGGCCTCTGCGACGAGCTCGTCGAACGAGGTTTCCGGCGCAAGGGCGTCGCGAAACCACTGCAGCGATCCCGCTGCGGAGAGCATCACGCCCATGGCGTGCCACGCGCCGGGCACCGCGTGGCAGAAGGTATGCAGTCGGCCCGCGGGCTCCGGCCGGTAGTCGGGAAGGACGGCGAACACGACGCCCGAGGTGCCGAGCACGATCGAGAGCGGGCCGGGGCGGTCGATGCCTACACCGAGCGCGGCTGCCGCGCAGTCGCCGGCGCCGGCCGCCACCGGGATGCCATTGAACCGGCCGGAGACCTCGGGGCACTCGAGAGCGGGAGGCAGCCAGGCGAGCGGAATGTCGAGCGCCGCGACGACCTCTTCCGACCAGCGCCTTCCGGCGACGTCGAGGAGCAACGTCCCGGAGGCATCGGCGACGTCGGTCGCCCATTCACCGGTGAGCCGGAGCCGCACGTAGTCCTTCGGCAGGCAGATCCGTTCGATCCGGTCGAAGACCGCCGGCTCGTGGCGGCGCAACCAGAGGAGCTTCGGCGCCGTGAACCCCGCCAGAGCGCGGGTTCCCGTCAGCTCGACCAGGCGGTCGACTCCGATCAGGTCTTCGATCTCGGCGCACTCTTCGCCCGTCCGCTGGTCGTTCCAGAGAATCGCGGGACGGAGCACCCGTCCGGCTGCGTCGAGCGCCACGAGACCGTGCATCTGCCCGGAGAGCCCGATCCCCACGACGTCGAGCCCCGCGGAGACCTCGGCCAGCGCGGCCTCGGCCGCGCGCCACCAGTCCTCGGGTTCTTGTTCCGACCAGCCAGGTTGCGGAGTGGAAAGCGCATACGGGCGCTCAGCCCGCGCGACCACCGCTCCCTCGGACGCGACCGCGACCGCCTTCACGCCGGTGGTGCCAACGTCGAGCCCGACGCAGACAGACATGTCTACGCACCGAGTGCGGCGTAGACGAGCTCGTAGGCGCGCACCGCGTCCTTGCGGGACTGGGCTTCCACCAGGGCGGCCTCGTCGATGCGGCCCGACAGCTTCCAGATGAAGTTCCACTGGTGGACCGACCGGGCCACTGCCGCCACGGCGTCTTCGGTGTACGGGTAGAGGTCGAAGCCGAGGCGCTCGCCGTTCTCGCCGTACCTCGCGCGGCGCAGCTCGAGAGCCAGCTCCAGGGTCTCCATGAAAGCCGTCGCGCCGACCATGTTGTCGTCGTCGAACGTCCCCCACCCCGAATTCGCGTGCTGGTGGCCGAGCAAGTCCTCCGCGTCGAGCAGCGCCGCGTACTCGGCCAGCGACTCTCCGTTCATCAGCAGGTGCTGCCAGTCCATGTTCACCTTCACGTTCGTGATCCCCTCGGCACGCAGCGTGTGGATCACGTGGAGTGTCATCCCGACGTTGCGCATGAAGATCTTCATCGCCGGCTCGGAGTTCTTGTGCTCGAGGAAGAGGAGCGTCCCGCTCTCGGCACACGTGCTTGCGACCTGGCCGACGCCGTCGATGAAGCGGGCCCACGCATCGCGATACGGCGTCTGGAACGGGTAGTTGTAGCCCTCGACCCCTGGCCAGAGGACCATCTGCGCTCCGATCTCACCGGCGAACCGTGCCGCCGCAAGAGCCTCCGCCAGCGCGTCCTCGCGCACTGCGTCATCGGGCGACGAAAGGCCGCCCTTGCCAAAGCGAGGGTTGAGATGCGTACCCGTACAGACTGTGTAGATGCCGTGCCCGCCGAGCACCTCGCGTACGTCGTCGAGGTTCTCCTCGGAAAGCTCCTGCGGATAGTGGAATTCGTAGTCGTCGATCAACTCGCCCAGACCGTCGACAGCCCGCTTGACCCTACCGGCGGTGGACTCGCCCGCACGTTCGGGTTGGTAGCCACCCGGGACGAACCTCGTCACCATCGGCCCGAGGGCCCAGATGCCGAGGCTCGTCTTCGGCGCCGCTTCAGGCATGCGCGAACCCTACGTAGGATCGCTTCCTGTGACGAGCGAAGAGGTGCGCCGGCTCGCACTCGACCTACCGGAAGCGGTCGAGCAGGATCACCATGGACGACCCTCCTTTCGCATCGGCGGCAAGATCTTCGCCACGCTCTGGGACGACGAGCACGTGAACGTGATGCTCGACGAGGGCGGCATCCTCGCGGCGATCCACGAGCATCCGAAGACGTGCGAGGAGGTCTGGTGGGGCAAGAAGCTCGCGGCAGTGCGCGTGGCGCTCCCCCTCGTGAAGTCGAGGACCCTGGCGCAGCTGCTCACCGAGGCCTGGGAGCTCCGCGCTCCGAAGCGGCTCTTGTGAGCCGGCGCGGTGCCGATAGTGGCAGCGCTCTACGCGCCGGAGATCAACCGCTGTCTCGGTTGACTCCTCCGAGCCAGCGGTCGGGCCGGTTCGGCGGCATGAGGCTGACGAGGATGAGGATCACCGCGGTCGCGCCGAAGTACATGTAGAGGGACTCGGTGCCCGCGAACTGCGCCGTGGCGGTCTGCCCGAACGCCATCAGGCCGAACGCCAGCATCGCGACGGCTAGCCCGACCTGCAACAGCGACTTCTCCCGGTGCGGAAGGAACTCGAGCCGGAGCAGGCTCGCCAGGAGGAGGGCGAACACGCCGAACTCGAGGACGCCGATGATGACCCAGGCCGCGTCGGTGCCGGGGAACGTGTCGATGAACGTGCCTTCGAACTGCGTCTTGATTCCCGCCGGCGCGACCCCGTCGTCGTCGAACAGCTTGCCCTTGCCCGAGTAGAACATCAGGCCGCCGACCATGACGTAGATGCCGACGAGCGTCGCCCAGTACGCAGCGCCGTCGAAGATCGTGCCCTGGCCTACGATCGCAAAGGGCTTACGCGGCTTTGCACCCTCCATCGAATGCATATTTCGACGGCCGTCGGCTACTTCCTGGATGGATCACACGCGTCGGCGCCAACGCGAGAAAACGTCCTCGAGCTCGGGACGATTCGTCCGGGGCGCCAGCACGAAGAGCCGGTCGCCCGGCTCGAGAACCGTGCTCCCGCGCGGCGGGATCGTCTCGTTTCCGCGGGCGACAAGGGCTATGAGCGCGCTGCGCGGCAGGCCGAGCTCGCGCACGGCGGCGCCGGCAATCGCGTGATCGCCTGCAACGTCGAACTCCACGAGCTCGAGCGAGCCCAGCGCGTCGACTTCCAGCGGGGCGGCGGTCACCGCCGGCCGGGGATCGACGAGCCCCAGCCGTTCCGCCACCCACTCGAGCGTCGACCCCTGCACGAGCGCTGACACGACGACGACGAAGAACACGGCGTTGAAGATCGTCTCTGCGTGCTCCACGTCGGACGACAGGACAAAGGTGGCAAGCACGATCGGGACGGCTCCGCGCAGCCCCGCCCACCCGAGCAGCATCCGCTCGCGGGCGTTGAAGGAGCTCAGCGCAGTCGACAGCCAGACCGCAGCCGGGCGGATCGCGACCATCAACAGCACGGCGAGCGCAAGCCCGGCCAGCGCAACATCCGGCAGGTCCTTCGGAAAGACGAGCAGACCGAGCACGACGAACATCGTCACCTGGGCGAGAAAGGCAAGCCCCTCGTGGAACGCAACCAGCTGGCTGCGATGGCGTGACGGCGTGCTGCCGACCGCGAGGCCGACGAGATACACGGCGAGGAATCCGCTGCCCCCCGCGACGTCGGCCACTCCGAACGACAGCGCTCCGGCAGCTACGGACGCCACGGGTGCGAAAGACCCGATCGAGTGCGGTAGCCGCGCGAAGACCCAGAGCGCCACGGCGGCCAGACCGACGCCGATCACGAGACCTATCCCGAGTTGCTCGAGGACGGAGACGACGAGGTCCGGAAACCCCAGTTCCGGCTCCTCGATCCACGCGATGAGGCCGATTGTGAGCGCGATCGCGACGGGGTCGTTGAGGCCCGTTTCCGCCTCGAGCGTTCGCGCTAGCCGCCGCCGGATGTGCGTGAACCTGAGCGTTGCGAAGACCGCTGCCGCGTCGGTGGAGGCGACGACGGCGCCCAGCAGCACCGCCTCGAGCCACGAAAGGTCGAACAGGTAGTACGCGGCCACCCCTGTGAGAACTGTCGAGGCGACCACCCCGACCGTCGCCAGCAGGGTGGCCGGCACAGCGACCCTCCGCAGTCGCCGCCACGACGTGGAGAGACCTCCCTCGAAGAGGATCGCCGCCAGCCCAGCGACGCCAACCGTCCGTGCGAGCTCGGCGTCGTCGAACTCGATCCCGCCCGGCCCGTCCGAGCCGAGCAGCATCCCGAGCGCGAGAAAGGCGACCAGAGACGGAACACCCACGCGCGCGGCGCCGAGCGCGACGAGGATGCTCCCGGCCAGGATCGCGCCGACCAGGAGCAGCATCGTTCCGACGTCCACGCCCGTATCTTCCCGGGCAGGCGGCTAGGCGGCGCTCAGATCCAGCGACGCCGCTTGAAGATGAAGTAGAGGCTGACGGAGAACGTCACCATCAGCACCAGGGCGAACGGGTAGCCGAGCCTCCAGTCGAGCTCGGGCATGTGCTCGAAGTTCATGCCGTAGATCGTCCCGACGAGCGTCGGGGCGAACAGGATGGCGGCCCACGCGGAGATGCGCTTGACCTGCTCGTTCTGCGCGTGTGCCGCCTCGGTCATCGCCTTCGTCTCGAGAGTGAGGTTGACGCTGAGGATGTTCTGGAGCAGGGCCCGAAATGCGTCGGCGTGCTCTGCGGCGCGGATGGCGTGGTCCTGGACATCTCGCAGGTACTGGCCCTCCGCGTCGCCGACTGCGGGCGAGGCTCGCAGGCGACCCAGGATGTCGTTCAGAGGGTCCGTAGCGCGCTGGAATTCGATCACCTCTCGCGTCAGCTCGTAGATGCGTCGCGAAACGGTGGGACTGCCGCCGAAAACCTCGTCCTCGATCTCGTCGATGTCGTTCTCCAGGCCGGCGACGACAGGTTCGTAGTCGTCGACGACGTGGTCGACGATTGCGTACAGGATCGCCAGCGGGCCGCGCCGCAGCAGGTCCGGGCGTGCCTCGAGCCGCTCCCGCACCTCCCCGAGCTCCGGCGCGTCGCCGTGACGAACGGTGATGACGAACTGCGGGCCGACGAAAATGGCAACCTCCCCGAACACGACCGTCTCCGTCTCGTCGACATAGCGGGCCGGCCGCAAGACGAGAAACAGGCTGTCGCCGTAGCGCTCGAGCTTCGGCCGCTGATGCGCCTTGACTGCGTCCTCGACCGCGAGCTCGTGAAGATCGAACTCCCGCGCGATCGAGGCGAACTCCTCCCTGCTCGGCTGGTAGAGGCCGATCCATCCAACGGCGTCGGGCGCCCGACACGCCGCATGCAGCTCCGCGAAGTTGTCAAGCTCCGCGACCCGGGTCCCGTCGCGGTAGACGGCGCTATCAACGATCATCCGAGAACCGTAGCCCGCAGACCCGTCGGAGGCGGAAAGGCCTGCTTAGCAGGTACTTTTCTGCCCTCACCTATCATCAAGCATGCTCCGGATCGAGCGCGAGCATCGTTTCGATTGCTCAGTCGAGAACGGCTTTACCTACATCACGGACGTCGCCAACTGGCCGGAGTACTGGCCGGGCTTCGTCCGCATCGAGCCCGGCTCGCGGTGGAGTGCTCCAGGGGACGAGGCCGTTGTCGTCGTCCGCCTGCTCGGTCGAGAGATAGGGCTCCACATGACCCTCCGCCGCCTGGACACGAACGCGCTCGTCGAATACGTGAGCCGTCAACGCGGGTTGCCCGACGCCCGGCACGAACGTCATTTCCTGGGCGATGATGGAGGCATGCGTTATCGGCTCTTGGTCGAGTACGAGCCCAGGGCATTCCTGCGAGGCCTCTACGATCGGTTTCTCGTGCGGCGCGGCATCGAGCGCGCGCTGCGACAGACGGTCGCGAACCTCGATGAAAAGCTGTCCGCATGACGAGGTTCGTGGTCGACACTAGCGCCGTGCTCCACCTGGCGAGCTCCGACACTGAGGTTTCAGACGAGCACGAGCTCCTCGCGCCGACACTCCTACGGTCTCAGACGCTGTCGGCCTTGCACGAGGCCGTCCAGCGAGGCGAGATCCCGGCGAATGTCGCGCGAGAGCGCCTCGCCCGCATCCAGCGGATGCCGATCAGGCTCCTCGGCGACGCCGTGCTCCGGCGCCGGGCCTGGGAAGTGGCCGATCAGTTGGGGTGGGCCGAGACGTTCGACGCCGAGTACGTGGCACTCACACTGCTGCAGGCAGACGCGTTCGTGACCCTGGATCTGGAGCTGGCGCGCGCCGTCGAAGGGATCGTCACGACGGCAACGATCGACGCGCTGGTGTAGAAACGTTCAGTCGCTCAGGCGAGTGCGTGCTCGAGGGCGGCGCGGTCTGTCGGCCCGCCATGCGTTGCGAGCACGAGCTCGACCGGCAGCTCTAACAGCGGGCGCAGCCCCTCGGCGATCTCCTCGCGCGTCACGCCGGGGCGGAGCCACCGCTCGTTGATCTCGAGTCCCTTGCCGAAGTCGACGAGCGTGTCACCGGAGATCACCGCACGCTGGCTCTCGACCCAGAGCACGGTGTCGTTCGGCTTATGCCCTGGGAACACGTCGGCACCGAACGGCAGCCGGTCGCCTGCCGAGTACGGGCGTGCCTCGCCCTTGTTCTCGCGAAGCAGCCAGACCAGGTCGGGACTGCCGTCGCCGGCCTGCTCAGCGGTGATGCCGTACGTGTCCATGAGGTACTGGGCGGTGTCGGGCAGCGGTGTAATCACCGGTACGCCGAGCAGCTCGACGAGGCGCTGTGCGTCCCGCTCGTGCCACGGCGCGGTGAGCACGATCGCCGTGTCACGGTCTGCCGCACGCTCTTCGATCTCGCTCGGCACGGCGAGCGGGTCGAAAAGCAGCAGGCGCTCGCCGTCGTCGATCGCGTAGGAGGAGACGTTCTGGTCCCACGGCTCGCTCGACTCCCAGCCCGGGTGGGATGCCTGCCAGTGCCACAGTCCCGTCCGCAGCTCGCGCACAGCGCCATGCTAACGCGCCGACGATGGGCAACCGGAGGCCGCCACGTCTCCAGCCTGAAGACGGAAGGCGCCGCTTTGAGAGCCACCATGCACCGACCGTTTGATCCGCAACAGTTGGATTGGCGAGGTCGCGGGCAGCGAGCCGAGCGGAAGCGAAATCGCCTTCAGCCCGCGACGTCGTCGGCCAAGGCGGCGCGGAGTTCGAGGATTCCCTCGGGCAGGTCTTGATAAGGGACGCGCGCCGACCACAACTCGATTACGTCGAGCGCCTCGCCCTTCTGCTCCGGCGTTAGCGCCACGGTCCGCGAGGTTCCGACCGACTCGAAGGCATCGAGTAGCGCCTGCCTCGAGTCGAAGGCATCGACTAACGCCTGCTTCGAGTCGAGGTGGCGGAACTCAGCGAGCAGGTCCTGCCTCGACTGCCGCGGCAGGCTGACCGGCCCCCCATCGAGCAAGACCTGGACGACGTCTACGCGGCGCTGCTCGGATGCGGCCCGGGAGTCCATCCCAGACAGAATGTGTGTCCGTCACCTCGTCCGCTATGACCCAGCTGGGTCAACTGCGGCAAGCCCCGCTCCGCCGAACGCGACCCCTCTCCCGCCGGGTCTACCCCGTGCGCCAAATCGGCAGCGAGATGCCTTAGACGGTGCGGGGTCGCCACGGCTCGCGCTCGTGCGCGAGCCAGACCAGCTCGGGGTCGAGCGCAAGGACCCGCTGCCGGCCTTCGGTGGGCGGCTCGTCGAACTCGCCGAACCACACCGCCACGTCGCCGCCGACGATGACCGGGCGCCCGCCAGTCTCGACGACGACCATCTGCATGCCGGGTGTGTGGCCCGGCGCCGGGACGAGTCGGAGCCCGGGCAGCAGCTCGTGCTCGCCGTCGACCGGCACGTACTGCACGCCGGGCGCCTCGACCCACTCGCGAATGGTGTAGTCGTCCTCGCTGCGCGCGTCGTCGAGCTCCCGACGCTGGACATAGATCGGCCTGCCGGCGAAGAGGTGGTTGCCGCCGCAGTGGTCGGCGTGCAGGTGGGTGTTGACGACGATGTCGATGGCGGCGAGATCGAAGTCCTGCTCGCTCAGCGGCTGGAGGCGGGGATCCATGTCGGCCATCGCGGGGTGCAGCTCCGTCATGCCGGTGTCGACCAGCACGCGCGCATCGGGATGGTCGATCACGTGCACGTAGACCGGCATCCGCTCGCCCTCGACGGAAAGGTCGGCAACGAAGACTGGCGTGATGGTGATTGAGGCGGGGGCGTTCATTGTGTACCGACCGCCGCGGTGGTGGCTGATATGCGAGTCATGATGACCTCCTTCACCGGTTACTGGCTGACGCGTGGCTCGCCGGCGCGACCGACCTGGCGGGCGCGGCCCACCAGCGATCCGACATCAGCGGCGCCCTCAAGGGCGCCCCACCCGAGCGGAAAGCGAAGCGGGGCGAGGGAAGAATGGGCGGTACTGGGCTCGAACCAGTGACCCCTAGCTTGTCGAGCTAGTGCTCTCCCAACTGAGCTAACCGCCCTTTTGCCTGCGAATAGGCAGTTTGTTGGAGCTGTGGCGCTCTCCCAACTGCCGTTGCAGTCAGGACATGTTAGCGTCTGCTCTTCGTTCGTCTCGTTCTCTTAATCGGCGTCCGCGCTGTGAGTCTCCCCTCCTTTTCGGCGTCCGTGACGGAGGTGACCGTGCCGCTTCTGCGACGAGGATCGTTTACCGCCCCGGCCCGCCGCAATACGATCGCCGCTGGCCAGGGGGTCGCGTCGAGGGCGAGGTGGCGGGTTGAGGCCATGGTACGCCGACGACTACCGCGGCTGGCCGGTCGGCCCGCGGAACCGGCAGCACCCGGTGCGCGGCTCGTGGCTCGACCCGCGGAGTAAGCCGGAGTACCACCCCGGGATCGACATCTCGGTGCGCGACGACCAGCCCGAGCGCGGGCATCCGAAGGGGCGGACGCACCGCGTCTATGCGCTCGAGGGTGGACCGGTGTGGCACATTTTCACGCAGCCGCCCCCCGGTGTGGAGAGCATCATCCGGATCGGCCACTTCACGTACGGGCACGTCGACCCGGTCGTCGAGCTCGGGCAGGACGTGAAACCCGGCCAGCTGATCGGCTGGACCTTCAAGGACGAGTGGCACCTGCATCTGAGCGAGTGGCGCTTTCCAGGGGGAAAGCCAAGTGCCAGTCGCCAGATTCAGGTGAACCCGCTCGACCCGGAAGGCAAGATCGCGCCGTACCGCGACACAGCAGCCCCGGTCATCCGAGAGATCCGTTTCCACCAGCCGGCGGATTCGTCCTGGGGGACCCGAATGGGTCGGCTGTCTTCGCTCCCGGCGGCGCCCCCCTCGACCCGAGCCGGCTCTCGGGCCAGGTCGACGTCCGTGCCCGGATCGAGGACCTCCAGTCCTTCCGGGGCTGGTGGAAGGACGTCCCCCTCCTCGAGACCGACCACCATCCGGCTCGCGTCCACCTCGCCGTCGACCGCGCCACTGACGGGAAGCGAGTGATCGACCGCGACGTGTTCCCGTCCGGCGTGTGGCCGGGCCCCAAGGCTTCTCGCCAGAATCAGATCTCCCTCTCCCACCACTACGCGCCGGGGACGCGGCAAAACCTCCGAGCCAAAACGGCGATCAAGCTGAAACGCCAGGGCCGGGGCGAGCTCTGGTTCCGCCTCTTTGCCGGCCCCCGCCGGAAGAGCTGCTACTGGGACACCACGGCTTTCCGCGACGGCCCCTATCGGTTGACCGTGACCGCCTGGGACATCGTCGGGAACCACACGGCAGAGTCGATCGACGTCATCGTCGCGAACAACGTCTGAATCAGTTCGCGACCCGGAGCCGCAGGGTCTTACTAGCGCTCCGCCCGACGGTGTCCTCGACGGTGAGCTTCAGCGTGTACGAGCCGTTGGGCACTTTTCTCGTGTCCCACCCGCGCTCCCAGAGCCGGATCCATATCTTGCCCGTGCAGTCCTTCGGCTCGCGCACGATGCAGACGGCGATGGGCGCGCTTCGGCGGGTGAGCGGGCGGAAATAGTGCTGCCAGGTGGGCCCGGGCGCCATGTCGAGCTGAAAGAGCGTCCGGGCGAGGACAATGGTCTGCCCTCGGCGCAGCTGGATCGAGGCGCGGTAGACGTGCAGAGGAACGGTGGGAGCGCCCGGCCACTCCCGAAAGGGGAAGGAGTCCCCCGTGAGCGCGACGGGGACGACAACGCCGCGGACACGGTCGGGCGGCAGAGGGCGTGGTTTCGGATTGTTCTCGTCCTCTTTCGCGTAGATGCGCATCTCGCGCACGAACGGGTTCCCCGTGTCCTTCACGGGGGCGAGCTTCCCGCCGGGCCGAAGCGGGTTGAGCATGACGGTCTTCCCGCCCACCGTCGCCCGCTCCTCGAGGTGCATGTGCCAAAAGCCCAGGCACGTCTGGCCGATCTCCTGTCCCGCCTCGACTTTCTCCCCGAGCTCGACGGACGGCGCGACGTGCGAGTAGCGGAAGTGGCCGATGCTGATGATTCCGCTGCGAACGCGTTCCTTGAGCGGGGTAAGTATCTCGGCCACCGTTGCCTCATGGACCGTGCCTCCCTCGATGGCGAAGACAGGATGGCGGCCCGAGGCGTCGTTCTGGAGGATGTCGATCGCCTGGTGGTAACCAGCCCGCGGCCCGGGCATATCCGAAGGCCACTTCGTGGTCGGGTTGCCGAAGGTCCCGTAGACGGCGTGGGTGCGGTGCTGCGGCGCCACGGGCCAGCCTTTGAAGTCGTCGTTGTAGGTGGGCGCGACGCTCAGCGCGCCGCGGACAGGCTGGCCCGCGGCGGCGACGTCCGACCGAACCGGGATCGGTGGCACCCCTCGACACTATAGGGACTTCGAGGTCGCTGGTCGTAGGCGACGCTGGGGCGTCCCGTTCGCCGCGTGCCGCTACCGTTAGCTCGCATGAATCTCGCATGTCTTGCGTTGGCGTTTAGGCTGCCGGCCCTGAAGGCGGCAGTGCTGATCGCGGCCCTTGCGGCGGCAGCCACACTCGCAGGTCCGTCTGCCGCGCAGGACCGCCGGCCAGAAATCGTCCTGAAGAGCCTCACTTTCAAGCGCACGGCGGTTCGCGGTGGTTTCGCGGCAAGCGCCGATCTCCGCGTGCGTCTGTGCCTGAGTGTTGGTCCACGTGCTGTGATCACAACACACGAATCGCGACGAGTCGGTTCAGTCGTGAAGGCGCGAGGCACCACCATCGACGAGCTCGGCGGCGACCTGGGAAGGATCCGTCCTTACCGCTGTTCGAACTACCAGATAGGGTGGCTCGTCGAGGCGCGGTTCGTGCTCGGCGGCGGCACCTACTCGGCCAGGCTGCGCGTTCGCGATGGCCGCGGTCGCCTGAGCGAACCGCTGGCCTTCACCGTTCGTCTGTAGCCGCTACTGCGGCCGGTCACCGAGTCGCCGGCGTAACGGTTCTAGCCGAGCGCTTTCTCCGTGTCGGGGTCGAAGAAGTGCATGCGCTCCGCGTCGAGAACGATGCGCAGCGGCTCCCCGGTGCGCGCGCCGCAGCGCGGGCTCATGCGCGCCGTGATCAGCGCTTCGCCGCTCGCATCGGTTGCGAGCAGCGTGAGCGCCGCTGTGTCCTCGTGCCCCTCGTCTGCACCGTGCGCGAGCGCGTGCGCCGTCGGGCTGACGAGTGGCTCTGCGGCGATGGGGAAGTGTGCGATCACCTCGGCTCCCATCGGCTCGGCAAGCGAGATCTCGACATCGAGCGTGGCGCCGTTCGGCGACACGGCCAGTGCGGCATCCTCGATGTCCTCGGGTCGGATGCCTGCGATCACGGCCTTGCCCGCGTAACCGCGAAGGGCCGGCCGGGTTTCGAGCACGCTGTCGGGGATTCGCAGGCTCGCCGGCCCGAAAGCGGCGTAGAGCCCACCGCCTCGTTCCGTGAGCTGCGAGTGGACGAGGTTCATCGACGGTGAACCGATGAATCCTGCGACGAAGGCGTTGACGGGATGCTCATACAGCACCTGAGGGACGTCTACCTGCTGGAGGTGGCCGTCGTGCATGACCGCCACCCGGTCGCCCATCGTCATCGCCTCGGTCTGATCGTGCGTGACATAGAGAGTCGTCGTCTTCAGCCGCTGGTGCAGCGTGCCCAGGTACGCGCGCATCTCGACCCGGAGCTTGGCGTCGAGGTTCGACAACGGTTCGTCCATCAGGAATGCAGCCGGCTCGCGGACGATCGCGCGCCCCATCGCGACCCGTTGCCTCTGGCCGCCGGAGAGCTGGCCGGGCTTCCGCTTGAGCAGGTCGTCGATCGCCAGCATCGCCGCCGTCGAGCGGACCCGGGGCTCGATTTCGCGCTTCTTCATGCCGTGCAGCTTCAGGCCGAACGCCATGTTCTCGTACACCGTCATGTGTGGGTACAGCGCGTAGCTCTGGAAGACCATCGCGATGTCCCGGTCCATAGGCGGTACGTCGTTGACGAGCTCGTCGCCGATCCAGACCTCACCGCTCGTCGCCTCCTCGAGTCCGGCAGCAATGCGCAGGACAGTCGACTTCCCGGATCCCGACGGGCCGACGACGACCATGAACTCGCCGTCGGCGATGTCGAGGTCGAGCGAGTCGACGGCTTTGACCCCGCCCGGGAACGCCTTGGTCAGCTGTCTGAAACCGATGCTCGCCACGTCACTCTCCCCCGTTCGACGCGATCAGGTCCCGGTACCACAGCGCGCTCCTCTTCGGGATCCGCCGCTGGGTCCGGAAGTCGACGAACACGATGCCGAATCGTTTCCCGTAGCCATGCTCCCACTCGAAGTTGTCGAGCAGTGACCAGACGTAATAGCCGCGGACGTCGACTCCCTGCTCGCGGGCGCGTTGCACCGCTTCGATGTGGCCTGCGAGGTACGCGACCCGCCGCTCGTCCTCGACGACGTCGGCGCCGTCCAACCGGTCATCGAAAGCCGCACCGTTCTCCGTGATCAAGAACGGTACCTCGCCGTAGTCGCGCTCCAGGCGGACCAGCAGCTCGGTGAGCGCGGAGGGAACCACGGGCCAGCCCATGGCGGTGTGCTCGGCGTCGGAGTCGACCTCGGTCAGCTGGAACAGGGAGTCGTCGTCGGCTGCCTCGACGACGTTCGGCCGGTAGAAGTTGACGCCGAGGAAGTCGATCGGCTGAGCAATCAGCTCGAGGTCGCCATCCCGCACGAAGTCAATAGCACCGAGCCGTTCCTCGTAGAGCTCGAGCATGTCCGTCGGATAGGAGCCTCGGAAGACAGGGTCCAGGAACCAGCGGTTCTGGTAGCCGTCCCGGCGTGCTGCGGCCGCACCGTCAGCAGGTGAAGCCGACGCCGGCTTCGCAACGGTCAGGTCCAGGGTGATGCCGATGTTGCCGGTGCCGTTGCCGGCGCGGTACGCCCTGACCGCAGCGCCGTGGGCGAGCAATGAGTGATGGGCGGCCCTGAGGGCCGTCGGCCAGTCGGTCACGCCCGGCGCCTTCGTCCCGTAGGCGTAGCCCAGGAACGACGTCACCCATGGCTCGTTGTGCGTGATCCAGTCGGGCACGAGATCCCCGAGGTGGTCGAAGAGAATCGCCGCATACTCGGTGAACCGGTCGACCACGTCGCGCGACCCCCAGCCGCCCTCGTCCTCTAGCGCTTGTGGCAGGTCCCAGTGGTACAGCGTCGCCAGCGGCCGGATCCCTCGCTCGAGCATGCCCTCGACGAGCTCCCGGTAGAAGTCGAGGCCGCGCTGATTCGCCGGCCCACGCCCGGTCGGCTGGATCCGTGGCCACGAGATCGAGAAACGGTAGCCCTGGAGACCGAGCGACTTCATCAGGTCCAGATCGTCGCGCCAGCGGTAGTAGTGCTCGCAGGCTGGGTCTCCCGTGTCGCCCAGCGCCACCTTCCCCTCGGTGGCGGCGAACCGGTCCCAGATGGACTCGCCGCGACCGTCCGCCTTCGTCGCTCCTTCGATCTGGAACGCGGCGGTCGCGGCCCCCCAGACGAACCTGCCGTTGTCGGTCATCCCTTCACAGCTCCTTTCATGATCCCGCCGATGACTTGCCGACCGAGCACCAGGAAGATCACGAGCAGCGGGATGATCGAGATGAAGGTGCCGGCGAAGACGAGCGCGTAGTCCTGCACGTACCCGCTCTGGAGCGCCGAGACCGCCACCGGCACCGTCGGGTTCTGCGATGTCAGGACGATCAGCGGCCAGAAGAAGTCGTTCCAGGAATTCAGGAACGTGAGCAGCCCGAGGACGGCGGCAGCGGGTCTCACCGCGGGGAGCACGACGTGCCAGAAGACCCGGATCGTGCTGCAGCCGTCCACTCGTGAGGCGTCGATGAGCTCGTTCGGGACGGCGGCGGCGATGTACTGCCGCATGAGGAACACGCCGAAGGCCGAGACGAGCGAGGGTGCGATCACCGCATGGAGGTGGTTGATCCACCCGAGGTGCTTCATCTCGATGAACAGCGGGATCACACCGAGCTGGACGGGGACGATCAGCGTTCCGATGACGACGAGGAACAGGACCTTGTTCCCGCGGAACCGGAGCTTCGCGAACGCGAAGCCCGCCAGCGTGCTGAACAAAACGACCGTGAACGAGACGACGCTCGCGACGATGGCCGAGTTGATGAGCGCCGTCCAGAAGTTGATGCTCACCTCGCCGGAGTTGAAGACGCGGCCGATGTTGTGGAAGAGCTGATCCCCGGGCGTCATCACCGGCGGGTAACTGGCGATCGCGGAGTTGTCGTGGGATGCCACGACCACGGACCAGTAGAGCGGGAAGAACGAGAGGATCGCAACGACCAGCAGGAAGAGGTACGTGAACGGACCCGCCGACTGGAAGTGGCGGCTCCTGCCGAAGCGACGGCGGGACCCGCCGCGGGGGGGCTCGGGTGTTGCGACCGTCGCCATCCTAGGTCTCCGCCGACCTGATCCTGCGGATGAGCAGGAAATTGACGAGCGAGATCACGGCGATGATCAGGAACAAGGCCCACGCGATCGCGGCCGCGTAGCCGAATTCGAACTGGGAGCTCCCGAACGACTTCTCGTAGAGGTACATCGAGATCGTCTGGTACTGGCGGGCGGAGCCGCCCAGCGCGCCGCTCTTGATCGGCTGGAAGAGGTATGGCTCGGTAAAGAGCTGGAGCCCGCCGATCGTCGAGACGATCACCGTGAAGATGATCGTCGGCCGGATCATGGGCACGGTGATGTGCCGGAACTGCTTCCACCGCCCGGCGCCGTCGATGGCAGCCGACTCGTAGAGATCGTCCGGAATCGCCTGCATCGCGGCGAGGTAGAGGAGGGCGTTGTAGCCCGTCCACCGCCAGGTGACCATGACCGAGATCGCCACCCAGGACGAGATCTGTCCGGCTTCCCAGTCGATCGGGTCGATCCCGATGCCGCCCAACAGGTAGTTGAAGAGGCCGTAGTCCTTTGAAAACAACTGCGTGAAGATCAACGCGACCGCCACCAGCGACGTGACCTGCGGGAGCATCACGCCCATCCGGAAGAAGGTCTTCGCCCGCAGGCCGGTGTTCAGCAGGCTCGCCAGGCCGAGCGCGAGCAGGAGCTGCGGCACGGTGGAGATGACCCAGATGGCGAACGTGTTCTTGACGGCGTTCCAGAAGTAGTCGTCGTGGAGGAGCGCGGCGTAGTTGTCGAGCCCGATGAAGTGCGTGGTCGGGTCGAGCAGGTTGCGGTCGGTCAGCGACATCCACGCCGTGTAACCGAGCGGGAACAGCCCGAACGCGCAGAAGACCAGGAAGAACGTGCCGACGTAGAGGTAGGGCGAGAGGCGAGCGTCGAGCCTGTGCAGCCTGCGCCGTGCCGCGCGCCTACGGCCTACCGCCGAAGCCTGTCCGAACGCGTTGTTCCTGGCCATTAGCCTCGCATCCTCCGCGACACCGGCGGCGCCGGGTGAGCAGTGGTGTCCACCCCGGCGCCGCCAGATAGTCGAATCAGCCTGCGATGTTGTTGACGTCCTTCAGGAACTGTGCCCAGGACTTCGCAGGGCTCTGCTTCCCTTGCTCGACACGCTCGATCGCCGACGTAGAAGCCTGCTGGATGTCGCCCTGGTGCGGGCCGAGGATCTGCGGCTTCAGCCTCAGCGCCGAGTTGGCGAAGATCTTGCCGACCGGAGCGTTGCTGAAGAACCGATTCTTGAAGTTCTGGACAGGCTTGCTGTTGAGTAGAGCGGTCTGGCTGGGCAGGTTGCCCGTGTTCTTGAAGATCGACGCCAGCGAGCTGGGAGACGTCAGGAACTTCACCAGGTCAGCCGCCTCGTCCTGGTGCGACGACTGCTTCGGGACGGAGAGGAACGAGCCGCCCCAGTTCCCGCCCGTGCCGGGCGTTGCGGCGATGTCCCATTTGCCCGTCGTCGCCGGCGCCTGGCCCTGGATGTAGCCCATCATCCAGGCGGGACAGGTGACGGTCGCGAAGACGCCCTTCTTGTAGCCGGTGTTCCACTCGGTGCTGAACGCGGTCAGTCCGGCGGACTCGCCGGCCTTGATGCCGACCATCGTCAGGTTGTAGGCGGGCCTGAGGAGGGGGTTCTTCGACACGATCACGTCGCCCTTCGCGTTGTAGTACGCAGGGTTGATCTGGCCGACCATCGCGTTGTAGACGTTGGACCCTGTATCGAAGAAGTACGTGCCCTTCGGGGCCTTCGCCTGGTAGCGCTTGCCGGTCGCGATGTACGCCTGCCACGAGGGCCAGAGCTTCGACACCGCGACGCGGTTCGTCGGTAGACCGGCCTTCGCGAACAGGTCCTTCCGGTAGCAGATCGCAAGGCTGCCGACGTCGGTGCCGAGACCGACCACCGAGCCGCCCTTGCCCACGGCCTGCGACCACTTCCACGGCAGGTAGAGCTTCTTCAGCGAAGATGCGCCGTATTTCCGTAGGTCGACGAAGTTCTGCGGCTGTGGCGTGAATTGCGGGATGAACCCGACCTCGATCGCCTCGACGTCTGCGGCACCTGCCCCAACCGCAACGTGCTGAGCCAGCTGGGTGTGGTGGTCCTGGTAGGCCTGGATCGACTCCGTGATGGTGACGCCGGGATGCGTCGCCTCGTACTTCTTGTACAGGTCGTGGTAGCCGAAGTCGCCGAAGAGGCTGACCGTCAAGGCGGTGTCTTCGGACTTCGCGGACGCGGTGGTCGCAACGAGTCCAACCGTCACGCTTGCGACGACTGCGCCGGTTACGGCGAGAAGCTTCCAGGACCTTCCTCTACGCATGAGCTTCACTGCACTCCCCTCCTTGTCAGGTTTCACTAAAACGTTTCCGAAAACGACGTGCCTACGATCGTGACGTTCTCACCTCCTCACTAGTGTGCCGCCGCGGTTCCGTTCGCGCCGCACGAGGCTCGAACGACGAGCTCGACGGGAAGCGTCAGGACGGGCGGAGTGGCGTCGGGGTCCTCGATCTGCTCCACGAGAGCGCGGCCGGCTGCGAGCCCGATACCGACCATGTTCTGCCGGATAGTCGTCAGGGGTGGAGAGAGCAGCTCGGCGAGGCGGATGTCGTCGAAGCCGACGACCGCGATGTCAGCGGGGACTACGCGGCCCGCGGCCTGCACGGCGCGAATCGCGCCCACTGCCATCATGTCCGCTGCTGCGAAGACGGCGGTCGGCGGTTCTGGCAGGGCGAGCATCGACTCCATCGCCTGCTCGCCGCTCTCCGCGTAGAAGTCGCCCTCGACCTCGTAGCCGGGCTGGACCGCCAACCCGAGCTCGGCCATCTCTGCCCGGTAGCCCAGCGTCCGGTCGGCGCCCGGCTTCGTCCTGCTCGGCCCGGCGATCGTGGCGATTCGCGTGTGGCCGAGCGAGTGCAGGTGCCGCACGGCGAGGCGTGCGCCGCCGATGTTGTCGGATGCGACGTAGGTGGTGTGGTCGCCGACGACGTCGATGTCCACCGCGATCACGGGAACCGACGACCGAACAAGCTGGTCGACCTCGGGGTCGTCGCGGTCTACGCCCATGATGACGACGCCGTCGACCCGATGTTGCCGTGCCCGCTGCGTATACGAATGCGGTCCCCCCGTGCTCGTCGACTGTTCGGTGGCGAACAGGAGCAGGTCGTAGCCGAGCTCACCGATCCCGTGCTTCAGGCCGACGAGCACTTCCTGGAAGAACGGGTGGTGGATGTCCGGGTGCTCGACTCCTGTGAAGAGCACGACGCCGATCATCTCCGAGCGCCTATTGACCAGCGTGCGGGCCGCGGCGCTCGGTGCATAGTCGAGCTTGCGGGCTACCGCGAGCACGCGCTCGCGGGTCGCCTGACTCACGTCCTCGTATCCGTTGAAGACGCGCGAGACGGTCGAAACCGACACTCCGCTCTCCTTCGCTACTTCCCGGATATCCGCCATTTGCCCTCTCCTCGCGAAAACGTTTCCGGCGACAAGATACGAGCATATGAGGCATATGTCAAGCAGATCTCGATGAACTGGCGGTAACGCTTCCGGAAGATCCATGCCACCACGAGGCCAACTTCAACGACAGTCCGGAGTCGAACTTCGCGTGACGAAGGAGGTGCACGACGGCGTGGCGGTCGCTCGTGCGTTCACCGATGCCGTGAACGCACGCGCCCACGACGAGGCGGCACAACTGCTCGCTCACGACGTCGTGCTCGTCTTCCCCGGCGCACGTCTGGAAGGGCGAGAAGCGTGGCTCGAAAGCCGCCGCCGCCAACAGCCCCCCGAACACCTCGTGGAGACCGTCGAGGTCGACCGGCTAGACGGGAACGAGGACGGCGCAGATCTCACGGGCCGCCTCGTGCAACGCTGGGCCGAGAGCGGCGAGGTGGCGAGCGAGATGCCCGTACGCATTGCTTTCACGGTCACGGGAGGCGCAGTCACCCGGCTCGAGTTCATCCCACTGTCGGCTTGACGGTCGCGCCGTCGCTTCGTACGGTCGCCGCATGACCTTCATCGCGATGGAGGAGCTCACGTGGCCGGAGGCCGAGGCGCTGCGAGCGCAAGCCGACACCATCGGCTTGATCCCGACCGGCGCTCTCGAGCAGCATGGGCTGCATCTGCCCCTCGGCACCGACTCCATGTTCGCCGAGGCTCTTGCGCATGCGGTAGCCGAGAAGCTGCCTGTCCCGGTGGTCGTCACGCCGACGCTGCGATCCGGTCTCTCCGATCATCACCTGGCGTTCCCGGGCACCGTCAGCCTCTCGCAGGACACGTTCCGCGGCTGGATCGAAGCGCACATCGCCGGACTGGAGCGGGTCGGGATCGCGCGAGTCGCCGTGTTCAGCGGGCACGGTGGGAACTTCGCGTTCATCGGTGACCTCGCCGCCGAGCACGCGTCGCGCTCTGGCCGGACCCGCGTGATTGCCTATGACGACCTGCTCGGCTTGGTCCGGGTCATGGACGAGGCGGCGCGAGCCCAGGGGCTGGAGGCGCCGGAGACGGACGTTCATGCCGGAGCACTCGAGACGAGCGTCGGGCTCGCGCTCTTCGGCGCGCTCGTGCGCGACCACGACGGCGTGGAGGGCTACACGGCCGCCGAGCCCGGCTGGATGGAGCGCATATGGAACGACGGAATTGCAGCCCTGTCGTCGACCGGCGTTCTCGGCGACCCGTCGGGCGCAACCGCAGCGGCGGGTCGGGCGATCTTCGACGCGCTCGCCGACGAGCTTGCCGGCTGGATCGCCCGGGAGTTCGATATCCCCCTCGCGCGCTGAGCGCTCCGGGTCTGCCCGGCTGCTGCCGATACGTCTTCGCAATGGCGTCCCCGTCACCGAGCTCGACGCAGGGTGCAGGCGCCGCCGTCCGCACGGGCGTCGTCGGCACCATGGTGGCCGCCCTGGCCTTCTTCGACGGCGTCGTTCTTGGCGCACCGGTCGCACTGCTCGCAGCCTCGTTCTCGCCGGTGATCGTCTACGTGGTCGCGACGACCGCGGCCATCTTCCTCGTCATCGCCTGCTGTTCCTGGGTCGAACGCCGATGGGTGGGCTGGTTCTCGGGGAACGGCAGCCGCATCGGCAAGCGACTCGAAGCAATGCGAGCGAGCCGGTTGATGGGGCATCCGGTGAGTTGGATCGAGCGCGGCTCGGACCGCTGGTACGCGCTTGCGGCCGCGATTGCCAACCCGATCCTCGTCCTCGCCATTGCGCGGTCGATCAGCGGCAAGCCGGTCGGCGAGCGCCGCATTCTGCTCGGGTCGGTCGCGTATGCCATCCCGTACGTCGCGATGTGGTCGTTCGTCGGCTGGGCGCTTGGCGAAGCGATCCGCAGCGCCTAGAACGACGCCCACCCCGGACGGCTTGACGCCCGACGCACGCTTCGCCTAACGTCGTGACATGGCCGCGACTGTCGTCTGCATCTCGCGAACGATGGGCGCCTTGGGCGAGGACGTAGGCAGGCTCGCCGCCGACAAGCTCGGCTTCGACTACGTCGACGAGGACATCGTCAGCCGGGCGGCCGAGCGGGGAGAAGTCACCGCCTCGGACGTCGCGGACGCAGAGCGGCGCCAGTCCCTGCTCCGCCGCGTGCTCACGGAGCTGGGCACGGGAAGCGGCGTCGAGACCTACGGGCTCGGGCCTGTCCCGGGAGGCAACCTGCCCGACGACATACGGTCGCTCATTCGAGAGGCGATCGAGGAGGCCGCCGGCCGGGGCAAGGTGGTCATCGTCGCTCACGCCGCCTCGTTCGCCCTCGCAGGCCGTGAGGGCAGCCTCCGCGTGCTCGTAACGGCGTCGCCCGAGACGCGGGCGGGTCGCTACGACGGCTCGATCAAGGACTCGGACACCGCACGCGCCGACTACCTGCGCCGCTTCTACGGCGTCGAGCACGAGCTGCCGACGCACTACGACCTGGTCATCAACACCGACGTCGTCACCGTCGAGCGAGCGGCGGAGCTCATCGCGCTCGCTGCCGGTTAGAGCGCGGCCTTCCGCCGCCTGCGTTTCGCGGCGAAGCGATCGGGGGATCTTGTTGGTAATCAACGCGTGAAAGGGGATCTCCATGACTGGTCTGTACGAGTCACTGAAAGGCCTCATTTCGGGGGACGAGAACGTCTCCAAGATGTTCGACACGGTCAAGAACGCGATCGACGAGCATGGCCTCGACGCGGTGCTCGCGAAGTTCAGAGCCTCGGGCCTCGACGACAAGGTGGAATCGTGGATCTCGAAGGGCAAGAACGCCGCGCTCAGCCCGGACGAGGTGAAGAGCGCGCTCGGTGACCAGCTCGGCGGCTTCGCCGCCAAGGCGGGTGTCGCCAAGGATCAGGCAGCAGACGGGATCGCGAAGGCGCTTCCCGAGCTGGTCGACAAGCTCACCCCCGACGGGGAGGTTCCGAGCCCGGACAAGGTCAAGAGCGAGCTCAGCTCGCTCCCTTCGTAGCTCCGTCTCGAGACTGGAAGCCTGCGCCGGAGGGCGAATCCCGCCCTCCGGCGCCTACTGCCTAGAACACCTCAGGGCACCAGGGCAGGATGTCGGTGCGGAACATCGCGTCCGCGCGCGACGCCGCCCCGTGCTTCAGCTCATCGACGCGCCCGCCGCGCACGAGCTCGGCGAAGGTGAAGCCGCCGAGATAGACCGAGCCAAGCGCTGTGACGTCGCACGCGAGGTCGGCGTCCGACCGCGTCTTCTTCGCCGCACCGTCCTCGAGCTTCCAGCGGCCGGCGTTCCACGAGCAGAAGGCGTCCTGCACCTGGAAGGTCACAGTCCCGTGCGCGGAGTACGAACGAGCCGACAGCGCGGCGCCCACGTCGACTAGCCGCACCCAGAGGCCGTCGCCAACCCGCATCTTCATCCGCCGAGGCTCGGCGAGGATCCACCAGAGGCGATGATCGAGGGGGAGCAGTCGCGCGGAGACAGCGCCGGCCCACTCGATGTCGAGGAGGTAGCGCCAGAGCGCGGTCTCGGCCTCGAGCGAGCGAGCGAGCACCTCCTGCACGGCCACCTTGCCGGCGTCAGGGACTCCACCCTCCCACTTCGGGTCATGGCGATAGATCGCGTACCCCTCGACGGATCCCCCGAGCTCGATGACGGCGAAGCGCCTGGGCCCGGCGCCGCGCCGCCACTGCGGCGGATCCTCCGCGAGCCGGGACTTCCACCACTCAGCCGACCGCGCGAACATCCCCGGCCGCTCGCGGAAGACGTGCTTCCATACCGGCCCGAGCACCTTCGGCACGTCCTTGCTCTCGACGTAACGAGCGGTGCCGCGATCTTCGATCGGAGCCGCGAACTGCGCATGCGTGCGGGGCAGCTCGATCTCGCCCGCGAGCGAGGCCAGGCCGTAGCCGTAGCGTCCGTAGATCCGCTCGTCGGAAGCCCAGAGCGCTGCGATCGGCTCGCCCCGCTCGTGCACGTCGTCGAGCTGGTCGCGCATCATCGATGTGAGGATCCCCTGCCGCCGATGCGTCGGGTAGACGCCGACGACGGTGACACCTGCGCACGGGACGGAGCCGCCGGGAACGGAGAGGTCGAACGGGAAGATGCCCGCGCCGCCGACCGCGCGCCGGCCCTCGAAGGCTGCATGCATGCGGTCGAGCGGGAAGACGCGAAGAAAGCGCTTCGCGATCTCATCGTTGATCTCCCAGCCGCCGTACTCTGCGATGGCGCCGATCGCCTGCTGGAACTCCACAAGGCTCTTGCAAGTACGAACCCTGATGGCCACTAGAAAGGCTCTGGGCAATACGGCGGCAGCTCGGTCCGGAAGAGCGCCGTGGCCCGTGCGATTGCTCCTTCGGCGACCTCCTCCACACGGCCGGCTGCCGCGAGGCGCTCGAAGGAGAACGCGCCGAGGTACGCCGACGCGAGATCGGCAGCCGATAGGCGAAGCTCCGCCGCATCGTCCGTCTGCCCCGCGTCCTCGCCCGCGCGGTAGCGACCCTCGTTCCACGGACAGAAGGTGTCCGTGACGTCGAGCACGACCGAGCCCTCGCCGGCGTACGAGCGCAGCCGCAGCGCCTCTCCGACGTCGACGAGTCGCAGCCAGAGGCCGTCCGTGAGCCGGAGCTGAAGGCGGCGCGCGTCCTTCACCATGAGGAAGAGCGGCGTCGACGGGTCGTAGTTCCAGAGCGACACCTTCGCGATCAGGTCGACGCCGAAGATGTACCGCCAGAGCTCGCGCGTCGCTTCCGCGGACGTAGCAATCGCGTCCACGAGCACGAGCTCGCTCTGAGACTGGCCTCGCTCCCACTTGCTCTTGACCCGGTACATGGCGAAGGCCTCGCCCTGCCCGTCGAGGTCGATGAGGACGTAGTACTTCGGGCTCGCCCCGTCACGCCAATGCTCGGGGTCCTCTACGCGCGCGTCCCACCGGGCCTCCGAGCGCGAGAGCATGCCGTTGCGCTGCACACGCGCGCGCTCGAACACCGGCGGAAAAAGCTTCCGCGCCCCGTCCTTCGTCAGGAGCCGCACGGTTCCGGTCGGCCCGGGGTCGTCGCGGAACGCGAAGCCTGCATGGAAAGCCTCCATGAATGCGGACGGTGCAGAGATCCCGTAGCCGAAGCGGCCGTAGATGACCGGCTCGGAGGCCCAGAGAGCGGCGAGCGGCTCACCCCGCTTGTGCAGGTCGTCGAGCTGCGCGCGCATGAGCTCGGTCAGAACCCCGCGCCGGCGGTGGCTGGGCATGACGCCGACGAACGTGATGCCTGCGCAGGGCGCAACACCGCCGGGAATCGTCATCTCGAATGCGATGGAAGCCGTCAGCCCGACCGCGTTGCCGTCGTCGAACGCGGTGAAGGCGCGCTCCGCGGGAAGCTCCGTCCTGAACAGCTCGAAGTCGTCGTCGCGGAGCTCCTCTGCGAAGGCGACGCTCGCGGCGGTGCACGCCGCGCGAAACTCGTCCTCCGTCGGATTGCGGTACTCGAGGGCCACGGCGGAGGAGGCTATCCGACCTTCTCGAGCGGGGCGTACTCAAGCATGAGCCGCCGCTCCTCGTCGTCGCCGGCGAAGCGCACTGCGACGATGCCGCCCGGCTCGATGGCGACGACCACGCCCTCGCCGAGTGCGGCGTGGCGCACCGAATCGCCCGTGGCGAGCGCCGGCACATCGGCCCGCGGCGCGAACTCGGGCGCGGGCGACTTCGCAGCCCATGAGAATGGCCGCAGGCGCTCGCGAACGATCTCTCCCTGAGGAAGCTCGTCGAGGAAGCGGGAGGGGAGATTGTGTGCTCGCGTCCCGAAGAGCGTTCGTGTCGCGGCATGCGTCAGTGTCAGCCGCTCCTTCGAGCGGGTCATGCCGACGTAGGCGAGGCGCCGCTCCTCCTCGATCCCCTGCTCCTCGATCGAGCGGGCGTGCGGGAAGATCCCCTCCTCCATGCCGATCAGGAAGACGGCGCCGAACTCGAGCCCCTTGGCGTTGTGGATCGTCATCAGCGTGACGAGCGACTGCTGGTCGCGCAGCGCGTCCTGGTCGGAGTAGAGCGAGATGTCCTGGAGGAAGCCGGAGAGCGAAGGCTCCTCGGCCTGCTCCTCGTACTCGCGCGCGACGCCGACGAGCTCTTGGAGGTTCTCCACGCGGCCGCGTGACTCGATCGTCCGCTCCGCCTCGAGGATCTCGAGGTAGCCCGAGCGCTCGAGCATCGCCTCGACGATCTCGTAAACGGAAAGCTCCTGCGCAGCCGACTGGAGCGACTGCAGCAGCGTCTGCAGCTGCGTGACCGCGCGCGCTTGCGCCGGGCCGAGGCCGGCCTCTTCCGGATGTCCGAGCGACGTGAAGAGCGACTCTCCATGCGCGTCTGCCCAGGCCTGGAGGCGCGCGAGCGATGCGTCGCCTATGCCCCGCCGAGGCCGATTCGCGATGCGGGCGAGCGAGACGCCGTCGACGGGGTTGTCGATCACCTGGAGATATGCCACGGCGTCCTTGATCTCGGCCCGCTCGTAGAAGCGCGGGCCGCCGATCACCTGGTACGGGATGCCCTGGCGGACGAGCACGTCCTCGAGCACCCGGCTCTGCGCGTTCGTCCGGTAGAACACCGCGATCTCGGAGCCCGACCAGCCCTCCTCGATCAGCTCCGCCACTTCCGCGGCGACGAAGCGCGCCTCGGCATGCTCGTCCTCCACCTCGAGCGCGCGCACCGGCGGCCCGTCGCCCAGGTCGGAGAAGAGCGTCTTCTCCTTGCGCTCGCGATTGTTGGCGATGACCGCGTTGGCGGCGCGAAGGATCGTGTTCGTGGAGCGGTAGTTCTGCTCCAGGGCGATGAGCTTCGTCCCAGGGAAGTCACGCTCGAACTCGAGGATGTTGCGGATGTCGGCGCCGCGGAACGCGTAGATCGACTGGTCCGGATCGCCGACGGCGCAGACGTTTCCGTGCTCGCCGCCGAGCAGCTGCGAGCAGCCGGTACTGCGCGTGGTTCGTGTCCTGGTACTCGTCGACGAGGACGTAACGGAACGCCTTCTGCCAACGCTTACGGGCTTCGGGAAAGCGTTCGAGCACCTCGACCGTGAGCATGAGCAGGTCGTCGAAGTCCATCGCGTTCGATCCGAGCATGCGCCGCTGGTAGAGCGCGTAGACATCGGCGACCGTCTGGTCGTAGAACGACTGGACGCGCTGCGCGTACTCCTCGGGCGACACCAGCTCGTTCTTCGCGTTCGAGATCTGTGCGTGGATGCCGCGCGGGACGAAGCGCTTCGGGTCGCGCTCGAGCTCCTCCAGGCAGTCTTTCGTCAGCCGGACCTGATCTGCCTGGTCGTAGATCGTGAAGTTCGACTTGTAGCCGAGCCGCGGCGCCTCCCGGCGCAGGATGCGGCCGCACGCGGCGTGGAACGTGAGGATCCAGATCGCACGGGCGACGTTGCCGAGCAGGTCCTCGAGCCGCGCGCGCATCTCACCGGCCGCCTTGTTCGTGAACGTGATCGCGAGGATCTCGTTCGGCTTCGCGCCCTGCGTGGCGATGAGATGCGCGACGCGGCGCGTGAGCGCGCGGGTCTTCCCCGAGCCGGCTCCGGCGACCACGAGCACGGGCCCCTCTGTCTGCAGCACGGTCTCCCGCTGGGCGGGATTGAGGTCGGCGAGGTACTCCTCTGGCTTCAGCTTGACTGCGGGTGATGCCACGCGGCCGATGCTAGCCGCGCCGTCGCTAACGCCGCGACGCAGACGAGAACCACGGCGGCCGGAACGACCGCTGCGACCGCAACGTCCCCGCCGACAGGCCACTCGACGGCTGCGGCGGAGCCGAGGGCCGCACTCACTGCCAGTGCTCCTACCGCAATCAACGCCGGCCACTTCGCCAGGCGGGGCCACGCCCACGAGAGGGCGAACGCCACTGCCGCGAGCACGAGCGCGGCGAGGTAGAGCGCGATCGCCCAGTCGAGCTTCCACTCCACAGACGCCGGCAACCCCTGCGGCGGAGCCGGAGGGAGCGTGTTCTCGGGAATGCCGTAGAGCGGCAATACAAAGGCGAGGATGGCGCCGACGAGGATCCCCGACATAAGGCGAACGCGCCGCGGGTGCTCCATGGCGGCAACTTGCTGCGCAAGTAGCTCCGGATCGCCGAACTCCGTCACCGCGTCCGGGTCGCAGGCGATGTGGTCTGCCGCCTCCGCGAGGAAGCGACGGCGGCGTCGAGCCGGTACTCGGTGTCGCCGCAGCGCCCGCTCGAGCGCCTGTAGATAGCGATCGCTCATGCCAGGACTCCCGTCATGGCGCGCGCGAGCGTGTCCCAATCCTCGCGCGCCCGGGTCAACTCGCGCCGGCCCGCCGCGGTCAGCCGGTACATCCTGCGTCGCCGTCCTTCTGCGACCGTCCAAGAGCTCGCCACGGCCCTCGCGGCCTCGAGCTTATAGAGCGCCGGGTAGATCGTGCCTTCGGGGAAGTCGAGGACGCCGTCGCTGCGTCTCCGTAACTCCTCGATGACCGCGTAGCCGTGGCAGGGGCCATCGGCGAGCACCGCGAGGATCAAACCGTCGACGTGGCCGCCTTGCAAGGGCTTCGTCATCGCCGGCAGTATATACCTAGATTAACTAGGTATCAAGCAAAGAGGCTACCAGCGAACCGTGAGCTCGACGTGAGCCGCCTTCTTGGGCGTGCCCACCCACGCGATCTTCCACGTGTACTTCCCCTTCGGGAGCGGCTCGTATGACGCCTGGCAGATGAACGAGCCCGCCGCGCCCTGACAGTCGAACGTCTTCGTGTCGATCAGCAGTCCGGGCTTCGGCGCCTTCTTGCCGAGGAGGAAGAGCTTCGCGCGACCGGCCGTCGGAACGCGCATAAGCACCTTGAACGAGGCCGCGTGGTGCGTATTGATCGTGACCGAGCTCGAGTTCCCGCTCGGCACGGTGTCCTGGAAGGCGATCTTGCCGCCCGCGGCCAACGCGACCGACGCGCCGAAGGCCAGAGCCAGCACCCCGAGGAGGAAGAGACGCACGCAGAGATGCTATCGCGAGAAGGCGCCGCGTGAGACGACCGCGAAGCGACGGCCGTAGAGCGCGACACCGGCCAGCGCGGCGGCGGCGGTGACCGCACTGGCGAAGAGCGGTGCGACCAGCCCGACGGCGATCGCCTTCGAGCCTGCCTCGCCGACCATCGCCAGTGCCCCGAGCGCGGCGCCCTGGTAGATGCCGGCGTTACCCGGCAGGATCGGCGCGGTGTTGGCGAGACCGGTCACGATCATGTAGACGAGGGCGGCTCCGAGCCCCGCCTCGACACCGAGCGCGTGGAGCAGGAGCACTATGCCGAGCCAGCGGATGATCCACGTTGCGACGAGGATTCCGCCGGCGTGGGCGAGGATGCGCGGCGAAGGAGAAGCCTCGGCGAGGAACCGGTCAACGCGCCGGGGCAGCACCCGGCCGAGCTTGTGATGGAGCAGCGCCGCGACGCCGATCGCTCCGGCCGCGAGCGCGAAGCCACCGACCATCGTCCACCGTGCCCAGTCCGGGAACGGGAGGAAGACGGCCGCGGCGGCGCCGACGACGACGAAGGCGAGCGCCTCGAGCAGGTGGGCGCAAACGAGGCTGCCGGTTGCGCGAGGGAAGCCGGGCCAGCGGCTTCCGGACGATACGCGGAGGACGCCGACCTTCGACACCTCACCGAGCCGGGCCGGAAGCACCGTGTCTAGGAAGGAGCCGACGGCGCTGGCCGCATACACGGCCTTGAACTCGACACAGCCATGGAGCGTTGCGCGCCAGGCCATCGCGCGCAGCGGCTGCGCGAGCGCGGCGACCGCGAACGCCGTCGCCAGGAGCGGCCAGCTCGGGTGCGCGGCGCGGTGCAGCGCATCTCCGCTCAGCTGGAAGGAAACGGCGACGAAGCCTGCAATCGTCGCCGCGGCGATCACCACGGGGAGCACGAGTCGCCTCACCTGATGCTGATCGGCTCGGAGCGACGGCTCGCTCAGCCCCCGAATCGGGGAACGCCTAGCTAGGGCGAAGTGGGAATGGCCGCTTCAACAGGGCAGGCAGCACCTGGGCGGTCACCCAGACGGGCGTGGTGACGTACCGCTGCGAAAAGCGGTAGCTGCCATCCTTGCGTCTGAGCTCGCGCAAATACGCGAACGCCTCCGCGGGTACGGGCGCTTTCGCGGCGACGAAAGCCTGGATCGCCCAGGCGGTCGACTGTGCGTCCGACTCGCGGCCGCGCGAGAGGGCAAAGCCGCCGTCCATGCCGTGCACCGACCGCAGGTAGCCGAGCGCGCGGCGCACCGGCGCGCCGGAGACGCCGGCTGCCCGCAGAGCCTGTACCGCCGCCGCGGTGTCGTTCGAGTCGGGCGCGATTCCCTTCGCCCAGCCCCAGCCCCCCGACTTCGCCTGGCGGGCGAGCAACGCGTTGACGAGCTGCTTGGGCGCGGTCAACCCCGCCTGGCGGCGCGCGAGGATCGTCCAGATCATGGTGTTGGTCTGGCCGACCGCGGTTGGCAGCGCCTCCGCCGCACGGCCGTCGCCGAGCGCCGCCTCGGTCATCGCCACGAGTGCTCGCGTCGCGACGGGCAGCCCCGACACGTCCGCGGCCTGGAGGTACGCGAGAGCCGGCTGCGAACGCTGTCCGGCGGCGGCCAAGCCGAGCGCCGCCCAGGCCGTGAGTGCGGGCGAGGTCTTGCTGCCGCTCTCCGCGAAGCCTCCATCCGACTGCTGCTGCGCCTGGAGGTATTGCGCCGGCGTTGCCAGAGCCAGGCCGGCCACGAGCGGTGCAAGAAGCTTCAGTCCCATACGATGCGCGGCCGCAGTCGGCGGCCGTACCGTTCGACCACACGTCGTAACTCCGGCCCGGCCGCAAAAGCTATGAGGAAGTTGCCGATCGCGTGCGAGAGGTCGAAAGGCAGGCCGCGGGCCAGCACAGCCGTGAATGCCGGTCCCGTGTGCGGGTAGAAGCTGAACCAGAGCCAGAGATCCATGAGCGCGCTGAATCCTAGGCCGAGGAGCGCGCAGAGCAGCGCGAACGGCAGCCGTCCGCGGATGGCGCCGCGGGCCAGCGCGCCGGCCAACCCACAGCCCGCCCAGCCGAGCATCTGCCACGGCGTCCACGGGCCCTGGCCGAGGAAGAGATTGGAGACGAGCGCCGCCGTCGCGCCCACCGCCATGCCCGCCCGTGCGCCGAGGGCGGCTCCCGCGGCCACCGTGATCACCGTCACGGGTTGCACACCGGGCACCGCCGCGAACAGCACGCGGCCGGCGGCGGCGATTCCCGCCAGCGAGCCGATCAGCGCCAGCTCGGCGGCGGAGCCCGGCCCGGACTCGAGCCACGCGTACGCCGTCGCCGCCAGAGCGAGGGCCACGAGCAACAGCGAGAATCCTGCGTCGTCTGGCGCCAGCGCCGTCCACGCGGCAGCCGCCAGCGCCGCCGCGACGAGCGAGAGCATGGCGAGCCTAGGCAGCAGCACGCTCGGCCACCTCCTCGAGTTGGACCGTGCGATCGGCTACGGCACCGGCCAACTCGTGATCGTGGGTGAGCAGCAACGTCGCCCGACGCCCTGCCTCGTCGCGCAATAACGCGGCCAGCCGGGCCCGTGCCTCCGGATCGACGCCGCGGGTCGGCTCGTCTAGCACCACGACGTCCGGTTCGCAGGCGAGCACGGCGGCCAGCGCCAGCCGCTCGCGTTCGCCGCTCGACAGGTCTCGTGGGTGTCGCGCCTCGTAGCCCGACAGGCCCACGTTCGCGAGCGCCCGTGCGACGGCAGCTCCATCACGAGCGCCCAGGGCGACCTCGTCGTCACAGCGCTCCCTGGCCAGGTACCGGCCCGGGATCCTGCGACAGATACGCGGCCCGCCCGACGCAGCTTCGTGTGCCGTTGTCGGGCTCGAGCAGTCCGGCGACGAGCTTGCCGAGCGTCGACTTCCCGCTGCCGTTGGCGCCGGTCACCGCGACGATCTCTCCTCGTCGTAGCTCGAGTCCGACGTCCGAGAGCACCGGCTTGCCGGCTGTGTACGAGAAGTCGACACAGTCGAGCGTGCAGACGACGTCCCCGCCGCGGCGAACCAGGCCCCGCGGCAACGGTGCCAGGACAAGGCCGCCGGGAAGAATCGCACCGCGCTCGAGGCAGACGACCCGATCGCAGTAGGCACTCGTCCGGGCTACCCGGTGCTCGCTGATCACCACGGCCGTGCCGCGCTCCCGCGCCAGGCGTCGTACCAGCTCGAGCAGCCGCAGCGCACCGTCGGCGTCCAGCTGGGAAGTGGGCTCGTCCAGCAGGAGCAGAGCCGGTTCCAGCGCGAGCGTCGACGCGAGGCAGACGCGCTGCAGCTCCCCGCCTGACAGCTCGGCCACGGTCCTCTGCGCCAGATGTTCGGCGCCCACCGCCTCCAGAGCCGAGAGCGCGCGCCGCTCGATCTCCTGCGGGAGAGCACCCGAATTCTCGATGCCGAAGGACACCTCGGCCAGGACGCCACCGAAGACGATCTGGTCCTCGGGATCCTGGAAGAGAGTGGCGACGGTGCCGGCGAGCTCGGCGGGTCGGGTCCGCCGGGTGTCGCGGCCGCCGATCTCGACGCTGCCTCCGAAACGGCCGCCGTGAAAGTGCGGCACGAGGCCGGCGAGCGCCCTGATGAGCGTCGTCTTCCCGCAGCCCGATCGTCCAGTGAGCAGAACGACCTCTCCTTCATCCACGTCGAGCGAGACGCCGGAGAGCGCCGGCCGGTCGGCTCCGCCGTACGAAAATGTCAGCCCCCGTACTGTCGCTACAGCCACACCGCTCCCGCAACGAGCACCAGCGACGCCAAGAGCGCCAGCCTGTCGAGCGAGCGCCACCGCGGCGACGGCGTCCGCGTCGCACCCCCGCGGCCGTAGCCGCGAGCCTCCATCGCCTCCGCGAGGTTCAGCGCGCGCTCCAGCGACCCGGAGACGATCGGAGACACGAGCCGTGCCCGACCACGAATGCCGGCCACCTCCACCCCTCGCCCGCGCAGCGCCTCCACGAGCCCGCGCACGTCACGCTCGAGCGTCGGCACAAGTCTCGTCGCGAGCGCGACGACGAGAGCCGAGCGTCTCGCGAACCGGGCCGACCGCAGCAGCGCGTCGTGGTCGAGCAGGAGCGCGTACACGGCAAACGCGAGCGTCACGGCCGCCAGACGGACCGCCTGGATCGCTGCGCCGGCGAGCTCCTCCGTCGTCACGTCGAGCTGGCCGAGCACCGGCACCACGGGGCCGCTCCAGAGCACGTCCACGCCGTCCACGACGAGGAGCGGTGTGATCACGAGCACCGAGACGGACGTGACAGCGCACCCGAGCAGATACGGCCAGCGGCGGGAGGCCGGCGCACGCAGGCAGAGACCGAGCAGCACCGCGGCGATCGCGACCGGCACCTGCCAGTGGTCGGCGACCAGCGCAGCCGCCGCCAGCGCGACCAGCAGCGCCAGTGCCGGGGCCGGTCTCACGGCTCCAGCCCCTCGTACCGGTGCTCGGCCAGCGCGGGATCCTTGAGCAGCCGCTTGGCGTCCTCGAACGAGACTTGCAGGAGGACGGGCGAGCCCGCCGAGGCGTCCGGCGAGCGAAGCTCGGCGCTGAACGTGGCGGCGTCGTCCGTCACGACAAGCAGGTTCGCATCTGACGCCACGGGCACGTCCACGAGCTCGACGCTCGCTGCGCCGATCAGGTGCGCGAGCCCGAGCGCCGTCCCCCGCATCCCCTCGTCCTGGAAGCGAACGACTGCTCGTCTCGGCTTCCCGTCGTAGCCGTGGAGAAACGGCTCGGGGAACGCGCCCGACGACGACAGGCTCGCGCATGCCCTCCCCGGCCCAGGAGCGGTAGTCCCACCAGAGCACGTCGCCTTCTCGCAGGCGGTACTCCGCGGCCCCGCGATCGGCTTCGATGCCGTTGACGAAGTAGAACCAGTCTCGCTTGGCGTCTGCGTCGCCGGCGACGCCCTCGATCGACCGGACGAAACGGCCGCCGTAGCTCGTGTCGACGTCCGCCTCGCTCCGCAATGCCTGCATCGCCGTCACGCCCGCGGGTACCGAAGTCGTCACCAGCACCTCGGCTCCGCGGTCGCGAGTCACCCACAGCGTCGCCTCGCCGCCGTCGCTGGATCCGCCGCAGCCGGCCAGCGCGGCGGCGAGGCAGAGCAGTGGGAGCAGCCGGCGCATTCTCATGGGACCTACTTCAGAGCGTTCGAGCGTACTGCGCCGGTGGCGATTGCCCTCACGAGGCTCCGATGAGGGCCGGGACAGGCTCGACCACCCTCCATGGGCACGCGTCTGGAGTCCACGCGCAACGTAGCGGAGGCCGAGACGGTATTCCCGGCGTCGTTCCTCGCGACGACCTGGTAGCAGCCACCGCCGGTCCGCGTGAGCTCCAGCGTCGGCGGTCCGCCCGTGTCGCTGAAGTTCGCCCAGTACCAGAGGACGACGTCGCCGTCCTTCAGCTCGACCTTGTCGGCGCCGACCGGCGGCGAGACGCCGTTGACCTTGAACGCCCAGCCGCTCGACCCTCCCGCCGGATTGCGGCCGATCTGGTCGACGTACGGGCCGAAGCCGGTCTGCTGGACGCGGTAGTAGAACTCGCCGCCGATGCTGGCGGACTCGAGTGCGCCCAGGGCAGTTCGTCGCCGACGCGCGGGGTTGGGTAGCACCGAAGATCGTGCTGCTCTTGCCTTCGACACGCACGCGAACGACGGCGGCCGAGGCGGAGCCGACGATCGCGAACACGAGTCCTACGACCACAGGGAGCATGAGGGTGCGTCGAAACACGAATCCTCCTTCCACGAGGGGTTCGAATCGACGGGCGGCAGGTCTTCTGACTCGGGGCTCCCTGCACCACCGCCTTCCCAGCGTCAGCCAGTGGCGTGGTGGTGGGGCAGCGTCTCCCCTCACAGCGGCGGGACCGTCCCGGACTCGCACCGGGTTCCCTGACCCGCCCGCCTATGTCGGGAGCGAGCCTACCATTGCGTCGTGACACGCGTCCTCTCCGCGTGGCTGCCCGTCGTCGCCTGGGCCGCCCTGATCTTCACACTGTCGTCGATCCCGGATCTCGGCACGGGCCTCGGAGGTTGGGATCTCGCGTTGCGGAAGATCGCGCATGCCGCGGAGTACGCCGTGCTCGGGGCGTTGCTGTTGCGCGCCTTGGGCAAGGAGCTGCCGGCGGCGGCCGTCGGGATCGCCTATGCCGTTACGGACGAGGTGCATCAGGCGTTCGTTCCCGGCCGGCAAGGCGCCGTGCTGGACGTGCTTATCGACGCCGTCGGGGTGCTGATCGGTGTCTACGTGCTGGGGCGAGCGGTGCGTAGAGTCGCCGCGTGACCAACCGCACGGCTGTCGCCGTCGACCTCGACGCCGTCTTCGGGGACACCGAGCCGCTCTGGCGAGCATGGCTGCAGGATGCGCAGCGGCGCTACCGCGTCGAGCTGGACGACGGAGCCGACGAGGCGGCGCTCGACGCAGCCGTCGGCAACTGGCGCGCGTTGCTGAAGCGATTCGCAGAGGACCATGCCCGCGTCTACCTGCGGCCGGACGCGACGGCCAACGCCGAGCTCCGCCGGTTGACCGCTGCGGGCGTCAGCGTCGGCGCCTTCACACCCAAGCCCGAGCCGCTCGCGCGAGTGGCCGCGGCCCACCTCGGCGTCGCCCGGCGCCTGGAGCGGCTGGAGGCGGGGCCCGGCGCCCTCGAGCGCCTGCTCGACGCGCTCGGCCGAGACGCGGTCGTCGTCGGCTCGCTCGCCGAGCTGCAGTCCGTCTAGCGGGCCAGGCGGTAGATGCTGCCTTCGTGGGAGACGAGGTACAGCTCGCCCCGAGCGCCCTCGCCGAAGGACGACAGGCTACGCACGTCGAAGGGCTCGCGCCGCACACCGGTGGCCTTGCCCTCGACCACCTTCAGGCTCCACACGATGCCCGAGCAGTAGTCGCCGAAGAAGTACCGTCCCACCGCTCCGGGCACCGCGCTGCCTCGGTAGACGTAGCCGCCGGTAACCGAGCATCCCTGGCCGTGGCCGTACTCGAAGACGGGAAAGACAAGGGGCGACGGAGGATCGAGCTCGACCTCGCTCGCGTTGGTCCGGCTTCCTTCATACCGGGCCCAGCCGTAGTTGGCGGGTGGGGCGTCGCGCGGCTGGTAGTCGATCTCTTCCCGTTCGTTCTGGCCGACGTCGCCGATGTAGAGATCGCCGGTCTTGCGATCGAACGAGAAGCGCCACGGGTTGCGGAGGCCGAAGCCCGCTACCTCCCAATTGACCGACAACGGGTTCGTGCGCAGGAGCTTGGCGAGCTTCGCTTGCGGATTCTGGCCGTTGTTCTCCGGGTCGCCTGCACTTCCGCCGTCGCCCATGCCAACGTAGAGCTTCCTGTCTGGCCCGAACTGGAGCTGGCCGCCGTTGTGGTTCGCGTACGGTTGACGGACGAAGAGGAGCTGACGGGCTGTCTTCGTCAGCCCCCGTTGTCCGTCGGACCGGAACTCGACGACACGGGTGTGGCCGTCGAGGTCCGTGTAGTTGACGTAGAAGCGGCGGTTCTTCGCGTAGTTCGGATGAAAGGCCATCGACAGCAGGCCTTGCTCTGACGAATCGGCGCCGACGCGGGAACGGATATCGAGGAACGGCTTCGCAAGCCGTCGGCCGTTCACGAGCACCCAGATCCTTCCCTCCTGCTCGACGACATAGAGCTTGGACGGCTCCGACTTGGCAGCCGCGACGTACACGGGCGACTCGAACGCGCGCGCCACGCGGACGATGCTCAGCTGCTGGCGCTCGCTGCGTGCCCCGGCGACGGCCGGCACCGCCGCCAACAGCACGGCGAGCGCGGCTAGCGACCGAGCAGTGCGTGACGTAGCTCTTCCTCCCGGCCCGGCTGCAAGAGGCCTAACACTTGGTCGCCGTTCTCGAGGACGAGATCCGCGTCGTTCAGGCGAGCCTCGCCGTCGCGCACGATCGCGATCAGCCGAGCGCCCTCGGGCAGCTTGACTCTAGACACCTCCTTGCCGAGGCACGGAGAGCGCCCATCGATCTGCACCTCCACGATCTCGAGGTTCTCCTTGCGCAGCTCGACGAGATGGACGAGCCCGTGCTCGGGCACCTCGTGCACGACCAACGCGAGCAGGCTCGACGTGGCGCAGACCGTGGGACCGATGCCCAGCAGGTCGAAGTGATCCTGGTTCCGCGGATCATTGACGCGGGCCACCACCTTCGGCACGCCGTACTTCTCGCGGGCGAGCTGACAGATGACGATGTTGTCCTCGTCGTCGCCGGTCGCCGCGACGAGGATGTCGGGCGGCCTCCCGATCCCGGCCTGCTCGAGGACGAACAGCTCCGTGCCGTCTCCGGGCTGCACCTGGTGCTCGAACTCCTGTTCGAGCCGTTCGAAGCGGTCGCGGCGCTGCTCGATGAGCGTGACCTCGTGGCCCATCGCGATCAGGCTGCGCATGAGATTCGCACCGACCTTCCCACCACCGACGACGATGATGTACATCAGGCGGGCGCCGTCTCGTAGGTGAGCACGGCTTCGATCAGCGCGCGGATCGCCCTCGACGTCGGGCAGATCGTGCGCAGGCCCAGGGTGTCGTAGAACGTCGCGCGCCCGGGATCGAGCACCCGCACGACAACGTTCGAGACGCCGAACCGCTTCTGGGCGATCTGGGCGACGACGAGGTTCGTGTTGTCGCCGTTGGTGGCGACGATGACGGCATCAGCGTCCTCGATGCCGGCCGCCCGCAGCACGTCGAGGTCCATCCCGTGACCGACGACGAACCCGCCGCTCCAGTTCTCACCGAGCCGCTGGAGCGCCTCCTCCTTCTCGTCGACGGCGCACACATCCCAGCCTTCCGCCTGCAGCGCCTTCGCGCTCGACGAGCCGACGCGCCCGCAGCCGATGACCACAGCCTTCATGGCGCGCAGAGTAGCTTCACGCGGAAGGCTTAGGTCGCCTCTTCTGCCAGCACGTGCTCGGGGAACGCCACGACGAGCACCTCGCACGGAGCGTTGCGGAGGACGTACTCGACGGTGGGCGAGAAGAAGCGCGACTGCCGACGCCAGCGCGGCGCCGAGCCGAGCACGATCAGGTCGACGTCCTGCGCCGTCGCCTGGCGCACGATGGCCTCCCCGATCGAGCGGGCGCGCACCGTGCTGCCGCGTACGACGACGCCGTGGTCCTCACCGAGCAGGCGGGCCTCCTCGAGCGAGTCGACCGCACGTGCCTCCTCGGCAGGGTCGGCGAGTCCGTCGAGGCTCTTCGACAGCGGCATCCGCACGACGTGCAGCGCCTCCACGTCCGAGCCCCGCTCCTGCGCGAGCTTGACCGCGGTGGCGATCATCTCCTCGCCGATCAGCCCGAGCTTCATGGGGACGAGGATCTTGGAGAGCGTGGGCTCGGCCAGCTCCGCCTGCTCGTCCGGCGAGATCACGCGCTCCAAGAGCCCTTCGCCACGGTGGCGGCGGACGAGCCCGTAGATCGCGAGCCCCGCCGCGAGCCAGATCGGCCCCGCATACCGCGCTCCAGGGTGCGTGATCATCGCCGCTACCCAGACGGCAAGGGTCAGCACCAGACCGATCACGGCCGGCACAGGGACGTCTGCCCCGCTGACACGAACGTTCCACGGGACACGGTAGGGACGCTCGAGCTCTCGCTCCGTGAAGCGCAGCCGGATCACTGCGAGCTGCGCGGCGGCGAACGCGAGCAGCACCCCGAAGCTGTACAGGGCCGCGAGAAAGGCGACCTCGTCTTCGACCGCCGCGGTGATCGCGATCAATCCTCCTGCCGCGATGACGACGATGGACGCCAGCGCCGCGGGCGAGATCAGCGTGCGCCTGCCGAGGCGGCCGAAGGTGCGAGGCAGCTGTCCGTGCTCCCCCAGCGAGTAGGCGAGGCGTCCGAATCCTGACACCGAGGTGGTCGCCGCGGCGAGCAGGATGAGCGCGCCGGAGACGCCCACGAAGATGCGCAGCGCGTGGGCGAGCACCGGGGAGAGGTCCTCTCCGAGCACGTCGACTATGCCCAGCAGCGGTGCGAAGAGCCACTCGCCGCCGAGGTCCGTCTCACCTCCGGACACGGGGAACGCCGAGAGCCCGACCACGGCGATCGCGATGTAGAGAGCCACGACGACGCCGATTGCGCTGAACAGGCTGCGCGGGATGTCGATACCCGGCCGGCGCGCCTCCTCGGCGAGGTTGGCCACCGTCTCCAGACCCGTGTACGCGAGCATCGCGAGCGGGAGAGCGAACGCCAGCTCGGACCAGCTCGGGGCAGAGCCGAGCTCGACGCCCCGCGTAAGCGCGTCCGGAGAGAAGAGCAGACCGAGGCCGAGCACGACGACGAGCACCTGGGTGACGAGGTCGAGGACTGCCACGCCGATTCCGGCCGTGTAGAGACCGGGTCGCCGGAACAGGCGCACGACGGCGATGGCGCCGATCGCGGCCACTCCGACGACGACGTCCCACGGGTGCCTCTGCAGCGCATCGATCTCGAGCGCCCCGCCGAGGTAGTGCGGCAGGAAGAGCGCAGAAAGCGTGATCACGATGATGTAGTCGAGGAACAGCACCCAGCCGGTGCAGAACCCGGCGAAGTCGTTGAAGGCCTTGCGCACGAGCGTGGCCGCGCCGCCCGTCTCCGGGATGGCGGTGATGCCCTCGGCGTAGGACAGGGCGACGACGAGGAACAGGACGCCCGTCAGGAGCAGCACCTCGGGCGTCAACCCGAGCGCGTGGCCGGCGATGATGCCGAGCGCGAAGTAGATCGACGACGCGATCTCGCCGTAGGCGACCGAGAACAGCGTCGGGGCGCCCAGGACTCGCTGTAGAGCCGGCAGCTTGCGCGCCATCAGCTCCTCCCCTGCCGGGTGCGGAGGAGGTACAGGCGGCCCGCGCCGAGCGCGATGAACAAGACTCCGAGCAAGTAGCCGATGCCGCCTCCGGCACGTGCCGTCTGGACGAGCAGCGCAATGCCGAGGCTGATGAGGACAACGGCGAAGACGAGGACGACACGACCCGGCATCAGGCTGCTGCCCTCCTGGCGGCTGCGATCATCACGCGGCAGGACGCGTTGCGAAGCACGTAGTCGGCTGTCTTGCCGAAGATCGCGCTGGTGCGCGTGTGGTGCGGCAGCCGCGGTGCCCCCATGACGATGATCTCCGCGTTCCTTCGGTCCGCCTCGGCGACGATCTCGGTACCGGCGTTGCGGCCGCGCACGACGCGCTCGACGACCCGGACGCCGTAGAGGTCGCCGATGTCGTGCGCCTCGTCGAGCAACTCGTCCGCGAGGGCCTCCTGCTCGGGCAGGTCGGCGTTTAGCGGCAGCTCGAGCGGCACCACGATCACGCGGAGGGCGACGATCGTCGACCGCCGCTCGGCGGCCAACCGTGCGGCCAGATGCATGGCCTCGCGGGCCTGCTCGCCTGCCACGATGGGAACGACGATGGTGCGGTACTCGAGCGCCATCGCCGGGCCGAGCGCGGGTGGCGCCTTGACGGTCTCGGTCAACGGCATTCGGACAACTCGGCGGCGGTAGATGACGTAGCCGAGGAGGCCCGCCGCCATCCAGGCGAGCCCCACCCAGCGCGTCTGCGCGTTCTGGACGAGGATGACCATGAACGAGGTCCCAGTGGCGATGCCGCCGAGCACGGCAAAGAGCGGCCAGTCGACGGCGCCCACGCGCAGGTTCGGACGCGCCCGGTACGGCTCCTCTTCCTCCGCCGGCTTCATGCGTAGCCGCACGATCGAGGCGTGCGCGACCGTGAAGGACAGCGTCGCGCCGAACGAGTAGAGCGTTCCGACGAACGTCGTGTTGCCCGGCAGGATCACGAGAATCGGCGCCACCCCGGCAAAGATGACGAGCGAGAGCCACGGCGTCTTGAAGCGGGGATGAAGCCGGCGGAAGACTTCAGGCATCTGCCGGTACGTGGCCATCGAGTAGGTGATGCGCGAGGCGCCGATGACGCCCGCATTCGTGGCCACGATGAGAATCGTCGCGGCGAGAATGCCGACGTAGATCTGCAGCCCGTCGAGAGCGAAGCCGGTGACGCCGAGGTTGTCCACGACGCCGAGAATCGGATCGTTTGCGTAGCCGCCCTCCTCCGGGGGAAGGGCAAGCAGCGTCGTCAGCTCGCCGTCGATCATCTGCACCGGCATCGCCGACAGCGCCACGAGCGGCAGCGTGAAGTAGATGGCAAAGACGGCCCCGGCCACCCACTTGTAGGCCGCCGGCACGGTGCGCGAGGGGTCACGTGCCTCCTCCGCGAGGTTCGACACCGTCTCGACTCCGGTGTACGCGAGCATCGCGATGGGGATGGCGATGGCGAACTGCGACCACGTCGGCGCGACTCCCCAGTGGATGTTGTCGGCGATCACCTCGGGGCTGAACACGAGGACGAAGCCGAGGATCACGAGCAGCACCTGCGTGGCGAAGTCGACGACGGCGAGCGTCACGCTCAGCTTCGCCGCCTCCTGGACGCCGACGATGTTCAGGGCGACGAGCACGACGATGACGATCGCGCCGCCGACGATGTCGGCCGGGTTCTCGCGCAGCGGTCCCCAGAAGACGGACAGGTAGTGGGGCACGAAGAACGCGGACGTGGCGACCGTGACGATGTAGACGAGCATCTGGGCCCAGGCGGCGCCGAAGCTCACGACTTCGTTGTAGGCGTGGCGGGCGAAGCTCGACGAGCCACCCGCCTCTGGATAGCGCACGGTCCCTTCCGCGTACGTCGCCGCGGTCGCGGCGAAGATGATCCCCGCGATGACGAAGACGAGCGGCGTCAGCCCCAGGGCGTAGACGGCCGTCAGGCCCAGCGCGTAGTAGATCGAGGAGCCGACGTTGCCATACGCCGTCGCGAAGAGCGCGGGGGTTCCCAGCACGCGCTCGAGCCTGTGCTCGCGGCGGCGGCCGCGGGGTCGCGGAGCTGTCTCCTGGCTCGTCACCGGCTCAAGCTACTCGTAGGATCGGCCGAGCATGGTGCACCTTCGCATCGTCGCGCCTCCGGCGCTCGCCGAGGCCGCGTACCGGGTCGTGAGCGGGCACCCGTCGACGCTCAACATCGTTCGGCTCCCCGGCGCGTCCGAGCAGCCGCACGGAGATCTCATACTCTGCGACGTCGCGCGCGAGGACACGAGCCTCGTCGTCGAGGAACTGCGGCGGCTCGGCATCGAGCTGGAGGGCTCTATCGCGATCGAGCCGGTCACGTCACTCGTCTCCAACGCCGCACGGCGGGCCGAGCGGGCTGCGGTCGGCTCGCCAGCGGACGCCGTCGTGTGGGAAGCAGTGGAGTCGCAGACGTCCGAGAGCGCCGAGCTCTCGTTCAGCTTCGCCGCGTTCATGGTGCTCGCGACGCTGATCGCAGCCGTGGGCATCATCGAGGACTCGCTCATTCTCATCATCGGGGCGATGGTCGTCGGGACCCGAGTACGGGCCGCTGGCGGGATTGTGTGTCGCCCTGGTGCAACGGAAGGGGGAACTGGCGGTTCGGTCACTCAAGGCCCTCGCCGTGGGCTTTCCGATCGCGATCCTCGCGAGCTTCCTGCTGACGACGGTGTTGCGCGCCGCCGGTTCCGCGCCGGACGAGCTGGGCGCGGTCGACCATCCGGCAACGCTCTTCATCTCCCATCCCGACGAGTATTCGGCGCTCGTGGCCGTCCTCGCGGGCGTCGCGGGCACGCTCTCGCTCTCGACTGCGAAGTCCGGAGCGCTGGTCGGTGTCCTCATCTCCGTGACGACGATCCCGGCAGCAGCCAACGTCGGCGTTGCGGCGGCCTATGGCGACGGCTCGGAAGTCGCGGGGGCGGCCGCCCAACTAGGCGTGAACCTCGTCTGCATCATCACGGCTGGTGTGGCGACGCTCGCACTCCAGCGCGCCTTCTACCGGCGCAGACGCCGGCGCCGCGCCACCTAACGGGGTCAGACCCCGTGCCACTTCTGCATCGCTGGTGCAACAAAAGCGACGCGCTGGCGTCCGCGGGCGCTCGCCGAGCCTACCCTCGCTGGATGGCGCGGCCGCTTCGTATCCAGCTGCCGGGCGCCATCTATCACGTGACCTCGAGGGGCACCGGCCCCTGCGTCATCTTCCGCGATGACGCCGACCGCGAGTTCTTCGTTCGTCGCCTCCAACGGGTCGCTTCGCGATGTGCGTGGAAATGTCACTCGTACTGCCTGATGACTACGCACTACCACCTGCTGCTCGAGACACCGGAGGCAAATCTGGCTGAGGGCATGAAACTGATCAACAGCTGCTACGCGCAGGGTTTCAACCGTCGACACAAGCGCGTCGGTGCACTGTTTCAGGGCCGCTACCACTCAGTGCTCATCGAGAGCGAGCGCCAGTTCCACCATGCGGCGCTCTACATTGCGGTGAATCCGGTTCGAGCCGGACTCTGCGAGCTCCCCGACGACTGGCCGTGGAGCGGCTCTGTTAACGGGGTCTGACCCCAGCTAGCCAGCCGTGTCTGCGGCTAGCCGTGAATCGAAGCGATCAACGGGATGATGAGAATGGCGACGAGGTTGGTGATCTTGATCATCGGGTTGATCGCCGGCCCGGCCGTGTCCTTGTAGGGATCGCCGACCGTGTCACCGGTGACGCCGGCCGCGTGTGCCTCCGAGCCCTTGCCGCCGAAGGCGCCGTCCTCGATGAGCTTCTTCGCGTTGTCCCAGGCGCCGCCGCCGGAGGTCATCGCGATGGCCAGGAAGATGCCGGTGACGATCGTCCCGATGAGCAGGCCGCCGAGCATCTCCGGCTTCATGATTCCGACGACGATCGGGAACACGATGGGGATGAGCGCCGGCGCCAACATCAGCCGGATCGCCCGCCCGGTGACGATGCTCACGGCGCGCGAGTAGTCAGGGCGCGACGTCCCCTCCATGATCCCGGGGTCCTCGCGGAACTGGCGACGCACCTCCTGCACCACCTCGCCGCCCGCCTGCCCCACGGCGGTCATCGCGAGCGACGCGAAGAGGAACGGCATCAGCCCGCCGATGAAGAGCCCGGCGATCACCCACGGGTCGGTCAGCGAGAAGAAGACGGTGAGGCCCTCCTCGCCGAGGCCGCGCACGTACTCGTCGAAGAGGATCAAGGCCGCGAGACCTGCGGAGCCGATGGCATAGCCCTTCGTCACCGCCTTCGTCGTGTTGCCGACGGCATCCAGCGGGTCGGTGACCGCGCGCACGGACTCGTCGAGATCGGCCATCTCTGCGATCCCGCCGGCGTTGTCCGTGACAGGACCGTACGGCGTCGAGGGCGACGATGAGGCCAGTCATCGAGAGCTGCGCCATGACGGCCACGCCGATCCCGAACAGGTCCTGGCCGGCCGCGTAGAAGGAGCCGACGATGCCCGCGGCGATCACGATCACCGGCAAGGCCGTCGCCTGCATGCCCCAGGCGAGGCCGGAGATGATGTTCGTCGCGTGCCCGGTCTGCGATGCCTCGGCGATCGCCTTCACCGGACGCCAGCGAGTGCCCGTGTAGTACTCGGTGATGGCGACGAGCGCGAACGTCACGGCCAGGCCGATCAGGGCGGGCCCGTACAGCTGCCAGAAGTCGAACTTCCCGTCGTCGAAGGCGAGCGTTACAGGGATGAAGCCGATGGCTGACAGCACCGTCGCGACGATGATCGCCTTGTAGAGGGCGTTCATGATCGACCCGTCGCGGCCGATGCGAGCGAAGAACGTTCCGATCACCGAGGCGAGGATCGACATGCCGCCGATCGCGAGCGGGAACAGCCAGAGCTCGCTCGTCGGGAAGGCCGTCGCGAGCAGCATCACGGCCACCGCAGTGACGGCATACGTCTCGAAGAGGTCGGCAGCCATGCCGGCGCAGTCCCCGACGTTGTCGCCGACGTTGTCCGCGATGACAGCAGGGTTCCGCGGGTCGTCCTCCGGGATGCCCGCCTCGATCTTCCCCACGAGGTCCGCCCCGACGTCGGCCGCCTTCGTGAAGATGCCGCCGCCGAGTCGCGCAAAGACCGAGATGAGGGAGCCACCGAAGGCGAGCCCGATCAGGTCGTCGATCGCCGAGTCGGAGCTATTGCCGAGCCAGTCCGTGAGCACCCAGTAGTAGCCCGCGACGCCGAGCAGACCGAGGCCCACGACCAGGAGTCCCGTGACGGAGCCCGCCTTGAAGGCGATGTCCAGCGCCGGCGATACGCCGCGCTTCGCAGCCTCCGCGGTGCGCACGTTCGAGCGCACCGCCACGTTCATGCCGATGAAGCCCGCGGCGGCGGAGAAGACGGCGCCGATGAGGAAGCCGATCGCCGTCCCCCAGCCGAGCTGGTTGTAGAAGCCGAGGATGAGGAACGGGACCACAGCCACGATTGCGATCGTCGAGTACTGCTTCCGGAGGTACGCGGCGGCGCCCTCCTGGACAGCGCGCGCGATCTCCTGCATGCGCTCACTACCGGCGGGCTGCTTCATCAGCCACCACGTGAGATAGACGCCGTAACCGATCGCAACGCCCGAGCAAACGAGCGCGAACAGCACAGCATGGTCTATGAAGAAGCTTGCTACCAGCACCCGTCCTCCGTCACAAAGTCAGCGCCGGATGGCTCCGGCGCAGTCGAATGTCTAGCACGAACTCGCGGAGCCTAACCTACTGAAGTCGAGAGCGGGTCGCTCGTCGCCTTCCTCGCAGTCTCTGCCACCTGCTCAGCATAAATCGTCTCGAGAGTCGCCCCTTCCTCGTGCCTGGCGATCTGCCGCTCGGCGGCGTTCGCCGCGGGCACCTTCAGATACGGCGTCACGCCCAGCTCGTCGGCAACCGGAAGCATCCACTCCGCCAGCTCCTCGAGCGCTGCGCGCGCGGGACGGACGCGTAGGGAGTCGAGGTCGATCAGCTCCCCGGAGAGGCCGTTGCGGATAGCCCGCCAGGTGTTCTCCTCGATCATGCGCTGCGGGTGGTCGGGCAACGGCTCGCCCTCGTCGACGGCTCGAGCGATGCGGGCCGTCAATCCGTAGGCGAACGCTGCGAGCGACTGCGCCTCCTCCACGCGGGGCTGGCCGTCGCAAATGCGGATCTCGATCGTCGGATACGCGAGATGCGGCCTGACGCTCCACCACAGCTGAGTGTGCTCGGTGACCGAGCCCGTCTCGTACAGCGTGCGCACGTACTCCTCGAACCCGATCCACCCGTCGTACGCGTCAGGGACGCCGCAGCGCGGGAACATGCGCGTGAAGATCTGCGTGCGCGCCGAGTGCAGGCCCGTGTTGACTGCCTCCACGAAGGGCGAAGACGCCGACAGCGCGAGCAGCTCGGGCAGGAAGCGCCGCAGCCCGTTGTGGACGGCAATCGCCCGGTCGGCGCCGCGAATCCCCACGTGCACGTGCAGCCCGAACGAGTTGTTGCGCCAGACGACATAGCGGAGGATCTCGTCGTTGCGCCGATAGTGCGGCGTGTCGATGATGTGCTGGTCCTGCCAGCGGCTCCACGGGTGCGTCCCGGTCGCGCCAAGACGCACCTCGTGCGCGTCGGCGAGCTCGAAGAGCTGCCGGCGCCGCTCGACTACGAGGCCTGCTGCATCGGCGAACGTCTCACAGCGGCCGGTGCGCACCTCGACCTCGGACGAGATGAGCTCGCCCACCAGATGCGCTTCCAACGCCGTGCCGCGCGCTGCCGCCTGCAGCTCCTCGAAGTGGTCGGCGAGCTCGAGCGTTTCCGGGTCGAGCAGTGCGAACTCTTCCTCGACGGCGAGCGTGAAGTCCCGGCCGCCGTCGAAGGCCTCCCGGGCACCGGCGAGCAGCTCCTGCCACGCAACTGTCTGCGCTTCACCCATTGAAGCGGAACGCTACTGGAACGGTTCGAGCAGGCGGTGCGCGACGCTTTCCCACGACCAGCGCTCGACGGCGACGCCGCGCGCGGCGGCGCCCAACTGCCGCCGCTCCTCGGTGGGCAGCGCCAGCAGATCGTGGAGCTTCTCCTGAAGCTCCACCGAGTCGCCCTGCGTGAAGGACGCCAGCTCACGATGCTCCGCGCCGTACGCCTCCTCCAGGCCCTCGGCCACTTCCGCAAGGCCCGAGTGCCTGGCGACGATCGGCGGGCAGCCGGCGGCGGCCGCCTCCGCGGCGACCATGCCGAATGCCTCGGGGAAGATCGACGGCACGACCACCACGTCGGCCAGCGGGATCAGGTGGACGAGATGGCGGTGCTCCAGCTGTCCCGTGAACAAGGTTCGCTGCGGTGCCAGCTCCTCGAGCTGTTCGCGGTAGTCGCCGAAGCCGACGATCACGGCCCTCGCGTCGAGCCCGTGCAGCGCCTCGAGGAGCAGGTGAACGCCCTTGTTGTAGAGGAGCTTGCCGAAGTAGAGGACGGTGGGCCTTTCCCCTTCGAGGAAGCTCTCGAGACGCCCGGCATTGCCCTCGTCGGGTAGCCGCTCGTTCGCGTTGCCCGGGTTGGGCGGATCGCGGCGGCACTCCTCGAGCAGATCGCCAAGCGCCTCGTCGCGCGGCTGCGGCGTGAACTCGTCGACGTCGACGCCCGGCGGCACCTCGTGCACGCGCTCGAACGAGTCCGACGACGTCCTCCAGTACCTCCCGGATGTGGTCGGAGCCGACGAAGACGGCTCCTGCCGACGCCAGCGCGGCGCGCGCGGCCTCGGCCAGCTCGCTGCGCCCACGGATCGAGTACTCGAGCTCAGAGCCGTGCGCCTTGACCGCGAACGTCGCGCCGGTTGCGGCTCCGACCGCCCCGCCCGGCAGCACGTGATTGCAGAAGACGAGATCGGCTGGCAGGCGCTCGCTGATCGCCGCCGCGTTCGCGGCCACGTACCTGTCGAGCTCCAGCGCAGTCAGATCCTGGAGCAGTCGCGGCTCGAGGCCCTCGTACGCGTCGAGGACGAACACCGGCAGCGTGCCGCCCGGCAGCTCCGGACGTACCACGTCCGCCCCACCGAGGTCGAACCGATCTGGCTCGCGCTCCTGGCAGAAGACCGTGACCTCGTGCCCGGCCCGACCCCAGGCTCGCGCGATCGCCTGCGTGTAGACGTTCGAGCCGGTGCCCGAAAGGAGGTACCCGTGCCAGAGCAAGATCCGCATGCTGCGAGCTTACGCCCGTCCCGCGAAACGTCCCCCTAAGGAGGGGGCTTGCGGGGGAACCATGGGTTCTCCCGCGTTTTCTTCACTCGATCGAAGGAGCATTCTCACCCGCGCAGGTGAGCGCGCACGGTGACGAACGCGCCGACACTCTCTGGAGCAGCGCAGAAGCATCGTCCGCTCGGCCGTCGCAGGCAGCGCGCGGACGCCAAGACTCCTCGTCCGTGGGTCGCAGGCGAGGAGCGCTCAGGCCGGCCGGGGGTCTCTGACCTCCGGCCGAGCCCCAGTCGCGGCTTACGCGAGGTGGAAGTAGAGCGCGTGCAGCAGCTCGACGGCGGGGTTCGACGTGTGCACCTGAACGTCCGTGGGGACGTCCAGCAGCGCTTCGGAGTAGTTGAAGATGATCTTCACGTCGGCGCTGACGAGCTCGTCCGTCGCCGACTGCGCGGCATCGGCGGGCACGGCGAGGACGCCCACGACGATGCTCTTCTCGCGGACGACGCTGCCGAGCGTCGCGGCGTCGAGCACGGTGACCGAGCCGATGTCACGGCCGACGAGCTCGGGATCCTTGTCGAACACGGCGGCGATGTTGATTCCGTGCTCGGCGAAGATCGGCGAGCTTGCGATCGCCTGGCCCAAGCGGCCGGCGCCGACGAGGGCGATGTTGTGCTGGCCCTGGGTGCGCAGGATCTTGCGAATCTCGGCGAGCAACCCGTCGACCGAGTAGCCGACGCCCCGCTTACCGAACTTCCCGAAAGCGGAGAGATCGCGCCGGATCTGCGTCGCGTTGATGTTCGTGTAGTCGGACATCTCCTGCGAGGAGATGCGCTCCTTGCCCATCTTCTTGGCCTGGGTGAGCACCTGCAGGTACCGGCTCAGCCGCGCCGCCACACCCACTGTCACGCGATCGGACACCAGCTCTCCTTGTATCGAGGTTTGTGACACGAGGCGGCATTCTGCCACCGCTACGCCATTGCGCGGCGGCAGTAGTACTCCTAGCCGCTCGTGCGCGACTTTGTGCGGCCCGAGCCGACGCCGAAATCCCGCCTCGTCCACGAAGTACGTGAACGCCTGCTCACCGTCGATCTCGACGACCGGCAGCCACTCGCGGTAGCGCGCCTCGAGCTCGGCGTCGCCGGAGATGTCGACCTCCTCGAGCTCGAACTCGCTGTCCGCGGCCACTGCGACCAGCGTCTCGCGGGCGCGCTCGCACAGGTGGCAGCCGGCCGCGTGGTAGAGGACGACCTTCGTTACGGGTAGAGACCTCTGGTCGTGGTGGCCTCGGCCACCCGCATCACGGCGCAGCCGTACGCGGCCATGCGCATGCTCATCTTCCGCCGCTCGCGCAGCTCCCACGTCTCGTGGAACGCCCTGCTGGACGATGTCGTGAAGGTTCGAGTTCACCTCGTCCTCCTTCCAGAAGTACTCCTGCAGGCCCTGCACCCACTCGAAGTACGAGACGACGACACCGCCGGCGTTGGCGAGCACGTCCGGGAGGATGAGCACGCCGCGGTCTTCGAGGATGTCGTCGCCGGCCGGAGTCGTCGGACCGTTGGCGCCCTCGAGGATGATCGCCGCCTTGACCTTGTCGGCGTTCTCTTCGGTGATGACCTGCTCCAGCGCGCTCGGGGCGAGGATGTCGCAATCCAGGAGCAGCAGCTCCTCGTTCGTCACCGGCTCCGTGCCCTTGAGACCGGTCAGCGAGCCGGTCTCCTGCTTGTAGGCGATGGCGACGGGAACGTCGATGCCCTCCGCGTTGAAGACGCCGCCGGACGAGTCGGACATCGCGATCACCTTGGCGCCGTGCTGGTGCGCGAAGAGCGCGAAGTAGCTACCGACGTTGCCGAAGCCCTGGACGGCGACGCGCATCCCGGCAAGCTCCTTCCCCAGCTTGTCGAGCGCCTCGAGCAGGGCGAACAGCCCGCCGCGGGCGGTCGCCTCCAGGCGGCCGAGGGAGCCGCCGATGGCGAGCGGCTTGCCGGTGACGACGCCCAGCACCGAATGGCCCTTGTTCATCGAGTACGTGTCGAAGATCCAGGCCATCTCACGCGGGCTCGTGCCCACGTCCGGCGCGGGGATGTCCTTCTCCGGGCCGATCTCGGTGATGATCTCCGACGTGTAGCGGCGCGTCATGCGCTCGAGCTCGGCCGTCGGACATCTGCTTGGGATTGCAGATCGACGCCGCCCTTGGCGCCGCCGAACGGGATGCCCATGAGCGCGCACTTCCACGTCATCCACATGGCGAGCGAGCGCACCTCGTCGAGCGTCACGTCCGGGTGGTAGCGAATGCCGCCCTTGGATGGCCCGCGCGCGATGTTGTGGGTGACGCGAAAGCCGTCGAAGGTCGTGATCGAGCCGTCGTCCATGCGGGTCGGAATAGCGACCGAGACGGACTTCTTGCACTTCGAGAGGACGTTGATGAGGTTCCGGTCGATGTCGAAGGTCTCCCCCACGAGCCGGAGCTGCTGCTGGGCGATCTCGAAGGGGTTCTCACGCAGGTGAGTTGCCGGTGCGTCTAGCGTGGACACGAGCTCTCCTTGATCGGTTTCAGGCGGCCATAGGCTATTCCACAGCGAAGCGCACGGTGCGCCGTGCGGGCGAACCGCCTGCCGCCGGCCAGGCCACGAGCCGCAGCGCGTACGGGCCCGGCGTCAGGCGCGTGCCGTTCGGCCCGCGGCCCGTAAGCCCGAAGGCGTACTGCCCGGGCAGCACGTCGCGGAGCCGGGCGAGCAGCCCCAGCGCCCGACCTTCGGCGTCGAGCAGCGAGACGTCGAACCGCCGCACGGGCTGGAGCACGTCTCGCCCTCGCACGCGTTCGATCGTGCCGAGCCGAATCGAGAGCACCGCCGGCGTCAGATCAGAAGGCGAGAAGCTCCGCTCGGAGAGCTCGACGTCTCCGATCAGGTCTTCGGGCGGCGGCGCGAGCAGGACCGACCAGGGCACGGCGAGCGGCTGGCTGCCGCGCGGCGCGATGCGGACGACACCGCTCACGACGTCGGCTTTCGCGACTGCCGATACGCGCACGCTCACGCGGATGCGGCCCGTCCCTCCAGAGGAGATGCGTAGGCGATTCGGCGCCAGGCGCACGACGACGCCCCCGCTGCGGGCACGCGCTCGCGCGTCGACGATCAGCGGGCGGCTGGACACGTTGTGGAGCGACACGGTTCGATGCCCTTGCCAGCCGTCACCCTTGCCCCGGCCGAACGACAACGAGGCATGGTCGGCCACGAGCTCCACGACCGCGGCCCGCGCGGCGTCGACAACGCCCGTCCCCTGCGCCGCCAGCGGTGCATGGGCGAGCGGGCGGGCTGTCGTCGCGAGCGCGCTGCGCAGCCCGGCGGCATCGAGCGACGGGCGAGCGTGGGCGAGCCGGGCGGCTGTTCCCGCGACGACCGCTGCGGCGACGCTCGTGCCGCTGACGGTGACGAAGCGCGAGAGACCGTCACTGTCGGCACCGGGGAGCGCGGCCGCGATGGCGACGCCCGGCGCGACGACGTCGGGCTTCACCTGCGCGCCGAAGCCGTACCCCCAGGAGGAAAAGGCCGCCGGCGAGGCTGCCGAAGTGGGCCGTTCGGCGTCAGCTGCGCCGATGGATAGGGATACCGCGCTGCCGTCTCGCGCGGCCTCACGAACGAGCGGGACGAGAGACCCGGGTGCCGAGAGCACCGGCGCCATGAGCCGGGGGTCGAGTCCCAGCGCGCCGCTGGGAAGTCCGTCCCCGGCGAGGATCACGACGGCGGCACCTGCCTCAACGGCTCGAGCCGCGACGCTCCGCGGTGCGGATCCCGACGCCAGCAGCGCCGCCCGCCCGGCAACGCGGCTCTTGCCCTTGCGGTCGAAGAGATTCGCGGGCTTGCCGACACGGACCACCTCGAAGCTCGCGCCGGCTTCCGGCGCGTGCGAAGTGAGGAGCTCCAGGGGCCTGTGTAGCAACACCCTGAGCCCTGCGCGAACGGACACGGGAACGCTTGCCGTCGCCGGCCTCAGGTCGGCGGCGCCGGCGGTGAGCGCTTCGGGAGCGCCCCCGGGGCCGCCGATCGAGCCAAATCCCGGCCCGCCGGGCCCGTCGTTCCCCGCGGGAACGACGACGAGCGAGTCGAGCGCGACCGCTCCGGCGACAGCCTGCGACAGCGGGCTGTCGGGAAAAGCCGAGAACGGCTCGGACAGGGGGACCAGGGTGATGCGAGCGGCATCGTGCGCGTCGCCGTTTCGGTCGGGGTCTACAGCACGCTCGAGACCGGCGATCAGCTGGTCGGTCCGGCCGTAGATCGACCAGCTGCCTGCCGCGTCGCGCTGCCAGCCCGCGACGCGAATCGGCAGCACGGTGACGTCGGGGGCGATGCCTGTGGGCGAGCCGGGACGGCCCAGGCCCGCCACGATCCCGGCCATGGTCGTGCCGTGCGTCTCCAGCCGATCGCCTCCGGGCTTCTGGTCGTAGCGGGCCGCCGCGCCTCCGCGGATGACGTCGAAGCCGGGCAGCACGCGGCCGTGGAGGAACGGCGTGGCCGGGTCGACGGCAGTGTCGAGCAGGGCCACGGTGATTCCCGTTCCGCGGTACGCGGCAAGGCCGGAAGGGGAGCTCGCCGCTGCGGCGTCATCCGGGCTCGCTGCCGAGGCCGCCGGAAATGCGGCCCGCACGGGAAAGACGCCGGCCACCCGTGGCGAGCGCTCGAGCAGCACGACGGCGCTCGGCTCGGCCACGGCTGAGAAACCGTTGACGACGCGCGTGAACTGGAGGTCGGGCCTGGCGACGATGCCCTGCGCCGCCAGCTCCGTGAGGAACTGCTGCTGGCTCGCGAGCGCCGCCGCCGTCCAGCGCCGCTCTGCCGCTTGCGTCGCCAGACCCCCGGCCTCCCGCACGCGGTCTGCCAGCGACGGATCTTTGAGCAGGACGATCACGCGTTGCCCAAGAGCCACCTCGGGACGGGCACTCCCCACGAGGCCGCGCCAGGCTGACGCGGCTGGTTTCGCCACGGCCACGGTGCGCGACGCCTCCCGCTCGGCCGCGAACGCCACGAGCGTCAACGCCCCGGCCACGCAGCCGAGGACGAACGCGGCGGCCGCGAGGCTACGCCACGCTGGCGTACGCATCGAGATCGAGGTAGTCGGGCGGCTGCAGCGGCTGCACCCATCTGGCGGCCGAGGCGATCATCGCCGCGTTGTCCGTACAGAGCTCGAGCGGGGCCGCGACGGCTTCCGGCAAGGAGTTGCGCAACTCCGTGTTCGCAGCGACGCCACCGACGATCGCCATCCGGGTGACGCCCGTCTGCTCCGCAGCCTGTCGCGCCCGCTGCACGAGCGCGTCCACGATCGCCCGCTGGTACGAGGCGGCGAGATCCGCGCGGCGGCGCTCGAGCTCGTCGGTCGCCAGTTCCTTGACCGCGTAGAGCAAGGCTGTCTTCACTCCGGAGAACGAGAAGTCGAGGCCCTCGAGCCTGGCAACCGGGAACGAGTAGGCGGCCGGATCGCCGTCCCGGGCGACCCGCTCCAGCTCATGGCCTCCGGGGTAGCCGAGACCGAGGAGCCGCGCGCCCTTGTCGAACGCCTCGCCGGCCGCGTCGTCGAGCGTCTGGCCGAGCACCGTGTACCGGTCGTGCGCGGTCACGTCGAGCACCATTGTGTGCCCGCCGGTCGCGAGGAGGCACACGAAGGGCGGCTCGACGGGATCCCTGCCGAGGAAGAGCGACGCCACATGGCCGTGCAGGTGATCCACCGGTGCCAGCGGAACGGAGAGCCCCCAGGCGAGCGCCTTCGCAGCCGACAGTCCGACGAGCAGCGCGCCGACGAGCCCAGGTCCTCGCGTTGCGGCGACGAGGTCGACGTCTGCCAGCGTCGCGTCCGCGTCGTGGAGAGCCGCCTCGACGACGGGCGAGACGAGCTCGAGGTGGCGCCTCGCGGCCACTTCGGGAACGACGCCGCCGAACGGTGCGTGCAACTCGACCTGGGAGGCGACGACGCTGGCGAGCACGTTCCCTTCCTGCGTGATGAGCGCCGCAGCCGTCTCGTCGCAGGAGGTCTCGAGCCCGAGGATCACTGTTCGGCTCCAACCGCAGCGTCCCGCCACATGATCACCGCGTCCTCGCGGTTGTCCGTGTAGTAGCCACGTCGCACGCCCTGGCGGCGAAACCCCATCGCCTCGTACAGCTGCAAGGCCGGCGTCGTTCGACGCACGCACCTCCAGCGTGAACCCGCGCCTGCCCGCATCTTGCGTGCGGTCGAACACGTGGTCGAGCAGGCTCTTTGCGATGCCACGGCGCCTGTAGCTCTCCGCGACAACGAGGTTCATCACGTGCCACGCGTCGACGTACCGCGACACGATCACATAGCCGACGAGGCGACCGGGCTCGGACTCGTCCCACGCGCCGAGGCACACTGACGTCGCCTTCGTGATCTCGCCGGCGAACATGGCAGGCGACCACGGCGCGGGCATCGACGATCGCTCGATCTCGCCGACGGCGTCGAGATCGCCGACGCCGAGCGCCCTGATCTGGAGAGTCGTTGCGCTCACGCAGGCACCTTCGCATCCGGGGGTCGTACGTAGATCGGCTCCACGAGCGCCGCGGACCGAAGTCTGCGGCCAGCTCAGCGTGGAGACGCGCGTGCGGGACGTGCTCGGGACTGGAGTCGGGGGGCACGTACGCGCCGCGCTCCTCGAGCGTGGCTCGGTAACGAAGCGCGCCGTCGCCGACGCACGTCACGCCGTCGACCTCGAGCTCCGCAGCAGGCGCAGCCTGCGGCTCCCCGTCAATCCTCGTGAAGACCTCGCGCCGTCCAGCATCGATCACCGGCAAAGCCCCTTGTGTGCTCGCGGCCAGAGCGTCCAGCGTCGAGACGCCCGCCACCGGGCACGTTCCGCGCCAGGGCAAAGCCGCGCGCGAGAGCGAGCCCGAGCCGCGTGCCCGTGAAGCTGCCCGGGCCGGTTCCGACCACCAGCGCGGTGATGTCGTTCGGCGTTGCGCCCAGCCCCGCGAGCAGCTCGTCGGCGTCGGCGAGCACGCGGAACGGGCGCGTCGTGCGCTCGGCAAGCGGCCGCCCGTCGTCTGACGAGCGCGACCGTCGCTACATGGGTGGCGGTGTCGAACGCGAGGACGAGGCCCACGTCGCGTCAGGTTAGAGATCCAGCTCGATCGTGCGCCGATCTTCACCCGCGTGCGCGATCCGGACGGCCGCCCGCGGCGCGGGCAACCGGCCGGCGCCGGCCTCCGGCCACTCGACGAAGACGATCGCATCCTCGAAGTACGGCTCCAGCCCCGCCCAGTCGGCGTCACCCACCTCTGCGAGCCGGTACAGGTCGAGGTGGGATACGGTCGACGCGACCCTGAGTAGCGGTTGCCGATCGTGTACGTCGGGCTCGTCACCGGCTGCTCGACGCCGAGCGCGCGACAGGCGCCGCGCACGAACGTCGTCTTACCCGAGCCCAGCTCGCCGGCGACCGTGACCACATCCCCAGGGTGCAGGCGTTCAGCCAGGCGAGCGCCCGCCTCCTCGGTCTCGGCGGCGGAGCCCGTGTCGACGATCAGAAGAGACCGAGTTGCTCGGCCGGCGCGGCCGCAACGAGCTCGGGCTCCGGCTCGGGCTCGGCGGGCGCAACAGGTTCCGAGTCGAGCAGTCCGGGCAGACGCGCGAAGTCCTCTTCGAGCACCGTCAGCATGCGCGGCGTGTAGAGGGCCGCCGCCGGGTGATAGAGCGGATAGAGCTGCACGCGCCTCCCGCCGAGAGTCACGTCCTGCTCCTGGCCGTGGACACGGGTGATGCCGAGCTGCTTGCCGGAGAGCAGCTTCGTCGCGAAGTTGCCGAGCGTCGCGATCACGCGCGGCTCGATCAGCTCGATCTGCTTGAAGAGATACGGCTCGCAGGACTCGATCTCGTCGGGCACGGGATCGCGATTGCCGGGTGGGCGGCACTTGATGACGTTGGCGATGTAGACCTCGGCGCGAGAGAGCCCGATGCCCTCGAGCAGCTTGTCGAGGAGCTTGCCGGCCTGACCCACGAAGGGGTAGCCCTGCTTGTCCTCGTGAAAGCCCGGCGCCTCGCCGACGAACATCAGGTCGGCGTTCGGGTCGCCGACGCCGAACACGACCTGTGTGCGCCCTTCGGCGAGCCTGCAGCGAGTGCAGCCGGCGGCCTCCTGTTGCAGCTCGTCGAGCCTGGCGAGACGCTCCGCCTGATCCATCGACTCGAGTCTAGGCGCTCGCGCGGATGGATCAACCAGTCCGAAAGGGACCGGTCCCAGTGCCTGGCACTGAGTTGTGCCAGTTGTGTGCCAATTGCTCCACAGGTGGGCCGACGAAAGGCGCTGCGCCGACGCTCAGCTCAGTGGCCGCAACCGCAGGAACCGCCGCAGCAACCGCCTGCGCCACCGCCGAAGCTCGGCTGAGGTGACCCGCCGATGGGCGCGAAGACCGACAGCTGGCGGCGGACATTCGCGTCGCCGCAGTCAGGGCAGTCGGGCTCATCGCCGTTCCGGACGAGCTCCTCGAAGTGCGACTCGCAAGCCATGCACACGTACTCGTAGATCGGCATCGCTTGGTCAGTCTAACCGCCAGGGATACAATCGCCATGCCCGGTATCCGCTACGGAACTGGAGCAGCAATGTTCGACACCATCACCGTCATCGGCACCGGCGGCAGAGCCGGCTCGGCAATCGCCGGTCGCCTGCGCGAACGCGGGATCGAGTTGCGAGAGGAAGGCGGCGAGCTCGTCCTCCTGTGCGTTCCCGACGCGGCCATCGCCGACGTGGCCGGATCGATCGAGCCCGGGCCCTGGCTGGCCCACGTCAGCGGAACGACACCGCTGGCGGCGCTCGACCCCCACGAACAGCGGTTCAGCGTCCATCCGCTCCAGACGCTCGTCAAGGGCCGCGGCCCCGAGCAGCTGGACGGAGCGTTCGCCGCGGTGACGGCGGAGACGGACGAGGCGCGTGAGCGAGCGACGTGGCTCGCGACGACGCTGGGCCTCCAGCCGTTCCCGCTGGCGGACGACGCGCGAACGCTCTACCACGCAGGCGCCGTAATCGCCTCCAACTACCTCGTCACGCTCTATCGCGCCGCGGCGAACCTCTTGGCGGACGCCGGGGCGCCGCCGGAGGCCCTCGTGCCGCTCATGCAGCGGACGATCGAGAACGGCTTCGAGCTCACCGGCCCGATCGCACGCGGTGACTGGGAGACGGTGAATGCGCACCTCGCCGCACTGCACGAGCAGCGGCCAGAGCTGGAGCCCGTCTACCGCGTGCTGGCGGAGGCGACGGCGCCGTGAAGGTCACGCGCACCATCGAGGAGACGCGCGCGTTCCTCGCCACTGCGGACGGACGTGTGGGCCTCGTCCCGACGATGGGCGCGTTCCACGGCGGGCACCGCTCGCTGATCGACGCGGCCCGCGCCGAATGCGACACGGTCGTCGTCAGCATCTTCGTCAACCCGGCGCAGTTCGGGGAGACGACGGATCTCTCCGCGTATCCGCGGGACGAGGAGCAAGACCTGGCCGTGGCCGAGGAGGCAGGCGTCGATCTTGCGTTCTGCCCAGCCGTCACCGAGATGTACCCGCCCGACTTTCAGACATGGGTCGATGTGTCCGAGCTGGGCTCGATCCTCGAGGGCGTCCACCGGCCCGGCCACTTCCGCGGCGTGGCGACGGTCTGCCTCAAGCTCTTCAACATCGTCCGGCCTGACGTCGTGTACTTCGGCCAGAAGGACGCGCAGCAGGTGGAGGTGATCCGCCGGCTGCTCGAGGACTTGAGCCTCGAGATCGACCTGCGCGTCCTCCCCACCGTTCGCGACGCCGACGGGCTCGCCCTGTCGTCACGGAACGATCTGCTCTCGCCCGAGGAGCGGCAGCTCGCGCTCGCCCTGCCGCGGGCGCTCGCGACGAGGGATCCCGAGCTGGCACGAGCGCAGCTCGACGGCCTTGGCATCGACTACGTAGAGGAAGCTCCGTTCGATCCACCCGTTCTCGCTGCCGCCGTACGCGTCGGCGCAGTCCGTCTCATCGACAACGTCGTTCTCGACAAGGAGGAGGCCCATGAGCACCAGGCCGCGTAAGCCCGCACCAGCCACCCCCGCCCCCGGCAAGCTGCCCCTGACCGAGCTGGCGGAGATGAAGCAGCGCCGCCAGAGGATCGTGATGGTCACCGCCTACGACGCCCCGAGCGGCCGGCTGGCCGACGAGGCCGGCATGGACATCGTGCTCGTGGGCGACTCGGCGGCGATGACCGTGCTCGGCCACTCCTCGACCGTGCCGGCGACGATGGACGAGATGATCGTGCTCGCCCGCGCGGTGACACGTGGTGCGCGGCGGCCGCTCGTCGTCGCAGACATGCCGTTCGGCTCTTTCCAGGTCTCGGACGAGACGGCCGTCGAGAACGCGGTTCGCTTCGTCAAGGAGGCGGGCGCGGATGCCGTCAAGATCGAGGGCGCGGGGCCGATGCTGTCCCGAGCCCGGGCACTCGTCGGGTCCGGCATCCCCGTGATGGGCCACATCGGGCTGACGCCGCAATCGGCAACGATGCTCGGCGGCTTCAAGGCGCAGGGGCGCTCGGCCCACCAGGCGCAGCAGCTGTTCGAGGATGCGCTGGCGCTGGAGGAAGCCGGTTGCTTCTCGCTCGTGCTCGAGTGCGTGCCGCCGCCGGTGGCCGCGCGCATCACCGGTGCTCTGCACATCCCCACCATCGGCATCGGCGCCGGAGCGGAGTGCGACGGCCAGGTGCTCGTCTGGCACGACCTGCTCGGCCTGTACCAGGGCCACGCTCCGCGCTTCGTCAAGCGCTACGCCGATCTCGCAACCGTCGCCCGCGATGCGCTGGAGACGTACGCCGACGACGTGCGCAGCGGCGCGTTCCCCGAGGAGCAGCACACGTACTCGATCCCCGACGAGGAGCTCGCGCTCTTCGAAGAGGCGGTGCCGGCGCGCTAGCTAGGCAAAGATCGCAGCGGCCAGCAACAGGCCGAACAGCGTCGCCGCGAAGGCCGCGGCGCACACGGATCGCACGACGCTCCACTCTTCGACCGTGCGTACCCCGACGATCGCCAACAGCGAGCGCCCAGGCAACGAAGACCGCGTCCAAGGCATTGAGCACGTAGCCCGTCGTCTCCTCGTCCGACCCGCCGGAGCGAAAGAGGTCGCCGCCGAAGATCGCGATCCGCAAGGGCCAGACGACGAGCAGAGCCAGCACGAACGGCGCCGTCGAGAGACCGACGATCTGGCGCGCAGTGCGGTAGCGCGCCATCGAGCCCAGGCTGCGGAGCCCGAGCAGCAAGGCCGCGCCGCCCAGCCAGTAGTTCTGGGCAGCGACGAGCACGCCGGCGAAGAACGCCTCGACGGCGATCAGCAGCCAGTCGAACTCCGAGTCGTCGAAGAGCTGCCCAGCCGTCGCAGTCGAGAGGAACATCGCCGTGCCGGCGAGGATCGTGACCGCCACCATCGGCTCGGAGAGCGCCTCGGCCTGCTCGTCGGACGAGTCGCGGAGCTCGGCGAACACTTCACCGGGCCGCACGAGGATCAAGGGCAGGCGCCTCCACCACCCTCGCTCGAGCCGCCTGATCTCTTCGGCCCGCGACGTCACCGCGCCAGCTTACGGCTAGGCTCGAACCCGCCATGGAGACAGCGGTTGTGGTGGCATTCCCGGAGGCCTCTGCCGCGCGTCGACGGCTGGCGTGAGCAGACGTGTCTCGACAAGTCCTTCGATCGGCATCCCTCCGCACGTGACGCTGCTCCACCCATTTGTGCCGGCGGAGCTGGCCGACGACGGCGTCGTCGAGGAGCTGCGGCGCCTGTTCGCCGCAACCTCGCCGTTCGCGGTGACGTTTCGCGAGCTGCGTAGCTGGCCGGGCATGCTGCTATCTGGCCCCCGAACCGCCGGAGCCGTTCACCGGCCTGACGGAGTCGATCGCCGAACGCTGGCCGGACTACCCGCCATACGAGGGCATTCACGAGACGGTCATCCCGCATCTGACCGTGGCGTACGGCGACGACGCGCTGCTGGCCGAGATCGACGCCGACGTCACGCCGAAGCTGCCAATCGAGGCGCAGGTGACTGAGGCGGTCCTGCTCGAGGAGCTTGAGCCGGATGTGCGCTGGGGCGAGCGCGCCCGCTTCCCGCTCGCTGACTAGGCGACCACGCTGAAGAGGCCCCACTGACCAGGCACGCCCTTGAGCTCGTGCGTTCCTCGCTCGACGAACCCGATACCCGAGCCGGCGACGAGATCCCTCACGGTCGTCGTTACCAGCACCTCGCTCGGCTCCGCGAGGCTCGCCACGCGCGCGCCGACGTGCACGGCGATCCCGCCGATACCCTGCTCCAGGAGCTCGACCTCGCCGGAGTGAACCCCTGCGCGGATCTCGAGCCCCTTCCTCGCGGCCGCTGCGACGATCGGCTTGTGCGCAGCGAATCGCGCGAGCAGGGCCGTCGAACGTCGTCGAGGAAGCCGTCACCGGCGCGATCGATCTCGCGCCCGCGGTACTCGTCGATGTATCGACGCACGAGGGCGTTGTGTCGCTCGAGTAGCTCGCGCCAGCGCTTGTCTCCGAGCTCGGCGGCTCGCTTTGTCGAGTCGACCATGTCGGTGAAGAGAACGGTGAGCAGGACACGGTCCGGCTCGTCGGACCGGCGCCGCGCCCGTGACGAACTTGCCCACCTCGGCGACGATGCTGTCCTGGTCGCCGACCCACGGGAGGTAGTCGCGGCCGGGAAGCGACCCCGAACTTCGCGCCCGGGAATCCGGTCCGCCGACGTACCGGGCCTCCTCGAGCGGCGGCATGTCGACCGGGCCCTTCGGCAGGCGCGCATCGGCGCGATCGAGCACGAGCGTCGGCACGCGGATGAGCGGCAGCACCTCCCGCGCATCCATCAGGGACTGCATCTGCCCGAACGCCCGAACAGTTGCCGGGCTCGCCGCGGTGCGCATCATCCTCGCCGCCCACTCGACGAACTGCACGATCCTCTGCTGCGCTCGGAGCGAGACGGGCCACCCAGGCCGCGGCGAAGTCATCCGTGCCCCACTCTGCCGTTGTCTCCCGCCAGGCCCGTCGCTCCTCCTCGGTAGGGCCCCACGGAAAGTCGTCAGTCCGGAGCACCGGCCTTGACGGTGGGGCGTAGAGGACGAGGTGCGTCACGCGCTCGGGATGCGAAGCCGCGAAGAACAGCGCGATCGGGCAGCCGTACCCCTGGCCGAGCAAGGCGGCGCGCTCGCTTCCAGCTCGCGTCGAGCACTGGCGCGGACGTCGTCCGTCCGCTCCTCGAGGTTCGGCATGTTCTCCGGCGCCGGACCGGGTCGGAGAGGCCGATTCCGCGCTTGTCGAAGACGATCAGCCGGGAGAACGACGCGAGGCGTCGCAGGAACTGCGCGACCGACGGCTCCTCCCAGTACATGTCGAGATGCGAGATCCAGCCGGGCACGTAGACGAGGTCCACGGGACCGCTGCCGACTACCTGATAGGCGATGTGGTAGTCGCCACTCTTCGCGTACTTCGTCTCCGGGCGATCCACCCGCCCGATAGTAAGGGCGAGCTGGCTAGGCGGCTGCGACCGCGAGCGCCGGCAGCAGCTCGCGGAGGTACGCGCCGGTGTACGACTCCTCGACCTCGGCCACCTGCTCCGGCGTGCCCGTGGCGATCACCTCGCCGCCCGCGTCGCCGCCCTCGGGGCCCAGGTCGACGAGCCAGTCGGCCTGCTTGATGACGTCGAGGTTGTGCTCGATCACGAGCACGGTGTTCCCCGCGTCGACCAGCCGCTGCAGCACCTCGAGCAGCTTCTCGATGTCGGCGAAGTGCAGGCCCGTCGTCGGCTCGTCGAGGATGTAGAGCGTCCGCCCCGTCGCGATCTTCGACAGCTCCTTGGCGAGCTTCACGCGCTGTGCCTCGCCGCCCGAGAGCGTCGTCGCCGGCTGCCCGAGCTTGATGTAGTCGAGACCGACGTCGTGCAGCGTCTGCAGCTTGCGCCGGAGCTTCGGGATCTTCGCGAAGAACTCGAGCGCCTCCTCGACCGACATCTCGAGCACGTCGGCGATCGCCTTGCCCTTGAAGCGCACCTCGAGCGTCTCGCGGTTGTAGCGCCGCCCGTGGCAGGTCTCGCAGGGCACGTAGACGTCCGGCAGGAAGTGCATCTCGATCTTGATCTGGCCGTCGCCCTTGCAGGTCTCGCAGCGCCCGCCGCGCACGTTGAACGAGAAGCGGCCTGGCTTGTAGCCGCGCACCTTCGCCTCCGGCGTCAGCGAGTAGAGCTCGCGGATGGGCGTGAAGAGATCGGTGTACGTGGCCGGGTTCGAGCGCGGCGTGCGGCCGATCGGCGACTGGTCGATGTCGATCACCTTGTCGAAGCACTCGATGCCATCGACCGAGTCGTGGTCGCCGGGCTTCACGCGCATCCGGTGCAGCCGGTTGGCGAGCGCCTTGTAGACGATCTCGTTGACGAGCGTCGACTTGCCGGAGCCGGAGACGCCGGTGACGGCGACGAGCTTGCCGACCGGGAACTCGACGTCGATGTTCTTGAGGTTGTGCATGCGGGCGCCGCGCACGACGAAGGTGCCGTTGTCGAGCGGCCGCCGCTCCGGGACGGCGATCTCGCGCTTACCGGACAGGAACTGGCCCGTCACCGAGCCGGCCACGCGCTCGACCTTCTTCGCCGGCCCCTCGGCGACGACGTGGCCGCCGTGCTCACCTGCGCCGGGACCCATGTCGACGAGCCAGTCGGCAGACCGCATCATCTGCTCGTCGTGCTCGACGACGAGCACCGTGTTGCCGAGATCGCGCAGCCGCTCGAGCGTGACGATCAGCCGGCCGTTGTCCCGCTGGTGGAGGCCGATCGACGGCTCGTCGAGGATGTAGAGGACGCCCACGAGCTGTGAGCCGATCTGCGTCGCCAGCCGCAGCCGCTGCGCCTCGCCGCCGGAGAGCGTCGAGGCGGCGCGGTCGAGCGTGAGGTAGCCGACCCCGACGTCGGCCAGGAACGTCAGCCGCTCGCGGATCTCCTTGACGATGCGCGCGCCGATCAGCTGCTCGACCTCGGTCAGCTCGAGCGCGTCGAGGAAGTCGAGCGCGGCGGCCACGGACAGCTTGGTCAGCTCGTGGATGTTGCGGCCGCCGATCGTCACCGCGAGGATCTCCGGCTTCAGCCGGGCACCGCCGCACGCCGGGCAGGCGCGGAAGCTCATGTACTCCTCGATCCGCTCGCGGATCTGTCCGGAGTCGGTCTCGCGGTAGCGCCGCTCGAGGCTCTTGGTGATCCCCTCGAACGAGAGCATGTACGAGCGCTTGCGGCCCATGCGGTTGCGGTACTGGACGTAGACCCGCTCGCCGTCCGTCCCGTTCAGGAACAGGTCGCGCTGCTCTTGCGGCAGATCGGCCCAGGGCGTCTCCAGGTCGACCTCGTAGCGGTCGGCGATGCCCTGGATGACCGACTCGTAGAAGTTGGAGTTCATCACCGACCACGGCACGAGCGCGCCCTCGCCGATGGCGAGCGTCGGATCGGGCACGACGAGGTCCGGGTCGACCTCGAGCTGCGCCCCGAGGCCCGTGCAGCGCGGGCAGGCTCCATGCGGCGAGTTGAAGGAGAAGATGCGCGGCTCGAGCTCCGCGAGCGACACGCCGTGCTCGGGGCAGGCGAAGTTCTCGCTGAAGAGCATCGTCTCCTCACCGCGAGGATGACCTTGGTCGTCCTCGCCATCAACACTGTCGACGACGTCGATCGCCACCAGCCCGGCGGCAAGACCCGCCGCGGTCTCGATCGACTGCGCCAGCCGCTGGCGAAGGTCGGGCTTCATCACGAGCCGATCGACGACGACCTCGATCGTGTGCTTGCGCTTCTTGTCGAGGACGATCTCCTCCTCGAGCAGCCGCTGCTCGCCGTCCACCTTCACGCGCGTGAAGCCGTCGGCGCGCAGCTCCTCGAGCACGTCCCTGAACTCGCCCTTGCGGTCGCGCACGACCGGCGCGTTGACGGTGAACTTCGTCCCCTCGGGCAGCTGCAGCACCTGGTCGACGATCGACTCCTGCGACTGGCCGGCGATCGGGCGACCGCAGACCGGGCAGTGCGGCCTGCCGACGCGCGCGTAGAGCAGGCGCAGGTAGTCGTAGATCTCCGTCACGGTGCCCACCGTCGAACGCGGGTTGCGCGACGTCGTCTTCTGGTCGATGGAGATGGCCGGCGAGAGGCCGTCGATCGAGTCGACGTCGGGCTTCTCCATCATCTGCAGGAACTGGCGCGCGTACGCGGACAGCGACTCGACGTAGCGGCGCTGCCCCTCGGCGTAGATCGTGTCGAAGGCGAGGCTCGACTTCCCCGAGCCGGAGAGCCCGGTGATCGCAGATCAGCCTGTTCCGCGGCAGGCGGACGGTGACGTCCTTGAGGTTGTGCTCGCGGGCGCCGTGAACGACGAGCTCTTCCTGAGCCATAACCGATCCATTCTAACGAGCCGAATCGGACGGGAACGTGTGTTCGGGCGGCTAGCGAGCGAGGTGCTCTACGAGGTCCCGTGCCTGGCGCGCACGCGGCACGTGCTCGACCTCGAGCGGGCCCGCATGCAGGGTGCCGTAGCCGAACGTTCTGCCCAGCAGCGATTGCTCGAGCGAGATCGACCGGAGCCCCTGGAGGCGCACGGCGGCCGCGCGCTTGCGCGTCACGCCCTCCACGAGGAACACCTTCTCGGTCGTGACGACGAAGCGCGTGCGATCCCAGCGCCACACTGCGGCGATGGCGCTCACGGCTCCGATCCCCATCACGAGGGGCGCGGCGACGGGCACCGGCCACGGGAGGGCCATGAGGAACAGGCCGACAACCAGGAGCGTCAACGCCCACAGGAACGGGCGCATGAGCACGACGCCGTGGCGGCGTACGTCGAAGTAGACCTGCTCGCTAGAGGCTTGCATGTCGGCGCCTTCGCCGGTCACGCGTGCTCTCCTCTAGGCTCCTCCACGTGAGGCTCGGCCTGCTTCTGCTGCTTGCCGCGCTCGCCGCCGGCTGCGGCGGCGGCTCGTCGTCGAGCACGCTCGGGTCCGTTGCCAAGAACGACCTCGCCATCATGGTGCTGCCGGCGGCCGAGCTGGGCGATCGCGCAAAGGGACTGCACGTCGACCCACAATCTGGCTTCGAGGACTCCGCAGACGTGGCCCAAGACACGATGTCTCCTGATGACACGGCCCAGGACATCGACGACGCCGGCTTTCAGTTCGGGTACCAGCTGAACTACACGAACGCGGGCACCAGCGACGAGCCAGTCCAGGTGACGTCACAAGTTTCGCTCTTCGAATCGGCGGCGACAGCGGACGCCTTCGTCGACGAGACGGTCGGCGGGGCGAAGGACCTCGAGGGCGCCGAGGTCGGAGCCGGCGCCAAGATCACAGCCGTCACCATGGAGGAAGCCGACGAGCCCGGCGACTCTGCCTGGGAGGGGTCGGCGACGGCAACGGCCGGAACGACGGAGATCTCGAGCACGGTCGTCGCCTTCACGATCGACCGGGTCGCGGCTTCGGTCTCGATGACGAAGCTCGGCGACCCTCCGCCCACGGAAGACGTGCAAGGGCTCGCACAGAAGCTCGCGTCGCGGATCGAGGCCGTGGAGGCCCGGAAGCTCACCGACACGCCGGTCCCGGTGCCGACGGAAACGACGGCGACGACGACTACACCACAAGAGGATCCGGCGCTCGAGCGGATGGTGCTCGCGCTGAAGGACCTGCCGTTCGGCGTCTCGGTCAAGAACGAGGGTTACGTGACAGGCGGCGACCATGTGTCCTTCCAGCGCGACTTCGCGCTCGGCAACGCGAAGGTGGGCCAGTCCGAGCTGATCGGCCTGCAGAGCAACGCGGAGCTGATGGACAGCGCAGCCGAGGCCGCGGTCGCGGTCAAGGCCGTGTCGGGGGTCGTGAAGGGGCCGGCCGGCAGGAAGCTGTTCTCGGAGTCCTTTGCCCGGGGAGCCGGCTTCTCTGCCGAGAGCCTTCGGATCAACGAGCTGTCCGGCGAGGACATCGGCGACAAAGCCACCGTGCTGCACGCGACGTTCGATACCCGCGCGGGGCCCTTCGAAGCGATCCTCGTCTTCATCGCCGAGGGCCGCGCAGCCGGCCAGGTCTATGCGGCCGGCGCGAAGGGCAAGGTCGCCCCCGACGACATCCTCGGGCTCGCCCGGACGATGGCACGAAAGATGAGAGCGGAGGAGAAGTAGACCTCGATCACCTGCGTGCGCTGCCTGGCGGATCCGATTGGCTCGACCGTCTGCCGCGCCTGATCGACGAGTGCACCGAACGTTGGGGCCTCGAGCTCGGCCCGCCCATGCCCGGCGGGTACTGCTCGTTCGTGGCGCCCGCCGGCGACACGGTGCTGAAGATCGGCTGGCCGCACGAGGAGTCGGAGCACGAGGCCCTTGCGCTTCGGGTCTGGGACGGCGACGGAGCCATTCGACTACTGGACGAGGACGCGGAGCGGCACGCAATGCTCCTCGAGCGTTGCGATCCGGGGACGCCCCTGCTCGAGCTCGATGACGACGATGCCGGCGACGTCGTAGCCGACCTCTTGCCGCGGCTGTGGAAGTCCCCGCCTCAAACGCTTCGGCTGGCGTCGGATCTGGCGCTGCGTTGGATCGACGAGCTGCCCAGGCAATGGCATGCGACAGGCCGCCCGTTCGAGCGATCGTTGCTCGACGCCGCCGTCGACGCGCTCCGCGAGCTCGGCCCGACGCAGGGGCCGCTGGTGCTCTCGAACGAGGACTTCCACGCCGGCAATGTCCTGCGTGGCACGAGAGAACCGTGGCTCGCCATAGACCCCAAGCCGATCGCGGCCGAGCGCGAGTTCACGGTCCTGGCGATGATCCGCGACCGGCCGGACGAGGTGCTTGCGGGCCCACGGCCCTTGCCGCGACTGCGCAGGCGACTCGACCGCCTGTCCTCGGACCTGAGCCTCGACCGCGAGCGCATGCGCGACTGGACGATCGCGCACACGATCGCGTGGGGCTTCGAGCCCGACCTCTCCTATTTCCACTCAGGCTACGCGGAGATGGCGCGACTCTTGCTCGAGGCGTGAAGCTCTACGGATACGGATCCGGCGGCGGGTCGTCGCCGGGCGGTGGTGGTGGCGCAGGCGGGGAGTCGTCCGATGCGGTCTCGGTCGCCTTGATCTGGCCGCGAATCTCGCCGGCGGCGTTCTTCTTCGTGTGGACGTTGACGTACGCACGACCCGCCTCGATCGTCTTGAGCTGCGCGTGCGTGATGGTCGCCGTCCCCCGCTTCCCGCTCTTGCACGGGCCGCAGAGCGCAACCATGACGTTTCCGGCCTTGCCGGGCTTGCCGATGTGGATGTGGGCAGCCGCCGCTGCGCCGGTGAGCTTCGAGAACGTCAGCTTCCACGCGAGTCTGGCGCGGTCGTTCGCGAGCTCCACAGTCGTCGCAGTGAACGCGCCCTTGGCGCCGACGCGTGTGCCTGTGGGCTTCGGCACCTCGGAGCTGGCCTTGAGAGTCGCTGTGAGCTTGTAGGTGTCCTTCTGACCCGCGGCGAGCGTCAGCCCGGCAAAGTCAGACCGATCGCGAGTGCGGTGGAGACTAGGAGTGTTGAGACGCATGAACGTGCCCTTTCGTAGAAGTGGACCTGTGGTCCTACGCAATCGGCGGCTGGGCGGATTGTCCGCTTAGCCCTACGCGTTCTTGCGACGGCCGAAGACGATGCCGCCGATCGTGAAGCCGAGCCCGAACGTCCCGAGAGCGAAAGCGCCCACGGCGATCACCTTGCGCCATCTCGACAGCCGCTGCCAGTGGCCGAGCGCGGCCTCCTCCTCCATCGTCAGCGGCTCACCGCGACGCTGCTTGCGCATCGCACCGCCGGCCCGAAGCCCGAGATAGAGGTCGTCGAAGAGCTCGGTGGGCTCGTCGGCCACGAAATCAGTGTATCGCCTGCTCCGGCTGTCCCAGCCGCCTCCTACTGCCCTCTACTCACCGGATCGACACCTGCAAACGTGAGGAAGTCAGTCATCCGAAAGTCGTTTCGCGACCGCCCCGGCAGCGTAGGGCGCCAGTACCGGTCGAAGGAGAGATATGCATCGGGATCCGACTCGAGTAGGCCGATCACGACCTCGGCCACGATCCGACCGCCGACCGGACCGAGATGGAGCCCGTCCTCGATCAGCTCGGCTTCCTTCAGGACGTAATACCAGAGCGGCGTCGATCGCTCCAGTCCGAGCCCGAACGGCTGAAGCTCGTCGAGATCCGACGGGCCGAGCGCGGTCACGCCGATGCGGCGCGCGATCGCCTGGCCGGAAGGAAGCTGCCACGTGACTTGCCGCAGCAGCGTGCGCACGGGAAGCGCGGTCGGACCGGAGTGAGACGCGATCGCACCAATCGGAAGGTGGAACAGCGGGGTCGAGATGCGAGTGTCGATGCGCTTGTTCCGCTTCACCTGGCCGTCGCCGAAGTCGAAGAACGTCTGCCAGCCGACGAATCGCCTCGGCGCGCGTGCGCCACCCCTGAGGTCGTTCGGGTCCTCGCTTCCTGTCGCGGAGCTGTCGAAGATGAAGCCGAAGAACGGCTTGCCGGCGTCTCCGGCAAGGTTCGCGCGGTACGAGGGCCGAACCATCGAATGACCGAACCTGTAGGCAGCGCCCTGGAACTCGACAGGGATGAACCCCTCGCCCCTCCTCGGCCGGTAGAAGCGACGGCCGCGCCTCAACACGTCGTCCACGAGCCCCTGGCCGACGAACTGTGGCAGGAACTCGTGCAGCACCAACCACTGGTAATGCCAGCTGGTCAGCCGTCTGGCCTGGGAATAGAGCTCGAGCGGATCGCTCGTCCCGCCGGCCCGCAGACGATCGACGACGCGGTTATGGAAGAGAAGGAACGCCGCATGCAGTCCCGCGATGACGACGTGCTCGTCGTTTCGCGGATCACCGATCACCGCCGTCCCGTCGGGCATCCGCGGCAGGTCCTCGAAGAGGCCGCCGGACTCCACCTTCAGCTTCGCCCGGTCGGCGGGGTCAAAGAGCTGCGGGCTCGCAATCTGCCCCGAGCCATACACCGAGTCGAGGTCGAAGGAGGGCGTACGTCCGTTGGGCGACCGCGCCGGCGCAGCAGGACGGCCGAGCGGCGATGCGAGGTCGAACGTCATGTCGTGATCCATGAACTGGCCCATGAACGTCGTCCCGGCGGTGTGCGTCGGGTTGTCGGGGTTGCGCAGCGAGAGGGACGGGTCCGTGATCAGCTCGACCGGGCCGCGACCGAGCTCGTCGTGCGCGTCGAGCAAGCCGCCGGGCGACCCGAGCTCGACGAGTGCGGCCTCGAGGCCGCGTCGCTTCGGATCGGCGAACGGTGCCATGCGCTCGAAGATCCGGCCGAACCGGGTGGACGATCCGGCGGTCGAGTGCTGCTCGCCGAGCGGTGCGGCCGCCGCGCCGCCCGGCGCGCGCAGCGCTCCTGCCGTGCCGACGGCTGCCGCGCCGGCGCCGATCTGTCCGAGAAAGCGCTTGCGCGAGATCCGACGCACCGTCGTCCTCTGCTCCTTGTCGCTCATCAGTGGCTCCTCCTTCGCGGGTCGCGACGTCCGGGACGTGAATCACGAGGGACTCCCACCTCGGCGGGGGAGCCCCTCACATCGAGGGCCGGCTAGGCCGAGTTGAACGGGTGCACGAGCGGGTTCATGCCCGCGTAAAGACCGTCCGGATTCGGGTACCAGAGCCACACGTGCAGTGTCACGAGGTCCGGATGCCAGAAGCCGAACGCCGCGCCGGTCTTCGGTGCCGTCTTCGCGCACTCATCCTGGGACGTGGCGGGCACGAAGGTGCCGTCGGCGTAGTGGCACGCGGCCGCAAACGAGCCGTACTTCGCGCCGGGCAGCGGGAGTCCCGACGGCTTCGACGGGAAGACCCACTCGAGCGCCCCCAGCTGCCAGGTCGCGCCCCGTTTGAGATAGACGAGGATCATCGGCTTGGTCGCGTCGAACTTCGTGATCTTTGGGTTGAGGAAGTGGTACCCCATGTCCGGGATCATCTTCGTGATGATCCCGTAGCCCGCCGCCTTCGCTGCGGCGAGGTTGGTCGCATACTTGGCAGTCGCGAGTCGCGCGCGTGACAGCGTCACCGCGAGCGACTGGCTGGCCGCCGCCTGCTTCGTCGCCGTCGTCGACCGGAGCGTGCACGGCGCCGCAGCGGCGCCGGACGCGACGACGAAGATGGCGAGCAGCATCGCGAGGATCAGAGATCTGCGCATGGCCCCTCCTAGCGTCTTGGGTATGGATATGGGTCGAGAACGCGCACCCACGTGATCGAGTCGACGGGGAGCGCATTGCGCGACGCGCTGCGCCGGATCGCCTCCGGGCTCGGCGCGTCGTACACACAGAACGCCTTGCGGCCGTCCTCGCTCACGTAGGAGTGGAGCCACGTGACGTCCTCGCCGTTCCGCTCGACGATGCGCCGGCAGTGGGCGTTGACGTCGGCGCTCACGTCCCACCCTGGCTCGAACGTTCGCTCGACGATATAGCGCGGCATGACTCCCTCCGGTCGGTGTGCATTCACGCCTCGACCGTAGGCCCGGCTCGGGAAGACGGCATCGGGAGTCCTCCCCATGTTGGGGAGGGCGCGCGGCCTATCTGTTCGCGAAGATGCCCAGCCGAGCAGCCTTGGCGGCCGCCTGAGCACGAGAGCGCACGGCGAGCTTCCGCAGGATCGCGGACACGTGGTGGTCGACCGTCTTCTGCGAGACAACGAGGCGGTCTGCGATCTCCGCATTCGAGAGGCCCTCGGTCAGCAGAGCGAGCACCTCGAGCTGCCGGCCGGTGAGACCGGCGGGATTGTCCTGCGTCGTCTGGCGCGGGCCTCGCGGAACGCGGACGCCTTGCTCCCGAAGCCTCCCGGCGACGATCTGCGCGGCCGGCCGCGCGCCGAGCCGGGTGAGCTCGTCCAGAGCCTCACGCTGCGACTCCTCGTCCGCGGTCTCGCCGAGCGCGACCGCCCGCTCGTACGGACAGCCCGCAGCCTCCCAGGCGGCGGCTGCCTCGACCCACTCGCCGCGTAGCTGGTGGAGGTGCGGCCCCGCTGCCACGTCCGGGATCGATTCCTCGATGCCCGCTTGCTTCCGCCACCAGCCAAGCTCGGCGATCGGCCACGGCGACCCGTACCGCGTTGAGAGCTCGAACGCCCGCTCGGTCGCGTCGCCGATCAGCTCGGGCTTGCCGGCGAGCCACGCAGCCTCCGCCTTCGCCGCCGCAACCTGCCAGAGCCACCAGAGCTGGCCTGTCTTCGCCGCGACTGCCTCCGCCTCGGCCAGCGGTATCCAGGGGTCGGGATCACCGCGGCGGGCGCGCAGCAGCCCGAGCACGATCCGCGCCTGCGTGCACGACATCAGACACTGCTCCGAGAGTGTGAGCAGTGCGGTCTCCGCGGCCTCGTCCCACGCTCCGCGCTCGAGCTCGATCCAGCTCCGCATCGCTGTGAGGTAGCGCCCGAGACTCAAGACACCGTGCTCCTCGCAGAACGGACGCCCCACCTCCACGGCGTCCTCCATCCGACGAAGCGACCGAGCACGGCACCCGGCAACGCCGAGGTAGACGTACGTGCGGGCGATCTGGAACTGGAGCCCGCGCTCTGCCGCGACTTCTAACGTCCGTTCGAGCTCCGCGATGCCCGAGGGCGAACCACGCATGGCTTCGATCGCTCCCAGGCTGCAGCGTGCGCTGACCTCCGCCTCGTCGTCTCCGAGCAGCTCAGCGAGCTCGAGGGCCTTCCGCGCCCAGCGTTCGACCTCCGTTGCGTCTTCGGAGAGGAGTGTCAGAGCGGCGCGCGTTCCGTACGACATCGCGAGCTCGTGGCTGGGCGGAAGCTCCTCGAGTAGCTCGATCGCCTCCTCGACAGACTCGATCCCGTCGGCGACACGCGCGAGGTTGAGGTGAATCAACGCGCGCGAGCGCAGACACTCCCCAACCTGCATGGGCTGGCCGAGCTCGCGGTAGCAGGCAATCGCCGCGTCCGTCGCCTCGAGCGCCTCAGCGTCCTGCGCGACGAGGAAGCACTCGTACGATCGACGCCGAAGCAGGGCCGCGCGCTCTTCGAGCGGCAGCGCGTCGGCGAAGCGCAGGGCTCTCCCGTACTGCGCCGCGGCTTCGGTGTGCGCGCCGAGTGATGCTGCCCGCTCAGCCGCACCGATCGCGAACCGGAGCACGGCCTCGGAGTTCCCGGCCCCTTCCGCATGATGCGCGAGCCGCGCAAGGTCGACTGCATCGGGCGACTCCACGAGCGCCGCCAGCACGGCCCGGTGCAGAGCGAGCGTGCGGTCGGGCGGGATCGCGTCTTCGATCGCCAGGCGCGCGAGCTCGTGACGAAATGCAACGCCTTCAGGTCCGGTGACGAGCATTCCGGAAGCCAGGGACTCGTCGAGCGAGGCGACCAGCTCGGGAGCGATTGCCTCCAGCAGGCTCAGCTCGGCGCGCGACGGGACGACGGCGACGACCTCGAGCAGCGCCCGGGCCGGCGCGGTGAGCCGTGCAGCGCGTGCGAGCACGGCGTCGCGAACGGTCGAGGGAATCTCCTCCTCCTGCGCCGCGAGCGCCTCGGTGACGAAGAACGGATTGCCGCCGGTCATCCCGTAGAGGGCGACGGGATCTGCCCCGTAGGGCTCGGCGAGCTCCGCGACGGCGTCGGCCGAGAGCGGCTCGAGCCGAACGCGGACGCTCGCCCGACCTGCCCCGACCTCACCCAGCACCTGGCGCAACGGATGGAACGGTCCGAGCTCTGTGTCCCGGTAGCTCGCCATCAGGAGCGCAGGAACCCCATCGGCGCGGCGGCCAACAAGGCGCAGGACGTCGAGCGTCGCGCTGTCCGCCCAGTGGACATCCTCGAGCACGAGGACCGTCGGGGCCAGATCGGACAGCTCGCCGATCAGCGCCGAGGCGACGTCGTGGGGCAGCCCGCCCGCCTGGACGAGCTGCGCGAACTCGCCGCCGGTCACGCGAGCGATGTCGAGCAGCGGTCCCAACGGTCGGGGTGCAAACAGCGGATCGCACGCTCCCCAGACGACGCGCGCCGAGTCCCCTACCGACCCGCAGAAACGGCGAAGGACGGCAGTCTTGCCTGCACCGATCTCGCCGCAGACGAACACGAGCCGACCGGCGCTCGTCTCGCGCACCGTCACGAACGCCTCCTCGAGCACCGCGAGAGCCGGTGCTCGCTCGAGGAGGGCGTCTGACCCCGTGAAGGTCGTCGTCGGCGCGCCCATGTTCTTCGCCGCTACCGGTGCAGCGTGCAGGCAGTGTGCCCCGCACTTCCGCGGTCCGCAAGCGCCGAGCTGGGCCGCGCGATCAGCGGATAGCCTCCCTCGGCCGTGCCCGCCCGCCTGATCCACGTCTCCGACCTTCATGTCGGCGCCAGCGAAACGGCCGAGATCGACGCCCCGCTCAGGGATCTCGTCGCCGGTCTCGCGCCGGATCTCGTAGTCGCGACGGGCGACCTGACACACCGCGGGCGGCGCGACCAGCACGAGCGTGCGGCAACCCTCCTGCGCAGCCTGCCGGCACCGGTGCTGGCGGTTCCAGGCAACCACGACATCCCGCTGCTGCCGCCCGCAAGGTTTACGCGTCCCTGGCAGGAGTTCGAGCGCGAGTGGGAGACGACGGAGCCGGTGCACTCGGGCGGCGGCCTGCACGTCGTGGGCGTCAACTCGGTACGGCCGTGGCGCCACCAGTCGGGAGGCCTCCGGACGGATGCGGTGGAGCGCGCCGCCGAGCGGCTCGGCACGGCGCCGGCCGGAGCGTTGCGCGTCGTCTGCCTGCACCACCAGCTCGCCAACGCGCCGTGGCGCACGCGCAAGCGCCCGCTCGCGCGCCGCGGCCGTGTCCTGGAGCAGCTGGCGGCCGCCGGCGCTGAGCTCGTCCTCTCCGGCCACGTCCACCAGGCCGGCGTCGCCGAGCGGCGTGAGTTCGAAGTGCTGGAGGGCGAACGCTCGATCGTCGTAGTGACTGCGCCGGGGCTCACGCGACCCCGGCCCCATCGGCTCGGCGAGGCGCAGGGAGCGCACGTGGTCACCGCCGACGAGTCCTCGATCACCGTCGAGACGCACGTCCTCGGCGGCGAGGTCTTCGTGCCCGTCGCCGAGCGCCGGTTCCCTCGCGCGTTGAGCAGGCTTACCGTCCGCCCACGGAGGCGGCAATCGTCGGCTGCAGCGCGGAGCTGGCGTCGGTTACGGAGCCATAGCTCCCACTCGAGAGAGCGGCGCGAGCTGCCCTCCCCATATCAGGCGGCTACGGTGCCGAAGCGCTTCTGAGCCAACTCGCGCTTCTTCGCAGCCTCGGCCTCGCGGTTCCTCGGCGGGGCCGAGGTGACGAGGCGCGTCGAGCAGTCGAGACGTGGCGGCCGTCACCTCGTCGACGGCACGCTCGAACGCGGCCTCGTTCGCCTTCGACGGCTTCGTCGACCCGGAGATCTTGCGGACGTACTGGAGCGCCGCGTCCCTCACCTCGTCCTCGGTCGCCGGGGGCTCGTAGTTGTGCAGCGTGTGGATGTTCCGGCACATGATCGTCCTCCTGGGAGCTGAATTGACACAGAGTACGCACTGATGCGCGAGAGACCTCGCCATACGCTGAGGGGTGGCGGAGGGCTGAAATCCCAGGTGGGATAGACGACTGATAATCGCTCTGGCCGGCTCACCACCGGCTCCGGTTCGAGTCCGGCGCCCTCCGCCCACTCTCGGTACGCTTGACTGTATCAGTCGTCTGCGGAGTGATCCTCCGCTTCAGCCTCGACGGCCCGCTACGGCGGGCCGTCGGCGTTCAGGCCCTGGCGGGTGTCAGCAGCTCTCGCCGCAGGTCCTTGATCTCGTCGCGGAGCTTCGCCGCGTACTCGAAGCGGAGCTCTTCGGCGGCGAGGAACATCTCCTCCTCCAGCTCGATGACGAGCTTCTCCAGCTCCTCGCGGCCCAGCTCCTCCAGCTTGCGGCCGCCACGCCGCCGGCGCCCGGGCACCGTCGGCGACTCGAGCGAAAGGAACTCGGCGATGTCGGAGACGCCCTTGACGATCGTCTCCGGCGTGATGCCGTGCTCCTCGTTGTACGCGACCTGCTTCGCGCGCCTCCGGTCCGTCTCCTCCACGGCGCCGGCGATCGCGTCCGTGATCTTGTCGGCGTAGAGGACGACCCGGCCGTTGACGTTGCGCGCCGCACGGCCGATCGTCTGCACGAGCGCCGTCTTGCCGCGCAGGAAACCCTCCTTGTCGGCGTCGAGAATGGCGATGAACGACACCTCGGGCAGGTCGAGGCCCTCCCGCAGCAGGTTGACGCCGACGAGCACGTCGTACTCGCCGAGCCGCAGCTCGCGGATGATGGAGATGCGTTCGAGGGTGTCGATCTCCGAGTGGAGGTAGCGCGCCCTGACGCCCGCCTCGAGCAGGTAATCCGTCAGGTCCTCGGCCATCTTCTTCGTCAGCGTGGTGACGAGAACGCGCTCGCCCACCTCTTCGCGCCGGCGGATCTCGTTGAGCAGGTCGTCGATCTGGTTCTTCGTCGGCCGCACTTCCACCTCGGGGTCGACGACGAAGGTCGGCCGGATCAGCTGCTCGGCGACGACCGCCGAGTTGCGCAGCTCGTACGCACCGGGCGTCGCCGACACGAACACGAGCTGCGGCACCTTCTCCAGGAACTCGTCGAAGCGCAGCGGCCGGTTGTCGATGGCGGACGGAAGCCGGAAGCCGTAGTCGACGAGCGTCTGCTTGCGCGAGCGGTCTCCCTCCGACATGCCTCCGATCTGCGGGATCGTCTGGTGCGACTCGTCTACGAAGACGACGAAGTCGTCCGGGAAGTAGTCGATGAGCGTGAACGGATGCGAGCCCTCCGGCCGGCCCTCGAGATGGCGCGAGTAGTTCTCGATGCCCGAGCAGAAGCCGAGCTCCTTCAGCATCTCGAGGTCGTACTCGGTGCGCTGGCGCAGCCGGTGCGCCTCGAGCATCTTTCCCTCCGCGTCGAACGTCGCCACCTGCTCCTCCAGCTCGGCCCGGATGTCGTCCACGGCCCGCTCGATGGACGGCGTGGACGTCACGTACTCCGTTGCCGGCCAGATGACGAGGTTCTCGAGCGGCGCCATCACCTCCCCGGTGAGCGGGTCGAAGTGCGTGATCGACTCCACGTCGTCGCCGAAGAACGAGATGCGGTGGGCGGTCTCCGCGTTGGCCGGCTGCACCTCCATCACGTCGCCCTTCACCCGGAAGCGGCCGCGGCCGAGCACCGAGTCGTTGCGCACGTACTGGCTCTCGATCAGCTTCCGCAGCGCGGCGTCGCGGTCGTGCGTCTCCCCCACCTCGAGGATCAGCACGCGCTCCTTCCACTCCTCCGGCGACCCGAGCCCGTAGATGCAGGAGACGGACGCGACGATCACGACGTCGCGCCGCGTCATCAGCGCCGACGTCGCGGCGAGCCTCAGGCGCGCGATGTCGTCGTTCTGGGACGAGTCCTTCTCGATGTAGAGGTCGGCCTGGGGGACGTACGCCTCGGGCTGGTAGTAGTCGTAGTACGAGACGAAGTACTCGACGGAGTTCTCGGGGAAGAACTCGCGGAACTCGTTGCAGAGCTGGGCCGCGAGCGTCTTGTTGTGCGCGATGATCAGCGCCGGCTTGCCGACCTTCTCGATCGTCCACGCCATCGTCGCCGTCTTGCCCGTGCCGGTCGCTCCCAGCAGCGTCTGGAAGCGGCCGCCGCCGGAGATGCTCGTTGCCAGAGTCTCGATGGCTTCGGGCTGGTCGCCCATTGGGCGATAGGCGTCAGAGGTGCGCAGCTCGGCCACGCTCGAAAAGTAGCCGTCTAGGTCTCCAGTACCGGCTCAGGAATCCGCAGGTGTCGGAGCACGACGGCGACGAAGAGCGAGCGACGCCACCGTGAAGCCGGCGGCGACCGTGAAGAAGACTGTCGACGTCCCGACCCGGTCGATCACCTGGCCGGCGAGGAGGAAGCCGAGCGGGCGCGGCGACGGTGTTCAGGGCGATGATCGCCGTCATCGCCTTGGGCCGAATCTCGGGCGTCATGCGAGACGTCAAGACGTGCCGAAACGGGCCCGTTGACGAGCGGCGTGAACAGCACGGCCGAGAAGAGCGCGAGCGTGAACACCCACGTCGGCAGATCCATGCCCAGCAGCCACAATGGCAGCGTCACGCCGAGGATGGCGCCGGCCGCCAGCCGCAGCGGCTGGGTCTTGGGAATGAGCATGACGGCGAAGATCGTCCCGATCAGCGCCCCGGCGCCAAGCGCGCTGTAGAAGAGTCCCGCGATCCTCGGGCTGCCGAAGTCGAGGTAGGCATGTGCGGGCAGCGCCGCGGAGAGCGCCGAGCTGAAGAAGCCGAAGACGACGATCACGAGGACGAGGGCGCCCATGAACGAGTCCCGCGCCACGAAGCGAAGGCCTTCGAGCAGCCCGCCGCCGGCCTCCTGGTCGAGCGGCTTCGGCCGCGGGACGAAGACGAGCACGAGCAGGAACGCGACGAGGTACGTGGCGGCATCGATGTAGAGGACGTTGGGCGCACCGAGGAACGGGATGAGGATGCCGGCCAGCGCGGGGCCGATCAGGGCGGCGGCCGCGGTCCCGCCCTCGATGAGGCTGTTCGCCTGCGACATCGTCGTCACGTCCTCGCCGACGAGCTCGGGCAGGATCACGCGCTGCGACGCGGCGTACGGCGGCATGAAGGCTCCGACAGCCGCCACGATCGCGAGCAGCAGGCCGAACGACAGCACTCCCGCCGAGTGCAGCAGCGGCAGCGCCATGATCAGCGGCGCGCGCGCGAAGTCGCGCGCGAGCATCGCCGTCCGCGAGCCGAGCTTCTGGACGAGCGTGCCGCTCGGCACGCCGAGGATCGCCATCGGCAGGATCTGCACGGCGAGGACGACGCTCATCTTCGCCGCCGAGCCCGTCGTGACGAGCACGAACCACGGCAGCGCGAGGTACGTCATCCGTGAGCCGAGCGTCGAGATCAGCTCGGCGAGGACGAGAGCTCCGACCGCCCGCTTGTTCACGTGCTCCATGCTGCGAATAATATAAAACGTCTGTACGGTTTTGTAAAGTACGAATATGCCGAAGGTCTCCGAAGAGCACAAGGAGCGACGCCGCGAGCAGATCCTCGAGGGTGCACGCCGCTGCTTCGCCCGCCATGGCTACGAGGGCGCGACCGTCGCCCGGCTCGAGCAGGAGATCGGGCTGTCGCGCGGCGCGATCTTCAACTACTTCCCCAGCAAGGACGCGCTCTTCATCGAGCTGGCGATCGAGATGTCGAGGCGGCTCACCGACGTCTGGCTGCACGACGGCTTCCGTGCCGTGCTCGACGCGATCGTGCGCGAGGATCCCGACTGGCTGGCCGTGCAGCTCGAGGCGACGCGGAGGATCCGTACCGACGCCGAGTTCAAAGAGTGGTCGAGGAGCGAGAGGAGGAGTTCAAGGGCGAGCGCGCCGAGCGCCTCGACCAGGTCCGGCCGAAGGTGCGCGACGACGTGCCGCTCGAGGACGCCGCGATCTTCCTGTCGTTCGTCGCCAACGGACTGGCGCTACGGCACACGATGGGCGATCCGTTGCCCGACCTCGACGTGATCGCGCAGCTCGTCGACGAAGGCGTCGCGCCGCGCTAGGGCCTAGTCGAGGCCGTAGCGCTCGCGTTCCTCGGCAGTCAGCCTGCGGCCGCTTGCCGCCAACTGCGCTCGCGCGAGGTCGAGCAGAGCATTCAGATCGCCGCACAACTTGCACTCCGCTCGCCGGACCGTCCCGTCGAAGGACGACGCCAGGACGGCACGGCCCGTCGGGTCGAACGTAGCGCTGGACAGCAGTCCACCCTTGAGACTGCCGAATCCGTACGGGAGGACGGGGTCGCGCACGCCCGGCCGCCAGAGCCCGACGGTGACGGGCCCGGCCGTCACGATCCAGCGCCCGTCCGGGCTGAAGTTGGCGTCGATGACGCGCCCGTAGTGCCAGTTGAGCACCTGCGGGTGTTCACCCGTATCCAAGTTCCAGAGGCGGCCTTCGTGGTCGAGACTTGCCGTAAGCACGAAGCGGCCGTCCGGGCTGAACGCCACGGATGTCACTTCGCGGTCCTCCACCAGCGTAAGAAGCGACTCTCCGGTCACGGCGTCCCAGATCCGGGTCGTGTTGTCGTCTGAAGCCGTCGCCAGCCGCTGCCCATCGGAGCTGAACGCGATGTCGGTGATCGGCTTCGTGTGCCCCGCCAATTCTTGAAGCACCTGTCCCTCCACCGACCAGATGCGCCCGACGCCCTCGACGCCGCCGCCGGCAACCCTCGAGCCGTCGGGCGATACCGCGGCGGCGGATGCCCCGGGGAGAGCGAGATCGACGCGCTGGCCGTCCGGACGCATGAGCGTCACGCCTCGCCTAGACGCGAACGCAAGCGTCTTGCCGTTCGGGCTGGCCGCGACGGCTTTCACCGGCCCGCTGGCGCCGAAGGTGCGCATCGGTCGTCCGTCAGACGCGCGTACGAGGCGAGCGCGCCTACCTGGCCCGGCGATGAAGATGTTCGTCGGTCCCGCATGTATGGCGCCCAGAACCGGACCTCGCGCGCGCGAAACGACCTCGAGCTGCGGCTGCGCTCTCGGATCCCAAAGCCTCGCCGTGCCATCGTCGCTCCCTGTGAGCACTGACGAGCCGTCAGGGCTGAAGACAACGTGGCGAACCGCTTCGTCGTGACCGAACAGCCATGCCCGCTCGATTCCGCTGTCCGCTTTGGACACTCGCGCGGAGCGATCATCACTGCCTGTGACCACGAAGTTCCCATCGGGGCTGAAGGCAACTGAGCGAACGATGCCTTTGTGGCCGACAAGGGAGGCCACGGGCACACCTGTGCGCACGTTCCAGATGCGTCCCGTTCCGTCGGCGCTGGCCGTGGCGAGCCGGGCTCCTCCTGGGCTGAACGCGGCGTCGAGAACCGCACCGCGGTGGCCCTTCAGCTCGTGCAGGAGCGCGCCGTCCCGAAGGCGCCAGATGCGTGCTGTCTCGTTCTTGCCGGTCGTGACCAGGAGTGGTGCCGCGTCGCTGAACTCCGCACTAGTTACGGCACCGCCCTGGTCGAAGCTCGCGACGAGCCTTCCGTCGGAGGAGTCGTACACCCGAGCTACGCGGTCGTTGCCGACAACCACGAATCGGCGTCCGTCAGCATTGAACGCCACGGCCGTCACGGGCTTGGGCAAGCGGATCTCGGCGAGCCGGGTCGCATCCGGGAGCCAGAGTGAGACGGTCCGACCCCCACCCGTAACGACGCGGGTACCGGATGGGTCGATTGCGACGGTACGAACCGGAGCACCATGCCGGAACGAGCGGGTCATCTTGCCGGTGACGGAGTCCCACAGACGAGCGGAGCCATCCTGTCCCGCAGTGACGACGTATCGACCTGCGTTCACGAACGCGGCGTCGAGCACCGGAGCTCCGTGATCGAGCTCGTGCAGAAGCTCGTGCGTAGCCGTCTCGTAGATCCGCGCATGGCCGTCCTGACTGGCGACGACTATGCGCTTGCCGTCCAGGCTGAATCGCGCGTTCGTGACTGGACGGTCTGCAGGGAACACCGCGCGTCGGCGATCCGCGACGTACGCGGTCTCGAGCACCTGCTCAACATCGCCATCTGGGTCCCGCCGTGCTGCCTCAGTGGCCAGTGCGAGACTGAGGGAAGGATCGCTGCCCAGCGCGGACAGGGCCGAGGCGGTGAGCAGGCGCGCC
>CAVWJN010000005.1:0-27091 GCA_963755255.1 uncultured Actinomycetes bacterium | reverse complement strand
TAGGACCCACTGCCCGCCTCGAAGTCGACCAGCAGCCATGCTGCGCGCGCGTCGCCGTCCCGCGGCTGACCGACAGGGAGCCCCGGATTGCAGAGCAGCCGGCCGGGGGAGAGCTCGGTCTCCGTTCCGCCTGGAGCATGCGCGCCCGACAGCTCGTCACCCTCGAGCGAAATGGCGAACGGCACGTGACTGTGACCGACGAGGACGAGCGGCGCCTCGGTCAGCTCGAACGTCGCCAGCGCCGACTCTCCGCCGAGGACGTACTCCCAGACAGGATCACGGGCGCTCGCGTGAAAGAGCTCCGCGCGGTCTAGGCGGGCTTGAGGCTCGAGGCTTTCGAGGAAGACGCGGACGGCTCGTCCAGCACCTCGCGCGTCCACCGTATCGCCGTGTTCGCATCCACGTTGAACTCGCTCTCCCGTACTTCCTTGCCGAGCGCGAGCAGGTCGTGGTTGCCCACGAGGCAGACGTCGGCAGCCTCCTGGAGGAGCGAGCAGCATTCGTTCGGCCGCGGCCCGTAGCCGACCGTGTCTCCGAGGCACCACACGGCATCCGGCGCCTCGGCTTCGATCGCAGCCAGCACTTCCTGCAGCGCTTGGGCGTTACCGTGGATGTCGGAGATGACTGCGACGCGCACTCGAAGGACTCCTGCTCGGAGCCGTAACGCTACTCGTCGCCGCAGGCGTCTGGATCGTGGCCGCATGGCTGCTCTGGGAGACGAGCGTGCCGTCAGATCTCTCCATCCCTGACCTGTCGGAGAACGCGTTCTTCACGCAGAGCGAGCTCGACAAGGCCGACGACTACGAGCTCTTCCACCGGATCAACTGGCTGCTGTCGACCGTGGTGCTGTTCGTCGTCCTCGGCATCTACGCCGTGAAGGGAGTGCGGTTCATGCGTGAGTCGGCAGCGGGACGCATCGGCACGGGGATGCTGCTCGCGATGCTCGGCTTCGGCCTTGTCTGGCTCGTCTCGGTGCCGTTCGACGTCGCCGGCAACTGGTGGGACCGGCGGCACGGCGTGTCGAAGGTCGACTACTGGGAGCTCTTGTTCGACGGCTGGCTCGGTCTCGGCGCGCAGTTCCTGTTCCTCTCGTTGTCCGTGTTGATCGTCATGGGGCTCGCCGGCCTCGTCGGCGACTGGTGGTGGATTCCCGGCAGCCTTGCCTTCGTCGGACTGGCGACGCTCTTCGTCTTCATCTCTCCGTACCTCACAGCTGACACTCACGGCATCAAGGACTCGAAGCTGGCCGCCGACGTGCGCCGACTGGCTCAGATCCAGGGCGTCGAGGACGTCGAAGTGCGCGTGGAGGACGTCGACCGCTACACGTCCGCCGCCAACGCATATACAACAGGCCTGGGGCCTTCCCGGAAGGTTTTCCTCTGGAACACGCTGCTGGACGGGCGCTTCAGCGACGAGGAGGTACGCGCGGTTACGGCACACGAGTTCGGCCACCAGTCGCAGAACCATCTCTGGAAGGCGATTGCCTGGTATGCACTGTTCGCTGTGCCCGGTGCGTGGGCGATCGCCCGCATCACCCGTCGCCGCGGCGGTATGCGACGCCCCGAGGCAGTTCCCCTCGCGCTGCTCGTACTGGCTGTGCTGTCGTTCGTCGCCTTGCCGCTCCAGAACGTCATCTCTCGGCACATGGAGCAAGAGGCGGATTGGCAGGCGCTGGAGACGACGCGCGATCCCGACGCAATGACCGGGCTGTTCCAGACATTCGGCGAGACCAGTCTCGGCGATCCGACGCCGCCCGGGTGGGCGTACGTCCTGCTCGACACGCATCCGCCGCTGCTCGACCGCATCGAGATGGCCCAGGCATGGAAGGCCCGCAACCCCGGCGCCACCCCACTCTTCGGCGACTAGCGTGACCCGCACGATCACGCCGCGAGAGATCGGCATCGCAGTCGGCGCCTTCTTCGTCCTGCTCGTCGTCGGCACGATCGGCTACTCGCTCCTGCTCGACGAGAACGCGTTCGAGGCGCTCTTCCGCACGGTCAACACGATCTACACGGCTGGCCTCGTCGACGCCCCCGACGACACGGCCGCGAGGGTGTTCACGCTCGCACTCGTCGTCGGAGGTGTGGCAGTGTTTCTCTACGTCTTCGCCCTGCTCATCGAGCTGGCCGTAAGCGGCTCACTGGGCAGTGCGCTCGTACGGAGGAGGACGGCGAGAAGGGTGGAGAAGCTCGAGAATCACTACATCATCTGCGGCTACGGTCGCGTCGGCCAGCGGATCGGGCGGGAGTTTCGCGAGACCGGGTTCGACTACGTCGTCGTCGACTTCAACCCCGAGTCGATAAAGGCCGCGCGCGATCTCGGCGATCTCGTGATCGAAGGCAGCGGCACCGACGCCAGCTCGTTGTCCGAGGCCGGCCTGGCCACCGCACGCGGTCTCGTGGCGTCGAGCGACTCCGACGTGAACAACCTCTACGTCACGCTCTCCGCGCGCGCGGCACGCCCGAACCTGCTGATCGTCGCTCGAGCGGCCAACGAAGACGCGGCCGACAAGCTCAGGCTGGCGGGCGCGGACCGCGTCGTCCAGCCGTATGCCACAGCCGGCTTGGAGATGGCGAAGCTCGTCGCGAAGCCACAGGTGGCGGCGTTCCTCGACATCGTCACCTCCGCCGGCGGCCCCGACCTCTCGATCGAGGAGATCGAGGTGACGGCCGGCAGCGGGAAGGCGGGGCTCTCGATTCGTGACCTCCGCATCCGCCACTGCACCGGGCGCGCTCGTGATCGCGGTGCAGAAGCCGGACGGCCGCTTCGACGCCACGCCCAGTCCCGACACCGGGCTCGAGGTCGGCGACGTCGTCATCGCCGTCGGCACCGTGGCCGAGCTGCAGCAGCTCGAAGAGCTGTTCGCCGAGCGGGAGTAACCGGACCGATGGAACGACGATCGCACTCGCGCCACTTCCACTGCCCTGTTGCGTTTCTCGTCGGCGTACGATCTGGCGCAATCGCCTTCTGGATGCCCTCGACGACAGCCCGCTGACGCCCTCTACCGCTCGACGGTTACGATCTCGCTCACCGGCCTCGACATCCGCCCGACCCGTCGACGGCGAGGTCAGTGCACGATCATGCTCATCTTCGCGGGCATGGCAATCTACGCGTACATCGCCGGCGTGCTCGTCGAGATCGTGGCGCGCGGCGTGCTTACGGGTCGCTGGAGCGAGCGGAGAAAGCAGAACGTGATCGATCGACTGAGCGACCACTACATCATCTGCGGCTACGGCCGCGTGGGACAGGCCGTGGCGCACGAGTTCCGGACCGCGGGCGTACTCTACGTCGTGATCGACAGCGACTCGAAGGCGATCGTAATCGGCTCGGGAGCGCCAGCGAGCTCTGGATCGACGGCTCGGTACCAGCGACGACGATCCTCGAGGCGGCGGGCATCGAACGCGCGCGCGGTCTCGTCGCCGCGGGCGACTCCGACGCGGACAACCTCTTCATCACGATCTCGGCACGCGCGATCCGCCCCAACCTCCTCGTCGTAGCGCGAGCGTCCGATCCCGAGGCTCACCGCAAGCTACTGCGAGCGGGTGCCGATCGCGTCACGCAACCGTTCGCGACCGCAGGCAGCACCATGGCGAAGCTCGTGCTACGCCCACAGGTCGCTGCGTTCCTCGACAGCGTTACGACCGAGGTGGGGCTTGGCTCACGGCTCGAGGAGTTCGAAGTGACGCCGGGGTCGGCGTGCGCCGGACGGACGATCCGAGAGCTCCGGTTACGGCGCCAGACTGGTGCCCTCGTAATCGGGGTCCGGAGGAGGAACGGGACATTCGACGCGACTCCGAGCCCCGACGTCACGCTCGACGCCGGCGACGTAGTCATCGCCGTCGGCAACGACGAAGAGCTCGTCGCGCTCGAAGGTCACTTCGCCCCGCGCGAGACCGTTGCCGGCTGAGTCGCTGCGCCGGCTCGAGGCCGAGCTGGGCGAGCTCGCAGGTGCGACGGTGGAGCTCGAGCGCCCGACGAAGGACGAGCACGGCGACTATGCGACGAACGTCGCTCTGCGCGCCGGGCCAACGGCCGGCAAGCCGCCGCGCGAGCTGGCCGAAGAGCTCGCCGGACGTGTCGGCGACATCGCGACAGTCGAGCGCGCGGACGTGGCCGGTCCCGGCTTCCTCAACCTCTGGCTGAAACCCGCGTGGTTCGGCGAGGCGCTGGCGGAGATCCTCGACGCCGGAGCCGACTACGGCGCGGGATCGGCGACCACCAAGCAGCGCATCCAGGTGGAGATGGTGTCGGCGAACCCGACCGGCCCGCTCACCGTCGGCCACGGACGCAACGGGGCGTATGGCGACGCCGTTGCGAGACTGCTCGAGCTCGCCGGGCACGACGTCGAGCGCGAGTTCTATTACAACGACGTCGGTCGGCAGATCGACCTTTTCCGAGAGTCCGTCGAGGCGCGGCGGAGGGGAGAGGAGCCTCCGGAGGACGGCTACGGCGGCGCGCTACGTCGAGGAGATCGCGGCACGCGAGGGTGATCCGGTCGAGCTGATGACGGCCGAGATCCGGGCCGAGCTGGAGCAGCTGCGGATCCATGTCGACACGTGGATGCGTCAAGCTCGACATCGAACGGAGATCCCCGGGGCCCTCGAGCGCATCGAGACATACGAAGCCGAGGGCACGCTCTGGGCGCGCACCGCGAAGCACGGAGACGACAAGGACCGGCCGCTCGTCCGCTCGTCGGACGGGAGCTACCTCTACTACGCGGCCGACGTCGCGTACGTGCTCGACAAGCTCTCCCGTGGCTTCGACCGCGCCATCTACGTCCTCGGAGCCGATCACCACGGGTACGTGCAGCGGCTGAAGGCCGCTGCCGGCCTGCTCGGCTTCGACCCCGACCGCGTGGAGATCCTCATCTACCAACTCGTCTCCGTCGTCGAGCAGGGCGAGGCGAAGCGAATGTCCAAGCGACGGGGCGACGTCGTCTTTCTCGAGGAGCTCGTGGAGAAGATCGGCGTCGACGCGACCCGCTGGTATCTCGTCTCACGTGGCCACGACCAGCCGATCGACATCGACATCGACCTCGCGGCGGAGCAGACGCAGAAGAATCCGGTCTACTACGTCCAGTACGCGCACGCACGGATCGCCGGAATCATGCGCAACGCAGGCGATGCCGCCCTGTCTGCCGACGTTCCTGCTGAGCTCGCTCCGGAGGAGCGGGCGACTCGTGAAGCGCCTGGTCGAGTTTCCCGGCGTCGTCGCGGAGGCGACAGAGCGGCGTGCGGCCCATGCCCTCCCGACGTACGCGATCCGCGTCGCCGACGACTTCCACCGCTTCTACCACCACCATCGAGTGCTCGAAGCCGGGGAGGCGCAGGCCTACCGGCTGGCGCTCTGCAGGGCGACGCAGACGGTGATCGCGCGCACCCTCGACCTTCTGGGGGTTGAGGCGCCGGAGCGAATGTAGTTAAGATCAGTAGCTCGGGGGGCGGCTGTGCGGCGGCCGCCTCCTCGCTAATCTGAGCCCCGCGCGGACGTAGCTCAGTTGGTAGAGCACTGGCTTCCCAAGCCAGGTGTCGTGGGTTCGAGTCCCATCGTCCGCTCCTCGGGAAGTGCCTGCTTGCGCCGGGCTTCTCGCGGGTTTGGCTCGTGGCACGCGGATGGCACGCCTAGCCCGAGGGCGGGCTGCCTTCAAGCACGGTCTTGATACGAGCCAGTCGCTTGCCCCAGATCCGTTGGCCGATGAAGCCTGCGAGCGGGGGAATGAGCCTCAACTGGCCTACTGGGTTCGGCTCAAGGCGAACTGTGAGTTTCGTCGTTCCAGCGTCGGCGGGCTCGAAGAGCAAATACCCGGTCGGCTTTGCCGGCCCGACATCGCTCTCTACGTCTCGATTCGCCGATTCGGCTCCAGGGCCGTGAATCGCATTGTCGATGTTCTTCCTTTGCCGTGGTCGAATGTGAACAACGTGCCTGGGACTGTCGCTCCAGGCGGCTCCTTCGTGACTGCAATCGTGCTCGGATCCGAGGCGGTCTTGTCGAGATCGAGGAAATGCTGGTACACGCTCTCGACGGGCCGCGCGATGGTCACCGTGGCATCGACCTTGCCCATGCGGACACCTCCTCCTTGACGCCCCGGATCGTTACACGGATTCGTTCGTCGCGGTGACACCCAGGCCGAGGGCAACCGCGCGACGTGGGTCGCCGCCCCGCTAGCTCGGCTTGGCCGGGACGAACCGCTTGACGAAGTCGAGCGCGGTCTGCGCGACCTCCTGCCAGCCGTGGTCGATGGTCAGCGAGTGGCCGCGGTTGGGCATCTTCTTGATCTCGGTGACGCTCGGGTTGCGCTTCTGCCGCTTGTAGGAGGCGTTGGCGATCGCCCAGGGAACCGTGTGGTCCTTCTCCCCGTCGAGGATCAGCAGCGGGCCCCGATCGGGGTTCTTCGTGTCGACCTTCGACTCGGTCCAGGGGTTGAGGTTGGCGTTGCCCATCTGGGCCAGGGCGATCCCCGACCCGGCCACGTGGTAGGTGTCGTAAAGGCGCTTCGCCTCGTCCTCATCGAGGGCGTTCGTCCAGCCGTATTTGAACTGGTCGAAGGTGAGCGTGATGGCGCGGCCTCGATACCGGGGGTTCAACAGGAAAGGTCCACTCGCCCTGAGCGTGGAGAGGGGCAGCGGCAGGACGCCGCGGAACACGCCCGGGTCGATGGCAACCGTCGCTGCCGAGAGCCCACGGCCGGCGAGCATCTGGGCGAACAATCCGCCGGTCGAGTGCCCCATCACGGCGGGCTTCTTCTCGAGCTTGCCGATCACGTCGGCCGTGTGGTCGGCAACCTGCTTCAGCGTCTTCTTGGCGAGGACGTCCGGGTTCGCCCGCGCCTCTTCAACCGTTTCCGGATCGTCTGGCCAGTCCGGCGTCAGCGGCGCGTAACCGGCCTGCTTGAAGAAGTCCGCCCAGTTGGCCCAGCTGCTCGGCAGCAGCCAGAGGCCGTGGATGAAGACGACCGGAGTGGTGCCGGAGGCGTTTGCCGCCTCGATCTCCCTGCTCTCCCGCTCCGAAATGGACGCCATGCCGAACTCCTCTCGGTCGCAGTGGAAAGTCATCCGACCCTAGCGCAGCTGTGGGTAGTCCTCGACGCTGTAGTGGGTGAGGCGACATTCCGGAGAGACGCCGCTCGAAGGGCCAGTGTTCGCGAGTGTCACCCGACGCGAGCCCGTCGAGGCTTCTTGGCGGCTGAAACCGTTCGGCGCATCACGCAATGATTCTTACCCTTGGGCCGGTCGTAGCTGAAGCCGGTCTGCTCATAGAGGCTGCGCGTGACGTTGTAGAGAAACGTGGCCGAAATCTTCTTGCCCTGCGTGTCCTGCGGATAGCCCTCGACCATGCCACCGCCGGCCTTCGCGATCAGGTCGAGGGCGCCACGCAGCGCGACACCTGCGACGCCTTTCCGTCGATAGTCACGGTCGACGAAGATGCACGTGATGCGATAGTCGGGCGGCTCATCCGTGCCGGTCGCCTCGTATTCCTTCCGGTGGTGTATCCGCGGAAGCTCCTTGGGAGAGCCGTATTGGCACCAGGCCACCGCGGCGTCGCCGTCGAAGACCAGGGCCGCATGAGCGTTGCCCTCGCGAACGAGACGCTCCTTCCAGGGGCGGCCAACCTCGCCCTCGGGCCTGCCCTCGCGCGAGTGGAACCACGTGCACCAGCAACCAAACCCACCGCCCTTGTGCTTCTCGGCGAGGCGGGCGAACGCATCCCAGGTCGAGGCATCAAGCGCCCGGATCGCGTATTCGCTCATCGAGCTTGCGTCCTTGACGGGCATGTCAGGCCTCGGAAGCTTTCTTCGCGACGTCGCCGATGATCTCGGCGGTCTCCTGCGGCTTCGACCACATCGGCCAGTGGCTCGTCGGCATGTCGATCCACGTGATGTTGCGCAGCTCGGGGATGCCGGCGAGGAAGGGATACCCCTCCTTCGCGGACTCCTTGTACTGCTCGGACGTGAACCCCGTGCAGATGATCGTGCTCGGAATGTCACGGCGTGCGTCGTTCGTGAGCTCTGCGCCTTCGCGCAGGACGCCGCACCGGGACACGGGCACCGCCCGCTTACGGAACGTCTCCCTCTGCTCCTCACTGAGCCCGTCGAGGTTCTCCTCCGCCTCGACCGACTCCCAGTTCATGGGCAACTCGGCGCCTGCGAAGTCGGGATCCAGCGCGCCCTTCCCCGGGGCGGTGTCGACGTAGACCATGGCCGCAATCTGCTCGGGGATGCGGTCGCTCGCGGCGTAGCCCGAGAACCCGGTCGCGCTGTGCACGGCGAGCACGACAGGAGGGCCCGCGGCCTGCACCGCGTCGCAGATCGCATCGACGTGGTCTGCGAGCGTGATCGAGGAGCGGTCGGCATCGGCTGACTCGAGACCGGGCAAGGTCAGCGCGGTGACCTCGTGGCCGTCGGCGCGCAAGGCGGCTGCGACCTCGTCCCACGCCCACGCGCCAAGCCAGAATCCGGGTACCAGGACAATCGGGCGACTACTCGGCATCGAGCACCTCCGGGAGAGAAGGGATCGTGTTCGCCATGTCGAACACCGTTCTGAGTATAGCACGGTATTCGTTATGTCAAACGCTGGTGCTACAGTCGAACGCACATGCCTGAGACCACAATCGACGTCGACGCTCTGTACGCCGCGCTCGACAACAAGCGGAAAACGCACGGAACGAGCTGGCGCGAGATCGCGCGGCAGCTCGACGTGAGCCCGTCGACCTTCAGCCGCATGGCACAGGGCCGACGTCCTGACGTCGACACCTTCGCAACGTTGTTGCGCTGGCTCGGCATGCCGGCGGAGTCCTTTATGCGGGGCGGGCCGGCCACCGCCGCGACTGAAGAGCCCGTGGCGATGGTGTCGTCGTATCTTCGGTCGGCACGAAATGTCACGCCCGAGGACGCCGAAGCGCTCGAGGACATCTTCCGTGCCGCGTACAACCGGCTCGTACGAGAGTCGTAACCTACGATGTCGCGGTGGCGGAGAAGCTGCGCCCCGGGTTCAAAGCTGAAGCGGAGAGCATCGCGCAGCTCGTCCGCGCCGAGCTGAGTCTCGGCCCGCTCGACGCCCTCGACTGCTTCGGCTTGGCAGAGGCGTGGGGGATCCCGGTCGTCTCGCTCGGAGAGCTTCGAGAGGACGGAGCGACGGACCGCAGCGTCAGGCGATTGCTGAGCGAGGACGCGGGCTTCTCGGCGACGACGGTAGTGCTCGGTACGAAGCGCCTGATCGTCTACAACCCGCGCCAGCCACCGGGCCGCAACGCGAGCAGCCTGGCACACGAGCTGTCGCACATGATCCTCGAGCACGAGGCCGCGCCGGCGATCGGCATTGGTGGGTGTCGGCACTGGAACGGCCCGCAGGAGGCCGAGGCCGACTGGCTGGGCGCGACGATGCTCGTGCCGCGGGAGAGCGCTCTCGAGTGGATGCTCCAGAACGGCGACCTCGAAGACGGCGCGCGAAACTTCGGCGTCAGCGTCGAGCTGTTCCGGTGGCGCGTCAACCACACCGGCGTCGTCCGCCAGCTCGCGCGCCAGCGCTAGGTGTTCACACGGTTCGTCCGATAGGGTCGCGCCGAATCGACGACAGGAGGAGAGAGATGGGTGGTGGCATCGACGGACAGGTCTCGTGGGTTCTGCAGTGCGCCGTGAAGGACGGTCAGCTCGACGCGTTCAAGGAGTTGATGGAGGAGATGGTGGCGGGCACGAGCGAAGAGCCGGGAACGCTCAACTACGAGTGGTTCATCTCGGAAGACGGCGCCACCGTGCACATCTACGAGAAGTACGCGGACTCGGAGGCGACCATCAAGCACGTCAACGGCTTCATGGAGAAGTGGGCCCGCCGCTTCATGGATTGCGTCGAGGTGAGCGGCTTCACGACGTACGGCAACCCCGATGCTGCGTGCCACGAGATCATCGCCCCGTTCGGCGGCAAGCTGCTCGGCACGTGGGGCGGGTTCGCGCGCTAAGCCTGCGGCCAGGCCGCGGCCAGGGCGGCACGCGTCTCGTCGAGGTATTGCGGTAGCACCTTGACGTCCGCGAGCACGGGCATGAAGTTGGTGTCGCCCGCCCAGCGCGGCACAACGTGCAGGTGGACGTGGTCGACCACGCCTGCGCCTGCTATGCGGCCGAGGTTCCAGCCGACGTTGTAGCCCTGCGGCGTGAACGTCTGCGCCAGGGCGCCCATGCCGGATGCCGCCAGCCGGTGCAGCTCGAGCGCCTCGTCCTCCGACAGCTCCGAGAACTCCCCGAGGTGCCGGTACGGAGCAACCATCAGGTGGCCGGACGCGTACGGGTACTTGTTCAGCAGGCAGAAGGCGTTCTCGCCGCGGTGGACGACGAGGCTGTTGGCGTCGGGCGCCTGAGCCGCGCGGCAGAAGATACAGCCGTCCTCCTCGTCGGCGCCGGCGACGTACTCCAGCCGCCACGGAGCCCAGAGCTGCTTCACGCCCGCCAGGCTACGCCATACTCGCGTGCGTGGACGACGACCTCGCGGGCATGATCACGACACTCGAGGCGCGGATGTCCCAGGACGACATCGCCTCGTCCCTGGGTCTCGAGGAACGGGAGCTCGACGAGATCGCCTCCGGCTACGTGCCGGACGAGGACGTCGCCGACCGCCTGCGCGCGCTCGTCGCGTCGGGCACGAGCGGCCGCGTCGTGCGCCTGTCGACGAAAGCGATCCTCATCTTCGTGATCGCCGATGCGGTGTTCTTCGCAGCGCTCGCCGTCTTTCTCGTCGCTCGCTAGGAAACCGGGGCTGAAGAGGCCGAGGTCGCCGGAGGCCGCATGTTCGGCGTCTCGGCGAAAGTGGATATCACGATCAACTACGACGTTCAGGGGGAGGGCGAGCCGCTTCTGCTGGTCCCTTACACGTCTGCCGACCACGCCTGCTGGGCGTTCCAGCTCCCGGCCTACACCCAGCACTTCAGCTGCATCGCCATCGACCTTCCCGGGTCCGGCGAGAGCGACAAGCCGCCCGGCCCGTACGACCGACGGCCATGCCGACCAGGTCGCCGCCTTCCTCAGCGCCATCGGCGTCGAGCAGGCCCACGTCGCGGGCATGTCGTTCGGCGCCGCCGTGGGCATGCACCTGGCCGCCGTCCATCCGCGTCGCGTGCGCTCGCTCTCGTTGCACAGCGGCTGGCACGCCAGCGACGACTATCTGAAGCTCGTCGTCGAGCAGTGGCGCGCGCTCGCGTCCACGCTGCCGCCCGTCGCGGACGTCGTTGTCGGAGCGATCTTCCCGTGGTACTTCACGCCCGACATGTACGTGGACCGGCCCGAGTTCGTCGACACGCTGGTGGACTTCGTGCGTGGCCGCCCCGCCCAGCCGGTGGACGCGTTCCTTGCCCAGACAGATGCGGTCATCGCCCACGACGCCAGCGCGGCACTGGGCCACATTGAAGTTCCGACGCTGATCACGTTCGGGGCGCGCGACCTCGTTTGCTCCACGCGCTTCGCCGACCCGCTCAACAGCGGGATCGCCGGGAGCGAGCTGGTGGTCTTCGACCACCTGTCGCACGCCGGGCTGCACGAGGACCCGGAGACCTTCAACGGCGCGACGCTCGACTTCCTGCTGCGCCAACGCTCGTGACGCACACGCCGGTGGAAGATGCTGTCCACTACTTCCCGCCGCTTAAAAGACGGACGCCGCGTTTTCGGTCATCACGATCCGGTCACGCTCGGCGGATCTAGTTGGGCGGTCGCTTCCACGTCCAATCACCCTCTAGAAGGATCTCCATGTATTCGTTGATGTCTATCCAGCCTTTTCGGAGCGCCGGGGTCAGCTTTTTGAACGCCTCGCTGCCGTGCGATCCGCGAAAGTCGAGGTGTTCGAGGAACGACACGTGGATTGCGTTCTTCATCGCATCGTCACCATCAGCGATGACGCGGTCGGCTATGTCAAAGCAGGTTACGACGACGCCGATGTCGCCTCGATCGATGGCGGCCTGCGTGTGCTCACAGAATGTCCCCATCTGGACCGTTTCGAGGCCGTCGTCCTCGTCGAGTTCGGCGCCAAGATCGGGGTACGCAGACGCCACGAGCTTAACGAATCCGGCCGGGTCGATTGGAGGTCTCGTTGGCATGGCGGCGAGCGTACCGTGCACGCAAGGTGCTGTCCCCGGTGCTGTCGCGCGACTCGGGAAAGCGCCGCTTGCCTCGGGGCGGCGTGCCCATAGAGCCTCGAGTGTGCGCCGGTTTGAGGCTGGCGTATGCCTAGAGCCAGCGCTTCCAGCGGAAGAACGCGCCAAGCCCGGCAATCGTGAGGCCCATGATGCCGAGGATCACCCAGAACGCCTCGCGGGTGCCCTCGCCGGGGAAGAGGACGTTCATGCCGAAGATGCCCGTAATCACGAACAGCGGCAGCATCACGGTGCTGACCACCGTCAGTACGCGCAGCACCTCGTTGTGCCTATGTGAGATCACCGACTCGTTCGTGGACTCGAGACCCTCGACGACCTCCTTGTAGTTGTCGAGCATGTCCCAGATGCGCTCGGCCGAGTCGACGATGTCGTCGAAGTACACGTCGAGCTCCTCGGGCAGGAACCGCTCGGCGCGCCGCTCGAGCGCGCGCAGCGTCGTCCGCTCAGGCTTGATGATCTTGCGGTACGAGATGATCTCCTGCTTGACGTTGGAGAGGTCGCGAACGACCTCCTCGGCGCGGCGTCCCTCGAACATCTCGTCCTCGACCGTGTCGAGCTTGTGGCCCATCTTGTCGAGGATGGGGAAGCAGTAGTCGAAGAGGTCGTCGAGCACGTGGTAGAGCAGGTAGCCCGAGCCCTTCGAGAAGAGATCGTCGCGCAGGGCCTCGTCGTCCTCGCAACGCTGGAACAGCCTCGTCACCGGCAGCAGCTCGACGTTCGGCAGCGTGACGAGGTAGCCGTGGCCGAGGAAGAGATCGAGCTCGGCGGCGTTCAGGCGCTGGACGGCCTTGTCGTACACCGGGAAGTGGAGGACGACGAAAAGGTAGTCGGGGTACTCGTCGATCTTCGGGCGCTGGCGCTTGGAGAGCACATCCTCGATATCGAGCGGGTGCCACTCGAAGCGCCCGGCAAGCTCCTCGGCGCCGGCAGCGTCCGGAACCGAGAGGTTGATCCAGGTGAGGCCGTTGGCGCTGAGCTCAGTGAGCCGGGGCTCGGCCCGCGGGACGACCTCGCCGGCACGCGAGCGACGCCTGGGGCGGCTGATGCGAGGCAGCTTTGCCATCGGTACTGAGAGGGTCGTCCTGGAGCGGTGCCATGGCCCACTCATTGTAGGCGGACCCCCGGCGCTAGACTGGGCGCCACGCGCCTGTAGCTCAGGGGATAGAGCGCGCGCCTCCGGAGCGCGAGGCCGCAGGTTCGATTCCTGCCAGGCGCATCTGAACTCACGGAGCCACGCAGAAACGGCTTGGTTCTGCGGGTCACGTGTGTCGGGGATGCCGGAGTTGCGCATGTGGTGCAGACCCCGGTGCAGACCTCGGGATTTGGCCGCAGGCAACAGGAGGTTCGACACAGGCGGTCGGCTACGCACGGCCCGCGACTCTTGGACGCTCTTGAGTGGCGCGAGGACTGCCTGCCGCTGCGCGGCTCCTGCGATGGTCCCAGCGCGCTCCCACCTCCCCGTGTGTGCGCGCGTTACGCGTAACGTCATCGCCGGTCAGTAGCCTCGCTCGCATGGCTGGACGACTGAAGCGATCAGAAAAGTTTCGGCTTGCCAGCAACCGGCAACTCTGGCGGCTGAACACGCTCGGCCGGCTGGCGCTCGCTGAGGATGCGAAGCCCATCAGTTCGTCAGAGGCGAGCATTCTGATCGCCGCGGCCGCTGCGGAACTCGAGTTCAAGCCGCGCGGTCGCAAGAGGGGTCGTCCCGGCACACTCGTTGGGGGTGGGTAGCCCCCCTAGACGGCGACAGGAGCATGTCCGCGCGGCATCCCGGTATGCCCGCGGAACTCTCCGCGCGAGCCTGCCATGACGCTTAGAGGCTGTAACAGAATGAGAGTGCGTCAGTAACACAAACGTGCGCTCGTGTCCTTGGAGTGACTGGCCTAGACTCGGCTGGTGGCGGTCTGCCCTTCCTGTAGTAAGGAGCTGCCGGGCGAGTTCCCGTTCTGCCCGTTCTGCGCCGCGCCACTGACCGAAGCCCCGCGAGCACCCGGGCTGGAGGAGCGCAAGGTGGTGTCGGTGTTGTTCTGCGACCTGGTCGGCTTCACTGCCGCGTCGGAGCAGGCAGATCCCGAGGATGTGAGAGCCCGTATCCGGCCGTATCACCAGAGGCTGAGGGAGGAGATCGAGCGGTTTGGGGGGACGGTGGAGAAGTTCATCGGCGATGCGGTGATGGCGGTGTTCGGAGCGCCGGTGGCGCACGAGGACGACGCGGAGCGGGCGGTCAGGGCGGGGCTCCGCATCCTGGAGGCAATCGGGGAGTTGAACGAGGACGATCCGGGCTTGTCGTTACAGGTGCGGGTCGGGATCAACACGGGTGAGGCCGTGGTGTCGTTGGATACGAGGCCCGAGCAGGGCGAGGGGATCGTCGCCGGCGATGTCGTGAACACGGCGTCGCGCTTGCAGGGTGCGGCGCCGGTGAACGGGATCGCGGTTTCCGACCAAACGTTCCGGCAGACGGAGCGGGTGTTCGAGTTCGAGGCGCTGGAGCCCGTGTCGGTGAAGGGCAAGGCGGAGCCGGTTGCGATCTATCGGCCTTTGCAGGCGCGGGCTCGATTCGGCTCGGATGTGATCCGCACACACACGACGCCGCTAGTGGGTCGTGAGTTGGAGAAGCCGTTGCTGATCGGCACCTTCGAGCGCGCTGCCCAGCAGCGCTCCTGTCAGCTGGTGACGGTGGTGGGTGAGCCGGGCGTGGGCAAGAGCCGCCTCTGCGCAGAGCTCTTCGCCTACATCGAGCAGCGCCCCGAGCTGATCAACTGGCGCCAGGGCCGCTGCCTGCCCTACGGGGAGGGCATTGCCTTCTGGGCGCTGGGCGAGATCGTCAAGGCCGAATGCGGCATCCTCGAGTCCGACTCCCCTGAGCAGGCAGAGGCCAAGCTTGAGCGCGCCCTGGCCTCAGACGATCCCGACCGCGCCTGGCTCAAGGCCCGCCTCGCTCCGCTCGTCGGTGCCCCAGCAGAGCCCGCCGCCCAGGAGGAGTCCTTCACCGCCTGGCGGCGCTTCCTGGAGTCGCTGGCCGCCCAGGGGCCGACGGTGCTGGTGTTCGAGGATCTGCACTGGGCAGACGCGGCCTTGCTCTCCTTTCTGGAGCACCTGGCCGACTGGTCGGAGGGAGTGCCGTTGCTGGTGCTGTGTACGGCGCGGCCGGAGCTGCAGGAGCAGCATCCGAGCTGGGCGGCCGGCTTGCGCAATGCGACCACGATTAACCTCGCCCCGCTATCAGAAGAGGAGACCGCACGTTTGATCGCCGCGCTGCTGGAGCGAGCGGTGCTGCCGGCGCAGACGCAGCAGGCGCTGCAGGAACGGGCGGGCGGGAACCCGTTGTATGCGGAGGAGTTCGTGCGCCTGCTCTCAGATCGGGGCGAGCTGGCCGAAGGTGTGGAGGTGCCGGAGTCGGTGCAGGCGCTGATCGCCGCCCGCCTCGACACCCTGAGCCAGGATCGTAAGAGCCTGTTGCAGGACGCGGCCGTGGTGGGCAAGGTGTTCTGGGCCGGGGCGCTGGCCGAGATGGGCAAGCGCGAGCCACGCGAGGTGGAGCTGGCGCTGCACGAGCTGGCGCGCAAGGAGCTGGTGCGTCCCGTCCGCGCCTCGTCGATGGCGGACGAGGCGGAGTATGGGTTCTGGCACCTGCTCATCCGCGACGTGGCCTACGGCCAGATTCCGCGTGCCGCCCGTGCCAGCCGTCACCAGGCGACTGCTGTCTGGCTGGAGCGCAAAGCGGGCGAGCGGGCGGAGGATCTGGCGGACGTGCTCGCCCACCACTACACGCAGGCGCTCGAGCTCGCCCAGGCAGCAGGCGACGGCGAGCAGGCTCAGCGGCTGGCTGTGCCGGCCCGGCGGTTCCTCGCCTTGGCGGGCGAGCGCGCGCTCGGGTTGGACACCGCGCAGGCAGAAACGAAACTCGCCCGGGCGCTGGAGCTCACTCCCGCCGACGATCCGGAACGATCGGGGCTGCTGGTGCGCTGGGCCGAGGCCGTCTTCTACGCCGGCCGTATCCGCGAGGCGGCCGACGCGCTCGAACGAGCACTGACCACCCTCCGCAGCGGTGGCGACATCGAGGGGCAGGCGCGGGCGTCGATCCTGCTCTCCCGAATCGCCTGGAGACTCGGTGAGGGCAGCCGTAACCTGGCGCTCGCCGGCGAGGCGGTCAGCCTGCTCGAGCCAAGTGAGCCAGATGCGACCCTGGTCGCCGCCTATATGGAGCTCTCCGGCTCCCTGTTGGTCGCCGGCAACCTGGTGGACGCGATCGCCGCCGCCGAGCAGGCCCTGACGCTGGCGGAGCGGCTGGGGTTACCGCTGCCGGCGCGGGCGCTCGGCCTCCACGGCCTCGTCCGCGCCCACCAGGGCGACCCGGACGGGCTCAGCGAGGCGGAGCGGGCGCTCGCGCTGTTGATCGAGCAAGGGGCGGGCAGGGACGCCGCCGTGCTGCAGAACAACCTCGCGATCGCCCGCTACCCGCTCGAGGGCCCGGCCCGCACGCTGGCCGACCTCGAGCAAGGCATCGCCTTCAGCGAGCAGCGCGGCCAGACCGAAATAGCGGTCGGGCTCGCCGCCAACTGCCCCGGCCTGCTGGTCGAGCTCGGCCGCAGCCAGCAGGCGCTCGATCAGGCGGCCAGCATCGCGGCCGCCGCCGAAGCCAGCGGGGACGCCTTTGTGCTGTTCGAGCCGGGCGCGGTCGCGCTCGCGACCCAGCTAAACCAGGGCCACACCGACGACGCCGCCAGCCGAGCAGACTGGCTCGTCGCCACCGCCCGCGAACTCGCCACCGCCACCGACAGCGTGCTCGGACTGGCAGCCGCCGCCGCCGCCCGCCTCGCCACCCACCAACCCGACCAAGCCCGGGAACTACTCGCCGAGCTGGAGCAGACGGCCGGCACCCACGAGGACGCCTACTACCCGAGACAGCTCCCCTGGATGGTGCGCATCGCGCTCGCCGCCAGCGACCCCACCCTCGCGCGCACGCTCACCGATGGGCTCCAACCCCACTTCCCCCTCGACCAGCACGCCCTCACCAGCTGTCGTGCCCAACTCGCTGAGCACTCCGGCGACCACGCCCAGGCCGCCAGCCTCTACGCCGACGCCGCGCAGCGCTGGCACGAGTTCGGCAACGTCCCTGAACGCGCCTATGCCCTGCTCGGCCAGGGCCGGTGCCTGGCCGCGCTCGGTAAGCCCGAGGCTGAGGTGCCGCTTGCCGATGCGCGGGAACTGTTCCAGTCGATGGGCTACAAGCCCGCGCTCGCCGAGACCGAAACACTGCTCGAGCAGATAACCGCAGCGGCCTCGTAGGCAGGGCTCATTGTGTTACAGGCTCTTAGCAGTCAGCGATTGCCTCAGCCATCTCCGTCCGCTCCGGCGGAGTGACCCAGAGCTCGTACTTCGTCTTGATCGACCTGACGAGTTCCTGGACCTCTCGGAATCAGCAGACGGCGCTCATACGGTGCAGACCCCGGTGCAGACCCCGGACGGAGAAAACGCCGAATAGCAGGGCTGTTCGATTCCTGCCAGGCGCATCGGAACCCGTGAGTGAGGTAATCGATCACGTCGGCATCAGGGTGAGCGACCTTGCCACGAGTCGGCGCCTGTACGAGGCGGCCCTGGCCGAACTGGATTCGCAGTGCTTGGCGAGGGTGAGTTCGAAGGCGATGCCTACGTCCTGTTCGGGCGCGGTGCGAGCGACGACTTTGCGCTGCATACGGTCGGAACCGAACCAGGCCGAGACCGCGTCACGACGGGCGCGCACATCGCGTTCCGGGCGCCGGACACCGTCAACGTCGACCGCTGGCACTCAGCGGCGATCGACAACGGCGGCACCGACAACGGCGCGCCCGGCGTGCGCCCCGAGTACAGCGGCCACTACTACGCCGCGTTCGCGCTCGACCCGGACGGCAACAACGTCGAGGCTGTCCTCCACACGCCGGACTAGAGACGGAGCTAGGTCGGGAACTCGTCGAACTGGGGCAGGTCGTCGGTGATCTCGAACCACGGTGCCTTCCTGCTGACCCAGATATGCGCTGTGGGACGGATGCTCGGCGCGTCGGCGAGCGAGCCCAGGGCAACGTGGACGTAGGCGCCGTCCCTGACGACCGAGAAGAGCAGCGAGCCGCACTCGGCACAGCGAGTGTGGTTCCCGTCCTCCTCGCCGACGACGAGAAGCGTCTCTGCACCGTCCGTGATCTCCAGTTGCTCCCTCTTGATGCCCGCGAAAGCCTTGAACGCCGAGCCCGTCGAGGCGCGGCAGGAAGCGCAGTGGCAGTTCAACGCGTACTCGAACGCGTCCGGGACGCGATAGCGGACGGCGCCGCATTCGCACTTGCCGGCGAGGTACTCCATCGACGCTGACTCTACGTTTCGGCCGGCTGGTGACGGCGCCATGTGGCTGCCGCCGCCATGCCGAGCAGGAGCGTCGGCACGATCGTCAGGAAGCGGTAGACGAGCACGGCCGCCACGACCTCGGCCTGGCCGCCTCCGAAACCGACGAGCAGCGACGTCAGTCCCAACTCGACGATGCCGAGGCCGCCGGGTGTGATCGGCAGCGAGCCGATCACGCGCATCACCGACCACGCCGCAAAGGCTTCGATCCAGGTCACCTCCGACGCTGGCACGTCGAGCACGCGCAGCGAAACGAGCAGCACGGCGAAGACGCTGAGATGGCCCGCGAGCGTCGCCAGGGTGATCACGTGCCAGCGGCGCCGCAGCAGGCCGATCGTCTCGTCCCGGAAACGGACGAACGCCTCACCGTCCCACTTCACCGGGCCGCGCCGGACGACGCGCTTCAGCCACGACAGGAACCGCGCAGCCAGGTCGCCCACCTTCCGTGCGAGCTGTGCGCTCCAGAAGCCGACAACGAGCCCGACAATCACGCCTCCCAGCACCGCCGAGCCCACGAGCGCCATCGTCTTGAGCAGCGGGTTGTCGCCGCCCTCCATCGTCAACAGGCCCAGTGCGATGGCGGGGAAGCCGAAGATCACGAGCTGGTTCCAGACGCCCGTAATCGTCACCGCCAGCGCCACCGGACGGCCGCTGAACCCCCAGCCGCGCAGCATCGCGAAGGAGACGGCCATACCCGGCGCAGCGCCGCCCGGGGCGACGTAGGTCGACGCGGTCGATGCCTGCGTGACGACGAACGCCTGGCGAAAGCGGAGGCCCGGGAGCGCCGCCTGCCAGGGCGGCGCGTAGGTCAGGACATTGACGATGGAGGCCACGATCAGCGCGAGCAGTCCCTGCCACGTCAGCGTCTTGACCACGCCCCACACGTCGCGGTAGTCGGCGATGCGCGGCAGCACGAAGAAGAAGATGCCGACGATCAGGACGAGCGCGATGCCGCCTCCGATCAGCTGGCGGCGGCGTGAGCGAACGGGTGACGCCTTGGTCGGTATCTCGAGCGGCGGCGTGTCGTTCACCATCGTTGCGGACGCTACCGGCATACGATCCAGCGCATGGAGCTGTCGACGCGGACGGTCACTCTCGAGCTGGCGGAAACGTTCGTGATCGCCCGCGAGTCGTCCGACAACGTCGACCTCGTGGAGGTCGAGGTCCGGCACGACGGCCTCGCCGGTTACGGCGAAGCGGCGCCGATCGACCGCTACGGCGAGACGGCCGGCTCGGCGACAGTGTGGCTCGAAGAGGCAGCCACGCTGCTGGGGGACGATCCGTGGGCGCTCGACGAGATCCACGCGCGGTTGCCGGCAGGCGAGCAGGCGGCGCGCGGCGCTGTCGATGCAGCGTTGCACGACCTCTGCGCGAAGCAGGCGGGCGTTCCGCTCTACCGCTTGCTCGGGCTTCGTCCCAACGGCCCGCCCACCTCCTGGACGATCTGGTTGGGCGATCCCGACGACATGGCGCGCCGGGCCGAGGCCGTCTCTGGCCGCTTCCGCCGGCTGAAGCTCAAGCTCGGCGGGCGGGACGGCCTGGACGTCGAGCGCGTGCGCGCGGTGCGCTCGGCGACCGACGTGCCGTTGCAAGTGGACGTGAACGAGTACTGGTCGCTTGACGAGGCGCGTGAGGCGCTCCCGCAGCTGGGAGAGCTCGGCGTCGAGTACTGCGAGCAGCCGCTACCGGCGGGCGACTCCAGCGGTCCCGAGCTGCGCGCGGCCTCGCCGATCCCGATTTACGTCGACGAGGACTGCCACACGCTCGCCGACGTCGCCGCCTGCGCAGAGCGTGCGCACGGGATCAACATCAAGCTCGCGAAGTCCGGCGGCGTACGCGAGGCCGTGCGCATGGCAGCGGCCGCACGCGCGCTCGGGCTCGGCGTCATGCTCGGCTGCATGGTGGAGTCCGGGCTCGGGATCGCGCCCGGAGCGCACATCTCGTCGCTCTGCGACCACGTCGATCTCGACGGCAACCTCCTGCTGCGCGACGACCCGTGGCCGGGCGTGCGTTTCGAGGACGGAGTCCAGACCCCATCGGACATGCCAGGCCTAGGCGTGTCCCGGGGACAGTCCCTGTCTCGAGAGTGATACCGAAGCGCTACCTGATCCTCGCCGAGGGCTTCTCGGACGACCCGCACTACGGGAAGACGGCGCGCGGCATCCTCGCGTACTCGCCGCACCCGACGGTGGTCGTCCTCGACTCGACGCGGGCGGGGGAGACGATGCGAGGCGTGCCGGTGGTCGCCACGGTCGAGGAAGCGCTCGCTCTTGACCCGACGACGGCCGTCGTGGGCGTCGCGACGCAGGGTGGCCGCTTTCCACCGGCCTGGCGCGCGCTGCTGCGGGAGTGCATCGAGGCCGGCCTGGACATCGAGAGCGGGCTGCACGAGTTCCTCGGCGACGACGAGGAGCTCGCAGCGCTCGCGCGACGTCACGGCGTCGAGCTCCGTGACCTGCGCCGGCCGCCCGACGACCTCAACGTGCCCACCGGTGCGAACCTCGAGCTCGACGCGAAGATCGTCCTCACCGTCGGCTCGGACTGCGCCATCGGCAAGAAGACCGTCGCCGTGGAGCTCGATCGAGAAGCACGGGGGCGCGGCCTGCCCTCCGTTTTCTGTCCGACGGGCCAGACCGGCATCGCCATCGCCGGCTGGGGCATCGCGGTGGACGCCGTAGTCGCGGACTTCCTGGCGGGGGCCGCCGAGCGCATCGTCGTCGAGGGGGCAAAACGGGGTGGCAAGCTGCTGGTCGTCGAGGGCCAGGGCTCGCTCGTCCACCCGCTTTACTCGGGCGTCACGCTCGGCCTGATGCACGGGGCGGCGCCGCACGCAGTCGTTCTCTGTCACCAGGCAGGAGCGACCGAGATCGAGGGCTGCCCGGGCCACCCGATTCCACCGCTCGGCGAGCTCGTCGAGCTGCACGAGCGCGTTTCGCTTCCCGCGAGGAAGGCCAAAGTGGCAGCCATCGCCCTCAACACCGCCCAACTCGACGATCGGGCGGCGCGCCAAGCCATCGAGGACATCGAGAACGAGACAGGATTGCCGTGCGACGACCCTGTGCGCTTCGGCGCCGCTAGGCTTCTCGACGCGGTGCTGGTCGCCGTGGGGGAGAAATGACCGACTTCGTCAAGCTGACACGCCGAGTCGCGATTCTGTGCGCCTGCGCGGCTGCGCTCATGTCCGCGCCCGCCGACGCCGCGCCGCGCTTCGGCATCGCCGAGGACGCGACGAAGTACGCAGAGGACGGCGGCCTGGCGTTCTACCAGAGGATGAAGTCGCTGAGGATGACCGAGAACCGGATCGCCGTCCGCTGGAATCCGCTCGAGCCGACCGAGATCCTCGAGAAGAAGTTCCTCGACCGTGCCGTCCCGGTAGCCGAGGGCTCGGGTATCCGCACCGTCTTCGATGTCTTCGCGATCGACCCGCTGGCCTTCGGGATCAATACCGAGACGCGCGCCACGCTCTTCGGCGCCTATCTGCAGAAGCTCGCACGCACCTACCCGGAGGTGACCGACTTCATCATCGGCAACGAGCCGAACGAGGCGTTCTTCTGGCGGCCACAGTTCGCGTCGGGAGGAGAGCAGGCGTCGGCGGCCGACTTCCTGCGCGTGCTCACGCGGGCGTACGACGCGCTCAAGGCGGTCGACCCGGACATTCGCGTTGTCGCGGCCGGTCTGTCCGGAGAGGGCAACGACCGCACGTCCACCTCACCGGTTCGCTTCCTCGACGCGCTCGGTGATGCGTATCGAGAGAGCGGACGCAGCGCGCCGGTGATGGACGCGCTGAGCTTTCACGTCTATCCGCAGCGCAACGACCATCCGCCGTCGCGGCGCTACGCCTGGCCGAACGCCGGCGGTGCCGACCTGGCCCGCATCAAGCAGGCCGTGTGGGACGCGTTCAACGGCACCGGGCAGCCAACGTTCCCCGAAGGCCCCGCCAAGCCCTCCTCGAACGACCTCGGGCTCGCAATCGGCGAGTTCGGCTGGCAGGTGGCCATCGGCCCGGGTCTGGCGGAGCGCTACAACGGCAAGGAGAACGTGCCCACGATCAGCGAGGCCGAGCAGGCCGAGCACTACTCGGAGCTGATCAGGATGCTCGGTTGCGATGCCACGGTGACGGACGCGTTGCTGCTCCATCTCGTCGACGACCCCGATCTCGGCCGGTTCCAGACCGGGCTGCTGCGGCTCGACCTCAGCGAGCGCCCGTCGTATGCGGCCGTGCGCAACGCGATCGCGGCGGCCCGGAATTGCGCGCCCTTGAAGATCTGGACGCACGCGACCGGCGTCGTCGGGGCGAAGGCGATCTTCGAGGCGCGCGACCATCCGGCGACGAAAGCCATCTTCGGGATCTCGACGAGGGCTGCCGAGGAGGCGCGCGCGAAGGCCGGCATGTTCCGCGTCCGAGGTCCTGACGCGAAGCCGCGCACCGACGAGGTGGCGCGTTCGCTGGCCAGGGCGACGCGCGACACGGACGCGGTCATGACGACCACGAAACTCGTGAAGGCGGGCCACAAGCCGCGACTCGAGTTCCGCGGCCAGGTCGCGCCCGGGTACTACGTCTACGGCCTCCGCCTCACGGCGACCATGAGCCAGGATCGCTCGAAGACCTTCGTCAGCAAGGTCTTCCGCGTCGGCTGATCGACCCTTGACACGAACACCTGTTCGCTCTACTATGGCGAACACATGTTCGCAAAGACACTCCTAGTCGCGTTCGCCTTGGCGCTGGTCGTTGCGGTCACCGCCCGAACGTCGGACAGCGCCGGGCCGGAGCAGAGCTACGTAGTCAAGCGCTACGACACGCTGTGGTCGATCGCGACGACGCACTACGCGGGCGATCCGCGAGAGGCGGTGTGGCAGATCCAGGAGCGGAATCGGCTGGCCGGAGCCACGATCGCGCCGGGGCAAGTGCTCAGGCTGCCGTAAGACTAAACCGGAGCCGGCTCGAGCACGCGCTCGAGGAAATCCGCGATCCGCGGGTACGCGTCGAGGCGGTTCTTCAGCTTCTGGAGCCCGTGGCCTTCGTCGTCGTAGACGAGCAGCTCGCTCGGCACGCCGCGCCGTTCGAGCTCCGCGTGGAGCTGCTGCGCCTCCGAGAGCGGCACTCGCGGGTCATTCGCGCCGTGGACGATGAAGAGCGGCGCGCGGATCCGGCCCGCGTGCGTGATCGGTGAGACCTGCTCGAGGAACTCGCGGTCGGTCGCCAGGTATCCGTACTCGCGCTCGCGGAAGGCGCGCCGCCACACCGACGTGTTCTCGAGGAACGTGACGAGGCTGGAGATGCCGACGATGTCGACGCCCGCTGCGAACAGGTCGGGGTGGAACGCCAGCCCCGCCAGCGCCATGTAGCCGCCGTACGAGCCGCCCGTGAGCGCGATCCGCGATGCGTCTACCGTTTCGCTGGCTGCGAGCCAGTCGTGGAGCGACGCGAGGTCGCGCACCGAGTCGAGGCGCTTATGGACGGTCGTCGAGATGCTCGTACCGCTTGCCGTATCCGGTGGAGCCGCGCACGTTCGGCACCGCTACCGCGAACCCGCGCGAGACCCAGTACGCGTTCACTGCACTCCAGATCGGCCGGGCCTGGGCCTCCGGACCGCCGTGGATGCTGACGATCACGGGCACCGGATCGGGACGGTCGGGGCTGTAGAGGAAGACCGGGATCGACTCGTCGTCGAACGAGTCGAAGCGGTGCAGCTGCGGTTCCGGCATCGACGCGAGCACTCTCCTCGTCCGCGCTGCGCGTCAGGCGCGCCGTCTCGCCCGACTCCGTGTCGTAGAGCCATACGTCCCCGGGCTCCGCGGTGATGTCGAAGTGGTACGCGAGGAAGCGGCCGTCGCGGGAGAAGACGAAGGGCTGCGCGACACCGCGCCCAGGCAGCGGCACGCGCGCGCGGAGCTCGAGCGTCTCCGGGTCGCGCAGCTCGACACGGCTGTAGCCGTCCTCGTTCGCCTCGACGAGCAGATGCCGGCCGGATCGGTCGCCGTATGCGGCGAGATCCCAGTCGTCCTCGAGCACATAGTCGAATCGGCCGGCCTCGAGGTCGTAGCGTGCGATGGCGGTCGTGTCGCGCCCCGTGCTCGTCGCGAAGAGGAAGGAGCGGGAGTCCGCGCGCCAGACGGGGCGCTCGAACGCCGCCTCGTCGTCGTGCGGCGAGATGTGCACCACCTCGCCGTCCTCGACTCCGACCAGGTACAGGTCGTTGTCGCCGCTGCGGTCGGTGAGCTTCGACACTGCGAGCCAGCGCCCGTCGGGTGAGAACCCGACCGTGTCGCACCAGCCTCCGAGCTCCGCGAGCAGGCGCGCCTCGCCGACGAGCGGCTGCACGTAGACGTCGAAGTCGACGCCGTTCCTCTTGTTCGACACATAGCCGACGAGGCGGCCGTCGAACGACGTGCATGCGGAGCGATGGATCGACTCCGGGTCGACCGCGAACGGCTGCGGCTCCAGTCCGGGCTCGAGCAGATGGAGCTGGCCCCGTTCGTTGCCTCCCTCGTCGATCGACAGCAGGATCCGGCCGCCGGCGTCCGGAACGTACTGCCCCGCGACGGGCTCGTCGAAGTCCGTCAGCTGGACGAGCTCGCCGCCGTAGCGTGGCACGCGGTACAGCTGCATCGTGCCCGCGCGGTTCGAGAGGAGCAGCACCGACTCGCCGTCGTCGGAGAAGCCGGCGGGGAATGCGACGCGAAGCTCGAGCAGCTCCCGCAGGGACAGCACCGGCGAAGCGTAGTTGGCGCAGTCCTGTCGCGAAACCGTCCGATCTGCCCGCGTACGCTGGGGCTGTGGACGTGCTCGCCGACCTCAATCCCGAACAGCGACGGGCCGCGGAGGCGGTCCGTGGGCCGGTCTGCATCCTCGCAGGCGCCGGCTCTGGCAAGACCACGACGATCACGCACCGGATCGCGCATCAGGTCGGGACCGAAGCGTTTCGCCCCGGCGAGATCCTTGCGGTCACCTTCACCGACAAGGCCGCGGGAGAGCTTCGCGCCCGGCTGGAGCGGCTCGGAGCGCCCGGTGTCACGGCACGCACCTTCCACGCTGCTGCGCTTGCGCAGCTGCACCGCTTCGCGCCTGAGCGCGTTGGCAAGCTCGTCGCGTCGAAGGCGTTGCCGCTGCGCCACCTCGCGCAGTCGCTGCCCGGCGCCTACCGGTTCCGTCCGCTCGCCGACCTCGCCACGGAAATCGAATGGGCCAAGAACCGCCGCATTCCGCCGGAGCGCTATCGCAGCGATCTCGGCGACCACGAGCCGCCGCTCCCGGCCGACCTCATGCACCGGATGTACGCCCGCTACGAGGAGGGCAAGCGCGGGAAGGGGCTCATCGACTTCGAGGACCTGCTCGAGCTGGCGATCCGCACCTACGAGGAGGACGATCAGGCGCTGGCGCTCTTTCGCGAGCGCTACCGGGCTTTCACGGTCGACGAGTACCAGGACGTCAACGTGCTCCAGCAGACCCTCCTCGACCTCTGGCTCGGCGCTCGCGACGATCTCTGCGTCGTCGGCGACGACTACCAGTCCATCTACGCCTTCACCGGTGCATCGCCGGAGCACCTTCTGGGGATGCCGTCCCGGTTCCCGAACACGACGGTCGTCCGGCTGGAGGCGAACTACCGCTCGACGCCCCAGGTGCTGGAGCTCGCAAACCGCCTGGTGCCCAGGCTCGGCGGCGCCGAGAAGACGCTGCGCGCGACACGACCGGACGGGCCCGAGCCGGAGCTCGCGCAGGTGTCGGACGAGGGCGCCTTCGTCGTCGAGCGAATCCGTGAGCTCGACGTGCCGCACGAGGAAATCGCGGTTCTCTGCCGCACGAACGCGCGCCTGACCGACTTCGAGGGAGCGCTGGCAGCCGCAGGCATCCCGCATCAGGGTTCGTCGTTTCTGGCCCGCGACGCTGCGCGGTTCGTGCTGCGGAAGCTCGATTCCCCAGCTGACATTCGGCGGCTCGCACTCGATGCGGGCTGGCAGGAGAGCGAGCAGAACGGCCTCGGCGAGCGCGAGCTCGTGCGGCAGCGCGACCTCGGACGGCTCGTCGCGCTCGCGGAGGAGCTCGCGGAGCTCGACGGGCCTGCGTTCGTCGCGGAGCTGGAACGGCGCTTCGGCGATCGCGGCAAGTCACGCCGCGGAGTCCACCTGCTGACGCTGCACGGCGCAAAGGGGCTCGAGTTCGACGCCGTCTTCGTCGCGCATGTCGAGGCGCGGGAGATCCCCGCGCGGCAGGCGAAGACCGAGGCGGCGGTGACGGAGGAGCGGCGCCTCCTCTACGTCGGCCTCACCCGCGCGCGCCGGCGGCTCTGGGTGACGTGGGCACAGCGCCCGTCGCCCTTCCTCACGGAGCTCGGAATCGCGAGGTCGGCGCCGGTGCGCTCGTCGGCAGAGCCCGAGCCTGGCGACCGGTGTACGCGGCGCTCAAGCGCTGGCGCCTCGAGCGCGCGAAGGCGGACGGCGTGCCGGCATACGTCGTCTTCCACAACTCGACCCTCGCGGAGGTCGCGGTGCGCCGACCGAAGACGCTGAACGACCTCGCATCCGTCCCGGGCATCGGCCCGACGAAGCTCGAGCGCTACGGCGAGGAAGTCATGGCGGCGCTCAGCGCACC
>CAVWJN010000004.1:0-60382 GCA_963755255.1 uncultured Actinomycetes bacterium | reverse complement strand
TGGGCCTCGATCGCTATGGGCTCGAGCCCGGCTGCCTCGCCGATCTCGTCCTCGTGCAGGCCGAGTCGCCCGGCGACGCGTTGATGCGCCGAGCGCCTCGGGCACTAGTGCTGAAGCGCGGCCGCATCGTCGGTGGGCGGCAACCCAGGCTGGGAAGGCTCGACTCTTGCGCCGCTCCGTCCTTGTAGTGGCGGAGGCGAAGCGCGTCGGGCCGCACAGGGCGGTGGTAGCGTTGCCGCGGATCGTTCACCTCGACCCAAGGAGGGTGAGATGGCTGAAACGCTCACGGGCACTTGCTTGTGCGAGGGAGTGGAGTACGAGGTTCAGGATCCCAAGGCACTCGGGTACTGCCACTGCACACGCTGCCAGCGGTGGACCGGCTCGAGCCTCGCGGGCGTAGTCGTCTCCAAGGAGAACTTCAGGTTCACCAAGGGCGAGGACCTGGTCACGACTTACACGAGCGAGTTAGCGCCGCGCAACTTCTGCAGCGGATGCGGGTCCAGCCTGTACGACGACCTCGGCGAGGTGTACTTCGTGGCTGCCGGCCTGATGCGCGACCTCGACCTCGAGCCGAGCTTCCACCAGCAGGTCGCATACAAGGCACGGTGGCACCAGATCGGCGACGACGCGCCTCAGTTCGACGAGATGCCGCCGGGCTAACGCGGGGCGACTATGAGTGAAGGCCCTCGGGCAGTTACGAGGGCAGCTTGAGTAGGCGGGAAACAGCGTGCTCGTTGCCTACCGCATCGGACCCGACGATCACGAGGCGGAGGGTGCGCCGCTCGCTCTTCCACAGTCGAACACGGAGCGTGGCCGAGGCCGTTCCGGACGTCTCGCCGACTTTGGATGCGGCCTCGCGATCGCCGCTGCGGATGCTGATCTTGTACGCAACTGCGGTGTCCGCCCTTTCGTCTCGAGCCGAGAGGGCTACACGGATGGTGTAGGCGCCGGCCGGTCGCCGGAGCTTCTGTGTCTTCGCGGTCGTGATCGCGACCGTCGGAGGCGTGTCGTCGAAGTCGACGAGGCCGTTCCAGGTCTCACGGAACGTCCTCGTTGCGAAGTCGTCGCCGCTCAGGACGGTTGCGAACGTGCCCTTCCCTCGGAGCTTCGCGTACGGCCCGGTTCCCGCGAAGACCTTCCAGTCTCCCTTCAGGTACGTGTTCAAGTCGGTTTCCAAGACCCGCTGGCGCGCCGTGATGCTGCCGCTGCCGTCACTGCAGCTGAACTGACGGGTGCCATGGACCAGGCCCAGCGGCCCCAGCCACTCGAGATCGACGGCGTACCCCGAGGAGCAGAACGGGGAGGAGGCACTGAAGCGTCCCTCGTTCCGAAAGCCGGAGAAGAACTTCTCGACCGGTGTCGCCGGGCTGCGAAATCCGTCGATGACGATCTCGAACGGGCTCGGGGCGGCTCGCACATCCGGGGAAGCAGGAGCATGTGTCCCGAGGCTGAGCGCGATCAGAGCGATCGCGGCGAGGACGCATCTCTTGCTGATCATCACGGCTGATCCGGGATCTGCTCGACTTCGAGCCTCGCACCCTGTGCGGTGCCCCGCAGACCCCCGACGATCAGGTTTCCGGCCGGGTCGCGCTGCTCGGAGATCGACACGGCGGTGAACGTGTTGCGGTCCTGTGCGACTCGCACCGTCGCGTTCACCTTCTGCGTGCCCAGAAACGCACCGTTCTGCGGGTTGAATCTGAAGAAGACTCTCGTGACCGAGAACAGAGACGGCCCGATCCGCTCCCACACGCCGTGGGAGGCGCCGCGCACCGTCCCTGGGGCTGCCGCGCTCTCCACGGTTGTGCCGTCGCCTGCGAAGGTCGCGAGAACGCGTCCTGGCGGCTGCCCCGGAAGGGACAGGGTCACGTCCCACGTACCGACGAGCGAGTGTCCCACGCTCACCCTGGGCGGGTTCTTGGCCGCCGACGCGGATACCGCCGCCACCATGATCGCCATGGCGAACAGCGTGATTGCTGCGACGATTGATCTCTTCCTGTTCATCGTGGCTCCTCCTTGCGTTCGTCGTGACGAGCCGTGAGGGGCTCGTCTGCGTCGAAGACATCGACGGCTCGGCGCCAAGAGCCGTCGGCGACCTGTGCGTGGAGAGCGAGATACGTGCCGCGATCGACAATCCGCCCGTTCGGAGCAACCTTTGCTGCGACGGCGTACCGGCCGATCTCGATGAACTTGCCGGCCACGGCCGCCATCAGCTGGCGCTCGAACGCGACCGTCGAGAGCCCGAGCGCGATCCCCGCTCGCCAGTAGGCCTCGATGTCGGCCCGCCCTCGTATCAGCTCGCCCGCCGGCGCGAGCACTCTCGCGTCGTCGGTGTAGACGCGAGCCGCGCTCAACGCGTCCCCATGCTCGAGCGAACGTACGAGCGTCGACGTCGCCTGCTGGATCTCGCCTTCCATCACGCGAGAGGCTCGCCGACTCGGGTTACAAGCTTGTTACACGGGGCGCCAGGCTGCGTCCTTCGGTGACTACCTCGTCCAGGGCGAGACGGCGACCTTCATCGAGGGCCGTGGCCACTTCGTCGCCTGACAGGATCCGCCGTATCGCCGCGAGTGCGTCGTCGCGTGCCGAGGCCTCGGCAGGCAGCAGCAGGCCGCCGCTGGCTCGCCGCAGTTCGTCCGCCGCTCCCACCAGGCGTGCACCCCGTACCGGGTCGCTCCAGCCTACGGCCACGACGGCGAGGCCGTAGCAGCAGTCTGCGGCGTTCCCCCGGAAGCCAAGGCTGTTCGCGTATTCAAGTGCTTCCCCGAGTTGGCTCCAGGCCTCGTCTAACCGTGCCTCGTGCGCCGCTCCCATGCCGAGCCTGCTGAGCGCGAGTGCCATGCCTTCCTGGTCGTCGCTGGCGCGGGAGAGCTCGAGTGAACGGGCCCCGACTTCCCGCAGATCGCCGTATCTCCGTGTGTGCAGAGCGGCCTCGGCGAGGATGAACAGCGCTATCGCCTCGAGACGCCGACTGTCCAGGTTCCGTGCGAGGCGTACCGCCTCGTCACAGTGCGCTCGGGCGCGATCGTAATCACCAGCGAGGCCCGCGAGGGCCGTCAGCACGTTGAGGCACGTGACGACAGCCCGCTCGGAACCCTCGTGGGCGGCCGTAATTCCCTCCTCTGCGAACGAGTACGCACGCTCGAACTCACCGGTGAGCCGGGCCAGTAACGCGGCTGCCGCAAGACCCTGGACGCGAACAGAGGGGTCGCGCGGTTCGCACTCGAGAGCCTCATCGAGCCAGTGGAGGCCTTGACGCAGATAACCGCGAATTAGCCAGTAGTGCCGCAGTTCGACCGCTAGCTGGAGCGCCAATTCCGGCTCGTTGGCGACCGCCCATTGCACGGCGGCATGCATGTTCTCGCGCTCGGCGTCGAGAATCGCCAGTCCTGCTGTTTGCTCCTCCGAGGCGAAACGGATGTGGTCTGGACCGGCCTGCCGCGCTACGTCGAGGAAGTGCTCCACATGGCGGCCCCGGACCTCATCTCCCGAGCCTTCCTCGTCGAGTCGTTCTGCTGCGTATTCGCGGATTGTGTCGAGGAGCCCGTAGCGCGTTGCTCCCTGGAGATCCTGGGCGACGACAAGCGAGGATGCAACGAGTTGCTGGACGAGCTCCAGCGCGCGTGACTCGTCGCTGTCCAGGCAGATCGCGGCGACTGCCGCGAGGGAGAAGCCCCCGGCGAATACGGAGAGACGTCGGAGCAGCGTGCGCTGGTCGTTAGCGAGAAGGTCGTAGCTCCAGTCGATGGTCGTTCGGAGAGTCTGGTGTCGCGGGTCGGCAAGTCGGTCCCACGAGCGGAGAAAGCGGAACCGATCGTCGAGGCGGGCCGCGATCTCGTCGATGGAGAGCGCCTTCGCACGTGCGGCGGCGAGCTCGATCGCAAGTGGAAGACCGTCGAGCTCGCGGCAGATCCGCGCCACGGTCATCGCGCCTGATTCGTCCGCCGCAAGTTCTCTGCGCGCAGCCCGTCCGCGTGCGAGGAACAACCGGACCGATGCGAACTGCTCGACCTCGTCGGCCGGCACATCGTGGCTTGGCGTCGGTAGCGGCCCGACCGTGTAATCGACCTCACCCGAAACACCGAGCGCGACCCGACTCGTCGCTAGGACTCGAACGTGGCTGCAGGCGCGGAGCACGTCGTGTGCGAGCTCGCCACACGCCCTTGCAAGGTGCTCGCAGTTGTCGAGCACGAGCAGCAGCTCTTCCGTGCGGAGGTAGTCGAGGAGCCCGTCGAGGGCGGAAACGTGTGGCCTTTCGGCAACCCCGAACGCCTGCGCGACCGCTGTCGGCACGCGCGCGCTGTCCACGTGCGCCGTCATGTCGACCAGCCAGACGCCACCCGTCCAGGCTCCGATCTGACGTGCGGCCGTTTCCAGCGCCAGTCGGGTCTTCCCGGCGCCGCCGACTCCGGTCAGCGTGACGAGGCGATGCTCTCGCAGCAGCCCCTCGAGCTCTGCGAGCTCCTCGTCGCGACCGATGAAGCTCGTGAGCTGCGCCGGGATGTTGTGCCGTTCCTCGGCGGGCGCTGGGCGAGCGACCTCGTGGCGCAGAACCGCGCGCTCGAGCGCTCTCAGCTCCTCGCTCGGCTCGAGACCGAGCTGTTCCGAGAGGAACGTTCGAGCCCGCCGGTAGGCGGCGAGTGCCTCCGCTTCGCGCTCGGAGCGGTAGAGGGCAAGCACCAGCTGACGCCACAGGCGCTCGCGGAGCGGTTCCTCGCCGACAAGACGTTCGAGCTCCGGGACGAGCGCGGCGTGCCGGCCCAGCGAGAGCTCAGCCTCGATGCGCTCTTCGATGCAAACAAGGCGGAGCTCATCGAGGCGTCTGGCCTCGAGCGCGAGGACGCCGCGGTCCGCGACGTCGGCGAGCGCCGGGCCGCGCCACAGGGCGAGCCCGGCGCCGAGACGCTTCGCGGCGAGCCCTGCGGCGCCGCGAGCAAGCGCTTCGCGGCCCTCGCCGAGAAGTCGTTCGAAGCGGCCTACGTCTAGCCGGTCGGCCTCGACTTCGAGGACGTAACCCGGAGGTCGCGCGATGAGCCGATCCTCGCCGAGCGACGTGCGCAGGCGAGAGACAGATACGCGGAGAGCGCGTTCGGCACCGGAAGGAGGTGTCTCACGCCACAGCTCCTCGATCAGGCGATCGGTTGAGACCGCCCGACCGGGATCGAGGAGGAGCAGTGCGAGGAGGGCGCGCTGTTTTCGACCGCCTAGTCGCAACGGCTGACCATCTCGCACGGCTTCTACCGGGCCGAGCATCCGGAACTCGGTGGCCGCGATAGCAGGATTCGCCACGTTGCTACAGGGATTCTAGAACGCCATCAGTGCCGACTAGCGCAACTTCCTCAAGGCGCGTCCGAGTGCCTGTCCGCCCCTGAGCACGGGCTCGAACAGGTCGCCGTGCTGTTCCACCCGCTCGAGCGCCTCGCGCATCCCGAAGTGGCGCGGCGTCACGTCCTCTGTCAGCTCGTCCCAGCGAAGCGGCGTCGAGACCGGCGCGCCCGGCTTCGGCCGCACCGAGTAGACCGAGGCGATCGTCTTCCCCCGTGCGTTCTGACGGTGGTCGACGAGCACGCCCTCACGCTTGCGCTTCAGCCACTCGGTCGTGACCAACCCCGGGTGCCGCTCCTCGAGCCCGCGCGCCACGCGCTCCGCGAACGCGTAGGTCCGCTCGTAGGTCGCCCGGCGCGCAATCGGGACGAGCACGTGGATCCCGTCGGCGCCGCTCGTCTTCACGTAGGACTCGAGCTCGACCCGCTCGAGCTCCTCGCGGATCAGGTGAGCGACACGGATCGCGAGCGCGAAGCCGCCGTCCGGCGGGTCGAGGTCGAAGAGCACGAAGTCCGGGCGGTGCGGCTTGTCGACACGCGAGTACCAGGCGTTCATGTCGATGCAGTTCATCTGCACCATCCAGAGCACGGCCTCCGGCGAGTTGACGAGCGGGAAGTCGACTAGCCGCGACCCGCCTTCGCGCGGGTAGGTGCGGAACTGCCGCGTCGGGATCCAGGAGGGCATCCCCTTCGGCGCCTGCTTCTGGAAGTACGCGTCCCCGGCCGTGCCGTAGGGCCTGCGCTTCATCGTGAACGGCCGGTTGCGCAGGTGCGGGACGAGCACCGGCGCGATCGCGCGGTAGTACTCGAACAGGTCCTGCTTCGTGATCCCTTCGTCGGGGAACAGGACGCGTTCCGGGCTCGTGAGGCGGACCGCCCGCGACGCCATGGAGCGGGTTGTACCTGTCCGGACGTCTATGGCGCTGGCCCTGCGCTTGGACCCTGGCCCAGGTGTCTCTGAGGCCGAGCGTGCGGTTGAAGACCAGCCGCCCAGGTGTCGAGTCGGAATCCGGGCAGAAGTAGCCGAGGCGCTCGAACTGCACGGTCTCACCGACCGGCACCTCCGCGAGCGCAGGCTCGACCTGGCACTCCTCGAGCACCGTCTCCGAGTCCGGGTTGAGGTCGGCCAAGAGGTCGCCGTCAGCGTCGGGATCGGAGCGGGTAAAGAGACGGTCATAGAGACGAACCTCGGCGGGCACGGCTTGCTCGAGCGAGAGCCAGTGCAGCGTCGCCTTGGGCCGGCGCCCGTCCGGGGCGTCGCCGCCGCGCGTCTCCGGATCGTAGGTGCAGCGGAGCTCGACGATCTCGCCGCTTGCGTCTTTCACCACGTCGGTGCATGTCACGAAGTAGGCGTAGCGCAGACGCACCTCGCGGCCAGGGGCGAGGCGGAAGAACTTGCTGGGCGGGTCCTCCATGAAGTCGTCACGTTCGATCCAGAGCTCGCGCGCGAAGGGCACCTTGCGCGTCCCGGCCGAAGGATCCTCCGGATTGTTGACGGCCTCCATCTCCTCGACCTGGCGCTCCGGGTAGTTCTCGATCACGAGCCTGAGGGGGCGCAGGATGGCGAAACGTCGCGGCGCCGTCCGGTTCAGCACGTCCCTGACCTCATGCTCGAGCATCTCGATCTCGACGACAGTCTTGCCCTTGCCCCCCAAGCCGACTATGTCCAGGAAGTTGCGCAGACCTTCGGGCGGAAAGCCGCGCCGGCGAAGGGCCGAGACGGTCGGCATGCGCGGATCGTCCCAGCCTCGCACGTAGCCCTCGCTCACGAGGCGCCCCAGGAAGCGCTTCGAGAGCACGGTGTACGTCAAGTTGAGGCGGGAGAATTCGTACTGGTGCGGGCGCGAAGGCACCGGCAGGTTCTCGATCAGCCAGTCGTAGAGTGGCCGGTGATCCTCGAACTCGAGTGTGCAGAGGGAGTGGGTGATGCCCTCGATCGCATCCGACTGGCCGTGGGCGAAGTCGTACAGCGGATAGATGCACCACTCGTCGCCGGTCCGCGGGTGGCTCGCATGCAGGATCCGGTAGAGCACCGGGTCGCGCATGTTGATGTTGGGCGAGGACATGTCGATCTTTGCCCTCAGCACCCTGGCGCCGTCCGGAAACTCGCCGGCGCGCATGCGCTCGAACAGGTCGAGGTTGTCATCGATCGAACGGTCGCGCCAGGGGCTGTTCTTGCCCGGCTCGGTGAGCGTGCCGCGGTGCTCGCGGATCTCGTCGGCGGAGAGGTCGTCGACGTACGCCTTGCCGGCCTTGATCAGGTGGACGGCCCAGTCGTAGAGCTGGTGGAAGTAGTCGGAGGCGTAGTAGAGATGCTCGCCCCAGTCAAAGCCGAGCCAGCGGATGTCTTCCTGGATCGAGTCGATGTACTCCTGCTCTTCCTTGATCGGGTTGGTGTCGTCGAAGCGCAGGTGGCAGCGACCGCCGAACTCCTGCGCGATCCCGAAGTTGAGCGCGATCGCCTTGGGGTGGCCGATGTGGAGGTATCCGTTCGGCTCGGGCGGGAAGCGAGTCATGACCTTCGAGACCCTGCCCTCGCGCACGTCGGCGGCGACGATCTCGCGGATGAAGTCGCTTCGTTCGGGAGTGGCTGGATCGCGGGCGCTCACGCCGCTGCTACTCATCTCGAAGAGACTAGTGCAGTACGTCGCCATGCCTGGGCTCGGTCGCGGTCGACGAGCTCGGACCTGTCGCGGCTGAGCGTCCGAGGAGCGCGGCACTGGCGACGACGGAGGCGAATGCGGCGATCTGCAGTACTCCCCGCGCGCCCGGCGGCAGCGATTCGCCGAAGAGCACGAAGCCGGCTGCGATGGGGACTGCGTTCGTCACCAGGGTGGCGATGCCGGCGCCGGTCAGCGCGCTGCCATGCTGGAACGCTGCCTGCAGCACAATCGTGCCGGCTGCGTAACAGGCGATCAGCGAGAGGATCGCCAGAAACCAGATCCCGCCCGAAGTGACGAGCTTTGCGGAGACGTCTCCGTCGGCGAAGAGAAGCCCTGCAGCGAGTCCGAGCGCTGCGGCGCGCGCCAACCGCGTGCGTACGACAACCAGCGCGACGGCTCCCCCGGCCGAGGCTCCGAGCCAGACCACGACGGCGACAGCGTCTGGTGCGTGCGAGGACGGTGTAGAGCCGACGAGCGACACCGCGAGCAGCACCAGCCCGAACAGCGCAATCCCGACGGCCAGTCGCTCGCGGCGCGCGAGCAAGCTCGGGTGGCCGTGCACGCTGAGGAGGGCGAGGACGGCGATGCCCGAGGCACTGACGGCCTGAACGAGGCTCAGTGGCGCGAGCCGCAAAGCCACGACGTAGACGATCCAGCCGGCCGTCTCGGTCGTGAAACCGATCAGCCAGCTGCGGCTGCGAAGGAGGAGCGCCAGCGAGCGAACTGGTCGCCGAGGGCTGAGTGGCGGCATCGCGGCCACCGCCTGGTGCTCCTTCGTGTACGCCCAATTCACCGCCAGCGCCGAGACGAGAGCGAGGCAGAGACCTATCCAGACGTCTTCGACGAGATCCTCCTTCTACGCCGTCATTTCGAACGCCCGAAACCGGTCTGAATCGGACTACGTCGCCGGCTGCACTGCAGCGGGACCGCCGACGCTCGACCGCCGCCAGATCAGAACGGCGAAGGCGACCAGCCAGATCGACCAGAGGATGTAGCCGACGAAGTTGGCGAAGTCGGTTCCGGGCACGTCGAGCGGAACGAGGACTCCGAGTGCGATGAGTGCTGCCGCTGCTAGGCCGACGTACGTGAACCACCCGCCGGCGAGGCGCCGTCCCAGCGCGGAAATGATGAGCACCGTCCACGTGGCCGTCAGCAGGTAGCCGAGCGTTTCGCCGACCACGGTGCCGAGCACCGTGTGCACCGTTTCGAACGCGTCCGTGTCCTCACGATCGGCGATGAAGGGCACGATCAGCGCCCAGCGGCTCAGGCCGATCACCTGGACTACCGCAGCGGCGATCCCAACCCAGATCGACCACCGTCCAAGCCGGTTTCCGGCGAGGCGGCCGAGCAAGATCGCAATCGGAGCGAGTAGAGCTGCGGACAGGGCAAGGATGACGAAGAGGGCGATGATCGTTCCTTCGTCGTCACGAAACGCCGCCAGAATCTCGTCAGCATCGTCCTGAAGGATGTCTGGGTAGTTGAACACCGAGCCAAGGCCGAGGAACGCGACGTTGGCCAGCACAACCGCCACCACCATGAGGACGGCGGCGACGCGAGAGGTCGAGCGCATCGGCCGAGCTTACGCCACGTCGTGACTCGCTCGATTCTTCGCGTAGGCTCCCACGGGAGCGAATGGAAGACCCGGGCGCACGTCAGCCGTATCCACTCAGGGTTGAAGGCGAGCTCGATGCCTCGCTGAGCCGTTGGCTCTGGCTCGTCAAATGGCTGCTGGCGATCCCGCACTACATCGTGCTCTTCTTCCTCTGGGCGGCCTTCGTGGTGATGAGCATCGTCGCGTTCTTCGCGATCCTCTTCACAGGCCGCTATCCGCGCGGAATCTTCGACTTCAACGTCGGCGTGCTCCGTTGGACCTGGCGCGTCGTCTTCTACTCCTACGGAGCGCTGGGCACGGATCGCTACCCGCCCTTCACGCTGGATGACGTCGCCGACTACCCGGCGAGGCTCGAAGTCGACTACCCGGAACGGCTGTCGCGAGGGCTCGTCCTGGTCAAATGGTGGTTGCTCGCCATTCCGCAGTACATCGTGGTCGCGATCCTCCTCGGCGGCACGAGCGGCTTCCTGTGGGAGCGGAGCTACTGGGGACCCGGCCTGATCGCGGTGGTCGTCCTCATCGCCGGCTTTGCCCTGCTGTTCACGAACCGCTATCCGCGCGGGCTCTTCGACTTCGCCCTCGGCCTCGACCGCTGGGTGCTCCGGGTGGGCGCCTACGCGGGGCTGATGACGGACCGCTACCCGCCGTTCCGGCTCGACCAGGGAGCGACCGACGTTGCGCCAGAGCCGCGGTTGTTCGAGCCGGCGGCTGTCGCGGAGCCGGCGGTCGCGGAACCTGCGCGCACGAGGAAATGGACGGCGGGCAGGATCGTCGCGATCATCGCCGGCAGCATCCTCGCGCTCATCTCGCTGGGCCTGCTGGCCGGCGGCGTCACCGGGATGGTCTACGACCTGACCCAACGCGACTCGGACGGCTTCCTGATGTCACCGAGCGAGCAGTTCGACACCGCCGCCTACGCCCTCGTCTCCGAGACGCTCGACGTCAATGCCGACGTTCCGCAATGGGTGATCGACAAGCTGATCGGCACCGTCCGCATCGAGAGCGAGAGCGAGCAGCCGGTGTTCATTGGCATCGCGTCGGAGTCGGACGCCGACTCATACCTCGGCGACGTACGTCGTGCAGTCGTCACCGACATCGACGATCCGGACTACTCGCCAAGACCGGGCGGGCCTCCGGCCTCACCTCCGATCGGAGCAGACCTTCTGGGTGGCCTCGACGAGCGGGGCGGGGGATCAGGTGCTCGACTGGGACGTCGAGGACGGTGACTGGGTGATCGTCGTCGATGAACTCGACGGCTCGCGCGGCGTGACCGTCGGACCTGCGCATCGGTGCCGAGGTGGATCCGCTGATCTGGATCGCTCTGGGCGTGCTCCTAGGGGGCGTGCTCCTAGGCCTCGGCGCCGCCGCTCTGATCTACGTCGGCAGCCGCCGGCCGCGCGAGCCTGCCGGCCTTTAGGCTGGCCGCCTGCGCTTGGGTCGCGGCGCGCAACGCCCGGACGCGAGCGCGAGGCAGGTCTCCGACGGTTTCAGCGTCACCATCGACCATCTCGTCGTGCACCTGTGTCCAGCTGCGGTCGGCGTACAGCGGTTTGCCTCGCTGTGCGGCTCCTTCCCTTCCAGTCAGCGCCTGTACCTGCGCCTCCGTCATGGCCTCGAACTCAGTGGACATTCTTCTCCTCGCTCACCGTCATCACTAGGTCCTCTCCTCAGGGGGACGCCGAACAAACAGCATTCACGGAGGAGTTTTGACCTCCGATCGGGCCGCCTCAGCTTGGCTGAGGTGGTCGCAACGAGGTAGAAGAAGCTGGCGACTCGACGGCGGATCTGATGCCGTCAGCGCTACTGACTCGGTGGTTCCTTTGTAAAAGATAGCACTATGTGACCGGCTACGCGGCGCGGGCGCGGTGGAACGGTCGATGCTCGTCGGCGAGGTGTAGCCGCTCGAATGCCTGCCGGCGATCCGCTGCGAGCACGAAGCGGCGGTCGAGGTTGAGCAGTCCGAACACGCGCCGTAGCCTGGGCGGAAGAACGACGGCGATCTCGCCTCCGCGCTCCATGACGCGACACCGCGCCTCGAGCAACGTGTTCAAACCGTGCGTGCCGACGGACTCGGCCGCGCGCAGGTCGACCACCAACGAGGTCGCGCCGTTGTCAACCGCCTCGGAGACTTCGCCGTTGAGAGTTGTAGCCTCGACGACAGCGATGAGCTCTGGTTCGTGGTGCTCCCAGGCTGGGTGCGTGATCGCCATGGCTATCGATTGGAGAATCCCCTGTCCGTACGACCTCTAAACGTCTACTTGTGTGCGTTGACGGGGCGACTCGGATCGAGGTTCGTCCCGGGGCAAGCGCCCCAGAGCCCGCGGCCGGCTGCCTGTGCCCGTCGGGCGGCTCTCATCAGGTCTTCGGCGTACTGGCCGCGGTCGCCCCGGAAGAAGTACGGGGCGGCGGCGCCCAGCTCCACGAGCTGGAGGTTGAGGTTCCTCTTGCCGTACGTGACGTAGGCGAGGAAGCGGCCGTGCTCGTCCTTCGCATCGAGCGCCCGATCGAGCCGGAGCGCGACGCTGGTACCGACGGGCGCGAGCCGCGTCAGCTCGTCCAATGCCTGCTCCGAGTAGCACTCGCCCGCCGGCAGCTCGGGGGCGTCGATCTGCACGAGCCGGATGCGGCGGTTGTCGGCGAGCCTGATCGTGTCGCCGTCGGTGACGCTCGCAACGATGCCCGAGGCCAGCACGTCCGCGCCGCTCGGATCGAGCTTGGGGGCGGACTCGGTCTTCGCCAACGAGCCCCAGACGAGGAAGACGGCGACTCCGACGGCGATCAGGATTCCTGGCAGCCACGCGCGCACGTTCAACGCTCCACTGCCGACCGTCGCAGGACGCGCTCGTCACCGACGCGACGCGTCAGGCCGTCGGCGTCGAACCGCTCGAGCAGCAGCTGCGCGGTGCGTCGGCCGACACCGAGCAGGTCGCGGAACCGCGCGAGCGTGATCCTGCCCGCCGTGCTGCACTCCTCTACCAGCACGGCGCGCGCGTCGTCGAACGCCGTACGCGACACCGCGTAGCCGTCGCCCACGCGCACGAGTGTGCCCTGCTCCTCGAGGAAGCGGGCCAGTGCGCTGTCGTCCACCTTCACCGGCTCCAGGCCGAGGCGGGCCGTCAGCTCGTCCGCTGCGGCTTGCTTCTGGCCCAGCTCGCCGGCCGCACCGGGCCGATAGAGCTTCGCGCCGCGTCGCTCCAGCCCGAGCCGAGCGATCACGTCGGCGGCCCATGGCTCTGCGGGCGTCGGGACACCGGGGTCGAGGGGATCGGCGGCGTCGAGCCTCCGCTCGAGGTCTGCCCGGTACTCCACGAGCCATGCGTCGGAGAACACCCAGTCGCCGGCCCGCTCCAGTCCTTCGGGCTCTCCGCCCAGCACGTGCTGCAACGTCGCCAGACGCACCGGCGCGTGCACCGTCGCGGCCACGTCCCCCTGCTCGAGCAGCTCGAGCCGCTCGGCGCTCTTGTGGCGGGGCGGAGCAGGATCGATCACGCGGCCACCGCCGATGGTCGTTTCCGCCCGCAGCACGACGCGGTCGCCGCGGGCGGCCACGGCGGGAGCCGCGAGGCGGAGCTGCGCATACCGCTCGCCGATCCGCTTCACGACAGCCGGAGTCTCGGCCGTGCCGTGGTGGACGTGGATGCGCGCGCCGTCGACGATCGGCTCGAGCTCGTCCAGCACGACGTCCAGTCGGTAGCTCAGCGGATAGGCGCCAGGCGCGACGAGTGCGTCACCACGCTGCAGCTGCGTCCGCTCGATCCCCGGCAGGCTGACGGCGACACGTTGCCCCGCCTCGGCGGTGTCGACCGAGCGGTCGTGCACCTCCACGCTGCGCACGCGGACGTCGAGTCCCGCCGGGTCGGCGCGCAGCTCGTCGCCGGCCCCGATGCGGCCCGACCAGAGCGTGCCGGTCGCCACCGTGCCGATGCCGTGCAGGGTGAAGACCCGATCGACGAACAGCCGGGTTGCGCCCGTCGCGTGGATGGGCTCGACTGCGTCTGCGGCCGTTGCGAGCGCCGCCCGCAGCTCGTCCAGCCCCTGCCCGGTCTTCGCGCTCGTGGCGACGACGGTCGCACCGGGCACGAGCTCACGTGCCTCCTCGCCTACGAGCCCGAGCGTCTCCTCGTCCACCGCGTCTGCCTTCGTCACCGCGACGACTCCGCGCTCGACACCGAGCAGCCTGAGGATGGCGAGGTGCTCGTGCGTCTGAGGCCGCGCGCCCTCACCCGCGTCGATCACCAGCAGGAAGAGGTCGATGCCGGTCGCGCCGGCCACCATCGTGCGCACGAAGCGCTCGTGGCCGGGCACGTCGACGAGCGACAGGCGGCGCCCGTCGGGGAGATCGAGCGGCGCGTACCCGAGCTCGATCGAGATGCCGCGCGCCTGCTCCTCCGGCAGCCGGTCCGTGTCCTTGCCCGTGAGTGCTTGCACGAGCGCCGTCTTTCCGTGGTCGATGTGACCCGCCGTGCCGACGGTCAGCGACATCGCGCCTCGATCAGGCCGTCCACCACGCTGCACGGGCTCGAAGCCTCCGCCTGCGAGCAGCGCGCGCCACTCCGCCTCGTTTCGCTCGCGCCCGCCGGCGAGCGTGAGCATGAGCAGGTCGAGCCACTTCGCGCCGTCCGGCTCGTTCCCTTCGGTGAGCACGTTGTCGAGGATCAGCAGGCGAGCATTCACCGGGGCGGCGGCTCGAATGGCGCGCAGGATCGCGGTCGCCTGCTCGTCACCCCAGTCGTGGAGGATCCTCGAGACGATGTAGACGTCGCCGTCGGGAACACGTTCGAAGAAGCTGCCCTCCACGAACGTGATGCGCTCGCCCAGCGCCTCTTCGTCGCGCACCGTCTCCGGGAGGTCGAACACAATGCAGCGCAAACCGGGTTGGATTCGCAGCAACGCGGCGAGCAGCGATCCGTTGCCGCCGCCGACGTCGACGACCGTCTCGTCGCCCCGCCATTCGAGGGAGGCGAGCTGGTCCATACGCTGGCTCGCACCAAGCTGCATGGCACGGTCGAAGGCCGCGCGTTCGCGCGAGTGGTCGGCGAGCCACGACCAGAAGTCGGCTCCGAAGCCGCGACGGAAAGGCACGTCGCCGGTCGCGTCCAGGCCGGAAACTGCACGGTGCCAGACGCCGCCGAACAGCGTCGCGAAGTCACTCCAGCCCCCGCCGATGAGCAGCTCGGAGGCAGGGGTGTTGCGGAAGGTGCCTGGCGAGTCCTCGGCAAAGACGCCGTCGCTCGCAAGCGCCCGCAGCAGGCGGTTGAGCGTGTCCGGATTCGCGCCGGTGTCCCGCGCCAACTCGGCGACGGGCCGCGGCCCTGCGGCGAGCCGGTCCGCGATCCCGAGCTCCGAGACGACGGCCAGCGCGCGGGTGCCAAGCGCGCCGCGCAAGAGGTCCCACAGCTGAGTCTCGGGAGCCGGTTCGCTCATGCCCGTGCAGCGAGGACAGCGGCGGCGACGGCGTCGACCTCGGCGTCGGACACGGTGCGGCAGTCCAGGAGCAGCCTCCCGTCGCGGACGACGCCGACCACAGGCGGCTCGGCGAGACGAAGCGGTGCTGCCAGCTCCTCCTCGACGGCGCACGCATAGCTCTCGAGCTCCGCGAGCGGCAGCGCGCCGCCGCCGACGCGGGCGACGGTCTCCTCCACTTCGCCGTCCACCGCTGTCGCGAGCCGTTCGGCGCGGGCGCGGACGGCTTCTGACGAGCTCGTCCAGCATGCGCAGCACCGGAATCTCGCGGCGGGCGCGCTCGGGATCGACATAGAGCGTCAACGTGCCCTCCAGGGCTGCGAGCGTCAGCTTGTCGGCCCGCAGCGCGCGCTGCAGCGGATGGCGCCGCAGCCTCTCCACGAGCTCGGCCTGGCCGACGCACGATGCCTGCCTGCGGCCCGCCGAGCAGCTTGTCCCCGGAGAAGCAGACGAGGCCGGCGCCGGCGGCGAGGCTCTCGCGTGCCTGCGGCTCGTCGCCGAGCGGCACGAGCGCGCCCGAGCCGAGGTCGTCGACGAGCGCGAGGTCGTGCGCGGCGGCGACCTCAGTCAGCTCGGCGAGCGACGGGCGGTCCGTGAAGCCCACGACGCGGAAGTTCGACTGGTGCACGCGTAGCAGGACGGCGGTCTCCGGGCCGACTGCCCGCGCGTAGTCGGCGGCGCGTGTCCGGTTGGTCGTCCCCACCTCGACGAGGCGCGCGCCAGAGCGCGCGAGCACGTCGGGGATGCGGAAGCCGTCGCCGATCTCGATCAGCTCGCCCCGCGAGACGAGCACCTCGCGGCCTTCCGCGAGCGCAGCCGAGCGCCAGCAGCACGGCGGCCGCGTTGTTGTTGACGACGAGCGCCGCCTCGGCGCCGGTCAGCCGGCGGAGGATCCCCGCCACGTGATCCTGCCGCGAGCCGCGTTGGCCCTCCGCGAGGTCGTACTCGAGATTCGAGTAGCCGCGCCCGACCTCCGCCACCCGCTCGAGCGCCGCGGTCGCCAGCGGCGCACGGCCGAGGTTCGTGTGGACGATCACGCCCGTGGCGTTGACGGCAGAGCGCAGGCGGTAGGCGTGCGCGGCGGCGATCTCCTGGGAGACGAGCTCCGCGAGCTCACCCGGATCGCCGCCGGCGCGGATCTCCTCGCGGGCTCGATCGAGCACGGTGCGCGCGGCCTCCACGGCCAGCCCGTGCGGCGCCGCGGCGAGACGCGGGTCGCGCAGCAGCTCGTCGACCGACGGCAGCTCGCTCAGCTTCACGCTGAAAGTGTAGGAACGAGCTCGCGCAAGAGCGCGACGAGCGAGTCGGCGGCGCGTGCACCGACCTCGAGCACCTGCTCGTGATCGATGGGCTCGGGCGAGACCCCCGCGGCCAGATTCGTGACGCACGAGACGGCGAGGCAGCGGATACCCATGTGCCGCGCGGCCAGCACCTCGGGCACGGTGGACATGCCGACGGTGTCCGCGCCGAGCGTGCGCAGCATGCGGATCTCGGCGGGAGTCTCGAACGCCGGGCCGAGCCAGGCTGCGTACACGCCCTCGCCGAGCTCGAGGCCGAGCCGCTCAGCGGCTGCCTTCGCCGCCGCGCGCAGCTCCGGGTCGTACGCGTCGGACATGTCGGGGAAGCGCGGCCCGACGCTCTCGTCATTCGGGCCGACCAGAGGCGACTGTCGCCTGGAGGTTGATGTGGTCCGAGATGAGGACGAGCTGTCCCGGTTCGAGGCTGTCGTCGATGGCGCCGACCGCGTTCGTGAGCACGAGTGTGCGCATGCCGAGCAGGCCGAGCACGCGGATGCCGAAGACGACCTTGGCGGGCGAGATGCCCTCGTAGAGGTGGGCGCGGCCACGCATGACGGCGACGGGAACGCCGCTGAAGGAGCCGAAGACGAGCCTGCCCGCGTGGCCGACGGCCGTCGCCTGAGGCCAGCCCGGGATGTCCTCGTACGAAATCTCGACCACGTCCTCGACTGCGTCCGCGAAGGCGCCGAGACCGCTGCCGAGCACGACGCCGATCGCCGGCGTCGTCTCCGTCCGGTCACGGATCGTGGCGACCGCAGCGTCGAGCTCGTCCTTCATGGCCCGACGCTACACTCGTTCGCCGTGCCCTGGCGTTGGCTTCTCGTCGCCGGTCTTGCGGCTCTCGTAGTGGGTGGAGCCGCCAGCGGCGCCCCGCAGGTCAACGGCCCGAAAGTCAAGGCGCCGGCAGCGATCGTCATCGATGCAAGCACCGGGCAGGTCCTCTGGTCGAAGCGGGAACACATGCGACGGCCGATCGCGTCGACGACGAAGATCATGACCGCGCTTGGTGGCCATGGAGCGGCTGCGACCGCGGGACATCGTCGTCGTGCCGAAAGAGGCGACGAAGGTGCAGCCGTCCAAGGAGTATCTCCGCGCCGGTGAGCGCGTCCCCGCGTGGAAGCTCTACTACGGCCTGCTGCTCGAGTCCGGGAACGACACGGCCGTTGCGCTCGCGGTCGCGGCCGGAGGCACGCGAGAGCGCTTCCTCGGGCTCATGAACGACGAGGCGCGCGCGCTCGGCCTCCGGCACACGCACTACCGCTCGGCGAGTGGCCTCATCGACGAAGGGAACTACTCGACCGTGTTCGACCTCGCGATGCTCACGCGGCACGCGCTGCGCAACCCGCGCTTCAGGTCGATCGTGGCGACGAAACACAAGCGCGTGACGTGGCGGCCACCCACCTACGCGAAGCTCTACGAGAACCACAACAAGCTCCTGTGGCGTTACGCGGGGGCCGACGGCGTGAAGACGGGGTACACGCGCGCCAGCGGGCCGTGTCTCGTTGCGTCGGCGACGCGACACGGGATCAGGCTGATCGCCGTCGTCCTCGACTCACCCGACCACTACGGCGACACGATTCGCCTGCTCGACTACGGCTTCCGCCACCGCGGCTAGCGGCCCCGACCGGCCGTGGCCGAGTGCCCCGTGGCCCTGACCGTTCGTCCGAGTGCCTGGCACTGAGTTGTGACAATTCAGTGCCAATGCATCCACAGGCGGAGTCGGCGCGGAGGAGCTAGGCGGCGACCTTGCGCGTGTAGTGCGCAGCTGATCACGGCGACTGCCTCGGCCGCGTCGTCCGTGACCGAGACGAGCTCGAGATCCTCGCGGGAGATCAAGCGGCGATCGCACAGCTCGTCCAGCCAGTCGACCAGCGGCTGCCAGTGCTCGGCAGCCGAGCAGGCACACCGGAAAGTCCTGGATCTTCCCCGTCTGGATCAGGGTCAGCGCCTCGAACAGCTCGTCGAGCGTGCCGAAGCCGCCGGGGAAGAGCACGAGTGCCTCCGCCGCCTTCACGAGCATCACCTTGCGTGCGTAGAAGTGGCGGAACGTCACGCCGATGTCGCAGTACGCGTTCAGCTCCTGCTCGTGCGGCAGCTGGATGTTGAAACCGACGGACACGCCGCCCGCCTCCTGCGCGCCGCGGTTGGCGGCCTCCATCACGCCCGGCCCGCCGCCGGTGACGACGGCGAAGCCCGCCGCAACTGCGAGGCGCCCGAACTCGCGGGCGAGGTCGTACATCGGGTCGCCCTCCGCCGTGCGCGCCGAGCCGAACACCGTCACGCCGGGGACCCCGATCGACTCGACGGCCACGAAGCCGGCACGGAACTCCGCCGCGATCATCGCCACGTGCTTGTCGAGATCCGGATCGCAGCGCTCGAGGATCCGGACGTCTTCGGTCGTCACAGGCGGTCCTGCGGAACGTGCGTGGCCGCCATGGCGAGCACGAGCACGGCCGACAGCCCGACGTAGACGGCGCCCACCGCGACGCGCTGCCAGGGCTCTGATCGCGTAGTAGCGGTTGCCGCCGGCCGTGCCGCGGTTCCGCCACCAGTCCTTCGCCCGGCCGTAGAGCTCGAAGCCGCCGAGCAGCGCGACGATGATCAGGATCGCCGGGCTCAGCCACAACACCGCGGCCACGACGAGCACGGCAGCGCCGAGCACCCAGAAGACGGGGTGGACAGCGCCGATCGCGCGCCCGCCGTCGAGCGGCAGCACGGGAATCAGGTTGAAGAGGTTGATGAAGAAGCCGACGTACGCGAGTGCCATCAGCAGGTCCGAGTCCATGCTGGCACCCGCGGCCCAGCAGGCTGCCGCGCCGAGCGAGCCGAGGATCGGACCGCCGAGCGCGATCTGCGCCTCCTTCCAGGCATTCTGCGGCATCTCCTTCATCAGGATGAGCGCGCCCATGAACGGGATGAAGACAGGAGCGCTCACGGGCAGCCCCTGCCACTTCGCGACGGCGACGTGACCGAGCTCGTGCACGAACAGCAGCAGCACGAAGCCGAGCCCGAACTGCCAGCCCCAGATCAGCGCATAGGCCGCCACGGAGACGAAGGCGGAGCCGACGACCGTGAAGAGCTTGAGCTTGAAGATGGCCGCCGCCCCTGCCTTGAACTTCCACAGCAGCACGCCGACAAACGCGATCGGTGCCCAGAGCTTCCTGAGCATCTCGCGCCACGGCGAAGTGGGGTGGATCGGCTCGTAGCCGCGCTCGACCGGCTCGAAGCCGTACTCGTCGACGGGCCTCTCCTCCTCGGGCTCTCGCGGCTCTCTGCGGATGACGGGATCCACGTGGACTACGGTAGCCGCAGGACCTACGAGCCTCGCCCGATCCGGCGCGTAGCGCCTGTCCGCGAAGCGGACCGGTGGAGGGGTCTGGGGGAACCGGGAGGTTCACCCAGCGCCTATGAGCCTTGTCCTATCCACGATTCGCCGCCCTCGTAGACCTCCTTCTTCCACAGCGGCACGGTCTCCTTGAGGCGGTCGATGCAGTCCTTGCAGGCCGCGAGCGCGTCGCCGCGGTGCGCCGCCGACACGGCGATCACGACCGAGGGCTCTCCGATCCCCACCCGTCCGACGCGGTGCGCGATCGCGACAGCGCAGAGCTCGTAGCTCGGCCTGGAGGTCGGCAGCCAGCTCCTCCATCACCTGCTCGGCCATGCCCTCGTAGGCCTCGTAGTCGAGATGAAGCACGGTCCGGCCACGCGAGTGGACGCGCGTCGTGCCGACGAAAACCGCGATGCCGCCCGCGCGATCGTCCGCAACCTCGGCGATCACGGCCGCCGGGTCGAGCGCCTCCTGGCTGAGACGAAGAGCGCCGCCCGAGACCGGTGGGATGAGCGCCACCTCGTCGCCGTCGGCGAGCTCACGCTCAGGCGGCGCGTACGCGCGGTTCACGGCGTAGAGCAGACCCGGCGGCTCCTCGCCGAGCTCGAGCCGTGGCCACACGTCGCCAACGCGGTCGACGCCGTCGAGATCGCGCTCCGACCATCCGGCCCGCTCGCGCAGGCCGGCGAAGAGTCGCACGCGGACTTGCACCACGACGACAGTAGACACTACGATCGCCGGGCAGGCTCCCGAGCCGGGAGGTGGTGCTATGTCGAACTCCATTCGCACGTGACGCAGCCGTCCGGCTGACGTCCCCACCTTCCTAAAGGAGCTCACCATGACTCAGGCTGTTCCCGGCCTCGAGGTCGCGCGCGTGCAGACCGACGCCGACCTCGAGGTAATGATCGCTGTGCGTACCGCCGCCGAACCCGACCGGCCACCGCCACGGCTGGAGAATCTGCGGCACAACCTCGCCGCCAACGAGACGCTCGTCTACGTCGTCGCGCAACTCGACGGAGAGCCCGCGGGCTGCGGCTTCGTCGATCCGTGGCCCGACGGGCTTGCGCCTGCGCATCTCGTCGTCGTCCCCGCGCTAAGGCGGCGCGGCATCGGCTCGGCCGTTCTCGCGGAGCTCGGGGGCCGAGCACTGAAGGCCGGTCGGTCCGAGCTCGAGGGCGAGGTCGTCGAGAGCGACCTCGAGTCACAGCAGTACCTCGAGCGTCGGGGCTACGAGGTCGTGGGTGGAGAGAAGGTTGTCGCGCTCGATCTCACGGCTCTTGAACCCGAGCCAGCTCGGGTTCCGCCGGGAGTCGAGATCGTCGCCCTCGCCGATCGCCCGGAGCTCGCGGACGCGCTGTATGCGGTCGGCATCGAAGCCGCGGCAGACATCCCGGGCAATGCAGGCGACATGAGCTACGAGCAGTGGCGCGCGATCGAGCTCGATCGGCCAACGCGGCGGCGCGATCTGCTGTTCGTGGCGGTCGCGGACGGCGAGCCGATCGGGTATGTCTCGATGGACGACAGCGGCCGCGACGGTTACAACGGACTGACTGCCGTTCGGCGCGCATGGCGCCGGCGCGGATCGCCACCGCGCTGAAGCGGACGCAAATCGCCGCCGCGAAGCTCGCCGGCTTCGAGCGGTTGATCACGGGCAGCGAAGAGCGGAACCTGCCCATGCGGACGTTGAACGCCAAGCTCGGTTACAAGCCCGAGCCGAGCCGGAGCACGCTGACGATGCGCGGCCCGGCGGACGTACGATTCCAGCATGGCCGAGGCGGAGGACAGGCGTGAGACGGACTCAGGGATCGAGATCGAGCCCGTGTACACGCCGGCCGACGTAGCCGGCCTCGACACCGAGCTGCCCGGCGAGTACCCCTTCACGCGCGGCCCCTATTCCACGATGTACCGCGGCCGTCCGTGGACGATCCGCCAGTACGCCGGCTTCGGCTCGGCGGAGGAGACGAACGAGCGCTTCCGCTATCTGCTCGGGCTGGGCCAGACCGGCCTCTCGGTCGCGTTCGACCTACCGACCCAGCTCGGCTACGACTCGGACGACCCTGTTGCCAACGGCGAGGTCGGCCGCACCGGCGTCGCCATCGACTCGATCGCCGACATGCGCGTCGTCTTCGACGGCATCCCGCTCGACCGGGTCTCGACGTCGATGACGATCAACGCCCCCGCAGCGCTCTTGCTCCTGCTCTACGAGCTGGCGGCGGAGGAGCAGGGCGTGGCGGGCGACAAGCTCCGCGGCACCGTTCAGAACGACATCCTCAAGGAGTACATCGCCCGGGGGAACTACATCTTCCCGCCGCGGCCCTCGATGCGGATCACGACCGATCTCTTCGCCTACTGCGCGGAGCGGCTGCCGCTCATCAACACGATCTCCGTCTCCGGCTACCACATCCGCGAGGCGGGCTCGACGGCGGTGCAGGAGCTCGCGTTCACGGTCGCCAACGGCATCGCCTACTGCGAGGCGGCGGTCGCGGCCGGCCTCTCGCCCGACGAGTTCGGCGAGCGCGTCTCGTTCTTCTTCAACGCCCACAACGACTTTCTCCAGGAAGTGGCGAAGTTCCGCGCGGCCCGCCGGCTGTGGGCACGCGTCATGCGGGAGCGGTTCGGCGCCACGAATCCGAAGGCGCTCGCGCTGCGCTTCCACGCTCAGACCGGAGGCTCCACGCTGACCGCCCAGCAGCCGGAGCTGAACATCGTCCGCGTAGCCGTGCAGGCGCTGGCGGCGGTCTGCGGCGGCGCGCAGTCGCTGCACACGAACTCGTTCGACGAGGCGCTCGCCTTGCCGACCGAGCGGGCGGCGAGGATCGCGCTGCGCACGCAGCAGGTGCTACAGCACGAGGTGGGGACGACGCCGACGGCCGACCCGCTGGGAGGCTCCTACGCCGTGGAGGCGCTGACCCGCGAGCTCGAGGAGCGGGCGTGGGAGCTGATCAGGCGCATCGACGAGCTGGGCGGCGCCGTCGCCGCCGTCGAGCAGGGCTTCGTCCAGCACGAGATCGAGGAGGCGGCGTTTCGTTTTGCGCGGGACATCGAGGAGGGCGAGCGCATCGTCGTGGGCGTCAACCGCTACGAGGACGACGGAAAGGGCGGTGAGGTCGAGTTGCAGCGCATCGATCCCGAGATCGAGCGGCGGCAGCTCGAGCGGACGGCGCGCGTCCGCGCCGACCGCGATGCCGAAGCCGCAGCACGCGCCCTCGCGGAAGTGCGGAGGGTTGCCGAGGGCACCGGTAACCTGCTCGTTCCGATGCGTGAAGCGCTTCGTGCCCACTGCACCATCGGCGAGATCTGCGGCGAGCTCCGCGACCTGTTCGGCACGTACGACTCGCAGCGCCCGGCCGCATGAGGCGCGCTCCAGTCGCAGCCATTGTCGCCGTCTCGCTGCTCGTGCCCATCGTGGCGGTCGCCGCTTCGCGCGACGACGGTGACCGGACACCCGCTGCGGCACCGAGCTTCCAGCGCGACGTGGCTCCGATCCTCCGCGAGAAGTGCACCGGTTGCCACCAGGTCGGCGGCATCGCTCCGTTCTCGCTCGAGACGGCGAAGCAGGCGCACAAGTGGGCGGATGCGATCGCCGGCGCCGTGAAGGCAAAGATCATGCCGCCCTGGCCGCCGGGCCCGGCCTCTCCCGACTACGTCGGCGAGGAGACACGGCAGCTGACGGCACAGCAGCGCTCGGCGATCCTCGGCTGGGCGAATGCCGGGGGCAAGGCGTCCGGCGCAGGAGCCGGCAAGGCTCCTGCCGCCAAGACGGACGTGCGTGCCGGCGAGCGCCTGCTCACGCTCGCCATGCCGTCGTCCTACCAGCCGCAGGCGAAGGCCGGCGTCACGGACGACTACCGCTGCTTCCTCCTCGATCCCAAGTTGACAGAGGACGCGTATGCAACGTCCGCGCGCATCGATCCAGGCGCGCGCTCGATCGTCCACCACGTGATCCTCTTCCGCATTCACCCGGAGTCAGGGGCCGCTGCGAAGCGGCTGGATGCGGCGTCACCCGGTGCGGGCTGGTCATGCTTCGGCGGGATCGGAGTCTCCGGTGGGAGCGACCAGCTGGACAATGCATCGTGGATCTCCGCCTGGGCGCCGGGCTGGGGAGCGGGTCGCTTCCCGGACGGAACCGGCGTCACGTTGCCGAAAGGCGAGCTCGTCGTGATGCAGGTGCACTACAACCTCCTGAACGGGCGCGCGCCCGATCGCTCGCGGGCAGTGTTCACGCTTGCGCCGCCGAACGGCCTGAAGTCCGTCGACACCGTGCTGCTACCCGCGCCGGTCGAGCTCGCCTGCGTCAAGGGTGAACAGGGACGGCTCTGCAACCGTGACGCCGCGATCGCCGACCTGGGCCGGAAGTACGGGGCCGCGGCGTCGTTCGCGCCGACCGCGCTGCTCGTCGTGTGCGGCCAGGATGCGACGAGCCCGAAGCCCTCGACGACGTCGACGTGCACCCGCACGATGCGGGATCCGACCACGATCCACATCGTCGGCGGGCACATGCACCTGCTCGGCAAGTCGATCCGTGTCGAGCTCAACCCGGGCACGACGACCGCTCGCGTCCTGCTCGACATCCCCGGCTGGGACTTCCACTGGCAGAGCGCGTACGCGCTCGAAGAGCCTGTGGAGGCGAAGGCGGGAGACGTGCTGCGAGTGACGTGCCGCTTCGATCCGATGCGGCGACATCACGGCGGGCACGGGATCCCGAAGACACCCCGCTACGTGCTCTGGGGCGAGGGGACGACGGACGAGATGTGCCTCGGCATCGTGCAGGTCACGCGCGACTAGCGTCGCTGGCGTTTGAGGATCCTCCTCGTCTCGCAGATGTACCCGGGTCCAAGAGGACCCGGACTTCGGCGTCTTCGTGCAGGGATTGGAACGGGCTCTACTCGACCGCGGCCACGAGATCGAGCTGGCGGTGCTCGACAGCCGAGCGGGAGGGAAGCGCCGTTACGTCGACCTGGCCCGGCGAGCCGGGGCGGCCTCACGCGCATTCCGTCCAGATGTCGTCTACGCGCACTTTCTGGTGCCGGCGGGCCTGATTGCGGCCGTATCGTCGCGCGCGCCGCTCGTCGTCACGGCCCACGGGCAGGACGTGGCCAACGCACGCTCGAACGCCGTCGTCCGAAGGGCGACCCGGTGGGTCTGCAAGCGCTCCGCCGCCGTGGTTGCCGTCTCCGGCTACCTGCGCGGGGAGCTCGAGGGGGCCGTGCCCGAGGCCCGCGGCAAGACCGAGGTCGTGGACTGCGGCGTCGATCTCGACTCGTTCTCGGTGGCGCCCGCGCCGGACGGTCCTTCGTCCTATCTCTTCGTCGGCTCGCTGATCGACCGCAAGAACGTCGTGCGGCTCGCAGAGGCGTTCGGCCGGCTCGAGGACGCCGGTGCGACGCTCACCATCGTCGGCGACGGGCCCCTACGGCCGGCGCTGGAGGGGCGGCGGGGCGTCCGGCTCGTTGGTGCGGTGGCGCACGACCAGGCGCGAAAGCACATGGCCGCAGCGCGCGTCGTCTGCCAGCCGAGCCTCGTCGAGCCGTTCGGCCAGGCCGTCCTCGAGGCCATGGCCAGAGGACGCTCCGTGGTCGCGACCCGGGTGGGCGGCCCGGCAGAGCTCGTCCCCGAAGGCGCCGGCGTGCTCGTCGATCCGCTCGACATCGGCTCCATCGCACAGGGCCTCGTCGCGGCGGCGGCCCTGCCGTGCCCCAACCCGGCGGCGCGCGCCGCGGCCGAGAGCCACGACGTGCGCCGTCAGGCGGAGCGGATCGAAGCGATCCTCGAGCGCGCAGCGGGTCGCTAGACGGTCGGCGTATGTGAGCGGATGTCGCTACGTAGCACTGTGCTCCGGTCGTGCGACCAGGTATCCCCAGATCGCGCCTCCGACAACTCCGCCGGCGAGCGGTCCCACCAGGTAGATCCACAGATTCGACCAGTCCTGGTTGTAGAGAACCGGGTCGAGTGATCGAGCGGGATTGAAGGATCCACCTGATGCAGGGCCCACCGCCGTTGCGGCAGTGAAGATGAACAGCCCGATCAGGAGCGGCGCCATGACTCCCTTCCATGCGGCTCGCTCGTCGGTCGCGACGGTGAGGATGACCATGACGAAGAGCGCCGTTGCCACGCCCTCGAGCAGGAGTGCGGAGCCGTCGCCGATGCCGAGACCGGGATTCGTATCGAGCGCGTTCGTCACCTGGCTCGAATAGGCGATCGCCATGACGAGCACGGCGGCAAACCCACCCACGAGTTGGGCAATCCAGTAAGGGACAACGTCGCGGACGGGGAACTTCCCCGCGACGGCCAGTCCGGCGCTCACCGCTGGGTTGAAGTGCCCGCCGGAGAGATGCCCGAAGGCGGTGATCGCTAGCGCCAGGCCGAGGCCGAATCCAAATGCGATTCCGAGTGGCCCGATCGCCTCGATACCGAACTCCACGGATACGGCGATGGCGCTGAACCCGAGAAAGAAGAACAAGAAGGTGCCAACGGCTTCGGCAGCCAGGCGCCTGGCGAGGGAAACGTCCATCACAAACCTCCAGGGTCGACGTCTGCGTCGTCGATTCGCCATCAACGCAAGGTTTCCTGGATAGGTGGCTGCCCCGGTGCGCGAGGCGGGGTTCTCTAGCCGAGCTTCTCGAGGTCGGCCAGCCGTATCTCGACGAGCGGCCTAACGCTCTCCTCGAGCCCGGCTTCCACGGCCACCCGCAGCGCCTCCTCGTACGTCTCGCGCACCTTCTCGTGCGACACGCCCTGCTTCAGCCGGTTGTCGCCGGTGACGAGCAGCTTCTGGATCCGTTCACGCGCGTCCGCTTGCTCCATGTCGGCTAGTCTAAGAACCCCGTGGTTGCGCTACTCGCTGTCACCCAGGTACTGGTCTCGGCCGCCCTGATCACGCTCATCCTCATGCACTCGGGGCGCGACACCGGCTTCGGTGGCATGGGCTATACGCCTGCTTCCCAGGGCGGAACGCACATCGTCGAGCGCAACCTCACGCGGTTGACCGTGGTCGTCGCGACGCTCTTCGCGCTCAACTCGGTCGCGCTTTTCCAGGTTCTGGAGTAGGAACCCGCCGGTAAACTGCGTTTCGCGCGCTGGTGGCGGAATTGGTAGACGCGCCAGGTTGAGGGCCTGGTGACCGTAAAAGGTCGTGGAGGTTCAAGTCCTCTCCAGCGCATGTTGGCGACCGAAAGTGCTGCGCACTTTCGGTCGGGGGCCACCTCGAAGTCCAGCACTCGCGTGGCAGACGCGGGCGAAGCCCGCATCTGCCTTCCGGCACGTCATTAACGAGCTCTACGACACTCCGTCTGGGAGCGATTCGATTCCAAGGGTGTCTGTGGCGTGAAGGCGGACGAATCCACACGTGTTGCAGATCAGAGTCAGAGCGGAGAGACCCTTTCCGGGCTCCGTTGGAATCGTCTGCACGATGCTCCTCCCGCCTGCTTGCGTGGTATGCCAACCATTCTCTCCACAGAACGGGCACTGGCCGTTCTGGGCGACGCGGCTAAGCACCTCCATGTCGGTCCCAAGCGCTGCAGCTTGGCCGGCGTCCATGCTCACAGTCGCCTCCTTCCGATGGCTAGAGGACGACTATGAACGGTCTACGCGGTGAGCGCCACCATGTTTGCTTCATATGAGTGCCTGTGAGACGGGGCCGGGGCTTGACGTCATCCGATGACCCCGCTACCTTGGGCGAACACATGTTCGCTAAAGGAGGCTCATCGGTGCTGACGCCCAGGCAACAGCAGATCTGGGATTTCGTCGTCGATTACGTCGACACGCACGGGTATCCGCCTACCGTGCGTGAGATCGGAGATGCCGTCGGGCTGGCTTCGCCGTCGACGGTGCACGCCCATCTCGCCAACCTCGAGCGCGCCGGCCTGCTGCGCCGTGACCCGACGAAGCCACGTGCCCTCGAGCTCGTCGGGCGTGAGCGGCCTGCCTCTGCGCGGCCCTCGCGCGAGGAGGACATGCTGCCGCTCGTCGGCCAGATCGCAGCCGGCGGGCCGTTGCTCGCCGCCGACAATGTCGAGGAGTACATGAGCGTCCCCGGCGTCGTGGGGCCTGCCGACTTCGTGCTCCGCGTGAAGGGTGAGTCGATGGTCGACGCCGGCATCCTCGACGGCGACTACGTCGTCGTCCGTCGCCAGCAGGACGCTCGCGACGGCGAGATCGTCGTCGCGCTCGCCGGCAACGACGAGTCCGCCGACGAGGCGACGGTCAAGCGCATCTTCCGGGAGTCGGGCCGCGTGCGGCTGCAGCCGGAGAACGCCGCCATGGAACCGATCTACGCCGACCACGTCCAGCTGCTCGGCAAGGTCGTGGGGGTGTTCAGGAAGGTCTGATGGGCGAGATCGCGTCACTCAACAGGTCGCTCGAACAGGAGCTCTTCGCGCTACTCCGCGGAGCGAGCCTCGAGTGCCTCGTGTGCGGCGAGTTCGTGCAGCACCGGGCAGGCGGCACGATCGCCTGTCCCGAGTGCGGGTTCCTGCTCATTCAGTCGGAGGCCACGAGCCGTTCGGCGTGCTCGACGACCTCCTCGGCCGACGGAGGCTCGCGGAGCGTCTGAACGATGCGATCGGCGGTCGGGATCCCGCTCGACCGCGCGCGGCGCTCTGCCTCGTCGAGGTCGTATGGCGTCCGGCGCAGGCGGATCGCCGGCCCCAGCTCGGCCCAGTAGGCCGCCGGTGTGCCGCCGTATTGAAGACCGACGCTGCCGGCGTTCATGCTCGTGACCCCGAGCACCTCCCGCTCGAACTGGAGGTGCACATGTGCTGTCACGAGCACGTCGAGCTCCGTACCAGCGAGCAACTCGCGCATTCGTTCGTCGGGTGTCCCAGGCGTCACGAGCTCCTGATCGCCTCGCGGCGAGCCGTGACAGACGAAGGCGCTGCCGATCCCCGCGACCTTGACGCTGACCGCGCCGGCGAACGACTCGATCTGCGCGAGGCGCTCGGGGCTGTGGCGCTCGAGCATCCACGCATCCGTATCGGAGTCGGCGGTCCGGCGCAGCAGCGCCGACTCAGCGTTGCCTCGGACGAACAGCGCGTCTGGGAGCGCATCGGCCATGGCGAGCGTCGCCTCCGGCTCGGCGCCCCACGACAGGTCGCCGTTGACGACGACGAGGTCGGGCGGGTTGCGGCGGATCTCGTCGAGCACCGCTGCGAACGCAACGGCGTTCCCATGGACGTCGCCGAGCACGGCGACGCGGGAGACCGTGCCGGCATCGATCACGGGGACCGCGGCTGTTCCGTAATTCAGCGTTCCTGACGTGGTGATGGCGCTACCATTCTGAGTGCAGGCCGGGTGACCGCGAGGCAGCGCGAGCTGTCCCGAGGAAAGTCCGGACACCGAAGGGCAGGACGCTGGGGAAACCCCAGGCGGCGAAAGCCGACGGAAAGTGGAACAGAAAGGAGACCGCCACCGGCGAACGTCTCTCTCCGGAGACGCCGGCGGTAAGGGTGAAACGGTGGGGTAAGAGCCCACCAGCGTCGTGGTGACACGGCGGCTAGCCAAACCCCGTCCGGTGCAAGGCGAAGCAGGCTCCTACGACGTGGCCCGCCGAGGAGCCGGGTGCGCCGCTCGAGTCGGCCGGAAACGGTCGGCCTAGAGGGATGGTCACCCTCGACAGAATCCGGCTTACAGGCCTGCTACCGAAGAGCCCCGCCTGGCGGGGCTCTTCCATTTGAGTGCCGGCGATATTGTTCGTCGGGCAGTGAGCCGCCGCGTGCGGGATCGACTCGAGGAGCTCGAGCGAGGCCGTGAGGCCTACGCGAAGCGCGCATGGCTTGAGGCGTACGAGGCGCTGACGGTCGTGCACGAGCGGGAGGGCCTCGCCCCGGACGACCTCGAGCTGCTCTCGGTCTGCGCCTTCATGCTCGGTCGCGACGATGACTCGATCGCCTGGCTCGAGCGTGCGCACCAGCGCTTCGTCGAGGCCGGAGAGGAGCGGCGTGCCGCGCGCAGCGCAATCTGGATCGGACTGAATCTCGCTATGCGTGGCCAGATCGGGCCGGCGACGGGCTGGCTCGGCCGTGCACGGCGGATTCTGGAGCACGAGGACGAGTGCGCCGAGCACGGGTATCTCCTCCTCCCGCTCATGTTCCAGCACGAGGCCACCGGCGACTTTGCCGCCGCAGGCGAGGCCGCGGCAGAGGCCGTTCGCATCAGCGAGCGCTTCGGCGACCGGGATCTATTCGCGCTCGCGATCCATGGGCAGGGCTACATGCTCATCAAGGACGGAAGGGTTCAAGAGGGTCTCGCACTGTTGGACGAGAGCATGGTCGCCGTTACGGCTGAGGAGCTCTTGCCGATCGTGACCGGGATGGTGTACTGCGGGGTCATCCTCGCCTGCCAGGAGGTGTACGAGGTCCGACGCGCACGCGAGTGGACGAGGGCGCTCTCGGACTGGTGGGATCTGCAGCCGGAGATGGTCGCGTTCACCGGTCGCTGCCTCGTTCACCGGGCCGAGATTCTGCAGCTCGACGGCGCCTGGCCCGATGCGCTGGAGCAGGCTCGCCGTGCGGGACAGCGCTTTCTCGAGACGAAGAACCCGGCAGCGGGTCTGGCTCGCTATCGCCAGGGCGAGCTCCTCCGACTACAAGGAGAGTTCGCAGCCGCGGAAGCGGCGTACAAGCAGGCGAGCACGCACGGTTGGGAGCCGCAGCCCGGGCTCGCGCAGCTGCGACTCGCGCAGGGACGCCCTGGGGCGGCAGCGGCAGCGATCCGCCGGGCGGAGGCGGGCGCTACGCAGCTGCTCGACCGCCTGCGGCTGCTTCCGGCCTACATCGAGATCATGGTTGCCGAGGGCGAGGTCGAGGCCGCGAGACGTGCGTGCAACGAGCTCGAGCAGCTCGCCGGCGGCTACGAGAGCGGGATGTTGGAGGCGATGGTCGCGTATGCGCAGGGCTCGGTTCAGCTCGTGGGCGGCGAGGTGCCGGCGGCGCTCCTGTCGCTTCGCCGGGCGGTCGACCTCTGGCACGCGCTCGAGGCGCCGTACGAGATTGCCCGGACGCGCGTGCTCGTCGGCGAGGCTTGCCGACTGCTCGGCGACCACGAGGCGGCCGTCCTCGAGCTCGAGGCGGCGGGCGGCATTTTCGAACGCCTCGGTGCGAAGCCGGACCTCGCCCGCCTCGCGGCCCGCGCCCCTGCGGATGCGCACGGGTTGTCGCGACGCGAGCTCGAGGTGCTCCGCCTCGTCGCTTCCGGCAATAGCAACCGCGAGATCGCGTCCGAGCTCGTGATCAGCGAGCACACGGTGGCGCGGCATCTCCAGAACATCTTCGCGAAGCTCGGAGTCTCGTCGCGGACCGCGGCGACTGCGTTCGCGTTCGAGCACGACCTCACCTGATCCAACCTCGTGGTCAGAATTGACCACGAGGAAACGCCTGCAAATTGGTGAATCCGCGCGATGTCGGGCCGCCGACTCTGTCCTACCATCGAGCCAACGAGATGAGGAGGACAAGATGGCAACGGTAGAGCGGTTCGACACGGTTATCGTCGGCGGCGGTCAGGCCGGTCTCGCGACCGGCTACTACCTCGCGCAGCGCGGCAAGTCGTTCGTCATTCTGGACGCGAGCAAGCGAATCGGCGACCCATGGCGGAAGCGCTGGGATTCGCTGCGCCTCTACTCGCCGGCGCGATACGACGGGCTTCCGGGCATGCGATACCCGGGGCGGCGCTCAGCCTTCCCAACGACACACGAGATGGCCGACTTTCTCGAGTCGTACGCCGCGCGCTTCGAGCTACCCGTCCGTACCGGCACGGCCGTGGACACGCTGACAAGGAACGGCGAACGCTTTGTCGTGACGGCCGGTGCGAAGACGTACGAGGCAGACAACGTGGTCGTGGCGACAGGCGTCATGCAGAAGCCGGTGGTTCCGACCTTCGCCCCGGAGCTCGACGCGAGCATCACGCAACTCCACTCGAGCGACTACCGCAACCCCTCGCAGCTTCAGGAGGGGCCTGTCCTGGTCGTCGGCGCGAGCCACTCGGGTGCCGACATCGCCCACGAGGCAGCTGCCGAGCACGAGACGATCCTGTCGGGAACCGATACAGGCCAGATCCCTGCGTCGGTCGAGACCCGGCGCGGGCGAGCCGGCCAGCGCGTGCTCTTCTTCCTCGGCTCACACGTGTTGACGATGGACACGCCGCTCGGTCGCAAGATGCGTCCGCACGTCAGGCACGGCGGTGCGCCGCTGCTGCGGTACCTGAAGAAGGATCTGCGCGCTGCTGGAGTCGAGCGCGTCTTTGCGCGTACCGTCGGAGTCCAGGACGGCCTGCCGGTACTCGACGACGGTCGCGTCCTCGACGTTCGGAACGTGGTGTGGTGCACCGGCTTCCGTCACGACTACACGTGGATCAATATCCCGCTCGAGCAGGAAGAGGACGGCTACCCCGTCCAGTACCGCGGCGCCGTCGACTCGGCGCCGGGCCTCTACTTCGTGGGGATGCTGTTCCTGCACTCGTTCGCGTCGATGCTCATCGTGGGCGCGAGCAAAGACGCCGAGCGCGTCGCGAAGCACCTCGTGGCGCGGTCTTCGGAGGGACGCGCGCAGGTGGCCTCGAAGGCCTCCGTCGCGACGTTCGCTGAGAAGCGAGCCGCGTCGTGAGGGTGGTGGGCGACGAGGCGGCGAAGGACGGGGACGGCCAGGCGGCCCCAGGCCCAATCCTCGTTTGGAACGGCCTGGTGACGCGGATGCGACGAGTCAGCAGCCAGGCCGAGAATGGAGTCAGCCGTGACGTCGAATCGGCGACACGTCCGCATGGCTGGGGCGAGCCACGCAGGTCTGGCGAAGAGGACAAAGCACAGGCTTTCCCATAGCCCGCCCGCTTCTCGGATTACGATCCCGCCGTGGCCGGGAACGTGACAGGGATCATCCTGCTCTTCCTCGGAGGGTTCTTTTTGATCCGCGGACTACCCGGGGTGATGCAGCTGCTTCGGGCGCGATCCTGGCGGCGGGTCCGGGGGACGATGCTCGGCTCGGGAAGCGCCGGCTATCGGACGCACGCGACCGGCGGGCACATGGGCGCCAACGTTCAACGGGCCGTGTTCGCGTACAGCTACGACGTCGGCGGGCAGGCCTACCGCGGCCACCGCGCCGCGTTCGGGACTCCGCTCGGCTTCGGGATGGGGCTTGGCAGGATCGCCGCTGCCCAGGCGGGCCGCTATGCGCCCGGCGAGGCGGTTGACGTCTGGGTCGATCCCGCCAACCCGTCCAACGCGGTGCTACGCCGCAGCGCCCCCTCGTCGATCGTGCTCGCGATGCTCGGCGTGGCGCTCGTGATCGCAGGCACGCTCTCGCTTTAGGGTCGCCTCTCTACCGAATCCTCTCGTAGATCAGGAGAAGCACGCCGTCGGGCCCAACCGGTTTCGACTCGGTCAGCAGCCAGTCGGTCTTCTCGCTCGTCTCGCCGAACAGGCGCCGTCCCGTGCCGAGCACGACGGGAAAGACCATCAGGTGCAGCTCGTCGACGAGATCGTGCTCGAGCAGTTCCTGGACGAGCCGAAGGCTCCCGGGCACCTGGATGATCCCGTCGATCTCCTCCTTGAGCTTCGACGCCTCCTCGGCGGCGGTGCCCTTGAGGACGGTCGTGTTGTTCCACTCAGGTTCCTCGAGGGTCGAGGACACGACGTACTTGGGCATCGTGTTGAACTTGTCCGCGAACTCGCCCTCCCGCGATGGGCCACGCGCCGGCGAAGCTCTCGTAGGTGACGCGCCCGATCAGGAGCACGTCGCTCTCCATCGTCTCGTCGAGCTTGAACTGGTTGCCGTCGTCTCCGCGATCGAACTCGAAGCTCCAACCGGGGTACTTGAACTCCTCGCCTCCTGGCGCCTGCATCACGCCGTCGAGCGACACGAACTCGGTGACCACCAACGTGCCCATCTTGCACCCCCGTCGTTGCTGTCGAGGAGTATGACCGCCTTGCGACCGAGAACTCATCGCCTTGGGCGGTGCCTACTGGCTGGGCCTAACCGCAGGGGCCTAGAGGGATGGTCACGCTCGACAGAATCCGGCTTACAGGCCTGCTACCGGAAAGCCCCGCATTTGCTGGGCTTTCCATTCTCGGGCCGGGCGTGGCGCGCGCGCGCCGCCCCGTCTCATGCAGCCGGTTTAGCGACTGGTGAGGAAGCCCTCCTGCTGCACGAGCCACGGGTGGCCCTGATGGCCACTCCGTCCGCCTCCGGTGATCTTGGCGTAGGCGCCCGTCCCGCCCACGACCTTCCACGTGCCGATGCCGACACCGGGGGTGAAATCGAAGCCTGGGACCTTTTCGTTCGAGACCCCGACGAACTCGTTCCGCTCGCGAATCGACATGGTCCCTCGCTTGCCCTTGAGCGTGTAGGTGTTCCGATAGATATCAACGGACTGCCCCTCGCGCATCACGGTGGTGGGCTCGGGGTAGACCATGCTCACCGTGCCCGAGTCGCGCTTGAGCGTCCCGGCCTGCAGTGGCCTGAGCACGAACGTGCCGTCCCCCGGGTTCTTCATCGAAATCGCAACCCGCTGTTTCGCTGCGTCTGGGCCGGCAGCTGCAACAGCGGTCAGCGTGACCGCCGCCGCGAGCGCGACGAGTGTGACCAGTCGAGCTTTCATACCTGTCTCCTCTCGTAAGGGGTCATGATCTTTCGTCTGCATGGGCGACCAGGCGAACCAGCCTTCGTTCGCCTGAGTACGACGCTAGGAGAGCGCCAAACAGGATGTGTCGGACTGTCATCCGCACACCGAGCACGTGATCTCGCCGTGCGGGAGGTAGGGCTCGAACCACACGTGAGCCCCGCCCGGGATCGAGCCCGGAGCTTCGAACCGGTAGTGCAGTCGGGCGCTGCCGTCCTCCTGGAACCCCGCATCGTCGAGTGCGGCCGCGATCGCGCGAGCCTCATCCGTCGTCATGTCCGCGCAGTACTCGTACGAGGGGCGGAAGTTGCCGGGCTCACCGAAGAGCGGGCCTTGCCTCAGCGGGGCGTCCCCGAGACGGTCTCTGACCGCCGGTGGCAGTAGCGCCAGGAGGCGGGACTGTTCGACCTGCTGGTCGGGCGGCCAACCGCCGTAGCAGACCGCGTACTTCGACGCCACGTACGCCCTGACGTCTCGCTCCACCCACGCGCTCGCTGGGAGCCACGATCCCGGATCCGAGAGTTGCGAGTACAGTCGGCTGAGATCGCGCGCATGGTCGACGTGAACGAGCGTGCCGAGGCCCGCCACGACTATCGGTGAGTAGAACGGAACCGTGATCGGTGCGTCGGGCGCCGGCTCCGGCGTCGGGAGCTGGCAGTCGCCGTTGGCGATCGCCTTCTTGCGGTCGCTTGGGCTCTGGCCCAGGGGACAGGGTGGCTTGCCCGGCGGCGCGAGCTCGTCCGGATCGCCGAAGTCTCCGGCCGCCGCGATCTCGGAGCGAAGGCGCTCGACGCCTTCGGGCGTGAGCCGCTGCTCGAGGTATCCGGTGGACAGAGGGTTCGCGCTCCCGGGACGGTCGGGTCCTCCCCAAGAGATCAGTCGCCCGTCGGCGTACACCCAAGCGCGGGTTCTACCGTCCTTCCCGTTGGCAGCCCAAGGGGCCCAGTACCAGATCTCGAGCTTTCCGCTAGCCGGGCTGCTCGGCGTCGCTCCTATCGGAGGCAGGCCGATGAAGCCAGTGCGGACGACGAAGTCGCGCACACCGCCGATCGCAGAGGCGGACGCCGCGGCGACGACGAGGGCTGTCGCAGCGACCGCGAGCAGCCGCCGGCGACGTCGGTGGTGTGCACCCGAACGGCTCAACACGTCGTCCCAGTCAGCCGCGCCAGGAGTGGCGGGAAGGAGGCGATCGATGCTGGTGCGGTCGAGCTCGTTCATGTTCGTACCTCCTCCAGGCGAGTGCGAAGCGCCGCATGCGCGGCATTGAGGGTTGCGGCGACGGTTCCGGTCGTGATCCCGAGCGCCTCGGCGATCGCTGCGTAGTCGAGATCCGCGTAGTAGCGGAGGAAGACAGCTGTCCGCTGCCGCTCCGGCAGGACCGCGAGGACGGCGCGCAGGTCGGCGTCATGCTCGGGACGGCCGTTCGAGGACGCCGGCTCGTCGTAAACGACCGCTGGAACGTCCCGGCGCACGTCCGAACGTGCGGCGTTGAGCACGATGCGCCAGACCCAGGCCTCGAGCGGCCCCTCGCCGCGGAACGAGCGGCGCTTGCGCACCGCGGTCGCAAACGCCTCCTGCACCGCGTCGCGTGCTCGTTCGGGATTACCCGTCACGCTCGCCGCAACGCGTGCAAAGACGTCGAAGCGGTTGCGATACAGCGCTTCCAGCTCTTTCAGACTCGCTCCACGACGTCCGATCACACTTCTCTGACGCAGAGGATGCGCGTTTTCTTTAGTGGCTGTGCGTTGACGGCATACTCCTGTGCATCAGCGACTACGACCCCATCCCGTTCGACGCGTTCGAGCAGGCCGGCTGGGGAACGAAGGAGGCCGCGGCCTACGACGCGTTGGCCGGCCGCGTGACCTCGCACCTGGCCGACCCGCTCCTCGATGCGGTCGGCGCAGGGCCGGGGAAGCGCTTGCTCGACATCGCCACCGGTCCCGGCTACGTGGCGGCCAGGGCTGCGGATCGGGGCGCCGATCCGGTCGGCTTGGACTTCTCCGAGACCATGCTCGCCCACGCGCGCGCCCGCTCGCCGAGCATCGAGTTCGTTCCTGGAGACGCAACCAAGCTGCCGTTCGCGGACGGGTCATTCGACGCCGTCACGTGCGCGTTTCTCCTCTTGCATGTTGGCCGGCCGGAGGCGGTGGTCGCCGAGGCCGCCCGCGTGCTTGCGCCCGATGGTCGCGCGGCATTCAGCGTATGGGACGAGCCTTCCCGCGCCCGCTGGCTCGGCGTGATGCTGGATGCTGTCACGGCGGCGGGAGCTCAGCCGCCCGCCGACGTGCCGCCCGGTCCGCCGATGTTTCGGTTCGCGGACGACGGCGAGTTCGACCGGCTATTGCGCGATGCGGGGCTCGTGGACGTCTCTGTCCAAGCCGTCGAGTTCCCGCTCGAGCTCGACACCAGCGACGAGTTGTGGACCGGACTCGTCGAAGGCACGGTGCGCGTGCGGCCGCTGATCCTTGCGCAGACGCCGGAGATGCAGCGCGCGATACGCGCAGAGTTCGAGGCGCTGGTCGAAGAGTTTCGGACCGGGGAGGGCTTCGAGGTCCCGGTCGCTGTCAAGCTCGCTTCGGGGCGAAAACCGTCCTAGCCTGAGGTGCCGGTCTCGTCGTGCGGCGACCCGACCGGCTTCGACTCGGGCGAGCCGCGCTGGCGGAGATAGATCGTGAAGACGACCATCACGCCGACGGCGAGGAACTCCGACTGCCAGTTCTGCAGCGTCGTCTCCCAGAAGTCCGGTTCTAGGAGGTACCGCCCCCAGGACACTGCGGCTTCCGAGTGCTCCCGCTGCTCGTCATTGAAGACACGCCAGTAGTTGAGCGACTGGGCGAACCAGGTGGCGAAGAAAATTGCGGTCATCGTGATCAACAGAGAGTTCTCGTAGAGCCGCCGCTTCAGGCCGCGAGCTTTCGCCCAACCGGGCGACCGCTCGCTCGCGTGGCGTCCCACCCGCTGCTTCTCGTCTGTCTCGCGGCCGGCGTCCTCGAGCCGCTTCGATTCGTTCGACCCCTTCTGGACGAGCCAGATCGTGGCGCCGATGAAGAACGTGAACTGGAGGAACTCGGACTGCCAATTCTCCATCACGGCGCCCCAGAAGACCACCGACGTCACGTATGCCCACCAGGTGACGGCCGACGCTCCGTGCTCCGCCTGCTCCGCGTTGAAGGTGTGCTGCCCTGCGAACGACTGCGCGATCAGCGTGGCCAGGAACGTGGTCAGGAAGAAGAGCGCTAACCCGTTCTCACGGAGAAATGTCCTCATGCGTTGAGCGCGGCGGCAAGGAACGCAGCGAGCAAGCCCGCCACGATGACGAGCGAGAAGAGCACGAAGACCGTTCGCATGGGGGACAGCTTTCCCGCCCAGGGCGTTGGTCAACCGTGCGACTAAGGTGTCGGGAGGAGGTGAAGGCCTATGACTGACGACCGGATCCACGGACGGATCGAAGAGCTCGTCTCGGAGGAGCACGAGCTCTGGGAACGGGAAGCTGCCGGTTCTGCCACGGACGACGACAAGCGCCGGCTCGACGAGCTCCAGGTCTCGCTCGACCAGTGCTGGGACCTGCTGCGACAGCGGCGCGCCCTGCGCGAGGCCGGCCTCGATCCCGAGGCGGCTCGCGCGAGAGACACCGACGTCGTAGAGGGATACCAGCAGTAGCGGTGCATCCAGGCCCCGAGATCTCCGCCCAGACGACGATGGGCGACGTCCACCTGACAGTGGGCGACCTCGAGCGGTCTCTCGACTACTACCGCAGCACGATCGGGCTCAGCGTGCTTGCGAGTAAGGACGGTCGGGCCGCGCTCGGCACGGGCGGGCGGGAGCTGCTCGTGCTCGTTGAAGAGGTCGGCGCGAAGCCGGGACACGGCTACACCGGTCTCTTCCACTTCGCTCTCCTGCTGCCCGAGCGCGTCGACCTCGCCCGCTGGCTCGCCCACGCAGGGCGCGACAACGTGCCGCTGGTCGGCCTCTCCGACCATTTCGTCAGCGAGGCGATCTACCTCAGCGACCCGGACGGGCACGGCATCGAGATCTACTGGGACCGCCCGCGCGCGGTCTGGGAGGGGCAGGTGGGCGAGAGGTTGACGACGTTGCCGCTCGACGTGGGTAGCGTCCTCGCCGAGCTGCCCGAACCGGATCCGGAGCCGTTCGAGCAGCTTCCAGTCGACACGGTCATGGGCCATGTCCACCTGAAGGCGGCGTCGATACCGGAAACGATCGGCTTCTACCGCGACATCCTCGGCTTCGGCCTCATGGCACAGCTGGGCGAACAGGCCGCGTTCCTCTCTGCGGGCGGCTACCACCACCACGTCGGCGCCAACACCTGGGAGAGCGCCGGTGCTCCGCCGCCGCCGCCAGGGTCCGCGGCCCTCCGCCACGCGACGATCGTGCTACCCGACGCGGCCGAGCGGGACCGCGTGCTCGGCCGGCTGGACGAGGCGGGTCACTCAACAGAGAACACGGACGACGGGCCGCGCGTCCGCGACCCGTCGGGAAACGCGATCGTGCTCGCCGTCGCCGGCTAGAGGTCGACGGCGACTTTGAAGCCGCCGTAGATCATGCGCTGGGCGTCGAAGGGCATGTTCTTCATGTTCTCCGGGCCTATCATGTCGGCCAGGCGCGCATCCTTCATCACCTTCTTGTTCACGCTGTCGCGATGCGCACGCGACTTGTAGGTGATCCACGAGAACACCACGGTCTCGCCCCTCTTGAGCTTCACACTCTGCGGGAACGACGTGACTTTTCCCTTGGGCGCATCGTCGGCGACGCACTCCTTGTACTCGAGCGCGCCGTGCTCGCGCCAGATCTTCCCGGCCTTGCGCGACATTCGGCGATACGCGTCGAGCTTGCTTTTCGGAACGGGGACGACGAATCCGTCGACGTAAGCCATCTGAGCCTCCTTGGGGTTTGCCTCTCTCTTTGACCGCTTTTGCCGATGGGAATCATCGAGCGCTACGATCGGCGGGTGGAGCGGGCCGTGCACGATCGCGGTGGCATGTCGACCGAAGCGCCCATCGATCGGTCGGAGCACGAGCTCGCGGACTGGGAAGTGCTCATGGACTCGATCCTCGGTGCCCTGATCGGCGCAGGCGCCATGAACGTCGACGAGCTGCGGCGCGGCATCGAGAGCATGCCGCCCGAGGAGTACGAGCGAGCGTCGTACTACGAGCGCTGGCTCTACTCGGTGGAGACGATCCTGAAGGAGAAAGGCGTTCTCGACGGATGAGCTTCGAGATCGGACAGCGCGTTCGCATTTCGGCGCGAAGCCACGGTGGCCACCACCGCACTCCCGACTACGTCAAGGGGAAGACGGGCACGATTGTCGTTCGCCACGGGGCGTTCACAAATCCCGAGACGCGTGCGTACGGGGAGGACGGGCTGCCCGAGCAGCAGCTGTACCTCGTTGCGCTCGCCGGCGACGCGAACGACCGCGTCTACGTCGACGTGTTCGAGCACTGGCTGGAGGAGGCCGAATGAGCCACGATCACGATCACGATCACGATCACGACGCGATTGGCCACGACGACGAGCCCGCGGTCGCGACTCGTGTCCGCGAGCTCGAGTCCGTGCTCGTCGAGAAGGGCGTCATCACGCGCGAGGACCTCCGCAAGCGGATCGACTGGCTCGTGTCACGCGATCCCGCCGACGGCGCACGGCTGGTTGCGCGAGCCTGGGTCGATCCGGAGTTCAAGCAGCGGCTGCTCGCCGACGCACGCGAGGCGGCGCTCGAGGTCGGCCTCGACCCGGGGCCGTCACCGGTCGTCGAGGCGCTCGAGAACACGGAAGGCGTCCACCACATGGTCGTCTGCACGCTCTGCTCGTGCTATCCCAAGGCGCTCCTCGGCCCGCCGCCCGACTGGTACAAGAGTCTGCCCTATCGGTCGCGTGCCGTCTCCGCCCCACGCGGCGTGCTGCGCGAGTTCGGCCTCGAGCTTCCGGACGACGTCGAGGTGCGCGTCGTCGACTCGACGGCTGACATTCGCTATCTCGTCATTCCGCGCCGTCCGGCCGGCGCCGACGAGATGAGCGAGGAAGAGCTCGCCTCCCTCGTCACGCGCGACTCGATGATCGGCGTCGCGCAGGCGCGGGAGGCTGCAACCGCGTAGAAATGAACGGGCGGACGCCCTCCGCCCTTTGACGTCGCGACAAGCCGCTGCCAGCGCCGCCGTCCGTCGCGCCGTTTCTAGGCGATGACAGCGGCCGGCGCCTGGAGCTGGCGCGTCGCGTAGGCAAACGGGTGGTAGAAGACGTCGAGAGCGTTGTCCGCCCGAGCCTCGACGTCGAAGATCGTCTCGGCCTTCGTGTCCTCGACGACGACCGTCAGGCGGTTGTCCTCGGGGTTCCAGCGGAGCCAGACCTCGACTCCGTCACTTGCCCTGTATGCGAGCTCCCGTGTCATCGTCTCCTCCTCGCTTCGTTGCCTACTAGACGTGGCGGCGGTAACGTCGCGGTAACGGGCGCCTTACGAACGACTAACGGAGGCGTAGGGGCATGGCGCGGGGCGCGTCCCAGCTAGGTATCGAATCCGTCGAGAGCTGCCCGGACGAGGCTCGGCAGCGTCTGCAGCTCGTAGCCGCCCTCGAGCACTGCTGCGAAGCGCGGCGCAAGCCCACGGGCACGCTGTGCCAGCTCGCGGAACCCCTCTTCGGTGACTTCGATGTTGGCCATCGGGTCGTCGACGTGAGCGTCGAAGCCGGCAGAGACGATGAGCAGATCCGGCCGGAAGCGCTCCACGGCCGGCGCGACCGTGTGGTCGAACGCGTGGAGGTACTCCTCGTCTCCCGAGCCGGCCGACATCGGGATGTTGAGCGTCGTGTCAGCCTGATCGGTGGGCCCGCCGGAGCCGGGGTAGAACGGCCACTCGTGGAGCGACACGAAGAGCACGCTGTCGTCGTCGGAGAAGATGTCCTGCGTCCCGTTGCCGTGGTGGACGTCCCAGTCGAGGACCGCGATGCGCGCGAGGCCGAGCTCGGCCTGCGCAAAACGGGCGGCGATGGCGACGTTGTTGAACAGGCAGAAGCCCATCGCACGGCCGGCGAGCGCATGGTGGCCGGGCGGCCGCACGAGCGCGAAGCCGTTGCGCTCGACGGCCTGGATCGCGCCTCCGGCGGCCAGCAGCGCCGCGCGGTAGGTCGTCTGCGATACCGGCGTGTCGGCGTCGAGCCACGTCGGGCCGTCGATGGTCTTCACGACGTGGAGGTACGGCTCGCTGTGACAGCGGAGGATCTCCGCCTCGGTCGCCTCTCGCGCGTTCGCCCACTCCGGGAAGGCCTCGTGCAGCACCGCCATTCGCGCCGGCGTCTCCGGATGGTGGCCCGTCGGGTGCAGCTGAGCGAGGTCTGCGTGGCTTACGAGCTCGATTTGCGCACCGCGTCCGCGACTGTCTGGAGGCTCACACCACCTGCGGTCGCCTGGCCTGCGAGATAACAGAGCAGCGGCGCGTTCGTCCGCTCGCCGCTCACGTGGGCGGCGACCCGCGCGAGTTCGAGGATCGTCGCCGCGTCGTCGTCCGACAGCTCGAGTGAGGAGCCGTCGATTCCGGCTGCCTCCGCGACCGCATCGCGCGCGCTGGTCAGCCAGTCGTCCACGCGGCCGATCCTATGCGGTTGCCCGCTCGGCCAGCCGCTCGGAGAGCGCCTTCATGCCCCAATCGCGGGCAAGAGAGGACGCCTCCGCCCAGGTTGGGGTCTGGTCGCTCAGGGAGGGGAGCGGGGCGGAGGCGTCAAACGTGGCTATTCGCCGGTAAAGGCGCAAGTCCTCCGCCTGATTTGGAAAGCGGCCCGCCGCCAGCGCGGCCTCCAGCGTGCCGTACTCCTGGAGGACTGTCGCGGCAGTCTTCGGGCCGACGCCTTTCGCGCCGGGAATCTTGTCCGACGGGTCGCCGCGCAGGGCGATGAAGTCGGGCACCTGCTCCGGCTCCACGCCGTAGAGCTCGAGCACCTGCGCCGGCCCGATGCGGTCCAGCTCGAAGACGCCGCGCACGGGCTTGAGGATCGTCGTGCGCGCGGAGGCGAGCTGATAGGCGTCGCGGTCGGACGTGACGACGAGGCACGTGCTGCGCCGTTTCTCCTCTGCGGCGGCGGCGGCGCCGAGAAAGTCGTCGGCCTCGTAGCCGGCCGCGCGCGCAGCGCGAAAGCCGAAGGCCTCGGCGAGCTCGGGCAGCATCGACAGCTGCTCGAGCAGCGCGTCGTCGAAGACGCGTCCCGCCTGGTAGCCGGGCAGGGCCTCATGGCGATACGTCGGAGACTCCAGCGTGTCCCAGCCGACGACGACTGCCCGCGGCTGCTCGGTGTCCCACAGGCGCAGGAGAAAGTTCGCGAAGCCGACGAGCGCACCGGCCGGCCGTCCTCCCGCGCGCGAGATCGACTTCGGCAGCCCGTGGTACGCGCGGTGCGCGAGGCTGTCGCCGTCGACCGCCATGAGCGGCTGCTTAGAGGCCGGCATGGAGCTCGTAGATGTCGTGCATCAGCCGCTCGGTGGCCACGCGGGATGCGTCGCGCGGCGTCATGCCGGCGAGGTCGTCCGTCCGTACAGGCGGGCCGTACGCGATCTTGAGCTTCGGCAGTCGCGACATGCGGTCGGTGCCGTCGATGGCTGCCGGCACGAGCGGCACGTTCGCCACCTGCGCGATCCGAGCCGCGCCGGTTCTGGGCCGGTGCGCATGCTTCTTGACGATGCCCTTCGTTCGCCGCGTGCCTTCGGGGAACATCGCGACGATCTTCCCCTCGCGGCAGAGCTTGACGGATGCCTCGATTGCCTCGATGTCCTGCTCGCCGCGTCGGACGGGAAACGCCCCACCGGCACGGAGCATCGGCCCGAGGACGGGTTTGAAGAGCTCTGACTTGGCCATGAAGTAGAGCTGCCGCTCGGGCCACAAGGGCCAGCCGAGGGGCCACGGGTCGAAGTTCGACGTGTGGTTGGCGGCGAGCACGAAGCCTCCGTCGGGCAGGTTCTCGACGCCGCGTGCCTGCAGCCGGAAGAAGCCGTGCATGAGCGGCCAGCTGAGGACACCGACCAAGCGATAGAAGGGCGTTGGCACCACGGGATTATCGCCATCCGTTGATGTCGTCGCTAACGTGTCCCGCCGAATGGCTGACGGAAAGCAGAAGCTCGTCATCGTCGAATCCCCCGCGAAAGCGAGGACGATCTCGCGCTACCTCGGCGCCGGCTACGACGTCGAGTCGAGCATCGGCCACATCCGCGACCTGCCCGAGAAGGCGAGTCAGATTCCGGCCGCCGAGCGCGAGAAGTACGGCGCGCTGGGCGTGGCTGTCGAGGACGACTTCGAGCCGTACTACGTGGTCGATCCGGACAAGAAGAAGGTCGTGACCGCGCTCAAGAAGAAGCTCGCACAGGCTGACGAGCTCTTGCTCGCGACCGACGAGGATCGTGAGGGCGAGGCGATCGCCTGGCATCTCGTTCAGGAGCTGCGACCCAAGGTGCCCGTGCGGCGCATGGTGTTCCACGAGATCACGAAGGACGCGATCGTCCGCGCCCTCGACGAGACGAGAGAAGTGGACGTGCGGCTCGTCGACTCCCAGGAGACGCGGCGCATCCTCGACCGGCTCTACGGCTACGAGGTGTCGCCCGTGCTCTGGAAGAAGGTCATGCGCGGCCTTTCGGCGGGTCGAGTGCAGTCAGTCGCCACCAGGCTCGTCGTCGACCGCGAGCTGGAGCGCATTCGCTTCGTCATCGCCTCGTACTGGGACGTGGTCGGCACGTTCGAGCCCGGCCCCTTCGAAGCGCGGCTCGTCGCCGTCGACGGCAAGCGCGTCGCGCAGGGTAGGGACTTCGGCAGCACCGGCAAGACGGACGATTCGGTACTCGCGATGGACGAGGCGCAGGCGACCGCGCTCGCACGGGATCTCGACGGCCGACCCTTCGCGGTCACATCCGTCGAGGAGAAGCCGTACCGGCGCAGCCCGGCCGCCCCGTTCCGCACCTCCACGCTTCAACAGGAGGCGAGCCGGAAGTTGCGCTACTCGTCGCAGACCACGATGCGGGTCGCCCAGCGGCTCTACGAGAACGGCTACATCACATACATGCGGACGGACTCGGTTTCACTGTCCGACACGGCCGTACGTGCTGCACGGGCGCACGCGGAGCGGACCTACGGCGCAGAGACCGTTCCCGACTCCCCCCGCCGGTACGAGCGGGCCGTCGCGAACGCACAGGAGGCGCACGAGGCGATCCGGCCGGCCGGGGATGTCTTCCGGACGCCCGAAGAGATCGCCGGCGAGGTTTCGCGTGACGAGCTCGCTCTCTATGAGCTGATCTTCAAGCGCACCGTCGCCTCGCAGATGAAGGACGCGACCGGGCACACGATCTCGATTCAGCTCGAGGGTGCCACCAACGCCGGCACGAAGGCGACCTTCGGCGCCTCCGGCACGGTGATCACGTCTCCCGGCTACCGACTCGCGTACGAGTCGGGCAGGGACGAGCCCGGGGAGGACGAGACCGAGCGCCAGATGCCGCCGCTCACGGTCGGCCAACCCCTAGACGCCAAGCAGCTCGTGCCCGAAGGCCACGAGACGCGTCCACCCGCCCGCTACACCGAGGCCAGCCTCGTCAAGGCGCTCGAGGACCGCGGCATCGGCAGGCCGTCGACCTATGCGGCGATCATGGGGACGATCCTCGACCGTGGCTACGTGTTCAAGAAGGGCACGGCGCTTGTCCCCACGTTCACGGCCTTCGCCGTCACGCAGCTGCTCGAGCAGCACTACGCAAGCCTCGTCGACTACGAGTTCACCGCGCGCATGGAGGACGATCTCGACCGCATCGCCGCGGGGGACGAGGAGCGCGTGGCCTGGCTGACACGGTTCTACAGGGGCGACGGCAGCGATCCCGGCCTGCAACAGCTGGTCACCGACCACCTTGGCGACATCGACGCCCGCGCCGTGAACTCGATCTCGCTCCCCGGCACCGACATCGTCGTCCGCGTGGGCCGTTACGGCCCGTACCTCGAGCGCGGCGAGGACCGCGCATCGCTGCCGGACGAGATCGTGCCGGACGAGCTGACCCCGGAGCGAGCGGAGGAGCTGCTCTCACAGTCGTCGACCGAGCGGACGCTCGGGGTCGATCCCGATACGGGGCGAGCCATCGTCGCACGCATCGGCCGGTATGGCCCTTACGTGACAGAGGAGCTCTCCGACGAGTCGGACGAGAAGCCTCGGACGGCGTCGCTCTTCGCGTCGATGGATCCCGAGACGGTCGGCCTCGAGGACGCGTTGCGGCTGCTCTCGCTGCCGCGCACGGTAGGTGTCGATCCTGCGGACGGCGAGGAGATCGTCGCTATGAACGGGCGCTACGGGCCGTTCATCAAGAAGGGCTCGGAGTCGCGCTCGCTCGACACCGAAGAGCAGCTCTTCACGCTCACGGTCGAGGAGGCGCTGGCGTTGCTCGCCCAGCCGAAGCAGCGGCAGCGTCGAGCAGCCGCAGCCCCGCTCCGGGAGCTCGGCGCCGATCCGTCGTCAGCGAAGCCGATCGTCGTCAAGGACGGCCGTTTCGGCCCGTACGTCACCGACGGCGAGACGAACGCGAGCCTGCGCACGGGCGACAGCGTCGAGGCGCTCACGCTCGAGCGAGCGGTCGAGTTGCTCGCCGAACGGCGCTCGCGTGGGCCTGCCAAGCGCCGTCAGCGCAAGAAGAAGTAGTCACCACCCTTCACGGAGCTTTTACACCTGCGCAGCACAGAGTTAACTCGTGCTGTGCAAACCTTCGAGGGTACGAGCACGTCTTGTAAGGGGACGAAGTACTAAGCACGCGTACGCACGATCGTCCGAGTCGGACGGAATACTTCGACAAGAGCCTCCGTTGAGGCCTTGGGGAGCCCGGAACGCCGGCTCGATCCGGCCTGGCGTGCCGAGGAGAATCGACCTAGAGTGAGAAGGTTTGGAACTTGAAGGGCAATGGCCATAGGAAAGGACACGAGGGGCACTTGACTCAGAACCAGCTAACCGAATTGATTGAGAGCGACCAGGGTCGCGCCCTGCTGGAGACGGCGGAGGAGCGCGGCTACGTCGAGCCGACCGAGCTCGAGGCGTTTGCGCTCGAGCACGACCTCGCCGACGACGACGTCGAGGCCTTCGCGCGCGAGCTCGAGGCCATGGGCGTCGAGCTCGGTCCTCGCGCGGAAGGCGACGCGGAGCCGTCCCAAGGCCGAAGCTCAACCTCGAGCCTGACGAGGTCGCCGGAGCGGCAGACAGCCTGCAGCTGTTCCTCGCCGACGTCGGCAAGCACAAGCTGCTGACCGCGGCCGAAGAGGTCACGCTCGCCAAGCGCATCGAGCGCGGTGACCCGGTTGCCAAGCGCCGGATGATCGAGTCGAACCTGCGGCTCGTCGTCTCGATCGCGAAGGGCTACCGCGGTCTCGGCGTCCCGTTCCTGGATCTCATCCAGGAGGGCACGCTCGGCCTCAACCGCGCGGTCGAGAAGTTCGACTGGCGGCGCGGCTACAAGTTCTCCACGTACGCGACGTGGTGGATTCGCCAGTCCGTGCAGCGCGCGGTGGCGAACCACGCGCGGACGATCCGCGTGCCTGTCCACGTCGTCGAGCGTCAGCAGAAGCTCGGCCGCGCGGCGCGGCGGCTCGAAGTGGAGCTCGGCCGGGAGGCGACGAAGGAGGAGCTGGCCGAGGCCACAGGCCTGCCGCTCCAGCACATCGACGAGGCGCTCGGCGCCGCCCACGCGTCGATCTCGCTGAACCAGACGGTCGGCGCGGACGACGAGGGCGAGCTCGGTGACCTCTTCGCCGACCGCGAGGCGGCCGACCCGTTCGACGAGGCCGAGGAGTCGCTCCGCCGCCAGGGCATCCGGCGAGCGCTGGACGCTCTCCCCGAGCGTGAGCGGCGCATCCTCGAGCTCCGCTTCGGATTCGAGGGCGAGCCGTGGACGCTCGAGGCGATCGGCAACGAGCTGGAGCTCACGCGCGAGCGCGTGCGCCAGCTCGAGAGCCAGGCGCTGGCGCGGCTGTCCGCGCTTCGCGAGCTGCAGACCGTCGCCGCCGCGTAACTCGCGACACAGCTAGTCACCGAGAGCCCGGTTGGCGCCGGGCTCTCGGCATTTCCGGGGTACTCTCTTAGGCTTCGATGAGCACGGTCCCCGTCGCAGTTGAAGCCCAGATCGAGCTGGAGCTAGCTCCAGGGCTCAGCCCGCGCCAGCTCTTCTGGGAGCGCTTCAAGCAGGACAAGGCGGCGCTCGTGGGAGCCGTCATCATCATCGTGCTCGTCCTGCTCGCGATCTTTGGCGGCCCGCTCGCGACGCGCGTCACGGGGCACCCGGAGAACGAGCCCTACTTCTCGATGGTCGACGAGTTCGGCATCCCCAAGGGGCCGAACTCTCAGTTCTACTTCGGTGCTGACGCGGCCGGCAGAGACCTGTTCGTCCGGGTGATGTACGGAGCTCGAACCTCCCTGCTCGTCGGGATCGTCGCATCGGGCCTCGCCGTGCTGATCGGAACCACGATCGGCATTCTCGCCGGCTATTTCGGAGGTTTCGCGGATACGACGCTCTCCCGAGGCGCGGACGTCATGCTCGCCGTGCCGCAGTTGCTCATCTCGATCGGCATCGTCGCGGCGTGCAGCACGACGAAGGAAGGGTGTGCCGGAGGGTTAATCAAACCCGGCCTGTCGATCGTCATTGCGGTGATCGTCCTCTTCTCGTGGCCCTATGTGGCCCGGGTGATCCGCGGGAACACGCTTTCGCTGAAGGAGAAGGAGTTCGTCGAGGCCAGCAGGTCGATCGGCGCAGGGAGCACACGCATCATCGGCGGAGACGTCCTTCCCAACCTCAGCGCGCCGATCATCGTGCTGGCGACGCTGCTCGTCCCGCAAAGCATCCTGTTCGAGGCCGCGCTCTCGTACCTCGGACTGGGTGTACCGCCCGACCAGGCATCGTGGGGACAGGTCCTCGCCGACGCATCCGGCCTGTACGACGTGGCGTGGTGGTTGATGGTCTTCCCCGGCGCCTTCCTCATCCTGACGACGCTGGCGTTCAACCTGCTCGGCGACGGTCTGCGCGATGCGCTCGACGTTCGGACCGACCGATGACCTTCTGCCCAACTTCGCAGATGTGGCATCGTCTTACTAGAACTGACTATCTGTTCTTACGCAAATCCCCCGCATAAGCGGGCGAAGGAGGAGGAGGAGCGCTGGTGCGAATCATGAAGCGTAGGGTTGCTGTGCCGGTCGTTGTCGCCTTGGCGGTAGCGGCGGCGGCGACCGTGTTGGTTTCTTCTGCATCCGGAGGACCCGAGGCCAAGGTCGCCAAGGGCGGGACCTACCGTGTCGGTTGGGAGTCGAGCTTCGGCTGGACGAACAGCTTCGACCCGACCGGTGAGTATCTCGCCAACGCGTTCGCCATCAACACGAATCTGTTGCTCCGCGGCCTCATCGGGTACAACCACGTCGGAGGTCCCGCCGGAGCGACCATCGTCCCGGACCTCGCCACAAAGGTGCCGAAGCCGACGAACGGTGGCAAGAGGTACACGTTCACGCTCAAGTCAGGAGTCAGGTGGGGTCCGCCTGTGAACCGCGTCATCACGGCTCAGGACGTCAAGTACGCGGTCGAGCGGCTGGCCCGTCCCAAGAACGGCGGACAGTACGGGTTCTACTTCACGATCATCAAGGGTTGGGACGCGTACGGCGCGGGCAAGACGAAGTCGCTTGCCGGTGTCAAGACGCCGAACGCGAAGACGGTCATCTTCGACCTCACCCAGCCGACAGGTGACTTCCTGATGCGTCTCGGGATGCCGGCCGCCTATCCCATGCCGCAGGAAGTCGCGAAGTGCTTCGAGGGCAAGCCGGGCGCATACGGGCGCTACGTCATCGGTTCGGGCCCGTACATGATCGAGGGCTCCGATGACCTCGACATCAGCTCGTGCAAGTCGCTCAAGCCGATCAGCGGCTACGACGGCCAGACACGACTCAACCTCGTCCGGAACCCGAACTACAACGCGAGGACGGACAGCAGAAAGGCGCGGGAGAGCAACCCCGATCGCTTCGAATTCACGGTCAACACCAACGTTAATGACATCTACAACAAGATCGAGGCCGGTGACCTGGAGGACTCGTACGCGACCGCGGACCCGAAGGTGTTCCGCGAGTACCAGACGAACGCGAGCAAGCGGAAGTACCTGCACTCGAACTTCGCCGACGGTTCGTACTACATCACCATGAACCTCACGCAGCCGCCCTTCGACGACGTTCACGTCCGTCGCGCCATGAACTGGGTGATGGACCACGAGGCTCTGCTCAGGGCATGGGGTGGGGCTGTGTCCGGCGTCGTCGCCCAGCACATCATCCCGCCCACAGTGATCGGTGGAAAGCTCGCGAACTTCCACCCGTTCAGGACTCCCGGCAACCGCGGGAGCGTTGCGAAGGCTCGTGCCGAGATGGCCAAGTCGAAGTACGCGAACGACAAGGGTGTCTGCACGGCAAAAGAGTGCAAGAACGTGCTGCTGATCACCGATGTTCGGAATGCTGACAAGTTGACGCTGCCAGTCGTCACGGCAGGCGCTGGGAAGATCGGCATCACCTTCACGTCGCGTGCCGTCAACGGCGCCTACCCGGTGATCCAGACGACTTCGAAGAACGTCCCGATCTCGAACCGCCCGCGGTGGTTCAAGGACTTCGCGGACGCCTCGACGTTCGTCGGGCCGCTCTTCGACGGCCGCAGCATCATCCCGGTCGGTAACACGAACTACTCGCTCGTGGGCTTGAAGCCGTCGCAGACGGAGGACCTCGGCGTCACGGGGAGCGTCAAGAACGTCCCCAGCATCAACAAGCTGGCCGACCGCTGCGGGAAGCTGCCGCTCGGCAACGCGCGGACGACCTGCTACGCGGGGATCGACAAGGTCCTGACGAAGGACATCGTGCCCTGGGTCCCATACATGTGGGCGAAGACGGTCACGATCCTCGGGCCAAACGTCACGAAGTGGAGCTTCGACCAGAACGCCGGGTTCACTGCGCTGGCTCACGTCGCAGTGAAGCCGTGACCGATTGACCGACTGAGAGGCGAAGGCGGGGCCCCTCGGGGCCCCGCTCTCGTCTACCTTCTGATTGATGGCTCTCTACATAGCCAGGAGGATCCTCTGGGCGATGGTGGTCGTTCTCATCGTCCTACTGCTCACGTACGCAGTCTTCTACCTTCTGCCCGCCGGCGACCCGGCCCTACGCTTTGCCGGGAAGTCCCCGACCCCCGAATCGCTCGCCCTCATCCGGGAACGCTTGGGTCTGGATCAGCCGTGGTACGAGCAATACGGGAAGTTCGTCAAGAACTTCTTCGCCGGCGACGAGTTCGGCTGGCCGGGGCTGGGTTACTCCTATAACACCCAGGTTCCCGTCCTCGAGCAGGTCAAAGAACGGGCACCGCGGACGCTGCTGCTCATTCTCGGTGCGGCCATCATCTGGCTTGTCCTCGGGGTGTCGATCGGCGTGCTCTCTGCGGTCAAGCGAAGGACGGCCGCAGACCGAGCGGCGATGGGGTTCGTCCTCATCGGGATCTCCGCGCCCGTCTTCTGGCTCGGGCTCATGGCCCTCTACATCTTCTGGAACAAGCTGCACCTGACGGGAGGCACGGGGTACGTGCCGATTACGGAGAACCCTACGGGCTTCTTCTCGCACATGATCCTTCCCTGGACCGTGCTGGCCTTGCTCTTCGCTGCCATCTACGCGCGTATGACACGCAACACCCTGCTCGAGACGCTGGGCGAGGACTACATCCGCACCGCCAGGGCCAAGGGGCTGTCAGAGCGACGGGTCATCACGCACCACGCGCTGCGGGCGAGCCTGGCCCCGATCGTGACGATGTTCGGCATGGACATCGCCCTGCTCGTCGGCGGAGCGATCATCACCGAGTCGGTCTTCAACATCCAGGGACTCGGCTGGATGGCGATCGACTCGACGTTCACCCAGGACCTGCCGACAGTGGTCGGTGTCGTCATGCTCGGTGCAGTGGCCGTGGTGGTCATGAACCTCATCGTCGACATCGCGTACGCATTTCTCGACCCGCGAGTCCGGTACGAGTGAGCGAAGTCGTCCTCGACGTTCGCGACCTGACGGTCGTGTTCCCGACCCATGAGGGTGATGTCCACGCGGTTTCGGGCCTGAACTACACGCTGCACCGGGGCGAGACGCTCGGCATCGTCGGCGAGTCCGGCTCCGGCAAGACCGTTTCCAGCCTCGCGCTGATGGGTCTGCTCAACACGCACAACGCGAGCATCATCGGGGAAGCCGAGTTCGGCGGGCGAAACGTGCTCGAGTTGCCGCCCGACGAGATGCGCGGCCTCCGCGGCAAGGACATCGCGATGATCTTCCAGGACCCTTTCGCCAGCCTCCACCCGATGCACCGCGTGGGCGACCAGATCGCGGAGGCGGTTCTTGCTCACTCCGACGTCTCGAAGCAGGAGGCAGGCAGGCAGGCGGTCGCGTTGCTGCGGGCGGTCGGCATACCGCAGCCGGACGAGCGGGCGCGCGACTTCGCGCACCAGTTCTCCGGGGGCATGCGCCAGCGCGCGATGATCGCAATGGCGCTCGTGCACAGGCCGTCAGTGCTGATCGCCGATGAGCCGACGACCGCGCTCGACGTCACAGTACAGGCGCAGATCCTCGAGCTGATCGAGCGGGTCAAGCAGGAGTTCGACATGGGCGTGATCCTCATCACGCACGATCTCGGGGTCATCGCGGAGACGGCCGACACCGTGCTCGTCATGTACGCAGGCCGCGAGATGGAGTACGGACCTGCGCGCGAGATCTTCACGGCGCCCCAGCACCCGTACACCTGGGGACTCCTCCGTTCGATGCCCGCAATCGACGTTCGCCTGAGCCAGCTCGTCGCGATCGAGGGCACGCCTCCGTCTCTCGTCTCGGTGCCGAGCGGTTGTCCCTTCCATCCCCGCTGCGCGTACGCGTTCGCCCCGTGTCCGACGGAGTTGCCCGAGCTACGAGCGCTGGCGGACGGTCACCTCGACCGCTGCCATCTTTCCGGGCAGATCAAGCGGGAGATGGGTGCGTCGAGCCTCGCGGAGAGACTGGGCGCGGCTCGATGAGCGAGTCGGTGAGGGAAACGCTCATCGAGCTCGAGCACGTGACGAAGCAATTCCCCGTCAAGCACGGGGTGTTCTCCCGCGCGCACGGCGTGGTCCACGCGGTCGAGGACGTCTCGCTGGCGGTGCGCAAGGGCGAGACGCTCGGCATCGTCGGCGAGTCGGGCTGCGGCAAGTCGACTACAGCGCGCTTGATGCTGCGACTGCTGGATCCGACGTCGGGGACGATCCGCTTCGAGGGGCAGGACATCTCGCGGCTCTCACAGCGCCGGCTGCGACCGCTGCGGCGAGAGATGCAGATGGTCTTCCAGGATCCCTACGCGTCGCTCAACCCACGCAAGACCGTGGAGCAGATCGTGAGTCAGCCGTTCGCGGTTCACGGCGGAGTGAGCTCTCGCGAGGCGAAGCTCCGCGTGAAGTCGCTGCTCGAAGTGGTCGGCCTCAGCCGCGAGCACTCCAGCCGGTATCCACACGAGTTCTCGGGCGGCCAGCGTCAGAGGATCGGAATCGCGCGCGCCCTGGCGCTGCACCCCAAGCTAATCGTGTGCGATGAGCCGGTCTCCGCGCTCGACGTCTCCGTGCAAGCGCAGATCTTGAACCTGCTCCGGGCGCTGCAGCTCGAGTTCGACCTCACGTACGTCTTCATCTCTCATGACCTATCCGTGATGCGGCAGATCTGTACGCGGATCGCAGTGATGTACCTCGGTCGCGTCGTAGAGCTCGCCGAGTCCGAGCGGATCTTCGACCGTCCTCGTCACCCGTACACGGCCGGGCTGATCTCCGCTGTTCCGAGGCTGTCGGCCGACGGACAAAGAAGTCGCCGGCGGATCCTCATCGGCGGTGACGTCCCGTCGCCTGTCAACCCGCCGAGCGGATGCGTCTTCCACCCTCGATGTCCGCGGTTTCGCGCCGGCCACTGCGACACCGCCGAGCCGGAGCTCGAGCCCACGGCCGGGGAGGCGCAGCACGTTGCCGCGTGTTTCTACCCGCTCGAGCGGTGGCCCGAGGACCAGGCGGAGATGCTCGATCCGCGGCAATCGAGGTCTGTCGTGGAGTCCGAGGCGACCTAACCAAAGCGGGTCACGTTACGTCTGTCACTATGTGAGGGCAATTGGCCTAAAGCTTCGCGGAAATGCGGCCGATACGGGATTCGTGGACCCGGTCGAGCGGAATGAGATCCTGAGCCGGTACGCCGATCACGCCAAGCGCTTCGACGCTGCGGCGGCCCGGCGTGCTGGCCAGAGTGCCGAGATCATCCCCTTCGCGGCACCATTGCGTGAGCTCGAGCAGGAGCCCACCCCTCGCGAGGTGCAGGTGTTGGGGCTCATCTCCGAAGGACTCGTCAACCGCGAGATCGGCAAGGTGCTGTTCCTGTCGGAGGAAACGGTGAAGTCGCACGTGCGCCACCTGCTCGCGAAGCTCCAGGCCCGCTCCCGTGCCCATGCCGTCGCAATCGGCTTCCGGCGTGGGATCCTGTCGTAACCCAGGCCCACGGAGGACGCTCCGACACTCTTCGGTCGCCCAGGGGCGGCCTTTGGCGTGCCTAGACGCCCGAAAGCCCACACCGGCGGCGCGTCCGCAACCGGTGTGGGCTCCCAGACCTAGCGCTAGGGGTTTTCCCCATGATGTGGAATTCCCTCAACAGGGGAACGTCACATCAATGTGGAAAACGACAGGCTATGAATCGGCTTTCGCTACCAACCGTGGTAGCCGCCCGGCAGCGGAATCCGGATCCGCGCAAGGGACTTACGCATGAAGCAACTCCTCTCTCGAGGGACTAACGGCAGCAGCCCTTATACCGCAGTGCGCCTGACGATGCAAGCCTCGGGGAGGCGTCGGTTGGGTGAGCTAGGCATGGGCGCGGCACTTCGCGATCCCCTCGTCGTCTACCTAGGCGTCCTCATCGCCGTCTGTGTCGGGTTGGCCCTGCTCGGCGTCCGTGCCGGATATGGCCTCGGGGAACCTTGGGCGGTCTTCGTACTCGCCGGCGTCGCTGCAGTGTCTGTGAAGCAACGTGTCACGATTCGGAATAACACCGAGGCTTCGATCTCGCTCATACCAGTTCTCCTTGCGGCGGTGCTCTTCGGGCCTGTCGCGGGAATGACTGTGGCCGCGATTTCGAACCTTGGCGCATTCGGTGCGCCTTACATGAGATGGGCCGTCTGGACGTGCTCTTCTTCGATCACCGGGGCCGTGGCAGGGTTGTTCGCAGGTGCGACGCTGTCCGAGGCGTCCAATCGGCCGACGGCGTACTTGACCGCGACCGCACTAGCCGCCGTCGCGGCTGAGCTTTGCGAGATGGCGTTCCTCGGCCTGACATTGAAGCTGCGTGGCAAGAGCGCGCTCGACGCCGTCCTGACTCTTGCTCCCGTGGCCGTTCTGTCTGTGCTCCTCTATGCGCCGCTCGTTGCGCTGCTCGCCATAGCCTACGAGGAGAGTTTCGCCACTGACGTTGGTCCTGTTCTTGGCACCGGCACTCGCGGCACAGCGGCTGTTCGGCGTGTGCCAGGAGGCAGCTGCGCTTGACTGTCCGCCTCGAAAAGGCCGCGTTGTCGGTCGCGATCACTCTTGTGGCGATGGTCGAGAATGACGACCCATATACAGCGGGTCACTCGGAGGCGGTAGCGATCTACTCTCGGGATATCGCCGAGCGACTGGGCCTGTCCAAGGAGAAGCAACAGCTCGCTCATAGGTGTGGACTGGTCCACGACGTTGGAAAGGCTGGCTTGGACCGCGAGCTTCTTTAACAAACCGGGAGCACTAACACCAATCGAGTGGGAAGTCATCAAGACTCATCCTGCGCGCGGTGAGCGTGTTCTCTCCAAGTCCGAGGAGTACGCTGAAATGGCCCGGATAGTTCGACATCACCACGAAAGGTGGGACGGCAAGGGTTACCCCGACGGCATCGCCGGTGAGGAGATTCCGTTGATCTCTCGCATCCTCGCGGTCGCCGATGCATACAACGCTATGACCTCAGATCGTTCGTACCGGAAAGCGATGAAGAGCCACGAGGCCCGACTGATTCTCGCTCAAGGAGTCGAGTCTCAATTCGACACGGCTGTTGTCGCCGCGTTTGAAGCCATACTAGCGACGGCTTCAAAGGAGTACAGCGAGGCCACTCGAGAAGACTTCATGCTGGGTCGGACAAACAGAGTCGAGCGATGGCACGAGGGGGACACAGGTTGTCGCCATTGGCGCTGCTCACTCAGCACCGACGGCCTTGAGTGCCGGAGGGCGGCCTCGCCTCGGCCATAGTCAAGCTATGCCTTCCTGCGGACGGCCGCGGCCGCCGAGGTTCTGTTTAGGCCGTTTGATCGCAGCCGGTCAATTTCCGACCCGACTGTGGAAGGGATGCCAGCGTTCGTCGCCCTCTGTGAGAGCTAAATCCCTCTAAAGGACTATGGCACTTGTGCCGATGCCTATCGCGTTGGGTTCTGTCACGCGAAGGAGAAGGGGAGAACAAGATGGAACTGCCGCCCGATCTTCGGTCGTTGTCTCATGCTGAGCTAGACGGCCTGATCGCAGAGTTGTTCAAGGAGGAGAAGCGGATTTCGCGTGAGCGCCGTCTCCTGCACCAGTACCTCGACCTGCTTGGCGTCGAGCGCTCAGTTCAGACGACCGGCGTCCCCTTGGATGGCTGGATCGGGAGGCTAGCGGCCCGAGAGAATCAACTGTCCTACGAGCGCAGCCTCGTACAGGGACACCTGGACATCATGCGGGCGGTAAGGAAGGAACGGAGGAGGGCTGGCAGGTCCTCTGTGTCACTCGGAGCAGAGAACCTGGTTAGAGCGTTGTCGCGGCATGGTGGGCGATCCCTGACACCTCTACCGAACTCACCCCCGTCAAGCCCGTGACACCGCTTCTCGTCCTTGTAGTCGTCGTCCTTGTCATCGTCGTCTTTCGGGATCGTCGTGATCGCTGCGAAGCGGTTGCTTGGTCTCTATCAAGAGCGGCTGAGGCTGGCGGAAGATCTTGCTCTGGCAAACGAGCGCCTGGAGAGAGCAAACCTCTCTTTCGTAACCTCGCTGCCCACCACGCTGGATGCAAGGGACCGCCGGACCACATCGCACTCGAGTCCCGTGGCCGTCTATGCGCCGCGACATCGCGAAAGAGTACGGACTGCCTGAGGAACAACAGCGGTTGGCGCACCTTTGTGGCCTCCTCCACGACATCGGCAAGATCGGCCTGCCGCCGGAGGTGCTGGAGAAGCCTGGCGCGTTGACACTTGCAGAGCGCCGCGAGATGGAGAGGCACCCCGAGATCGGCGAGCGCATCCTCGCCCAAGTGGAGGACTACGGCGAGATCGCCAAGGTCGTCCGCCACCACCACGAGCGCTGGGATGGACAGGGGTATCCAGACGGCTTGAGCGGCGAGGACATCCCGCTGATCTCGCGCATCATCGCCGTGGCGGGGGCCTACGAGGCCATGACTACGGACGGGCCGTATCAAGCTGCCGTTCCGAGCCGCACCGCGCGTCTCCGGCTGGCAGAAGCGGTCGAGTCGCAGTTCGATCCGGCCGTAGTCGCTGCGTTTGAGTCGATCCTGGCAGCGGCTGACGAGGACTACCGGCTCGGGTCCTTCGGGCGCCTGGGTCTCAGCGGGAGTTTGACGGCCGTGAACGATTGGCGCTTCGATGAAATACGACGGCTCGCGGACATCGACGCCCTCATCGGGCTCCACAACCGCACCTATTTCCACGACGCTCGCACACGAGGTCGACCGCTCGCAGCGCTACGAGCGCGCGCTGGCGCTCATCATGTTCGACCTCGAGGACTTCAAGGTGATCAACGACCGCCTCGGCCACCGCACGGGCGACGCGGTGCTGATCCAGTTTGGCGAGCGCCTGCGCGCTGTCGTCCGCCCGTCCGACATCGCGTGCCGCCTGGGCGGCGACGAGTTCGGGGTCATCCTCCCCGAGTCGACGGTGGCGGACGCCGAGATCCTCTGCGAGCGGCTCAGGAACCACCTGACGATGCACCTCATCCCAGAGGCGGGCCAGCTACAGATCTCCGCGGGCATCGCCGAGCTGTTGCGCCCGCAGGACGACGCGGTCACGCTCTTTTGGCGGGCCGACCAGGGCGCTTCTTCAAGACAAAAGAGAGCCACCGTCGGCCGGAGTGCGCGAGCCTCGTCGGCCCAAGCCGTCCGCGGGTAGCGGCAGTGCTGAGGAGCTGCCAGCGGGCTAGCGTGACGAGCGGATCGATCGAGCAGAAGCCCGGAAACGGAAACACCGAGGACGAAATGAAGACGAGAGGCCGATCACGTGAGGAGGGGCTTGGCCCAGGCCGAGCTGGAGATGTTCGAAAACGAGCGGAAGGGACTGGCGACTGTGGTCCATCTTGACCAGGGTGCAGTTCCTGGTCCGTGGGAACTCGGCCGAACTGACCGAGCTCTTCGACGAGGGAGGCTGGTCCGAGGTCACGATGACCGACGGAGGAGGTGGCAAGATCCGCGGCGAGTCGGTGGCGGCCGTGCTGGACGGCAGGCCGTTTACAACTCAGTGACCATTTGCGCTTGCTCGGAGTGCACGCCCCGCGGGAGTTCGAGTCTCCCTTAACTCTGTTGGCTGTCGGCGCGTACGATCTACGACGCTGCTCGTAGAGCCTGACTGCGGACGAAGCTGGCCTCGTGGCCGGTCGCGTTGGCCGCGCGCAGCTCCTCTTCGTCGAGTGCGCCGATGCGCAACAGCAGCTCGAGCTCGTCGCGCAAGTGGGTGCGCATCGTCTCGGGACCGTCCGTGGCAATCGTGAACGGCACGCCGTGCTCGACGAAAGCGCGGAACGTTTCGCGGACGGCAGCTTCGTCGGGGAGCGCCTTCGTCAGCAGATTGGAGGTGGGGCAGATCTCGAGCACGATCCCGGCGTCCCGCAGCGCCGCCATCAGCTCGGCGTCGCCGGCGGCGGCGAGTATCCCGTGGCCGATGCGGTCGGGCCGTAGTGCCTCCACGACCTCCCACGTCTCTTCGAGCCCGTGCGCGCCGCCCTCCTCGCCCACGTGGATGGTGACCCCGAGGCCGTTTGCACGCGCCTCCTCGAAGAGCGGCGCCAGCTCGGCGTAGGGGTAGCGACCGCCCGGGCGCGGCCCGGCGATGTCGATGCCGACGATGCCGCGCGACGCCCAGCCGAGCGCCTTCTCGACGATCACCTCGTTCTGCCGCTGATCGAAGGTGCGATCCATCATCAGGATCAGGCCGGCGCGTACCTGCGGGTACTCGAGTCCCGCGCGGTCGAGGCCGCGGATGGCGGCGAGGATGATGTGGTCGAGGTCGCGCTCGCCGCCGCGGTTCCGCTTCATCGGGTTGAAGCGGATCTCGAGCGTCGTGATTCCCTGCGAGCGAAAGGCGCCGCCGATCGCCGCGTGCACCGAGCGCTCGACGGCGAGCGGACTGGACTGGATCAGCTCCGTCCAGCGATAGATCTCGTTCGGGCGTTGAGATCGGCGACGCCGCGCGGGTCGGAGACGGTGACGAGGCTGTCGAACGCCCAGTAGTCCTTCGCCGGCAGCGTGATGCCCTGCTCGTGGGCAGAGGCTCCACATGATCTCGGAGGCGACCGAGCCGCAAGGTGCGTGTGGAGCTCGGCGAGGCCCTCCGGGAAGTCCACCCACCGAGTCTACTCCTCGTCCTGCAGTTCCTCTGCCCGCTCTCGCGCGCGCTGCGCCGCTTCCCCTGCCCGAGCCTCTCGAGTGCGCTTGCGAGGCCGAACCACGCGTCTTCGTCGTCCCAGCCGATCTCGATCGCGCGGCGGAACGCCTCCGCCGCGTCCTCGTACAGGCGCAGCTCGTCGAGCGCCTTGCCCAGGGAGATCCACCCGTGGGCGTCCCATGCGTCCAACTCCGTGGCCCGTTGCGCGGCCGCGAGCGCCTCCGAGTGGCGGCCGGCCTCACGTAGCCTGCCGGAAAGCCGTTCCCAGCCGTCGGCGTGGTCGGGAAGGCGTTCGACCTCGATCTCGGCCGCGCGGATGTGGGCGGCCGCCGCTTCCGTGAAGCGCCCGAGCTCGAAGAGCGCGTCGCCGAGCTCTTCCCAGACCCAGGAGGCTTCTGGCTGAAGCTCAGTCGCACGCGTGAGAGCCGTGACCGTCTCATCCAGCCGTCCGAGCTCTTGAAGCGTCGATCCGAGCTCGTGCCAAGCGCCGGCGTTCCTCGCGTCCAGCTTTGTTGCCCGTTGCGCGGCCGTGAGCGCTTCCTCGTAGCGCCCGTGGATGCGCAGTGTGACCGCCAGGTCCGCCCAGGCCGCCGAGGGCGAGAGTCCGTATTCGAGCGCTCGCTCACCGTACCGCTCGGGTGTCTGCTGCGGATCGACCTCGTACAGCGCCCAGGCCAGGAGGTACGTGCGCTCATCGCTGAGGTCACGCGCGCGAGCCGCCGCGGCCAGCCCGCCTTCCGAGTCGTGCGCAGCGAGGAGGGCACCAACGAGCTCTGACCATAAACGGCCCTCGTCGGGCTCGAGCTCGGTTGCGCGCCGGTAGGCGTCGGCAGCATCCTCGTAGCGGCCGACCCTCTCAAGAGCATCGGCGAGGGCCTCCCAAGCCCAGGCGTTGTCCGGGCTGACCTCGGCGTAGCGCCGGAACGCCGCGATGGCCTCCTCGCCCCGGTCGGCCTGGGTGAGCGCGTTGCCGAGCCGCTTCCATGCGACTTCGCTGTCGGGGTCGAGTTCGGTCGCACGCGTGGCGGCGTCGATCGCGTCGTCGAGCCGATCGCCCCAGTACAGCTCGTATGCCAGGGCCTCCCAGGCTCGGGAGGCAGAGACGCCGTGGCGTACGACACCCGCGACGACCCGCTCGGACTCCTGCTCGGAGTCTGCCGCGAGGAGCGCCCCTATGAGCTGGTAGATCGCGCTGTCGTCTCCGAGTTCGACCGCCCGCGCATAGGCTTCGATTGCCTCCTCGTCGCGGTCGAGCCCCACCAGCGCCTCGCCGAGGCACGACCATCGAGCAGCACCCTCGGGGTCCAGCTCGACCGCGCGACGCGCTGCATCGAGCGCCTCCTCCCAGCGGTCGCACTCTCCGAGCGCGCTGGCAAGCAACTGCCACGCCCCAGCGCTGCCGGGGTCGAG
>CAVWJN010000003.1:0-6965 GCA_963755255.1 uncultured Actinomycetes bacterium | reverse complement strand
ATTTTGCGGCGGAACCGGGGCGGAAGTCAGCGAAGGTGCTACTTGAGCCACGAGGTATTAACCCCTCACGGGCGCTGACTTTCAACGGGTGGAAAGCAACGAAATCCACGACCCTTCGATCGGACCGGTGCATTCGATTTACAGCAGGAATAGAACATCTGTTCCTGCCATTGTCGACCGTGGCCCGGACGGAGCGGTGGACGAAAAGGACGCTCTACGCGGGAAGTTCGTGCGACATTCCACAGGCCTCCACAGGAGGTGTGGAATACCCAGAGAAGCGGGGACAGGATTCATCCTGTCCCCAGGTGGAGCTAGTCCTCGGTGGTGACTTCCGCCTCGGCCGCTGGCTCCTCGAGAACCTCGGGAGCCTCAGCCGCGGGCTCCTCGACGACCTCTGGAGCCTCGGCAGCGGGCTCCTCGACTGCGGGCTCCTCGGCGGCCGGCTCTTCTTCCACCGGCTCCGGCGGCAGCTCCCCGCCCTCTGGCAGCACAAGCGTCGCCACCTCTGCCTGGACATCCTCGAAGATGCCAACCGCCACCGCGTAGCGCCCGACGTGCTTGATCGGCTGTGGCAGCTCGACCTTCCGGCGGTCGACGCGCACCTTGTGCTTCTCCCAGAGCTCGTCGGCGATGTCGGTGGCGGTCACCGAGCCGAAGAGCGAGCCGGTCGGCCCGGCCTTCACCTCGAAGCGCAGCTCGGCCTTTTCCAGCACCTTCTGGATCTCGCTCGCCTGGTCGGTCGTGGCCGCCTCGTGGCGCGCGCGGTGTGAGTCGCGCTTCTCGAGCTCGCCCAGCCGCGCCGGCGTGGCCTCCTCGGCCAGCCGCCTGGGCAGCAGGTAGTTACGTGCGTACCCGCGGGCGACATCCACCACGTCGCCTCGCAGCCCGACGTTGTCGACGTCCTGAAGCAGGATCAGCTGCATCGCGGCTACTGGCGCTCGCCCACGTAGGGCAGCAGCGCCATCTCGCGCGCTCGCTTGACCGCGACGGACACCTGGTTCTGGTGGCGGCGGCAGGCGCCGGTGATGCGCCGCGAGCGGATCTTCCCGCGCTCGGAGATGAACCGGCGCAGCTGGTTGATGTCCTTGTAGTCGACGTCCTCGATCTTGGCGCGGCAGAACGAGCAGTTGCGGCGTCGCATCTGGCCGTCGCGCTGGCCGGGACGGCGGCGCTGTGTCGAGCGCTCTTCTCTGGGCTTTGCCTTGGCTTTCTTGGCCATCAGAAGGGGATGTCGTCGTCGGCGGCCGGCGGGAACTCGGCGTCGGACTTCTCGCCGCCGGCAGCAGCGGGTGCGAACGGCTGCTCGCCGTCGCCGCGCCCGCCGAGGAACTGCACGGAGTCGGCGATCACTTCCACGGCTTGGCGCTTCGTGCCGTCCTGAGCCTCCCACTCGCGCCACTCCAGGCGACCGTCGATGGCCACCGGGCGGCCCTTGGCGAGGTACTGCGCGCAGTTCTCACCCTGGTTGCCCCAGACTGTGATGTCGAAGTAGTTCGGCTTCTCGGTCCACTCGCCGGTCGCGCCGTCCTTGCGCCGCGTGTTGACGGCGAGACGAAGGCTGCAGACGGCGGTGCCGCTCGGCGTGTGCCGCAACTCGGGGTCCCGTGTGAGGTTTCCGACGAGCACGACGCGGTTGATGTTGGCCATGGTTACTCCTCTCCCTCCGCGATGGGGGCTTCGGCTTCGGCTTCGACAACGGCTTCCTCCGAGCCGGCCGGCTCAGCGTACTCGGCGGGCGGCTCGGCAGCGGCGGGCGCCTCGCCACGGCGGTGCGCTCGCGGACGCCGCGTAGCCAGGTGCCGCATGACGCCGTCGGTGATCTTCAGGACGCGGGAGATCTCGTCCAGCGCCGCAGGCTCGCAGGTGAAGGTCAGCAGGTGATAGACGCCCTCGGGCTTGTGGTCGATCTCGTAGGCGAGCCGCCGGCGGCCCCAGGGCTGGTGGTCCTCCCACGTGCCGCCGTCCTTCTCGACGAGCTCGCGTGTGCGCGTGACGATTTCCCCATGCCGCTCCTCCGGCACCTCAGGGTCGATCATCAGCAGGATCTCGTAGTCGTTCAACGCTCCGGTCACTCCTTCTCGTGGTCTAAGGCGGCCCCGCCCTTCGGTGCCGGTCCCGGGCGGGTCGGCACAGGGCGTGGCGAGAAGTTCGGCTGCGCACTGTAGCATCGGTCGCATGTGGCGACGGCTGTTGGTACTGGCGGTGCTCGCAGGGCTCGTTGCGTACGTCCTGCGGCGGCGGTCGACCCCTGTTGTGAGTGAGCCGGCCGTCGATCCGGCCGAGGAGCTCCGCCGCAAGCTCGACGAGGCGCGGGCCAATGCCGAGCCTGAGCCCGAGGCCGAGCCCGAGGCCGAGACGGCGCTGAGCGACGACCTCGCCGAGCGGCGACGCCAGGTGCACGAACGCGCCCGGGCCGCCCGCGACGAGATGCGCGGCCCGAGTCCAGACTAGGAATTGAGATAGGCCAGGATCCGCTCCCGCTGGAGTGGGAGGACGGCGAGCTCTGGCGGCGGACGGCGCACGAATCCGTCGAGCAGCAGAAGGTCTTCTGCCTGCTCCGGGGTGAGCGGGACCGTGCCGCTCCGGCGGGCGGATTGACAGAGCGCCAGCGCACCGTCGATCTGCAGCCTCGCCCCAGCCCCTGGAGGCAGTGAGCGAACGGCGCAGATTCCTCCGCCGCAGATGAAAAACGCCTTTCGCCAGCCGGGCTCGAGCGCAGGGGCAATCAGGCAGCGCTCGAGTGTGTGCAGCTCCTCGAGCCGGCGCAGGCGGTCTACGACCTGCTCGAGGGCGTCGATCCGGTCTCGGAGCCGCGCCGCTTCCTCGTACCGGAAGTCTTCGGCGAGGTGCGCGAGCCGCTGACGGAGACGCGGCAAGGGGCCACCCTCGAGGAGACGTTCGCGCTCGTTCGGCGTCGCGGCCGCGAGTGCGCGAGCAGCGAGCGCGGCGCGCCGGCGACTGGGGATCGGGCCGAGCTCGGTCTCCTTCTTGGTGACGATGAAGTCGTCGCCACGGCGCGTGAGGTAGACACCGTGCTCACGACGCCGGCTGCGTGAGTTGGCCGGAGGCTGCAGCTCGCGAATCAGCCGCAGCTCCTCGAGCGCAGCGTCGAGCTCGGAGCCGAGAACGCGCCACTCGATTCGCTCGAGCGCAAGCAGCGCCGCCTCGACCGACGGGCGCTGGCGTTCACTCCGGAAGTACGAGCGCAACCGCGCGCGCAGGTCGCGCGCGCGCCCCACGTACAGCACCTGGTCGTGGCGATCGCGAAACAGGTAGACGCCGGGCCGCGTAGGCGCCCCGCGGAGCAGTGGGCGCTTTCCGTATACGCGCCGTTTGCGGGGAGCGGCGAGCGAGCGCAGCTCGGAGACGCGCCGCGCTCCGATCTCCTGGGCTAACCCGATCAGGCACACGAGCACCTGGGCGGTGGCTTCCGCGTCGGGAAGAGCACGGTGACAGGGCTGGGTCGCGACGCCGAAGAACTCGGCCAGAGACGCGAGGCCGACGCGGCGGAGCCGTCCTTCGAGCAAGCGTCGGGCAAGTGCGGCGGTACAGAGGGGCGGCTCCGCGAGCCGCCGGCCCTGTGACCACTGCAGCTGCCGCTCCAGGAACCTCTGGTCGAAGCGGGCGTTGTGGGCGGCGAGCGGTGCGTCGCCTGCGAAGGCGATGAAGCGTCTGATGACCGTCGAGACGGCGGGCGCACGGCGCAGCTCCTCGTCGCGAAGTCCGGTCAGACGCGTTATCGGCTGAGGCAGCGCGACGCCGGGGTTGACGAGCGACTGGAACGAATCGACCACTTCGAGCGCTTGCACCCGCGCCGCTCCGATCTCGCAGATCCGATCCCGTGTGCCCGAGAGGCCGGTCGTCTCCAGGTCGAAGACGACGAGCTCCGCCTCCTCGAGCAACGGATCGTCGTGCGCGCCGGCCAGGGCGACAGTGGTGCCCGTGCAGACGATGCGGCTGTCGCCCGCGGTGACGTCTGTCAGCAGCGAGCAGGCGAGACCGTCCGAGACAGGGCCGGTGGCGAACAGCAGCCTGGCTGCGTCCACAGTCGACAGAGCACCCTGCTCGTGGAGCACGTCCACGAGGCGGTCGAGCCCGTCGAGCGCGAGCTGCATTGTGCTATGAAACTACGAACATATGTTCGTGTCAACAGAGGCGACGATTCTTCACGCCGACGTCGACTCGTTCTACGCGTCGGTCGAGCAGCGGGACGACCCTCGCCTGCGCGGCCGGCCGGTGATCGTCGGCGCCGGAGTCGTGCTGGCGGCGAGCTACGAAGCCAAGGCGTACGGCGTGCGGACGGCCATGGGCGGAGCGACGGCTCGCCGCCTGTGCCCGGACGCGGTCGTCGTCTCGCCCCGGATGTCCGCCTACGTCGAGGCGAGCAAGGCGATGTACGGGGTCTTCGAGGACACGACACCGCTCGTCGAGGGGATGTCGATCGACGAGGCGTTCCTCGACGTCCGCGGGATGAGAAGGCTCAGCGGTAGTCCCACCGAGATCGCCACGCGCCTGCGGCGCGACGTCCGCGAGCGCGTCGGCTTGCCGATCACGGTCGGCGTGGCGAGGACGAAGTTCCTCGCGAAAGTGGCGAGCGGCGTCGCCAAGCCCGACGGCCTGCTCGTCGTGCAACCCGATCGCGAGCTCGCGTTTCTCCACGCCCTCCCGGTCGAGCGGCTCTGGGGTGTCGGCGCCGTCACCGCCGACCGGTTGCATCAGGTGGGGATCACGACCGTCGGCCAGGTAGCCGCGGTGACGGAAGGCGTCCTCGTGTCGATGCTCGGACAGGCGTCGGGCCGGCACATCCACGCCCTTGCGTCGAACCGGGACCCGCGTCCCGTCCAGACACGTCGCCGCCGCCGGTCGATCGGAGCGCAGCGCGCCCTCGGCCGCTCACGCAAGTCCGCCGACGAGATCGACGCCGCCCTGCTCGGCCTGGTGGAACGGGTCACCCGCCGGATGCGGGCCGCCGGGCGCGTGGGCAGGACAGTCGTCCTCCGGCTGCGGTTCGACGACTTCTCGCGCGCGACCCGCTCCGGCACGCTGAAGCACGCCACTTGCGAGACGCGGACGATCCTCGACATGGCGAGAGGGCTGCTCGCTGACCGCGATGCCCATGATCGAGCGGCGAGGCATCACCCTCGTCGGCGTCGCGGTCTGCAACCTCGAGAACGATCTCCCGCGGCAACTCACGCTGCCCTTCGCATGCAGCCGCGGTGCGGCTCTGGACGCCGCACTCGACGAGATCCGCGACCGGTACGGAGTCGCTGCACTGACTCGAGCCGTCCTGCTCGGTCGTGACACAGGGTTGGTGATGCCGATGCTCCCCGACTGACGTCCGCTACGGCCGGTAAGAAGCCGGAAACGGCAAGGAGGCAGCGGTGGATGCGAGCACGATGGCGTGGCTGCGGCCACTCATGTGGGTGGGGGCGATCATCCTCTTCATCATCGGTGGCTACTCCGACACGGCCACGCAGGAGATGTGGGGCTGGGGCTTCGCCCTCCTGACCGGCGGGATGCTGATGAAGCACCTGCCGGCCATGGGCGAAAAGTCGGACTGATCGGGCTACGCTCCCAGCGGAGCGGCCGGGCCCGGTGGCCCAGCCGCATCAGGATCGGGGAAACCATGTTTCCCCCATGGACCCCCTTCTTCGGGGTTTGCCTGCGGCTACGGTTGACGTGGAGCGGCCGGGCCCGGTGGCCCAGCCGGTCTTCAAAACCGGTGAGGTCTGGTAACCCCAGGCTGGGTAGGTTCGACTCCTGCGCCGCTCCGTTGAGCCATTCTCACGTCCCGACCATCGTCTGTTCGGGCGACACGTTGGCGTCTTTGTACCGCTTCTTTGTACCGGTTTGCGCGAAAAGGCGACCTTCGAGACGCTCTGCCTCCGGCGACCGCACGACCGCGCCGCTCGCCTCCTTCCTCGCCGGTGTCGCCGCCGCCGGCTCGCATGACCGGGCCGCATCGCTCGACAAGACCCGGCGGCCCTCCTCCCGCGATCTACGAGCTGATTGCGCCCGACACCTCGTCCTGGGACTGCGAGATCGCCTTCTGGAGCTCGTCGTAGTCGCCCTTGTCGATCGCCTTGTTGATCCGCTTGTCCGAGTTGACGAGCGCGGCCTCGACCTTGTCCGCATACTGGTCGTCGACGATCGCGACGACCGCGGATGAGTCCGGGGGCAGGTACTCGTCGACATCGACGCCGAGCTGCTTCTCCTCGTGCTTCTTCTTGAGCTTGCCGACGACGGCGCCGATCCCCGCTCCGACCACCGTTGCGGCCAGCAACGGTGGCGCGAACAGCCCGAGCACCAAGCCGGCACCGCCACCGAGAACAGCACCGCCCGCGACGTGTGAGTCGCCGTGCTCCTGCACGTCGACCTTGCCGTTGGCGTCGCGGTTCAGCACGACGGCCCCGACGACCTGGTAGTCGCCGGCGTCCTCCCCGGCTTTCATCGCCTTGAAGTCATCGGCTGCCGCGCCAGCATCGGCGTACGCACCGACCACAAGGACGAGATTGTCACCATCCATAACTCCTCCTCTCTGAGCCTCTGTCGTCAAGCCTCGCACGCACCGCCGCCCTGTATGCACCGTTCGAGCGCCGTTCACCCAGGTGAACCGAGGCGCCCTCGAACCGCCGCGGCGTGTACCCGTCCCGAAATGGCCCTGCCGGTGGAGTCATGCGACCATATGTCGCAGAATGGCACCCGGATCGGCGCAGCGGGAAGCGGGGACAGCGGAGAGGATGGGCGCGGCTGTAGGTCCCCCGCTGGTCGAGGCCAAGCTGACGGCTCCGGGTGCGCGTGAAGGCATGGTCGACCGTCCGCGTCTCTGGACGGGACCGACTGCGGGTGCCGATCCGGTGCTGATGCTCGTCGCGGCACCGGCCGGGTACGGAAAAACGACGGCGGTGCGGGCGTGGTGTGCGAGCCAGAACTCGGCGCTCGCCTGGGTCACCCTCGATACCGAT